>NZ_CP009428.1:4800000-6000000 GCF_000758725.1 Paenibacillus odorifer
GAGCTTGTTATCCCTCGAACGGAAATTACACCTAGAAACACAGTTAGCAGTACACCTAACAGTCCAGCACCGATGTTTCGCAGCAGGTTAGCCAGCTGGGTTAGTTTATATTTCTCCGACAATGCGCTGACCAGATGCAGCACAGCCGAGAAGAACAGAAGCGGAAAAACAAGGGTGTGGATCATGGTGCCAACCGTATGAATCATAAAAACAATTAACGGATGGGTGACGGAGACCGTAACGATATTCCCCATCGAAGCCAGCAGCGCGAACAGCAGTGGAATCATCGCCATCATGAAATCGATCATCCGATCGATAGCGTCCTTTGCATAACCAATAGCGATATTGAAGCTGTTCACAGCAATTACCAGCACCACCATATAACAGAGCGTATAAGCGACCTTACTGACCGTTTTTCGCTCAAAAGCGGTTTGCAGCGTCTCCAGAATCATGCTGAGCACACTGATCATCACAATCGTCACGAGCAGCTTTCCGTTGTACAGCACCTCATGCCACATAAAGCCTAGAAGCCCAGATAACACACCCTTCAAGCTGAGCCCCTTATCTCCTGGAAGCAGCATGTCCATTAGCGTAGGTGTGGCCCCGTCCGGGAAAAAACCACCATAATCCTTCATCAGCTGATCCCAATACGACTCCACTTTATCTTTTGGCAAATTATTCACCTGGCTCTTGACCCACTGGTCTACCGGGGAAGAACTGCCGGATTCTGGTGTTGAGGAAGCTTGCACACTCTGAGCTGTACCTGCAAACCATAGAATGAAAAAGAATGGAAGCAGCAGCAGTATTATTTTTAGTTTTGGAGGACGGAAAACACTGCGCTCTTGCATAATTTCTCCTCCCGATTCGTTGCTCAGCTCTCTTTACGATTGCTTTAAGCAGGCAGTAGTTTCATGACGGTTTCGATAATGATGCTGATAATGGGTACGGCTAGTACCATAATTAGCACTTTGCCAGCGAGTTCTATTTTGGAAGCAATCGATTCCTGACCGGCATCTCGTACAATCTGTGCACCAAACTCCGCGATATAGGAAATGCCGATGATTTTGAAAACAGTCTTCAAATAAATCATTTCCATCCCCGATGACTCAGCCACCCGCTCCAGTGTAGAGAGGATCATTCCGATCTTGCCGATCAGAAACATAAAAATTAGAATTCCTGTTGTAGTAGCAAGAAGAAAGGCGAACATCGGTTTTTGTTCCTTCAGTACGAGAATCAATATGGTCGATATCAGCCCAATCCCAACAACTTGAATAATCTCCATAGCACGCCTATTGAAAAAGAAAGATCGTTTTTATTTCCTGCAGCAACCCGTCCAGCATACGAATCACCATGAACAGCACGACTACGAACCCGATCACGGTTACCCAATGTGCAAAATCCTCTTTTCCCATCTGTTTGAGCACCGTGTGTATCATGGCGATAATTATGCCAATGCCGGCAATTTGAAAAATCGCATTGACTTCAATATTCATTCCTGGCACCTCGCTAAAAGATCAAAATGACGATCAGTACTCCAAGCAGCAGACCCAGGCTTTTACTTAACTTTTCATATTTGCCTTGATCCTCTCTGGCCACCGACTCCTCCTGCTTCAATTGCTGCAATGCTAACGCGATATGAGTGCTCTGATTCGACCTATCGCTTGTGCCGAGAGTACAGCTGAGCTGGCGAAGAATCTCTTTTTCTGTCCCCTTCATAGCGGTAGACTTCCAATATGCTTCCATCGCCCGCTGGATGGCATCCTGGGCGCTTCTGTCATAGGGAGGGCTCATCTCCTCCGCTGTTTTGACAAACAACGATTTCAGCGGGTCCTTAGACTGATTCCCAATCCGCCGCATGGCTTCCGGCAGTGGGGTGAAGCCGTACATGATCTCTGTTTCCAACCGCTGTAGTGCTGCTATTAAACCTCTGATATGTCTGGGCCTGTCTGCATATTGACGAGCAAACTGGAGACCTGCAAGCGTACCAGCCACCACAATGAGCACAGCACCGAACAGCTTAAGCATGCAAATCACCACCTAGTCGATCCCCGGGAGAGATAAGCAGCATTCCTCTTTTCTGGCCATCCAGAATACGAAACGTGAGGCCTGCTTCTGAACGATGGAGTATGACATATCTCTCGAACATCTTTTGTTCCAGCAGTCCTCCAAGACCCGGCCTACGAGCCAACTCTGTTACATCTTTTCCGTGAGCGGAAGCAATGACAGATATTCCGGCATGCAGTGCCTCGGTAACCGCTTCGGCATCTTCAGGACGGCCAATCTCATCCGCGATTAATACATCTGGAGATAGTGACCGGATCATCATCATCATGCCTTCTGCCTTGGGACACCCATCAAGAACGTCTGTCCGCGGACCCACGTCAAAGGCCGGAACACCACGCCGGCTGCCAGCAATTTCAGACCGTTCGTCAACAATTCCCACCTTCAGCCCCGGTCTATTCCCTTCGCGCTTGCCCAATTCCCCTAAGGAGATTTGTCTTGCGAGATCGCGGAGTAGGGTAGTCTTGCCATGTTGTGGAGGGGAGAGAATCAAGGTGTGCATCATTCGCTGCCGCCCCTTGTCCAGTAAATAAGGCAGCACTCCATCTGCGATTCCAGGTACTTCACGAGCAATACGGACATTAAAGCCAGTGATATCACGAAGATGTTCTACACCTCCGCCACTCAGTACTGTCCGACCAGCAAGTCCTATCCGATGACCGCCGGGAATCGTAATAAATCCTTTTCTCAGCTCTTCTTCCATCGTATATAGCGAATGGTTGCTGATCAGATCTAGCAGTCGATGAGTGTCTTCCCGATCCGGCTTGTAAGCTTCTTCAGGCCTCTGCGTCAAACTGCCATTCACTCTTAGAAAGTGATATTTACCAGAGTAGTTAATTTCCAGCGGACGACCTTCACGGACACGAATCTCCTCCACCATTCCTAGCAGCGGAAGGGGAAGGCACTTTAACAGTGCTCTTACTTTTTCAGGAAACAATTGCAGCCAGTCATCTGCCATACAAAGTACCCCCAAGCTGTCCTCTACTTAATTGCTTTATTCCATATTTATGCTTGTACGCGCCCAATATGCCTATCATCTATCATTTTTTCAAAATCCCGATTAAGAGAAAGGCTACACCGCAGCCCACCCAGCCTAATTTGCTCCATGACAGCTGCTGCGCCATCCCAGTCAGGCCAATTGCTGTCGTCAATATCAATATGGTCGGGCCTACCAAAGCCAGTCCAGAATTGACAGCGAGTGCCTTATCGACCTGATTTAATCTGAGCATTATCAGGGCAGCTATAATCTCTGCACTGCCCGAGAACAACCGCAGAGTCGCCATCCAACTCACATACTTGTCCAATCAACTCAACTCCTTTTACTAATTCATTCATACCAAAAGACATCTGAGGCTTGTTTAGCTTTCTATTATTCATGGATATGCGTGGCTTTTTCACTTTAGACAATGAGAAATGACAGATTTACAGATCAGACTGTGAAAGAATTCATAGTGAGTGGGTTCATAAATAAATATAATCAGTACGATAAAATAATTTTTACGAACGCCTTCATCTGTGGTATCCTTTTTAATTGGAAATATAGTGAGTTTATATTTTCAAAAAAAGGCAAACTAAAAAGACATAAGAAAAAGAGGGGATTTGTGTCATGCACGTTCGAAATTACGAGCTACCGCTCAGCATGCGGTCCGTAGTCAGACCAGTAAGAGAAGCGGCAATCATTATTTTTTCAGCTTTTTTAGTCGCCGCAGGGATGAGATTATTTCTAATTCCTCATCAACTGCTAAGCGGCGGGGTAGCGGGGGTGGCTTCAGTCATTGGGTATGTAACTAATCCGAAGTACATCTCAATCATTTATTTTGCGATAAACCTTCCTGTTCTGATCTGGGGATTTATTGCAGTGGGGAAAAAGTACATCTTACTAAGCATGCTTTCCGTTTTAGCTACCACCTGGTTCATGACAATTATTCCTGCGGTGAAAGTGACCAAAGACCCGATTTTGGCTAGTATTTTTGGCGGCGTAATTATTGCTGGCGGGGTTGGATTTTCTCTCCGTGCCGGGGGCTCATCTGGAGGATTTGATATATTAGGCTCGATTATTACACGTAAGCGGGATATTCCTATTGGGAATGTACTCTTCGTAATGGATGGGATCGTTATTCTGAGTTTAGGCTTCTTTAAAAGCTGGGACTCAGCCTTATACGCTATGCTCTGTATTTTTGTGAAAAGCAGAGTGGTTGATATGATTCATATTCGTCATGTCAAGCTAACCTGCTTCATTGTTACCAAGGAACGGGATAAAATGCTGAATCGTCTTAGAGAGCTGCCTCATGGCATCACAGTAGTCAACGCAGAGGGCGGTTACAGTCACGAGGGCAATACAATGCTGATGACCGTAACGACCCGCTATGAGCTGTCAGAGCTGCGTAAGACTATCCTTGAGACGGATCCAAGCTCTTTCGTCAATGTACTTGAGACTGTTGAAATTCTAGGCCGATTTAGACGTTTAGGATAAATACCCATATAGATGTAAAAAGGAACGCTGCATTCAAACCTGCAGCGTTCCTTTTCATTTATAGCTGATGCCCAAAAAGGAGACCCCGTAGCTAAGTAGCTGTAGGATCTCCCTTTTTATTGATTAAACGGCTCTTAACGACGATCCTTAGGACCACCAACAAAGGCCTGCTCAGTTGTATCCAGATTATAAGCGGTGTGAAGCGCCTGAATGATCGATGGCAAATTGCCGGATTCGATTACACAAGAAACCTTAATCTCTGACGTGCTGACCATCTTAATGCTTACGCCCTCTTGGGAGAGTACATCAAACATTTGAGCTGCAACACCAGGATGGCTAACCATACCCGCGCCAACAATAGAAACCTTCACGAGGTTATCCTCGGACGTCACTTCACGGTAAGGTAAAGTTTTATGGATTTCTTTAATTACTTCCTTCGCACGATCCAGTTCATCAAGTGAAACTGTAAATGAGAAGTCAGCCTGCTCATTCTGCACACCACTTTGTACAATGATATCTACGTTTACGCCTTCTTCAGCCAGCTTGCCGAAGACTTGAGCGAGTACACCCGGTACATCAGGTACTCCTAGAATACTGACACGCGCTACATTCTTATCATAAGCAATCCCACTAACTACGACACCTTGCTCCATGCTTGCTTCCTCCTTCACAACAGTACCTTCATTATGATTAAAGCTCGATCTAACGACCAGCTTAACTTGATGACGCTTAGCATACTCCACTGCACGCGGATGTAGTACGGCCGCTCCCAGATTGGCAAGCTCTAGCATCTCATCGTAAGAGATTTCGTTCAGCTTGCGGGCTGTTTTCACAATGCGTGGATCTGTAGAATAAATACCATCAACGTCGGTATAAATCTCACATACATCTGCTTGAATAGCAGCCGCAAGGGCTACAGCTGTCGTGTCCGATCCTCCGCGGCCCAGGGTAGTGATCTCACCATCCAAAGTCATCCCTTGGAAACCGGCAACGATAACGATCTGTTCGCGTTCCAAAGACGCTACTACACGGTGTGGATCAATATCATTGATACGAGCTCTACCGTGAGTTTCGTCTGTACGGAACCCGGCCTGCCATCCTGTATAAGATACTGCATTCCGCCCGATCCCATGAAGAGCTATGGACAAAAGAGCAACGGAAATCTGCTCTCCTGTTGTCATCAGCATATCCATTTCACGTGCAGGCGGCTGCCCGTTTAATTGCTTCGCCGTATCGATCAAATCATCTGTTGTATCCCCCATAGCAGATACAACTACAACGCAGCGATGTCCCTCATCCTGCTTGTCTGCGATGCGCTTGGCAACACGTTGCATGCGTTCTGTGTCGCCGACGGAGCTGCCTCCGAATTTCATAACATAAAGTGACAAAGTCCCACTCACTCCCCATATCGGTCTATGTAGTTGCTTCTAATCGGTTTCCCGCTTTAAACCAGTATAATACGAAAATAGCGTAATGCGTTAATGATTTCATTAAAAAATTATTGATTTTCCAGAAGCTAACAAAAAGATAAGGTCAGCTTCAAGACACTAGCTGACCTCATTTCACCCGTCTTCCAGTTTTTTATTGAGAAGCAGGTCGATAAGTCAGGGCCATCACTCCAGAGCTGAATCTTTTGGAGTCCACTAGCTCCAACGTCTTCTCTTCACCAACGTTATCGAACAGGCGCTGACCACTACCCAGCAGAATCGGGAAGACCAGAAGCTGATATTCATCGACAAGGCCAAGCTGCATGAGGCTCTGCGCAAGCGTACGACTGCCAAAAACGAGAATATCTCTCCCCGGCTGCTCCTTCAGCTTGGACACCTCCTGAACAAGATCGCCCTTGATCAAGCTTGAATTGCTCCATGTTGTTTCTTCGAGAGTTGTGGAGACTACGTACTTAGCGTATCCATTCATCATTTCACCGTACTCACCCGTCTGCTCAACCATATTTGGCCAAGCCTCTGCAAAACCTTCGTAGGTTGTCCGTCCTAACATTAGAGCGTCAGCAGCTTTCAGTTCAGCAAATTTGAAATGCTCCTGTTCTTCACTTCCGAATGAGAAGGTCCATTGTGGATTTTCCATAACACCATCAAGGGATATGAACTGAGATATAATTAATTTTCTCATATGCGCCTCCTTCTAATCCTTTAATTCGTAAGTATAATATCCCACACCCATACTGTTCCTCATGCATCCTCGTTTATATACCAAAAACCCCCCACCGTAATAACGGGGGAGGCTGATTGGTTATAAGTTCAGCAAGTATGATGCTTCCTACGCGCGGGAGATATATTTACCTTCGCGAGTATCAATAAGCAGCACATCTCCTTCATTGATGAACAAAGGAACTTGTACAGAATGACCTGTTTCAAGCTTGGCCGATTTAGTAGCGCCTTGAGCTGTATTTCCCTTCACACCTGGCTCAGTTTCAACAACCTTCAGCTCTACGCTGGTAGGCAGGTTGATCCCAAGGATTTCACCTTGGTAACTGATGATGTTTACAGTCATGTTCTCTTTAAGGAAGTTCAATTCCCATTCAAGCTGCTTGCTGGACAATTCGAATTGGTCATAGGTTTCGTTGTCCATGAAAGCATGCTCAGATCCGCTTGCATACAAATATTGCACGCCACGGTTCTCAATAATAGCACGGCCAATAGTTTCACCTGCACGGAAAGTACGCTCGACAGTGTTACCATTGCGCAGGTTTTTCAGCTTAGAGCGAACGAACGCTGCACCTTTACCTGGTTTAACGTGCTGGAAATCAAGAACGGTAAAAATATCACCGTCCACCTCTACGGTCAAGCCTGTCTTAAAATCGTTTACTGAAATCACTAAAAATCCCTCCTGAATTCGATAATTAAACCACTACTTTTTCTTACTTACAGTACTGTATATTCTTTGGACGAATGGGTCAGCAGCGATATTCCGCTCTCGGTGATCACAATATCGTCTTCAATACGTACTCCGCCAATCCCCGGCAAATAGATACCTGGTTCTACAGTAACGACCATTCCCGGCTGCATGATATCGTCACTCAGCTTGGACAAACGCGGCCATTCATGAACTTCCATTCCAAGTCCATGACCCGTACTATGTCCAAATTGATCACCATATCCGTAGCTAGCGATGATATCACGTGCCAGTGCATCACATTCCCGTCCAGTCATACCCGGTTTGATATGTGCCAACGTATGTAGCTGAGCTTCCAGCACAATATCATAGATTTCTTTTAGCTTCGGATCTGGAGCTCCGAGTGCAATGGTACGAGTCACATCTGAGCAGTATCCATCGAGTAATGCGCCGAAATCAAGCGTAATAAATTCATTACCTTGAATTACACGGCTGCTTGCTACGCCATGCGGCATGGACGAACGTTCACCTGAAGCAACAATCGTATCAAAAGATGACGCAGTTGCCCCGTGGGTACGCATATAGAATTCCATTTCCAAATCGACGTCTCTTTCAGTCATGCCTGGTTTGATCACATTCAGAATATGATTGAATGTAGCATCAGCCAGATCAGCTGCACGTTGCATAACAGCAAGCTCTTCAGCATCCTTGAACATACGGAGGTCTTCCACGGCTTTGGAAACTGGAACTAACACTGCCGGCTTAAGGGCTTCCGCATATGAGGTATAAGCGCTGAATGAGACATCATCCTGTTCGAAACCAACACGTACCTCACTGCCTGTTGGCAGCAACTCGCGTACTGTATCAATAAATTTAGGACCATGCTCTACAACCTTAACTCCTACCGCTTGATCCGCAGCCTGTGTCATGTACCTGAAGTCAGTTAGCAGATAACAATCATCGCTTGTCACCAATACATAACCGGACGATCCGGTAAATCCACTTAAATAGCGGCGGTTATAACCGCTGGTTATCAACATTGCTTCCAATCCTTTATCCTGCAAAACCTTACGCAGCTTGGAGACGCGCTCGTTACCCATTTTCATTCTCCTCTCGAAATAGCCACATTGTATTTTAACATAGGGATATCCCCTTGAGAAGTTTTTTCGAGCCGTTAGGCAAGTGCAGTCGCTTGCTCACGCTTTCGTTCGTCGGTATACTCAATCGCCGCTGTGTATCCAATGAACATCCCCCAAAGTAAAAAAAGGCAGAACTCACTAATCACAGTGTTCCACGGCAGCTTAAAAGGCGGCTGCATAAGAAACATTTGCGAGCCGGGAATAAATATAACTACCCACCACAAAACACCATAAACCAATCCTGGCCAAGGTCCCTTCAGCTTGCGCAGAATAAGCACATATAGCAGTGAGGCTATCACTGAAAATAAGATGAAAAACAAATAACCCACGAGATGTCCATACATTGTTGTCAGAAAAGTATGTTTAAAAAACGGCTCTGCTAAATAACCAGGACTAACCTTGGTAAAGCTGAACCAGTAGATTAACCAGTGCAGCCCTCCCCAAATCAAACCTGCGAAAAAACCTAATTCGAGCGCAAAAAACCAAATATTAGTATGATCTGATTGTTGTTGATGTGATTTGCTCATAGAATTGCCTCGCTTTCCGTATTTTAATACCGATTTGTCTCTCCTTGTCCCTATAAGGTAGTATGTGCAGCAAAAGGCGATCCAACTAGTAATGTCTTCAAAAATTAGTTACAATGTATTATATAAATCATATTAATTACGGGAAGGTGAATTGGTTGTCCCAGGAAACTCCCAGCTATGGCGGCCAAGCCGTCATTGAAGGCGTCATGTTCGGCGGCAAGCATATTAATGTAACAGCCGTGCGACGAAAGAATCAGGAGATTACATTTTTGGAGGTGCCAAGAAGCGATAAGAGCTGGGTCACTAAACTGCGCAAGATTCCGCTGCTTCGCGGCCTTGTCAGTATTATAGATGCCAGCGCCAAAGGCTCTAAGCACTTGAACTATTCGGCTGAATCCTATGCCGAAGATGAATTGGAACCCGAAGAACTGGCGAAAGAGAAAGCTAAGCCGAAGAAAAAGGACGAAGGCTGGAGCCTCGGAATGATTTTTGGCGTTGCTGTAATGGGTATTCTCTCCTTCTTATTCGGAAAGCTCATTTTTACGCTTGTCCCAGTATTTGTCGAAGATTTTTTATTCAAGAATGCATTTGATAACTATGTACTGCACAACCTCATAGAAGGCGGCATTAAAATGGTCCTCTTGCTGGTCTATTTATGGGCGATTTCGCAAACACCTGTGATCAAGCGGCTATTCCAGTATCACGGTGCGGAACACAAAGTCATCAGCGCCTTTGAAGCAGGCGAAGAACTGACTGTCCAGAACGTTCAGAAATACAGCCGTCTGCATTACCGCTGCGGAAGCAGTTTTATGATGCTGACGATTATCCTCGGCGTTATTATTTACTCCGTAGTACCATGGGATAATCTTTGGGAACGTGTGATCCAACGGATTATTCTGCTTCCTGTCGTAATCGGTGTTTCGTTTGAGGTTCTGAAGGGTACCAACGCAGTAAGAGAAATTCCAGGTCTCAAATACTTGGGATACCCTGGACTATGGCTGCAGCTGCTCACTACCAAAGAACCAAAGGATGATCAGGTAGAAGTATCCATCGCCTCTTTCAATCGTATGCGTGAGCTTGATGCAGAGATTGAAGCCAGAGGATATACGGAGGCAAGTGTGTCAGGCGGCATATTGGATCCTGCGAAAGGATGAGTGTCCTATGATCAGGCATGCTTTAATTTTTTGGATTTCAGTAATTCTTGCAATATTCGGTTTTGTGATTGGAGTCTTGACTGAGCCTTTCTACACGCTGTCGAAGCTGATTCTCCCCTTAGTATTGTTAGCGATTATCTATTATGCTTACAAAATGGGACCAGGGAAATACGCTCGCAGCAGTAATGGATCTAGAATCAAAGTCAAACCTTCGCAGAAAACCATGACCAAGGTTGCTGGGATTCGCAAGACACAAGCAGCACCAGGCAAACGCAAAAGTTATCCCTTCCAAGTCATCGAAGGAAATAAGGGGAAAAACGATGATCAGCTTCCGAAGTACCATTAACTAAATTATGACAAACACAAAAAAGCATCTCCACGTTTCAAAATAACGTGCGGGATGCTTTTTTTCTGATATTATGAAGCTTGCTTGTTATCGGGGGCGCCATTCCTTAAAGAAGTCTTCCCCTGCTTTCAGTCCGGCGGCATACAATTCGTCGCTTTGCATCTTCGTAATATTAAATTGGGTCGTGCCGATACCAAGCGTTGGGATGGTTACTGTGCGGACATATTTATCATTTTCAATATATTTCTCATCATGAGCAGACAGCATGGTACTGACCATAGCTTGCAGCATACTGAATGGTCCCCTAATCCTGTGGGGCTGCGGGTCGGTTTTACCTACTGTTTGATACCCTACGGTAGGGATTCTTTTCCCCGGCACTTTACTATTCTCATTCATCCCGTCAAATAGCCATAAAGGAAAATTGCTTAATAATCCTCCGTCCACAACGTATACAAATTGCTCAATAAAAGACTTCCCTCTAGCGGACTGTCCATTTAACCTGAGCATCACTGGATCAAAAAAATAAGGAATACTGCAGCTCATACGGACAGCCTTAGCCACCTCAAAATGTTCAGGAGAGATTCCATACTGTTCCAACCCATCTGGTAAGACCAATATCCGGCCATTGGTAATGTCAGAAGCAATTATAGATAGTTTGCCTGGAGGCAGATCACGAAAAGTGATAATTCCCTTTTTAAGCAAAAGCGATCTCATCCACGATTCCAAGGCTTCACCCGAATACAATCCCTTCTTCAATAACACTCGCAGTGCAGGACCTACCCAAGCCGTATTATAAATGGGAGCTCGCTTCATAAACGATGAAAAAGAAGTTCCTTGGATAATCCGACTCATTTCCTCACCTTCATAACCCGCAGCCAGTAAAGTCGCTACAATCGCGCCTGAGGAGGTTCCAGCGACCTTTTTAAAGGTTCGCCCCGCCTTTTCCGTGGCTTCAACTGCTCCAGCGAGAGAAATCCCTTTTACTCCCCCTCCTTCAAACACAGCGTTAATCTCCATACACGAAAATCCCCCGTTTCCCATAGATTCTATTGCTTATCTATGAGCACGGGGGAGCATTCATGACTCCTTATCTAGAACAGTTATCTTATTTGGACTGAAAATAAAAGGTCAGCAAATTTGATAATCCAAACGGATTGCGGACTACAATGTCATTTGCTCTGAACATAATACTGCCTGCAACCTCTTTATATTTCTCATTATATTTAAGCTGGTTGATGATTTGGTCGCCACTTTGCCATTCTGCTTTCTGGTCACTTGCTCCAACCTTATAAGCAGCTTGCCCAATATAGAGCTTAACATTCGTATTCTCTACTTCTTTAACCCACCAATCTACTAGCTTATCGTAGCGGGCAGTGCTAAAGGACAAACTCCAATAAATTTGCGGTGCTACATAGTCAATCCAGCCTTGCTTGATCCATGTCCGAACATCGGCGTACATATCGTCATAAGCGGTAACTCCAGCTGTGGTATCCGAACCTGTGCTGTCTTTTTTGATATTACGCCATACACCAAACGGACTAATTCCATAAGAAACCTTCGGTTTCACCTTATGAATCTGTTCTCCCAATTGACGGACAAATTCATTGATATTATCGCGGCGCCAATCCGCCTTAGAGGACAGGTTCTTCGTGTTATAAGTCTTATAAGCAGTATCGTCGGCAAAAGATACACCTGAAGGATAGAAATAATCATCCAAATGGACACCATCTACATCATAGCCTTTGACGACCTCCAACACTGTATCGATAATATGCTGGCGGGCTGCTGGGATCCCTGGATTGATGTATTTTTTACCTCCGGCGTCTACAATCCATTCCGGATTTGATTTAGCCACATGATTACTTGCTAATGCAGATGTAGAAGCATCCGTTGTCGCGCGGAATGGGTTGAACCATGCATGGAACTGCATACCGCGTGAATGTGCAGCGCTGACCATATAGCTCAACGGGTCATAACCCGGATTTTTTCCTTGGGTGCCGGTCAGCACCTTAGACCAAGGAACTAGAACAGAAGGGTACAGGCTGTCTGCTGAGGTTCTAACCTGTACAAAAACAGCATTAAAACCAACAGCTTTTAGCTTGTCCAGCAGATTATCAAATTCTTGTTTTTGTTTCGCTTCGTTACCTGCAGAAGCTACTGAAGGCCAGTCCAGATTAAATACTGTAGAGATCCAGGCTCCCTTCATCTCCTTGTTAGCCGACGCACCAGGGATACTTGGAACTGTTGGCGAGGTCGGTTTTGGAGTCGCTGTAGGGGCTGGGGTCGGCGTTGGCGTAACGACTGGAGTCGCTGTAGGTACTGCTGGCGTTTCCGGATCAGCAGCCTGCGGCGGCTCTGTATTAGAGTACAAAGAAATATGTTTGGTAGTCTGACCCCAGATAACCTGTAACCCCAATTGCTCACTTACAAAACGAAGCGGCACCATAACCCGTCCCTGCTTAATCTGTACTGAGGTGTCGAGGGCTACAGAAGCATTATTAACTAATGCACTTTTCTGGCCACTGGTCAGCTTGATCTCTGTATCTCCTTGCGTGATTGTAACTGTCTTACTGCTTTGATTCCAAACTACTCCAGCACTCAACCCTTTACTAATGACGCTAATTGGCACCATCGTTACATTCGAAGCTGTGATATACGGCGGCACATCGCTTGCCAGCGCCTCGCCATCCAGTTCAATGGTAATCTGCACAGCTGCCGCACGTGCCCCAGGAGACCATAAAGGCAGAAACAATACTAATACTAGCAATCCCAACATCCATTTACGATAATTCATAATTCCTCCCCAAATCTAAAATAATATGTATCCAATAAAAAAAGAAAAAACGGATCAATCCTCCAAGTTGATGTACCGATTCCACCCTTCAAAAGAGCGGTATCAGTCTCAGCCAGAAAAAGGACTTATCCGTTTTGACGCTAAAAACTGGGAAAGGTTGCACTAAACAAAATAGAAACGGCTATACCATCAAGTAGTTTATGCTCACCAAAGCCTTGCTGGGCATAACTTTAAGGACGGTATCCGTTTCGGGAAAAAACATTTCAAGAATCGCTTGCCAGTTCATTGTGAATAGCATATAAAGTCTGCAGACGTTCTTCATCGCGGCGGAAATATTCCACCAACGTTTCGATACGTGTAATCGAATCCCAACTCAAGTGGTGCTCGATCCCTTCAACATCATTATAGATAAATTCCTGCTGTACTCCGATCAAACCGAGGAATTCTTCCAATAGTTGATGACGATCAACAAGACGTTTCCCTACTTTTTTCCCTTTGTTGGTTAGGACAAGCCCACGATATTTCTCATAGATGAGATATTCGTCCTTATCCAGTTTTTGGATCATCTTGGTCACAGAGGAGGGGTGTACTTCCAGTCCCTCGGCAATATCCGAGACCCGCGCATAACCTTTCTCATCAATGAGCTTATATATGCGCTCCAAATAATCCTCCATGCTGGGTGTTGGCATTAAAATTTACCTCTTTTCTATAATGAACCTGGCGCCGAGCCAAACCTTGCTCTAACAATGATACATGTTTCTAACGCCCCTTGGCAAGTCCTTCAAGAGAACATGCTGAGGAGTTACCCATGATTGCCATGCTTCTAATGAGACTCAGTTAGGCATAATAAACTTACTCATCTTTCAGAAGGAGCGTGAATTCATGACTATAGTGACACCTGAGACCCCTCCCGTAAAGAGAACCAGAAAAGCTACAGCCCTTTTTGTCCCCGAGCTTGTTTTCTTCGAGCCGGATGCTTTAAATTACCCGAAAGGTGAACGGATCATGGAATGGGTGAAGGCTAACAATATTCCCTATCGCATGACTACATCGCATAACCGCATAATGAATTTCCCGGGTGACACAGAGGTCGAGCAATATAAAATTGCCAAAAGAACACTTGTAGTCGGCCTGCGCAAAACCTTAAAGTTTGACCAATCCAAACCCTCCGCAGATTATGCAATTCCGATCGCAACTGGCTGCATGGGCCACTGCCATTATTGTTATTTGCAGACTACTTTAGGTGCAAAGCCTTACATTCGTGTATATGTAAACACCGAAGACATCATTGACGCCGCCAAAAAATATATCGAGGAGCGTAGCCCTGAAATCACGACTTTTGAAGCAGCCTGTACCTCAGATCCATTAGGACTGGAGCATATTACCGGATCTCTGTCAGAACTCATCACATTCATGGCAGCGGAGCCCCTTGGCCGCCTGCGCTTTGTGACCAAATACCAACATGTTGAACCTCTACTCGATTTGCAGCATAACGGACATACCAGAATTCGTTTTAGCGTAAATGCTGACTATGTGATCAAAAATTTCGAGCCTGCTACCTCGCGGTTTGAAGAGCGAATTGAAGCGGCTGGAAAGGTCGCACGTGCCGGCTATCCACTGGGCTTCATCATTGCCCCAATTATTTGGTATGACGGCTGGCAGGAAGGCTACGCGGAGCTGCTGGCCAAATTAGCCAAGACCCTCCCGCCGGAAATAGGAAAAGGTCTAACCTTTGAAATGATTCAGCACCGATTCACCAAAACAGCCAAGACTGTAATTGAGAAACGTTACCCGAAATCTAAACTAGAAATGGACATGGAGAAACGTAAAAAGAAATGGGGCCGCTGGGGACAGAACAAATATGTCTATCCGGATGAACAGCAAACCGCCCTGCGAGAATTTATCACAGAGCGGATTTTCGAGCATTTTCCTGAAGCAGGTATTGATTACTTCACCTAAGCTCTAAAAGTTCTTGTATTTTAAAAAATTAGCCAATCCGGCGTTATTCCTTGTAGCCACACTGTTATCCGGAACATTTGATCCGTGAACAGCAAAACACCCATAAATACCATTAGGACGCCGCCAATCTTCATCAGCAGATTCGAATACTTGAGGATACGCTTCACTCCGCCAAGGAAAAAGGCTAAAAGAAAAAATGGCAAAGCAAATCCGATGCTATACGCGGTAATCAATGTAAACCAAGTGCCTGGATCGCTTGCCGACAGTGCAATAATTGCCGTCAAAATCGGTCCGATACAAGGTGACCAACCAGCAGAAAAACCAATCCCGAAAATAAAGGAGCCCACATAACCCGCCGGTTTCCATTTTAAATCAAGCTTCCGTTCGCGAAGTAGAAACTGGGGCTGAAAAATCCCAAGCAAAAATAAACCCATTACAATAATTAGAATCGCCGACAATTGCCGGATCAGATCACGCTGGCCATTAAAGAATTGCCCAAATAACCCAGCCCCAAAACCAAGTGTGTAAAAAACAGCAGAAAAACCTAATATAAATGCCAATGTATGAGTCAGGGTGCGTATACGAACCTCTTTAGAGTTGCTGCCTGATTTTAATTGTTGAACGGATAACCCGGTAATATACGATAAATAAGAGGGGTACAGCGGTAAGCAGCATGGCGATATAAACGATGCCACCCCTGCAGCTAAAGCAATTCCTGCATTGATATTAGACAAAATAGCGGCTCTCCTTCCGGCATTCGAGTCACTTCATGGAGCTGCTTATGGCTCCTTTTTTTAATATAAGAAAGGATTAATTTCTCATTATTACTTTTCTTATATTTCACACCTAAACGCTTATCGTCCTTACAAGGACACCGAAGGCGTTTACGCTTGCCTAATGCGATACCGATTACTTAATTCGCTGTTTATGCTGGCAATCCCTTTTTACCGATCAAGGTTAATACCAATAATGATATGAGCAAAAGCACAATAGTTGCACCGGGAGCCAAATTCCACACTCCAGCTACTACTAGTCCTCCTACAACGGCAATCTCCGAAATGATAACCGCCAGGATGACCGAGGATTTAAAGCTACGAGATAGCAATAAGCTGATTGCGACCGGAATAGTCAACAAAGCAGATACTAATAGCGAGCCCACAATCTTGATCGCTGTGCTAATCACAAGTGCTGTCAGGATGGTGATCAGCATGTTAAGCAGCTTCACCGGCAGCCCACTTACACTTGCTGCATCCTCTTCAAAGCTAAGCAAAAAGAACTCTTTAAAGAACATCGATACTACTACTACAACAGCTATAGTCACTATGCCTACCACGATCAAATCAGTATTATCGAGCGTATAAATGCTGCCGAACAAATAACTCATTACGTCAGCATTATAACCTTTTCCTAAGGTGAAAAAGAGTGAAGCCAACGCCACTCCGCCCGACATTATAATGGCAATCGACAGCTCCGCATAACTCTTATAAGCCTTGCGAAGCTTTTCAATCGCGAAGGACGCTACCACTGCAAAGATAAGGCCTGCGCCCAGCGGATAAAATCCTGTTAGAAAACCGAGTGCTACCCCCGCTATAGTAACATGAGCCAGCGTATCACCAATCATGGATAATCGTCTAAGCACAAGAAAAACGCCTATAAGCGGCGCCGTTATACCAATCAGCAGTCCGCCCGCAAGCGCCCGCTGAAAAAAATCGCTAAATAGTATTTCCAACTTAAACTCTCCTTCATACAAACTCAAACCATTTTAAAACCTTTTTCAAACCTTTTTCAAACCTTTTTCGATCCCTCCCAAACCCTCCCTTCCAAGGGAGGGCCCCAAGGGCTCTGCCCTCTGGACACCCGTTAAGTGCAACTAGCGTAGGAGTTAGTGTTACTGAACATAGATAGGTCGGGGAAGATCGCTTTCGTCCCTAAAGGGACACGCTTGCAGACTGGCGGTGCCTAGATACGAGAAAGATTAAGATCAACTAGGATTGAGTCCCCGACTTCCGCACTCGCACACTATGTATAGCTCTAATCGCAGAGAAAGCTGCGATTCAGAGTTCAATTATGACTTAAGAGAGCGTGTGCTGCAGGTTCTCTTCTGTGCAATTCTGGAGATCATGTGAGTGGCGGGAGTAAAAGTTGATTTTACCATTTGTCTGCACGGGCTCATGACCTAAATAATTTTTGATCATGTCGATATCATGCGACACCATCAGGAAGGTCATATGATGATGAGCATGCATATGCGTAATTAATTCAAAGAATCCCGCTTGTGATTCGGCATCAATACCCACCGTAGGTTCGTCCAAAATCAGCAGGTCAGGATGGTTAATCAGCGCCCGAGCCAGAAAAACACGCTGCTGCTGACCGCCTGACAGCTGGCCTACTCTTTTCTCCGCAATATCTTGTATCCGCATGACTTCAAGTGCATCCTCACATTGACGATGCTGAGCCTTAGATACTCTGCGGATTAGATTCTTGTTATTATATAGCCCTGACAGAACTACTTCACGCACCGTTGCTGGAAACAATGGGTTGAAAGCATTTTTTTGCGGAACATATCCGATCCGTTCCCAGTCTTTAAACTTGCGGACAGGCGTTCCGAATAATTTAATTTCACCACTGCTCGCCGGAAGCAAGCCGACGATCATTTTCATCAATGTTGTTTTACCAGCACCATTAGAACCAATGATACCAAGGAAATCTCGTTCTCTTACACTATAGTTAAGATTCGATATCACCTTCTGTTCCCCATATGAAAAAGAAAGATCCTGTATATCGATGATATGCTGATGGCAGTCCAAGGATACCGATTGCATGCTTAAGTACCGCCTTTCCCTTATACTTTCCTTATTATTGTAAGGCCATAATCAGATTTTGCAAATTTTTCTCCATCAGAGTGAAGTAATTATCTCCGTTCTTCTCTTGCTCCGCAGTAAGTCCCTCTACCGGATTAAGCACCATAGTGGAAACGCCCGCTTCGGCTGCAAGTGTCTTAGCCAGTTTATCGGAGACAAGCTCTTCAAAAAAGATATACTTAATACTTTCATCTTTTACCATTTTCGCAAGCTTCACTAAATCCTGTCCGCGCGGCTCGGCGTCCGGCGAAAGTCCCATAATCGCATGCTGATCCAATCCATAATCACGGGCAAGGTAAGAGAAAGCCTGATGTGATACTACGATCTTATGGTTGGGCAGCTTAGCAAGCTCCTCTTTGAATTTACTATCTAATGCCTGCAGACGTTCAGCAAGCTTATTGTAACGCTCTTCATAACCTTCTTTATGCTCAGGATCCACGGACTGAAGGCTTTCTTTAATATTCTGAGCCATAGTAATGGCTGATTTTGGACTTACCCAAGTATGCGGGTCCGTATGCAGGCTGTCTCCTGAGGCATTACTGTTATGATCCGTATCCTCATTTTGATGAGACTCTTCCTCACTTGCCCCATGATCATGCCCGTCATCTTCATCGGTCATGATATAATCAATACCTTGGCTTACTTCAACCGCCTTAACTTTACTGCTGCTATCAAGGCCTTTTAAAAAGTTAGGAACCCAGCCTTCTAAGCCTGCACCGTTATATAGAAATAGCTGTGCCTTAGAAGTGTTGATAATGTCTTGACTGCGCGGTGTCCAATCATGTGGCTCCACACCCACTGGAAGCAGGTTAATAGCATTGATATCTTCCCCGCCAATCTCCTTAGCAAACTCGTAAATAGGATAAAAGGTTGTAACTACATTTACTTTCCCTTCAACTATACTTCCACTGCTCTTAGGTCCGCATGCACTTAGTGTAAATACCAGTACCAGTGCAAGGACGAGCAAACTTATACGCGATTTCATTGCTGCCATTATATTGATCTACCCCTCAAATCGTAAATTTTACTATTAGTAGTATAATAGTAATCGTTACGATAAGTCAACAAAGTATCCAAAAAGAAACGGCAATATCGCCTTTAATAAAAAAGGAATGTTCCCTCAGCCAACCCGGCTGAAGAAGCATTCCCTTGATCAAACAACCTCATTAAAAAATTTCTACAACAGTATTGTCTTATTTCACTACTGCTCCGTTTGGCATGCTGTCCGGCACGGTAGCGATCGTTAGCTGGTCACCTTTAGAAGCCGCCAAAATCATCCCTTGGGACAACTCCCCACGTAGCTTCACTGGCTTAAGGTTTACGATACAGATCACTTTACGTCCTACCAGCTCTTCCGGTGTATAGAATTTCGCGATACCAGAAACCACTTGCCGTTGCTCATAACCCAGATCCAGTTGCAGCTTCAGCAGCTTGTCAGCTTTTTTCACTGGCTCTGCAGCAATAACTTGAGCAACACGCAGCTCTGCTTTAGCGAAATCGTCAATGCCGATTTCCTCTTTATGCTCTTCCACTGGCTCGGAGTCCGCAGCAGCAGGAGCAGCCGCTTCCGCCACTTCAGCCGCAGCTTTGCCAGCGCCCATAGCCTCGGCAATATAAGCTACCTCTTGCTCCACATCCAGACGCGGGAAGATTGGATTGCCTTTCACCAGCTTTGTTCCCGCCGGAATCAGGCCAAAAGTCTTACCGCTATCCCAAGTCGTTAACTCACCAGGCTCAATACCCAGCTGTTCCCAGATCTTCGCTGGTGTTTGTGTCAAGAACGGCTGCAGCAGGATTGAAGCAGTACGCAGACCTTCCACAAGATGTCTCATCACAGAAGCCAACTCGGCAGTTCTATTTTCATCTTTGGCAAGTACCCAAGGTTGGGTCTCATCGATATATTTGTTGGTGCGGCTAATGAATGTTCCGATAGCTGTCAGCGCCACGGAGAACTCCATTTTTTCCATAGCTTCTTCTACTTTGGCATAAGTATTCTCAGCTGCAGCTTGAAGCTCACCATCAAATGCTGTTACATTCCCGTCATATGCCGGAATCTCGCCTGCAAAATACTTTTCAACCATAGCCCCTGTACGGTTCAACAGGTTACCAAGGTCGTTGGCAAGGTCATAGTTAACCCGGTCTACAAAGCTTTCCGGTGTGAACGTGCCATCAGAACCAAACGGTACTTCGCGCAGCAGGTAATATCGTAATGCATCCAAGCCATAACGATCAATCAGTGTCACAGGATCAACTACGTTACCTTTAGATTTCGACATTTTTCCATCTTTCATGAGCAACCAGCCATGGGCAAATACCTTTTTCGGAAGGGGTTCACCAAGCGCCATCAGAATGATCGGCCAGTAAATTGTATGGAAACGAACAATTTCTTTACCAACGATGTGTACATCCGCGGGCCAGAACTTGTCATACAAGGTGCGATCCTCGGAACCATAACCCAGAGCAGTAATATAGTTAGTCAAAGCATCAATCCACACGTACACGACATGCTTCTCGTCGCCCTTAACTTTTACACCCCAATCAAAGGTTGTGCGGGAAACTGCCAGGTCTTCCAGTCCGGGCTTGATGAAATTGTTAATCATTTCGTTCTTACGGGATTCCGGCAAAATAAACTCTGGATTCTCCTCGTAAAATTGCAGTAACCGATCCGCATATTTACTCATCCGGAAGAAATAACTTGCTTCCTTCACCAGCTCAACCGGGTGGCCGCTATCTGGGCTTTTTGCACCAGTAATCACACCGTTATCATCACGCACAATATCAACTAATTGCGTTTCTGTGTAAAAGGTTTCATCTGGGATACTATACCAGCCCTCATATTCACCTTTATAGATATCTCCTTGCTGCAGCAACCGATCAAAAATATCCTGTACCACTTTTTTATGACGCTCTTCCGTAGTACGGATGAAGTCATCGTTCGAAATGTCCAGCTTGCGCCATAGCTCCTTAATACCAACAACAATGTCGTCTACGAACTGCTGAGGGGTCTTTCCTGCTTCCTCTGCCTTCCGCTCAATCTTTTGTCCATGTTCGTCTGTACCGGTTAGATAACGCACTTCGTAGCCGCGCAGACGTTTGTAACGGGCCATTGCGTCTCCTGCCACGGTTGAATAAGCATGTCCGATATGTAGCTTGTCACTCGGATAATAAATTGGTGTCGTTAGGTAAAACGTTTTTTTCTCACTCATTCGGTAATCATCCTTTCTTATTAAAAAACAAAAAACTCCCGTCCCCATAATGGGGCGAGAGTATAACTCACGCGATACCACCCAAATTTCCTGTCTCTTCACAGAGCACAGGCTTCGCCAGTTCCCTCGCGGGAACTGTCCATTAACGCTGGATCACGCTGTTATCTTACGTGAACCTCAATTGCAGTCCCCGCTCGAACACAGTTCCTCCCGGACCATATTCAATCTAACGCTCCATACCGGCTTTCAGCACATTCCGGCTCTCTGTAATGGACGTAACGATTTACTTATCCGTTCTTCGGAATTCATACTATTACTTGTGAATATACCCAAAGGTAAGGCACCATGTCAAGTCGCAGGGGCAGAATCCTTCTCAGCAGATTCATCTTGAAGCGGCGGCACAGGATCAAGTCCTCCAGGATGAAAGGGATGACATCTGGCAATCCGCTTAGCTGCAAGCCATGAGCCTTTCAGTGGACCATGGACTTCAATGGCTTCCAAGGCATAGGCAGAGCAGGTTGGATAGAAGCGACAGGTTGCTGGTTTAATAGGGGAAATGTACCTGCGGTACACCCGAATAGGCGCCTGAATCGTTCTGCGTAGGGTCACCATTTCTAAAGTCCCTTTTGTTTATCTGATGCTGCAACTAGTTCTTCTTCCCGGTTCTCTTCACATTCTTTGCAATAACCGAACACCTCAAATTTATGCTTGACTACCCGGAATTGATCGGGTGTATCCGTTAAATTCATCGGGCAGAAATTAATCGGGTAGGTCTTTTGGCATTGAAGGCAGATCATATGATGGTGATGATCCTGATGATTGCAGCTTCCCTTGAACTTCACTCCGTCTTCAAAGACAATCTGTTCAAGCACACCAAGCTCTTCCATTACACGAAGATTGCGGTACACCGTATCAAAGCTAAGCCCGCTATACTTGCGGCCCATATGCTCATATACATCCTTCGCTGACAAATATCCCTTATTCTCGCCGAATAACTGGGCAAGCGTTTTGCGTTGGTCGGTGATTCGCAGTCCTTGCCCCGACATGACTTCTAATATTTGTTCTGTCGACAGCATACGCTCATCTCCCATAAGATCAGTTCATTTATATTTCACTCTCTTAATAATGCCCCAAAATAAATGCCCCGTCAATGAAGCACAATGAAGCACCCCTACATAACCAATGAATTATTATATTTAAACAAAAGCCCGGCTGCGTATTCCTTTACGGAATATTCAGCCGGGCCTTTATTGTAGATAATTCCCCAATAGAGCTTATAGGGATATTCCTATTCTGTTATTTCTTTGCTGGAAGTGGAGTGATGAGGAAATTGACCGGCAAGTTACTGCCTGAAGCTGCTGTGAACAAAATCTCCACACTGCCGCCATACTCACCACTACGATAAACCACACTGTTCATATCAGCATTAGCAAGACTTCCCACGCTTGGCATATGCACGATTTGATTATTAACCATAACCGGCCCCATATAGTTACCGCCACGTGGATTAAACGTAATCAAGGAGTTTGGTGCAACATTTTCGAATCTGATCTTGTATAATACCCCGAAATTACCGGCATTGGATGCTTCCGTACCTGCCATTGGGTCTACGCCAGCCAGGTTCTTATCACTGGAATTATCGCCTAGCAGAAGTTTTGCAGGGGTTTTTCCTACCTCATCGGTAACCGTGATAATACGAGTAGAATCTTCGTAAGTTCCCCGATTATGCACTCCGTCTTGATCCAGAACTGGAAGTGTTGGAAGTGTAGTCAGTGGATCTTTATTCGCATCAATTAACATGACATTATAATCGATTGGATAATCACTAAATAAGTCCGCTTGCAGTGAAACAATTTCACTTGGTTTCATCGCAATTTGGTTTAGATCCGTCAGAATTGAGACGCTTTCCCCGGGTTGCAGAACAATCGTTTTATAATGCTCATTTGTAAGCATAGATTTCCAATAACGTTCTACAGACATTTTACCTGTACCTTCAGGATATGTGCTTGGGCCTGCAAAGCCAACATATTCTGTTGTAAGCGTAGTTGGGTAAAGATTGTTATTCGTAGCAATCACATACACTTTAGCTTTAATATTCAGGTTATTCTTGTGGTGAATCAAGAAGCGGGTTTTACCTAATGAAGTCTCACGGTAAGTAACACCTTCTGTATACACCGTTTCTGGGCTGTTGCTGCGAATTAGTTTATAAGGCTCGGAAGAAAGATTATAAGCTACTTGCTGCCAAGTAGGAACCATCGATCCATCGATGCTAAACACACTGCCCGGAGATGCAAATAATCTGTTGAAATCTTCTTTACTGTACAAGATTTCATCCGAAATATTAACGGTTTTCTCAAAGGTACTGATCGCGCCATGTGAATCTTTTACTTGGACAGCAATTGTCGCTGGACCCGGAGTAAAGAAAGCTTCTGCTTTGTTCGTCCAAGTTACGGTAATTTCATCACCATCAGGATCGTTACTTAGATCGGTATAAGTAATCATTTCACCCATCTTATATGAATCCTTGTCTGTAGTGAAATTAGCAACTGGAGGTGTATTAGGTTTAAGCACTGTGATGGTCATGGAGTAAGGATCACTCCACTGTTGATTCGCATCCATTACGGAATAGGTTACTACATAATATCCTGGTTGATCATAGATATCCTGCTTGTTACCTCCCCAGCTTTCATCCACAATAGCTACACCATTTGGTGACGAGCTGGAGGTAACGAAGGTCACTGGTTCGCCGGCGTAAATTTCAGTTGGCACTGTGAAAGAAGCTTTAGGTTTGTTGTTTAATGTAAGGATTACCCGCTTTTGTACATTATCAACGGTGTAAGGAATGCCCAGTGCCCCAGTTATGGATGTCAATGGAACCATGAAAGTACCCTTGTATTGGTAAGCTGGACCTTTCATTGTCTTCTTTTCACCATTAACTGTATAGACCTTGCTGTCGGTCTTAAAGCGCATAACGTCGCTTCCCTTGGTAACAATGGTTTCTTTCGTTTTATAATCATAAACGTATTTCACACCTACACGTTCTACCATAGCCCGGATCGAAACGTAGGACACGCCGTTTTTCACTGCCATAGGCTGATTAGCTAAATATTCCTGGCCGTTCTGATACATTTTGTTGCTGTTCATCATAAGGATAAGCTGATTGCTAGCCGCAGCACGAGCACCATCTGTTGTTGTAGTAGGTTCTGTAGTAACTCCAGGTGTTGCAGTTGGAAGCGGTGTTGCAGTAGGTTCAATTGTTGCTGTAGGTTCAACAGTAGTCGTAGGATCAACTGTCTCTGCAGGAATAGGAGTTGGTGTTGGTGACACTACTCCTCCTGGCGTCTCCGTCGGCAATGGCGGCAATGGATCGGTAGATTCTGGCATTACCTCCGGCGCAGCTGAAACAACTGTCCCTATTACAGTAGTATTACTTGGGGTATTATTGACAGCTTCAGCAAAAGCCGGCACTGCCGAGGCGGCCTGAGATACAGCCAAAACAGCAACTAACGTTAACTTTTTCAAATCCATGATATAACTCCTCTGCTCCTATTTGTAAATATAAGTAGGACTCTATCTTTTTCATACTCCTCTTATATTCCCCGCAAAATGCTACCACCCACGATAGGGCGGCAAAAAGCTTTTGCCACGATCGTCATAACAAACATAGTATTAGACGCATGCCACCATAAAAAGTTTCATTATTAAGTAAAGAAAGATTAACGCTGTATTAAATAACATTCTACAACCACGCTGTTTCCCCTGAAAAAAATGAGATTTTTTCTATAAATATGTTTATTTTTCGTCTGACTATATTCGCTTTCATTTGCTTTTGTTACAATGTATGGAAGAATATCTTTTACATGCGAGGGATAACATGTCCAAAAAAATCTCCATCCTCGTTCAATTAATCATGGGCTTCTCTCTAATCATCTTCACCATCGTAGGATTCACCATTTTTTTGTCCTACCGCTCTTCCTCTCAAGCTGTTTTAAACCGCTCCAACCAATATATCCTGGAATCCGTCAAGCAACTTCAAGGTAAAATGGACGCAATTCTTCAGGATAACGATAAGCTTTCTTCTACGATCATGTTCAGTCCCTTGATTCAAGAAACCTTGGGAGACTTAGCGTTGTCACGTTCACCTCGTACAGACGCCATGGAAATTACTCGTTACATAGATCAACAGACACGTTCCATAAACTCTGACATCCAGTTCAAGCTGCTCGGGCTGTCCGATGATCAGGTGTATACCAACAGCAGTTCCTTAAAGGTCATCTGGGACAGCGAAAAGGAAATCCGTGATGCTTATTGGTTTCCGGCTATAGCACAGAATAAAGGCCGAATGGTCTGGTTCGGTGTAGATGTATGGCAGAACGGTAATATCCCTGTGGTGATGGGTGCCAGACAAATTAATGATTGGAATGATCTAAACCGGTTAGGAACCCTGTTTCTTGTCCTCCCTGTCGAGGTTATCCATAACGCTGTCAGCCAATTTCACCTCGGCAAAAATGAGAAAATCCAAGTTGTTGATTCATTTAATACCATTGTCTATTCCACAGATCCAAAAGAAATTGGACTCTATATGAACGACGGGCTTCTAAAACAATTCAGCAATCATAAAGCCAGAATCATTCCACAAAAAATAAACTCACGCAATCTATTCGTATCCTATGCCTATTCCGACTATAGCGAGTGGAGCGTTTTTGCTTACATTGATTCTAAAGACGCTGTCAAAGATTTAAATACGATTCGCCGGAATATTATTTTAATTGGCCTGCTGGGGATGGGCGCTGCCCTACTATTCACTTTCTTTTTCTCTTGGACCCTATCCAAGCCCCTTCGTAATCTGGCAACCAAGCTGAGCAATGTCGAACGGGGAACTACTTTACCTTTTGTAAAAACAACCATGAACAAAGAAATGGCTATCCTTTATTCAAGCTATAATTCGATGCTCCAAAACCTGGATCATACTATCGCTGACCTATCCAGCAAGCAGATCAGTGAAAAGCAAGCTCAGATCGTAGCACTCAAAGCGCAATTCCGCCCGCATTTCCTTTATAACACTTTGAATACAATCTATTGGTCGCTCGCCAACAAACGCATGCAGGAAGAGTCCCAAATGGTACTCGCTCTAAGTGACCTGCTCCGCTATAGCATTGACCGCGGATCCGAATTCGTTACAGTTGAGGAGGATTTAAAGCAATTAGAACGGTTCATTTTTCTCCAGAAGCTGCGCTACGAGGACAAATTGCAGATTGATCTTTTTGTAAATCCTGAGGTTATGAATGGCCAGCTTATGAAATTAACCCTTCAGCCACTTGTCGAAAATGCCATTACTCATGGACTTGAACCCACACTTCGGGAAGTATGGCTAATTCGCATACGTGCCTATAGTGAAGGAACATCTCTGGTGTTAACTGTAGAAGACAACGGGGACGGCATGAGCGAGGAAAGTATGGCAGACGCATTAGTCGGCGGTGAGGTTAATCCGGAGAAGCTGCTTCATACCGGAATTGGACTATCCAATCTAAATCATCGCATAGAGCTGATCTACGGACAGGAATTTGGTCTACAGCTATCAACAAGCGAGCTTGGTGGCTTATTTGTGAAAGTCACTGTTCCATTACAGTATGATCAAAGTTAAGGAGGCACAACGATGAATGTGTTAATCGTGGACGACGAAAGTTTTGTTCGCCGTTCTCTGTCAGAAATGCTGGGAAGTGCGAATCATAACTTTAGCATTATTGGCTCGGCAGAGAACGGTTTAGAAGCTGTGCAACTGTTAAAAGAGCATATGGTTGATCTGGTGATATCCGATATACGAATGCCCGGCATGGATGGACTGGAACTTGCAAAGCATATCCATGAATGTTATCCAGACACTGAAACCGTGCTGCTCACAGGTTATCAGGATTTCACCTATGCTAGTCAAGCCATCCGTTATGGTGTAAAGGAATATTTGGTTAAACCAAATTCAGTAGAACATATTCTTGAAGTCGCAACAGGCGTATATGAACGTCTTCAATTGAAGAAACAGCAGAGGCAATTAACGCAGCTGAGAGAAAAAAACCTTCGGGAGAAACGCTTATCTGATCTTCTTTACGGCATCCCGTTACCCTATTTTGAAGAACAACTTATTCCTCCTTTTCATTCCTTTGTAGTCATAACCGTAAACCATCTTGGAGTAGGCATGCCGCAGAACTGGTCGGAACAAGCCATGTATGCAGCGGTCGTTAATATATTAGAAGAATGTTTTGCGCTGTACGCCAATGTTGTTGGTATTCAAGAGGAGCAGGAAGCCATCATGCTATTATTCTATCCTCTTGAGCAGCCTAACGGCGTGGATGAGGTATTGACACAAGAACTGCTGCATAAGCTGTCGGGTATTCTGAAATCGCCATTCTGTGCAGGGGTCTCCAACCCTCACTATCAATTGGGGGCACTCGCGACCGCCTATCACGAGAGTCTGGAAGCTTGTCAGCAGGTCAAAAAAGAGAGTACGCCATCCGTTATCTTTTTCAGAGACCTCACCATACATTCGGCTTCTCCACAGCTCGCTGAACAATTACAAGTAAAGGCAACGCGCAGGGTAATCTCTATGATGATTGAGGTTATGAATTCCCGGCTCCAAGAGAATCTCTCCCTCAAAATGATCGCAGATGAACTGTATATGAATCCTACCTATCTCGGCCGATTGTTTAAAGATGATGTAGGGGAACCTTTCTCTAGCTTCCTTACCAAACTTCGTATTCAAAAAGCTACTGAATTATTAGAGAATGTTACTCTCAAGGTATATGAGGTTAGCGAATTAGTAGGCTTTAAGGATCCTGCATATTTCAGCCTTATTTTTAAGAAATACATGGGGATGACTCCTCAGGAATTTCAGAAGCACAACAAATAAAGTAGAGGTGTGTTTCTCTTGAATGTAAATGGTAAGTTGATTACTGTCCTATTAGCATTTGGCTTATTACTTAATACAAGTGGTTGTCAGCTCTCCCCTTCCAAGGAAGATACCGCTTTACAAGACCCGATACAGCTGAACATCTGGCTCACTGCCGGATCAGGTCTTGAGTCGCTCATTGACCAATATCAATCTCAACATCCCGAGCTAGAGATTCATATTCAAACCTCCACCTCCACGCA
The DNA here is from genome assembly GCF_000758725.1 of Paenibacillus odorifer. Taxonomy (NCBI): domain Bacteria; kingdom Bacillati; phylum Bacillota; class Bacilli; order Caryophanales; family Paenibacillaceae; genus Paenibacillus; species Paenibacillus odorifer. The sequence goes on from NZ_CP009428.1 coordinate 4,828,517, forward strand.
GCTTCCAGCCAAGCTACAGACTTCATTCGCAGCAGGTTATAGTTCCCCGGACGTGGCTGCCATTGATATTAGCTATTTGGATCGCTTCAAACAGTTCCCTGATTATTTTTATAACCTAAAAACTTTTGAAGCTGACAATCTGAAGGACCAGTTTCTGAATTGGAAGTGGCAGGAGGTGCTGGGTAATGATTTTATTTTCGGATTACCAACGGAAATTGGACCCTATGCCATGTTATATCGAACGGATATATTCGCATTATCAGGTCTCCCTACTAAACCAGAGGAAGTGGCTAAAGAAATCCAAACTTGGGAGCAATTCCTTGAAGCGGGCACCAAAGTACAGGAGAGAACAGGAAAAGCTTTTGTAAATGACTTGGAGAACCTCTATCTCACCCTTCTACGTCAGTCCAAGCTTCAATATTACAGTCCCACAACGCAAGAATTGATCCTCGACAATAATCCAGCGGTCAAACGAGCCTGGGACTTCTCAATTCATGCCCTTAAGCTAAATCTGTCCGCCAGTATTGCAGTGGATACGCAACGCTGGGGTGCAGGCCTGCTCAACGGAGATTTTGCAGTCATGCTCTGTCCGGCTTGGATGATTGGTCATATCAAGAGCAGCGCTCCAACTGCCAGCGGTTTATGGAATGTAACACAAATCCCAGAAAACAGCGCTAATCGCGGAGGCTCCGTTCTGACCTTACCAAAGACAGGTAATCATCCTGATGAATCCTTTGCTCTTATTAAATGGCTAACCGAACCAACGCAGCAATTGGTTTCTTTCAAGGTACAAGGGGCTTTCCCTTCCACCCCCGAAATCTATGATGACCCAGAGATCCACGATCTGCATGATCCTTATTTTCCTAATTCAGAGCTTGGTCTGACCCTTTCGTCAGCAGCAAAAGCAGTAATTCCGACCTATTACGGCCCTCATCACGCTGACGTGGAGACAAGCATGCTCGAATACTTGACCAAAGCTGAAAAAGGCGAGCTAACTCCTGAACTGGCTTGGACCCTTGCTGTTCAAGCCGCAAAACAAATAGACAGCTCCTTCCGCTAAGTAATATCATAAAAAAGGCTCTCCCCGGCTAAATTAGCCTGCTGGGGAGAGCCTTTTTTTAAATCATTTTCGCTTTATTTTTGCGCAGCCAGGAAAGCATCCAGCTGTTTTTGTTTCTCTGCAATAATCTTATCGAGCCCTGCCTTTTTCAGCTTATCAGCATACTTAGTCAGTACGGTATCAGGATCAACAGAACCCGTATCCAAACTGATGTCGTATTCATCCATTACAGCTTTACAAGCAGCCATTTCAGTCTTCATCGCGGAGGCGTCGAAGTTGAAACCAAGCGCTACAGAAGCTTTACCTTTAGAGTTAAAGGCTTTGAATTGTTCCCATTTGTCTGGAGCTTCACTTTCCCACACGGGGTTCAGGAATTGACTTCCAAGCATCCAAGCTGCAGCCGTATTATAATCAGCTGTTTTGTCTGTAGCTTTGATCGTATCACCACTTACGACTTCATAGTGAACACCTTTTATACCGAAAACAAGCAGATTGTTGATATCTTTATCTGTGTGCAGAATATCTAGCACCATCATAGCCCGGGCCGGATCACCAGAGGAAGCAGAGATCGCAAGCATAGATCCAGCAGCATCACTTGTAGAAATCGTTGGATCATTGAATGCAATTTGTTTCAGCTTGCCAACCAAGCCGGTAGCATTCGCCAGCTCACTATCTTTACCTGGTTTAAGCGATTGCACTGTCATAAAGACATTGCCAGCCTTCATTGCATCCTGAGTCGAATTCGTAGCAACTGCGGCGTCTTTGTTAATGTAACCCTTTTTCATATACTCACGAGTAAGTTTAATGATTTCTTTATAACGATCCATCTCAATCATCGATTGAATCTTAGTATCTGAGGAATCTTTAAGCAGAACACCAGGAATGGCAGCATCACCAAGGGTATCGTATTGTGCCATGTACTGTGAGTTAAAGGTCTCACCTTGTTTGAAATACAATGGAGTCAGGTCAGGTCTTTTCTCCTTCACTACTTTGAGAACTGCATCCAGATCTTGAATGGATTTCACATTCGACATATCGATGCCCAGTTCATCCGCAATATCGGAGCGATAGACAACCCCACCTTGTGCAGCCAGCTCCTTGTTTGTAGGAACAGCATAATTCACACCATTGATCGCTGAACCTTTTAAGAATTGTGGATCCAGATTTTTTAGAATCCCTTGGCCGTATTCATTTAGGAGATTACCATATTTGCCGCTATCGTCATTAATCGGGAGATAAGCGCCTTTAGCTGCATTCGTTACGTAGTTCTTCCATTGAGCTGTAAAGATGATATCGAATTTTTCCTGACTCGCAATTTTCAGATTGACATCATTGTCCCATGGACCCCAATCGATCGGTGCGATATCCAATTTGGCGTTGATTTTAGGTTCCAATAACTTATTGATTTCATCTTCTACTGCTTTTTCATCCTTTTGCACTGCACCGACATAGATTAACTTGACGGTATAAGGCTCCAATTCTTTTGCCGGTTCGGCAGTAGGATCTGCGGCTGGCTCATCCGTAGCAGCAGCATTGGTAGCGGTTGCATTTTCGCTTGGAGCAGGTGAAGCTGCTTCATTATTCCCGTTATTCCCACCGCAGCCTGCTAAACTAAGACTCAGTACCATCGTTAGCAATAGTGTCATTAGTGCGCTTTTTCTAACAGCTTTCATATACACCATAACCTCCCTCAAAATATTTATATATGCTGAATCGGCCGTTCACACCTTAGCATAAAGCGGCCGAATTAAGCCATGACAATCGTCCTTAACCTTTGACAGCACCCACGGTAAGCCCTTTAATAAAATACTTCTGGAAGAAGGAATATACAAACACGATAGGTCCAATACCAATAACAGCCATCGCCATTCTTACCGTTTCTGTCGGAATATTGATCTCTACACCTTGTGCAGCTAAGGCAGCCATCGCCTGAGGACTTGCAGTCAGGAACTGAACATTCAGCATCGTCTTATACATTAGGTATTGTAAATTGACATGACCTTCGGGTGAGATAAAGATCAAACTAAGGTACCAATCATTCCAATAGGCCAGGGTCTGAAACAAACCTACTGTAGCTAACACTGGCATAGACAAAGGCAAAATAATTTGAACGAAGATCCGGAATTCTGGTGCCCCATCGATCTTAGCAGATTCGATTAAAGCTGGTGGTATGGTATTGGCAAAAAAGGTCCGTAAGATGATAACAAAGAAAGCAGAAACCAGCAGCGGCATAATTAGAATCCATAACGTATCCTTCATATGCATCATTCGCGTGTAGACCAGATACCAAGGCACAAGGCCACCATTAAACAACATTGTAAAAAACATAAAAAATGAGAAGAAATTACGATGTGGAAAATCTCCACGTGAGATAGGGTAAGCGTACATAGCCATAATGATAAGACTCAGAATCGTGCCCACCACAGTCACAAATAACGAAACGGAAGCTGCATCGATAATTTGCCAATAATCTTTTAACAGAAATTCATAAGAAGAAATATCCCACTTGTTAGGAAAAAAGCTGTACCCGTTCTGAATAACGGAATTCTCGTCCGAAAACGATACAATAACTACGAGGATCAGCGGCACCACACAAATCGCTGTGTATATCCAAAAGAATATATTAATTAGCAAATTAGATATATTAGATATTTCATTGGGTTGTCTTTGCCGTTTTGTGCACTTTCCTGTACGCCGTGACGACCCTATTGCTGTTTCTGTCTGGCTCAACACTCCCACCTCCCTTTAAAATAAAGCATCATCTTTACTGATTCGTCGCACTGCTAGATTCGCCAAGAAAATCAATAGAAATCCTACAACAGATTGAACGAGACCCGCGGCTGAAGACATTCCTATATCACCGATTGCAAGGAAGGTCTGATATACATAAGTGTCGATAACCTGCGTCGTCGAGTATAATGCTCCTGCATTTCTCGTAACCTGAAAGAATAATCCGAAGTCTGCGTTAAAAATCCTACCTATCTGCAGCAGCGTCATTACTATAATAACTGGACTGATCAGGGGCAGCGTGATTTTTCGAATCTGCTTCCATTTAGAAGCTCCATCAATAAGTGCCGCCTCATAATATTCATTATCTATTCCAATGATAGCGGCCATATATATAACCGTTGTATACCCAATCTCTTTCCATATCTTCACAATTACAAGAATCCCAGGCCAATATTTAGACTGTGAATACCATTCGATAGGATCTACCCCAAAGAACGGGAGTAATGTCTTGTTCATGAACCCATGCTCTGCACTCAGAAAGCCGTATACTAAGTAACTTACGACGACCCAAGAGAGAAAATAAGGGAGAAACATAGCGCTTTGATGGAATTTCGATAGCCATCTGCTACGCATTTCGTTAAACATAATTGCGAAAGCTAGCGAAAAAAATAGCGTCAGTATAATAAACGCTGTATTATACAATAACGTATTCCTCGTAATGATCCAGGCCGTCTCCGTCGAGATTAAATATTTGAAGTTTGCTAACCCGACCCAATCACTACCCAGAATCCCTTTTTGGTAATTGATATCCTTAAATGCAATTACCGTTCCTAACATCGGTATGTAGTTATTGATGATTAGAATCACTATCGCAGGTAACATCATCAAATAGAACACCCAGTATTTCTTCATTACTCTAAGAAAATTCGGCGTTCTTCCCCTGCCTGGTTTCTTTACTTCTGACAAGCTGACGGAAGGATTCGTCACACTCATTTTTGGTTCCCCCATTCTCCATCATCCCATTCTTAAGTCCCAAATACTCTTGCTTGCCTAACGTTTTGCGTATCCTCCTTACACTCTAATTAAAACATATGATAATTTATGGGAGTATAGGGAACATATTATATTTCTATAAAAAAAGAGACGATTATCCTCGAAAATCAAGGAAAACCATCTCTTCAGCCTCTAAATAGAGGCAAAAAATTTAATTAATCATAGCTTATGTACCTTAATCGCATTTATCACAGCCAAGAACTGATCGATAATCTTTGCTCTTTATCACAGCCAAAGGCTGGTTGATAATCTTCGTACTTTATCACAGCCAAAGGCTGATCGATAATCTTTGTACTTCATCACAGCCAAGGGCTGGTCGATAATCTTTGTACTTCATCACAGCCAAGGGCTGGTTGATAATCTTCGTACTTTATCACAGCCAAGGGCTGGTTGATAATCTTTACTCTTTATCACAGCCAAGGGCTGGTCGATAATCTTTTCTCTTCAGCACAGCCAAGGCTGGTTGATAATCTTCGTACTTTATGGTCGATAATTCCTGTCTTAGATTAACTAGGCAATCAGCCCTTGTGTTCTCAGAGAGGCCCACATCCGTAGGTGTGGGCCGGCCCCTATACTACTACGAAGTGGGGTGAGGGAGAAGGAACGGAAAGGAAGTTTGGAACTGTAGGAGCGTAGCGTTCGCCTTTATCCTCGGATTTCAACCGCTAATAGCGGTTTCTAATCAAGAAATCTGAGGATAACAGCGACCGGAAGTCCAAACATTCCTTGTAGCGACGCTAACCTCGCCACTCAGCAACAAACATTCCTTGTAGCGACGCTAACCTCACCACTCAGCAACAAACATTCCTCAGAGCGACGCCGACCTCACTGCACTTCGGTCCGGCATCGGTCGCGATACTCCTTAGGCGACATCCCCGTCTGCTTCTGAAATACCTTGGTAAAATAACGCCGCTCCTGATAGCCAACTCCGGAGCCAATCATCGTAATACTCTTATCACTGTTAGTTAGCATAAACTTAGCAGCTTCAATTCGTTGTAGGGTCACGTATTCCACAAAAGTCATAGCAAAACGATTCTTAAATAAGAGACAGAAATAACTGCCACTAATCCCGATCTTATTCGCCACTTCCTCAATCCCAATATCAGAATGGAGATGTTCTGTGATGTACTTAGCTGCTTGGTTCATCAGCTGATCCGGTGTTTTTTTGCCAGAATCATCTTCACCTTCAGGGATTTCCTGAAAAATTGGAATGCTATTATACAGTTTATTCTTAAACTGCTTACTACGGATCTTAGCCCCAATTTCCCGTACCTTATTGCCAAGCTCTTCATAATGTATCGGCTTACAAATATACTCTTTAACACCTAGCCGAATCGCTTCCCGTGCATAATCAAACTCCTGATATCCGGTAAGAAGCAGCACCTCGCTATCCAATCCCATCTCCCGCAACTTACCGATAAAAGTTAACCCGTCCATCACTGGCATACGGATGTCACATAACACAAGATCAGGCTGTTTCTCCTCGGCAATACGCAAAGCATCCATTCCACTTCGCGCCATACCGACAACCTCCATCCCCATCTCCTGCCAAGGCAACACCCTGTTCAGATTATTCAGAATTGGGGCTTCGTCATCAACCAATAATACTTTTAGCATAATGATCTTCCCCCTGCTCGTATTTAGGTATGACACATTGGATAATAGTACCATGACCTGGACTAGAACAGATAAATATTCCGTACCTGTCACCGTATTCAATGCGGATGCGATCTGCTACACTGCGAATACCAAGACCTCTGCGTTCAAGATTCATCCGGTTATCCCGTTCAACCTTAACTTCTTGCTCCACAGGATCATTCACAATATATTGAAAAATAGCTAACTGAGACGGTGTAATACCAATACCATTATCTTCAATACGTAAAATCAAATCCCCCTGCTTCTCCCAAACTTTCACAGAAACATGACCTTTGTAATCAATGCCCTCAAATCCATGTTGAATGCTGTTCTCTACAAGCGGTTGTAAAGTGAGTTTAAGGATACCGCAACTCATCAATTCATTCGGAATATCGATCTCATATTCGAACAAATCTTCAAAGCGGAATTTTTGTATATCCAAATAATTGCGCAAATGTTTAACTTCTTCATCCAGCGTAATCTCTTCCCGATCCTGAATGCTAATTCGCAAAATACTGGCCAGCCTGTAGACCATCTCACTAACTTTTTTACCTTCATTCTGTATAGCGAGAACATTGATTGATTCTAATGTATTGAATAAAAAATGTGGTTTAATCTGTGCCTGCAGAACACGCATCTCAGCTTGATTCTTGCGACGCTGCTCCACATGAATTCTGTTAAATAACCCATTAATTTTATCCATAAGATCATTAAATCCCTTAGCAAGCAGCGTTAACTCATCATTTCCTTTAACTTCTACCCTAGTGGTCAGATCTCCGTCTTCAACCCGGCGCATAAAACGAACAATGACGGCGATGCCGCCGGTAATCCGGTTCATAAAAAATAAATTGAAGATCACAGCTGCCAATAAGCAAAGGAAAATCACAGCGACGAACCAGCGAGCAAATACTGTAACTTCGTGAGACAACGTATTCCAAGAAGTCACAGATACCAGACTCCATGGATAGTCCTTCAAGTGATACATGGAAAGAATGCTTTTCTCCCCGTTGTACTCTGTTTTGAAACTCTGAAACCCTTTTTTAAAGGTAATCTCTTTATCCGCGAAAGACTGGAAGTCCTGTCCATCCAGCTTTTGATCTGGGTCAAAAAGAATCATTCCATCATCATTTACAAGCATAAAGGAAACATCCTGATTGCTATCCCCAATTTTTAGATTGCGAAATATGGATTCGAACTCCCAATTCTTGATCTGCACAACTAGGATACCTATGTTCTGAAAGAAGCTCAATTCCTTCACTAAGCGAATTTGTGTAAACACAGGTTCAGTACCCGTAAGCTCGGGATACTCGTGAGGAGCCAGCCATTTCGGCACACCATTCAAGTCCATAACTTCCTGGTACAGATCACTTTTTTTGAATGTATCATAGGGTAGCGTTCGGAAATTTTCCTTGTTAAAAAGCGACACGATTTCAGAGTTACCTCTACCGTTAAAATTGTACAAAAACGCATAACTGATCGATGGATGATTAAACAACAGACTACGGAAATTGCGCTGGCTCGCATTCAGATTCAGTTGCTCAGCATCAGTCAAATCCTGATTGGTAGGATCATCTGCACTAAGGGCCATATGAAATACCGAGGTAGCAATTCCGTTGTCTGTAACGTTATCCATATCTTTTAGTACATTAGAAATACTGTAGCTAATCGCTTTAAGTGAGTATTCCGACTGCTGGCTGTACTTTTTCTCAATAGAATTATAAGTCACAAAAAACATAAGCATGCCTAGAATAAATAAAGGAATGATAATCAGGCCCAAAAATGCCGTAAATAATTTATAGCGCAAATTCATCGGCTAGTGCTCCTGACTGAGAATAAAGTTATCCTTTTACGCCGCCCGCTGTTACACCTTCAATAATCTTCTCCTGCAGAATAGCATAAATGATAATTACCGGCAGGACGCTGAAGACGATACCGGCTGACATTTGTGCATAGTTCATTTGGTATTGATCACGGAATTGGACCATACCTACTGGAAGCGTTCGCAGCTCGTCATTCGACAGGAAGTAGTTAGCTAGCAAGAACTCGTTCCAATTTCCCAGGAAATTAACAATGAATACAGTAACCATAGCCGGAACCGTTAGAGGTACAATAATTCTAGCAAAGATACCCGGTGCCTTCAAGCCATCCATGACCGCAGCTTCTTCTATTTCTCTAGGTAAATTTCGCATAAATGCTGCTAAAATAATTATGGTAAATGGAATCGCATTGGCGATATAAGGAATGATCAACGCCCAGTGGGTGTTCAGTATTCCTAACTTACGTACAATCGTATAAATCGGCAGCATTAAAGCATTATTCGGAATGAGCATTCCTACTAAAACCAGTGAGAACAAAATAGTATTCCATTTCCCCTGACGCATCCGCGTAACCGCAAAAGCAAACATAGACGCAAGCAGAATGGACACTACAGAAGCAAGTATCGAAATGTACAAACTGTTGAAAAAGTAAGTACTGATCTTGGCATTTACCCAAGCTTCGACGTAGTTATTGAAGACGAATTCCTTTGGAATGCCAAAAGGATTAAGCGCAATCTCATTATTATCCTTTTTCACAGAAGAGAATAATACGAATAGGAAAGGAAACAGGATCACTAACAAATAGAATAAAAGGGCAATATGTGGCAGACTCTTTTTCAGGGCGCGTGGCATCAGTATTCAATCCTTTCTGTACGACGTGCAATCAGCAGCTGATAAAGGACTGTAACCACCAGTGTAAACGCAAAGATCAGGACAGCGATGGCATTTCCGTATCCATACTTAAAGTTCGTGATCGCATATTTAATCATGTATGTTGCCATTACATCGGTTGAACCTGCAGGTCCCCCCTTAGTCATAACGATGACAATATCCGCCGCTTTCATTGCTCCAGCAATGGATAGCATAATTACAACCGAGATGATCGGTACGATTAGTGGGAGCGTGATACGGGTAGCGCGTTGAAATCCGGTTGCGCCGTCAATGGCTGCAGCTTCATCCAATTCACCAGGAATAGCTAGAATCGCCGCTAGGACCATAACGATATAAAATCCAGTCCACTGCCAAGCATTCGTCAACAAAATAGAAAGCATTGCAAATCTCTCATCTGACAGCCAGTAAATAGGATTAATTCCTACTAGACTAAGGAGCTTATTAAAAAGTCCAATGTTGGGCTCATAGATAAACCCCCAGAGAATACCGATAACTGCTGTAGACATAATGGAAGGCATAAAGACTGCTGTCTTATATAAGCCTTTTAACTTCTTCACATTAGAAATCAATAACGAGAAGAATACGATCAACGGTACCTGGATACATACGGAGAAAAGAATAAACCAACCGTTGTTCTTAACGGATATCCAGAATCGTTCATCTCCTAATGCTTTCTCATAATTACTTAATCCGGCTGATTTAACCGTCTCCGATACACCGTTCCAACTGGTAAAACTGTAATAAATAGAACTGAAAATGGGGTAAATGAAAAACATCGTGAACAATATCAATGCTGGAAGAACGAAAAGGAAAAATACCACTGGATTTCTTAATGCTTTATTCATGACTACCTCCGGTTGCTTTGACATCTGGCGAATAGTGAATGCTTCAGATCAAGTGCAAACACATATTTTCTTTGATTTTAAAAATGTACCCTGGATTTAGCACCAGGGTACATTCAGTTTGCAGCTATTTATTCAACTGCTGCGTTTGCTTCTTCTTGTACCTTTTGCAAAGCTTCGCCCATTTTCTCAGGAGTCGTCTGATCGCCAATCAGTTTTTGAATTTGAATGTTACTGATTTCTGTAGTTACATCAGCTTGAACAAGAGAGTCAAATGCTGGGAACGAAGATTGTGAGTTGTTAAGTACACCTACGATTTCGCTCATCAGATCATCAGTAATATTCTCATTCAATACGTTTTGGTCAATCTTCATTGCTGGCAATACACCATCTTCAACAAGTCCACGCAATTGCATTTCTTCATTAAATAAGTTTTTAATAAAAGATTTCACAGCAGCCAATTGACGTGGATCTTTCTCAGCAGATGCAGAGAAACCATAACCATTGTTTACATCGCGCATCAATGCAGTTTGGTCGCCTGCTCCGCCTTCAACTGCTGGGATATTGAAGAAGCCAACTTTACCGATCAAACCTTCGCCAGATTGGCCAGTTTTAAATACGGAGGATTTCCAAGTACCATCATACAGCAGGATCGCTTCACCACTAGTGAATTGTGTTGTGTATTCAGCATATTCAAAGCCAAGTTCGCCTTTTTTGAAATAGCCTTTATCAACCCATTCTTTGTATTTCGCAAATCCTTTTACTACATTTGGATCAGACCATTTAGCTTCGCCTGTTGCAAATTTAGCAGTTACATCTGGACCTGCATAACGTGACCACAAGTGGTTAGCTAACATAAGTGGTACCCAACCAGCTTTGGATGCACCAGCCAAAGGTACTTTTCCATCAGCCTTGATATCAGCCAATTGTTGTTCCAATTCGGCAAACGTTGTTGGAGCCTTCCAGCCCTTGCTTGTATAGTATTCTTTGTTATAGAAGAAGCCTTCACCAGAACCACCGATAGGCAATCCATAGATTTTTCCTTCATAAGTGAAAGGATCAAGATTTGAGAATTTATCCTTAATTCCAAGTTCCTCAAGAATTGGAGTCAGGTCAAGTAATTTACCTTCTTTAGCATAGATCTTGGAGTCAGGGCTACCGAACAGATCGAAGATTTCCGGCGGATTACCCGCAGCCATTTCACCACGCAATTTTTCTTTACGGTTTACATCTGAATCTACCCCATCGAGTTTAAAGGTCAGACCCGGTACATCCTCTTGTACCTTGTTAACTACTTCTTCGAGAATAGCCAGACGTTTCTGCTTGTCTGCACCGATTTGAGTGTGACGAATCGTCATTTCAAATGGCTCGTTATTTACCGGTTCTTCTGTTGCAGGAGCATTTGTAGCGGCTGAATTAGTCGCGGTAGCGTTTCCATCTCCTTTGTTAGAAGACTCATTGTTGTTGCCTCCGCAACCAGTCAGTAAAGCTGATGATACGAAAATCAGGGACAATAGCAAAGTCATACTTTTTTTCATTTCTTGTGACCCTCCCTATATATTGATGTGCTTTACACTTCTTATTATAGAAAACAGACTTCATTATCGTAAGGTTAAGATTCATCCACTATAGGGATAAAAATCTCTAATGTAAGCGGAATCAACTACATTATAAGTTATATTACATAACACAATAATGTTAAATCGCTTAATTTATTTGTTTTTCTCATCACAAAACTTTGTTTTCACTCTAGAAACAATTAATAAAACATCCAAATAGTCACATTACCTGACATATTCATTTATTATCCATCCCATTAACCACGTGTAACTATAGCATGTCTTTATTAGGAATAGTATAAAACCACCCCCTCAGAGGAGCTTTATCCCCTCCCTTTTTACTTCCTCATAACAAAAAACCGCACCTTCAGTGATCAACCACTGAGGGTACGGTCTCTCTTAAAAATATATATCTATTATACCAATGCCGTTTGCTTACGACCTTCTTCTACCAAGCGATATGCCCGTTGCACTTCTTCTTCTGTTGGAGAAGGTACTCCATCCAGTTCATAAGCTTTGCCGAGCATTTCCCATTTATAGATACCCATCTGATGATAAGGTAAGATTTCGAATTTCTCGACGCCATTTAAGGTTCCAATATAACGACCTAAGTTAATGAGATCCTCTTCACGATCATGAATACCAGGTACATATACATGTCGGATCCACATCTTACGATTATGGTCTGAGAGCCAGCGTGCAAGCTTCAAAGTTCGATCATTGGATTTACCGGTTAACTTGATATGCGCTTCTTCATCAATATGCTTCAGATCAAGCATAACCAAATCTGTAACGTCCAATAAGTCATTAATCTTGTCACCTTCGTTGTAGCCATTACTATCTAATGTGGTATGCAGATTCCAACGTTTTTTCACTTCCGTGAATAACTGCTTTACAAATTGCGCCTGCAAGGTTGGTTCTCCACCGGATACAGTTAACCCGCCACCGGATGAACGATAGTAGTTTATATATGGCTCGATCTCCGAAAGCACTTCTTCTAGAGTCATTTCTTTACCTTCATCTAAAGCCCAAGTATCAGGGTTATGGCAATACTGACATTTCAGCAAGCAGCCTTGCATAAACAAGACAAATCGAATACCAGGTCCATCAACGGTTCCAAAGGTTTCCAAAGAGTGTATGCGACCTTTAATCATAGGATGTCATCCTTTCGCCACGACAGACTAACAGTCCCTCTTTCAACGATGAAGCTTCCTGTCTTTGAGACTGTCATATCCCTAAATCGCGGCTATAAAATTTAAAATTTTAACAATTCTCAAACAAGATATTACCGCCCTTGAGACAAGGGCGGTATCTTCCTTGCAATTATTTCAATGTAGTACTAATTCAAAGATCTTCATGACAGAAACAAATTACATCGAACCGTGGAATGTACGGTTGATTACATCCATTTGTTGTTCGCGAGTCAGCTTGATGAAGTTAACTGCATAGCCGGATACACGAATAGTCAATTGTGGATAGTTCTCTGGGTGCTCCATAGCGTCCATCAGCTGTTCACGGTTAAATACGTTAACATTCAAATGCTGAGCGTTGTTATGGAAGTATCCATCCATCATGTGTACCAGGTTAGACTTACGGGAATCCTCGTCTTTACCAAGTGCCTTAGGTACGATGGAGAACGTGTTAGAGATACCATCTTGTGCATCGGAGTAAGGCAGTTTAGCTACAGAGTTCAGGGAAGCCAAGGCGCCTTTCTTGTCACGTCCGTGCATTGGGTTAGCACCCGGTGCGAAAGGTTCACCTTTCTTACGTCCGTCAGGTGTAGTACCTGTCTTCTTACCGTACACTACATTCGAAGTAATGGTCAGTACCGATTGAGTTGGCACAGAATCACGATATGTTTTGTTTTTACGGATCATAGTCATGAAGGTTTCAACCAATTCTACTGCGATGCTGTCTACAGCATCGTCATTGTTACCGTAGCAAGGGAATTCGCCTTCGGTTTCGAAGTCGATCGCAATACCTTGTTCGTTACGAATAGGTTTTACTTTGGCGTATTTAATTGCGCTTAGTGAGTCAGCTGCAACGGACAGCCCAGCAATACCACAAGCCATCGTACGCAGAATGTCACGGTCATGCAGCGCCATTTCGATACGTTCGTAAGAATATTTGTCATGCATATAGTGAATGATGTTCAAAGTGTTAACATAAGTTTTAGCCAACCACTCCATCATCGGTTTGAAACGTTTCATTACTTCGTCATAATCCAGATATTCAGAAGTGATCGCTGGGAATTCCGGTCCAACTTGTGCTCCGGATTTTTCGTCTATACCACCATTGATAGCATACAGCAATGCTTTTGCCAGGTTGGCACGAGCGCCGAAGAACTGCATTTGTTTACCGATACGCATTGGAGATACGCAGCAAGCAATCGCATAATCTTCACCCCAGTATGGACGCATTACATCGTCATTTTCATACTGAATTGCACTAGTTTCAATGGAAACCTTAGCACAATATTTTTTGAAGGCTTCAGGCAATTTTTCGGACCACAGTACAGTTAAGTTTGGTTCCGGAGCTGGACCCAAGTTGTACAGGGTGTTCAAGAAACGGAAGCTGTTCTTGGTAACACGAGTTGTTCCGTCTTCAGCCATACCACCGATGGATTCAGTTACCCATGTTGGGTCACCGGAGAACAGATCATTATAGTCAGGTGTACGCAAGAATTTCACGATACGCAGTTTCATTACGAAATGATCGACGATTTCTTGTACTTGTTCTTCAGTCAAAGTACCTTCAGCAATATCGCGTTCTGCATAGATGTCCAAGAAAGAGGACACACGGCCTAGGGACATCGCTGCACCATTTTGCTCTTTAACTGCTGCAAGATACCCGAAGTATACCCATTGAGTAGCTTCTTTGAAGTTGGTCGCTGGTCTGGAAATATCCATACCATGAGCGGCTGCCATTTCTTTCAATTCGCCAAGTGCACGAATTTGCTCGGACAGCTCTTCACGCAAACGAATAATATCTTCAGTCATGGAATCAACTTCAAGCTCAGTTTGTTGTTGTTTTTTGTCTTTAATGAGGAAATCAATACCGTACAGAGCAATGCGGCGGTAGTCGCCGATGATGCGTCCGCGGCCGTAAGCATCAGGAAGACCTGTAATTACGCCGGATTTACGCACAGCTCTCATGTCTGGTGTATATGCATCAAATACGCCTTGGTTATGCGTTTTGCGAATGTTCGTAAACATGTCAACGATGTTTTGTGGAAGCTCGAAGCCGTAAGCCTTCGTAGCATCAACCATCATCTTGATCCCGCCAAATGGCTGGATGGAACGTTTGAAAGGAGCGTCAGTCTGTACGCCTACAATTTGTTCCTTGTCTTTGTCAATGTAGCCTGGAGCATGTGAAGTGATTGTGGAGACAGTATCTAGGGAAACATCCCATACGCCGCCTCTTTCTCTTTCTTCCTTACTCAATTGG
Organism: Paenibacillus odorifer; assembly: GCF_000758725.1. NCBI lineage: Bacteria > Bacillati > Bacillota > Bacilli > Caryophanales > Paenibacillaceae > Paenibacillus > Paenibacillus odorifer. The sequence continues at coordinate 4,843,554 of NZ_CP009428.1, forward strand.
GAAATAATCTTCCATAGTTCAGTTGTGTTACTAGTAGGTCCTACGAGGAATTCTTCGTTTCCTTCATAAGGCTTAATGTTACTTGCGATAAAGTTGTTAACGTCAACTTTTCTGGACCATTTACCTTTTGTAAAACTTCTCCAACCGGATTTCACTTCTTGTACATCTTTTTCAATCACCGACATGCTAAATCCCTCCATCTATATTTATAATATTTGTAGAGATCGCGGGCTTGAAGGTTGATCCCGTGTCTCGTGATCCCAAGAAAGATATGGTTGTTCGAAAATTCACAATCATTGTTCCATGTATGGGACCGTTGTTTATATAAACATTTTAGTTTATTTTCTATAAATAGACTGTGACAAATATCACCTTTCCGGTGATATTTGTCACTTATATCTAGTCCACAACCATCCTATTATCTACTTAACCAAATATTAATTATCAAATCTTCCGTAGAAAGCATTACGGTACACATCTGCAAGTTCAGATACCAGTGGCAGCTTAGGATTGGCAGTTGTACATTGATCTTCAAATGCACGGTCAGCCAAGTAATCTACACGGGATTCAAAATCCTTAGGATCAAAGCCCAGTTGTTGGAAGGATTCTTCGATACCCAGTTTTTTGTTCATATCGCGAATAGCATTGATCAGGCTAGTTACACCTTCTTCAGTTGTGCGAGCTGGCAATCCCAGAATACGGGCGATTTCTGCATAACGCTCGTCAGCTACGAAGTGTGAATATTTAGGGAACGAAGCGAACTTCGTAGGTTTCTTAGCATTGTAACGAATAACGTGTGGCATAAGGATCGCATTAGTACGACCGTGAGCAGTGTGATATTGACCGCCCCATTTATGCGCTAAACTGTGGTTAATACCCAGGAAAGCATTAGCAAAGGCCATACCAGCAAGTGTTGATGCGTTATGCATTTTCTCACGGGCAACTCTGTCGCCTTCAAGCGCCGATTTTTCAAGGTATTGGAATACCAATTGGATTGCTTTAATTGCCAGACCATCAGTGTAGTCACTCGCCATAACTGATACATAAGCTTCGATGGCATGTGTCAATACGTCCATACCTGTATCAGCTACAGCAGTTTTTGGCAAGCTATATACGAACTCTGGATCAATGATAGCTACGTCTGGAGTTAGCTCGTAGTCAGCCAAAGGATATTTAGTGTGTTGTTCAGTTGTTTTATCGGTAATAACTGCGAAAGATGTTACTTCCGAACCCGTACCCGAAGTAGTTGGAATCGCTACAAACTTAGCTTTGTTTCCAAGTTTAGGGAATTTGTAAACCCGTTTACGGATATCCATGAATTTTTGTTTCAGACCGTTAAAGTCTGCGTCTGGATGTTCATAGAATAACCACATTCCTTTTGCAGCATCCATTGGGGAACCACCACCAAGTGCGATGATGCAGTCCGGTTGGAATCTGTTCATCATTGCTGTACCTTTTTCAACTGTAGTTGTCGATGGATCTGGTTCAACTTCCGAGAACACTTCGATCGCTACAGGAGTTTGGCGTTGACGCAGGTAATGTTCAACTCTCTCAACATATCCGAGCTTAACCATCATTGGGTCAGTGATAATTGCGACACGTGTGATATCAGGCATTTTGGTCAGGTACTGAGTAGCGCCTTTTTCGAAATAGATCTTGTCAGGTACTTTAAACCATTGCATATTCACGGTACGACGATTCACCCTTTTCACGTTGATCAAATTAATTGCTGTAACGTTTTGCGACACGGAGTTACGACCATAAGATCCGCAGCCCAGCGTCAACGAAGGGATGTTAGTGTTATAGATATCGCCGATCGCACCATGAGTGGAAGGCGAGTTAACGAGAATACGTCCTGTTTGCAGACGGTTGGAGAACTTCATGATTACTTCTTCGTTGTTGGAGTGGATAGCCGAACTATGGCCCATACCACCAAATTCAACAACTTGTGCTGCGCGTTCGATACCTTGATCTGCGTTTTTAACTTTGTAGCAAGCAAGCACAGGACTCAATTTTTCAGCGGACAATGGATATTTAGTGCCTACACCTTCAAGTTCTGCTACCAGAATCTTAGTGCCGGCAGGAACTTGAATGCCGCACATTTCAGCAATTTTCACTGCGGATTGTCCAACGATTGCTGGGTTAACCGCACATTTATCAACGTTCATAGCGCCGCTAGTAAGTTTGGCAGCTTCTTCTTTGTTAACAAAGTAGCAGCCATTAGCGATCATTTTCTTTTTCACTTGATCAAAGATTGGTTCTTCGATAATAACAGCTTGCTCGGAAGCACAGATCATACCATTATCAAATGTTTTGGAAAGAATGATGTCCGTTACGGCTTGATCGATATCCGCGCTCTTTTCGATGAATGCAGGTACGTTACCAGGACCTACGCCAAGAGCTGGTTTACCACAGCTATAAGCTGCTTTTACCATTGCTGAACCGCCTGTTGCGAGAATAAGTGCAACGTCAGGGTTGTTCATCAAAGCGTTTGTTTTGTCCATTGTTGGCATTTCAATCCATTGGATACAATTCTCAGGTGCGCCAGCTTTTACAGCCGCATCATGAAGAATTCTAGCAGCAGCTGCACTACACTCTTGCGCAGATGGGTGGAAACCGAATATAATAGGGTTCCGTGTCTTAATCGAAATCAACGCTTTAAACATCGTGGTGGATGTAGGGTTGGTTACCGGTGTGATACCCATTACAATTCCGACGGGCTCAGCAATTTTTTGGAAGCTTTCATAAGCATTGTCTTCAATAACGCCTACTGTTTTATCGTATTTAATTCCGTGCCAGATATATTCTGTCGAGAAGATGTTTTTAGTAATTTTGTCTTCGTAAACCCCGCGGCCAGTTTCTTCTACAGCCAATTTAGCGAGGTACATATGTTTGTCGAGTCCAGCCAACGCCATTGCATGAACGATTGTGTCAACTTGCTCTTGATCCAGCGCCATGAATGCCTCATGTGCTTTTTTCGCTTTATCCACTAAAGTCTGAATATACTCTTCAGCGGTAGTTTGTTTAACTTGGGCGGCGACTTCGTTCTTAACTGCCATCTCCCTCGTCCTCCTGTCAATTTTTAGGTTGTTTTTCTCTACACATTTATCTTATCACATCATTTCCACCTTGTATAGTGAAATCTTTCACAAAGTATAAAGTTTTTTTGATTTGTTTTCAAAGCGCTTTCATTCGATCATATTATAGCTTTTTTACCATTATTTATGCTTTATTATTCCTTAAATTTAAAGTTTATGTTTAAAAAGACAAGAACTGATACCCATTTTCTACCTTTCCGCTCGCAAAAATATTTTAAAAAAGCAAATCTAATTTTGTTGACACTCTATTTTTCCATTGGCCTCTAAAAAATAGTCGGATGCCCCCCGTCGTGTTGATTTATAAAAATATCAATAATATAAACATAAAAAAACCGACTCCTATGGAGCCGGTTCTGTTCTTCCTAGCTATTCTACTTTAATTGTGTCGAAGAATTTCTCTTGCACTGTTTTGGCAGCAGCTTCAAGCTGTGTCTTGGAATCTGTTCCTTTTTTGGAGAACAGCTCTTGAATTACATTGGACATGGTTGCGTAGTAGTCCTGTGTATTGTATTGCGCTTCCGGTTTACCGTCCAGCAAACCTAAAATATCAGGGCTGTATTGATATACATTTGTATATTTATCATACACAGCTTTCGTTTTCTTGCCGAAGTCAGAATCTGCAGAATAGTAATCTAAGAGCGGCGGAATAAAGTATTTACCATCCGTTGTACGTTGTTGCAGAACCGCATCCAGTGCTTCTAGACCTTTATCGGAGAAGTAATCAAATGTAATATAACGGAATGCCATTTCTTGCTCGTCTGGTGTTGCATTTGGATTGATTACAAGGTAGTCACCACCAAGTACCCCGGTGTGTTTTCCGCCTTTTTCCATTGCAGGCATTGGATACGTAAGTACATCTTCTGGTTTCAGACCGCCCTGATTCAACGCTTGCTCAATAACACCGTCAGATCCAGCCATTACCATTGCTGTACGACTTTGTTGGAATGCGCCTACAGCATCACCCCAGCCCAGTGCCCAGTCCTGAGGAATCGCGTTTGCTTCCCATCTAAGTTTCTTGTAGAAATCCAGCGCTTTAATCCCAGCCTCAGAATTAAAAGTAGCTACAACCTTACCGCCTTCAATCTTCTGAATTTCACCGCCAGCTTCGAACAGGAAGTTGGTCCAGTTCCAGCCTGCTTCATTCCCTTTACCCATTGGAGCAATACCGGAAATCCCTTTTTTGGTATCAGCTACGCCTTTGGCGGTATTCAGCATATCATCCCAAGTCCAATCCATAGGTGGAACAGCAACGCCTTTTTCGTCCAGCATTTTTTTGTTGATCATTGTGGTTGTTACATAACCCTTTTGAGTTACGCCGAAGACTTTACCGTCAATGATAAATTGATTTTGGAGAACCGGGTTAATTTGATCCTTAAATTCGTATTTATTCCACAGATCCGTAATGTCAGCTACCCAGCCTTTTTCAACTAGGAATTTTGCTTCTGTAGCGTAGGTGTTAAAGAAGGTTGGAGCTTCATTCGCTGCCATTTTGATGCCGATTTCACTTACATTGTACTGCCAATCGTCTTTGACGATTTCAACATTCGGATATTCCTCTTGGAAACGTTTGATCTTGTCATCTTCCTGTGCTCTAACTTCGGTTAGGTCAGGGGTTGGATAGTGAATTTTGATGGTCACTTTTCTTTGTGTGATATCATCAGTTGGCGCTGCTGTAGCACTGCCAGCATTATCTGTTGCAGCATTCGTTGGCGCAGTAGTCGCTTCCCCTTCCTTGTTTCCTGTCGTGTTTCCGTTATTGTTATTACCGCCGCAAGCGGTTAACAACGATCCGGCCACAAGGAGGCTTAGTAGCACGCTAGAGTACTTACGCATTGAAACTCCCCTTTTCAATTCATAGTTATCTTACATATCGATCATAAAAGAGAAATCGTTTACAAACGAGGTGCATTTATATTCCTTTCATGTGCATGTTTACGATCCGTGACTAAATCCGTCGATCCTTGCTTATCCCTTAACTGCTGATAATGCGACGCCACGCATAATGAACTTTTGGAAGATCAGGAAGACAAGGATCGGCGGCAACGATACGATAAATAGGATGGCGAATTTAATATTCGTATTAAGTGCCTTTACATTAATAACGTATTTATAGATTGCTGTCGCGAGCGTATATTTCTCTTCACTGTGCATAACCAGAGATGGCCAGAACCAGTCATTCCATGCTGTAGAAAAGATAAAGATCGCCAGCGTAGCAAAAATCGGAACCGACAATGGCACTGCAATGGAGAAAAAGCTTCTCGGCTCAGAGGAACCGTCAATCCGCGCTGCTTCAAAAATTTCAGGATGTATCCCATCAAAAAAGTTCTTTAAGAGTAGAAAATAGAATGTATTCGCACCAGCAGGCAGCCAAAAAGCAGCGTACTGATTCAGTAATCCAAGCTCTTTTAGATTGACAAAGTTGGGAATCATATAGCTGGTCGCCGGAATAAACAATGTCATCAGGAAAAAGAAATAAATTGCCTTTCTGTAAGGGACATTCATACGAGAAATGCTGAAAGCAGACATTCCCAATACTACTAGTGTCACGACCATATTCCCCACAAAAATATAAATGGTGTTTTTAAGGAACATCAGCAGATCAATGTAATTCATCGCTTCCTTAAGGTTGCTGAAGTGCCATTCCTGCGGGAAAAAATGCGGTGGGAATGAGTTCACCTCTTGATTCGATTTCAGTCCGTTAAATAACGTCATACAGATCGGATACAGCATGCTGAACACCATAATCAAAATAACCACGCACATCAAGCCATAAACGATCTTATTGCTTGTTTTTTTCAAATCATGTTCTGAGAGAATCCCTCTGTCTGCGCTCTTCATCTTAGTTGTCCTCCTTGTTAAGCTTGAACTGTAAAATGCCCAAACCACCTAGGACAATGAACATTAGCATGCCAAGCGCAGTCGCTGTTCCATAATCGAGTCGCGTAAAAGCATATTTTACGATCAGCAGCGCATAGGTAAGCGTAGTATTATTCGGCCCACCATCAAGCAGCGCCATTTGTGACTGATACCCTTGTGAAGTCCCGATAATCTGTAATATCAACATCAAAATGATCAAATTACGTAGCGAAGGCAATGTGATGTACTTTATACGTGCCCACACACCAGCCCCATCAATCTCAGCTGCTTCATACCAATCCCGCGGAATGCTGAGTACAGCAGCCAAGTATATTAACATCCCTGATCCAAACTGCTGCCACGTCTCCATAAAAACAAGAGAAATCATCGACCACCTTGTATCTGTCAGGAAGGCAACCTGGTCCACACCAAGCGTGCTTAATACCGCATTGATTGGGCCCACCGGATCATAAAGCCATCTCCAGAGTCCATATAGAACCACACCAGGCATAACGAAAGGAAGGTAAGCCGCTACCCGTACAAAGCCCCCAAACCTTCTCAGCTCCGAGATCATAATGGCAAAAGCGATCGGAACCCAGAACCCGATAATAAGACATAGAAGCATGTAATACCCTGTATTTTTTAATGCGGTCAAAACATCTGGATCACTAAGGGCTCTAGCGTAGTTCTCAAAACCAACAAAGCTATTTCCTTTTACAAAATCAACATGGTAAAAGCTGTACAACAAGCCTTTAAAAATTGGCACCCACAGGAACATTACAAAAATAATCACAGCAGGTACGAGGAACATATATCCCCAAAAGTTTTTCTTCCAGCGGTTTTGCTTATACGGTGTACCCTTCAGCGCCGGCGGATTTTCGGATACAACTGCGGTTTGATTCATCAGGCTCCCTCATTCCATTTTTCTTTCAGCATTTTTCGCAAAATGCTTCCTACCTTAAATTGTAGAAAATGAGGGTTGTACTGAACATGTCTAAATCTACCGAAGTAGTATGTGTTTTTACTTCTTCAATTCACTGGGGCTAATCCCATAATATTTTTTGAAAATTTTACTAAAATGCTCCGGTGATTCATAACCTACACGCTCGGCGATTTCGTATCTGCGAAGATCTGTGTTCAAAATCATCTCCCGGCTTTCTTCCATCCGCAGCTTAATTACATATTCCCACAGGTTGTAACCTGTATTTTTCTTAAACAAATAGCTCAAATAATTAGGACTGACATGGTTTTTCTTAGCCACTTCATGGATGGTTAATCCTTTTTGCGCATAGTTCTCGTCAATATACTCTCTTGCTTTCTCTACAATCAGATTGCTGCGTGTATGAAGCTCTTCTACTGAAGGATCGGTTGTGTAGCTGTTCCAATTAAAATCCCCGTAGTAAAACACATAATGGTCATTATGTTCATTATTCCAAAGAATGGCTTTGGAGGCTTGACGGTTCAATACAGCCATAAATGATAGACCCTTGAGAATCTGGCTGATGCCGATGACTGCATTTAAGTGCAGATATTTTTGAATATTAAAATGAAGACTGCGGCCAAGAATATCTAGCCTATTGATTTGACTGGCAGACGAATCTTCATAGCTTTTTTCATCCCATTGAATAATGATCGTTATTTCTTCATCCTCTGCGTAAAAGGCTGTCGAGTTCCACTCCTGATCCATCAGCTCTTTGGCGATATTCAGCGCGGCATAACAAAGAAGCCGTCTGTCCTGCAGGGTGTAGTGCTTCTCCTGATTCATTCCAGCCAGAGGCACCTTAATTTTTAAGACGGAAAAATACGGCCCTTGCAGCTTCAGGTTATCCAGCTTTTGTAAGCGTTCTGCATCACACAGTACACCTTCAGGCTCATTGAGCAGCTCATTTAATAACTTGCTGTATTCCGGAAGCGGCTCTTCCAGCCGAAAGCTTTCATTAATTCCTGACATAAAAATGTCCAATTCTGGTGATGGTTTCCCCATCTTAAGCAGCACATTTCGCACCGAATCCAGAAATTGCTCACTGTTCAAAGGTTTGATCAAATAATCCTTCGCGCCAAGCCTAACCGCCATTTGCGCATATTGAAATGTCTCGTGTGCAGAAATCACGATGGTCTGTACCCAAGGTTTGGCCAATTTTGCATGCTGCATCAGATCAATCCCGCTCATTGCGCCCATCTGAATATCAGTAACGAGCAGGTCTATTTCCTCCATCCGAATGCAGTCCAGCGCTTCAAAACCACTGTTTGCTGTATAAATATGGTCTATGTTTAACCCCGAAGAAGCTAATAAATTGCTCAGCCCTTTACAAATCAAGGGTTCGTCATCCACAACTAATATATTGAACATATCTGTATGCTCCCCTTCCTTAGTCCTGATTCTCTGATTTCGGAAGCTTAACCGTCACCAATGTACCGCCCTCTTTACGAGGCGTATAGCTGATGCCATAATCAGAGCCAAAGTGTAAATGTATGCGCTGGTTAATGTTGCGAATCCCGTAACCGCTGGCCGGATTTGGACTGTCGTCATTCAGCACAGCTTCAATGGCCTGATAATCAACAGACTTATATCCGTTATCTTCAATAGTGATCTCGACGGTATCGTCCACACAAACTGCGCTAATGATGATTTCCCCATCCTCGCCCATATTTTTGACACCATGAATAATAGCATTCTCAATTAACGGCTGCAGGGTAATTTTAGGAATTAGATTTCTTTTCGTATCTGGGTGAATCTCCATTACAACACGAAATATATAATCATACCGGTGCTGCTGCAGCTTGATATAGGCCGTTGCATGCTCCAGCTCTTCTTCAAGGCTAATCAGCTCCCTTCCCCGACTAAGGCTAATCTTCATAAGCTTGGATAATTCCTTGATCATCTCGGCGGATTCAACGTTACCTTCCAGCGAGCTTTTCCAGTAAATACTCTCCAAAGTGTTGTAGAGCAAATGCGGATTGATCTGTTGATAGAGCAGTTGAAGCTGTGATTCCTTCTGTTTTAGCTCCATCTGATATTTATAAGTAATTAGTCCATTAAGCCTGCGGGCCATGTCATAGGTAGATCCAATCAGCACACTGACCTCATCGTTACTCCCTCTTTTTGGCGTCTCAGGGACACGATTGCCTGGCTCAAACTTTCGGACGAAAAAGGCTAACTTTTGCAAAGGCGTCATTAATGAACGCCAGAAATAAGTAATCATGATTAATCCAAAAACAGCATAGGCCACAGTTATGTATTGAATCACACTTTTCATTTCGTTTTGTTGCTGCAGCAGTGCTTTTACGGCGATTTTGTAGACTAGCTTCTGTCCTAAGGCGTGGTTATTATTGACCACATAAATAAAATCCGAGGTAATAACATCCACGGTACCTTCCAAATCCTCAGCAATGACCGTTTCCGGCAACGTAATGATCTCACCAGTATTATTCGTAGTAGAAGCGAGTACACGATTATCCAGATCCGTTAAGTAAATATCACCATCAGGCAACGATATGGATTTGAGGGATTCTCCGATTTTCGCGTCCATCTTGGTAATGACTAAGACCCCAATAGTCTCAGCTTTCCTGGAGATGTTATTGACAGCTCTCATATAGGTAAGAGTCTTCAAGTTTTCCGCTTGCGCACTTAGCTTCCCTGTGAATTTTAGAGATCCGCGGCCCTTTTTCTGGACAACCTCCTCGAACCAATATGGCTCTTCCGCTTTGGAAAAGAAATATACCCCCGCCTTCTTAACCTGTGGGAAATTGGGTGCAAAAAAATAATAATCCTCGGGATCGTATATATAAAGGGAATAATAGATGCCGTCCCCACGCTCAGCTCCCTGCGAGTAACTGACCAACAGCTTCTCTATCGTCTCATAGCGTTTAACCCGCTCCAGGATGGTATCCGAACCCGTCATATTAATCTGCTGAATCAGAGGGTTTTGAATTACAGTGGTAGTAATTTTATTTACGGTATCGATATCTCGGTTAATGATGGTGAAGTTTTGCTTGTTCAGCTCTACATAAGCATTCGTCACATGGCGCTTCAGAATTTGCTCAGCCTTCATATTCCCGTAAATGTTCAAAAACAGAATGGGCGAGATCATAATCAGAAACAGCAGGATAAGCTGCTGTTTGACGTTCAGCTTCAAAATCGGCCTAATCAGCCTAGACAACATCGAGATACACCTCCGGGTTCAATAACTATATCAAAGTGATAAACGCTTACATATGTTTATTTTAAAGTTTTTTATGTTCATTTGTATGTAGTTTTTTCTGTTGGACGGATAAAAAGAGCACGATGATATGTTCGCCACTACGTGGAGCGTTTGGGCTTACGATCGCTGTTATCCTCAGATTTCCTGATTTTATACCGCTGAGCGGTAGAAATCCGAGGATAAAGGCGACCACTGGCGTTTCTCCAGCTCCAAACCTCCACTTCGCAACTCCATCAACGAACTCTTAAAAACCGCAAACAGAAAAAGGGGGAGACGGCGTAAAGGACACTGCGTGGGGCTAGGAGGAATGAACTCTATATGGAAGAAGTGCGATGTATGTTCTTGAACACTTGAACACTCAAGTACTTCAATACTTGAATGTGCTTTGCTGTTGGGCGTCTGGATTACTTGATGTGCTATTTAGCTGCTTGTTGTGCGTTAGGATTACCGGATGTGCGGCTTTGCTGCTTGTTGAGCGTTTGGATTACTTAATGTGCGACTTACTACTTATTCGGCGTTTTGCATTCCCATACGCCCTCTTCACGATGAGCTATAGGACTCAGATGCAGCTATTTGGCTAATTTTTGGCTTTTACGAGGAGTTTCGGACTCCAGAGGCGTTATTCGTTCCAAACTACGCGATATGTGGGCTTTTCGAACCAATAGCGACTATGGAGTCCGATAGGTTCGCATATGAGCCGAATTATTACTTATAGAGACTATGAGGTCCGATAAACTGTTGAGCTTTTTGACTAACCTTCTGAATTATTTACTATACGGCTAATAGCGACTATGGGGTCCGATCACCGTCTGAGCTTAATACTAACCTTTTGGATTACTTAATGTGTAGCTAACTACTTATTCGGCGTTTTACATTCCCACACACCCCTTCACGATGAGCGATCGGACTCAGATGCTGCTATTTGGCTGATTTTTGGCTTTTACGAGGAGTTTCGGACTCCAGAGGCGTTATTCGTTCCAAACATACGCGATATGTGGGCTTTTCGAGCCAATAGAGACTATGGAGTCCGATAGGTTCGCAAATAAGCCGAATTTTGGCTAATAGCGACTATGAGGTCCGATAGACAGTCTGAGCTAGCTAAATACAGAGACTTTGCACAAAAAAAGACCGCCCCCAAAGGCATCCGCTACTTTGGAGTCGGTCCCTTGTTCATTTAGAAATTTAGTCTGTCAGCAGCTCATACAATCCTTTTACGACCAGATCAGCTTCTTTCAGCACCTCAGGTTTGCCGATACCTACAACCTTCATTCCAGCAGCTTTACCTGCTTGAACGCCTGCCTCAGCATCTTCAAACACAACACATCCATCCGGCTGCAAGCCTATCTCTTGAGCCGCGATCAGGAATACCTCTGGGTCAGGTTTGGCTAGTGACACTTTGTTGCCGTCAACAACTGCATCGAATAAGTCTGTAATGTTCAGCTTATTCAAAATAAACTCAGCGTTCTTACTGGCTGATCCTAGCGCAATCCCAATCCCACGTGATCTCAATCCTGTTAGGTATTCTTTCACTCCAGGCAGCAGCTCCGATTCCTCGAGTCGAGAAATGTATTCTACGTACAGGCGGTTTTTCTTCTCCGCCATTGCCTGCTTCTCTGCTTCCTCAAATTCCAGGCCACCCACTTCCAGCAGGATATCAAGCGATCTCAGCCGGCTCACACCTTTAAGCCGTTCATTATCCTCCTCCGTGAATTTAAAGCCAAGCTCATCTGCAAGACTCGCCCACGCCAAATAATGATATTTGGCTGTATCTACGATCACGCCGTCCAGATCAAAGATGGCGCCTTTCATATTTTCCAACATTGATTTGCTTCCTCTCCGTTGTGTATTAATATTTATACTCCTGTTTCGACAAAGCCAGTCGAAGGTTCTCACCAGCAGAGCACGACTTGCCTTCTCCGCCTTGCACCGAGAATACTAAGTCTCCACTGTAATCAGCAGCTGTGATCACAGTGACTTCATCCTTACTGATCCGCAGTTGGATGGTATCGCCGCGCAGCGTAACCGGAAGCTGAACAGACTGCCAATGTTGCGGCAGAGATGGATTGATGTGCACAACCCCTCCGTCGTAGTCCAGCCCAGCGAAGCCAAGAACCGCAGCCATCCAAGCACCACCATTCGCAGCTGGATGAGTCCCTCCGATGTAGAGATCCCCTACATATTGCTTAGATTCGCCGGTGAGATCGACGGTAGCCGTACGCATAAAATACGGATAGCCCCAATCCGGTGAACCAATATCAGCAGCTACCAAAGCGTAGATACAAGGGCTTAAGCTTGATCCATGTTCCGTACGCGGTTCGTAAAATCCCCAGTTCGCTTGTTTCACTTCCTTGCTAAAGGAGTGTTTAAACAGATTCAGCATCAACACAACGTCTGCTTGTTTAAGTATGGTTGTGGTGGTAGCTAAGCCATTGCCGCCGCCAAAATACTCATTTTTATTAAGCACACGTGATTTCAGTTCTGTTAGTTCTACATCCTCCAAGGTGAGGTACCGGTCGAATTGTTCAATAACAAGACTGGCAGGATCAGGCTGTGGAACATAAAAGCTATCCAGCATCGTTTTGAACTCCTTCAGGAATGGCCCTGAGCTAAACGGAGCGGACAATTGACCGTAGGCCTCAGGATACTTCTCTTGCAGCAAAGCTGCCGTATGCAAGGCAATCTCCAGCGTCTCTTTAACCAGTGCATTGGTAAAAGCATTATTGTTCACACGCTCATGATATTCATCCGGACCTGTTACATCCAGAATCTCAAACCGCTGTTTAACCGAATTATAGTAAGCGTAAGAGTAGAAAAAGCGAGCGCATTCCCAGATCACCTCAGCTCCTCCACTAGTAAGCAGACTTTCATCGCCTGTGAATTGAACATACTTCCAGATCCCATGCACAACGTCACCACTGATATGAACCTGCTTATCGCGGAAATAGGTCCGCATCGGCCGGCCTGTAAATACATCGTTCACATTAAACAGCGTACAGGCATCGTCTCCCGTATCCTGACTTTCCCAAGCATAAAATGCGCCCAAAAATCCATATTCCGCTGCCTTACGGCGAGCACCATCCAATGTATGAATCCGGTACATCATCAAGTTCCGCGCTACCTTAGGATCACTGTGCAGGAAAAACGGCAACATAAACATTTCCGTATCCCAGAATACAGCTCCCTTATATACCTGACCCGATAATCCCCGGGCTGGAATAGACACCTTCTCCGAAACTGTAGGGGCAATGATTAACAGCTGATAGATACTATATCTCAAGGCAAATTGGGCAGCTTCATCACCTTCGATGATTACATCGCTGTGTGACCATCTCTCGTCCCATAACAGACGATGAGCCTTAAATAACCCCTCAAAACCCAGCGCCTCAGCAGCATGGACAGATTTAACAGCTTCCGACTCCGGCTGATCAGCATCAAGTCCAGTATAGACTGCTACATACTTAAACCATTCATACGTCTCACCCGCACGGGCATCAAAAGAAATCCGGCGAACAGCAGCCCCATCTTCCAGTAGCTCCTCACCAAAACTGAATACCGCCCTCTCCGCCACAACAACCGGAATCTTCAATTCTCCGCTAACAGAAGAAGAGATCAGCACCTCGTCCTTGAGCTGTACCTTTTGTCCGTAAAGATGAGGCCCATTGATATCCCACACATCTACGTCAATTCCCGTCTCAATCGCTACTCGGCAGTCTTGAGTACTGCGAATAGAGTATTTACTAACGAGCAAGTGAAGATTATCCTGGCTTACGAAACGATCTGCGGTAAACGTCAACGCCCCACCGTCAGATACAGCATATTCAGTGCTCCGATGATGAATGGCATTTCGGATATTCAGCTCCTGAGTATGAGCGACCGGTTCACAGTCAAGCACACTTAAGAGCTGATCATTACAGAAAACTTTGGTCAACAATCCATTAGGGGCATTAACTGGTTCTCTCCATTTGTCCCCCTCTTTGTCATATAGTCCTGCGAGGGTGACAGCTACTAGCTCAGTTTTACTGAATTCCTCCAGTGTGCCGCGATACCCCATGTAGCCGTTGCCTAACATATATTTGTTACCGTTCGTCGTCACAAGCTGTTTATCAAAACAACTCTCCTTTACGATCCAGTTCATCCTGCCAGCATCCCTTCGCCTAGCGGAAGCGTCTTCCCGGAAGCATCCACTGTAATCGACTGTCCGTACACTATAATTTCGGTACTTCCACCATTAACCGCAGTGATTGTTACTGAATTTTTGTCGACCACAATTCTCAGAAGCACTCCTTCATACAATACTTGGAAGCTATATTCATCCCAGCGTTCTGGCAGGGTTGGCTGAAAGGACAGACGTGCTCCATCCGAACGCATTCCACCAAAGCCGTAAACAATATTCATCCAAGCAGCTGCAATTGAGGTAGTATGCAGCCCTTCACGGGTATTGCGGTTATAGTTGTCTAAATCCAGTCGAGTAGCAAATTCAAAAAACGAATATGCTTCCTCGGGTTTGCCGATTTCACTCGCCAAAATGGAGTGGATCGAAGGTGACAGCGAAGACTCATGAATACATCTAGGCTCGTAATATTCATAGTTCGCCAGCTTCGCTTCTTTAGAGAATTGTCCGCTGTACAAGAACATAAACATAAGTACATCCGGCTGCTTAATCATGTCATAGCGATACAAACGATCATATGACCAGTTCGAATATAACGGGAATTCTGTAACAGGAATCGAATGAATATCAATATGTGGCATATCGAAGAACCCATCATGCTCTTCATAAACTCCTGTCACTTCGTCAACCGGAATCCGCATATGCTGCGCCTTGTTTTCCCAATCGGTGAGTTCCTCGTCATGAAGTTCTGTTTTCTCTACCACAGCTGCAAAAGCAGCAGGAGCCTGTTCTTTCATCTCCCGAAGAGTCTCTAGGGTGTATTCAAAAGATTGTTGAGCCATCAGATTAATGTAGCAGTTGTTATTGACCATCAATTGGAACTCATCAGGGCCCATAACGCCAAAATAACCATATTCCCCGCTGCGTTGCCCCCATTGGCCACGTGTAGCATAGAATCTGCTGATCTGAATCAGCATCTCAGCCCCTTTACTGTGCAGGAAGCTTTTATCACCGGTATTTTTGACATAATGCCAAATGCCATAAGAAACAGCAGTCCCTACATGAAGCTGAAGATTAGAGTGCTGCCAGAGATCACAGCTTTCTGTTCCATCTATAGTAGCAATTGGATAGCAGGCTCCCTCACAATCCACCTCTTTAGCGCGCTGCATAGCCTGCGGCAATGTTTTATATCTGAATTCCAATAAGCTCCGGGCAGCCCTTGGATTATTGAACATATAGAACGGTAAGCAATAGGATTCTGTATCCCAAAAAGCCAACCCACGATATACTTCACCCGTCAGCCCTTTGGCACCAATATTAAATCCGGGATGATCGCCATGATAGGTCTGATAAAGCTGGAAGATACAGAAACGAATACCCTGCTGATTCTCAGGATCGCCCTCAATTCGGATATCACTTGTCTCCCAGATGCCCTTCCAATAAGCTGTCTGATCAGCGATTATTTGGGTATCTGTCAACTGGCTTGCTGTTTCAGCAAGAGACAGACCTTTGCTCCACAGCTCTTCAGCTGTATGGGCAGAATCACTATCCGAATAGTTCATAACCAGTTTGGTAAAATAGGAGACTTCTCCTTCCGTAAGGTCCAGGGTGAAATTTTGTCCAATAAATTTATCACTCTCGACAGCAGTGAGCTGTAACGGCTGCGAGGATTGTAAGGTAAAGCTTGAGAACAGCTTATTCCCAGTATTCACTGTACTCGCCATAATAGCAGAGGACGCTCCACTTACTCCGCTGCGGAGACTGTTCCACATACATTCGCCGCGTTCTTCATGAATAATGCCGAAATCAAGACCTGTACAAATGTCCACGCTCCCCGAGAAATTAAGAGGTTCAAAATCTACCCGCTGCAACCCCAAATGAGACATAGTCATACTGACCAGACGTGTAAAGACTACTTTTAGCGACTTGCCATCGTTTAGATGCCAGACTAGCTCTCTCCGGTACGTACCTTTACGAAGATCCAACCTACGCACATAATCCGTTACGTTGCTTTTTGCTAAATCAAGCTGTTCACCATCTACAGATAGACGTGTATACAGCCAGTCCACCGCATTCACCATATATCTCAGCGAGCGAATAATCCCTTTATAGTGATTGCCAATATCCAATTGTTCATTTAATCCATTAAAATAACTTCCTTGCAGGGTGTCACCTGAATATCCTTCCTCTGCATATCCCCGTACACCCATATATTCATTACCCAATGAAAAAATAGATTCCGAAGTCCGATTTCGCTCTGGATCAAAGCCCTCTTCAATAATTGCCCACGGATCAACCTTAAGATATTTGTCTGCTACTTTAGCCATATATGATTTCTCCTTCTCCTGATTTTTGCTCCAATTTCAGGATATCGCTGCATAGCAGTAGAGCCAATGTCCGACCGTAATGAAGATGTGTGCATTTATACGGAGTTGAGATAAAACTAATTTCTTGAACATGAATTTCAGCTATGTTATATGTTACAATCTAACGGGGACGCAAAAAAACAGCGATTAACCCAGTATTTGAGAATAATGGATAGCCGCTGTTCATATATCATAAACGTGAGATCACTTACTCTTTTTTAGTTAAAAAGAATATTACATCGAACACTTTAGAAGTGAAATTTATCACAATGTTGAAAATTCGACACTTTTAAACGATTTTTTATAACCAATTCGAGGGATTTTCAAGGTATAATTAATTTAAAATTTACTGAAAAACTGAGGGAATAAAGGGGATGTCGATTATGCTAAAAGAACATTACAATGTTATCGAAGCCCACGGAAATACAAACTGTTTCTCCGAACAGAATTTCAACAGACTTCTAGTTACAATGAAAGAGCGCATAGTTCCAGAGGGTTCACATCTATTCTGGGAAGGCGACTACTCGGATAAATTGTTTTATATCAAACGTGGACGTGTGAAATTAACTAAATCTACTGATGAAGGTAAAGAACTCATTCTTTATATGTATCAAGCTGGCGATATGGTAGGTCAAGCAGATCCATTCTTCAGCACTAAGCATAGCTTTACAGCCGAAGTGATTGAAGAAAGTGAAGTTGGCGTCATCGAACAAAAGGATCTAGAAATTCTCATCTGCCAACATTGTGACTTTGCTATCGACTTTATGAAATGGATGGGTATTCATCACCGTCTCACCCAAACTAAATTCCGTGATCTAATGATGTACGGCAAACCTGGTGCACTATGCTCCACGCTCATTCGTCTTGGCAATACCTATGGTGAGAAGAGCAGCGATGGTGAGAATATCCTTATCAACAAAAAAATTACGCATACAGATTTGTCCAACATGATCGGTGCCACTCGTGAAAGTGTTAACCGGATGCTGAGCGACCTGCGTAAAAAAGATGCTGTTGAGTATGAGAACGGTATGATTGTCATCAAGGACCTTGGCATGCTGCAAGAAATTTGCCACTGCGAACTGTGTCCGAACGAAATCTGCCGGATCTAATTCCGTTATAATATACCCTCTATTCACCTCAATGAAACATACATGACCCAATTATTCTGCATAATATAAAATAGAGTGGTCCAAGGCGCCTAATGCAGGTGTCTTTTTTTTATATTCAACAAAAAAAGAGCTAAACCCAAGATCGGTTCAGCTCTAATATAGTTAATTAAAAATGGATTTAACGGTTATTGCGAGTACCACGCACTGGTGAGATCAGCCAATAGGCCATGCCGACAAATACGCCCCCACCAATGATATTCCCCAAAGTTACAGGGATCATATTATGCAGCCATCCAGCTATCGTAATGGTTTCCGGATGATTCGGAAGCAACACAGCAACACTAAGCAGAGTCATATTAGCCACACTATGCTCATATCCGCTTGCGATAAAGGCGAACAGACACCACCAGATTAAAATTAGCTTAGCAGATTCACTTTTAGCACGTGAGGACATCCATAGCGCTAAACAGACCAGCCAGTTACATAGGATTCCACGAAAAAACAGCTCAGAGAACGGGAGACTCATTTTTTTAGCAGCGGCTGTAAAGATCAAATGCTCTGGCGGCGCAGCACTGAATAACCCAGTCCCACGAATTAAAAGCGCTAAAATCACTGCACCCACCACATTCCCGATGAATACAAGGATCCAGTTCTTAACGGTATCCCAGATACTGGTTCTGCCTGCCAGTGTACTTACAGTAAAAAACATATTATTCCCAGTAAACAGTTCTGAGCCTGCAAATACTACAAGCGTCAAGGCGATGCCGAAGGATGTACCCATAATAAGCGGTTGGAAAGGTGATTTAGCAGCTGCTAGCGGTGCTCCTAGAGAGAAAATAAGGATAATCCCAATGCCTACATAAGCACCTGCCAACAGGGCTGCTAGAAAATATCTTGGCAAGCTTTCATTCATTTTGTCCCGCTTACTGACTGCCGTCTCTACGATGCTCTCCACACTTTGCGTAAACATAATACTCCACCCCACCGTTTTCTATTAAATCTATTACTACACTCTTCGGTGTCTACACGCTCACTGTAACTTTCTCTCCGTCCAGTGTGACTGGATAAGTCACAACACTACCTTGGTCTGGAGCCTGCACCTCACCCGTGCGCAGATCGATTTTCCAATCGTACAGCGGATCGTACAGATAGTGACCTGACACGATCCCTTCCGCAAGCGGGCCACCCTTAGGATGAGGACTACGATTCTCTACTGCATAGATGGCTCCGTCAGAGGCACGAAATACAGCCAGTTCAACAGCTCCAGCAATCACTACACGGCCAATCTGCAGCAGGAAATCCTGTACTGAGCCTATTGCATACGTTTGTGTGGTCTTATTCATTGGTCTCTCCCCTTCTGTGTGCGTTATATCCGCTAGACTCTTGTTTCTTCAAAAAGCGCAGTACGAGTGCTACTGTCATTAAGCATTTTTTTCCAAGGATCCGTCACCTGAGTCAGAGCAAAGTCAATCCGTGCGGCCAGCTCTTTGCGGTTATCTTCATTATTCAAAATGACCATTTGAATCTGCTCAAGTCCCATACGCTCAACCCACTCGGAGGTTCTCTCCAAATAATTGCCGGTCTCACGGTAATATTGCATCACAGCGGAGCACACTTCGATCAACTCTTCATCGGTCTTAATTTTGCAGAAGGAATCAGCAATCCGTGGTTTGATCCCACCGTTACCACCGATAAATACTTCCCAACCGCCGTCATTACCGACGATGCCAATATCCTTCGTGCAGGATTCCGCACAGTTACGTGGGCAGCCGTTGACAGCTATTTTAAACTTGGCAGGAAAATCAAGACGTTCATACTTACGTTCTATGAGCGCGCCCATTCCCAGCGAATCCTGTGTACCGAAACGGCAGAACTGTGAACCCACACAAGTCTTAACCGTACGTAGCGATTTGGCATAACCATAACCTGATGGCATATCGAGCTCTTCCCATACCTTCGGCAGATCCTCTTTTTTCACCCCGATTAGATCCAGGCGTTGCCCACCAGTCACCTTCACAACTTTTACATCATATTTAAGGGAGACATCAGCGATTTTCTTCAAATCCTCTGGTGTCGTTACCCCGCCGTACATGCGTGGAATAACGGTATAGGTTCCGTCTTTCTGAATATTGGCTCCCATACGTTCATTAACAAAACGTGATTCCTTCTCATCTTGATGTGTATCCGGATTTAGCATCCCCAGATAATAGTTAATCGCCGGACGGCATTTAGAGCAGCCTTCCTCTTGTTTCCAACCCAGTACATGCATAACCTCTTTAGTAGTACTAAGACCTTTAGCTGTAATCTCAGCAACAATCTCATCCCGGCTAAGCGTTGTACAGCTACAGATACCTTGCTTGGCAGACTGCTCAAAACTATCACCCAGGACAAATTGTAAAATTTGTTCTACAACCGGTTTACAACCTCCGCAAGAACGCGTCGCTCCTGTACATGCTTTGATCTCGTCCACAGTAGTAAAACCATTTTCTATGACCGCATCCACAATCGCTTTTTTCGTAACCCCATTACAGCCACAAACGATTTCTTCGTCCGCCATAGCTTCTACAGATGTGCTCTTTTTGGCTCCGCTTCCGCAGCAGCCCGTACCCATGACCTCTGTATAAATCTCATCAGTCATTACAGCACCTTGTTTTACTAACTTTTGCAGGTTAGCCGATTCCGTCACATCCCCGAACAGGACTGCACCAACAATGACATTGTCTTTGAGCAGAATTTTCTTATAGGTTCGCTTCCATTCATCTTTGCTTGAGATTACAGTGTGCTCAGGGGAATCCATAAACTCACCTGCAGAAAATACATCCACACCGGAAATTTTTAATTTGGTGGAGACAACAGAACCTTCATATGGATTTGTATCGCTTCCGCAGAGATGTTTAGCTAGAACCATACCCTGCTCGAAGAGCGGCGCTACTAATCCGTAACAAACTCCGCGATGTTCGGCACATTCGCCAATGGAATATACATTCTGCATAGAGGTCTGCAAATAATCGTCCACTACAATTCCACGATTAACAGCAATTCCGCTTTCTTTTGCCACAGTTATATTCGGTTTGATGCCTACAGCCATAACTACAAAATCAGCTGCAAGTGTAGTGCCATCACTAAATTGTAAACCACTTACTCTCTGTTCCCCTGTCAATTCTACTGTTTGTTTGCCCATGGCAAATTTCACGCCTTGACGCTCTAGCTCAGCTTGCAACATAGAGGAGGCATTACGATCAAGCTGGCGCTCCATTAGATCTTCCATCAGATGCACTACAGTAACGTCCATGCCAAGGTTCACAAGACCCTTTGCCGCTTCCAATCCAAGTAAGCCTCCGCCGATTACCGCCGCTTTGTTGTATTGTTTAGCCGCAGCTAGCATCGCATCACAATCTGCAATATCCCGGAAACCCACTACGCCTTCCTTATCACAACCAGGTACAGGTAAAATAAATGAATTCGAACCCGTTGCAATAATCACTTTATCGTAAGAAACAGCCATACCGTTATCCGCAATTACTTGCTTGGAATGCTCGTCAATTCGCGTAACTGTTGTTCCTGTATGCAAGGTAATGTTGTTATCTTCATACCAGTTCCAGTCGTTTAGGATGATATCGTTGATGGTTTTGCTGCCTTCGAGAACATAGGACAACATGATCCGATTATAATTGGGGTGAGGTTCGCTTCCAAAGACCGTAATGTCATAAGCTCCACCTAGCTTCAATATTTGCTCTAGCGTACCTATGCCTGCCATACCGTTGCCGACTAATACTAATTTTTCTCTCTTCGCTGCCATAGTTAGGTGCCTCCTCAGTCTTATCCGTTCTTGTTGAACTTTGCTTCAACTTATCTTCTACATAATGAAATTATACATTTCAAAATTTAAGAGAGATTGTGATTACAGTCACATTAAATGTGAATATTTTCACATAAAAAATAAGACAACTTTGTTAGGTTCTAAATTCTAATAAAAAAAGCCAGATCACAGGTTCTGAATAACCGTAGATCTGGCATTTATGTACTTTTTTTAACGTATAGCCAATAAAATCTCCAATTCATCCTGCACTCTAAGCTTCATGTCCATTCCATTCTCAAGCAGCTGCTTCCCATTCACCTTCATCTTCCAAACTTCATTGCTAAGAGGAGTATAATCACCAATGGATAACACCTTTTTGTTGTCTTCGGTCAACTGCACCACACTGCTGTTCTTCAACAAACCTCTCACTGTTAAATCTTCAGTAAATCCCATAACATATGAATGATTCAAATTCACTTGCTCACTTCCGCCATTCACGGTCAACAACACAATTTGAAGGGGTTCCTCTTGTTCCTTAGACATCGCCGTAATTACTAATTTTGATTCATGCCCGACGGTTCGACCCCAATCCTCAGATCCAATGGTCTCCCCATCCATTTGCAGCTCCCAATTCATTCCTTGACTGAGTGAAATATTATTTACCGTTAGAATGCTTGTGTTATCCTCAGAAAAGGTGGCCTTCCCACTACCTTTCAGTAGGTCAAAGATCGTTATCCCTTTTCTGTAGCTCTCGCTAAGCTGCTTGTCCAAAGGGTTGGTCAGCAAGTCATTTCCCGCAACGATAAGCGAAAGCGTAGGCCCGTCTGATCCTGCTAAGCCATTATTCCCTTCATTATTAACGTCAGCAAGAGTCGAACATCCACCTATTATGAATACGATGACTAATCCTAGTAACAACCTCCACATATATTTCGTGGGCATAGTGACACCGCCTTGTCCCGCCTAATGACCACACAGCGTCTCAGGCTTGTAGTAAGTTATGCATACTGTCTATTTAAGAATAACGTAAATAAGCTTTGTTCTCAAATATAAAAAAAGTCCCCTAAGGGACTCTGAACTGTGACCGTATTTGTGGAAAGTTGAAAAAAGAAGACCTTTAAGAAGCAATTAATAGGTGACTCCTGAATTCATCGGGAGTCATCTTTTTTAATGTCCATTGATATCGCTCGGAGTTATAGTAGGCGATATAGTCATCAACCTTTGTTCGTAATTCCAAGAGAGTCATACATGTCTTGTACTCCAAATCATCCTTCAGATGGCCAAAAAAGCTCTCCATGGCGGCGTTATCCCAGCAGTTCCCTTTCCGTGACATGGACTGTGTAAACCCAGCTTCGCGTACGAGAAGGCGGAATCTAGGGTGAGTATAGTGCATTCCTTGATCCGAATGCAAAAGGGCTTCTGGATGAATATTGCCATCCAGTCGTTCAAGTAGTTTCTCCAGTGTTCGTTCTACAATTGGCATAGCCAATGAAGAAGAGAGGTAGTGAGCTAAAATTTGTCTCGTAGCCCCGTCTTTCACCACGGATAAATAAGCACATTGTCCATTACCATAATGCATATAGGTAATATCCGTCAGCAGCACTTTCTCAGGCTCTCCTTGGTCAAACTGGCGCTTGAGTAGGTTGGGACATGTTTGGTGCTCTTGTGTGGCTTTTGCCATCTTGCGATAGGGATTTGCTTGCCGGATCGTAGCAACAAGCTTATATTTTCGCATTAATCTTCGAATCTTTTTATGATTCATGATGATACCATTCTCCCGTTCCAGCCACATCTTCACGACCAATGCTCCAGCTTTACCATTCAAAGCGTCATAGTGTTTCTTGATAAGGAAAGCGTCTCGTTCGTCTGCCTTCTCTCGCAACTGTCTTGCTTCCTCAGCGACTTGCCAACGGTAATATCCGCTTAAGCTCACACAAGCTAGCTTACACAAATAACGCGTCATTCGCTGCAGACCGTGCTTACGTATCGTTTGGTTAATAATTTCGTAGCGCTCGGAGGGGGTCAACGTTTCCTCTGCATCTTCTGCTTTTCGAGCGCCTCCAGCTTTTTTAAGAAGTCGTTCTCCATCTCCAGAAGCTTGATTCGTGCTTCTGCACGTTTTAACTTTTCCTCGGTAGAAAGTTCCCCTGTCGGTCGTCTGCCCGGGGATCCTTTTCCTCGTTGTTCCTCTAGTAGTCCAGCCTCTCCCAGAGCATTATATGTATTACGCCAACGGGTTAGGCAATGCTTAGGCTTCTTGCGACCGATAATATCTAGGTTAAATCCTGCGCTAAGGAAGATCTCCATTGGGGCTTGGCCTTCCTTATAGGCCTTAACCGCAGCCAACTTAAACGTTGGTGAATAGGTAATACTCTTTTCCGTCACGTTCTCTACATTTGGATTGTTCTCTAGTTGTTTGATCTCATTTTCGTTGAATATCCTTGAGCTTCCTCTTGTTTTGTTATTCATGAAGGCTTCCTCCGTTATTTCGATATTTCGATTAAAACACAAAATGACCCGTAAGAGGGTCACTTTTTTCAAAGTTTCCATCTTACGGGTCACAGTTCACTCTTTGAAAACTCATTTTTTCTACTGGAATCTAGGGAACAATATATTATTCTCCAGATGAACATGTTCAAAAGTCATGCTCTCCAGCTCCTCTAGCCGGGCATAAGTCAAACGATAGGTTGTACAAGCATGAGCCGGTGGGGTGAAATCATCTGTTATTTTGCGTATTTGTCTCAATATATCGCCTGCTGTGTCATGTTCACTCTCAAGTTCAAATAATGCCTCGCGAAGTGTGGTCAGCCCTTCTTCACTTGGATTGGCATCATACGCTAATAATTTCGGAAACTCATCTTCCTCTTCTTTAGCTGTATGCTGTAGCAGATCTTCCTTGAGTGCATTAAACAAACTATATAACTCTTCTAAATGAGGTGAATCTCCGCCATGAACCCGGTATACCTTAGTTACATTTTGGCTAATCAGGGGCAGTTCTTCCCGCAGGTAATGGTGATGTTTACTCACAATATGGTCGATTAACTCTGCAGAAGGTGCTGTGTTCCATGCGAGTTCTTCTTGTGGTACCGGATATTCCTCGAACAGCTTGTTGAGATCACTAATGATCATCTCTTGATCTAGTCCACGCTCTACAGCTGCTTCAGCAAGAGGTTTGGCGCCTCCACAGCAGAAATCAATCCGTTTAGACTTGAAATAATCCGCAGCTTTTGGGAATTGCAGCACAATATCTTTTACAAGGGCATCTGGAGTAAATCCAGGTTGCACCGATTGCTTATGCTGTAAATCTGAAATTCTATCATTAGGTTGTTTAGTTTCCATAATAGTTCCTCCTCGGGATATGTGATCAGGTTCTGAAAAAATCTTTTCTACCTGTTCACCTTAACCCTGAAAGGAGTTTTGACTTGTGATTGTACTCACGAAAATTGTATCTCTTTGTTGAACGAAAAAGGTCAATCATGGAGATAAATCCCCACAATCGACCTGTCTTTTGTTTACCACACGGGCATCAGTAATGTTATTTGTCTTACATTTATCTATTCGGTCACACCAAATCTGTATCTTTTATTGAACATAAGCCTGCATATACGTTCGCTTCCCCTTTGCGTCCTTCAAATAAGGTCCTAAGCCAGCAAAGCGGGAGTGATCCATATAAACACCAGTCATCCATCTTCCCTCTGTCAGGCCACCATTCCATTTGAGAACAAGGTCAGGGGCGGCTATCCATTCCTGATAGATCTGTATATTCTGATCTTTGTACTCTTTACAAGGCTTAGACTGCTCCAGAAGACGTAGATCATTAAGGTAGGTTGGCACGAAATAAGAGGATATCGTATGCAAATCATCTTCATCAAAAAAGGGCTCATCCCCTAAAAAGGGTTTGAATAATACGGTATTCTCGTACATGGACCAAATTAAGGCTTGTAGCACCATGCTCTGGCGAATGCCATTATGAAACTTATATTGTCGTTGATTACCTGCCATATTCACTTCTTGAAGAGGTTCCGTCGACTCCAGGCAATGCCGTTCACAACCGATACATTTCCAGCCAGAAGGACTTTGAATCCATTTTTGAAAAATAGTTCCGCTATCATTGTTGCCTTTGTAGAGTGAAGAGATAATGCTGTAAGGCACACCAATCCACGCATCCCATAAGGAATCTGGAAGATGGCTATGCAGCATGAACAACGTCTTGTCATAGATGAGCTGTACTTTGATCGAAGCGTTCTCCAGCTCAGCAACATCCTTTTTTCCATACGTTATTTCCCGGGAAAACAGGGTGGTCTTCATCTCCCTCGCCTCCTAATAGTTTTGCTATGCCTGTACTCCAGCTGAGTAGATTTGAGCAAAAACCAATATTGCAAGCGTTTCCATGCAAGGAACATACAACGTTTTTTCTATTATATTACAGATTTTTTCGATCTGTGCAAGGTTTTTATTTAAAAATTGAAAAGCCCTCCTCCGTTCTTCAGGAAAAAGGGCCACAACACGACTTTGATTTCTACTCTACCCAGCTCTCAGCCCAAGACTGAATCTGCTGCATAAC
The DNA here is from genome assembly GCF_000758725.1 of Paenibacillus odorifer. NCBI lineage: Bacteria > Bacillati > Bacillota > Bacilli > Caryophanales > Paenibacillaceae > Paenibacillus > Paenibacillus odorifer. Next base: position 4,869,659 of record NZ_CP009428.1, read on the forward strand.
AGGCTCCAGCGCACGGCCTTTGTCTGTTAGTTCATATTCAATACGTACAGGTGTTTCCGGGTATACATGTCTAACCAGAATACCCTCACCTTCCAAATCCTTCATCCGCTCGGACAGCATCTTATCGCTCATTGAAGGAATGAGGCCGGAAATATCTTTAAACCGCTTCGGTCCACTCATCAATGTCTGAATAATAAGTCCATTCCAACGTTTGCCTAAGAAAGAGAAGGCTGTCTCAAATCTGGGACACATCGAAATTTGATGTTCTTCCATTGTTCTCACCTCTCACTAGCGAAACTTACTATTAGTTAGTATATATAATATTAACACATTTCATCCCTGATGAACATCGTTTACTAAAAAAAGTTCATCTGACATTATCATTATATCCTCGTTGTCAATCCCCTGTATGTGCTTTAGATTCCCTTTGAGCAATCGCTTCTGTCACGATTTGCGCCAAGTCATCATTTCCGAATAAGGAGAGTACGCCGAGAACTGTGTCATCGGAAATATCCCCTGCTTCCTCCGCAGAAACCGTTAGGGCAAGCGCTTTTCGCAAGGCTTCATTCCCTTCTTGCTGTGGATAAGCCTGCAAATATAAACTGTGCGGGTCGAGTCCTTGATTCACGCACCACTGGGCGAATACAAGGATCATCATCTCTTCCTCCCGCTTATAGCTTTCGATGATTTGTTCCTCCACTAATTTACGGTTGTCTTCCATATTTTACTCCTTTCTTAGAGACCTCATTCAGCAAGCTGAGCTGCCAATCTATGACTAGGCAGAACTGCTGAAGCAGCAATACTGCATAACTCTGGTGTATTTATATTGTTCAGAAAATGATCTACCACTCCACCGAAACCTCTTCTATCCAGCACCGTATCCCAGCTTCCAAAGCTCTGGGTCCATGGCAAAGCATTTTTTTCATATAGGATGGCTTGGTCCAGATCTGCCACTTCCACCGAACGGCCATTACCGTGCAGCTCCAGCTTCTCCAAATCAACACCAGCCTCACGAACCATGCTATACATCCCCACTGAGCCTTGCTCCCAACCCAGCATTCCAGATGCCTGGACAAGTCGCCCCTCTCCATTGGATTGAAGATTACTGCGAAGCAGCTCATACTGATCTCCACATAACCATAACAGCAGATCAAGCATATGAATCAAGTCGTCATGTACAGTCTCACGGCTGCTGCCTAATTGCAGCTTCGTGCGATGTTTAATCGCGTGGCAATGGCTAATGCCTCCAGCTTCCTCGAGCCAACTCTTGGCGGTGACATACATTGGGGCAAAACGCCGATTAAAGCCCACTCCTAGCAGCAGCCCTTTATTTTCTGCCAGCTCTGCCATCCTTCTGGATTCTTCCAGATCATAGGACAGCGGCTTATCTACATACACCGAAATCCCCTGTTCGAGACATTTTGTTACTATATCATAATGGGTCGTCGTTGGGCTATGCACAAATACTGCATCCAGATCCCAAGACAACAGCTCGTCTAAATTTGTCGTACCTTTAGGAAAGCGATAGGCATTAACAGCTTGCTCTACTGTTGTGGATGAGTGACTGAGAACCCCCACTACCTCAACTTGTCCATGCTGAGAGAGCAGTGGCAAATATACTTTGCGGGCGATATTGCCAATCCCGATGATGGCGACTCTTTTGCGTACAGAAACGATCACTGATCTAACTCCCCTCTTTATAATTCAAGAATTTATCTCTCTCTTTGTTCTCTATAAATGCTATTATACCTGCTTGGCGTTCGCCGACAATGATCTTCACTTCAATATTTACTTTTTATCCCGTATGATGAGATGAATGAGTGGAAGAAAGGGTATATTAGCTATGAGAAAATGGTTCTCGATTATTCTTTATGTTTCGGGCACAATCCTTGCGTTTATCTACAGATATGACATCCTTAGCTGGATGAAAGAGGATCATAATGTTTTTGGCTCTATAGGGATCGCAACTTTACTGGCTCTCTTTCCAGTTGTACCGTACAAAGCGGTCATCGGATTTTTTGGTTATGCATACGGAAGTTTGGCTGGTGCTTTAATTTGCTGGGTAGCTACAACCCTTGCTGCCGCATTCCTTTTCGGCGTAGTGAAGTTCTTATTTCAAGATCAAGCGAGAGCTTATCTGACTTCTATTCCCCTACTTGAAAAATTCACAAAAGGCATAGAACGGCGGCCCTTTGCTTCTATTGTCTTAGCACGTCTCTTGCCGATTATCCCGCAGACCGCAGTTAACATCTATGCCGGAGCAGCCGGGCTGCCCTTCTGGAGTTATCTAGCTGCCTCAGCTATTGGAAAAATCCCAGGCATCGCCTTGTATGCCTTCCTTGGGGATCAACTGTTCCAGAACCCTGGAAATGCGATTATAGCCATCGTTGTTTATGCCATTGTGCTTATTATAGCCGGACTAAGCTTTCGTTACAGTTCACAGGAAGTAAAAAAACACTAGGTAACAGAGAGCTTATTTGGCGGAAGCTGGCAGGCTGTGGTTATTTGCTTTATAATTAGATTGTGATCTATTTAATTGCATTACATGAATGGAGGGATATTAATGAGTGAACATCAGACTAACCATATAAATTCCAAGGCGGAAAAAGCAACCTTTGCAGGTGGATGCTTCTGGTGCATGGTCTCGCCGTTCGAGGAATTGCCAGGCATTATTAGTGTCGTCTCCGGCTATACTGGCGGGCATACAGTGAATCCTACCTATGAAGAGGTATGCTCCGAAACCACAGGACATGTTGAAGCGGTACAAATTACGTTCAACCCAGAAATTTTCCCTTATAGCAAGCTGCTTGAATTATTCTGGCAGCAAATTGACCCAACCGATGCGGGTGGACAATTCCATGATCGCGGCACCTCTTACGGAACGGCTATCTTCACCCATTCTGAAGAGCAAAAGCAACAAGCAGAGGCTTCCAAGGCAGCTTTGCAAGAAAGCGGACGATTCGCTAGCCCGATTGTTACCCCGATCCTCCCGGCAGCAACCTTCTATCCTGCCGAAGAATATCATCAGGGCTACCATCGTAAGAACCCGGGCCACTACAAACGTTACCGTAAGGGTTCCGGCCGAGAGGATTTTATCGAAACCCACTGGACACATAAAGAAGATAAACTAAGCTTGAAAGAACGTCTGACGCCACTTCAATATGAAGTCACTCAGAATAGCGCTACAGAGTCACCTTTCCGAAATGATTTTTGGGATCACCACGGAGAAGGCATTTATGTAGATATCGTATCTGGTGAAGCATTATTCAGTTCGCAGGATAAATACGATTCCGGTTGTGGCTGGCCCAGCTTTACACGTCCAATCCGCGATTACGCCGTGAAGGAAAAGACGGACCTCAGCCATTTGATGGTTCGCACAGAAGTGCGCAGCAAAGTAGCAGATTCCCATCTAGGTCATGTCTTCGACGATGGTCCAGGGGAAAACGGCCTGCGCTACTGCATTAATTCAGCGGCACTGCGATTTATACCGAAAGAGGATCTGGAGAAAGAGGGCTATGGCGAGTATCGTGTACTCTTCCAGCCTGCCTAATCTTCGATAACGTGCGAAACTGTACTATCTTATAGAAAAGCCTCCAATTCACGGTATACCATGAATTGGAGGCTTTTTAATTCATAGGAGCTTATTCTTTATTCTCGTCCTCGTTCGCTTTCTTATCCTTTATTGAGGTTGTCACCTTTGGCTCTGCTGGTGCAGGGAGTACCTCCTTGTTCAGCTCCCGATTTTCCTGCCGTATCCGCTGGGTCTGCTGCTCCCGTCGTACGCGGATATTTTTGCGGGCAAACCAAACGATGGCTAAAATAATGCCCGCACCGATTAGAATCGGCAATGCGCCTGCAAGAATTACAAAAATCCACTGAAACATAACAGATAGTGCGTTCAGGCTTCCTTTTAAAGCATCTGATGCGCGTTCCAGCAATGGACCTTGCTCTGCCTTTTCCTTCACAGCTAAGCTCTCATCCGTCTGGTACACTCTAAGCTCTACCGTTGAAAAGGATACGTTCTGATCTATATATCGCATTCTGCCTTTGATCTGCTCAATCGTTTCTTGAATCGAACCAAGCTCGTTTGCAAAGGCAACCAGATCACTTGATTTCGTTGCTTTTTTCATAAACTCAGTATATTGAGCTTCCATTAACTGCTTTGCCTTCAGACGCGACTCTAGATCAACATACTCCTCCGAGACATCCTGACCTTGAATGCTGCGCTGTAGCGATTCGTGTTTTACTTTTTCCAAATTATTCAGAAAAGGAGAGAATCCGGAGGCTGGCACCTTAAGGATAAACGTCCCCCCTTGCTCATATTGCGACATGTTCTCGTTAAACTCTATAATATATCCTTTAGCCATCGTTACCATGTTTCGAATTTCAGTCTGAGCTTTACCGTAGTCTTCTACTTCCATAGTCAGATTGGCATGATAGATAAGCTTCTTGTTCAATCCTTCCACGACATCACTGCCCGTGAATCCCGCGTTTGCTTGATCCGTGTTCTCTGATGTCAAACCTTTTTCAACTGGGGCTTCGTTGCCTCCCGCTGCTGTCTCAGCCTCTGCTGAGGTATTCTTATCCGCTAATGTAGCTTTTGAAGATTGCTCAGTGGTTGCTGCAGCAGAATTACTCGTATTTCCGCCGTCACTAGCTAATTTGTCAGCTGCCGAATTGTTATCACCCGAGCCACAACCTGCCAATACCACCGCAAGAATTAATAAACATAAGTAATGCAGACCCCATTTGCGCATTCTCATTCCTCCAAAAATGTAGTGGTAATCCCTAGCATTGTAACGTTACGGAATGTCATGTTCTATACAGATCTCTTCCGTCTCTCATTTCTTTGACGCCCCAAAACTTGGAAGGTTGCACTGGAATATGGAATTTCGGTAAATTTCTTTTGGTTTTTCATGTTGAAATACACAAAAAGCCGCATTTCTGCGGCTCTTATTGGACATATTTTTTATGTGGGAGGGGTCCTGAAAGTTAAAGAACTCATTTGCTTACAAACTCATTATTTGGTACAATTACCACGTCTAACCTAGTAAAAAAATCCAAATACCCTCTATTCATAATGAATGAGGGCGTGACACGGCTTTGCTGAGACAAGCTCCACCTTGCTGAACAGAGCCGTTCTTTGAATGATACTGTCAATTACTAAAAGGGGAGGTGAACCCTCATGGCAAAAGACGTAGTTTGTGAAGTTAACTCCTGCACCCACTGGGCAGAAGAGAACAAATGCAGCGCTGAATCGATCTTCGTAGCTTTCCACAGCTCCCAAGAACCAAAACGCGCAGAAGAAACAGATTGCAAAACTTTCGAAAGTAAATAAGTAAATGCCTAAAGGGACCCTCCACGGTTCCTTCTTTTTCTTTTTCATTCTAACAAGATTGAGAATTATTATCAAGTAGCTGATTACAAAAAAATAATTGAACTAAAAAGCCAGGGTAAATTACCCTGGCTCTAATTTATTTAAGTCTATTTAGAAGCAATAACCCCTGTCTTTTCCCTCGCAATAGCAGCAGCTCTTACCATGTTACGTAGTGCATCCTCTGTCTCCTGCCAGCCACGCGTTTTCAGACCGCAATCCGGATTAATCCAGAACTGTTCAGGGTCAAGCACCCGCAGCGCACGATCGATATTCGCAGTCATTTCTTCGACAGCTGGAACCCGCGGGCTATGGATGTCGTACACTCCAAGACCGATTCCTTTATCATAGGCTTGCTCCTCAAAGCTGATAATCAGCTCACCATGGCTACGTGAAGTCTCAATGGAGATTACATCAGCATCCATAGCCGATATTGAATCGATCATGTCATTAAATTCGCTGTAGCACATATGCGTATGAATTTGTGTCGTAGCCTTCACATGGTTCGTGGCAACACGGAACGACTTCACTGCCCAGTTCAGGTAATGCTCACGGTCTTCTGCCTTTAGCGGAAGTCCTTCACGAATAGCCGGCTCATCCACTTGAATCATTTCGATGCCTGCATCTTCCAACGCTTTTACTTCATGGCGAAGGGCAAGAGCAATTTGATTGGCTACCTCTTCCCGGCTGAGATCATCACGTACAAATGACCAATTGAGGATAGTAACAGGGCCCGTCAACATTCCTTTAACCGGAAGCTTCGTCAACGATTGTGCATAGACGCTTTCTTTAACAGTCATAGGCTGTATAAATGCAATATCCGCGTAGATCACCGGCGGCTTAACGCAACGGGAACCGTAGGATTGAACCCAGCCATTACTAGTAAACAAGTATCCATCCAGCTTTTCTCCGAAAAACTCCACCATATCTGTACGCTCGAACTCGCCGTGGACCAGAACATCCAGACCTAGCTTTTCTTGGAAGGTAATTGCATCCGCGATCTGCTCACGAACAAATCCATCATAACGCTCCTGATTCCAGACCCCTTTACGCCATTTCAATCTCGCCTGGCGCACTTCGACTGTCTGCGGAAAGCTACCAATTGTAGTGGTTGGCAGAAGTGGAAGCTGCCATTTCTCTTGCTGCACCTTTAAGCGCTCAGCAAAAGGCAGACTGCGTTGGTCTGGTAGAGCTGCAAGTGCAAGCACTTGCTCCGCCACATCCTTACGGCCACGCTCAGGTAGTGCGCGGAACGCTGCAATAGCTTCACGACTAGCGGCCAGCGCTGCTTGAGAAGCTTCTCCTTTATCTGCGACGGCTGCTCCGAGCAGACTAAGCTCTTTAAGCTTCTCATCGGCAAAGGCTAACGCATTCTTAACTGTCGCCTTCAGCTTCACTTCACCTTGAACGGTGACTGGGACATGCAACAGACTGCAAGAAGGCTGAAGAATAAGACGATCAAGCGGCACATGAACGCTGAGCTTTTCTACCAGTTGCAGCTTGGCGTCTAAATCGGAACGCCAAATGTTCCGTCCATCAATAATTCCAGCACCCAGCCATTTGTCCTTCGGCCAGCCAAGACGTTCGATGGAAGCCAGATTCGCTCCACCATCGTGCACAAAGTCAAGACCCAAGCCTTGAACAGGCAACTCTAGCAGTGCCTCCAGCGGCTCAGCAGCTTCAAAATACGTCTGTAAAATAATATTCAAGCCCGGCACGGAGGCGGCAATGTCTGTGTATATCGAGTTAAGCAGTGTTAATTCTTCTTTACTTATGCCTGTAACAATCGCTGGCTCATCGATTTGTACCCAGCTTACCCCTTCTTGCTTCAGTTCCTGTAGCAGTTGAACATAGACTGGAACAAAACGTGCAGCAATCTTGGCGATATCTGCCGCTGCGTAACCTTTGGACAGCTTAAGGAAGGTATACAGACCTAAAAGTACCGGTTTACCTTCAATCCCTGCCTGCGATTTAGCAAAACGATAAGCCGCTAGAGGTTTGTTTTCAGTCAGGCGTGGTGTTTGTGTGCCGATCTCTGGAACGATATAGTGATAGTTCGTATTGAACCATTTGGTCATCTCGCAGGCAGTAGCCTCAGCATTACCACGGGCCATTGCAAAATAAAGATCAAGCCCGATGTCGCCGCCATCATACGCATACCGTGGAGGTACGATTCCAAACATAACAGCCGCATCCAACACATGATCATAAAATGTAAAATCATTTACCGGAATAAGCTCAATTCCTGCTTCTTGCTGGGTCTTCAAATGCTGCAGCTGGATTGCTGCCATTTCGGAGCGGAATTGCTCCTCATTTATTTTCCCCTGCCAGAATGCCTCCAGTGCCTTTTTCCATTCGCGGTTCTTTCCGATTCTCGGATATCCAAGATTGCTTACTTTTACCTTATTCGTCATTTCGATACACTCCCTCTTCAATCTCTTATTTCAAACTCCAAAACTACTTGCTTTCCTATAAAAAAGAGCGCCCTTCCCTAAAAAAGTCAAAGGGAAAGACGCCCATGATATACCCATGGTTAACGTCTAACACCTCCCTATCTTCCGTAGGTGAAGCAGTGCTGTTGAAACAGGCAGGTCTCCTGGCTAGCGGCGTCAACATCTTGAGCAGTCTTCCCAGCAGTAGTAAATTGCCAGTGACCTCTGTTGCTCGAGATTCTTCCGTTACAGTGGCGGGACCGCATCGGCTTCGAACCGAATTTCCCTATTAAGCCTACCGAATTACTATTTTCCGGTCAGCACCTGTCTCCGATATCATTCATCATTTGAGTGTCTTAATCTGATGTCATCATACGTGAAAGCCCCAGCAATCTGCAATAGATTACTGGGGCTTCTGTTATATCGATTCCTTATAACGGACTTAGAAAAATACGAAATATACTACAGCAGCAAGAATTATACGGTATATAGCAAACGGTAAGAGCTTGATACGATTGATCAGTTTTAAGAAGAAACGCATCGATAACAGCGCAAATAGGAAGGCACTAATAAAGCCTGCAATAAAAAACGGCAGCGCGTCCATGGTGAAATATTGCCAGTTCTTCATCAGTGACAACAGACTGGCACCTGCCATGATGGGTACTGCCATAATAAACGTAAAATCAGCAGCGGCACGATGGCTCATCCCGAGGATTACGCCACCAGAAATCGTCGAGCCCGAGCGTGAAAATCCAGGCCATAACGAAAAACACTGTACAAGACCTACACCAAGTGCCTGTTTGTATGTAATCTGATCTACACTCTCAGTTCTGATCTTCTTCGGCCCAAACAGATCCGCAATAATCATTAATATAGCCCCGATCACTAGACCAATTAACACCGTTGAGGTAGAGAATAAATGCTCATCAATATAATCATTAAACAGAACACCTAACACACCTGCAGGCACTAACCCTACCAGAACCTGTGTCAGCTTGAGGTGCCCGCCCTGCTCTAACTGCGGTAGCTTCTCTGTTACAGGGTCCAACTGCTTACGGCTGAAACGCCTTAAGCCCAACAGATCAATGAATCGATTTCTAAAAATCACAACAACCGCTAATATAGAACCCAGTTGAATAACTATTTTGAAGGTATTTGCCGTATATTGTCCAAATAACTCCTGTGATTTCAGCCACATATCATCAACAATAATCATATGACCCGTGGAGGATACTGGAGCAAATTCGGTTAAACCTTCAACAAGCCCCAAAATAATGGCTTTAATAATCGTTAATAGCTCCATGTGTTTCCCTCCTTTTTAATAGTCATTTCTATTATCAGTCCTCCACCCGCTTAGCCCTCAATGTTCATTCTCCGGCTGCGTTTGCGGAAGTACAGAAACCCAAGAATAACTAATCCGCCAGCAATTAGTACATAGACCACATTGGAGTAGACATCCATGTACATGGCAATGTCCTCCCAGGATTCGCCCAAAGCCGCGCCAATAAGCACAAGCAGCAAATTCCATCCCAATGTGCCAATCGTTGTGAAGATCATAAATACTCCAAATTTCATACCTGACATTCCCGCCGGAATCGAAATCAGACTGCGGACCAGCGGAACCATCCGACAAAACAATACAGTCCAATAGCCATATTTATCAAACCAGGCGTCAGCCTTGTGGATATCTTTTTTAGTGACGCGAATTAGGCCCCCCCAGCGTTCAACCAGTTTCTCTAACCGGCTCACATCCAATAATCGGCCAATATAATAGAGAATTACTGCACCCAGTAGTGATCCAGCCGTGGCAGCAATGATTACACCAGGTATAGTTAAGCTCGTCGTAGTGGTCATAAACCCTCCAAAGGGCAGGATCACTTCTGAAGGAATTGGTGGAAATATATTTTCAAAGGCCAGCATCAGAAAAATACCGAAGTAACCAAACTGCTCCATAAAGTCTGTAATCCATGCTTGCATTCTTGTTACCCCCATTTCTCATATCAAGTTCTTCTTCAGGTTGCGTAAATAGCGGCTGCGAATAAAAAAGAAGTATAGTCCTTGAACAGCCAAATATCCGAGTAACACCGCGCCTGTCTCCGTTGCGATAGATAAGTAGAACAACCGTTGAAGCGCAATAAAGGCAAACACACTGTGTAAAATAGCTATTCCGACCGGCACAAAAAACAATAGAGCGAGCTGAATTGTGACTATTCGATTGAGTTCTTTATCCGTAAGCCCCATCTTGGACAAAGTGGAATATTGATTGCGATCATGATCAAGATCGGTATATAACCGGAAGTAAAGAAAGCTGCCTGCCGCGATAAAAAAGACAGTACCCACCAGCAATGAAGCAAAAAGCATTGTGTTATACAATGTTTTCTGAAGCTCAAACAGCGTGCCGCTGATCACAATCGCATACGGAGAATCACTTTCATAGGACTGTTTGCCTTTATGGGCAAGATCATCTGCGATACCTACCGTCTGTGGAAAATCCTCTACATAAAAACCTGTATAAAGATCCGTCTGCACGGGATCAATAGCGCTGTAGAGCTCATCACTGATCACGACACCACTAAAATCCCCGCCATCTCTACCATCCAGCTCCGGCAATAAATATTCAGCAATGGGGACTTGCGCGGTATAACCTATTTCTTTAATGGCAAGTCCTTGCTGCAAGGAATAGACCGCTTTTACTCTGCCTTCTGTTAAACTGCGATCCCGCTGTGAACCAATCATCACCAGACCTTCGTTGCCCACCAGAGCACGCTCAGCCGTTGTGAAACCTGCACGCTGCAGGGCGAGATTATAATCACTAAAAGCAATCAAGGGAAGGCGTAAAGTGCGATCGGGTCCAGTCTGAGCTTCGACCTCAGCATATTTAATCGGGATACTAAGCGCTTCATAAGGGAGTCCGTGCGTCTTGAGCTCTTCCTTAATTTCGTTCAGATGCTGATCAAAGGGTTCATCCGCCTGATTTCCTTTAGCTACATAACCCACTGCTGCAGGATAATCCAATTTCAGCTCTCTGGAAAGTGTATGTATCGATGCAAATACCCCTACTGAAGTGAAGGAGACTGCGGATACAATCGTCACCATAAAAAACATTCGGCCATTCTCTTTCCAGCGGTAGGACAAGCCCGATAAAGTGATGATATTCGTACGATGCCAATACAAGCGCCGAATGTCCTTAAGCAGCTTAACCACACAAATACTTAGCTGGGTATAAAAGAGATACGTCCCGATAACCGTAATCGCAACGACCGGAAACATGACTTTCTCTACGGAAGCAGCTTTTGCAGTAGCCGCCATATAATAACCACTGATCAGCAGTACAGCAGAGATAAATGACAATATAAACGATACTTTGGGTTCTTCTTCTGCCTTACGTTCTCCCTGAAACAGACGCATCAGTGACTCATTGCCGATAAAAACAAAGGTGCAAAGCGATATCAGAAAAAACAATAACACGAAGCTGCAGATCGTAAGCACAAGTGCCTGCCATGGGAGATGAAAGGTTAACAGGGGAATTCCCAAAAAAGTGGATCCGATCATCAGGAATAATTTGCCCAGAAGTAACCCGAGAAGGGTACCCGTCAGGATGGCAGAGGTGCCGATCATCATATTTTCCAGAAAAACCATGGTGTTTAGCTGTCTCTTCGTCATTCCATGCATCAATAAAATTCCGAACTCCATCTTCCGCGACTGCAGGAAGGATCCAACGGATACGAGCACGAACAAAGAACAAAAGACATAAATAATTGCCTCTGCCACCATCATCGTATGAGCCGCCGTACTATAAATTAAGCTCTTTGAAATATCCGGATGGTAAATAAACAAAGCGCACACGAAAAAGATCATCACCGAAAAAGCACTGACGACAAAATAAGCGGCATATTTGCGTTTATTACGTGTTACATTCCTATAAGCGAATTGCCGAAAGGTCATGGCTGGTTCCCCCAAGCAGAGACAACATATCAATAATACTTTGGAAGAAAGCGCCTCTATTACTGCCCTTGTACATTTCACTATAGAAACGTCCGTCTTTAATAAAGATGACCCGGTTGCAAAAGCTCGCAGCCACTGCATCATGCGTGACCATCAGCACCGTAGCTCCTTCTTCCTTATTCACCTCTGTCAACATATTCATGACTTCCCCTGAGGCTTTGGAATCCAGATTGCCTGTGGGCTCATCCGCCAAAATTAACGCTGGACGATGAATCATCGCCCGGGCGATAGCCGCCCGCTGCATTTGTCCGCCTGAGACCTCATACGTGCGCTTCTTCAGCAAATGTTCTATGCCAAGCAAGGTAGTGACCTCTTTTAGCCTGCTCTCCATCTCTGGGACACGGGCACCTGCAAGCGTTAAAGGTAATACGATGTTCTCCTCTACAGTGAGCGTATCCAGTAGATTAAAATGCTGAAAGACGAAGCCTAGCTCATGACGGCGAAAAAGTGCCTTTTCTTTTCTGCTAAGCAGATTAGGATCTCGCCCGTTGATCAGAATCTGACCGGAGGTCGGTTGGTCGATGGTGGCAATCGTGTTGAGCAGCGTTGTTTTCCCACTCCCTGATGGGCCCATTATGCCAACGAACTCCCCCTTTTCTACAGAAAAGCGGATATGATTCAGCGCCTGAGTGGACACTTTACCCTCATATATTTTTGATAAATTATGAACATCTAGAATGGGCAAGTGTTACCTCTCCTTCTTTCGACTGGATTGCCTTCATTATACAAAGTGTACACATGGGCTGCTATTTCTGAAACTTACAATGCCCTTACACATTTGTAAGGTTTGTTATATGCTGCTCCCTAAATACAATCCGCACGGTGGTCCCGCTTCCTTCTTCGGAACGAATACTCACCTCATGTCCAAGCTTGCCGCAGATCTGCTTCACGAGATATAAACCCATCCCCGTAGATTCCTGGAAGGTTCGTCCATTCACCCCGGTAAAATATGCATCGAACACGCGCGGCAGATCTCCTGCTGGTATGCCCACTCCTTCATCCCGGATCTCAAGCACAGTCTGCTTATCTTCCGTGACCATCCCTTGGAAAAAAACATGTTTGCCCTCTTCAGTCGTATAACGTACAGCGTTCGTAATCAGCTGCGTAAGGACAAAAGTGAGCCATTTTTCATCCGTAGTTACGGTAATCTGCTCATCTATTTGTATAGCTGGAAAAACTCTTTTTCGAATAAAAAGCCGCTTCTGCTCAGAGGTCACACCACGCACGATTGTCTCCAAATTCAGCCGTTCCACATAGAAATCGTGTTCAAAAGTATCCAGACGGGCCGTATAAAGCACGGTATCCAGTCCTTTTTTCAGACGATCCAGTTCATCACCAATTGCCGTAAAAGGAGGGCCATCCTTATCCTGAATGATCAGATGAATGACAGACAACGGCGTCTTCATGCCATGTACCCATTGATTAATAAAGTGAATATGTTCTTCTAATTTGTGGCGGTAGCTGTGCAAATCATTTTTGTAGAGGCGGAATTGCGACCCCAGTAAACCTCGCAAGCTTACGGCTAGCGGAGAATCCTGTGCAGGGCCACCTGCCTCATCGAGAGAGGAGGGCGTAGTCTCCAAACGTTCGTAGAACGTGCGATTGGTGACATAACGGTAAGCGAGGTAGCCAATCAGTAGACAAGTGCTGAGCAGCGCGGCATATAAACTTACATTCAGACCGCTGCCTCCATCCAGCCGATACACTAATGTGATCAGGACTAGCTGGGCTAGATAAACCACGATCAGGGGGAACTGTTCCCGTAAAAACAACTTCATTCCTCATCCCCCCAATTCGGAATCAAACGGTAGCCTTGACCGCGCACGGTTTGTAGTCCATCTGTGATAGCGAGAGCAGCAAGTTTTTTGCGTACACGTGTAACATATACATTTAATGTATTTTCATCCACGAAGGCTTGATCATCCCAGATTTTTTCGAGCAGCCTGTCCCGGGTAACGATGACTCCGGACTTTTGCATCAGCTCATCTAGTATTTTGGCTTCCGTGTGGCTTAAGTCCACTTTAGCTTCGCCTCGGGTAAGGATTAGCCGCTCTACATCCAGCGTCATTCCCGCAACGTTCAGTGTGCGTTCATTATTCCCTCCGGCATAGGTGCCGTAGGCGCGCCGCAGCTGACTTTTGATTTTGGCCATCGCGATTTCGTAATCAAAAGGCTTAGTGATATAATCGTCGGCTCCATTTTCCAGCGCCATTACTTGGTCCATTTTGCCATCGCGGGCAGATATAAAAAGAATAGGGCAGGTTGAAATTCCGCGAATCTGGCGGCACCAGTAATAACCATCGTATTTTGGCAAATTAACATCAAGAAGCACCAGATGTGGCGTGAACGCTTCAAACTGAGTGCGGACCCGCTCAAAATCACTCACCGCCTGCGTTTCATATCCAAACTTATGTAAATAATCCTGCAGCAAAGCCACAAGTCCACGGTCATCTTCTATAATAAATATTTTAAACATATCATACCTCCGGTCCAGCCTTAACAATATAAGGGGGTCTGCCAAATAATATATACACCGTGCATAGGGTTAGTCAAATCAGAAGGAAGAAAAAAGAACCCATGAAGCACCTATTTACGGCACCTTCTAGGTTCTTGGATAAGTTAGGTTTGCGGATATCAACTAGTCCCATTGTTTCTTCTGAATCCCGGCAAGAACTCGCTCTACAGGTGCCCAGCCGATAAGTTCTGGTTGGCTCCAGCCTGGAGCAGCTTGCAGATGGCAAATTTCCATGTAGTGATCTATCCTTACTTTATCCCAGGCATGAATGGCCTCGCCATTCCCAAGGGCCAAAGCTACATGCCCCCAATCCTTAAGCTCACCGTCCACCAAACCTGAGCAAGTATAAAAAACAAACGCGCCAGCTGGCGGAGCCCCGGTGTTCTTGTGCGCATCGTACAGCTCAGCGGATTCACGTGCATCGCTGCCTTCCCACATTTCGATCCCATTGCTTCTTTCATATGCATCTTCAACAAAAGCAAGACAACGCAGCGGATACTCCTGCGACCCCAGCCGCTCTTTAGCCCAACTAATAGCATTCTCAATTTCCTTGCCAAATTCCACGTCCATTACCAATATACATTCCTCCAAAGTACGATTTAGTGTTGAACACATCATACCTGAACCAGCTACTCATGAACTGGTATTATATAGTTATTAATTAAACTATCCCAATCCTACCTGAGTGGTCATCTACTTCAGCCAACCATTACTTACAAAAACATAAAAAACCGTAAATGAGCATAGCCCATTACGGCTTTAACAAACTATAAATTGGTTTAAGAATACAGTAGTGGTGGTAGCAGTGGTGGTAGCAGTGGTGGTAGCAGTGGTGGTGGCAGCAGTGGCAGCAGTGGTGGTGGCAGCAGTGGCAGCAGTGGTGGTGGCAGCAGTGGCAGCAGTGGTGGTGGCAGCAGTGGCAGCAGTGGTGGTGGCAGCAGTGGCAGCAGTGGTGGTGGCAGCAGTGGCAGCAGTGGTGGTGGCAGCAGTGGCAGCAGTGGTGGTGGCAGCAGTGGCAGCAGTGGTGGTGGCAGCAGTGGCAGCAGTGGTGGTGGCAGCAGTGGCAGCAGTGGTGGTGGCAGCAGTGGCAGCAGTGGTGGTGGCAGCAGTGGCAGCAGTGGTGGTGGCAGCAGTGGCAGCAGTGGTGGTGGCAGCAGTGGCAGCAGTGGTGGTGGCAGCAGTGGCAGCAGTGGTGGTGGCAGCAGTGGCAGCAGTGGTGGTGGCAGCAGTGGCAGCAGTGGTGGTGGCAGCAGTGGCAGCAGTGGTGGTGGCAGCAGTGGCAGCAGTGGTGGTGGCAGCAGTGGCAGCAGTGGTGGTGGCAGCAGTGGCAGCGATAACGGTAGTGGAGGACAATTTAGAGTTGATATTGCAAACGCCGAACGGTGATATCCCATCGAACATAAGTAACTTATTGCTTGTTGAAGTAACTTATCTGTGGATATATAGCGCTTATAGAGATGTATACGCTCGATCGGCTCTATTCTATGGGATTATACCGCTCCTTTGGCCGCAACTACTCCATCCGCTCCATTCTACGGGATTTATACCGTACATTTGACCGTATACGCTCGATCGCCTCTATTCTACGGGATTTATACCGTTCATTTGGCCATATACGCTCCATCGACTCCATTCTACGGGATTTATACCGTACATCTGGCTATATGTGCTCCATCGGCTCCATTCTACGGGATTTATACCGTTCATTTGGCTATAGGTGCTCCGTCGGCTCCATTCTACGGGACTTATACCGTACATTTGGCTATATGTGCTCCGTCGGCTCCATTCTACGGGATTTATACCGTTCATTTGGCTATAGGTGCTCGATCGCCTCTATTCTGCGGGATTTATACCGCTCATCTGACCGTATACGCTCGATCGGCTCTATTCTACGGCATTTATCCCGTTCATTTGACTGTAGGTGCTCCATCGGCTCCATTCTACGGGATTTATACCGTTCATTTGGCTTAATGTGCTCCGTCGGCTCCATTCTACGGGATTTATACCGTTCATTTGGCTATAGGTGCTCCGTCGGCTCCATTCTACGGGATTTATACCGTTCATTTGGCTATATGTGCTCCATCGGCTCCATTCTACGGGATTTATACCGCTCATCTGACCGTATACGCTCGATCGGCTCTATTCTACGGGATTTATACCGTTCATTTGCAGTATCAAGCAAATCAAAGGTACTTTTGTCCTTCTTTCGCGTCACACTAGCTAATTCGAGTAAATCAAAGGTACTTTTGTCCTTCTTTCGCGTCCCACTAGCTAATTCGAGTAAATCAAAGGCACTTTTACCCTTCTTTCGCGTCACACTAGCTCATTCGAGCAAATCAAAGGCACTTTTCCCCTTCTTTCGCGTCACACTAGCTCATTCGAGCAAATCAAAAGTACTTTCGCCCTTCTTTAGCGCGATACTAAACCTTTACAGCAAAACAAGGGCATTTCTGCCCTTGTTTCACCATCCCAATATAGCACCACCGCTGAAACGATGCGTCCTCTTGTAATGTTGTAAACCTCGTATGCTCCACATTTCGTACGCTCTTTGCTTCATATGCTCAGTATTTCCACGCTCACTCCATATTTCGTACGCTCTTTGCTACATATGTTCAGCATTTCCACGCTCACTCCACATTTCGGACGCTCTTTGCTACATATGTTCAGCAATTCCACGCTCACTCCACATTTCGCGCGCTCTTTGCCTCATATGTTCAGTATTTCCACGCTCACTCCATATTTCGTACGCTCTTTGCTTCATATGCTTTCCACGCTCACTCCACATTTCGCGCGCTCTTTGCCTCATATGCTCAGTATTTCCACGCTCACTCCACATCTCATAAGCTCTTTGCCTCATATGCTCAGCAATTCCACGCTCACTCCACATTCCATATATCCTCTACTTCCACACTATGCAATGCGCTCACGCAGACTTATCTGCCATCCAGCAAATTACCAAGCCCACCAAGCACGCTTCCTTCTTCTTTCCGACCGCTGTTGCCGGCAGCGGACAGGATGCGATCGGCCATTCGGCTGAATGGCAGCGATTGTACCCACACCTTGCCGGGTCCGCGCAACGTTGCGAAGAACAGGCCTTCACCGCCGAACAGCGCGGTTTTGACCCCTTTTACAAACTCAATATTGTAATCCACCGAAGACGTCATAGCGACTAGACAGCCAGTGTCCAGCTTAAGCGTCTCTCCCGGTTGAAGTGTGCGTTCCATAACATAACCGCCAGAGTGTACAAATGAAAGTCCATCACCCTCCAGCTTTTGCATAATAAAACCTTCCCCACCAAAAAAGCCAGTACCCAGCTTACGCTGAAATTCAATACCGATTGAAACGCCCTTTGCCGCGCAAAGGAACGAATCCTTTTGACAGATGATTTTTCCACCGTATTGCTGCAAGTCGAGCGGGATGATTTTGCCTGGATACGGAGCAGCAAAGGTAACACTTTTACGCCCATAAGAACCACTGTGTGTGAAGACGGTCATAAACAAGCTTTCACCTGTCAACAGACGTTTGCCCGCGCCCATCAGCTTCCCCATCAAGCCACTTCCACGCGAGCCTCCGCTGCCGTCACCAAATATCGTCTCCATTGTTATTTCCTGATCCATCATCATGAAGCTCCCGGCTTCGGCAATTACACTCTCTCCTGGGTCAAGCTGCACCTCTACACACTGTATTTCCTCACCCATAATGGCATAATCAATCTCATGAGCACTCATCCCGCAGTTCCTCCTTATAATTAAAGTCATCATGTGACTTATGAATGAAAATATATACGTGCGTTGCGATTCACGGTTTCGCTAATCATAACTATCCATGAAAACCGCCTATATCCTGCAGAAAAAATCAACCAGAGGTTCTGGCTGACCTTAATCCTGGTATCCCTGAAAAATGATATTTATACCAGCTTTCTTCAGGTTACTGTACCACATCTCTTGTCAATACTTGATAATATGTTACAATACTTTTTATACTTAAATGTTTATTTAGTAGTCTAATTCTAATGATAAAGGTGAAATGAATGAATCCACAATCGGAATATGCAATTCTGCTATACTATAAATTTGTAAAAGTGCCGGATGCAGAACTATTCGCCCAGGAGCATTTGGCTTACTGCAAAGAGCTTGATGTAAAGGGACGAATTCTCATTTCTGATGAAGGCATTAACGGAACACTATCAGGTACGGTTGCCCAAACCGAGCAATACATGAAGGATTTGCGCGCAAACCCTCTGTTTAGCGATATCGTCTTCAAGATCGATGAGGCTGATGCTCATGCCTTCAAAAAGATCTTCGTTCGTTATAAAAAGGAACTCGTGACGTTCCGGGTCGAGGATGAACTGGACCCTAACGTGATTACCGGAGAGCATCTGGCGCCTAAAGATTTCTACGAAATGATGCAGCGCGACGATGTGGTGATTCTGGATGGTCGTACCGGCTACGAATTCGATCTTGGTCATTTCCGCGGCTCCATCCGCCCCGAAGTAGACAGCTTCAAAGAATTCCCGGACTGGATTCGCGAGAATATGAGCGACCTTAAGGATAAACCAATCCTGACCTACTGTACAGGCGGGATCCGCTGCGAGAAATTAAGCGGGTTTATGATGAAGGAAGGCTTTGAGCAGGTGTACCAGTTGGATGGCGGCATTGTGACTTATGGTAAAGACCCTGAGGTACAGGGCCAACTGTTTGATGGAAAATGTTATGTCTTCGATGAGCGGATCTCCGTACAGATTAATCATACCGACGAGGATATCGTTGTCGGACGTTGCCATCACTGCGGTCAGCCAGCTGACCAATTTATCAATTGCGCCAATGATGCTTGTCATCTTCAGCATATTTGCTGTGAGGACTGTGAAACACAGCACAGTGGTCATTGTTCGGACGAATGCGAAGCTATCACGAATACCGTGGGCTAAATAAAAGACAAGCTGGTCGCAAATGTCTCTACACGATTCAAAGACGAGCACAAGTGAGTCTTAAGTTAACTAAAAGGTGGCGTGCAGGATTTTCACTGTACGCCATCTTTTGTTATGAGCGAAACGTCCGAACAACGCCCCTAGGACTGCACCCTTTAAAATACGTCATATCCAACAAAAAAAAGTCAACCAGAAATTCTGGCTGACCTTAAATGTAGTATATCCCCAAATAAGCTGTTTATACAGCCTTATTCACATTACCGTACCATCATGAGGTTTACGCAAAGTAGATTGAATCTTTGGCGACTTCACTAGCTTTGGTTTGCCTAAAGAGGTTGTAAAAGTGATTACATAGCCAGCTACGACTACAGCCATCACTGTATACATCGTTTCTTTAACAGGCATATAAAAGAGTGATAGTGCCAGAACGATTACATCCATCATGATGAATACCGTACCTACTTTGATTCCCTTCCATTCACTAACCAGCAGCGACAAAATATCGTCTCCACCGCTAGCCCCGCCACTCCGCAGGATAATTCCCGCTCCTAAACCTGTCAGTACGCCGGACAAAAGAGCTGCTAATGCCAAATTGTCCTGCAAGTTGATGACCAAACCGGAATAACGTTCCATGAGACCATAGAAGATTGTAAAAGCTCCTACAGAAACAAAAGTGTTGCACACGAACGCTTTCCCTTTGAACATCCATGCTATCAAGAGTACTGGAACGTCTAGAAGCAGAGTTGAAATCGAAGGTGAAATTCCTAATACATATTTGCCAAGCAGCGATAATCCTACGAATCCGCCCTCTGACAAATGATTCTGAAAATTGATGTGATAATAAGTAAATGCAAGCAAAAATGTTCCAAACAAAATGACTGTCAATCGGAGCAGTACATTCACTCCGTAATTGTGGTTCCTCATACAGGTCTCCCCTTATCGTATATGGCGGCTAGACGTCCCACCAACCTCTACGACGGGTAAAACCGGAGGTATTGCTCCTTCGCATATATATACTCCTTCCCCTCGCAGAGGCGGTTCGTCAAGTAACAACGGTTTACGCACCTTCTACAGGGAAGCTAAGTATAAGACAGATCATAACGTTTCCAAATCGTCCTTTGGGGAATCGTCCTTCGGGGACACATGGTATCCTGATCCTTTCTCTAATTTGATAAGTTCTGTTTACATTATACCACGGAGCCACCCTACTCTAAACAGTTTGCCAGAAAAAAGCAGGAATCACTCTGTACTCCGCAGCAAACGGTTGATTGTTTCACGTCTTACACCGATCAATTGCCCTATTTCTTCCTGGGTCAATAACTCTGTTAGCGCTGCGCCATGAGAATAGTCATTAAACCAGCGGGTTAGCAATTCCATACGTTCTGCAGGTGTACCTACAGTAAGATGATCCAGCCGTGTCTGCATAAACCGTACCTTCTCCTGAAGCAGTCTGGCGATTTCCATCGCTTGACCAGGATCATCCCGCAGCTGTTGATACCATTCTGCTGATGGAACTGCCTCCACCTCGCTCTTCATCATCGCAACTGCCGTTCCATGCGCCTCCTTTGGCGAAATGAGTGAATGATGGGGAACCATCTCACCAGGATACAGGATGTTAAATAACACCATGTTCCCATTCTCATGAAGTCTTGTGACCTTGAACAGCCCGCTTTTTACCTTAAATAAAAAATCACAGCTGTCTCCTTGGCGGAACAAGACTTCCCCCTTATGTAATATCATCTCGCTCGCTCCTTTTCCTTCTGATTATATATATTTTCAATTATATAAAATTAAACCTCATTTATGGAGATAAATCTACCTATGGGCGAGGAAAGGGGTAGATTAAAGACCATGCAAAAACTGCTGGACACCAGAATGAAAATTCTGGCACCCAGCAGTTCAATTTACTTATAAAGTTACTTTGCTTCAAGCGGTTTCTTCCATAATCCGAGCATCAATCCGGAGATGACCGAACCGATCAGAACAGCCAACAGGAACAACAGCGCGTGGCTTGAAAGGGCAGCTACAAAGATCCCGCCATGCGGAGCAGGCACGTTGATATTCCAAAGCTGTGTAAGACCTCCAGCAACGGCCGAACCAAGAATACAAGAGGTTAGGACACGAAGTGGGTCGGCTGCGGCGAATGGAATGGCCCCTTCCGTAATGAACGACAAGCCCAGCACATAGTTCGTTAAGCCTGATTTACGTTCTTCTTCCGTGAATTTATTCTTAAAGAAAGTAGAAGCCAGTGCTATTGCAAGTGGAGGCACCATCCCCCCGGCCATTACAGCAGCCATCATGAAGCCGTTGGTATTGCCACTGGTAGTGAATACACCGATGGCAAAAGTATAAGCAGCTTTATTGAAAGGTCCACCCATATCTATGGCCATCATGCCACCGAGAACCAGGCCCAGAATAACAGCATTAACAGTTCCAAGATCATTAAGCCAATCGATCAGTCCGACATTGATCCAGCTAAAGACCGGATCGAACAGGTAATACATCAATCCACCGGTAATTAGAAGCCCGAATACCGGGTATAACAGGATCGGCTTCAGTCCGTCAAGTGTTTTAGGCAGACCTGCAAATACTTTACGTAGTCCGATAATTACATAACCCGCCAAGAAACCAGCAGCCAGCCCGCCGAGGAACCCAGCATTGGAATTCAAGGCCATGTAGCCCCCAACCATACCTGGCATCAGAGCCGGACGATCACCAATGCTAAGCGCTATAAATCCAGCAAGGACTGGAATTAGGAAATGGAAGGCACCATCTCCGCCACCGATTGTCTGCAGTAACTGGAACAGCGGATGATCTGCTCCACCTACTTGTTCAATCAGGAAGGAGATTGCCAGCAGAATACCGCCACCGACTACAAACGGAAGCATGTGGGAGATCCCATTCATTAAGTCCTTATATATTTTACTGCCGATACTGCCAGATTTCTCTTTAGACCCTTCGTCATTGCCACCGCGACCTTCATTGTGATAGATCGGCGCTTCCCCATTCATAGCTTTACGAATAAGCTCTTCCGACTTACGGATGCCATCACTTACCGGTCTTTGCAGTACAGGTTTACCGTCAAAACGGGCCATTTCCACCTTTTTATCAGCTGCAACAATTACACCGCTTGCACGCCGAATCTCATCAGGGGTGAGTACGTTTTTGGCCCCTTCTGAACCATTCGTCTCTACACGGATATTAACTCCCATTTCTAGAGCTTTTTTCTTAAGGGCATCTTCAGCCATAAAAGTGTGCGCAATGCCTGTAGGACAAGCAGTTACAGCTACGACAAAAGCTTGGGAATCCGGGTTGCCCACGATTACACGTTCAGGCTCTGACTTTGCGGCAGTTTCAGCGGCTTCGTTCTCTTTCTCCTTAGCTTCGCCTTCCGCCTGCTTGGCATCAAACAAAGCTGATACCTCATCCGGAGTCTGAGTATTCATAAGCTGTTCAATGAACTCGCTATCGATCAGTAGTCTGGACAATGAGGCCAGTGTACGAAGATGCATATTGCCTGCTCCTTCTGGAGCGGCAATCATAAAGAAGATACGTGCTGGCTCATCATCAAGGGATTCAAACTCCACTCCCTTTGCGCTCTTAGCAAATACAACCGTCGCTTCATTTACCGCTTTAGTCTTAGCGTGCGGCATCGCGATACCGCCACCAATCCCAGTACTGGATTGCTCTTCGCGCTTCAGAATCATCTCTTTAAAAAGGATCGGATCATTAATTCGGCCACTAGCAGCAAGACTTGCAATCAATTCATCAATTGCAGCTTCCTTAGTTGTAGCTTTTAGATCCATGATCATAGTTTCTTTTATCATTAAATCCGTTATTTTCATCATGTTCAACTCCCTTAAGTACTTTGAATGCTGTCGGCTTACACTTCTGAGATTTGGATCAGCGGTCTCAGCTGTTCAATGAATTCTCTGTCCGCTAAATCATCAGAGAATGCGGTTGCACTACCCGAGGCAACGCCTGCACGGAACGCCTCCAACAAGTCTCCTGTCAAAGACAGTGTCCCTACAAAACCAGCGATCATGGAATCCCCTGCACCTACAGAATTTTTCACTTTACCTTTTGGTGCGTTGGCGTGGTATACCCCTTGCTCCGTAATGAACAAAGCCCCTTCACCCGCCATGGAAACCAGTACATGTTTCGCTCCTGCATCCAGCAGCTTGCGTCCATAAGTAATAATCTCTTCCCTCGTGTCTATTGTTACGCCGAATAGCTCTGCAAGCTCATGATGGTTCGGTTTAACCAGCAATGGCTGATACGCCAGCGCTTTTTGAAGTGCAGCACCAGTAGTGTCAATGACGAATTCCGCTCCACTCTGTTTGCACACAGATATAAGCTTGTCATAGAAATCTGCACCCAGTGATGGGGGAACGCTTCCCGACAAAATCACTACATCCTCCGCGTTCAGAGCAGCCAGCTTTTGCAATAGTGCATCGGCTTCCGGATCAAGAATGGCGGGTCCAACACCGTTAATCTCCGTTTCTTCTCCATGCTTGAGCTTGATGTTAATCCGCGTATCATCAGAAACAAACACGAAATCGCTTGAAATTGATTCTTCGTGTAACCAATCCTCAATATATCGGCCGGTGAAGCCGCCAAGGAATCCCATAGCCTTATTCTGAACCCCAAGCTGTTTAAGCACTCGGGATACGTTAATCCCCTTCCCTCCGGGAAGCTTCAAATCACGTTTCATCCGGTTCAAGTCACCCAGTCTCAAATCTTCCACTTCCACGATATAATCAATGGAAGGATTAAGCGTTACAGTATAGATCATGATTATCCCTCAATTATGTTGGTTTTCTAAGCCATAGATTACCGATCAAAAATACGGCATCTGTAATTTCTCCAAACGATCACACGGTAATTCATAATTGCTTATCCTATATAGAATTTATACCAGCGTGAAATCCACACCCAATTGCGTGATCTCACGGATGAATTTGTCAGACGCTCCTGAATCTATAATGCAATGATCCATTTCCGTCACATCAGCAACCTTGCTAAAGGATACCTGCCCCAGCTTACTGTGATCTGCCAGTAGAATAACTTGCTTGGCGACTGCGATCATTTTGCGTTTTGTAGCTGCCTCTAACATGTTCGGGGTTGTGATGCCTTCCCGCAAATCCAGTCCATTAGTAGCAAGAAAAGTTTTATCCACTCTCACCATATCTAAGGAACGTTCTGTCATCGGTCCAACAAAAGCCATCGTATCCGGGCGAAGCATACCACCTGTAATTGAGACTTCGATATTGCGGCAATCCCGCAGCTCATTCAGCGCCATAATCGAGTTCGTAATGACTTTGATATTCGAAAAGTTCTTCAGCTCTCTGGCAATCTGCAGTGTTGTTGTTCCTGCATCAAGCAGTATAGCGTCACCCTCCTGAATCATCTCCACTGCTTTGCGGGCAATCCGTTGCTTCTCATCCAATAAATGATCTTCCTTATCAGGATAAGCCGCCTCAAAATTGACACTCTGCAAGGAAACCGCTCCGCCATGAGTACGCTTTAATAGCTTGGCTTCTTCCAGCTCCTTCAGATCACGGCGCACAGTAGACTCGGATACGCCCATTTCCTGACTTAGCTCCTGTACAGAAGCTCTTGAGTTTTTTTCCACAAAAAGCACGATTTTTTGTTTTCTCTCTTCCTCAAACATCATCGTGGCTCGCTCCTTTATGTGAGAGCGCGACCTGTGCAATTCCTTGCGCTCATCTATGAATTTTCTTGACCGTTAATTGATTATATGTGACCGTTATTGATCGTTTGTGCTCGTTTATGATTTTAACAGCGTTTTCATCCTATGTAAAGTGCTAAAAAGAGACAGTGCAAAATTACATCCCAATTGCCTATCTCATATACGGCATTTATAACATATTAATAATACATACCGGGAAAAGCGGGTGATCAGAAATGGCCAATGGAAGAAACCGTGGGAGAAATAACGGTAACAGCAATGCTAATAAGAATGGGACCACCAATAACACTAATCCAGTGGAATCCGCAGAACTTAGCGCTGAGGATTATGAGATCATCGCAGCTGGACTTGTAGCATTAGGTGAGATTTTTTCCTTTTTATCTCTTGTTAAAGCAAGACAAGTTACCAAAGAAACTGGAGGCGAGGAGGTAGTTCCTGAAATCTTCACTTTATCCACTAGAAAATCTCATAAACGAAAGTCAAGATAATCCACGAAAAAAGCAGCGAAGTAGTGATATACCCTTGTTATATTGCGATCTTTTTACTTGGCGTAACCTTTGTAACTAGAACCTCTATATGGGTATGCCAAGAACTACCTATAAGGAATTACACGCTTTTGAATCAATACTTGTAAATTAGGGTTATTAAACTACATAGATATAAATTTGAATTTTGGGGGATGTTTTTATTGCCACAACAGAAGTATTTTCGGACAAGCCTTGCTATTATCGCCTTTTTACTGATTTTGTACTTAGGCTCCAAAGTAATGTTTCTCTTCGCGCCACTAGGTGCCATTTTCAAATTATTACTTGTTCCCATGATGTTATCAGGGTTTATGTACTACCTGCTGCGTCCGTTAGTAAGAATCCTAGAGAAAAGAAAATTAAACCGGGCGTTCTCCATCCTGCTCATTTATTTTCTGATTGCGGGCTTGTTCGTTCTCTTCTGGATTCTAGTCTGGCCGACACTGCAAGAACAAATTCAGAACTTTATTGATAACACTCCCTACCTCGTGCAAGGTTTGCAGGATCAGTTCAATGCATTGAGGGAGAATCCGACACTGTCACGTTTTTTCAAAGGGGATTCTGACGTCGCGGCCCGTTTATCAGAATTTCTTAGCGATACTATTACCTGGGTTACCAATTCCATGTCCAATTTGATTGGCGTTGTTTCCAGCATTGTAGTGTTAATCGCCACTTTGCCCATCATTCTGTACTACATGCTAAAAGATGACTATAAGCTATCGCCTAAACTTCAAGGCTTAATTCCGAGAAAATATCGGAAGGAAGGCCAAGAGATGCTTGGAGATATCGACAGCGCCTTAAGCAGCTTCATCGTCACACGTGTGGTGCTAAATGTCGTACTCGGTATTATGTTATATATAGGATTCCTTATCATCGGACTGCCTTACTCCCTGTTGCTCGCCGTAATTTCAGTGCCTCTTAACTTCATTCCATATGTGGGTTCATTCTTAGCAGCGATTCCGGTAATAATAGTAGGTTTCATTGAATCACCGACGATGGCCATATGGTCTCTAGTCATAATTTTCATTGCCCAGCAGATCCAGGATAATGTACTCTCACCGATTATTTACGGAAAATCATTGGATGTTCATCCACTGACTACGGTCATCCTTGTCCTTATAGGTGGAGACTTCTACGGTATTATCGGAGTTCTTATTGCGCTCCCTGTTTATATGATTATAAAAATTGTTTTCCTGCGCGTGTATGAGATTATTATTGCAGACCGTAAAGATGAAGCTGAGCCTATCAAAAAAGAGGAGCTATAACGGTTGTAATCTACTTCGTGAACGGGCGGAGCTTAACTATAAAATAAAAAAGGGTACGTCTCCAATCACTCGGAGTCGTACCCTTTTTTATTCTTTACAGGTTCCTGAAATCACCCTCGTAAAGAACGAACTACAAAGATGTGATTGCCCTTCATCAGGTTTTGGCCGTTCTGAAGTGTAACTGAACCTTTCGTATGTGAGGTAATAATCGTATTAAAGGCAATAAGCTGATCCTCTTTCCAGACGCTGACCGCCGATTTAAAATACACTGCATTGTCAAATTGCTGCCGATCCCTCATCACATAACCCACGGAATGGAGAACTGGAGGCAGAGCTCTTTCTTTTGGAGCCAGAGCCTTAATAACAACAATATCCCGAAACGGCACAGCAATTTCCTGATGGCCAATGACCGCCACCGATGCGGAAAGGTCCCATTTGCGCAGGATTCCCTTCATAATGGTATAAGGTTTCTCTCCGCAGTACATTATAACGGGTTTACCTACCCAATGCTTCATAGCTACCTCCCCTTCGCATCACTCCATAAATTATAAGTCCGGAATGAACCAATCTATTCCTTCCATACCCTGCGACTCTAGAAATTGATTGGCCTTCGAGAACGGACGACTGCCAAAGAATCCACGATGCGACGAGAGAGGGCTTGGATGAGGTGATTGCAGCACCTTATGCCGGCTTTGGTCGATGAAAGCACCTTTTTTCTGCGCATGACTCCCCCATAATATAAATACCATGGGCGTAGTTCTTTCATTCAGCTTTTGCATTATGGTGTCTGTGAATGTCTCCCAGCCCAGACCTTTATGTGAACCCGCCTCACCCTCACGTACCGTCAGTACGGTGTTCAGCAACAACACTCCCTGCTCTGCTAAGTGCAATAAAGAGCCGTGGTTCGGAACAGGCACACCGACGTCCTCCTTCAGCTCTGCATAAATATTGCGCAGTGACGGAGGGATACGTACCCCCGGATTGACAGAGAAGCTTAGTCCGTGAGCTTGTCCGGGACCATGATAAGGATCTTGACCTAAAATAACTACACGAGTCTCCTTATAAGGCGTTAGTTTTAATGCTGTGAACAATAATTCTTTTGGCGGATAAACGGTATGTTCCTTATATTCTTCTGTTAGTACATCCATTAATTTTAAAAAATAAGGCTTTTGCATTTCATCCTGCAATACCTCATCCCAATCGTTGCCAAACATCCCCAAACTCCTCCTTTAACCCAAACCATAGCGATATAGTTTTTTATTTCCGACCATAATCCGCTTTGATCTCGCCCCACTCTTTTGTGTGCCACTTGAGCACCTTATTGTCATATGTATTGGTTTGCAACCAACGCTCTGCCCGATCAATAAGCACCCAAATTTCCTCTGTTGAAGAATCGCGCGGCAAGGTTGTTGCCACCTTCTTCTGCTTCACCCACTTCATTGCATTTACAGAATCACTGTAAACCGTTTTATCGCTTCCCTCTTTCTTCAACAACGCCAAGGCATGGACAATCGCTAAAAATTCACCTAAATTATTAGTGCCCTTTTTGATCGGACCACAGGAGAAAATGATATCTCCCGTTTGTGTATCTACACCCTTATATTCAACAGGCCCCGGATTACCACGAGTCCCCACATCTACTGAAATACTGTTGTAATCAATCTCCTCAGAGGTCTCTACTGTAGCACTGCGTTTAAAAGAACTAGTCCCCTTAGACTTTGCTGCACCAGCTGCCCCTGTTCCCCAATTCCCCTTCCAGCCCGCTTTATATGCCGCATCAGCTGCTGCTTTGGATTCATAGGATTTATATTTTGCACCGGTATAATGATCTGTCTGTGCCTGGCATTCTGCCCAAGTGCTATAGACTCCCGGTTGTTTACCTTCCCAGACTACATAATATTTCTGTTTGGCCATGGATAATGCTCCTTTTCTACTGCCTGTACTTATTGTAATCCATATTGCTCGTGAATTCATCGGATAAATCACATTTTTCAGGTCATACTATACGCCAGAGATGTCCAGGCCTATATTACCATTTGTAGATTGATTGGTAAATTACTAACTAATCACTCTATAGTAAGCTCGAAGGATATCGGTACAATTACTTAGGGAGGTTATACAGATGAGAAAGATAGCAAGTGTTGCTGCGGTATTTGCTTTTGTGTTAATGGTCGGATGTGGAAATGCAACAGATAATGCTAATAATGCTACTGCAACAAGCACTCCTGAGAACACAAATAACGCGGGTACCACTAATAATGCAGGCACCGCTAATAATCAAAATAACACCACAGATGCTGTAACCTCAGCTTCCGTAGTAGATAATGAAGAAGCCTTCAAACGCGCCATCAGTCCAGAGGGAACCTGGATTGCTGCCACACTTAAAGACTTAACCTTCACCGAAGATCTCGTCGTGGATGGAGAATTCATGAATAAAGAGGAACCCGCCAGAAAAATTGCTCTATACACACAAGATGCGGATCACAACATCACCAACTCCTTCAAACTGACTGCTCCAAAATTGACCATCAAGAGTAAAAACGCCCGTATTCAAGGCGGCACTTTTATTGGAGATGTATACGTAGAAGCGGATGGTTTTACCCTGGTGAACGCAACCGTTGAAGGCAATGTCTACTTCGCAAACGATCAATATAAATCCACCTTTAATTCATCCGATCAAGGAAAAGTAACTGGTGTTACAGAAGTGAAAAAATAAGCTTCAACCCCAGAAAGGTGATCTGAAGTCGTTAAGACTTGAGACCACCTTTTTTATATACATTTTTATTCTTGATAAAAACCATCTTTGAAAAAATTGTACCATCCCTCGACGGTTTCGATTGGGAAACCCTCTAACTTCTTCATAACTTCCCTTGCAAATTCTAAAGCAGCCGTACCATTAGCAGTAATGATATGTTCACTCGAAACTGCCTGTTTTTCTATATAATTTGCATCTCCTTTATAATTAGGAGCGTTTTGTTTTAAATAATCCAATGAATTTCCGGTATGCGGTATGTTGTCTAAATAGCCATGTTCAGCCAAAAAAGTTGTAGCGTCACATATAGCGGCAATAGGTACACTCTCCTGCAAACATTTTTCAATCACTGGAGTAATAGCTGAATTATCTTTCCAGCCTGTGCCCCCGATTAAAATTAACATTTCATACTGAACAGGTAAACTGTCTAAAGTATAGTCAGGTACAACAGTAAATCCACCCATAGATTTGACATTGTCGCTAGTTAAAGCAACTGTGCTTACTTTAAATTCACTCTCCGGCTTATTTAGTTCGGCACTAATATATCCGCTTTCCCAATCAGCGTAGCCATTGGATAGAAACATCAAAACTTCTTTTTTCATATATTAGCACTCCCTTTAAGTTCTAACGCCACTTCCGCCACTTCTCGCCCATTTACCAGCAGCACAATCCGGTGCTCTCCTGGATAATGACGCCGAGTTGTTAAATCAGCCCAACGATGTGTCCGTTTACCTGACAGAATTGTACCTCCAGGTACGGTCTTATCCGATAACAAAAAAGATTTACGAGAGGTTCGACCTGCCGCTTTCACGAAATAGATTCCGTATTCAATCCGAATCCGTGCCGGAGCTCCCTCACGAACTTGAAGCTTATACTGTAATTCAGAGCTTTCGCCAATGGTCAGGATAGAAGGTTCCAATAGAATTGAAGCACTCGTTATAAGTGGAGTAGCTTCGTCTGTCTGCTCTGCGTATCCGAATAAAGCCATAATCTCTGGCTCAGCTTTACGAATCAAAGAACGGCAGCCGTGCCGCACAATCCAGTCTGTATCGGGATGTGTTCCCTTCCAGCGCCGAGCGGTATCGAGCACCACTTCCGGATGATCCTTCGCAATATCATTCAAATTATTAGCGACACTTTTACGCACATACAGGGATGTATCCGCCTTAAGCTGCTCAAGTACAGGTAATACCGGAGCTGGGTCAAGCTTGAACATGGGGAGCGCCTGTCCCCAAGGCAGACGAGGCCGACAGCCTTCACTAGCCAGCCTACGTACATGCTCATCAGGGTGCTTCGCCCATACCAGCATTTGAGCCATCATCCGTTCTGGTTCCCGTAAGAGAAACGGCCTAACTGCAAATTCAGCCGATGATTTCGCTGTGAATCTTTCCAGCGCCTGCATAGACAACGCCCAATGTTCGTCTCCTTGGCCATATACCTCAACGAAATCCGGAAAAATTAAATACGGAAATCCTACACATTCCTCAGCAATGGCGAATAGGATAGCCAGCGCTTCCTCATAAGGAAGCTGTAAGTGGCTGCCCAACGTCTCGGTGATCCGCCGCATTCTTGCCTTCAGCTCAAGCGTTTCCCACGGTTCAGTCATGGCTGAGCTTACAAATGCCTCTGTCTCGAAGACATTATGTACGCCACGAATCTTTTCGCCGAACTCACGCAGAAATTGTTCATTGTACATTGCTTTTAAAGGTTCAGCCATTCGATAATCCCTCATTTTCTTCTTTAGATCAGCAAACTTGATTCTGTCAGGAAATCGTAGCACATCCAATTTGACAACAGTATGTCAACTTTGGCAACTAAGAATTAATTAGTACCTTTACCTCTTCAATCCCTTGTTGGGCTCGACTGTTTAACGCACGTTTATCTTTAAGGTTATGTTCTTTAAGTTCGTGTCCAGGATCAATGACCAGCGGCTGTGAGATTACATCCTCGAGGATTTGAACAGCAACCTTACATCCTTGAAATAACAGTTCTTTTGTGATCACTTGATTATGAGAACGAATGATTTCAAGCATTTTTTCCGCATAAATCAGTCTAACCAAACTATCGGCGCTCATTATATTCCGCGAAGCAAAAGAAGCCACTTTTTCCACAATCCAGCTATCCTGATAATTCCGCGAGATGGATTCTAGTATCGTAATCGCATCCCAGTCCCGTATCGACAACTGCTTGACGTGCTCCGTAGCCCATTCCTGCAGCCATTCCAGCTCCACTTCTCTTGGAATTTCAAAACTCTTGTACTCCTTAAGCACTCCTGCTTTATGCATATTTAAAAAATGACCCAAAAACTGAATGTACAGCTCCTTGGCTCTTTGTGTCTGTTCCGTCATCTGGCAATCATCCTTTCATTATCCAAATCATATCCATTCCCCGGTTTCTTTTCAAATTAAAAAGATAAAAAAGGACAGGTAGCGAAATCATCGCAATACCTGCCCTTTAATAACTTCGGGTTATGGTAAATAGTTTGCTTCAACCGGAGGGTTTTTCTCCACTATTTTCAATTCTAGACCTCCGAATCTCTTCGCCAGCTTGTTATATACCAGCGCTACCAGCATACCCACCAATCCATAAATGAGTATCAAAATAACCGGCATAATCAAATAAGGGATACCCATAACAACCATAAACGTCTCTTTAATGATAAGCCCGATCACCACCATCCCTAAACCTACTATAAACAATAGCAGTGTAGGAATGATCATAAAATAGATAGTCGTTTTAAAAAAACTCTTTTTGTTAATTTCCAGCACTTCATAGTCTTTCATTATGTAATCCCCTTAATTTATTTAGAGTGGTAAAATTCCCCTCTTTGTTTCATTAAAGATGATCTTAAATACAATTTCAACCAAATTTCTCATATTTTCGACTTTTACCAAAGAATTCTTCCTAAAACTCAACGATAAATCATGGTAAAATAACTCCTATGGTTTAATATATCATCATGTACAAGATGTCACCGGAGGGAATAACATGCCACAAACACTAGTGAAAAATATTGATTTTTTTATAGCTGCCTTATCCCAAACCTATATTTCTGCGCTACAGCTTGATCCTGATGGAATGTATTCAGAGGTTGCTTCAGGAATTGTTGAACTGTTCTCTGATGAACAAGTACGGCTGAGAAGATATGACGGATCAGTATCCCATTATGCAAGAGACAACACCAAATTTCAGCGATGACAAAAGGACGTGAACTGGAAAAAGGTCATTGTGAATGATCCTCTTCCAGCTCACGTCCTTACTCACTCTGCACACAACTAATCTAGCACGATCCATTCGCCTTCAGCATCCGCTGACTTCATTTCTGCTTCCACGATTCTTAGAGACTCCGCTGTACTCTCTGGCGTACAAATAATGATAGGCTTATCCTGGATAATGACATTCAGAAAATATACAAGCTCCCTATAGTAGCCAACATCCGGCGAAAGTTCCGCTAAATAGCCCGCCCCGTCGTTCGGATTGACCTTGACCTCGCTGCCGTCAAACACTATATTTCCTCGTTCAAAATTTACCCGATACCCCATGTAAAACCCAAAATCACCTTCCAGCGTCCAATCCACCTGAGCATTAATTACTTTTGCATCCTTATAAAAATAGTGAGTCGATGCGATATCATATCCGCTTCCCGGAAGGACATTACGTCCTAAGGATGATACTTTATCCGGTCTGCCGAACAGATAGTTAATCATATCCGTATCGTGAATATGCATATCCATAATGCCTCCACCGCTTAGTGTCTCATCAAGAAACCAATCCTTAGGAGCACCAGATCCCCTGTAAAAATACCCTTCCGTGACCTGACCGAACTGCCCGCTCTCTATCACTTCTTTTAAATACTCATACCCCGGCCAAAAACGGAGACAATGTCCGATCATCAGTTTTTTCCCACAGCGGACTGCCGTCTCCACCATTTTCAGCGCTTGTGCGGAAGTTCTGGCCATCGGTTTCTCACAAAATACATGATATCCACGTTCCAGCAGCGAACAAGTCATTTCCGCATGCAGATAAGTAGGAACCGCAATGTCGATCATATCCAGTTCCTCACTGGCTATCATTTTCTCCAGATCATCGTATAGATTGTAAGCTGACAAATCATAGACTTCCTGGGCAGTGCTCATATTCCCGGCTGCTTTTCCATCCTTTAATTCCTCAATTCGCAAATCACAGATGGCTTTAAGGGCAATGGGCTGCCCCTCTTCCGTTAAGCGCACATAATTATCAAAATGCATCCGGCCCATAAATCCAAAACCGATCAAACCTATTTTCAACATCGTGAAGTCTCCTTTACTAAAAATATGGCACTTAACGTATCCGTATCCAGGTACCTTCCTGATCAGCCGATTGGATTTCAGCCTCAATGATTTCTATGGATTGGGCCGCACTTTCGGGCATACATAGAGTCACTGGCTCATCGTTCTGAATGACTTTTAAGAAATATACCAACTCTCTGTAATATCCGGTATGCGAAGAAAGCTTCGCAATGAACCCCGGTTGACAATTAGGATTCACCTTAACTTCCGCGCCATCGAAGACTACATTCCCCCGTTCAAAATTAATCCGATAGCCCATGTAAAAACCAAAGTCGCCTTCCAGTGTCCAGTCCGCTTGGGCATTGACCACTTTTCCATCCTGATAAAAATAATGAGTGGAGACGATATCATAGCCACTTCCCGGTAAAACCTTCCGCCCAAGCGTTGACACTTTATCCGGTTTTCCGAATAAGTGATGGATGATGTCCGTATCGTGTACATGCATATCCAGCATACAGCCACCACTTAGCTCATCATTGACCAGCCACCCTTTAGGAGCACCGGAACCCCGGTAAAAATAAGCCTCTGTCACTTCACCGAACTCACCGCTAGCTATGATCCCCTTCAAATATTCATATCCCGGCCAGAAGCGAAGACAATGGCCAATCAGCAATTTTTTTCCGCTGCTTTGCGCCGCCGCTACCATCTTCCAAGCTTCTGCGGAATGTCTCGCCATCGGCTTTTCACAGAACACATGATACCCTCGTTCCAGCAGCGAACAAGCCATTTCAGCATGCAAGTACGTAGGTACCGCAAGGCTAATAGCATCTAGTTCTTCTTTTTCGAGCATATGCTCCAAATTCTCATAAAAATTGTAAGGGGATAAATCATATACCTCGTGGGCCGTGTTCATATTCCCCGCGGATTTAGTATGTTTAAGGACTTCAATCTGCGGGTCACAAATGGCAACCAGAGAAATCGGATGGCCGTCTTCCTGCAATTGAACATACTGATCAAAGTTCATTCGGCCCATAAATCCAAAGCCCACCAGCCCCACTCTGAGCACAGCCTTCACCTCTCTTAAACTTAGTAACTAGTGCGTCCTAAAATAGCATCCATCGCTGCAGAAGTATTAAAAATGATTTGCTCCGAATAATGCGTATATGGCGGTATCATTTCACCAGTAACATAATTGCTGTAGCCGATCTCTTGCAGTGCTTCCATAACAGCAGGATAATCCACATCCCCAGCAAGTAGATCAACAAATCCATGAAGTCCTCCGGCTGCCCGGCGGTAATCTTTGAAATGCACCTTCTTGATTCTATGGCCTAGAATCCGTATCCACTGCTCTGGATAACCAGAATGAACGATATTCCCTACATCCAGATAGGAACCTACATAATTGGAGCCTACAGCATCTATAAAAGAACGTAATTCAAGCGGAGACAGCAGGAATTTATTCCACACATTTTCAATCCCAATAGAAACACCCGCCATTTTAGCATCCTGAGCTAGATCACTGATCGCCTTCAAGGCTCGATCATAAGCTTTTTCATAATCGATTACTTCACAGCCCTCAATAAAATCGACACCAACCGCACCAGGAATGACAAGAATCGTATCTACGCCAAGTGTTGCGGCCAGCTCCAATTGTTTTTTACATACATCGATAGCCTTCGTCCGGTTCGCCGCGGATTCACTTGTCATGGCATATGACCAATATAGTCCTGTCGCCAGTCCTGCAATTTCTAACCCCATCTCCTGAATGGAATTTCTGATCTTAATAGCTTCTTTCTCAGTGGTTTGCAGGCCAAGTTCACCCGATTCATTCAAAGACAATTCAATTCCATCGAACCCCGCCGCTTTAGCCAGACGTGCACATTCTTCGATCTCAGTACCTTCGCGAAACGACCAAATGTTTATTCCCTTTTTCATCTGAATCCTCCTCAAATTTGTTATTTTCCGTCTTTTAAGATCCTGCCCTAAATACCCTTATATCCTTGATTTATTTATATTATAATAGATTGTAAGTTAGATTTATTTAGGTGAACAAGAGATTTTTTGCACGATTCCGGTCTATTTGAAAAAATCATTTTATACTGTATGGGAGGTTTATTCGTGGCTGAAAAAGAACCCCGTTATCCCCTGAGAAAACAGGTCCCTTCCCGGGAGTGGTCACCTGGCATTCACTACGCACAATTCCAAATCCTCTCACCTTGCCTCTTTCCAAGAAGAAGATTGTATGATTTCGAGCTGCTATACGTTCGCCAGGGGAAATTATCAACAAAAATGGATACGGAGGAATATATCCTGAATTCAGGACAACTGATATTCCTTTCTTCCGGGGTATATCATCAGAATGCGATTGTGTCAGATTCGGAAACCAAACTCATTGGGATCCATTTTGATTTTTTTGGGGAATCGATTATTACAAGCGATGAAGACATGCTGGTCAATGAGGAGGAGGTTATGGCCGAGAAGTTTGCCTTGGAAGCTGTGACCGCTCCTTTTATGCCATTGTCACAGGAGCCCATTTATACCCCGCCACCCGAATGTATTCATGCGATGGAACAGCTCGTGCATGAATTTACGATGCGGCCTGCCGGTTATGAATGGGTCTGTCGGGGGTTACTGCTCGGCATTCTAACCTCGCTGCTCCGAACACAAAGCTCCCGAAATGCAGCCAAATCTTCCGTTCATACCGGGCGGATCAGAGCTTTAATCGACGAGATGGATTCAAAGCTAGCAGACCGCTGGAGTAATAAATTCATGGCTGGTGCCATGAATATGCATGAAGACCATTTCTCCAAGCTGTTTCGTGAGGTGGCTGGCATGCCTCCTGGTGAATATCTCCGTTCCATCCGGCATCGGGAAGCACGCAAGCTGCTGCGCGAAACGGATTGGCCGATTGAACAGGTCGGTGATAACGTTGGTTATCCTGATATCCATTATTTCAGCAGGGTATTTACCGCGAATGAGGGGATTTCTCCGCGGGCTTATCGCAAGTTGTCCCGGATACTCTAGATACGGAAACCCCAGAATATCTCAATCCAAGTTAGAAGAACTCGCTAAAAACATTGAGGGTGGTGGATTCTTCCTTATGATTCAAAAAAGCAAAAGCCCCCTTCCCTGAAAAATCAAAGAAGGGGGCGGCGGCTCTAAAACTAATTAGGGAAAAACTCCCTGAAAATAATCAATATTCGCTCTAAATGAACGAAATCAGGGAATTCCTCCCTAATAATAAGAGGAATTTCTATAATTGCTAACGAATCAGCTAAATTTTAGGGAGATTTTCCCTGATTATTAGTCTGATGACCAAAAATCCCGGAATTTCAGGGAGAAATTCCCCAATCACTCCATCGAAGCGGTACAATTCAGGAAAGTTGGAGATAACAGCGGCCGGAAGTCTAATTATTCGCCGTAGTTACGGCTGACTCCTAATGTGTGATCTCAAATTGAAACCACACACTTTCCATCCCACCCAACTCTATTTCTTGGATCACGGCATTGTCCATCAGGATCGTCGTCTTTTGGATCTCGGAAGTGTTATTTACGGCACAATATCGACCCGTCTCAGGATACGCATGACATTCAACATTCGGATTCACTGAGAACCATGAATACAACTGCTCCTCTTGATGTGCAGCCCAAAAGATCGCTCGGCTGAGTAGTCTGGTATTCTGAATACTGTACGGAAGTCCAGCGATATAAACGCCCCGACCCTGACCAAATGAATTCACGGCAAGATTGCAGCTGCCTTGGTGCACATCCAATATTTCTGCTCCGGCCTCCGCTTGATAAACCATGGTCATCCCTTCACCATAATCGATCTCACCTTCCAGATCTTCCGTTATGAAATGATCCTGCACAGGCGTTACCTTGGGCTTATTGATGCTTGCTGTAAATCCAATCTCCTTCTGAACCCCTAGAATATCCGCTAGTTGAAAAAGAACCCCTTGATGTTCATAAGCTGATGGATCACCAATCCCAATAAAACCGCCCCCTTGATCCACCCACTCACGAAGTGTTGCCACAACTTGCGGATCGCTCCATTGATCTCCACCGCTCCAAGAGGTATGGACATCACCCGCGTTAATAATCACACCGATACTAGGATCAATCCCACTTAACCTGATGTCATCAAAGCTTATAAACTCAATGTCGAACGGCAAGCCCGCCAATGACTCTAATGCCCCTATGTAGGAATAACATCTTTGATTCCATAAAGAATGAGCCACTTGATGTGTCTGCCAGCTTCGAAGGGAACCCCAGGTATTCAGAACCGCTACTTTAAAAGGAGCTTTAAAAGGCTGTGTCCCTTCTGCATTAGCATGAATCCCTTTGAACTGCGTCGCAATCTCTGTCACATGATCAATAAAATCCGGGAATTGATGCGCTAGACTCAAATATCCGCCATACCCCATCCTGCCAACTGGTTTGCGCATGAGCGCACGCCGGCATTTGATCCAGATCGGCATGGACTCTCCGACAGGGTCTCCCCCTTCAAAAAAGACATCTGGAAAGAAATAAGGATAGAAACGTGCCTCGGTATCCTTAATAGGTATATCCGCAATCATACGGGTTGTAACGCCATCTCCTGCTGCCCCAACCACTGCGTCGAGCCCGATCTCCGGAAAATATTTGCCATAAGGCTCTGTGCCAGCCCAGTGATCTCCAAAAAACATAATCGCTTTCTTCCCGAAATCATGCACCATATCTACACATTGTTTGGCATAACCTGCGATGAATTTCTGATTGAAGTCCATCCAGTCCAGGTATCTTTGGGTCGGGTTCTTAAATGGTGTGTTATATCGCCCCTGATCCACAAAATCTTCTGCAGTCAATCGGTACCCATAAGCTTGTTCGAATTGCTCTAACGCAAGTGGACTTACACAACTCAGATAGCCAAACCAATTTACCTGTTTCTCTTTACCTTCCTTGTTAAATATCAAATCAAAATTATAAAAGAAGGTCGTAAAACGAACGATATCAGTCTTGGGATGTTTCTTCAGCCAATCTTCCAGCACCTTCAAAACATGCTCTTGAGCCTCGGGATAACGAACATCCAACGGTAAACGATGCTCCTCATCCCAATCATTCGTGATGTGGTTGTACATGGAGACCGGCTCCCATTTCTGGTAGGCCAAGAAACTGACCGTATATTTGTGAAATTGTACCGCCTGCTCAAGTGTGACAATCCCCTCTGCATAACTCCAACATTCAGAAGGTAATACTTCTCCTGTAGTCCGGTTTACAACCTGCCAATATTTTTTTATATTCACATCTGTGTTAGGACTAAATTGATCGACAAAATAATCAGCCATAATATCGATGGTCTTCACCTTTGAAGTTACTATTACTGGAGCAGACATCAGATAAATCTGCTGTCTATATTGCGGATGCTGCTTCGCCCACTCGTTGTCCTCACGGACGAGACAAAGCGTTGAATAAATTTGCAGACCCATGTCGAGAATGTCCTGCGATAGATTCGTGCCATCACTGTCACGTACGGCATCTACACCCCATCTTTCGACGAGATCACCTATGACCTCTTCCATCCCTGTTTCACCAGGCAGTGTAAATCTTCCTTTGTCCACGTAACTTCCCTCCATGTCTTTGTTGTTCAGCCCTTAATTCCGCCTGCGCTTATTCCTTGGAGCAATTGCTTTTGTCCTATCACATATAAAAGAATTGTTGGAATCAGCACTAGGATCAGCGCGGCAAAAAGTGCACTCCAATCTGTAGCATAACGTTGAACCTCAAAAAGATTGGCTAAACCTACTGGCAATGTTTTTTTGCTATCACTTTGAATTAAGACCAACGCCAGCGGATACTCATTCCAAAAGCCCATCGCTGCCAGCATACAGACCGTCACAATACCCGGTTTAGCAAGCGGCGCAACAATTCTGACGAGCACTCCCGTGTTGCCACAACCGTCAATCTTAGCGGCTTCTTCATAATCTCTAGGGATGGACCGCAGAAATCCACTTAATACAAAGATGGCAAAGGGAAACTGCAGAACAGCATAGATTAAACTGAGCATCCCGCGATTGTCCAACATCCCGAACGAATTCACCTGAAGAAATAGAGGAACCATAATGTAGGAGGCTTGCAGAAAAATACAGGCCATATAAAGGTTAAGGATTAGTTTGGAGCCCCAAAACTTAAATCTCGTTAAGACATAAGCCATAGGAACCACAAAAATAACTAGAATCGCCGTGGATAACACCACAAGAAAGATAGAGTTCAGGAAATAACTCCCCATCTTGGATTTCTGAAAAGCGCGTACATAGTTATCAAAGTGTAAGACTTGTGGTAAGGAGAAGGGGTCGGTTAGAAATTCCGTATTGCTTTTAAATGAAGCTAAGAGATTCCATACAAACGGATATAACAAAACAATGGTGGCTACAATCAGAAACAGCCGGGTAATCCAGTGGGCAATATTCATTTTTAGAAGACTCTGTTGATTGCTCGTCATCCTTCTCCCCTACCCTTCTGCTCGATTTGTAAGTAGTCTGGACAGAAAAGAAAGCACAAAGGCGAACACCAGCGTAAATATAGCTATAGCCATGGCATAACCAAAGTTCGCATTCTGGAAGGCCTGCGTGTACATGTAGTGGAGTAAAACAGTAGTTCCACCTGCCGGACCACCGCCAGTCATTACAGTTACAACTATAAAACTTAAATTGATCGTACCTGCCAGGGACAACACAAACGTAATGCCAATAATATCTTTTAGCAGAGGGATCGTAATGCTGGTAAGCTTCCGGAAATATCCCGCACCATCAATAGTCGCCGATTCAAACACATCCGCAGAAATCCCGTCAATCGCAGCGATATACATGACCATATAATAACCAACCGCTTGCCAGATCAGTGTAACGGCTACACACCACAATGCTGTTCGGCTATCTCCAAGCCAAGGTCTGCTCAGTTGATCTAATCCGATGCTCCCCAGAATATTATTCAAAATGCCCATGTTGGGATGAAACACAAAGGACCAGATAATTCCGACTACCGTCAAAGAGATGATACTAGGGAAAAAGAATACGGTTCGGTAAAATCCTCTTTCCTTCAGCTTCGTCTGCGTTAATAGAAAAGCAAGCACCAGCCCAAAAATCAATGTA
Source organism: Paenibacillus odorifer (assembly GCF_000758725.1). NCBI lineage: Bacteria > Bacillati > Bacillota > Bacilli > Caryophanales > Paenibacillaceae > Paenibacillus > Paenibacillus odorifer. The sequence goes on from NZ_CP009428.1 coordinate 4,910,561, forward strand.
ATTACTGGCACAACCAGCATCAGTTTAAATGTATTGCTCAGCGCTTTGAGGAACATCTCATCTTGAAACATATATTTATAGTTATCCAAAAAGATAAACTTGTTCTCATCACTCATCCCGGTGGCATCCGTAAAAGACATAAAAAATGCCCGAAAGGTTGGAATAATCATAAATACGAGGGTTAACAAGAGCGTAGGAATCGTGCATACCGCTATGAATAGCTTAGGATTTCTGGTTTTCGCTGTCCTAATCTTTGATTTTCTCTGTCTAGGAGCTACTTCTGCCAGCTGCATTTCAGACATCTTTCTCACTCCTCTTCATACAAAATGCATCCCGTTCATAGATAACCTTATCCATTCCTAACAGGATGCATTTGCATGAGATACTATAGATTATTTACTAGCCGCTTTCTCTTTACGAATCTGTGCAAAAGCTTTTTCCACATTATCCATCCATTGATCCGTGGTCATCTGGCCTGTCATCACTGGTGTGACCGTATTCTTGAACATTTCAGTGACTACACTAACCTTGGAACCCTTCGGTAACGATTGCCAGCCCTGTAGAATAGAAATGGAACCATTATAAGCCTCAAACATGTCATAGACACCTTTAGTTAAAAATGGCTTAGACAGCTCCTTCGCATCGTTAAGCGCATACGCCCCATTCGCTTTTTCCGCGAATAGTTTCACAGACTCATCGGTATATAGGAACTTCAAGAATTCCTTAGCGAGCTCAGGATTTTTAGCCTTAGCAGGGATGGAGAATTGCTCGTAGCTGGAAAGCACATACTTCTGATCACCTTTATTGAACACAGGTACTGTTGTCATCCCAAATTCAAACCCATTTTCTCTAGGTGAATCCTTCATTTCATTTTCCATCCAGTTGCCGTTTACGATAAACAAAGCTTTACCCATCATCATATCGGTCTGCGACTGTGTATGGTTCAAGGCAACCGTGCCGTCCATCAGATAACCGTCTTTAGAGATTTTATAGAAAATATCCAGTACTTTTTTGATCGTGTCGTTCTTAAATGAACCTTCTTCATATGCAAAGACTTTATCCAGCGTTTCTTTCCCCCCCGCACTGGCAATGGCCGGGTAGAGAATTTCCTCCAAATAATCCGGATAGATGCCTTGATAAGTGAATAAAGCCCGCTTCGTTTTAGTTCCATCTGCATTAACCAGGTAGTTCTCCTCTTTGTTCAGCTCATCACCTAAAGCAAAGAACTCCTCCCAAGTCTCAGGAACACTCCAGCCTTTTTCTGCGAACAGTGTTTTATTGTAAATCAAGCCCATCGGTCCAGCATTAAAAGGTGCGAGATACGTCTTTCCATCTTGATAGGGCTGAAATCTTGTACTGTCCAGCATCCCCGGAAGAATCATGTCCTTAATTGTCTCCTCTTTATCAAGCGCTTTGCTTTCAAATACATCGCTGATATCTAGCAGTCCTTTTTCTTTAATTAATGAAAGCACGATACCACTTTGCTCTGTATCTGTAACAGACAGGAAGTCGGGAGGATTACCCGCAACAATCTGCGGCCGGATTACTTCACCAACTTTTGGATTAATCGTCATGTTCACTTTCACACCTGGATAAGTACTTTCGAATTTGCTGACAATTTCATTCCAATAATCCGCACCATATCCCCCTTGGAATACAGCAATACTAAGTTCCTTGTTATCAAAATCTTTAGCAGGTTCTTCTTTAGTATTCTCGGCGTTCGTTGTACTTGTAGCTTGCGCTGTGCTCGCAGCTTTCGTTGGATCCGATTCATTAGAGGCAGCAGGTTTATTATTGCTGTTCCCGCAGCCGAGCAACCCCACACCTAGTAGCATTACTGCTAATAATGTACTCATAGTCTTTTTCATAAACGCCCTCCTTAAGATATTCTTGTAAACGCTTTTTTAATAATTTAAGTATAAAAGGATTTACGCTATATTTACATTTACAATACAAACCTACCTATGTATTATCTTATCCATCTTCCAATGCAAGCTCGTATAAGCTTATTCATCAGGGTCACATAACCTGTAAACTTAGCCGTTAACGGAATGGATAATATTATCCATTCCATAGATTATTCTCACTTTTCGCCGCTGCATATATATTCCATTGTTCTTTTTATGTTAACTTGTAAGTAAAAGATAGTGAATGGGAGGTCATCCACCTGAGTCGACGTAAAGGGAAGCTGCATTTTCCTAATCCTCCGCAAATCATGCGCAAGGTTAAAATTCAAAATCGCTTAACCGTCATTCTCTTAATCGTTTCTGTGATCCCAATCATCTTTATAGGTTTCTACTCCTACACCATTTACTCCAAATCCATTAACAATAAATTAAGTAAATCCACATTTCAGGCTTTAACGCTGCTTAATCGAACGATGTTAAGTGAACTTAACAACTATCAATATCTTGCAGGCTCTGTTTCTACCAATAGTATTATTCAGGAGCGTTTATCGGCAGCACCAAATGAACCCGCTCCTAGCAATGCTGCCATTAATCATGCCATGGACAATTTATATAGAACCATCTACCCCGGATATGTCCAGAACGTTCGGGTCATCGACGCCAAGAACCAACCTATCTATGAATTAGGCTACGACGGCATCCCCAATCCTAAGTATGAAGAAATTATGAAACAAGTAGAGCTGAATGCCCCTTATGACAGTCTTAACTACGTAAAAAGCTATCGCGCTTACAATACCATTGTCCTGGGCCGGAAAATTTTTGATCAAGATGACATTGGCGTTCCCTTAGGTCATGTGTTTGTTTTTATTGGTGGGGAGTTATTTTCAAAAGTCATTCTTTCCAGTGTGGATTTAGGTACAGGTTCCAGTCTCCTTATTATGAATAGGGAGGGAAAAGTAATGTCCTCGAATCAAAAGGATACTCCGCTAGGAGAACCCTATTATAAAGATGAGCTTTTTAAGCAAATCAAGACACAAGAGGCAAAGAAAAACCATTCCTTCCAAGGCATGGTCAATGGAAAAATGCAGCAAATCTCTTATATTAACAATAATCAATTAGGCTGGTACATGATTTCTACCGTCCCCTTCTCTTATATCAATTCAGAGACAAGTAAAATCACCACTGGACTACTTATTGTTGTCAGCATCATTGTAGTCGTGTGTATTCTAATTATTATCGTATTGTATAAAAGCATCCTGAAACCAATCAAACAAATCATCGTCTTCTGCAACCAAATTTTTTATGGTGATCTATCGAGTCGGATCGAAGATCACAGCAACGATGAAATGGGCGTGTTGGCCAATAGAATTAACAGCATGGTCAGTAGAATGGAACAGCTGATGAAGGATCAAAAGAAAGATCTGAAAAGAAGACGTTCGCTCGAATTGCAAATGCTGCAATCGCAAATTAATCCTCACTTTCTTTTTAATACACTTAACTCCTTACGATGGCTGGCGATGATTAACCAGGTTCCCGTCCTTAGCGACGGCATCTCCTCACTAGCTGAATTGCTGCGTAGTACCATTATCGATCAAGATGAGCAAATCACCATCAAGCAGGAGCTGAACAATCTGGATCATTATTTTGCCATTCAAAAAATACGTTATGCCGACAGGTTTGACATTGAATATGACTTGGATGAGTCTTTATTACAGAGCATGATCCCCAAGCTCATCCTGCAGCCGATCGCAGAGAACGCGATTCTTCATGGGGTTACAGATATAGGAGGAAAAGTTCTAATCCAAATTAAGGTATACGCAAAAAATGAATATACCCTTATTATTGAAATCATCGATAACGGAAAAGGGTTTGACACCACCAAATCAGAAAAGGCTGACAATCTGTCGGGTATCGGAATTTCAAATGTGGCCGATCGCATTAAACTTCAATACGGTGAGAGTTACGGGCTGTTCATCACAAGCTCTATGGGTCATGGAACCTGCTGCCGCCTGATTATCCCTATACAAACATACGAACTTAAGGGGTGATACTATGTATCCTATGTATAATGTAATGCTAGTGGATGACGAACCTATTGTTAAAGTTGCGCTCAGAACCATGATTCCATGGGAAGAGCTTGGATACATGATCTGTGCTACTGCCTCTGACGGAGTTGAAGCCTTAACACTTGTAGACAAGTTTAATCCCCATATCATCATTACAGATCTCAAAATGCCTAATATGGATGGTCTGCAGCTGATAAAAGAACTGAATAACAGAGGGTTTGCAGGAAAAATTCTGGTGGCCAGCAACCACGGGGAGTATGAGTTAGTTCGTGAAGCCTTAGTGCTTGGTGCTGTAGATTATATGCTGAAGATTAGTATGAAAACGGGGGATTTGATCCATTTGCTGGAGAAATCTACGAAGCTAATTCAAGAACAGCTTCAATCTAGGCAGCAGCAGGAGACCCAAACACAGTTATTACAACATAACTTAAAAAGCGTGAAAAATGCGCTTTTAAAAGATTATTTCACCGATCCTTATTACGATGTGCAGCAGCTTGATCAGCATGATGCTATAACGTTCGCTTTCAGCGAAAGCAGCTGTTATTTATTCTACATTACTTTTGAGCAGAATAACGCCACTCAAAACGAAAGACAAAATCACATCTCCGTATCCTTTATTGAAAACATCATCTTGGATATCTTGGAGACCGTAGATCAGTTAGAAATTATTCAGCTAGAATCTAATGGGCTGCTGCTTCTAATCTCCTGTGATACCTTAGACGATCATCAAATTATCCGCACAGACTTTATCCAGAGGGTCATTCGTTTAATCAAAATGTATATTTCTATCACCCCTACTATTGTTTTTTCTGATCCTGTACGGGGATATGCTGAAGCAAAACGAACCCTAGAGCAATGTAAAGAATCCTTGCAAATCCAATTTTACAACGAAATAACGATTATAGATCCAAAGGATGTCCATTTAAAGGATACGCTGGACTTCGAGGATGTACATGATTTCTCGACGCAATTAATTCAGAACTGGAAGCTTTCAGGGGTTGAAGCCGTTACTCAAGCAACTCAGCAATTTCTTGACATCTGTAAATCCAAGCAAATTAATCCTGCTGAAACCAAAAAGTTCATTGTAAATTGTCTGCATTATCTTCCCTTATGCGATGCCCATCTCATTGTCGAGGATCCAAAGCTTTTAAAGAACTATATAGAAAATATCGCCAGCAGTAAACGTACCACTGACGTTCTATCTATAATGGAGCTTGTGTTCCAACTATTCTCCCATCAAAAGCAACAGATCGTAACTACACACAATAGAGATGTTAAACAAGCGATTGACTATATCAACACACATTATCAGAAGAAGCTGACCTTATCTCTGATTGCCAAGCATGTCAACTTAAGTGAGAACTATCTGTCCAGAATCTTCAAAGAAGAAGTGGGGCAAAGCATCATTCACTACATTAATACTGTGAAAATGGAAAAAGCCGCAGATTTAATACTTAAAGGGAATCCATACATTAAAGAAATTTCCACGCAAATCGGTATACACGATCAATTTTATTTCACCCGGTTATTCAAAAAACACTTTGGTGTTAATCCTAGTGAATATAAGAATCACGTTCAGGCCACGCTTGGTTCAAGAAATTAAGACCATTCCAACTCTTTTTATTGGAATGCGGTTCCTGATTTTATGATCCTTTCACAACCTGAATGAACCCTTCTTTAGGTGCAAATATGGAATTAAACAACAATTCTTTTGTTTAACCGCTCCAGCTGCAGAAGATGATGACGATAGTGCATTTCAATAAGTAGGAACCATTCCTCCGCGCATAATCCACCGAATCGCGGGTGAGAAACGGTATTTTGTTTGGATGCTTTCTCAAGAGAGGGTTCGATCTCTCTCATTCTTTGGATGACTGTACGTAACCCTTGAATTAATTGTTCTTTGCTCTCCGGCTGCTCCGGCGTATATTGGGCGGAAGGCGGAACCTGAATACGAATGGGCGGAAAGCTTCCTTGCGCAAATATAGCCGCACCATCCTCAGTTTTCCCCACATGAGCTACTAAGGGATCTTGGTCGAGCACAAGGCATTGATCAATATTACGAAGCTGCATATACAGCGCCGAGTTAATGAGATGCTGAAACATCTGTCCGATGGACCACTCGTTTTCACTCGGCTTTTGCTTCAGCTGCTCCAGATTGAATCGCTCCAATTCTTGAATATAGTATGTCGCAGTTTCTTCAAATCGTTGTAAGGCTTCTTTTGTTGTAATCATCATATATCAGCTCCTGTAGTCATTGATGGTCCAAGTATACAAAAACGCTACTGACAGCGTTATGTCAGTAGCGTTTTAACATTATTTCTATTTCATTTCTAACCTGATCACGGAAAGATTCGGGCTCCAGCACAACCATACCGCCTCCCCAGCCAAGCACCCATTGCAGCAATTCCCCTGGCTCGCGAACGCGAAAAGTAACAAGTAACCCCTCCGCATGCTCCTCAATAGTTTCCATATAGAAATTATTTGATTCCCTTACCTTATCGGCTATGTCAGCTTGGACTAAGATAAGCACATGAACGTTGCGATCATCAGGAGGTTGGTATACCTCCAGATGAAAATCTGCTGGCAGTATAAATTCATCTTCCAGATTAATAAGCTCCCTCATTCGGGATAACCGGAAATGACGGATGTCTTGACGCAATTCACACCAGGCGATGAGTACCCATGACCCGTGATGAAGCACAAGTCCATAAGGAGCAACCGTACGAACACTTTGACGGTTCCCATCGGCTTCGGCGATTCTTTTGGAATAACGAAATCTTATTTTCCTTCCCTCCAATATCGCTCCACGAATGGCTTCCAAACATGCCTTCTCTTGTATGGGTGCTATATCTTCTACGGATGCAAATAAACGAAAACTTTTGCGAATCTGTGATGCTTCACTGCGGATGGCTTCCGGCAGGATAGCTTCTATCTTTGCTTTAGAACTTCTAGCCTTATTACCATAGTGTGCATCAAACCGCTGCTCGATAAAATCAGTTCCGATAAGCAATGTCACTGCTTCATCCAGCGTGAAACTAACGGGTGGCAGGAAATACCCCTCGATTAAGGAGTAACCCTGCCCTGGCGCTCCTATAATGGATACGCCCGCTTCACTCAGTGCCTGAATATCCCGATAGATCGTTCTTACGCTCGTTTCAAACCTAGCAGCCAAATCCTCCGCCCGCAACATTTTGTTACGCTGCAGTTCAAGCACTATAGCTAACAACCGGTCCATTTTGTTCATACGACTCCCCCTCCCCGAACAATCTCATCAACAGCTCGTCGATACCCACCCGAGTTCCGAAACGATTCACTGATATTGGAGACAGCTTTTTTATAAGATAAATCGCTTAATACATGATCTACGGCTTCTCGTAGGTGATTTGCAGTTAAACTTTGCATTTGTAACTTAATGCCTGCTCCGACATGGACGACTTGCTTCGCAATTATTGGCTGATCCGCACTTTGTGGAATTACAATTAGCGGAACCCTGTAATAAAGCCCTTCATTGATACTGTTCATTCCACCATGTGTAATAAATAACTTTGTGTATTGCAGTATATCCGTTTGTGGAACATAATTTTTCACGAAAAAGTTTTGCGGAATTTCCCCTAAATCAGTGATTTGGACTTTATCTCCAATTGACATCACAATAGTGTGCTCCGTGTTCCCCAATGCTTCAAAACAAAGTTTATAGTATTCAATGGCTTGGTTAAAAACTGTGCCGAGTGAAATGTAAATTAGACTTTTCCCCTTAATTGCCATGAGATCGAATTTTTCTGGAGCTAATCGTGAAGAGATGGAGGGTCCTACAAAGATATAAGACGGGTCAAAAGCTTCTCCCTCAGGTTGAAACTCCCTAGTTGTATAAACGATAGTAAGTGGGGCAGGATTACAAAACACTTCATAAGGGGATTGGATGTCCACATCATATTTGCCCTTCACCATTTGCGTCAAGCTTTGGAATTTATCCTTTATAGGATTAGTTACTTCTGCAGGGACTGTAGTATAAAATCGTTCTAACATGTCATCGAATGCTGCTTTTGTCTGCGCAAAAGAAGTACAGGAGCTAATGGCCGGAAGCTTAAGAATTTGAGCTAGCAAACGTCCACAGCCAAACATAGAATCATGGACGATGTAATCAAAATGCTCCCCTTTGATCTGTTCAAGAACGCTTGGAATAACTATATCTGCCGTAAGTAAAAGACCGTTGATTCTTTCCAGTACATAATTTCTTCCACCTGAGATAAAAGCTTGTATAAATTTCTGATCGTCAAATGTTCGTACTGTAGCCCCCGTCATCTCCATACGCTCTTTATAAGCTTCTATACAAAAGTACACTACCTCTTCGCCATGCGAAATAAGCTCTTCCACAACGCCAATCGTGGGATTGATATGTCCCTCTGATCCACCATTAATAAATAACACACGCGCCAATTGTAATCCTCCTTAACTATAAATCATTTTTATATTAGATATTATAAACATTAATTTTACTTATATCGCTCTAAAAGGGTATAGTAATATAGGCTTTAAAACCATTTTAATAATATAGAGTATACCCTTATTAGAGGAGAGATCATATTGGAAAGAGTAGTTGGAACAGTTGTACGTGGACTTCGCGGACCTATCATTAACAATGGGGATAACATTGAAGAAATCGTAGTTCAGACGGTATTGAATGCAGCAACAGTCGAGGGTTTTTCGATCGAAGATCGTGACATTGTGACCGTAACTGAATCCATTGTTGCTCGGGCACAAGGAAACTATGCGACGATTGACAATATTGCTGCTGATATAAAGGGGAAATTCGGCGAAGAAACCGTAGGGGTCATTTTTCCAATCCTTAGCCGTAACCGGTTTGCTAACTGCTTACGCGGTATTGCCAAAGGGGCACAAAAAGTAGTCCTAATGTTAAGCTATCCAGCTGATGAAGTAGGCAACCACCTTGTAGACATCGACGAACTAGATGCTAAAGGTATCAATCCATGGACGGATGTATTAACAGAAGCTCAGTTCCGTGAGTTTTTCGGCTATATTAAGCACCCATTCACAGGGGTTGACTATATTGAATATTATAAAGGTTTAATTGAAGCTGAAGGTGTGGCTTGTGAAGTCATCTTCTCCAACAACCCAAAAACCATTTTAAACTATACAAAAAATGTATTAACTTGCGATATTCACACTCGCTTCAGAACCAAACGTATTCTCACAAACAACGGTGCTGAAAAAGTATTTGGCTTGGATGATATTCTTACACAATCAATCGATGGCAGCGGCTTTAACGAAGCCTATGGTCTGCTAGGATCAAATAAAGCAACAGAAGAAAGTGTTAAGCTATTTCCAAATAACTGCCAGCCTATCGTGGATGGTATCCAAGCAAAAATCAAAGAAATGACAGGTAAAACTGTAGAAGTTATGGTTTATGGCGATGGAGCATTCAAAGATCCAGTCGGAAAAATCTGGGAGCTGGCAGATCCAGTTGTCTCCCCTGCTTACACCGCCGGACTTGATGGAACACCAAATGAAGTAAAATTGAAATACTTGGCCGATAACAACTTCTCTCATCTTCGTGGTGAAGAGTTAAAACAAGCTATTTCTAAATACATCCAGAATAAAAATGATGATCTAGTTGGTGCGATGGAAGCCCAAGGGACTACACCTCGTAGATTAACTGACCTGATTGGATCATTATCTGATTTGACTTCTGGTAGTGGCGATAAAGGAACACCAATGATTTATATCCAAGGTTATTTCGATAACTACACAAAATAAGAGTAGTACAACAAAGGGAGTCTCTAAACGAGGCTCTCTTTTTTACTTTCTGGGTTATAATAAAAGCAAACAGCGGCATGCGGAGGATACTATGAACATAAGAAGGATTAAATATTTTATAGATCTCGTGGAATGCAGAAATTTTACGGAAACAGCTAAAAAGAACTATGTATCGCAGACCACCATTAGCCAACAAATCGCCGCGCTTGAAGAGGAATTCAACATTCAATTGATTGACAGAAAGCAGATCCCTATTGAGCCAACCAAAGCCGGATGGCTTTTCTATGGCGAAGCCCTCATCCTCTGGAAGCAATATAACCATATGAAGATGAGCATGGAAAACTTTCAAAAGTATAATACGCAATCCTTGAGTATCGAATATGCGGCGATGACGGATATCCAAAGTTTGTTGAAATTGATTCCCTCGTTTCAGGATCATCATCCGAATATTAAGCTGGAACTGAATAAAGTATTGCTAAAAGATATTGCAGAATACTTGCAAAAAGGGATTTACGACGTGGCTATTGCCTTTGATTCCGAGTTTCAGGGAAAAGAGGACATTGTAACCTATCCCTTGTATAAGGGACGTTATTGTGCGGCTGTGAGTCACCACCATCCCCTGTTTCATCATGAATCGATCGCCAAAGAGGAGTTATATGAACATCCACTAGTCATGCTGAATCCAACAGCTATTGGAAACTCTTATCATCTAATGATCCAGCATGCAATTGAAGACGGCTATCAGCCGAACATTCTTCGAACCGCAGACGATGTGGAGACAGAATTGTTTTATATCATCACGGAGAATTTGATTGGCTTTTTCCCGGATAACTATCAGCTCGCTTATCTTCAAGATGAAGTCCGGCTAATTCCCTTAGATGATTCACACCATACCTTTGCAATCGAAGCAGGTTATCTCAAAAATAATACAAACCCGGCCTTGCCTTCCTTCCTGCAACAAATCCAAATTGGATTTAGCAATCGACCATAAGTTTTATGTGTTAGACTATGTTACTTTTTTCACATACTATAAGGGTATAATTCATTTCAACAAGGAGTGACAACGATCATGGGTAAATTATTGTTGACTGGTGTCGATGGAAATCTAGGGAAGCAAGCTGCGGAATATTTGTTGGAGCTGGTAGATAAAGACCAAATCATTTTTTGCGCTTACGATCCAGCATGTTTGAAAGAATATGCGGAACAAGGGATTGAAACACATGTGACCAACTTTAATAACAAGGACGGCCTTGCCGAAGCTTTTGCTCATGCCGATAAACTCGCTCTAATCTCCATGCCTTTTGTTGGAGAAAAACGCCAAAATGCACAAAAAAATGTGATCGATGCTGCCAAAGAAGCTGGAGTCAAACAGATCATTTATACTTCTCTAGTAAACGCAGCCGATGAAAGCAATCCAAGCGTAGAAAAAATCGACCATGTGTATACCGAACGTTATATTCAAAGCGTTGGGCTAGATTATATCTTCCTTCGGAATTCCCAATACGCGGAAGCCATGATTACCAATTACTTCACGTATGTGAAGGGTGACGGGGTATTAACAAACAATCAAGGTGACGGTAAAATGGCTTATATCTCGCGGAAGGATTGCGCAAAAGCCGTTGCGTATGCCCTAGCCTCCAATAATTATCAGGAAGCGATTCTAAATATCAACGGACTTGAATTGATGACAATTACCGATTTCATTAAGATTGGTAATGAAGTAACGGGCAATCATATCACCTACAAAGAAAACACGGATGAAGAAAATTATGCCGTATTCGAAGCAATGGGCGTGCCTAGAACCACCGACGGTGCATTTAAAGAAGGCTCCGAAGCACCCTTTTCTTCAGAAGGTATGGTTACTTTCGGACAAGCTATTCGTGAAGGAAAAATGGATGTTTATACAGACGACTTCAAACAACTTACTGGTCATGACCCTCTGACCGTGAAATATATGTTTGAACATGCCGATGAATTCCAGGTTGGCGAAAGACACTCTAAAGACAATTAAAAGCTGACACTCTTACTTCTTAGGCTAAATCACCCTCGTTTATTAAACGGGGGTGATTTCTTTTATACTGAGCGTGGCAAAAAAACTCCGTAAAGCTCAATCATATGCTCGCCCTGGAGATAATTAGGGGATTCCTCCCTTATTACCAGAGGATTCTGGTCATCAGACTAATAATCAGGGAATTCTTCCCTGAAATTTAACTGATTTGGCGGTAATTCTTGATATTGCTCTGTTTTTTAGGGAGTTATTCCCTAATTTCATTCATTTAGAGCAATTATCGGCTTTTATTAGGGAGGTTTTCCCTAATCCTCCGTCACGGTATAGATAGAACTGGCCAAGTATATCGGTATGCTCACTGTAGAACAAAATACACCTTTAACCGAACGGATGAACATCCGAATGGCTAAAGGTGTATTGTCTCTGTCTACTTTTTAATTAGAGTTAGTTCCAGATCTCTTCAGCAATTTCTTTAATATAAGCAAGCTTACGCCATTGCTGCTCTTCTGTCAGGTGGTTGCCTTCTTCCGTAGAAGCAAAGCCACATTGCGGGCTAAGGCAAATCCGGTTTAGATCAACGTATTGCTTCGCTTCCTCAATACGCTTCAGAATATCTTCCTTGCTTTCAAGCTCACCAAATTTGGATGAGAACAGACCTAACACAACCTGCTGATTGTCTTTCAAGAAACGCAATGGCTTGAAGTCACCTGCACGTTCGGTATCAAACTCCAGATAATAACCCGAGTAGTTATTGATATTAAGAAGCGTTTGCGCGATAGGCTCGTAGCCTCCACCTACTCCAGCATAAGTCGAAACATAATTGCCCCGGCATACATGGGTCGTTACAACAAGATCTTCCGGCAGACCAGTTACAACTTCCTCATTCAATTTTGCAAGTTCGCTTGCATATTCAGCTACGTTAACGCCAATCTGATTCATAAATGCTATAAACTGTTCGTCGCAAAGCGCTCCCCACGTACAATCGTCGATCTGAATACTGCGGCAGCCCGCTGCATAGAAGGCCAGAATCGATGCTTTGTATGCTTTGGCAATATCCGAGATAAGCTCTTCGCGATTCGGGTATAATTCATTTGTGCTTTCCTTGTTTTCCGCCCGATCTAGCTCGAACAGGAATTGTGCAGCCGCAGGAATCGATTGACGCGTAACAACGTCCTCACCAGCAGCACCTTTTAAAAATTCATAATGCGAAACAAAAGGATGGCTGCTGTAGCTTATTTTCCCGGTCAGTCGGGCTGTTTCTGGTCTGGACTCTGCACCGTTAAATTGGTAACCTTGGTCAATAATTGTCCGATCTACACCGTCAAGTCCCCAGAAGAAGTCGAGGTGCCACCAAGAGCGGCGGAATTCGCCATCGGTTACTGCTTGAAGACCCACCTCTTTTTGTTTCTGCACGAGCTTAACGATTTCGTCGTTCTCTACTTCCTTCAACTGCTCGGCAGTAATTTCACCATTCTTGAATTTTAATCTAGCATCTTTCAACGCTTGGGGGCGCAGGAAGCTGCCCACGATATCATATCGAAATGGAGTAACGGTTCGTTTTTGGGGTACGGTTTGAATGCTCATATATTAATCTCCTCGTAAACAAATTATTAGAATAAATATAGCATAACCGACTGACTAAACCGATCTACCAATGAGCTATGACAGGTTATAAGTATTAACTATAGCTAGATTCAGCGTGATAATTAGAAGGGCATGATAAAAAAAGAAGAGGCGCATGAGTAGCGCCTCTTTCTTAATAAATCATATCGACGGATATTACATAGTAATTAGACTCCGCAGTCACCTCAAACCCAATCGACTGATAGAGGGATAATGCCTTTCTATTTTGAGTGACCACGCCAAGACGAATCTGGAAATCCCTCTGATCTCGCAAGATTTTAACTACCTCTGAAAGAATTTCACGTCCGTATCCTCTGCCTTGACACGAAGGAAGCACACAAAAATCATGTATAACCGCTGTATTTGTATATAAATAATTGACTCTGATCATCCCAACCGGAATCATGTTGTCCACAGCAATGTAAGTAATCCGTGCCGGTTCTCTTGTACGAGTTAAATATTTCCTAGTCCAGGACTCTGAATCACCAAAAGCTTGTGATGAACATTTAACCATGAACTCTAAATCCTGATCTTCTTCTAATCGCACAGCTAAACCGGAGTGGCTTGATCCAGCGATTTGTGCCCGATTAAAAACCATGAGGAATTCAGACGGTGCAGCACTTGCCCCTAAATACCGTATATAATCCATCCCTGATTCAGAATTAGAAGGTATCCTAAAACGGCAAGTTTGTATGCCTTGCATTTGCATATCTGATGCGGCACTTTTCAGTAAGTCGTGGAATACACCTTGGCGACGAAAGTCCGGGTGAACCATTCCGTTAATATTAGCTTCGATGCCATCCGAAGTATACCAACTGAGAAATCCGACTACTTGGTTATCGATCTGGCACAAGAATGCCTCATCTCCGTCTATCTCCTTAAGGCTTTCTATACCCACCCTCAAACTTGATCTGTCGGACGTCTTGCAAAGATGTTCTAATATGCGGATTTGATCAATCGATTGCTTTGAATAGTCTTTCATTGTACTAATTTTATATTCTTGCATCTAGTACCCTCATTAAGAAGGAAATACGCAGTTTATGGACGAGTAGGCGTTATCCTTCTAAATTCTGTCCACCTAATGATAGTTACCAATGGAACCGCCTCCTAAAAGTCAATGTCTTCACTCTAAACCAGGGTAATCATAAAACAAACCTTATAACTAAAAAAATGATAGCAATTATAGCCACAACGATCAACAGATTGGTTACCTCACTCCAGAATCCTGGAACGCCTTCAGTATGATATTTTTGCGCATTTACATCATGGTTTGCTTTATGGCCTGCAGGGTCCGACAAATTGGGATTAGGTCCTGAATTAAAAAAGTCAGACATAAATACAACTCCTTCCCATGAATATAAACCATATTATACCAGTTCATTGCCATTTTAACGACAACTTAATGCCACCTTCAATATATCGTTTGTCGGAGGCTCTTAGGGAGATTTTTGACAACCATATCGTAAGAATGATCAATCATTAAATAGATATCCGACTCTGGTAAGGAGCCATCCAAAACAATCGTATTCCAGTGTTTTTTGTTCATGTGGTATCCTGGCCGAACGCTCTCATGCTGCTCTCGCAAGTTCCCTGCAATCACCGGATCACATTTTAGATTTATGTAAGCATAATTCCCCTTATTCTCAAATATAAGCGCGAACATTTTACCGGCAATTTTGATCACCATTGGATCGAAGCCGAAAGGAAAATCCTTTGTTGCTCCATTCTTTTGTAAACAGTATTCGATAATATTATGGGTCAAAATCAGTCCCTCACCTTCTTCATTAAAACGAATCCTGTATACCTTATATCAAATATTATAACTGAAATAAACCTAACACTCTTGCCCTTGGCAAAATGAACTCGTGAGTAATCCTTTCAAGTGCACGAAACCTGAATAACCTTAAATACGTTAAAGTAATATACAAATCTACAGGAGGTTTTTATAATGAGATACAGTGCTGCAGGCGCACCAATAACCTGTCCTTGCTGTCAAAACGATACCTTTGATCTGGATTATAAACTGCTTAACACAAGCGGCGCATCATTTTTAGGCTTTGACTGGGCGAACAAAAACGCTGCCATCCTTATTTGTAAGCGATGCACCCATATTTCATGGTTTATGAAAGAACCAACATCTGATTAGTGTTTGGTAAAAATAAAGTATTAGACTGGATCCATTAAAACAAGCAGCGGCGGACCAAGACTTGATAAATAAAGTCTTAGACTGCCGCTGTTGTCGTTGCAATAACGTTCCTCGTGAGCGTAATCACCTTAAGTGACAAGGTCATCTTACCGTCTGGTAAACGAGACCTATGGCTCCAGAATCAAAGGTCTTGTTTTCGATTAGCTTAAGATTTCTCTTCTCCTTGAGACCTTGGAATAATGGCAATCCCTTACCGATCAGGACGGGAGAAACCGTAATTTTATACTCATCAATTAAATCAAGCTGCATAAGGTGGTGTGCGAATCTAGGACTGCCGAGGATGACCATATCCTTGCCGGGCTGCTGTTTGAGGTTATTGATCTCTTCCTCGACAGCTTCTTTCACGAGTCTGGAATTATTCCATTCGACTTTCTCCAGCGTCGTGGAAAAAACGATCTTAGCTGTCTTTTCGATCCACTCGGCATGATTCCGTTCATGCTGCGAAGCTGATGGGTTCGAAGGGACAGATGGCCAGTAACTGTGCATCATCTGATAAGTCCCACGTCCCCAAATGACAGTGTCGGCAGTACTCAGAATTTCTTTCGCATGGTTCTCCAAATCAGCATCGTAGGAAACCCAGCCAATGTCCATTTCACCATTCGGCCCTTCTACAAAACCGTCAAGCGATGCGTGAAGAAATAGAACGAGTTTTCTCATTTTCAGTTCTCCTTTGTTCATGAGGGATATCTACATTAGACATTAACTACATTTTAGCAGAATTCAACTTGGGTTGTTTCTTATGGATTGCTAATCTCAAACGCTCTTTTCTTCACTTTGGTATTTTTATCCACATCAACATTTTAGCAAACATACGTTCGTTTGTAAATGCACCTTTTTCTAATTTTCAAATCATCTTTCATTTCTTTAGAGCCGGCATTTTTCTGTGTTTCGTTTGTTGTTCGAATGCAAATGCAATCCGAATGAGTGTCGGTTCACTAAATGCCGTTCCTGCAAATGTGATCCCAAAGGCTCTTCCATTCTCTTGAAAGCCTGCGGGCACTGCTATAGTTGGATAACCTGCTCTAGCACTTAAATCAGCTCCGACATAAGCAGGAAACAGGATTGCATCCAATCCATACTTTTCTAAAGCATGATCGATCCCTATATTTTGCGAATAATATAAGTCAGAGATAGACTCTACAATATATTCCGAATGATTCAACGGTTTATCTAGCTGTGATCGATAGTTCAGCATATCTTGTCCATATTTCAAAGCCTTTTCCGAATTCCGCTCGTTCCATTCAATCAATTCATTTAGGTTATGGACAGGAAGTTGAGCCGGAAGGTTATATAAGTAATTTTCAACGGAATGCTTAAATTCAAGATTCATTTTGTTATATTTCCACTCTCTATGGAACGATGGAATATCTATATCTTCTATTATGTTGGCTCCAGAATCTTTTAATTTAGCCACAGCATCATTAAATAAATGTTCATCATATTCACCCATGTCACAATAATTCTTAGGTAGAGCATTTCTAAAAACGCCTATGGTCGCTTTATTTAATCCGTCTTTATCCAAAAATGCTGTGTAGTCCATAGTAGAATATTCATTTTTACAAGTAGCAGGATCACTTTCATCTTTTCCCGTAAGTGCATTTAATAAGATCGCAACATCTGTCACATTCCTTGCCATAGGTCCAGCTGTATCCTGAGAATATGACCATGGAATTATGCCTGATCTACTTATTAGACCTACAGTTGGCTTTAAACCAACAATTGCGTTTTGCACAGCTGGACTTAAAATAGAGCCAGACGTCTCTGTCCCCACGGCTACTGTTGAAAAATTGGCTGCAACAGAAGCGGCAGAACCCGTACTGGAACCCCCCGGAAAATGATCCCCGTATGGATTTTTGGTTTGTCCTCCTATTGAGCTATACCCAGCCCACATGGATGATGACATCCCATTTGCCCATTCCGTCATATTTGTTTTTGCAAGTATAATTGCCCCAGCATCCCTTAGTTTTTGGACAAGAAAAGCATCGTTTGAGCTAACATGGTTTTCCAAAGCTAATGCGCCAGCGGTTGTATGCATTTTATCATTCGTTTCAATATTTCCTTTCAATAATACAGGCACACCATGTAAAAGACTTCGTGCTCCGCTTAATTTTCTCTCCTGATCTAATGCCTCGGCAATAAAAATCGCATCTGGATTCATTTCCATAATAGAGTTTATCATGGGACCACTCTGGTCAAACGTTGCTATCCGATACATGTAATACATAACAAGTTCCCTAGAACTAACATCCCCTCTATCCATTGCATCCTGCAGTTCGAGTATCGTTATTTCTTCACTCTTTATTTTTGCTAATTCGAAGATATGCTCCATGATAACTCCTGCTTTCCATTTGGGTCATTTATGTAATAGTGTCATGTTCATATATTTTGGTGGGCCGTCCCCACTCGAAGTTATCCAGACCTATCTCCTTAAATCCATATTTCTCATAATAAAGAATATGATCCGTCGCCAAGTAGACTTTTGCATAACCTAGTTGTCCAGCTATTTTTCTGGCATGCTCCAACAGAACGGCTCCTAGTGCTTTGCCTCTCTCACTTTCGTCAATAAACAATGGCGCAATCCAAGGTGATAAATCTTTTCGAGTTATAAATTCCTGCTCAATTAATTGATAAAACCCGATGATTACATCATGTTTCAACAGCAAAAATGTAAAAGGAAACTCCTCATCTTTTGAGATTAAACTTTCTTGTATATTGGGGAGCACAACTTGTTGTACTTTTGGCCACCGTTTTTTGACATACTCAATAAGCTCATTTTGACGAAGAGGACATTCTTGTAAGGATTTAATATCTAGCATCTAACCATCCCTTCTTGTAAAAAGAAATTCCTATACCCATGTCTGCTCTCACAATAGTCATCCACCAGCTCTCAAAATGCATAGCAGCAAGCCCCGAGTGGGGCTTGCTGTAGGTTGTAAATACTAAAGTAGGTTATAACGCTGGTTCACTTCATTACTTAGAAACCGGTGTATAGATCAGGCAGCGCAGCGTCTTCTCGGGATAGCGCAGCTCTGCCGTGTAGGTGCTACCGTCTTTCAGTTTGACCAAGACCGCTACCACTCCGCTTTTGTCATATGCACTGTCTTTAATGATAGAGGAGCTGGTTATCGCACGGGTCTCGCCCTGCTTGTCCACCACAATGGATTTAGCGGCTTGAAGCCAGCTGGAATCCTGGCTAATCTTTTTATTTATAGCTGCTGTAATCGGAGTTCTCTTATAGGACAGATCCACTATCGTAGTATCCAGTACGGTCCCACTCTTTGCATCCACGAACGTATTATACATGAAATAGGACTTATCCTGAGCCCGCAGTGTCTCTGCCCGGTAAGGTAGAAAATTAACGAACCATTGACCTTTCGAATCAGGAAAAGGCTTATGATATGAGGTCTGAGCCTGCAACTTAGAGAGATCCACACCGAATAGACGGCTTACGCTCTCTTTTGCTCTGCGTAGGGCTTCATCCTGACTGATGTCCTTCTTATCTGGCTGTGCCACGACAAGATTGAGGCTTACCACATAATTAAAACGGTAATTCCAGTCGATCAATTGCAGCATTTCTTCATCGGTCAGTTCGCGCTTAGGAAATACATAGGTAAATTTGCTTTGATCCAGATAAAATTCGGAGCTCCCTGATTTCAAAGGTAGCTTCTGCTTGGGCCGTAAACCATCGTACTTGTATTGATCATCCAATAACATCCGCCGCTTATTCTCCTGGTCCGTAAATTGCCGCGTAAGCTGTTCATCCTTGCCAGTGAGCCTGGCCTTCTCTGCATACTCATTAATCTGCTTAATTTCTTCAGCGGTGACTGTGCGCTCAAAATAAGACTTGATCGTCGAGACTGGTGTTTTGGTTGCAACCTTAAGTACCGGGATCTGGCTGCTCGCCAGTTGAACAGCAGGCTTCTGGTTGAGTTCTTGCGTGTAGGAAACGTTCGCTTGAGACACATTCTGGTTCACTGTAGTGTAAGCGACGATTTTGGGCACTGCCAAAGCAGTCAGGGCCAGCAGACCACCGGATATCGCGATCACCCCAAGGGCTGATTTCACATCTTTACTCTTCATTTCTCATAACCTCCATAGTGTAAGTGGGCTTGACTTACATGTACTTTAAGTTACGAATGTTATAAAGTACGAAGCCCCTTGTTATGAAGTTGTAAAATCAGTTACAGACTCGTTCTAAATATTGGAGCCAAGCAACAGATCAAGGATTGGGAAGCATACACTGCCCATGTTGACATAGTCACAATTACTCATAACAGAAATAGCGATTTTTTCATCGGGAAGCAGGAACAGATTGCTTAAGAATCCAGTATCCCAGCCGGAATGTGAGAGAATACGAGAACCTTTATATTCTCCTAGAAACCAGCCCAATCCTATCTGTGCATTTTCCGGATCATAGCCCGTTTGTGCATGAGGTTTCCACATTTCATCATAGCTACCTGGCTGGAGGATTTCATTGCCGTTCCCGGCTGTTCCACCGTTTAGATGAATCAACAGATATTGGCACATATCTTCGGCATGGGTATATAAAGTGGAGCTAGGTGCATGGGCCCTGTTATATGGAAAAACACTACTAACGCAGCCACCACATTCATGGGTAGCTCCAAGCACATGAGGTGCAGCAATATAAGCTTCAACCTCCTGTTTAAGAAAAGAACTGGACTGCATTCCTGTTGGTTCAAGAATATTTTTTTCCATATACTGCTCGAAGCTCATATCGCTGACTTTTGCTATCATATCTCCCAAGATCTCATATCCTATATTACTATAGGCAAATTTCTCTCCCGGTTGGCTTAACAGCTTGTGGTGACCTATCCCTTTTACATATCGTTCAAGACTTTGCTCGTCGTATTCAGGGCGATCCCACGCATAATCTTCCTCATCAGGCATACCGGAGGTATGATTCATAAGCTGTCTTATTGTTATATTTTGATACCGCTCATCCTCTAACTTAAAATATGACAGGTATTTAGTGATGGGGGCATCCAATTCTACCTTACCACGCTCAACTAATTGCATAATGGCGGTTGCTACGAAGGTTTTGGAGACAGAGGCTTGGTGAAACAAAGTGCCACGAACTACAGGATCACCCGTCGATAAATTTGCCGTCCCATATTCACCAGTAAACAGAACTCGGTTGTCCTTTACGATTCCGGCCGCTAATCCCGGAAACTTTTCATTTTCCACAAACTTGATTAGCATTTCATGCAAGATATCCTCTATCTTCTGATTCGTGTACATTTTGTCCTCCCCAATGACAATAAAGCACCATTTTCAATAAATTCACCCATACAAATAATAACATCTTATCGACCCTTTATCTGGTAATAAATAATTATAATCAAATAAACAGTCGCTTACTTGAAAAGGCAGCAATTCATTTTCCGAGCTTCCGAGCCAGCCTCCAATTAGAGGACCCACAACGCGTGGTCTTTCTACCTTGCTAATAATATCCATGAATCGTCTTCGCCTGCCCTTCAACAACCATAGATTTTACGGCTGAAACAGACGGCTGCCGCAGCTTGATAACCTCTAAAGCCTCAGTAACGATAGCATCCGCGGCTGATTTCCGGGAAAAGTTCTTCATATCCTGCACCTTTTCATCCCTGTACCCCAGATGCTCCAATCTCTGAAGCTGCTCTACTAACTGCTCCTCGTTTCGGGCAATCTCTATTAAATTGTGCTCAGACAACCATTCTGCATTGCCTGCCTCCTGACCGGGGAGCGGACGATAGACAATTACAGGAAGTGCTAGAGCCATCGCCTCAGTCAAGGTAATCCCCCCTGCTTTGGTCAACAGACAGGAGGATATGCACATTAGCTCCTGCATTTCTTCTGTATAACCCCGTATGTGAACCCGAGGATTCTCTTGAAAAAGCTCTTCCGTAGCCATCTGGAGCTTATGATTATTCCCGCACAATACCATTACATCGAAGTTTGATTGCTGCAGCGCCCTTATTATTAAATGGTTAATATCACTCAATACGCCGTAAGCCCCTGCCGCAAGTAATAGATAATGTCGATTTCCATCTAGTCCATGCTTACGTAAAAGGGCTTCACGTTCCTGAGTCTGTTCAAAAGCTTCACGAATCGGAATCCCGCTAACCACAAGCTTTTCTTCAGCAATACCTAATGACATCAGTTCTGCTTTCATACTTTCCGTAGCAATAAAATACTTCGAGGTTTGTGGATGAAGCCACCTGCCATGAACCACATAATCCGTCATGACAGTGAAAAGGGGGATTCGTCTTCCCTTTGTTGATGCAAGCTCAGCAGCGGCCAAATAGGGAAAGGTATGAATGATAATATCCGGTCCAATCTCGTCGATGATCCTTTGCACTTTCCGCTTGCCCATAGAATGAATCCATTTACCCATGAACTGGTCTGGTTTAATCTTGCTCGTCAACTTATACACTAATCCATAAAATTCTTGAGTATAACCTGTGCTGTTCAGATAGAATCTGCGGGACAGCTCATTCAGACTAGGGTAGACTGCAGCGAAAAGATCCAAGGTAACAATCCGGCTGATCCCTCTACGTCTAAAAGAATGATCAATTGCTTCTGCTACTTTGATATGCCCGTCTCCAAATGCCGAAGTTACAATAAGTACTTTAGGATCTGTGTTCATGAGAAAGCTCCTTTTTCGCTTGGCCTTCTCTAACTCTAACTCTGAATCGTAAACAGATAGTGATGAGATCCTCAACTTAATATTAACTTCATGATTTTCTATAGAGCGAAGCAAACGAAGAAATCCGCAGAAAAAAACACAGTGCATCAACCTCCAGTAACGATAGGATTAATGTTCTGTGTTTAGTTAAAGGCCAACTGTGTCCGAAAGCATCTTCGAACGTGTAATATGATCAAATTAAATGAAAGTTGGTGTCTGAGTAAATAAAGTTTTAGACTGCCGCTGGTTTATTGAACTAACGTGTCCCGTTAGCTCAATTGATTACCTTTGAAAAGTGAGTCTGTATTTGATATATATCCATAAATGAAAAATGTATTATTTTCTTCTCTATACGGAATTCTTAATTCATGTAAAATCGAAAGAAATTCTTTACTTATGTCAATTAATTCAGGAGGAAGCAGATTCCCCTTGTGCTTCTGATACCTTGGTCTAACCCGTATCCATTCTACAGAAAAAAAAGGTGAAAGTCCTTCTATCCAATCCCCTAAATACCAGACGTCGTTTTCGAAGTTCTCTGGATAAAGTATATCGTCTAATACATACTTAGCTTGATATGGAGGGGTAAAAGGTAGTTTATTTAGTACATCACTTTGTAAGTTTCCCCACTTAGTGTCATTCATAACTGAACATAATTGTTTCTGTGTAATAACTTCATGTACCCTTTTTTTAAAATCCTGTTCAAAACCCACAATTAAAAATCCTCCTGAATAACAACATAAATCCCACGCTGACCTGCCCGTGTGTCGTTATTGAGTTATCGTTATCCGTTAACTTAATACAAAATGGCTGCTCGGCTATTACATATTCAAAATTAGTCAAGTTTAATAATCTTATCAAAGCAGTATGAATCTTTGTCATAGCCATTATGCACATAGAAAGCATGGGCGTCGGTTCGCTTAAATCCGCTACATAAAATAATACTTGATATTTCCATTTCTTTAGCGTAATTTTCAGTGTATCTTAGTAGTTCTGTACCTATCCCATTATGCTGTAATTCCTTTTTAACAGCAAGCCCTTGAATATGTAGATAACCATTCGAAGACCCTACGGATAACGCCTGAACTATAGTGACAAAACCAACCACATCATTTTCAAATAATGCAACGAATGTTTTGTAATTTCCAGCCTTATTCATGTTTTCCATAGTAA
Source organism: Paenibacillus odorifer (assembly GCF_000758725.1). NCBI lineage: Bacteria > Bacillati > Bacillota > Bacilli > Caryophanales > Paenibacillaceae > Paenibacillus > Paenibacillus odorifer. The sequence continues at coordinate 4,934,001 of NZ_CP009428.1, forward strand.
CTCGAAAGTTTTCAATATTAACATTGCGAACGCCAAGTACATCATTCCATAAAAAAACAACTTCAGTATAATCATTTGCTACAACTTCTCGTATTTTAATTTCCATCCCCCCCTTTATAGAAATATTCAAGCAAAGGATTCGACAATTGATGAAGCAATCCTGCCCGTAACTTTAACAAATAAAAGAGGAGCATTGTCATGGCAATGCTCCTCAGCTATCGTTTCCCGTAAGCTTTATAGATTGCCTCTTTTTCAGCCTGCAATCATTAGAATCCATTCTCTCATTAGTTTGTTGTTTTATAATATTCTGATAAAATGCCCTCTAAAACTTGCTTATAATCATTTTTATTATAAGAAGAGTTATCAACTTTTATCTTGGTAATGTTTAATCTGTTAAAAATTTCTTCTTCCAGTTCCCTTCTTGCTTTAAGAACCTGCAGTGTTCCATCTAACCCTTTATAATTTTGTTCTTTTCCATACCCTTGGTTCGTGTAATATTCAATAAATCCCTCTGACCATTCCTGAGGTCTTTCCTTTACAGCCTTTCTGAAAGAATGATCAAGATCATTCTGCTGTACATATATCAACAAGGGATTCAATCGCTCTACAATTGTTGCCAGTTCAATAACATAACTTATAACGTCTTCCTTCTTCGCACCATGTTTAATCATGCCTATAGTTACAGGGTTTTGTATAAAACAACAATCAAAAACAAAGGTGTCTGCGCCATACAAAACACGATCCGCAAACTTCTTCCATCTTTCTGTTATCAGTTTCCTATTTTGATCTAGCGGCAATTCATAAATATCATGTTTAAAAACTGCGTGATGCAATTCATCTGGAAAACTTGACCAGACTTCATTTTTTATTTTCCGATATTCCAGGAAGTAATCGTTACCTTGTTTAATCATTAGATTACTCAACAAATCTTTAAACTTTTTATGGGTATTCAATAATTCATCGCATTCGGTTTTCTTAAAGAAAGCGACTCCATCATAATCAGCAGGATGTTCCAGATTTCCTTCTAAAAAAAGCTGGGATGTAATGTTCACTTCCGTAAGAATTTCATGAACTTGCTGAGCAGTTGTTGTTTTACCAGATCCTGGAATTCCCTCAATCAAGACTAACTTCGATCGCATAACAAAGTTCCTCCACTCGCTAGTAGAAGGATAAACAGGTAGGAATCAATAGAGATGCTGTTATGCTGTTTCCCACGAATAAAAGCGGATACCATCAGGTATCCGCAGGATGGGTATATGATACACCTTTTCCTGCATACCCTATAAGATTAAAGAAAAGCATACCTAATAAATAGTGTAGTCACTATTTCAGGCATCCTTTCAAATTGTTAATCTTTACAGAGTATTCCACATGATAAGTTTATGCTCCTTTGTTTGCATCTCTATTGTTTAGATTAACAGTAAGCATAGGTAAATACAATCAGGGACTTTCTAAACAATCCTGCCTGTTAGCTTAATAAAAAGAGCAGGATACCGAAGCACCTGCTTATCAAAGTAATGTATTATTCAACTATCGTTCTCCGTTAGTTGAATCCACCCGTGGAATGTAAAACTTGGCCGGTAATCCACTCCCCATCATCGCTGGCTAAGAATGCAACCAGACGAGCTGCATCCTTAGGCAATCCTACTCTACCTGTTACAAATTGCTTAGATAACTGCTGTCGTAGGTCAGGAGTCATCCAGCCGGTGTCTGTGGGTCCAGGATTTATCGCATTTACGGTGATGCCTTTCGGTCCCACCTCTGCTGCAAAAGTTCGTGTGAAAGCATCTATTGCCCCTTTCGTTGTGGCATAAGAGATTTCACCAGCCATGGGACCTAGTGATTGGCCCGATGTCATATTAATAACTCGACCACCTGCCGATTGCGTAAACCGTCTAGCGAATTCCACACTAAGCATAGTTACCGCCCTAACATTAATTGCGTAGTGTGCATCCAAAGACTCTGGGGTAATCGTGGTTAAGTCATCGTTAACCGAATAACAAGCATTGTTAACAAGAATGGAAGGTTCTCCCAGCTTCTGCTCAACGTTATTTAATAAATCCACAAAGCTTTCAGGTACAGAAAGATTCATCATTAGGTGTTCGCAACGAACGCCCATGGAACGTATTTCCTCACAAAGTTGCTTTTGCTCCTCATTATTGCTACCCCAGGGCATCTGTTGATCGTAACTAACCCAGTGTGTAAAAAATACATCAGCGCCTAGATAGGCCAACTCTTTGCACACTGCAGCACCGATTCCTGTGCTGCGACTTGCACCTGTTACTATTGCGATTCGACCTGTTAATCTGCCAAGTGTAGTATTCATGGGTCTTTTCTCTCCTTTTTATTTTGAAGTCGCATTAAACTGCGGTGACTATTGTGCAAATCTGCCCGTTACTTCAATAAAAACAGCAGGCTACCGTAGCGCCTGCTCATTAATGTGTATTATTCAACTAAAGTTCCCGTTAGCTCGATAGTCATATGTTTTAATTAGAGTCGCTGCTTATAGTTGTGAGGCTTGCCAAACACCTAACGCAGTGACGTCCCGACGGGCTTAGGGGGCTGGATGTGGTCACTCGCTTCCCAGAGTGACCCGGAGCGTCAATATGGTGTTAGCCGAAGGAAGTTCTGGAAGCAGCCATTGCATTTAAGACGTTCTCAAAATAGCTACATACTTCATCTGCAATTCCCAGAAACTCTTCAACAAGTACATTACTATCCAAGTAACAAGCATACAGATAATCAACTAAAGCGGAGTCAATCTCACAATAGTTTAATAGGGCATTCTTCATCTTAATAATGTCATCTTGCCATACACCTGTATCTTAAAAAACAAAGAGTATAATGCACGAATTAATCTCTTAGAGTAACCTTTAATATATCTAGTTTTCATTGTGTTATCACTAGCATTAGAAAGTAAACTATGTATACGATCTATTTCCTCCTTGGTCTCTGTATTTAAGTCTAAAATGAACTCTGGAGAAATAATTATCGGTGGTACTTTTTCACCAACGTCATGACCATATATGCAAACACAAATTATCTTTACCCAAAAACCCCACTCATTTGGTTTACTTAATACATCGTCAATCGAGCAAATTATCGTATCAATCTTAGTTACTATTGGATATTCTTCCAAAAGCCTGTCTTTAATATTTGACAATCTTTCGTAATCAATATCTTTGGGATTTACACATACAATAGTAAAGTCTGCATCTGACTTAAAAGGTTTAGCAGTTCCTTTTGGAATCGAGCCACACATATAAATGCTATGAATCTTACCTTTGAATTCGGTAAGTATATTATCTATATACTTATCAACAAAATCCTTATATTCACTTTGTATTTCAATTCTATTTATAACTTTTTCTAATATCATATAGACTCCTCCTAAACTAAGAACTTCTTTCGGCTAACGCCTTTTTGCGAACTTCGTAAATTCGTCATGACTTAAGTTATTCGCGAAATCATTCAACTATCCTGCCCGTTAGCTTTAATGAAAAAGCAGCCGGTTGTTTGAGCGGCTGCTTACATGTTTTTATTAAATTAACGTTTCCAGTTAGTTCAATAAATCTTAACCTCAATCCGCGTGGCTCAACTTACCCGTTAGTTCAATAGAATCAACAGTTTCAGTCCGATGGTATCCTCTTGTCTATGATTCAAGCCACCACTAAAATACTTATAAATCCCACTATAGCCAAACGGCCAAAGCGGATATAATCTTACTCTAAATTACTGGAGGTAGCGCTCCGTACTCTGCCCACTGCTCTTTTGTCGGGCCGTAAAGATCCGGCACACGAAGGCCTGCCTGACGCATCAGGACTGTCATCTGACCACGATGATGAATCTCATGCTTTACGAGAATATCCAGCATTAAGCCGTTTGGCCATTGATCACCATACATATCGCTCATGATAAGCAGATTCTCATCTTTCCAACTGGACTGTATAGCATCAAGGAGCGCTTGTGAGGTCCTCTTATAGACTGACGCGATGTCTGCTGCCGAAGCTGGCACCGGCATATCTTCGCCCGGTCCTTCGAAAGACAGTCCCGTCCGAGATGGCATTTCGTGCAACGTCTGTACAAGGTGCCATGCAACACGTCCAAGCGTTCTATGATCGCTTGTTATCTGTTGGCCAAGAGACTCGTCGGTCAGCATCTCCAGTGTCCGCATTGTTGCTTCCGTTTCATTCTGCCAAGTTGCGGCAAAATCTTTAATGTGTTTATACATATCCAACATCTCCTTTTTGTAATGGAATCAAGTTTATTGTATCGAACATTAGTTCGCAAGTAAATATTTACATTTACTTAAACTACCCCCGTTAACCAAACGAAACTGCCGAAAATCATTGCGCTAATCCCGAAATGTAATTAACTACGTATGGTTAATACTTTGGATGATTTTGTTTACGCTAGCCTGCCTGTTAGCTTAATAAAAAGAGCAGAATACCGAAGCACCTGCTTATCAATGTAATGTATTATTCAACTATCGTTTCCCGATAGTTGAATGCTCAAAAAAAGGGTTCTTTTTCAAATAAAAGACGGTCAATTTCTCGCTGGTTCAGTTTCTCCTTTAGCTCAGGTAAAGTGACATCGCGGAATTGTTTTTGTTCCTCTTGTTGTCTCATACCAGCGTATAGGTGGCTTTTGTATAGCTAAAACCAAGCCGTTCAGCATTCTAGGGATTCCTTTTAGGGTATATTTCTCGCCGAACTCGCGAAGGACCCATGCACGAACGTCCAAGTGCATTTCGCTTCGAATCTAGCATCCACCGTTCTTTGCTTGGCAATGGTCTCCTTCAGCCGTTCTTCTTGTTCGTCAAAAAGTTTTCGGATTCCTCCAGGTTACACACCAAATTCAAGGCCTGAAGTCCCAGCTTGCGTTAAGCGTTCCAAATACCCGCTGAGGGCAGGAAATAATTTGTCCAAAATGTCTACAATTTCGGTTAACGCAGGTCTTTCCAAATGCCACCGGAAATACATAGAGAAGAATTGGAGATTTAATGCATAAGGAAATTAATATTATCGTAAAATGATGTTCACATGTACTTTAAAAGGTATTATTATAAAATTAGGAAAATAGAACATTTTATAGTGGGATCTTTTCCTTTACGAACCTTATCGATTCGTTCAACATTTTTGTGAATATAATGTTTTAAAGTAGGACATATTTACTGGTAAAGAAAGGTTGGGGATAGTATGTTTAAAAAAATAGGCTTAATAGCCTTTGCAGTGACTATTATTTCAGGAGTGGTGTTAATATCCAATTCAAAAGCAGACACCTATCCAGAAATGGTAACCGTAAATAAGACAGATGAACATCCTGTTAACACTAATTTTTCAACAAATAACGTGGAATCCGTAGAATCTGTAAAAGAATCCGTAGAATCAAAAATCGCAAAAGGGTATTATAGTCAACTATATACACCTCAAGGCATGTTCTTGCGAGCAGATAAACAAAGTATCTTTAAGGAATCGGAGATAGCAAGAAATTTAGATCAAATCGGACCTAATACGAATCAACTAATTTTTGAAGGCAAGTTTTTTTTAAAAGTAGATGAATCAACATTTTCGAAATTTTATCCCAATTCGTTACTCATAAATGAAACAAATGAAAACCCGACTGATGCTCATATTCCAACAAGTTCATCAAAATAGCAAGTCATAAAGAAGGAGCCGTTGTTTTTCGACAATGGCTCCTTCTTCGCTTTCATGTTTTACTTAATTATTGATAGATCCATAACCACTAACATCCGTATTCCCAATATTTTATATTTGCGTCTCTCTTCCCTTATAAAATATTTTCAAGTTCAATATATATAGCTATATTTAAAAGCTCCGTTTCAGTCACGTCCATATCTATTTTCCTACGTTAATCTGCCCGTTAGCTTAACGGAACTTCGATATTATTGTTATTATCTGATTTAGGATGAAGACGATTTTCTATTACAAAAAAATGATTGAAAATACCTACTACTCGTATTTTATTATCTGCCTCTCCAAAAATTTTTGTTTCTGCTGTCATAAAAATAATCTGATGTGTGAGACTTGATGATTTCAAGTCATTAATAGTATGAAAGCAATTTGAGCTTTCGGAACTGTCACATTTAAGACCATGAACCTTATGGAGGTAATTATCATAATATTGACTACTTGGTTTTGTATAAGCCATCACAAATAATAATATGGAAACGATTAGAAAAGCATATTTCTTCTTGATAAAGGCACCTCATCTCTTATGGATAATCGTACCATATAATACCGCATTTAACTGCCGAATAGTGCTTTTGAATACACTTATATCCACGTTTGAAACGATTTATTGACCATCTTAACATTGTTCATTTTTGCCCAACTCTTTAAATCCGAGATACCTCTATCTTCATCCTTTAAATACCTAAATGCCATATCCAATGGGACGATCTTCCTCCTGTAAGGTAATATCCCAATAACAGGTTTAAAGTACCCCCTGGTCATTATCACTTTAATATCCTTTGAATTAATAATATTTCCATTTAATAAAATTTGCTCATTGGATAGGCATAACTCCGTTGGTTTCTTAAAAAATGTTCTGTACAATGCGAGTAACAATAAAACTAAACACAAAAGAACCACAGTTAACGAAGCGTAGAATACCCCCCTCTGATTCCATAATCTCAATACAAGAATAGATTGACTCGATATAATAGCAATCATGCCTATAATAGTTCCAATTCTTGATGGATTCTTAACTGGATATTTTATTTCCGTCAACATGGCTCCCCCCTGTTCAAATCCCATACCTTAGAATACCACATATTGGAAGTATCCTGCCCGTTAGTTGAACATAGGCAGCCGATCCATTGACCGACTGCCTGTGTGTCGTTATTGAGTTATCGTTTCACGTTAGCGTAAAGTTAAGGTAATGAATCGACATGTGATTCGACTTCAAAAATAAATTCTTCGAGGTTATCGCAGTCAAACCAACCACTTTTTTCATTAATTTCATATAGCCCTTGAAAACCAGGATAGGCAATTAATTCTATCCACCCGGCTCTCGAAATCATCAGCAGTTCGATCCATTTCTTATTTAATAGCCATAGTAGTTTTAGTCCTACTGCTCATTTTTTTAAATAGTAAGATGGCAAGAAGTAAAGCTATGCATACAGCGGCAAAACCCAGCCAATTCAAATATAGGACAGATGTACGACTGATAACTAACCCGCCTAATCCAGATCCCAGTGCAAAGCCAAATTGGATGAACGAAGTATTTACACTAAGAGCAATGTCCGGATTTCTAGGCGCCAGAGTAACCAGATATAGTTGCTGGGCCGGGGAAATACTCCACGTTGCTAACATAAAAATCATTAATACCAAGATTAATACCAAGAGATTCACTCCGGCTAGAGCGAATAAAAGCAAAGTCGCCCCTTGTAACAGGAGCCCGAGACAAATGGTAAATTCCGATCCTTTTGCATCTGCCAATTGTCCGCCTAATCTGGATCCGACAAAGCTGCAAATGCCCGCCAAGAACAGAACACCGCTGATTTCGGTCATGGAAAGAGAGGAGGTTGCTTGCAAGAAAGGCGTAATATAAGTAAACAGTGTAGAATAGCCGCTGACATAAAATAACGTAATAACCAAGGCCATCAGAATAGTTGGATTTTTTAAAATAGAGAGCTGCATTCTGAGAGTAACCTTTTCCTCTTCTTTGATTGCCGGAACCTTTTTATAGATGATAAGTAATGGAAGAATACTTAATAATCCTATTAAAACAAATAGCACTCTCCATCCAAACATCTCACTAAAAAATGTGCCCACAGGAACACCAAGCACTAGCGAACTGCTAAGCCCCATCAAAATGATGCCGATGGCATTGCCCCTTTTTTCTTTTTCAACAAGACGTGTCGCTATTGCCATGGCCACAACGGTAGCAATTCCTCCGCTAGCCCCTTGGATAATACGTAACCATAGTACTGTTTCATAAGCAAGATCTACAAACATAAGTCCGTTGCTGGCAATAAACACACCTAAGGTGGTCATTAGTAGTTTTTTGCGATCTGCATTGATCGTTAATGCAATCAAAACCGGAGCGACAATGGCTGCGGAGAGGGCAAACACAGTCACCAATAATCCAACTTCTGAAGTAGATACTCCCAAGTCCACAGCGATCATCTCAATAACTCCCGTAATAATATATTCAATGGTTCCAATCAGAAAAACAGCCAGTGCCAGAACATAAATGATCCGTTTATTTTTCAATTTCCCCCACTCCACCTTCTTCAGTTATCTATTTATAATGGGAATTTGTATTTCTATGAATTGTGCATCTCGTTCTGGAGATAACGGTAAATATAACTCCCTGCCCGGTTCGTTCTCCTTGATCTGATAGTTGTTTTTCTCAATCCATTTAGCTAAATGAACACAGGCCGCACAATCAAAATTAGTATTTGAATGAAAAGCCATTGTGGCCATCATCGGTTCAGGAGGAAGAGTCCGTAGCTGAAACGGTTCTGGGAATGATCGCAGCTCACAGGTTAAAAAATACCCGACTTCAAACTCAAACTCATCCTCTTTTCCTTCGACTTCTTTCCACAAAACAACCTGAGGACCTTGAATTAATTGACGATTTTCCGTCGTTATAAACTGATCAAATTGACGAAGCAAATCCGGAATGTCCTCTTCTTTCCCGCATGCTTTCTGATAAAGAAACAATTGAGCAGCCTCTGCCTTGACTCTGATTTCTTGACCCGTTTCGAATTGCCCCTCTTTTTCTATAAGCTGCATACGCTCCTCAATCCTGACGAGTTTAGCTTGTTCCGTATCGATGATATGCTGGATTTCGCTTCTTTTCAGCTTAAACATGCCTTGAATATTTTCTAATGAAATATTTTCCTGAAGCAGCTGTTTAATTTGGGGCAATGTAAAACCCAATTCCTTATAGATTAAAATTCGGTTGAGCTCTAGAAGCTGATCTGCGGAATAGTAACGGTAGCACGTATCCTGATCCACTTTTTTCGGCCTAAGTATGCCAATCTGGTCGTAATAACGCAGTGTTTTTAAGGACACCTTGCTTAGCCTAGAAAATGCACTGATTTTGAACAAAATATCATCTCCAATCTATAACATAATGTGAGTATACAGCTTCCCGTGCAGGGGAAAGTCAAGGATGCCTTTATTTATTTAAGAAATTACTCTTAGATGAACAAAAGCAGCTGATCGTGTTGATCGGCTGCCTTCTTGTTTATATTATGCTTCTTTCCAATGTTTAATTGGTGCGTAATAAGCCAATAAACGTTTTCACCTTTGCCCATCCTTAAATTATCGCACGGAGTAGCTAGGTTGGGCTATAGGTAGCTAATTCCGCGCACGGTGTAGATAGCTTGAGCTATAGACGGCTAGTTTAAGCACTGGGTAGCACGTTTAGGAGCAAATTTGGCAGGCGGCGTTCTTTTCACCAACTGTTCGGACTCAGTTGCTCTTATTTCCATAATTCAGCTCGTTTTGCCACACTATCGGACTCAGTTGCAGCTATTCGCTCAAATGTACTTCTTTTCTGCGCAAATCAAGGGCAATAAGAGCTATACAGTCCGAAACCTTCGCAATATGAACTCATATGCTGGAATAGCTGCAATACGGTCCGATACGATCAAGATCGCGCAAAGGGCAGCTAGTTTCGAGACATAGGCGGTTAGTTTGAGCAACCGGTAACAAATTCTGCGCACGGTGCAGCTAGGTTGGGCTATAGGTAGCTAATTCCGCGCACGGTGTAGATAGCTTGAGCTATAGACGGCTAGTTTAAGCACTGGGTAGCACGTTTAGGAGCAAATTTGGCAGGCGGCGTTCTTTTCACCAACTGTTCAGACTCAGTTGCTCTTATTTCCATAATCCAGCTCGTTTTGCCACACTATCGGACTCAGTTGCAGCTATTCGCTCAAATGAACTTCTTTTCTGCGCAAATCAAGGGCAATAAGAGCTATACAGTCCGAAACCTTCGCAATATGAACCCATATGCTGGAATAGCTGCAATACGGTCCGATACGATCAAGATCGAGCAAAAAGCAGCCGACCACGCAGCTGCCTGATCGTGATTCTTGAGCCATCGTTTCCCGTTAATTAAACAAACTACTCCCAGTAAGGAGTCCCACTGAAGAGAAATTCTTCTTTATTTACATATAACTTAAATTCCCGACTTGCTAATTTACTAATATGACTGGGCAACCACTCATTAGAATCAGGCAACCCAAGCCAAAAATTCATTGTTTCGAGTTGGGCCGCCACAAAGAAGCCTTCTAACTGTTGAACATAGTTATGAGGCAGGTCGAATTGTTTTGCGTATGATTCTAGCAACTGGCTTCTGAAAACTGGATGGATATAAGAAAGTGTCCAACCTAAATCGAATAAATAATATCCGAACCCGCAAGCTCCAAAATCAATGGCTCTAGCTTCTTGTTTATGAAACACATAATTACTTGGAATCAAGTCTGCGTGAATTACCCCCCAGTTGCTAGGTGTTCTTTCTATATCGTTCATCATTAAAATTGCACGCTCTCCTGCCAATTGCAGAATTGCCACATCATTTTTATTGAGCTCACCACCGTCAGCAAGCTGTTTGAGCTTTTCTAATGATTGTGAAATTCTAGTATTATCAAAGGATGGTCTAGTAAATGATTGCGGAACCTTCCAAATAGATGATTGTTTATGAAGCTTTCCGATCAATTTGCCTACGTACTCGGCATCATTGACTGTTGGAACAAATTGTTTTTGCTCACCCTCTACCCATTTTACCAATGTACAGTTCATGTCAGCTATCTTAGTAACATATTCACCAATGTTATTTTTTATAGGTGACGGTAACACCAAATCAGTATCATTTATTAATGATTCCAGCCAAATCATTTCTGAATGAATGACTTTTTCCTCAGACCAAATCCTTTCCATCGAATCATTTTTTGATAGATGTATCCGCAAACTATAGCAGTTACTTTCTTCATCTGTCACTTTATAGATAGTGTTTGCATTTTGACCAATATGATCTATTGATTGATAAGTAATTGAATAACAAGTTAATGCTTCTATTGCAACATCATGAGTATTTAACATGTTTTCCTCACTCCCCCTGAAACAACCGAATAAGGACATCGTACCATGACTTTTTCTAATAGTTCGGGAGAGAACTCTTATATTTATATTTTATCCACCACTTAGTTTATTAAGGTAACTTGCCCGTTAGTTGAATAAAGGCAGCCGATCACATTTACTGACGGGCTGCCTTTATCGTGTTTATTGAACTAGCGTATGATGTTAGCTTAACGCCATTGCCTATGCATCACCAATCTCCGATATACGTGTCTACTTTACTTTATTTAATAAGTTTGTCACCATTCTGCTCAATGTCCCTTGATCGACGAAAGGAGCAAGGCTTGCCAGCAGATCTGGGCTAAGATGTTCAGCTTCGACTCCACTAATTAACTTCTCGAGATTTTCCCTGTCCAGAAAAGGTACGAGGCTAATGATCCGGTTCGCATCAATAGTGCCATCTGCAACCCGGTCTACCAAGCGGCTTAACGTTTCTCTGCTAATAAAGGGTGCCAACCCTTGAACGGAATTCCAGCTCAAGCTACCCTCTTCTGCTTGTTGTACCAACCGATCTACATGTTCTTTTTCAAGAAATGGGGCAATTCCAACAAGATTGTGCACTTCTAAGGAACCGTCAATTGATTTATCTACCAGTCGGCTTAATGTGTCGCTGCTGACGAACGGAGCGAGTCCAGTAATGGTATTCCACACAATTTCGCCCTCTTCTGCCTGACGAACCAGTTCATCCAATGTATCTGTTCCAAGGAACGGAGCCAGCCGCATGATCACGTCTAACTTAAGGACGCTGCTGTCTAATCGTTCTGTAACCTTATGCAGAGCACTCGCTTTTACAAACGGCGCTACTTCTACAAGTTCTTCCACCTCCACCTCACCGGTATTGACCATCTCTGCAACTTGGTCCGGCCTGTTCTCTGCGATCTCCTCAACGATCGTTCCTAGGTGCGGGTGCTCCCGATTTTCTGCGTTGTCTCCTGCATTTAAAATGTCGTCTACCGTTTTGCCGAATAACCTCGCAAACTGCGGAAGCGTTCCGATATCCGGTAGCGAGTCGCCCCGTTCCCATTTCGATACCGCTTGATGACTTACATTCAGTTGGTCGGCAAGTTCTAATTGGGTCAAATCCTGGTCTTTGCGAAGCTTTGAAATATAAGCTCCAATTTTACGCAAGTCGAGCATTGTATACCTCCAATAAAACAAAATGTACAGTGCGCACTGTCGAAAACAGCATAGCATTTCCTCAAACGCAATCCTATCAAGCGGTGGTTGAATTTTCACAGGCGCTTTATTCAACTGCCGGTAGAATTGTCCACTTTTGTCACTTTCATTTATAGGTTTTTTTCTACAAATCATTTCCATTATCCTACCCGCTAGTTGAATTATACCCAGGCCTTTGGTCAGTACCGAAGTCTTAAATACGTTGCTCTCTCGTCCAATTAATGCAGAAACCCTGAGGCTCATCAGCGCTCATCGTTTATACATAATATAATCATCACTCTAACTCATCGCTGTTAACAACACGGCAATCGTATTAAACACACCGTGAACGATCATACCAGGCACGACCGATCCCGTACGTTCATAGGTCCATGCAAGGACAACTCCACTAATAAAATTCACGGGCATGGCATTCATAGTGGGAAAATGTGCAAGCGTAAAGATTAGCGAACTAATCACAATCGCCCAGCTCATACTAACACGAGTCCGTAACCAACGATATATAAATCCACGGTAAAATATCTCCTCATAAAATGGTGATACGATCCCTGCCGACACAATACCAATAATCATAGTAAATAGAGTGACATTTTGCTTCAGACTCTCTGTTTTGCTATTGTCCACCGTATTCCCAAGAAAACTCGTGAGATAGAGAGTCGCCATACTCAATACGATAAGAATAAGTGTCCACAGCGCAATTCTCCACCAATCTTTCGCAGAAAATCTCTTTACTCCTACCTCAGTCCAAGGCATTTTCTTCGGTCGTAAAGCAATAAAATATAACCCTAACAAAAGTACAATTGCTATGGTAAGCCCTGTAAGAGTTCCTGAATAAAGAGTATTCCCCAGCCATTGCTCATACATTGACTGTACCGCATATTTGATAACGAATATAACAAATACAAACTCAAGCGCAAGTAAAGCAATAAACTCACGCCATGTCCACTGATCCATCTTCTTCCACATTTCTGTGCTGGTCATCCTTAATCCCTCAATCCTCTGTGATATAATTTAATGATAATAGGTGACGTTCCGTCACCTGCAAGCATTATTTTTGGGAGGAAAAAGAACCATGAATAGATGGACAACAGGACAAATATCCAAACAGCGGAACATTTCGGTTCGAACCCTACGTTATTACGATCAGATCGGTCTACTTACACCGAGTTATAAGGAAGATAACGGCCGCCGTTATTATTCAGAAGAAGATTTATTCACTCTCGAAAAGATAACGTTGCTTAAATCACTATCACTACCGCTTGAAGACATTCAAAATGTAATGGACAAGCTATCCTTTCGTCATATTCTAATCGCACATCATAATCATCTTCAGGAGCAGCTTGCTTCTCTTCAGGGCAGTATTGCAAATACTACTTCTTTGATCAACATGATTGATCTAGAAGGTACACTCTCCTGGGATCGGGTTTCTCATCTGGTCCAGAACGTACAACCCATTTCTAAACAATGGATCGATTACTTCAACGATGACGAAAGTACCTTTCTACAAAATGCACTACCCAATCTCAGCAGTAATGACCAGACCACTCAGCAATATGCCTCTTTGCTGCGCCGGATTGAGTGGTGCATACAACAATCTGTTCCACCTGAATCTGATGAAGGTTATTCCATTGCCTGTGAGTTAATAAAGCTATCACACGAAACCTTTAATGGAGACGAGGAATTGATGGAGAAGTTTTGGGAAGTGAGGAAGCTCCCTACATCAGAGTCAGGACTATATCCCGTTTCCGACGAAGCGCTGAACTTTGTGGAGCTTAGCATTGCTCACGCTCTAGAAAAAGAGACGGAACAGAAATAGGAGATTTCATCATATTGATAGATTTCTTTATACACCAGGTTGCGGTTTATCATAACTCGCTGGAGAACTTTTTTTTATTTCCTATAGCCATTTGAACGATAATCTGAAGCACGATGATTACAGCCAATCCATAAAATGCTTGAACGAAGCTGCCTGTTGCATCGTGCAGCCAGCCAATGACTAGCGGCCCAAGCGCTCCGAGAATGTAGCCACCAGATTGGGTCATTGCGGACCAGCTACTGGCTTCTTGAGCACTGCTTGTTTCATCAATGGGCAACATCAGTGCAATCGGGAACAGCCCACCCGCTCCAATACCGAGCGGAATCGCCGCGAGCCAGGGGCTAACGGTTAGGTTCAGCATCAGGACACCCATCAACTCCAATAATGCACACCCGACAAGCCAGAATACACGTCTTTGGTAACGATGTACAAGCATGGGAATGAACAACGTAGAGGGCAGTGATATCAATGTAAATAAAGTTTGGATTTTGCCGGCCGTCTCTTGACTATACCCCTGGCTTTGGATTGCTGGTGCAAGCCAAGCGGTCAATGAATAGAAGATCGCTGCCATCAGCCCGAAGAATAATGTCAGCACCCAGGCACGTTTGTTGTTCACCGGAAGTGGTGCATTAAGTACACTGGAGATTTTACCGGATTGTCGATCTGCGTGCGCAGACCAGGCTAATCTCAACCATATCGGCAATGCAATGGCTGCGAGTAATGCCCATACAGCCAACGAGCCTCTCCACGAACCACCCAGCGTATGCTGTAGCGGAACCGATAGTCCCACACTAATGCTGGCCCCCATCACCATCGCTGTAGAGTAAATACCCACCATGGATGCCACTCGGTCAGGGAAGTACTGCTTAATGAAGCTGGACAACAGCGGCCCTGCCAATGCAATCCCTACACCGGACAGAAAAGAAGTGAACATCATCAAAGGAGTTGTACCAACAAACCATCGTAATCCCGTACCTAACCCAATGAGGATTAAAGCCAGAACAATTGCACCCTCATTTCCCCACCTTCTGCTTAATCGTACGGAAACGGAGCAAATATACCCATACATAATACCGGAAGTGTGGTTAACAGACTGGCGGTAATCCCGCTTATACCCAGATCATTCTGAATGGTGCTCATTAGAGGAGAAATGGATGTAATGGGTGGCCGTAAATTCAGTGAAGCCAGAATAAGCGCCAAGACGATATAAAAAAGTTTCATTATGAATCACCTCATGGTAGTAGTATCGATGCATTCACCCATGATCCTATTTGTTAATAACAGATCTTTGGATGGTGCACGATTAAGTATAGAATCATTAGAATGATTGAACAATACTATAGTTTCTATTAAAATGATTACAAAAACCAATGATTAGAGGTCATTCATATGGAGATTCGTCAGATGGAAAACTTCATTGCTGTGTGTGAGGAGCTTCATTTTACACGAGCAGCTGAGAAGCTTGGCATATCTCAGCCTACGTTGAGTCAACAAATACGCGCGCTCGAGGATGAACTCGGAGTTCCCTTATTTGACCGAGTCGGCAAAAAGATTGTGATGACTCAGGCCGGAAATCTCTTTCTGGAGCACTGTGTACAGATGATTCGGCATTTACAGAATACCCAGGATGCGTTAGCTGAATTACGCAATGATCAACGAGGGCGGTTGGTAATTGGTGTTCTCCCTTCCGATCTGGACTATCGGCTCACCCCATTACTCGTGAATTTTCATACGCGATTCCCTAAGGTGCAGCTGAAGGTTATCTCTTCGATCTACGTCTTGAATCAAGTACTGGATAATGAAGTAGACATCGGGATCGAGATCATTTCCGCTCCTGATGACCGGCTTGTACGCATTCCTTTGTGCAGTGAAGAATATGTACTTGTCGTTTCCGAGAAACATGATTGGGCTGAACGAAGCACAATTGGAATCCAGGAACTGCGTAATATCCAAACTGTAATGTTCCCCGAAGGATTTACAGGCAGAGAATTGGTTGATGGCTATTGCCGTAAATATGGCTTCAGCTTGAATACGATCATGGAGACCAGTTCGGCAACTTCCATTATTAGCTTGGTTAAAGCCAACGTCGGAGGAACATTGCTGCCTTATCCTCTGATCCAAGCGATGAATGAACCAACACTACACTGCATCCGAATTACAGACGATCCGCCATATCGTCACTTTGAGATCATTCATCGTTCCGACCGTTTTCTGACAAAATCGGCCAAGGCATTTATTGAGAAAACTATCGAGTATTTCAATTAAAGGTGAGTTGCGAAAGAGATCGCTTCTGCTGCCAGAAGTAGAGTATAGTAGGAATAGTTGAAAATATATTAGGAGGCTACAGCCATGTCACAGGAGATTTGGATTAACCTGCCAGTCAAAGATGTTGAGAGGTCAACTGCCTTTTTCAATGAGATTGGATTCCAAGCGGTGAGTGTTGGTAACGAGAGAGCCAAGCTTGTTATAGGCCAAACAACAATTCTGCTGTTTCCGGATGCGGCGTTTGAGAAATTCACAGGTTCAAAGACCGCAGATACTTCCCATAGCGCTGAAGTAATATTCTCCATTGGTGCTGAAAGCAGAGAAGAAGTAGATGCCTTTATCCAAAAAGCAGAGTCTGCCGGAGGAAACATCTTTGGCAAGCCAAGTGAAACTGACGGCTGGATGTACGGCGCAGGATTTGCCGACCTGGACGGTCACCGCTGGAATCTGCTGTACATGGATGAGAGCAAAATGCCAAAACGCTAATATAAAAACGCAGGTCACCTGCATATTTGAACTAACCTTCCGTTAGCTAAACAAAGGCAGCCGCTCCATTGACTGGCTGCCTTTGTGTCGTAATTGAGTTTTTTAGGAGTGAAATTTGAAGCGAAAAGCCAACACCGACAAATCCAAGATATGGTGTAAAAATTTTGCTTATACGTTGATGAAAAGAGCTGGGAACGGAATGAATAAAGAAAATAGGGACTTCGCTGAACGAGTTCGATGATTTAGCTGGTCAACTGTACCTGAACATTGAATCAAAGTGGACTATATTTGATTCAGTTCCCTCTCAATACCCTAGTAATGAAAGTCAAATTGCAGATGTCTCAGAGGAAGAAAAGTACAGTCAAATAATAAAGCTGAGACGTGAAAAAATTACAGATATAAAATCGGGAGACGTTACTCCACATTTAATTATAAACTTGGAATCAGGAAGCATATTATTTGTTAATGGTTTTCATGAGAAGTATGAATGTTGGCAGGTGGGAGTAGAATTTGATAATTGGCTGGTTGTTGCATGTCCAATGAATGGAATTGCTACATGGACCTCAAATAAATTTGAATAACAAAAAACACTCCATTGTCAGGAGTGTTTTTTGCTTTATATACTGATATACATTTTGTGGTCAAACTGTACTTTGTATTTGGAAGCATTACGGTGAACCGTATTATATATTCAAATTTCATGGCTACGCGATTACACTTTCGGAGGAAACATACGTTTATGGACCCTCAGCCACATGTACCTGCACTGTAAGCTTACTATCTACGGTTGCCAAGATGACATTGTTCAATAAGTGGGGCTGTATTACCGTTTCCAACCATTCGCGGTTTTTGCCGATTTCGCGTAACAGTGCATGTTCAATGTGGCCATCCACAATAATCGGTTTGGTCAGGTTAAATGGTTGTGTGGCCAACTTCAGATCAGCCGGAGTTACAGGCTGATAAGCCGTATTTACGAAGACAGAAAGAGTACCGCCTGGCTCCCATGAAGCAAAGGCAACCTTCGAGATATCCTCTACGCTCGACTTTCTCAGCTCTGCATACAAAAAATCAATAGGTAACTTTGCCTTCGACAGGTTCCGGTAATTAAGCTTCCCTTCCTGAATAAGAGTAATCGCTGGAGGATCGAAAAATTGTTTTAACAGTGGGATCTTTAAACTGAGCCAGATCGCGACTATGTATAGGATCACGAGCGAAAGAGTCGTAATCATGGAACCCTTCAGGCCAAGTTGCTCGTCCGACAGTGGATGCGCAATAATATTTCCCAGCGTCAGCGCGATGATGAAATCAAGAAACCTAAGCTGCGATATTGAACGCTGACCCATCATTTTGGCAGCAATTATAAGGAATACAAATCCGACAATCGAGCGTAAAATCCACCCTATTGCCGACAATGACTCTTGGCTCTTAAAAAAATCCACGCGCTCTTTTCCTCCGTTATCTTATTTTCCATTAATTAGGTTGCCCTATCTCTACCCAAGACATACAATTCGTAGCAACACTTTATGTAATGTTAGTTTTTTGTATCAGCGACATTACGCTCTACTGCCCGTTAGTTGAACAAAGGCGGCCGATCCCCTGACCGGCTGCCCCTATGTCATCATTTAGCTATCGCTATTCGACAGTTTAACAATCAAGATTTCTGCACGCCGTGACCACTCTTCTAATGTCTATGTGCAAGAATATTAATAAGTTTGCCAAACGGGTCGCGGACATAGAATCGCCGAACGCCCCAAGGCTCATCAACAGGCCCATATTCTATCGGAAATCCAGCTTTCTTCATGCTTTCAAATGTAGCATCGACATCATCGACTTCAATTGATAGATCAGGCGTAGGCGTTTCTGAGCCACCCTGTGAGGCAAAACTAATCTGAATGCTCATCTCCTCGTCTAAACCATAAGTTCTAATCCAACCATGATCCATCATTAAATCAAGACCGAGCACATCCTCATAGAAGCATTTAGCTGCCGTGATATCCTTCGTGTTTATATTGGCGACGATTCGTTTGACCTTCATTTCAAACCTCCCAGACATAAGTAGATTAATCTTGAATATAGAATACATTCAACATATAACAGTTAATTCTAGCATCGACGTTCCTAACCTTAATTTATCCATAATAAGCTGTGAGGCTCACCGAGCAGAAAACACCCGAAGAGTTGGCATTAAGTCTGGTTACGAAATCTCCGTACTAACCATCTCAACACAAGAAGCACCACGATTCCGCAAATGGTATAACTGATTGGGCGAATAAATTGCTCCACGATACCCCAGTTGTCACCTAAGCGGTATCCCAGATAGATCAAAGCTAAGTTCCACGGGATACAGCCGAGTGCTGTAAATGTTATGAATCTCCAAGCTTTCATTCCAGCAATCCCTGCGGGCAGTGAGATAAAAGTACGAATAAAGGGCAACATACGAGTAAAAAATACGGTACTCTCGCCATAACGCTCGAACCAACGCTCCGATTGCTCCAAATGATGCTCATTCAGGAGAATATATTTTCCGTATTTCTCTAATAACCGGCGTCCACCAGCCTTACCAATATAATAGGCAATGATGGAACCCAGTAGGTTTCCGAATATCCCAGCAACAGCAACTTCCATAAAAGTAAGCGAGCCTTGCGCAATCAGCCAGCCACCGCTGAGCATAATCACTTCGCTGGGAATGGGAATACAGGCACTCTCTAGAATCATCCCTAACCATATGCCCCAAATGCCCATAGAATTAACAAGGTGAAGCGCGGATTCAGATATCCACGTAAATAGTTGATGCATGAGTGTTCACTCCGCTTCATAAATTTTCTATTATATAAGAAAGGAAACAAAATAATGGTGAAATTCAATATACACAAACTTTTGTACGGCATATTCGTTATAGCCGCTATCTTGCTGATGTTCCCTAAATTTTCTTACAATGATCCCGATACCTTCTGGCATATAGAGCTAGGACAATATATGATCGAGCACGGACAAGTTCTACATCATGCCATACATACTTTTTACGGAAATAAGCTGCCCTACGTCCCTCATGAATTCGGATTCCAGCTGCTCGTTGCCCCGCTTTATGCAGCGTTTGGATGGCCGGGTGTGTATATTTTGACCGCTGTATGCTTGTTCTTTTTAGTGCTCGGATTGCTTCGGCTGGGTAAGGTTTCACGCAAAGAACTGGGACTTCCGGAAGACCATGTTCTCCTGCTCCCTTTTGTGCTGCTAATTTCTTGCTGGATTTATTATAATTATTTCAAAGGCCGTCCACAGATGATCTCTTCGTTTATGATTGTCTGGTTTTTCGTATATTTGCGTGAATATCAAATGAGTGCTCAAAAGAAATATGCCGCTGCGATGATTGCCCTTTCTATTGGCATTGCCAATTTCCATGCAGGAGTATGGCTTGTAATTGCTGTATTTACAGGGATGGCCTTGCTTGAATCATTGATCCAAAAAACGCTGAATGAGCGTAAAATTATAGTCTTCGGTCTCATCTGGTTAGTTGGCATTCTAAATCCAGGCGGCGTAAAAAGCCTCTTGTTTATTTTGACAGTAACGAAAAAGAACTTTAACCTGCTGATTAATGAATGGCAGCCGATTCGGTTCAATAGCTTGGATAATTTGCCCATTCTACTGTTGCTTTTGTTCTTTGCCTGCACACTTCCTTTTGCACTCCAGCGTAAACCGTTCCGTTTTTTTCTTATGCTTGGGATTCTATACCTCGGTGTATCAAACTTCAAGCAAAACCTGTTTATGTGGCTGTTCATTCCCTATTTTGCGGCTGTATTTTTTGATGCGCTTCCTGAGTTCACCAAAACAGGTATTCTAGTCCGACAAAGTACATTACGAGGGTTACTGGCAGTTGGTCTGCTGCTAAACATTGCTTATCTGTTCCTTGTACCACCAGTTATTGACGCTAAAAAATATCCTGTAGATGAAATGGACTATATTCTGCAGCATACACCTGAAGGTACACGTCCCAAAGTTCTCGCCCACTACGGTTCATCCGGCTATGTCATGTTCCGAGGGGGAGATGTGTTATGTGATGGTAGACAAGATCCCTTCGTGACAAAAGATTCTCTTGGCGTATTCGGTTGGACTGCTTTTGAACGCTCGATGCACGGATTCTCTGAATACCTTCCCGAGATCGTTAATTACGATCATCCCGATTATGTAATTACGAGCAAAAAGGTCTCATATAAGCTACTCAAGGAATGGACACAAAAATTCGGTCAGCCCGTATTTACAGGGACCTATGGCAGTGTCTTCTCGTTTATCCCAGAGTGATGATCCAGCTCGTTAATTCCTCACTCTGTAGAACGCAAAAAAAACGCTGACCTGAGGCAATCTAGCCAATAGTCACCGATCCGCAATTAAGTATTCTGATTAATAACATCCGCATGGTAAGGATATACATAATTACGACAAATAAGAAAAATAAGTTAGTAAAATATCAAATATAGCGTTGATAGTTCCGAAATTGTATAGTATTTTATGGAAGAAAGGTAATTTAAAAGAAGGGAGGAATTAAAAATGGACAAGATGTGTATGGAAATGATGATGAACATGTGTATGGATGATATGATGTCTAAGATGAACTGTATGAAGATGGGCATGGAAAAAATGTCTGAAATGGGCATGATGGATATGAACATGGATATGATGATGAAAAAAATGCAGGACTGCGATGAAATGATGACTATGTGTATGACAATGATGCGCGAAGGAATGCAGATGTCTAAGTAGCCTATAGACCATCGTAAGTTTGGCAGAGCAGACTAACTGCATGCCTTTTTTTATTTTCTTTTTTATCACAATGTGGGCTTAAATTATATCCTGATATATCTACTCTGAATCTTCTTCGATAGATTAATCCGTTCCTGCTTTAACTCCCAGATTTTCTCTTTCCACCGGTACTGCTCTACTGGATCCACACTTTCCCTCAGCTTATTAAATAAATCCATTAATATTGCATTTATATCGTCGAATTGAATCCACAGCTCGTTCACACTTTGTTCTGTTGTCTCAGCATGAGAAGCCTTACTCAGCTTATTCAAACGGTCTATGATGTCAGCTTGCCACTGTCCATCGTTAATTGCTTTGGCGTAGTTTAGAAGATCCAGATAATCATCGACAGACATTTTCACCGACTCCTTATTCTGTGTATACCCAGTATTATACTCGGCATTATAGAAATTGCAATAGTCTATCAGCAGAAAAGGCATCTTCTCAGATGCCCCCGCAATGTTATTCCTAATCTGTTACTGGATTTTCCCGCCTTCAACAACAAGCTCATCGGTATATCCTTCACCGTAAATTTCATTTAAGGTTTCTTTATAGGCTTGATGGATAAATTGTTCTTTACCAAGGGTATCAAGTTCTGTATTAATCCAGTCCAATAATTCCTTATTCCCCTTTGCCACTGCTGGAGCAATTGTATCCTGACCCCCGAAAGCAGGAATGCTGACCGTAAATCCAGGATTTGATTTAGCCCAGGCAATGAGTTCTGTATTATCGTTAGCGATTGCCGCCCCCCGACCATCTTTAAGCGCTGCAAAAATCTCTGTGTACTGATCGAATTTGAGCAATTCAATATCCGGATATTCTTTGGTAAAATAGGTTTCCGCTGTCGTACCTTTAGCTACAATGAGCTTTTGCTTGTTCCCTTTTAATTGATCAATGGAAGTGATTGGAGCACTGTCTGGGGATACGACCCCAAAGGACAATTTCATGTACGGATTAGCAAAATCCACTTTTTCTTTTCTTTCCTCGGTGACCGTAAAGTTAGCCATAATGATATCAACCTTACCCGATTCAAGATAAGCCACGCGGCTGGCAGCATCAACTAATACAAATTCAACCTTCGATTCATCTCCTAGCAGATCCTTGGCAAACCGCTTGGCAATATACACATCAAACCCTTGGTTTTTACCCTCAGCGTCCACATAACCAAAAGGTGGTTTGTCTGCAAATACGCCGATCTTAATCTTCCCTTTCTTCTTTAGCTGTTCAATAGAAGTGAATTTAGAAGATGCTGAGTTTCCGTTGTTATCCGAACTATTGCCGCAAGCAGCCAATCCCATCAATAATATACTTACACCTACCAGCATCGTTAGCCATTTCAAACTTTTCTTCATTTCTCTTCCTCTCCTATTTCTATAATTTTTCGTACTGAAATATATCCAGAAAATGCTGGGCACGTTCTGTCGCAGGGTGGGTAAAAAATTGTTGCGGGGCAGCGATCTCACATATCTTGCCTTGATCCATAAACACGATCCGATCCCCAACCGATCTGGCAAACCCCATTTCATGAGTCACGATGATCATCGTCATTCCTTGCTGAGCAAGCCCTAAGATCACATCAAGCACTTCCCGAACCATTTCCGGATCCAAGGATGCCGTCACTTCATCAAATAACATAATCTCCGGATTCATACATAAAGCTCTTACTATAGCTATTCTCTGCTTTTGTCCACCGGAAAGCTGCCGTGGATAGTCAAGTTTACGCTCAAGCAGCCCAACCCGCTCTAAGAGCTGTTCCGCTTGCTGCGTTGCTTCTTTGAGCTCTCTCTTTTGTACTTTCAGAGGACCTAAAAGAATGTTATCCATAACCGTCATATGCGGGAATAACTCATAATTTTGAAAGACCATTCCGATATGCTGCCTAACTTCACGCCAATCTACAGCAGCCCCCGCAAGGTTCTGCCCACGATATTGTATCGCCCCTTCCTGAACCGGCTCCAAACCGTTAAGACAACGCAGGAACGTACTTTTTCCACAGCCAGAGGGACCGAGAATAACGATTACTTCTCCTTTTGCCACCTGCAATTCAATGCCGTCCAGAACCTTTCGCTCTCCAAAATATTTGTGTAATTGTGTAACCTCCAGCAGGAGTTCTCCGGAATCTGCCATTACAACCGTTCCTTCCTAAGCCTTAATTTTGCCATCTGCTTTCAACTTTTTTCGAAAGTCTGGATAACGGAAAACATACAGAAAAATATAATATAAAGATAAAGCCGTATACCCAGAATGAAGCGGTGGGCGCTTTTATCACGCCGAGTTCAATAATCTGCTGCCCGATCTTTACCACCTCAATCACTCCAATCAGCACCACCAGTGATGTTGTTTTGATCATTCGTGTGGCAAGATTAATCATTCCCGGCAGCATTCTGCGTACAGCCTGCGGGATCAAAATATGCCGATAAAGTTGACTGCTGCTCAGACCTAGCGCCCTGGCAGATTCCACCTGATGTTTTGGCATAGATTGCAAAGCTCCACGAACAAGATCCCCAATCTCCGCAGCTCCCCATAAGCTGAACACCAATATAGAGGTAGCCTCCCCGCTGATATCGATATGAAGTAATGGAGAGAAACTGAAATGTACTACATACAGCCACACTAGAATCGGAATAATTCTAAAGGTCTCCAAATAAAGACGTAATATAAACCTTAAAGGCCTCGATCCCAGCGTCCGGAGCAATCCCATAAGGATACCTAATAACGTACCGATTCCAATAGAGAGGAATGAAATTTCAATCGTTACAAGTAAGCCCCCTAATAATCGTTCGAAATTAGAACCTTCAAAAAGCACCTCAATCCCCGAATTCTGCATATCTCACCTTCCTTTCCACCCAAGTCAATAAAAGCGATAAGGGCAGGACTAACACCAAATAGGCGAGTACCAGAAGGAGCAGAGACTCCGCTGTTTTGTAATGCATGCCGATCAAGTCTTTTGCCACATTCATCAAATCCATTAAAGCAATGGCACCTACAATAGAGGTCTCCTTCAGAAGAAAGATCGCATTTGCCCCTAAAGAAGGAATACTTATCGCAAAGGCTTGGGGAAAAATAACATATCTGATCAGCTGCAGCTTAGACAGTCCAATGCTCTGACCTGATTCAATCTGCGATTGGCTAACTGCCTCGAACCCACCACGAAAAGCCTCCGTCATATAGCTCCCGCCCAAAAATGTCATGCCTACAATCGCACAGGTCATCTCACTAAAGTGAATTCCGATCTTAGGTAAGCCATAGTAAAGAAAAAAGAGCTGCACAAGTAAAGGGGTGTTCCGTGAAAGCTCAATGTAGATCTTAATAACATCACTAACGATTTTGACTTTATAGTACAAGACGATACTGAACAGTAAGCCAATAAGGAGTGAGAAGACAATAGCTAACAACGCTAGCTTCACTGTCAGCCACATCGCCTCACTATAAAGCGGCAAACTCTCATAGATAAACTCCCAGTCTAAATTCATATCTGAGTAACCCGATCCCCTTTTCTTAATTTCTAATAATTATCAAAATCTTACATTAAACCTTACGTGTGGTGATATGATTTTATTCATACTATTCCAAGTAAATAACTACGTTTTAAAATTCTTGTATAGTAGTCCACAAAAAAAAGAAAACCGCTAAGAGATTAGTCTTAGCAGTTTCCTTTTTCTATAGGCTAAACCTTTCCACATTCTAACATCCCACTACCAATAGCCTCGGATGCCAGTCTGCAAGCGGATCAACGCTTCCAAATAATAATAATCTCCCCAAATCATATGACCATCAGGCACACGTCCACCTCTCACATGATAAGAACCATGCTTTAGAAGTCCCTCTGCTTCCGGATTTCCAGATGTCGCATAATGTTCCACTAGGGATTTCATGCTACGGTGTAAAGCAACTTCATAAATGGCCCGGTCCGGATCATCTACACCTAGGTGATCGAGCAGTTCCAAAAGACCGGCTGCAGCAATCGCCGAAGCCGAGCTGTCGCGAGGGGTGTCCGCTCCCACTGGCACATCGAAATCCCAATAAGCCACACCGTCCTCCGGTAGATGACTGATAAAATAATCCGCTAGGCTCTTAGAGGTATTAAGAAAATCCTCATTCTGCGTATAGCGATACGCCAGAGCAAAACCGTATATTCCCCAAGCTTGACCCCGTGTCCAGGTCGATCCGTCCTCATAACCTTGATGTGTTCCCCCACGAATTGCATTTCCGGTAGCCGGATCAAAATAAAAAGTATGGTAAGAGGAGGCATCCCCACGCACAAGAAATTTCCGGCTCTTAAACGCATGTTCGAGCGCTATTTCATAATAGCGCTTATCTCCTGTTTCCTCCGCTGCCCAGAACAATAGAGGTAAATTCATCAAGCAGTCAATAATGATACGTCCCGCATTCTCCGGGTCACTCTCCAGTCCCCAGGCCTGAAGAATCCCTGCTGGTTCACGCCAGCGCTTGCACAGCGTGTCCGCAGCTTGCAGGCCGACAGCTCGCGCCGCTTCGCTGCCCGTTATTTTCCACTCCGCTACTGCAGTCAGTGTATACAAGAAACCAATATCATGATGGTCCAGGGCAATGTGCTGATCCAGACGATGCTTGAAGTCCCCTAACCAAGAGGCTGCCGCCTCCTTATAGCATGAATCCTTACTATATTCATAAGCAAGCCACATCATCCCAACATAGAAACCCTCTATCCAGTCGTCGTTGTCTCCCCATTCGTACTGTTGCCCCTCAGCGATATGAGGCAGTTTGCCCGGATGGTTAGCCATATTGCTCCCAACTTTGTGAATCGCATCCTCAATAGCCTTATTCCACATCTTTGTTTCTCCCTTCCCTTAAATCAACAGTATGCAAAAGTGTATCGTTACCAGGTTCGTATACAGCAACCCTTCCGTCCGAGTGCCATTGAATAAGCGGTGGTGAAGCAAGACTTGCCTGGTTCTCCGGAGTATTCGTCGCTCCGAAGACAGCAGATATCAATACTTGATCTCCCGGTTCCAGTCTGGAGCACAAGCTCGGAAGAAGTGTCCGCGGCTTCAGCAGATTGGTATTCGGCTCGGGATGTACGCACTCTCCCCGATCAAAGCCGCTTAGCCTATGTATGGCACTGATTCCCCAGGGCAGCTGCACCGAAACAGCAGTGTTTGATACCTTAATGGTTTCCCGTTCACTGTGCGAGAAGCCAGCTGACTGGCCAATGGCAAATCCACCCTCCGCTACATCCAGCCGCCGGGCAGTATGAATGCTGTGAACACGAACATGCCATAGACCTGCCGGAATAATCCATGTCTCCACATGTACATCACTCCAGGGATGCCAGCGGGAATATACATAGCTGTCTCCGATTTCCCAGGTCTCGCAGAATCTGCGTACCCGATAGTGTTCATCACATTCGCATAGTGCGAGTGTAGAATCGTAAGCGCCTTGAACCAACCCGTAACCCGCTTTCGGGACACTAAAGCCAAACAGAGTGGAATATGCAAATTTAGAATATTTGGCTGCACTATGGGCCATATCAAAATTAGCCATCTGGCCAGAGGTATAGGCAATAACATGCCGATTTCCTTCCGGATGACTCACAAGCATTCGCGCCTCTTGGAGAGCCCGTACCTCTTTCAAAATAGGCAGTGGCTCTTCCTCCGCCTGCCAAAAAGGATGATCATCTGGCAAGGCAAGAATAAGCATAGCTTTAAAAGCCCAATACGGAGATCCGGGGGCGTTGTAGCTCTCTGTCATGACTAGATTCGGATAAGCATATCCGATGCTAAGCAGTCCGTCTAATCCCATAATAGGTTGTTCAAACCACCAACGAAAATGGCGCATAATGATTCCTTTAAGAACGCCATATGAAAAAGGAACCACTTCTGCATACACCAGCGCACTCCAGAAAGAAACCTGTGCAAAACGATAGGTCAGGCTACGACCAAAAGGAAGTGCACTTCCGTCCTCAGCGAACCAATAAATGAAATCCTCGGCAAATCGTGCGGATCTTTCCCGATAAACAGCAGCTCTCTGAGGATCATCATCCGCCATCAACTTAGCGTATATCAGCGTATAATAATGCATAGCAAAAGCAATATAATAATCCCTCTGATCGGTCAATCCATCGGAATACCAACCGTCACCAAGATAGTAATTATCGATCTGCGCTAGATAATCATCCATTATGCTCTGATCATAAGGTAATCCGACTTTCTTGAAGCCCACATTCACAAGAACCGTGAACATCAGCCAGTTATTCGGATTGGAACGATCCACATGATTAATCTGATTCAGCCAGTTATATACATTCATTTTCTGCGTGTCGCTCAGCGGCTCCCACATTTTATGTGGTGCAAGAGCAAGCCCCAGTCCCAACACGGCCTGCTCTACCATACGCTGATCTTTGGTAGTAAATTGCCCCCAATATTCTTCATGCTCCGGGTCTGTTCCGTTGATGATCCCTTCCAGAAACATCGGCCAGAGTGCACTTTCCCCTCCACCGCTGGCATGAGGAACAAGGCCCCATAAAGGACGGGCGAAAGCTTCCATAAGCGCTGTAGCTTCATTGTAAATGGATCCTGTAGCGCCCATATTAATTCCTGCACAACCAGAAGTAAATCTGCTCTCCAGTGGAGTATATAGTTCATTTAGGAACATCTGTAATTCATTTTTAGTGGCCTTTATTTCCACAGCAATGTTTCCTCCTGTCCACACTTAATGCCAAGCCGCATATTCGCTAGGTCTCATGCCCATTTCCCGTTTAAACAGCTTGATGAAATAACTTTTGTTGGCATATCCCAAATACTCGGAGATCTCTTCCACTGTCTTTTCAGATTGGTTAAGCAGCTCCTTTGCCTTCTGAAGCTTTAGCATATTTACATATTCAATGAAGTTCTGGTTTGTTTCCCGTTTGAATAAGCGGCTGAAATAACTGGCATTTAAGTTAAGGCGGCCTGCCATGTCCTCCAGCGTTATTTTCTCCGTCACATGACTAATCACGAACTGCTGGGCTTTGATGACTTCACTCCGTTTAGACTTGATGGAGAACATACTTATTTTCCGCGCTAATTCCTCCAAGTACTGCACCAGCCATTGTTCCAAATGCTCCAGAGTTTCAATGTCACCAACCACGCTAAATAGCTTTTCTTCGGTTATAGGCAATGGAGATTGCAGAAGCTGTTTCGTCTTCATCTGCAAGTCCATCAGCAAGCGAAGCACACATTCCTTGACTTCATTCGGATGGAATTTTTGCGAGGCCACCCATTCCCTCCATTCCTTTACATGAACGCGAAGCTCCGTGTTCCTGTTCAAGGCAATATCATCATTGATAACAGCGTATAAGGTTCCATATTCAGCATAAATATCTTCTCCGGAAAAGCAGACTTCTTCAAAACGGTGAATTCCCGCCGCAGGGAGATAAAAGCGCTGTATTTTCTCCTTCAGCATCCGCTGCAATGTTCCGCGAATTTCCTCAGGACTGCGCGCCTCAGCGCCAAATAAGCAAGAGACAGAAAGTTTAAGATATTTCTGAACCGCAGAGGCTGCATTTTGAATGGAGTGATAGATTGCCTGATGATCTTTGGAAGGCTGGTCGCTGCAAAAGAGAATGACAATCTCCTTATGGCTGTATCTCGAAATAAACAGACTGTGATCAGCCTCAAGCACTTCCTGCATAATATTCTCAACCGCAAAAGAAATCGTATATTCACTCATCCGGCGCACCCTTGAAGCTTCCTCTGGACGGTCAATTACAATAACCAGCGGGATATAGTTTTTGGCATGGATCATAATTCCGTTTGATCGGGCCTGTTCGATCCAAGCCCCCTTGTCCCAGGATTGATACAAGGTATCTTTTAGAAACTTTTCCTTCAGCGCGGCGCGATTTTGAGACTGCTTTTGCTTATAAACCAGCATCTCCGTATGCTGCTGCCTATTCAGTCCCACTTCCGCCACAAGGGTTCTAATCGCTTGCTGTAACTGCTCAATATCCAGTGATTCCTTTAAAATATATTCTCCTACGTTTAATTTCAGCGCTTGCTGGGCGTATTTGAATTCGTTGTGGCAGGAGAGAATAATCGCACGGATTCCGGGCTGCACAGCTCTGAATTGCTCCAGCATCTCCAGCCCGTTCATCTTGGGCATGCCAATATCGGTAATAATGAGATCTGGTGGACTCTGCTGTGCTTTTTCCCAAGCCTCGAGACCGCTATAATAACATCCGATGAGTTCAATACCGAGCTCGCTCCAAGGTACGGCCTGCGACAAATAACGGATAACCGGATAGTCATCATCCACCAATATTGCCGTCAGCATTCTCCACACCCACCTTTCCGTAATTCAGAGGAAACTCCAGACAAATCTCCGTGCCCACATCAGGTTCACTTTGAATATTCAGCTTAAAAGAAGCGCCATAAATCATACTGAGGCGTTGGGCCACATTGCGTAAACCTATGCCGGAGAACCCTTTTCTGTCCTCCTCTGTAATTTGTTCGCTGCTGTATGCGGTTTCACGAAGTCTTGTTAAAGTTTCCGGTGACATCCCGATCCCATTATCCTTAATGGTGATAACCAAGCTTCCCGTAGTTGCAACAATACGAGCTTCAATAAAAATCTCGCCACCAAACTGCTCGAAGCCATGGATGATGGCATTCTCGATCATGGGCTGAATCATAAATCGAGGCACCAGTGCTTCAGCGCTCCCGTCCGCTAAATTCATTTCCAGCCTGACCTGATTGGCATGGCGAAAATTCATTAAAGTGACATAATGCGATATCGTATCTGTCTCCTCACAAAGCGGGATAAACTCATTGTCCCTGTTAAAGGTCATACGGAGCAAAGACGACAGCGAACCAATCAACTCAGCATTCTCCCGATCGCCTTGCATCAGAATATTTAAGCGAATCGAATTCAGCAGATTAAACATAAAATGTGGATTGATCTGCGCTTGTAGCATCTCTAGTTCGGCTTTTCTTTTTCCCGTCTGTTCATAAGTGATTTGTTCAATCATAGACTCGATCCGATCCAGCATCTGGTCAATGGTGCGGGCGAGCTGTGCTGCCTCATTATTCCCTCGAATGAACGAACGTTCATCTAACTGACCACGACCTATTCGCTTTACAAAAGCGCTTAATTTTACGATAGGCTGAGTCAGCTTTGAGATTAGAACGGTTAAGAGAACGGAAAACAAAGTAAAGAAAAGAATCTGCACCGCCAGGCTGATAAATAAAATCTGCTTATTTTTTGACAAGGCTGCCTTCAGCGGGATAATGCTGACCATCCGCCATTTGTTGCTGCTCAGCTCCTGATCAACATATAAAAACTTCTCTCCGTCGATTTCCACAGTGTCAAGCTCGCCATCCTTTTTCAACCACGTCATCGTCTCTCCGATTCGGGCCTTATCAGCATGGGAAACTACAGTTCCCTTGTCATCCAAAAGCATCATCTCTTTATCATTATCGTTATTTAGATAAGGACGGAGCTTGCGCTCATTGATATTAATAATTAAATATCCGATGGTACTGCTAGAGGTCGATTGAATCGGCCTTGCAATGGTTACCCAATCAGCTGAGCCTTTATCAGAATAATTGTAGTACGTATCGTGCTCCGCTCTCCAATAAGTCGAGATGGGTTGAATTTGTTTCAGCAACGATGTCCAATTCTTGTTGTAGAAATTACTCGGGTTAAAGTCACTGTAAGGATAGCTGGTATAAATAAGACCATTTTTTCCGATTAACGTCACCTTCAAATATTCTGTTAAAACAAACATATCATCCAGCATCCGCGACATACGGTTATACTGAATGATCTGCTTTGGTGCACGGAGCGACTCTGAATCGGCAGACATCATCTGCCTGATCTCGCTGTTCTGGAGCACAAAGTTGGACTGTTCCAGTGTCTGTTCAAATATGGCATTCATATTGGCGCTGGCTGCATTTAAAGATTCTCTTGCGCTACCAACCGCTTTCTCCAGAATGAGATCCCGGGTCAAATAATCAGTAACCATGTAAATGCAGATCAGCGGGATCAGGACGCAGATCAGCGATGACCAGACAAGTTTCTTACGGAGGGATTGATGCTTTCTAAACACGGATTACAGGCCCCACATCTGTTTGAATTTGGAGCAGGAGGCAGAAATGCTTTCCTGCCCCCACATTATAAGCCCCCTTTGAAAAGCGTACAATCAGTCTCCGCTTACTTTCCGCTATTGTTCTGAACAACTTCCGTTATTTTTTTATCGATATTGGCAACCGTGACATCCAGATCCTGTTGGCCAAGGAGATACATCTCCGCTTCTGGAATAACGTTGTTCTTAGCTTCATCCGCATATTTAGCCGGAACTTGCGTTGCACCAGGTGTCGAGTTCTCCATCGTATATTTCAGAGAATCGACATCAATCTTAGAGGCATCCTTAGAACCACTCACAATTGTATCCACTAATTTGTTCGTATCCGATTTGGCCCAGCCAGAGAAAACGCGTCCACCGATTTCCAGTCCTTCTGAGGTATACCAGCGCACAAAGGTATAGGCAGCCTCCTTATGCTTGGATTTAGCGGCTATTCCCATGTAGGTCGGCTGTACGGGTGAGTAGTGTTTGCTCTCACTCTCAAGTCGGGGAATCGGCGCAAACGCGGTAACAAAGGTTGCCGGAATGGCATCCGTTCCACCCGATTCCGCAACCATCCAGTCGCCCATCGGAAGCATCGCTGCTAAACCGTTAAAATACTGATTCCGGTAAGCTAGTTTTTGCGAAATAATATCCTCATAAGGAGTGGCACTCTTATCTTCGTACATCATTTTCTTCATCATCTGCAGATTAGCCTTAAATTGCGGGTCAAGTGCATTGGAGGTTCCATCAGCTTTTAGAAAAGTATTATCCGTAGACTTGCTCATCAGCTGGAGCTGGAAATAATCCGGCCAATTATGCAGATACGCGCCAAAACGTTTCGTTGCGCCCTCGCCCTTGGTCAATTTCTTGGCATACTCTTCGAAATCCGCCCATGTCCAATCTGTCGGAACCGGAAGGCCTGCTTCATCTAACATTTCTTTGTTAAGGAGCACGAACCAGCGCTGCATGGAAGACGGTAACGCATAGATTTTGCCATTGACCGTAGTGTCCACCAGATATTCATCTGCGAGCTTATAACCTTCCTTCTGAATATAGTCATCCATCGGTTCCAATAACCCGATATCTGCACGCTGTGAATAGTTGGTATAAGGCAGTTCGACAATATCCAGCGGATCGCTTGCAGCCGCCATCAAATCCAGCTTCTGCATAGAGGCTACCGAATCACCTTTTTCATTCAGCAAATCTACTTCCACATGAATATCGGGATGCGTCTTCTCAAACTCCGCGATAATCGTGCTCCATTTCGCTTTGGCTTCTGTCTGCCAGGTGCTCAGCTTCAGGGTAACCTTCTCTGCTGCAGGCTTTGAATTTCCACCAGCATCGGGTGCATTAGTCGCTCCTGCATTATTGGTTTTCGCATTTCCGCCGCAAGCGGCCAATGATAACGCCATCGATGTGATGATGAATGCAGATAATAATTTCTTTTTCATTTAGACCCTCCTATAAATGTGTTGGGCATCACTCGCTTAATAACCAGTGACTATGTAACTGCTTACAAGAACATCCTAACATGCAGGATTGACGAGGAAAGTTCTCATATTCTACCGAAGAGAAACTATTTTGACTTTTATTATCCTTT
Organism: Paenibacillus odorifer; assembly: GCF_000758725.1. NCBI lineage: Bacteria > Bacillati > Bacillota > Bacilli > Caryophanales > Paenibacillaceae > Paenibacillus > Paenibacillus odorifer. The sequence goes on from NZ_CP009428.1 coordinate 4,967,336, forward strand.
CACACCTCCGAGGGCAATTCCCTCAATAACCTGCTTCTGTCCGAGTGCAAAAATGATGAGCAACGGCAGAATTGCAGATACCGCACCAGCCATCATGAGTGAATAGACATCCCCGTATTGATCCCCGAACAACCGGATCCCCAGCTGAATCGTAAACAACTCTTTAGATTTCAAAAAAATGAGTGGATATTGATAGTCGTTCCAGGTCCAAATAAAGCGCAAAATAGCATAAGTAGCTACAGCGGGACGGATCAGCGGAAAGGCAATCTGTAGAAAAGAGCGAAAATGCCCTGCTCCATCCATCCGCGCCGATTCAAGATACTCGTTGTTTACCCCCATAAAAAATTGCTTGAGCATAAACGCTCCAATAATACTAAAGCTGTTAATCAGGATCAATCCCAAATGTGTGTCAATTAAATTCAGCCAGTTAAACAGTAGAAACTGTGGAACCAACGAAGCCTGCGGAGGAACCATATAAAGTGCCAATACAACTATAAACATCGCATCCCTGCCCGGAAAACGCAGCTTGGAGAACCCATAAGCAGCAAGTGCGCATATCAGCACATTAATTATAGTCGTAGCCAGCGTAATATAAATGGAATTTCCATAATAGCGAGCGAAGTCACCCGACCATACCTGTTTATAATTTTCAATGAGGTTCCACTGCTGTGGCAACCATTGAATCGGAAAGTTAAACACATCTTTCTCCAGCTTAAAGGAAGTGGATAACATCCATAGGAACGGTAAAAGAAATGCGATACCTAGCAGTCCCATGGCGATGGTCCAGAAGGTTCTGGATAGAAGCTCTTTTTTCACTGTAATTTCTCCTTTCCGCCTTTAATAGTTGACCCATTTTTTTTGCGCCAACATCTGCAAGGCTGTAATGATCAGGCAAATAAGGAACAGAACGAGTGCCATGCTAGAGGCGTAACCTGTCTTCAGCTGATTGAAGGCTGTATCATATAACTCGTAGACGATAACGGTCGTGGAGTTAGCCGGTCCACCCTGGGTCAATACTTGTATCAGATCAAAGATTTTAAATGAGCCGATAACCCCTGTTACCAGCAGGAAAAAGGTAGTTGGCGAAATGCAGGGAACCGTGATGTTGCGGAATTTGCGCCAGACGTTGGCACCATCAATATCAGCTGCTTCATAAAGATCCTTTGGAATACTCTGTAAACCTGCAATAAAAATAATAATGTTGTAACCGAGCTGAATCCAGACTTGAATCAACATCAGCGACGGCAGAGCATAATGGATATCAGCTAACCATTTGGGTGGGTTGTTCCACCCCAGTGACATCAGGAATTGATTGACGGGTCCCAGCGAAGGGTGAAACATAACCTGCCAAACCATAGCGATGGCAACTACACTGGAAATGTACGGAAGGAAATAAATTACTTTAAACAAATCCTTCAGAAAAACCTGTTTATCAATCAGGATAGCCAGCAGCAGGGCAACGATGATCGTAACCGGTACTGTGATAATAAAGAGCAAATTGTTCAGCAAGCTTTTCATAAAAGCATCATCATGAAACAGCCTGATGAAATTATCCACGCCCGCGAACTTAATCCCCCCTAACCCAGCCACAAAGTTCCAGTCCGTGAAGCTTAACAGCAGTGAGCCCAGCACCGGGATCAACGTCAAGATGATCAGCCCAAGCATAAGCGGAGCAACGAATAAATATCCCGCCATCGCTTCGCGCGTGTCCATGTTAAGATGAAACCTTTTTTTGCGTATCATAGTTCTCCTCCTTTACTTATCCATAATTGTAGAAAAAGTAAGCAGTCATCATAAGAACTAGAATTGTTCATTTTGGAACGAATTTTACCGATCCAGCAGTTTTATATTCCTTTTGCACAACGCAAAAAAAGCGCGAGCTAAGCTCCCGCAGCAAACAAAATCCATATTGAGTTTTACATAAAGCAATCGCGTTATCCCGACGTAACCTCTACAGCGCCTTTTCCATCCCCGCCCGCACTATTCAGTTTTTTCCGAAAAATCATAAACAAAACCACACCCATCACACTCGTTATTACCTCAGTCACAGTCATCGACCAAATCACACCGTGCAGGCCAAAAATAGAATGCAATACGATAATCATCGGTATAAATAATACACCTTGGCTTATTGCCATAATAGTAGTGGGTGTGCCTTGCCCCGTTGCTTGAAAAATGCTCATAAATAATCCGGTAAATCCATTAAATAAAGCCGAAATCAGCATAGCTGCCAAAATATAAGTTCCCATGCTTAACACAGAAGGATCGCCTGAGAACCAATGAAGAATCGTTCCTCTAAACACATATACTAGACTCACAAAAACAACTGCAATGCCGCCTATATATGCAAAAGCGTATTTGATGCTGGATTTAAGTCTCTCCGTATTTTTACTAGCAAAGTTAAAAGCAAATAGCGGAATCAATCCCAAAAATAAACCCATCGATAAAAATTCTGGAATCTGCACAATTCTTAAAGCCACACCAAATCCGGCGACCACACTCTCCCCATATTGAATGGAATAGTTATTTAACAAAAGCGTGCTGACAATTAAAAAACTGGCTTGCAATAGCTCGGCTGTACCTATTTTATAAACCTCAAGCTGATCTCGTACAGATATCTTAAAATGCTTCAAAAATCCTCTTAAATGCTCACTTTTCGTTTCCAAAAAGTAAATATAATAAATAGCAGAGCCCAAATTTGCTAAAACCATAGCCAAAGCAGCCCCGGCAACATGCCAATTCAGCACGAGAATAAATATAGGATCAAAAATCAAACTTAAAGCCGTACTGATAAAAATACCATACATTGATTCCTTCGAGGCCCCTTCCGAACGGACCAGTTGTTCCAATGCAAAATTAAGCACAACAGCAAATCCGCCTGCAAAAAGAGTGAGCGCGTAAGACTTCGTAAAGTCTAAGGTAGCAGCATCTGCACCAAGCATGCGCGTGATCGGATTAATAGCTAACCAAGCGATGAGCGCGATAAGAAGCCCCACTACAATACTCCCGTAAAAAGTATATCCGGCAACCTTTTTCCCTTTTTCCGTCTCTTTTTGCCCCGCCAAGCGGGTTACAAATGTTCCTCCGCCTACCCCCAATACATTTCCAAAAGCCATTAAAACGGTAAAAATAGGCAGGCCCAGCGTGATTGCGGTCAGCATACTTGTATTGTGCAATAAGCCGATGAAGTAAGCATTGATTACATTATAAATAGTACCCACAGACATCCCAATCATCATGGGAATCGATAAATGAGCGATCGCTTTTTTCATGGGCGCCGACTCTAAATAATATTGATTTGAGAACTCATTTGTCATAAGTGAACCTCCGAACGTTTATAAACTTGAACTAACTTTTTGAAGTAAAGACTTTAGGGTTGCAGTTTCTTCCGGACTAAGCGCCTTAGTAATGCTTGCTTCTACCTCAGAGAAAATCTCATTGAACTCTTCCACTAAAAGAGCACCTTTTTCCAATACAAAAATACTCTTTTGACGTTCATCATTTTCAGGAGTGACACGCTGGATATACCCTTTCTTCTCCAACCCCTGAAGCATACTGGTGATGCTCGCCCCCTTCCTGTTAAAGACCTCCGCTAAATCCTTCTGAATAACCCCTTCTGCTTGATTCTCAAAAATATAGCCGATCATGCGGCCTTGTTGTGAATTCAGACCTAACTCATTTAACCTGGTGTCAGCTGTACCTTTTATTTTCATCCCAATCTCTCGTATTAAATTAGAAAATGGTGTGTCTACAACGGGTTTGTTCATTGTTATTCCCTCCTCTTTTGAATTAGTTAGAACTCTAAGTAACATCATTATCATAATAGTTAGAACTCTAACTGTCAAGGTTCTAACTAAATACAAAAAAACTCCTCTCCAGCACTTGTCGGCAGACAGGTACTGAAGAGGAGTTTATAGAGAGAATTACATTACTAGTTCTTCTAGGTTTCCGAATAAGACTTTTTTCGATTCCAACTTGGAGGCATTGCCGACAACTGTGAAATAATTTTGTTCCGTCACAGCCTTAAGCAAATCGGCATACTGTCTGATGTCTTCCGGTGTGGTCGACAAGATTTCATCCCGTTCCTGCTGCAGCTCGGCCCCGGTTACCTGCTCAAAATAATGCCGGTCCGCCCGCCGTCCCTGAGCGCTTGGGCTCAGCGGCTGGTCCAGCATGGACAGGGTGCCGATAACTGCTTTGGTCATCTCGTCGGCATCCGCTTCATATCCTTCGGTGAATCGGTACGCCTGATCATAAACCTCCAGCGTCTCCTGCAAATTGGGATCACGGTAGGAAGTGAACATCAATATCCCATCTCTGCGCAGCATCAGGCTTCCGCCATAAGCTCCGCCCTTCACGCGCACGGCATTCCACAGATAGGTGAGGCTCATGATTTTTTTGAGCACCTGCATTTTGCCGGAATACGTAAATCCCAGCTTGTTGAAGTCGTAGCCTTTAACCACATATTGCACCTGGCTGGAAGACATAAAACCTTCATTATCCGCATGCCCCTGCGCCGTAATCTTAGGTTTATTCACCACTGGCCGATCCTGAATATCCAGCTTCGCTACATTAGCGGCAAATTCTTCATACAAATCAGGGGTACCCGTCACGCTGATGATTAAATTCTGTTTATTGAATAAAACCGCACAGATATCCTTCAGCGTGTCTGCCACCTCAGCTCCCTGCTGATCGATCTTCTCGGCAAGCTCACGGATAAAGCGGTAATAGGCCACACCACCCTGTTGTTCCTGATACGCTCCCATGTCCGAAAAATAAGACATCAGGCGGCTGGCCGCGATTTCATTGCCTTTTTGGTTCAGAACCGATTCCATCTGCGAAGCTTCCCGGCGCACGATTTCCTGTAGCTTCGTCAGGTTATCGAGCGCGCTGGTATAGAGCAACTCGCGCAGCAGATCCAGCGATTCGCCAATATGCCCCGCCATCACCTTAACCTGCGCAGTGAATTTAGGCTGATAACTGGCTCCAGTATCTTTTGCAGCGCCAAAGATCTCATTTTTGAAATGAATGCCTCCGGTTTTGATCCCAATTTCACTAGTGAGCTCTTCAATGCTGTAAGAAGCTGTCTCCATTTGGCCCAATACCTCTGCCAGCAGCACAAGATAAGGAATTTGCTCAGGAGCCACAACACTCGTATCCCAATAAAACTTGAAATACGCAATCTTTTGAGTAGATACGTCATGATGGATCAGCTTTAGACCCTCAAGGTTATATTCATGGGATGGCACCTGAGGTTCAGCACTGCGGTTAATGTCCTGTAGAGATAAACTTGGCAGCTTCTGCAAATCCTCGGCAGCATCTGCACGGCCTTGCCGCGCCAGAAGATGCTGTGTACTCTGCACAAGCTGCTCCAGCTGGTCTGGTTGCTGTGATGATTTGTATTCACTTAATTGACGCTGGGTGCTCGCTTCCTTGTCGGCTGCAATCGTCTTGGACGGGTTCAGCACCACCAGACTGCAATGATCACTATTCAGTAAGTAGACCTCAATCAGCTTCTCAAAATAACGATCCGTTATTTTTTCCCGAATGGTAGTGAATACCTCTTCATAAAGCATATGAGTAGACGGCTGACCGTCATAGAGCCAGGACTTCATCACTTCGATATTGTAAGTAAGTCCCTTTGGATATCGGCTAAAGTCCGCTTCCCGCAGTTCAAATTCCTTGCTGTTGACCGCCGCCAGCACCAGCTTCTCATCCAGCCCGTTCTTAACCAAGCTGCTTAATGTGGTCTTCACCAGCTCCACGAAGGCATCTTTGGCGGAGGCGTTCGAATGTGTCAGGGTAATGCCAAGCAGCGGCTGAACCATACTGTCGGAATAAAAAGCAAAGGCATCTTTACCCAGACCGCTTTCCAGCAGGGCTTGCTTAAGCGGAGCTGCATTGCTGTCCATCAGCATGCTTTTCAAAATATCAAAAGCCAGATTCAGTTCCCGATCCGTAGAGGTTCCAATTACATAGTTCAGACTCAAATAAGTTTTGTCGTCGGCCGTTTCTGCTTCCAGAATCGGATAATCCGCTACCAGCTCCGTCATTCCGGTAGGCTGTTGTAGGGGAATGGAGGTATCAAAGCTGTTTTTTTCATAACGGCTAAGGTATTCCTGGTCTATAAATTGCAGCTTCTCTTCAATAGAGACGTCTCCGTACAGATAAAAATAACTGTTGGACGGGTGATAATAATTGCTGTGCGCCTTAAGGAATTGCTCATACGTAAGCGCAGGAATCTCCTGCGGATCTCCACCTGAAGAATGGCGGTAAATCGTGTCTGGATACAACGACTTTTTGATCCTGTCCATCAGCACTGTAAACGGCGAGGAATAGGAACCCTTCATCTCGTTGTAAACCACGCCTTTATAGATCAACTCGTCTTCTGTTTGCTGAAGCTCGTAATGCCAGCCCTCTTGCTCAAAAATCTCCCTTTGCTTATAAATATTCGGCTGAAATACACTATCCAGGTAGACCTCCATCAGATTGGAGAAATCCTGCTCATTCCGGCTCGCCACCGGATACATCGTCTTATCCCCAAACGTAAATGCGTTCAGGAATGTCTGCATCGAACCCTTTAGCAATTCTACAAAAGGTTCCTTCACCGGATATTTCTCCGAACCACATAATACAGAATGCTCCAAAATATGAAAGACCCCTGTACTATCTTCAGGAGGGGTCCTGAAGCTCACGCTGAATACCTTGTTGTCATCCTGATTCTGCACGAAAAGCAGCCTGGCGCCGCTCTTCAGATGTTCCATCGTGAATACGGCGGAATCGATCTCCCGGATAAATTCCTCATTAACGACCTGAAATCCATAATATATGTTGCCTGTGATCAAGCGGCTCATAGATTTGCCTCCTCTGCACTGGATGTGATAACTCTATCTGAAGCTTATCATATCCCTGGACGTTTATTCCATTAATAGAAGGCTTCCGGGATTAATTTCTGCAGTCTGACTAAAATTGCCGCTGCCTGCTCACGCACCAGAATCTGCTTAGGATCGAAACGGCTCCCGCTGCCGGTCATTACTTCATGTTCATTCACGGCCTGAATCGCCTGGCGGCTCGCCTCTGACAAACTGGAAGTATCGGCAAACTTCACACGGTCCGGGCTGCCGTACGTAGACAACCGGGCAGCTTTGGTTACCATATCCGCCGCTTCTTCCCGCGTAATACCGCGGTCCGGTTCGAACTTGCCGGCTGAAGAGCTGATAATGCCCAGCTCCTCAGCCTTGGCGATGGTACCGCTGTACCATTTGTCCGCCGGAACATCCTTAAAGCTAGAAGTGGCCTTGGCATCGGGGAACTCATGCAATAGCCGCAGCAGCAGGGTCAGAAATTCAGCCCGGGTCAGCTTCTGCTTAGGAGCCAGCACATTTCCGCTGGCACTCACGCCCTGAATATATCCGCTGCTGAGCGCTGTTGCGATATCCAAACGTGCCCAAGCTGCGACTTTATTGGCATCCGTAAAGCTGGCCAATTCCGGGGAAGAGACATGCAGCGCAAACGTCCGTTTGGAAAGTGCTGGAGCAGCATCTTTACGGTATTTGGTGACTTGCACAGGATAGACACCGGGCTTCATGCCGGCAAAAGACACCTTTCCCGTGCTGTCAGCCACTACGCTTTTTCCTTGAAGTGTCACAGTAGCGCCGAAAGCCGGAAGACCGCCCAGCTGACCGTTTGACTTGGTGATATGGAGGGAAAACGGCATATTGGCGCTTGCGTATCCACCCATTTCCTGGCCGTTTTTATCTTTCCATTTCACTTCCATCCGGTCAAGCAGTTCTGTATCATCCGCGTAGTAAACAAGCAGCTGATCCCCATTGCCTATTGTCAGTCTGTACGGGCTATTCTCAGGATACATCCATGCACTGCCCCCGCTGAATACAGCAATCTTCCATTCTCCGCGTCCATTGTATCGCCCGTTCTCAATCCCTTCTATAGCTGTGAAGGCTGGTTTAGCTGCATCCGCATTCAACTTATACGCTAAACCCTTTGCCTGTAAAAAGGCTGCCGCTGCCTTCACAGCATCTCCGCCAACAATATGCCCCCCGGCAAGGGTGCCACCGGGTCCTTCGACCTGAATCGTTGCCCGGTCAAGTCCAGCATGATGTAGTCCGCTATACAGCATGCCAGCCTGCTTGGACAGCAGCTTATAGGAAGTCAAGGCAAGGTAGGCTTGCACAGTAGCGGGACTATCGTTTCCTCCGCCTGCTGTCTGCGCAAAGCCGCCACCCGTAAGCTTCCGCGCCAGCAAATGGTCCAGCAACGAGGCTCCGCCTTCCTTGGTGAAATCTGCTGCATCAACTCCCTGCGAGGATAAAGCAACAATCACCTGCGCTGTCGTCGTAGTTTTACCATCGAATCCTCCGTCTAGCTGCTGCTTGCTCTTAAGCCACTGCAAAGCCTTCTCAATCGGCTGCGCAGTTTGTTCTGAACTCACTTCGGAAGCAAGTGCCGTCAGTACCCAGGCAGTAGCTACCAGATCTCCTTGCTTCTGCCCGGCCAGCGGCCAGCTGCCATCCGCTAGCTGCATATCAAGCAGCTGATAAAACAGCAAATCGGGGTAACGGTTTGTCCGCTCCAATGAATTTGAAATGGAGTTCTTCGAGGTAATATAGGCGGCTGCTACCGCTGCTGCCCCTTCCGAATCAATTCCGTCATGATTCATCAGGAATGGATAAAGATCAATACCCGCGATGTTGTTGATGTTGCCCCCCGCAGCACTGTAAGCCAGCGCTGTTCGAGTTAGCCCTGCCACCTTGGTGAACTTGCCCCGCTGTTCCAGAATCTTATCGGCAGTCTGCTCCAGATATCCCTTGGGCAGACTACGCCCATTCTTGAAGAAACCTACGGCTGCTTCGTCCGGGAATGGCTGTATCGTAAGCAGCACATTCTGCGCCCCTTCCAAGGTACTCTGCATCTCCGCTGTGAATACCGCGGTTGTCTTTTGTGCCGGAGACGGCTCCGCCATTACCCTGCCACTCAGCAATACAAGCAAAATACATAATGCGGTAAGTGTAACCTTCCTTATCGTCCTGTTTATGGGTGTTGCTCTCATATTCATTCTCCTCCAATGTAGTTTGCTAGAACTTTATAAGGTTAGACGCAGCGAAATGGGATTTTGTTCCTGACTATGTTTCAATATACATTTTTATCCAGATAAGAATAACAAAAGACCGCACAGCTACCCGCTTACACGGTAGCCGTACGATCTTTTCAAAACCTTTATTCAGCCTGGCCAAACCCCAGCTCACGGTATAATGTCTGCTCCAGATAATCGTGAAGATAGAACCGGGATTTCACAAAATGCTCCGCCATATCGGATGGCTGGTAACGCTCCAAAACCGCTTTCATGCGAGGCAAAACGTTCTCACGTCCACGGCGATTTCTCATGTAATTGTTCAGCAGCGAATGCCATTCCGCATCGTCTCCCGGATAGAGCTCCCAGCGGTAGACATATTTGTGGATCGCCCGCGAACGGTCCGTCGCCGCTTCAAAATCATGCATAATGGCAATCAGCTCTGCTTCATCCTTATGATCCTTCACCTTGTCCAGCAGCTTCCAGATAACATCATAATAATCTTCCAGCTGATAATTCCCGAGCTGAGCATGACCTGTTCTAGGATCAATGCCATGAAACCGCTCCATGAATCGATCGATAAATGTTGAGGCGTCCGCTTTGCGGTTCCAGGCCAAATCGGCGTGCAGCAGCATCGGATACCACGTCGTCTCGAAGATACCATAAGGAACGCCAAGGCTGAACGGCCCCGTCCAGTTCGTGGCGACGATGCAACCGAGGTCCAGCTTATCCGCTGTCTCCGCCCATTGGAGCAGATTATCCGTCCGGTTCAATAGTACCGGATAATTCTGATGTTCAGCCCAGTCAAAGCTGCGAACCGCCGGTGCTCCCATAACCTCGATACCTAGTGACCTGAATTTATCCGCAAGAGAGGAAACCTCAGCTTCGATATTACGTCCGTTGTATATCCAGATCATCGCCGCACTCCGCTTATCCAGCTTTGCCAGTTCTTCCGGCGGGCATTTGTCCAGCATGTCATGCCAGAAAATCGCTTTTTTACCACGGCTGGCTGTAAATTCAATCAAAGTGTTCAAAAAAGCGATAAATGCCCGCTCCCGTACCCCTCCGAACAACGTTTTACAGCGTTCGCATTCACATAAGCTGTACACCTCGTCGCAGCCGAGGTGAATATAACGGGAATCAGGATGGGTATCCATCATCCCCTGTAACAGATCGGTAATCAGCTCGAAGGATTCCGGATGCGACGGGCAGATCTCCCCGAGGGATAACTCCGTTTCGCGCAAGTGCCGCCAGGTGTCGTGGCGGAGCACATACTCCAGATGTCCAAAGCTCTGCTGCAGCGGAATGATCTCAATAAAATATTCATGGGCTGTGCGTTTCAGCTCCTCTAGCTGTGTGAGGCTTAATGAATGCTGTGGATGCACGAATTCCGGGTACTTCTGGAACGGGAATTTATCTTCGTATTCAATCAGAACCGCATTCGTTTTATACCGGGCAAAATCCGCCAAATACGATAGTAACAGCTCTGGCTTGGAAAATGTCTGGCGAAGATCAAAATTCATCGCCCGCAAAGTAGTGTCAGGCCAGTCCGTGATAGACACGGCAGGAACTTCCCCTGCTGACTTACGCAGCTGTAGTAACGTTTGCAGCCCGTAAAACAGCCCCGGCGCGTCCAGTGCTTGGATTACCATCCGGCACTCCGACACCTCCAGCCTGTACCCTTCCGCCCGACCGTTAAGCATTTCCAGATCCACTTCATCTGGCTGAGCTCCTTTCGTTTCTGGCAGCAAGGGACTCTGAAGAATAAGTGAATATCCTTTTCCCGAGATAACATGTGTACATTCCAGCTCCGGAAACGCCCGACGGCAATGAACCACCAGTCTCGGATCATGCTGCTCCATGTAGAGGCTCAGGCTTACATCCTCGCTGAACTGAAAAGCTTCTCCCTCTTTCACTTGGATCTGCTTCGGTTGCGGTATCAAGCTCTGCATCGTTCTCCTCCTAATCTTTGCTGTAATTCATTACTGCAAGCCCTGCTATGACCCTTTTTCCAGCATTCCAGCACGGTAAGTGTCCTGTCTTCATAGCAGAAGCTCACGAGATCGGCAGGCGCTCCAGCCCTAAGCCCTGCCGCCTGCTCCAGCCCCAGCAAAGTAGCCGGATGAACAGAAGCACAATCCCAGGCTTCATCCAGCCGGGCTAATCCAGCCTCCGCAAGATAGGCTACCTGATCTGGAAGCATCATGGCGGAGCCTGCCAGCAGCTGCGGATTACCGGCCAGATGCAGCCGTCCTTCTGCTGTTAATACAACCTCTCCACCGATGTGCAGGTGGTAAGTTCCCGGCAGCATTCCGCTCAGTGATACAGCATCGCTGACCAAGATGGTGCGGCTGCGCTTCATCCGCAGAATTACTTTCAACAGAGCAGGCGGCAAATGTTGGCCATCTGCAATCATACAGCCGTATAGTTCATCCGCCGCCAGCTGCTCCCACAAATAGTTGGGATGACGGGGCAGCGTCAGATGTGTGCCATTGCCGAGATGCGTAGACATCACCGCTCCTGCGGCAACCGCCTCCCTTATCTGTTCGGGAGAAGCTGCTGTATGCCCGATGGAAACAAGGATGCCTGATTCGCTGCACCGGGCGATAAATGCAGCGGCGTTTGGCCATTCCGGGGAGACGGTGAGGATACGGATAAGCCCTTCAGCCGCTTCCTGCCAGCGGCACAACATATCCCAATCCGGCGGGCCAATATGTTCCCTTGGATGGGCGCCGCGTGGACCCTCTTCTGCTGATAGAAAAGGACCTTCCAGATGAATTCCTACAATCCCCCCAGCATCTTCCGGATACAGCGAAGCGGCTTCCGCAATAGCGGAGACCGCTTGAGCCAGCGCTTCTTTGCCATTGGTAATCAGAGTTGGACAATAGCTGGTAACCCCGTTTCCTAGCAGAAGTCGGGACAGTTCCAATACCGTGGCAGGCTGCAAAGGCAGCGTGTTGAGATCCAGCCCCCAGCCCCCGTTCACTTGCAGATCCACCAACCCGGGTGCCAGCCAGGGCCAATCGGCCATGGCTGGACTCTCCGCAAGTTCGGTGACCGAAGTGATTCGCCCCTGCTCGACACTTATCTCAACCGGCAGCCCAGTCTTGTAGTGTTTTCCCTTAATTGACACGTTCATAGGCCGAAGGCAGCCCGATCCGTGAACATCGTGATCTCCGGATGGGTGCGCAGAATAGTAGCTGGACATGCCGTGCTGATCGAATCATGGAGCGCCGCCTGTAAAGCATTGCGTTTGGACACCCCAGGTACAATTCCGTACAGGTGACGGCCAGCCAGCAAGGCTGGTACCGTAAGCGTCAGCGCATGGGTTGGCACCTCGTCCAGCCCGGTAAAACAACCGTCATTCACCTGCTGGCGACGGCAGGCTTCCTCCAGTTCGACCGCTTTGACCAGCTGCGGGTCGGTAAAATTAGCAACTGGCGGATCATTAAACGCGATATGCCCGTTTTCCCCGATCCCGAGGCAAACGATATCAATAGGAGCCTCGCTCAACAGGGCCGAATATCTCTGGCATTCCTGCACCACATCAGCGAGACCATCCAGCAGTTCTACCCGGCCAGGGTTAACCCGACTATATAGCCGATCTGTCAAAAAACGGCCGAAACGCTGGGGAGCCGAAGCCGCAAGACCAATGTATTCATCCATATGAAAAGCATTGACCCGGGACCAATCAATCCCCTGCTCCCGCACCAGCCCCTCGTACAGTTCATTTTGCGAAGGTGCGGCTGCAAACACGATTCGGACCTGACGCGCGGAATCTTGAAGCAAAGCTCTAATTTTCTGCGCAACCTGCGATGCCGCCGCAGCGCCCATTAGGCTACGATCTTCATAAACCTGAACGGACATCTGCTCTACTCTGTGTGTCTCTAACGGTTTAATGATGTCATTCATCCCGTTCATCCTTTCCGGGCAACTATTGTCCTTGGCACCAGACAGATTAATTCCCGTTTAACTGAATGTTCTGAACACGCTCGTAAGCTTCCTTATAAGTGCTCAACAACTTATCCACGCCGAGATTGTTCATCTCCTCCACATATTTGTCCCAGTCGGCCAGCTTTCGGGAGCCGGTTACAAACTTGGCAAAGCTTTCATCGCGGTGTTTTTGGATCGCCTGGCCGGTAATCGCAATAATTTCATTCTCTTTCTCCGTAAATGCAGGCCGTGGCTGCATCATGGACGGATCATATTTCGTTGCTTCTTCAAAGGCATACTTCAAATTGTCTGAGAACAACGACAGATGTGAGCCAAAGTCGATCCATGTGTACGTTCCGCTAGTCTGAAGTCCTGTCTGCTTCCGCATTTCGATCACATCGTTGTACTCTGGTTTGAACTTAATCGTGTCGCCTTCCTTCACATACGTCTCGCCCTCCACGCCCCAGCTGCTGAGCGTACGTCCCTCTTCGGAATAGAAAAAGTCCATATAGCTCATCACATCATCGATGTTCTTTGAGGTTGATGCCACGGTTAGGCCACCTTCCATATAATGAAAATACGGGTTCAGTTGCTTGCCGCCGGCAATGCCCGCTGGAGGAGCCATGAACTGCATGTTGAACTCCGGATTTTCCTGCTGCATCGCATTGTTAAAAAAATCGATACGGCTGATGTAATCAATGGTCACAAACGATTTGCCCGTGGACACCATGTCCTGCCATTGCTTAGTTTGCAGAGATAGAAAGTCAGGCGGAATCAGCCCTTCGTCATAAAATATTTTCCACATGCCAACCATTTCCTTGTAACTATCTTCCGTAGGCCCAAAAAGCCACTCTTTTTTATCAAAATCATAATAAGCCCCTTCACCTGTCCCGTAATTCACAGTCATATTGGCATTCATTTCATCAGGAATTTGACCGTAACGGATCGAGAGCGGATAGCTGTCCGGATATTTCGCCTTCAAGGTTTTTAGAGCTGTATGCAGCTCCTCATATGTGGCTGGTGCCTGGATTCCTTCTTTGTCAAAAATGTCTTTACGGTATAACCAGATCATGCGATTCGTCTCGCCAAAGCCCTGATTCGGGAACATATACATTTTGCCATCAGCAGACAGTGCAGCCTTCGCTTCCTCTGGATACTGCTTTACCCAGGCGGTCAGATTCGGCATTTCGTCCATATACTCCATCAAATCCACCAACGCACCCTGTTGCCCGAATTTATTCGATTCTTTGCGGTTAGGCATATACATCAGATCCGGCATTGCCTTCGAGGCAATCGCCAGGTTCAAGCTCTCTTCAAGCTTTCCGGAAGGGGTCTGCACCTCGAGTGTGACACCGGTTTTCTCCTTCAGCCAGCTCCAAATGGGCCAGCTTTTCGAATAAGGGAACGTAGCATTGTTGTCTAAGAGCGCAGTGAAGGTTTTTTCCGTTTTGGACGAGTCAGTAGGTGAAGCGGTACTACTGCCCTGAGTATTACTCTGCGGCGAGGTGTCATTGCCCCCTCCGCTGCAGCCAGTTACTACGGTTGCTGCAATTACCAGTGGCAGCAGTACAGATTTCCATTTGTTCATTACGATCTCTCCCTTATTCTGAATTTGTGACGGTTCCACCCACCTCAGCCTTTAACCGCGCCAATCATGGCCCCCTTAACGAAATACTTCTGCACAAATGGATACACAATCAGAATCGGAAGCGTCGAGACCATAATCGTCGCGTACTTCAGCGATTCTTCTATCACCATGTTGTCACCTCCAATGCTAGTAACATCTCCCGAGCTAGCACTGCCAGCCAGCACCAAATTGCGCAGCAGCACTTGCAGCGGGAACAAATCCGGTGAGCGCAGGTAGAGCAGCGGGTAAATAAAGTTATTCCACATGCCAACCGCGTAAAAGAGTGCTATGGTGGCGAAGGAAGCCTTGGAAAGCGGAACAATAATACGGATAAATATGCCGATATCATTCAGTCCGTCGATGCGGCCTGACTCCTCCAGCTCTTTAGGAATGCCGGAGAAAAAGGTCCGCATCAGAATCAGATTCCAAGTGCTAACCGCCCCCGGCAGCACCATGCCCCATACGGTATCGACCAGATCCAGGGAGCGAACCACGAGGAACGTAGGAATCATCCCTCCGCTGAAAAACATCGTCACCACAATCAACAGGGTGAAGCTCTTGCGCAGCGCCATATCACTGCGTGAGAGTGCATAGGCACCCGTGGAGGTGACCACCAACGAGATAAAGGTGCCAAGCACGGTGTAAATGAGTGTATTTTTGTAAGCCACCCAGATTTGCGAATCTCCGAGTACAAGCTTATACATATTCAGGTTAAAACCCTTAGGCCAGAAAGAAACTGTATTCTTCATGACATGCACATCACTACTGAGAGAGACAGCGAGCATATGCAGGAACGGATAAAGCGTGACCACCACAACCACGAGAAGGATAAAAGTGCTCACGACATTAAACCAGGATAAACGGGGTGATCTCATCACCACACCTCTTTTCTACCATAAACTTGTCTCGCTTACACGACGGCTGATGTAATTTGCTGTATAGATGAAGATCAAGCTAATCACGCCCATGAAGAGATCAATAGAAGCGCCATAGCTGAAGTTCCCCTGCACCATACCCACCCTATAGACATAAGTACTGATAATATCCGCTGTGTCGTAGATCGCCGGGTTCTGCATCAGGAACACCTTCTCGAAGCCAATCTCGAGCACTTTACCGATATTAAGAATCAAGGTGATCACGATGGCGGGTGAAATGCCGGGCAAGGTGACATGCCATATTTTACGCATGCGGCTGGCTCCGTCCATATCAGCGGCTTCATACAGCTGCGGGTCGATAGCGGTCAACGCGGCCAAGTAGATAATAGTCTCCCAACCGATATGCTGCCAGATTTCCGACAGGACATAAATACCGCGGAACAATCCAGGTTCATTCATGAAATTGATCGGTCCAATCCCTATGGCACCAAGCAGATTATTAATCAGCCCTCCGGTTGGGGATAAAAACATAATCACCATACTGGCTACAATGACATTTGAGATAAAATGCGGAAGATAGCTGACGGTCTGCACAACACGTTTGAAAGCAGCCTTGCGCACCTCATTAAGCAAAATCGCCAGTAGAATTGGTGCCGGGAAGCCGAAAAACAGCTTATATAAACCAAGCAGAAAAGTATTTTTCATCAGCGGCCAAAAATCGGGATTCTCAATAAACATCCTGTAATATTTGAGTCCCACCCAATCGCTGGCCCAAATTCCTTTAAAAAGATTGTAATCCTTGAAAGTGACAACTAATCCAAACATCGGCGCATAGCGGAAGATCAAATAATACAACAGGCACGGCAGGAACAGCAGCCAGAGCGCCTTGTTTTTATTCCAAGTTCTAAGGATTCCCGTTTTGTGGCGTTGGGGTCGCCGGTGCACTTTCTTTCGCATTTTGTCCTGCACTACGCTAGCTTGAGCCATATGCATGTCTCCTCTTGTTAAAATGATCATAAATCATATAGATGTCAGATTACTTCCCCCTTTTTTCTGGGATTTGTCTCCGAATTATAGCTGCATTTCTTTGGAAAGCGCTATCTACATGTTATATAACATTTCGCCTTAACTGCGGATTTCCATAGAATAGCGTACAAATCAGCAAAATTGCATATTGTTGGTGTTAGCTTTTTGCCGCTATGATAGAATTAATCCAATTCATTTACGGGTGCATCCAAAGGGGGATACATATGAAGGGATCCGTTACAGGCAAATTTGCGCTGAATGCCCTGTTCGTTAAGCTGATGCTAAGCTTCCTCAGTGTCATCTTGATTTTGGCATCATTTAATCTGTTCTCCCATCTGTATTTAAGCGGCAAAATCTATAAGGAGATGATCCGTCAAAATGAGCTTGGACTCGCACAAACGGTCGAAGGCTACGAAAATCATTTCCGGTTGACCCAGAACATGATTCTTGCCCTCACCCAATCCGATTCATGGACTGCCAATCTGGGCATTTTAAGCCACCTCAAAGAGAACCGTCGATATGATATCCCGGCAGAAGTGACATCGGATCTCTCAACTTTGTATGCTAATCCTTTTCTGCATATCGAAAATTTCATTCTTTATTTTAAAAAGGAAGATTATGTACTGGAGAGGGAGGGCCTAAGCAGCGCCGCAGATATGTTCGGTAAATACTACTTCAGTGCAGAATATCCTCCGGAGTACTGGAGCCGGCAAACGATGGACAATCAATTTTTAAAAGTCATGCCCGCCGTAACCTTTACCGAGAAAACTATACATTCCACCCGTACGCTCGGAAGGTTAATGCCAGTGCTGGTCAAAGCGATTCCTTATGAGGAAGTGTATGGGATTGTCATGCTGAATCCGCAGCTGATGCAGGATACCTACGGTGATGCCGGCAATACCCCATTCTATATTCTGGATGCACAAGAAAATTTATTGTTCTCTACATCAGATGTTAATCTGCAAACAAGCCAGCTTCCGGAAAGTAGCAATGCCCATGAGCGGGTCGGAGATCAATATTACTTCTATGAAAAAGGTAAACAAACCGGATTCACCTATATCCGAGTGACCGAGGTGGCGGCTATTGCCGCGGAAATGCGTGGTATGCAGCTATTGCTGGCTGTGTTACTCTCTGCGGCAGTACTGATCAGTGTTCTCTCATCCCTGATCTTCAGCCATCGGCTTAACCAGCCGCTCCAGCGCCTGATTGGTGCCTTGGACCGTAAAGCGGGCAGCCGGCCAGAAAAATTGAGCAGTGTGAAGGAATTCGCCATTATCGGCGACCGCCTCAGCTCCATTTTGGAGAATAACCGATTCATCCAGACCGATCTTGATCATAAGAACTCACTGGTACGCCAATATGCCTACACTCATAAAGTGAAAAATATCCCGCTGAGTAAAAGTCTTGCGGAGCTTGAAGATGTCCGGCAATCCGAACTACCCTATGCCTCCATTCTGTTCAAGGTCAGCTTCAAAACCTTGCCGGACGAATTTGAGAAACACACACTGATGTTATGGAAACTAATCCAAACCTTGATCACCGGAGGTGAAAGCGACAGCGTCGCACTCCAGCCGGAGCAGGATCAGCTCTTGCTGCTCCTGTTCAACCCCGGACCGCAGAGCAGTTTTCTGCAGGCTCTTGATACACTGAAAGAACTGCTGGATTCGGAGACATCCTTATACCTGACTATTGCTGTAAGTCCGGTATATTCAGGCGAAACCTCATTTACCGATGCCTACAATAATCTATCGATGTTGTTAAATGAGCGTAGATTGAACGGGGAAACACAAATTATCGTAGAACCTAGAGCCTCGTCCGCCAAATCCTTTCATTTAAAGGTGACCCACGGAGAGGAGCTGCACAATCTGCTGCAGTCTGGCAATGAGGAGGCTGTATTCGCTTGGCTGGATCGTCAGCTGGAGCAGCTGCAGCACAAGGACGCGGCGGCGGCGGATTTTCGGGCATTTGCCTTGGGAGCAGCGGAACAGACGAGCAAAACGGTGACGAAGCTGAATCTGCCCCAAGCGGAAGCGGAGCGTCTCTTACCACCCCGACTAGAGCCATTTAACGCTTTCCACTCAATGGATCAATACAAGGAATGGCTGCGTGATCTGGTTCGTCCTGTGCTCGTGGTCATCAGTAACCGCTCGGAGTCGCGCGACCCTATTATCAGCTTTGTGCTGGATTACTTAGACAAACATTACGGCGAGGACATCAACCTCAACCTAGTAGCAGACAAGTTGAATTTAACTCCAGGTTACCTGTCCAGCATTTTTAAAGAGAAAACAAACATCAACTTCAGTGAATATCTGAACAATCTGCGAATTGAGCGGGCCAAAGAGCTGCTAATGAATCTGGAACTGCGGATTCAGGATATCGCGCTTCAGGTCGGTTATCAGAACGTAAATTCCTTCATCCGTATGTTCAAACGTTGTGCCGGAATAACTCCGGGGGAATACCGCAAGCGCTATTCCCGTGATGATTCACTCCCCTCCTCCGGCCTTGGCTTATAAAGGGGCTACATTGCAGAGGAGAGGACAAAAAAGGCCCCCATTGGCTGGGGGCCTTTTTGTTGTAAAGATTTGCAATCAGAATCCCGTTTTCGGAATCTCTATTGGCACAATATTATAGGGTGCTGTCCTCCCCGTCCGCACCTGATACATCTGGTCATGGGCCTTTTTCGCTGCTTGCACGAAAGGTTCATATGGACGGTTGCAGACATCCACTACGCCGATTTGATAGTTTTCTCCGTCATAACGTCCAAGCACAGGCTGATCATTCCATTGAAAATAATGAACTCCGATCAGCTGCGGGATGGCTGCCCCCTGCTCTACATAATAACGGTAAGCTTCACCGCGCTCCTTCTGAGTTGCCACCGCACGGATCCCATAAGCCAACATGCCGCCTTCAGCCGCACCAAAATGATATTCCCCAATCATGACTGGTTTGTTCAGTCGTCCGCTGATCTGGGCGATCTGTTCCTTGTCAGGACTGAACTGATAGCAGTTCATAGAGAATACATCAAACCATTCGCAGCCCTCCAGCACCTCATCACTGCCAACCCAGGCATAACGCATTCCCAAATTCAGATGATTCGGATCCGTCTGCTTGCAAAGACAGGCTGGCACTTCTACATACCGCCGGATCATGATCCGGTTGAACTGGTTATAATCCACTTCTCGGGCAGAAGTGAGATTATCCCCGGTTACATTCACATTCGATACATCGTATAAATCCTCGAATTCTTCAAAAACACTATCCCACGCCATGTTTAATTGCTCCACTGTTTTGTACTTTTCTGCAAGCCAGCGAATGAATTCCTTCTTGCTGGCATAACGGACCGGAGATTTCAGCATCTGCCCGGTCAAATTCAACCCATCCACGAATGCCCAATGCGGCTCATTACGCATGAAATAGCCAACCATTCTCTGATCTTCCCTTAATGGAAGAAGCTGCTCCGCAAAGCTCCCGGCATTCCGCTCATACTCCGGGCTAAACACATCCGGGAAATCCCGGAAAATAGATTGCTCCGTCATAGGAAAGTCCACTAGAGGATAAACATACGGAAGCTGAGATTCCTTAATAAAAAGATCATTGGACCAGTTACCGATGGTGTTGAATCCCCATTGTTGTAAGCGGAAATCCGTCATAGCCACCCAGTTAGAGCGCCACTCCGCCCCAAAAGCAGTGATCAGATTAGCAATCTCGAAGCTGAATTCCTCGCCATCCTGTGACCAAGCTTCTTGATAGATTCCTTCCCGCTCCGGCAACGAGGGTATCAAGTGCTCCATACCAGTTACATGCATAGAACAAGCCGGACCCACACAGTCCATCCCCGTACTGAACAGGGCATAACCCTCTGGATCAACGAACCACCAGCGGCTGCCGTCAAATTCCGTGCGGAAATATCCAGTTGGCGCGAATCTCAGCGCCTTCCAACCCCCGTACCTGCTGAGGTCACCTCCACTGTGATCAACTTGTGCCGCAAGTTGCCGCTCTTCGCGCAGCCGATCCGTCAACGCTTCTGCATCAACCGTTTTCCCTGGCCAACCCCTTCCCTTTAATTGGCCCAGATCATCTATATATGGTTGCTGTTCATACTCAAAGACGGGCTCAGTTAGACTTAGAGCCAAGCCACTAATTTGCACAGCTCTACTTGTTGTTGAAGGGAGAGTAGCGATAGAGAATCGGGTGATATGCTTGCGATCGATGCCTGCATCTCCCCTCAGTACTGTCTGCATCACACCCGGATAACGGGGAAGGAACAACTTCTCCCCAT
Organism: Paenibacillus odorifer; assembly: GCF_000758725.1. Classification (NCBI taxonomy): domain Bacteria; kingdom Bacillati; phylum Bacillota; class Bacilli; order Caryophanales; family Paenibacillaceae; genus Paenibacillus; species Paenibacillus odorifer. The sequence continues at coordinate 4,988,164 of NZ_CP009428.1, forward strand.
TTAAATGAATCAAGGGTAAACAAATTTTCGTGCGCACACCAGGTAAAATTCCTACATGATAAGTAATGACGCGATGATCCCGATCATAAAAACTGAATAACAGCACCAGAACGTCATGGCTTTCATGGTAAACCTCAGCATTAACGAAACCATAATCGCACCAAGCGGCGGATTCCAGCTGCCCTGGCTGAAGCTCAATTCCACCACCTTCTGGTGTAGTGATTAACTGAAAAGCCTCAGAGGAAGTCGCAGTAAGTTGTGTATGGGGGTCACTTTTAAACCATTCCATAGGGAAGGAGACAGATAAACTCATCGGTATACCTCTTTTCTCTAAACTGTTTACCTTACTGAAATCAGTTGAAAAAGCTGCGGGTCTGCAACTATACGGGGATCATGGCAGCGTTTGGATTCAAGAAACACACAACCCCAGCCCCCACGCTGTTCTCCTGCTACGGTAAGAACTCTTCCGTCATTGCTCCCAATAGTCAGTGAACCTGCTTCTGTCTCTGTAAGCAACCATATAAACTGATCTTCGTTGTCCCGAATAGGCTCCAGCAGCAAGGAATTCAACGAGCCAATAGATAAGACCTTTACATTGTTTCGAATTCTTGCCCTGCCCTTCTCCCCGTATTCAACCGTCCATCTCTGCTGCTGATCTTCATACGAAAGCGTACGGACTTCGACGTTCAGGGTCTCCTCATGTTCAATAGATTGATTTCCCGCCGCCAGATAAATCCCCATTCCTAAGCTTTTCAATCTGAACAGACCACTACCAGAGCCGCATTCCACAGCTACGATTCCCTTCCTAAGGTCAATCACGGTTCGCTCTGCCCAGTCAAGCTTCATTTCCCGGTCAGAAGGAAAGCTGAGCGGCAGAAATACATAGGAAGAGGCATAATAATCCGCAGGGTCCCAGCGATCCCCAACATACAGGTAAGAGCACTGGTCATTGTCTGTTCCTACAATAGGAACTATAAAAGCAGGCTGGCTGTCGTATGTAGTGATGTCGCCCAAAGGCAGCAAGGGTGACCAACGACCAAATAATTCCTCGGACCAGGCATAGGTTCCTTGGTTAGGCAACCAGCCCGTACAGGCGGACGAGATGAGGAAATATACACCCTGACGTTTCATTAATGCAGGTGCTTCACGCGCTTGTCCGGGCCACAAGGTCTTGACCTGTTCTTCTATGCTGAGGTAATCAGGTGACAGACGATACATAATAAGATCAGCATTTTCCCTTGCCGCGGAGATAAAATAAGCCGTCCCATCGTCATCCTGGAACAAGGTGCAGTCACGAGACATGTTACCTATCGGATTAAAGCTGCCCCGGTAAACATAATCCCCATCTACCGTCCCGCAATCAGCGATCGCGCAGCGCGCATCAGAGTAGTCGCGTCCATTTTCCCAATGCATCCACATAACAAATCTCCCTGTAGGTTCGTTGTAGAGTACTTTTGGGCGCTCAATTACCGCACCCGTTGGGCGCCCCTCCCTGTCCAAGGGTTCAAGCTCTAATGTGGTGCGGTGATAAATCGGCTGTACCGGTGAATCGAGTGTGAGCACATCATTGCGCCATTCCCAACTCACTAGATCCACGGATCGGTAGCAGCTCACTCTCCGCCGATCCATCCGCTTCTCACCAAACCAGTAATAATATCCATCCGTATAGAGCATATGTCCACCATGTGCATGTACAGGATTTCCGCTCATATCCAGAAGTGGAGCGCTATTTAGTAGGGTGACTGTATTCGCGTTTTCGTCCATGATTATCCTCCAGAGGATCAGATTTTTATACAAAAAAGCAGGTCCGGCCAAGGATGACCTTAACTGAACCTGCTGTTCTTGCGAACTTATTTCAATCCCATCTGAGACATCACATCCACCTTGCTAGCATTGTTATACCATTCGTTGATTTCTTCGGAAATTTTCGTACCGCCTTTGTCATGCCATTGCTTCACGAAGTCATCGTACGCAGTTAGCGGCTCTTTACTGTAAATAATTTTGGTGAAGGTTTCCTTTTCCATCGTATTCAGTTGTTCCCAGGTTGTCTGCATAGTCTTGGTAGGAGGACCGTTAAATGCATTTGGAAGCAGCGACTCTCTATTCTCATAGGAAATCACATATCCCTCTTTGGCTGTTTCATCATTTGATGCCGATCTGATCAAGACCCCATTCTCTGCTTTTGCACCTTTGGAAAGATCATAAAAAGATTTACCTGGGCCATCAACACTTGGTGTATTTTTGGTAAAAGCCATTTTGCCTACACCTTGAGCGGCATCCAAAGGAGTATTGAATTTTTTGGAATCGAATACCACTTCATCGCCAACAATGTCATAATCATATCCCTGAGCATAACCATATTTGAAATCTCCGGTACCAAATGCTGCATCGTAAAGCTTGTCATAATACAAGAAGAAAGCTTCCATATTGTTGAAGTCTTTATTAAACATAAAGACACCATCGTTCTGTTGACCGGATTGGTAGGTTCGATCCCCACTTACACCGTTGATTGTTGGGTAAGCTTTGATTTTAGCCCCTTTTACGTTAGTTTCCACATCTTTAACACTGCCGTACAGCCAAGGACGGCCAATAATAATCCCTGCTTTACCTTCAGTGAAATCCGCAAGTGCATCCCATGCACCCTGTGTAGCCAATTCCTTATTTAAATACCCTTTGGAGTACCAATCGCGAAGTTTAGCTAACGCATCTTTTGTCCCATCAGCGACAGAACCGTAAGTGAGTTTACCATTGTCGTTATACCATTGGCCGGGGAGACTCTTGCCTGTATAAGCACTAAAAATCATTACAGAGTCACTCACCCAGCCCGTGTTGTAAGAATCTTTTCCCGAGAAATCAAATCCATAAGTATCATTTTTTCCGTTACCGTCCGGATCATTATTCGTAAAGGCAGCGATAACCTGTTCAAATTCATCTATATTTGTTGGCGCTTTTAAATTTAATTTATCTAACCAATCTTGACGGATAAGCATGACTTCACCTTCAGTGAGATTGGGCGAGATCGCCATCCCATAAACCTTGCCGTCCTGGATAACCGGGTTGAACGTTGTTGGATATTGTTTATATATTTCTTTCAGACGCTCAGGCATATATTTGTTAATGTCTTCCGCAATATCTTTTACAAGTCCAGATTGAATCAGATCATTTTCTAAGGAGGTGTCATACACTGGCAAAACATCCGGAAGCTTCTCGGAACCAGTGAGCGCTAAACGAAGTTTCGTATTATATTGGGAGGCATCACCGCCCAAAAGAGTAGTTTGGATGTTAATCCCTAGATTCTCGACACCCCAGCGGGTCAACACATTATCATTTAAGCTCTCCCCGTTGATATATTTACCGGCATTCTCATCTTGTTGCTTGGCGATGTTGATAGTAATAGGAGGATCGTATTTGCCGTCTTTGAGAACCGCTTCTGCCGCATTAGATTCTTTACCGTTTGAGCCGCAGCCCGCTAGCAATCCTGCCATCAATACAGTAGTCGTTATTAAGGCCCCTGTTTTTTTCATCAATAAGCTCCTTTGAATTTAAGTTTTATATGTTGGTCACGTTATTCTTTTACAGCACCCAGAACGATGCCTTTGACAAAGTACTTCTGTAGAAATGGGTACACAAGGATAATGGGCAGTGTGCTAATAAAAATTTGCGCAGCTTTGATACTCTGTTCTGACAACGCGGCTGCTTCTGATTGACTAAGTGCCATACTCTGCGCTGAACCTTGTACAACTACAGTCTGTAAGAATGAAGCTAACGGATAGTCCGTTGTATTCGACATATACAAAATCCCATCAAACCATGCGTTCCAGCTCCCCACCATGATAAACAATCCGACGGTTGCCAGACCGGGAAGGGAAAGCGGAAGATAGATTTTCCGGAAAATGACGAAGAACGAAGCCCCATCGATAAATGCCGCCTCTTCAAGCGCCTTAGGGATTGTTTTAAAGAAATTCATAATCAGAATCAAATTGTAAGCTCCGAAGGCACCGGGAAGCACGAGCGACCAGATTGTATCCTTGAGCCCAAGTTTCGTAACCAATATATAAGAAGGAATCAATCCACCGGAAAACAACATCGTGAAAATAAAAATCCACATTAAAGCATTACGCCCCCGGAAATCTTTGGACAAGGCATACCCTGACGTTGTAATAATAAACATACTGATTAACGTCCCCAGCACCGTCCGGACCACTGAGATTCTCATGGAGCCTGTAAAATTCGTGTTTTTAAAAGTTTTCACATAGGCTTCGATATTAAAGTCCACCGGCCAAAAGGATACCAAATTCCCATTTACCGCTGTCTTACTGCTAAATGATTGTGCTAGCAAATGAAGCATAGGCAATAAACACGATAAGGCTACTAGAATCAGGAGGATATGATTGAAAATCGAAAATATCCTATATCCCTTGGATTTATAATACACTCCCATTCCTCCTAACTGTTTTGAAAGCTTAACAACTTCGACTTAAAATATTTTGTAGTTAGCTACCTTGTAAGCAATTCGATAGGAAATTACGATTAAAATGAAGCTGATGCCAGATTTAAACAACCCAACAGCGGTACCAAAACCGTATTGGCCATTCAATAAGGATGACCGGTAAACATAAGTATCGATGATATCTCCCGTACTATATACGAGTGGATTGTATAAGTTAAAGATTTGGTCAAATCCTGCATCCAAAATATTTCCAAGGCTTAACGTCGCAATTACGATGATCATCGGCATCATACTCGGTAAGGTAACATGGCGTATTTGTTGGCGGCGTGACGCGCCGTCGATCTCGGCGGCCTCATAATAAGAAGGGTCGATCCCTGTGATCACCGCTAAGTAAACAATCATGCCAAATCCGAAGTTTTTCCATAAATCACTGATGATGATCGTCGGTCTGAACAGCGTAGGATCACCCAAAAAGAAAATTGGTTTTAGTCCGAGGAAATTCGTAAGAAAATGATTTATGCCCCCGTCAAGACCCAGGATATCAATCATGATTCCGGCAACGGTTACCCAAGAGAGGAAATGCGGTAAATAGACCAAGGTTTGAATACTCTTTTTAATCCCCATGTTTCTAATCTCGCTTAGCAGAATCGCCATAAAGATAGGAACGATAATTCCGACTATAATTTTGATTACAGCAATAATGAGGGTGTTGATAATAGATTGTGTCGCCTCTTTATATTGAAAGATTCTTGCGAAGTTATCCCAACCAATCCAAGTTGAACCTGTAATTCCAAGCCAGGGCTTGTAATCCTGAAAGGCCATCACTAATCCGACCATAGGACCGTAGGCAAAAATTAGAACGAATACCAAAGCTGGGATACATAAAACATACAATGGCCAATTTTTTTTAATTTCCTTTTTCCAAGGATTTTTCCTGTTTTTTTTAACGTTGGCTTTCTCACTCCATTTGAGCTGGGTATTCATTATCTGTGCTATTGTGCTTACCCCCTTTTACATTCTTGGCTGCTAATTTCTTTCTGATTTAATGTTAACAAAAGCGCTTTCATTCGAAAATGTCTCAAATTAAATATCATAACCACTCGCTAAACATCTTTATAAACGCTTTCATTTTGCGAGAGCTCTTCCCTTTTTCTTTTGGAATATATGGCTTATGATGAATTCACACGAGTCCTAGCGACAGGAGTAATGCTTATGATTAAAAAAGTAAATATGAAACGATTCATATATTTTTTCGTTTTTTTCCTTTTACTTACCTTAAGTTTGTTTTTCATAATGAACTCCCTAGGTTCCAAAACCATTCAAGAGAGCTTGGTTAACTCCTCCAAAAATCAGCTAGCTTATACGGAAAGCATACTGGATGGCATCATCTCTGAGGCAAGTTTGTATGGCATCCAATATACAGCCGACACCTCCGTACGTTTCTATCAAAGCAAAATACAAGAGATGAACAATTACGATGCCCAGATGAAAAAAAACGATATCTATGACCGCATATCAGCACCACTCCTCTCCAGTCAGGCCATTGAATCTATCGGTATCTACTGGAAAACGGACGGCACTTTTATTTTCACGGGTCATGATTCGCTTGCCAAACAGCCCTTTCAGAAGGTCACGCAGCGAGGCTGGCAGATTGTTAATAATAATTTGTATTATTTTTCAATCTACCCTTATATTCATGAGCCTAAGAATCCTGCCAATATTCAATACATTGTGGGCGTTAAGCTGAAAAAGGAGTATTTAACAAGTCTTTTAGAAAAAGCAGTGAGTGGCGGTGAGAGCTCCAATGCCTTTTTGCTTGTGAACAAGAGTTTGATGATTAGCAATAAAGCGGTGGATATTCGAATCGAGGAAAAAGCCAAGGAGACGATAACACCCAATGCACATGAAATTCTAAAGTTTGACTATCATATCAACGATGACGATTATTATGTTTTATCGAAGTATATTGAGCCGATTGATACGTATCTTGTTACCTATACGCGAATGAGTGATTTTTTGAATCCGCTTAACCGGAATACACAGGTGTTTTTTGTCAGCATCCTAATGATCCTGATCATTGGTCTTATCGTGATTTTTATGTTCTATCGAAACTATTATCGTAATGTATATTTGCTCGACAAGAAATTCTACCAAGTGGAACAAGGGAATTACAGCACCAGAATTAGTGAGAACCCGGACAATCAATTTTATAGTCTATTTAAAAGCTTTAACCACATGGTCGCCAAAATACAGGCTTTATTCGCTTCATTAAAAATAGAAACCGAGCTGCGCAGAAACGCGGAAGTGAAACAGCTGCAGGCTCAGATCAATCCACATTTTCTTTACAATAATCTGTTTTTCATTATGGCTGTGGCAAAAACTTCACCGGAAGCCGTAATGCAGATGAGCAAGCATTTAGCAGAGTACTATCGTTATTTAACAAAAATGAATTCAGATAATGTTACGTTGGCTTCTGAATTGCAGCTTGCCGATCATTTTTTATCCATCATGTCACTTTCCAAAAAAATAAATTATGAAATCAACCTGCCCCCTGAACTGGGAGAGCATCTGATTATGCCACTGATTATCCAGCCTATGGTCGAGAACGCGATTCAGCATGGGATTGAAGAACAGCAAGGGGCTTATCGCGTTACTATAGATGTAAAAGAACTTGATACTGGAGCGTTAATTATTGTTGCCGATGACGGTAAGGGGCTTACTGCTGAGGAAATACACCAGCTAATGGCCAGACTTGAGAATGAATCCCCCCCTGAAGGATCAAGAGGAATTGGTCTTTGGAACATTCATCATCGCCTCAAAAATGCGTATGGTGAATTAAGCGGGCTGCGGTTCTTCATCAATGACTGGGGCGGTTTATCCGTGCTGGCATTCATAGATTTCTCGCTGGATGAAGGAGGTCAATATGCGATTATTGATAGTTGATGACGGGCATTACATCGTTGAATATTTAAAACACCTGCTGGATTGGAACAAATTTGGGATTGAGCATATTGAGACGACAACAAATTCGATTGAAGCCAAGGAGCTATTGAATCAGAATCATATAGATATCCTTATTACAGATATTCGTATGCCCGAAGTATCCGGCATTGATTTACTGCATCATGTTCATGAGAAAAAGCTCAATACCAAGGTAATTTTTCTCTCCGGTTATTCTCAATTTGATTATGCACAGCAAGCCATTCGTCTGGGTGCACTCGATTATTTACTCAAGCCGGTAGATAAAGAGGATATGGAAAAAGCCATGAGTCAAGTTATTAAGAGTATCGCTGAGAACCCCCCAAAAACTCCAGTGGCAGAGAAAAAGATAGATGGGCTAGGTTATTTGCTTTCTGTTATTAGCGATCCTTCCCCACTACGTTATGATCACAGTACATTCGATCCTACCTTCCGGAATGAGCATTTTTGCTTTTTTCATGTCTCAGGGGCTAGTGGGAAAGATGAAATGATGTTAAAAGATCATAATGGTGGACGAGACTTTATTTGGACCACTCCATCAGCAATTACTGGAATTATTCCAGAATCCAATACCGAAACTGTGGCAAACAGCATCGATTCCATTTCTTTTTCCGAGCCGTTTGAATTTTCTCAGAAGCATGCTGTTCGGCATATTTTTTATCATTACTTTTTTAATGAAAATGTTGGGACCAATGACTTTACTATGCTGAGTACCTCTAGTGCTCTCCCTAAATTAGAGCTTGGAGAATGGGAACAAACCAGAAAAAACATTTTAAAAAACTTTGCCAAGCTCACTGCAAAAAAACAAAAGCTCCTCTATCTGCTCGAATTCATTAATTTGCTATATTCCACAACCGATAAAATCCAATCAGCTGAGGCCGCAGACTGGATTTTCAATCAATTATCAGAGCCAAATACGGCTCTTCAATCCATCTTGCAAAGCCTCACCCAATTAGATAGAAGCGCTAAATTTTCCAATCAAAATATTGTTCATACCATTCAAGCCTATATCTCCAATCATATTAGTGAATGCTTGAGCCTGGAGGACTTAGGGAAAATTGTTCACCTCCATCCTGTTTACCTGTCCAAATTTTATAAGCAGGAGACGGGCGAAAATTTATCGAGCTACATTTCTTCTAAACGCTTGGAAAAGGCCTCCAAGTTATTGATCGATTCCAAATTACATGTGCTCGATATTTCACATCTAGTCGGCTACAAAAAGCCACAATATTTCATTAAGCTGTTCAAAGATCAGTATGGCATTACGCCTTATCAATATCGAAGACAGCAGATTAAATGAAACAAAAATTGAACAGATCAGCAAAAAAGTTTACACTTTGAATGAAGTAACGAACCATGGAAAGGAAACCTGCTAATGTTGCGCTCCTCCTACACCATTCGCTCGGAAGAACAAGCTTCTATGCTTCTGTTTGATTCAATTGGCTGGGAACAAGCCGAGACTCCGGCATATTCATTTAACGGCCAGAACCGGACGGAGAGAAGTTGTGTTATTTTTCAGTACACCTTATCTGGAGAGGGTAGAATTGAAATAGACGGGGTTGTTCACCCATTAACGAAGGGCAAAGCTTTCCTAGTGACTGTCCCCAGTATACACAGATATTATTATCCGGAGGAAGGTACAGAGCCCTGGGAATTCATTTGGCTGAATGTACGAGGACCTCTAGCTATTTCACTCTGGAACCAACTGATCGCACATGGCGGTCCCATTATAGAACTCCCTCAGGAATCGGTTCCGATGGATTTATTGTGGAGTATGTTCAAGGACATACAGGTTGATGAGGAAAGAGATTTGCATTTTCTAACGGGGAAAACCTTTCAGTGGATATTGTCCATGGAGAAATACCTCAAGAAACCGAATTTGTTAACCACCTATATAAAAAATGACAAACTTCATGCTGCTATACAATTTATGAAAAATGATCTGCACAATAATAACCTTAGCTTAGACGATGTCGCCGCACATGTTGGAATTTCCAAACATCATCTTTGCAGGCTATTTCAAAAAAACATCAATCTCTCGCCTTTTGAGTATTTAAGAAGGAGACGGATCGAGCTGGCAGCATCTATGCTGAAAACAACAGATCAGACGATCTACCAGATCGCTGTGGACACCGGGTTTGACAATGCCAGCTATTTCGGCAAAGTCTTTCGTTCCTATTTTGGAGTCAGCCCCTCCACTTACCGCGAGCAGGATCTGGAGTTCCTGTCCAAACATGTGTTTTTTGAAAATTGATGTTGCTCGGCATAACCGTTCGGCTTCGATAGAGCTGAGTGGCATGCGTGGCGTGCTAATTCGGGGCCGGTGGATGCAAGTAGTAACCATTCAGATTTGGTGGCGCCAACTCAAAACCATCCCCCGCCGCTTTCGGACCCAGATGACGCTATTTGCTAATTTTTCGCCTTTTGAGCACAGTTTCGGACTCCAGTGCAGCTATTCCTTCGAAAGAGGTGCATATTAGGTACTTTTCGAGTCAATAGCGACTATGCGGTCCGATAAAACTCCAAATGTGTGAAAAGGCTGCGGTTAGCGGCATTTGAGTCCGATAGTACTGTGTTGGTTGGGTAAGCAACTTGCATGTCGCACCAATTCGCGTACGCTGGCCCACGGCTAGGGAAGCATCTTGTTAAACACCCTAATTCGCGTACGGCAGCACCGAGTCACAACCATCCCCCGACGCTTTCGGACCCCAATGACGCTATTTGCCAATTTTTCGTCTTTTGAGCACAGTTTCGGACTCCAGTGCAGCTATTCCTTCGAAAGAGGTGCTTATTGAGTACTTTTCGAGCTAATAGCGACTATGCGGTCCGATAAAACTCCAAATGTGTGGAAAGAGAGCGGTTAGCGGCATTTGAGTCCGATAGCACTGTGTTGGCTGAGTAAGTAACTTGCAAGGCGTACCAATTCGCGTCCAGCAGTCCCCGGCTAGGTAAGCATCTTGTTAAACACCCTAATTCGCTTACGGCAGCACCGAGTCGCCCCCTCCACCGCCGCTTTCGGACTCAGATGACGCTATTTGCCAATTTTTCGCCTTTTAAGCACAGTTTCGGACTCCAGTGCAGCTATTCCTTCGAAAGAGGTACATATTAGGTACTTTTCGAGTCAATAGCGACTATGCGGTCCGATAAAACTCCAAATGTGTGGAAAGAGAGCGGTTAGCGGCATTTGAGTCCGATAGCACTGTGTTGGCTGGGTAAGCAACTTACATGGTGCACCAATTTGAGCCCGCCGGCTTCAGTATAAACAATCAGCTCCAGTGGCGCCAAGCTACTTGCAAGTCGCACTAATTCGCGTCTGGTAGTCCCCGGCCAAGTAAGCATATCTCGCAAAGCGCCCCATCCAATAACAGCTTCGGGCGCGCAGCTAGTCACAAAAGAACTCAAAAAAGGAGAAAAAAAAGGAAGGTTCCCAGCAGCCAATGGCTTTCGGGGCACCCTCCTTTTTTGATTAAACTTCTCTAAGCACGAAAAGTAGGCTTCTGAAATCGCCCTCTAGCTGTGGAAGCGTGAGTCCGAAGTGCATCAGCTCATCCCCTCTGTATACTCCGCCGTTAAGCTCAAGCTTATACGATTTTGCAGGGTCGAGTCCTTTCAGACGTAATCTGCGCAACGGTGGATTAGGCCCGGCCAGAACTTGGAAGTAGGTGGCGAAGGCTTCTTTTTTATCAGCGGAAACAAACATCCATGCCGTCTCGTTTCCTTCAAAAGGACTAAGCAGTCGATAGAAATCACCGTACTGAATCAGCATTCTCAGTTCCTTGTACTCCGAAACCTGCTTGCGGATATCCTCGCGTTCAGCTTCAGTAAGCTTGGTCAAATCCAGCTCGTAGCCGAAATTACCCGACATCGCGACATGACCACGTGTCTCCAAAGGAGTAATACGATGCACCTGATGGTTAGGAACAGCCGACACATGGGCACCCATTGAACTCGCTGGATACACAATACTTGTTCCGTATTGGATCTTTAATCTTTCCACTGCATCCGTATCATCGCTAGTCCAGGTCTGTGGCATATAATACAGCATCCCCGGATCAAATCGTCCGCCACCACCAGAGCAGCTTTCGAACAAAATATGAGGGAAACGGGAAACGATACGTTCCAGCACATCATAAAGTCCAAGGATATAACGGTGTGCCGTTTCGCGTTGACGTTCGGCTGGAAGAAGCGCTGATCCAATCTCTGTCATATTCCGGTTCATATCCCATTTCACATAAGTAATCGGAGCAGATGACAATACCGAGCTAACTGACTCGACGATATAATCGCATACATCCTTGCGGGATAAATCCAGCACTAGCTGCTGGCGGGCTAACGAACTTTTATGCCCAGGTACATGGAGACACCAGTCTGGATGTTCACGGTAAAGATCACTTTCTGGCGATACCATTTCTGGCTCGAACCATAATCCGAATTCCATGCCCATTGCCGTGATATCTTCGCCTAGCTTTCCAAGACCTTCAGGAAGCTTGCGACGATCCTCTACCCAGTCTCCCAGGGAGCTGTCGTCGTTATCACGTTTGCCGAACCAGCCGTCATCCAGCACGAACAGCTCCAGGCCTAGCTCTTTGCCTGCTTTAGCAATTTCTTTGATTTTATCCGCATTAAAATTAAAATAAGTCGCTTCCCAGTTGTTGATCAGAATAGGACGCTTGCTATCGCGGAATTCACCTCTGCATAATCGGGTCCGATACAGACGGTGATAGGTTCTCGATAATCCACCAAGCCCTTCACTGGATCTTACCAATACGGCTTCTGGAGCCTGAAAGGATTCGCCCGGTTCAAGCAACCACTGAAAGTTAAAAGGTTGAATACCGATCCCTACTCTGGAAATTCCGTATTGATCCACTTCTGCTTGGGCAAGGAAACTTCCGCTATACACAAGGCTGAACCCGTAAACTTCGCCATGATCCTCTGTTGCATCTTTTGCAAGCAAGGCCATAAAAGGATTCTGCTGATGGCTGCTGGAGCCGCGTTTGCTGTCAATCCGCTGGATGCCAGGAACGAGTGGTCTTTTGTGAATATGGCGTTCTCTAGTCCAAGTACCGGATAATTGCAGCATGTCATAGTCAGAATCATGGAAGTCAACATTCGCGCTTAATACTCTTTTCAGAACCAGATTGTCCTTACCCAGATTCTCAATCCGCACGGAACGTGTTATAACATCCTGATTGTTAAATACGGTATAGCTCAAGGCAGCGATCAATCCTGTTTTATCATCTTGCAGTATAATTTCCAGGGTCTCTGCTTCTTCTTCACTTTCAACATAAGTAGCAGGCAGACCCTTGAGTGCAGGTTTTCCTTTATTAATGGTGTGGCTCTTATAACGGAAATCCGTTACGGTCGTGCCATCTACTAGGTGAACCTCAAGTGCCGGCTCGCGGAAATCACCGTTTCCATAAGAAGGGAATTCGCTTGGCAAGGTGTCGAGGGAGATATTTTTATCCTCCTGCAAATAAGTTGGACTAAAAGAGCAACGTTCCACCAAATTCAACGGATGTTGAAATTCTCTCCCTGCCAATTTTGGGCCCCAGTAGACATGCGCTGGAATAACACCTTTGATCATTTCAATAATATAGCTGGATTTCTCAGACTGTAAATGAAACACCTTGCGGTTGTCATCATAATAAATACCCATAATATGTTTGCACTCTCCTTAAGGTAGCTCAATAGAACGTTTATAGTTTGTAATTAATGCTTCTTCGAAGTCTATTTTAGAGTGAAATGGAAGGGTATACAATCTTAATATCTATACCTATTATAGTAAAATATTGATCTATCTATACACAGAGTCTAAACCACTAAAATATATATCATCAAACTGTCATTTGGAGATTGACAGCCTAGGATATAGTAGGAAAATAACCTTTTTCTTAAATATCAAAGACGGAACGTACAGTAAGCTGGGTACGCAGTTCCTCAGCCGTAGCTGGTTTATCGAGATCTTTTTTAGCAACCGTAACGGTTCTTGAAACGCCAGCTGATAGGTCGAAATAGTTATCACTGAAGATCGCATCTCTTTCCTTGAAATCAAGTCCGACGAAACAGGCATATGCTTTTGACTTCACAGTAATAACGAATTGTTCTGCTTCCTCAGTGAGTACGGCTTCAAGCTCAGGATCAACAAAGCTGAAATGTTTCGGCTTAACGAACAAGACGGTTCCCCCGCTTATCGTCTCCCCCTCTACCTCAAATACATATTCCAGATAAGCTTTACGTTTCTTCTCTTTTGTATCCAAGACATGACCAAAATCAAGCCGATCGAACTCGGCACTGCTTAAAGCCTCAATCTTCACCGACTTCGCACCTTCCATTAGAACCTCTGATGTCGGAGTAAGCAGTCTCCATCTTAATTCACCACTCACCTTCTCTCTGCTCTCATTAGAGACATGCAGGGAAACTACGGTTCCTTCGTCATGTGCAGAAGCAAGAACTGGAGCAAAAAAACGTCTAGCTGTATAATGCATTGCTTTCCACCGGCCATAATAATCGATGCTAGACCAGGAAGCAACCGGCCAACAATCGTTCAACTGCCAATACAATGCGCCCATGCAGCGCCCTCTATGTCTACGCCAATGCTCTACGCCACAGCGCATGCCTTCGGCTTGGATAAGCTGGGACGCATAGAGAATAGATTCAAAATCCTTCGGATATTTGTAGGTCTCGCCGATATAATAGAGAATTTTCTCATTTCCGGTATTGTTCTTCTGGTGGGACTCCATGACATAGGAGAAAATATTGCGATCCTCCGGCAACGTAAAGGATTCAATCGTCTTCAAGCTTGGGAAGGATTGCAGGCCAAACTCAGACATATAACGCGGATAGAGCTTCCGGTAATCGGTAAAAGGCTCCTTGCCATGCCAAACGCCCCAGTAATGCATGTCTCCATAGTTCTCGTCATTCGGTTTATCAAAGCTTCCTTTAGAGGAAGGAGAGGCACGCCAGTAGAAGGTATTGGGATCAACTTCCTTAGCGATAGCCGGCAGAAGCACTTCATATTGCTTGATATAGTCGGCCTTTAGCTGGAGCGAATAATGATTCTCCCAATCCCAATCGACCCAAGCCATCTCCTGTTCGTTGTTACCGCACCACAAGCCTAACGATGCGTGATGGCGTAAGCGCTTCATGTTGTCCATCGTCTCATGTGTGATATTGTCCTCAAAAGATTCTGTCAGTGCATAGATCCCGCAGGCATACAGATGATCCTGCCAGACGATAAGCCCATATTCATCGCATAGATCATAAAAATAATCGTCAGGATAATAACCGCCACCCCATACACGAATGGTATTAAAGTTAGCAGCCACGCAGCTTTGGAGCAAGCGATCCGTGCGCTCCTTAGTCACGCGAGGCAGAAGATTATCTTCCAGAATATAATCGGCACCTGTAGAAAAGATAAGTACGCCGTTGATTTCAAAAGCGAATGATTGTCCCCACTGGTCTTCTTCCTGCTTCACAGAAATCGTTCTTAATCCAATCCGCAGTTCTCGACGATCCAGCTCCTGTCCCTTCTGCAACAGTACAACCTCGACGTTATACAGGGGTTGTGCACCCAGATTATTCGGCCACCACAGCTCTGGCTCCATAATTTCCAGTGTAATATGATGATCTTCTCCCGCAGTTTCGGACACACGACGTTCAACGGCCACACCTGCTGGAGTGTGAACGCTGACTACGATTTCCCGTTCAACCTCCTGCCAACTCTCTGTTCTTACCCGAACATCCAGAGTAACCTTATCCGGCTCGTGAAATTGTGTAATATAAACATCGTCAACACGGGCACTGTCATACCCCTGAATGGAGAGACTTCTCCAGATTCCAAGATCGGGCAGCTTCGGACCCCAGTCCCAGCCGAACATGGAATGTGCTTTGCGCAGATGGGATATTCCCTCCACTGCATCAGCACAACTGCTAAGCGGCAGCTCCGCTTGCTTCCGCAGAGCAAATTCCACTGGGGAACGAAAAATCGCGTGAATGGTGTTATCGCCTTGCTTCAACACTGACTTAATGTCCACTTCATACGTCCGGTGCATATTATCACTGTTCAGAATGTTAGTTCCATTCACAAAAAGCTCGCATAACGTATCCAGCCCCTCACACAGCAGAAATACGCGGTCATGCTGTAACACTTCAGCTTCCACTTGAAAGCAACGCTGATATTCGTAATCGTAATTGGATAATTCCAGAACCTCATATTCCTGCTCACGATAGAACGGATCCGGCATTTCTCCGGCATTCAATAAATCGTGATAGACAGAACCTGGCACACTAGCCTCCAGCCAGTTCGGCTCATGCAGACGTCTCATTTTCCATTTGCCATTTAGATCTACAAGATGCATTTTCTCCCGCCTCCAAAATGTGCTATTTTGCCTTCTTATAGATCAAGTCTATCAATAATATCTTTATATTTCTTGTGTTGTGTTCTCGAGAATCATGTGCTATTTTAACATCATTAATACACTGGAGGACGAACATGTTCAAATACACCGAGGCAAGCCATATGAATCCTGAACTACTAGCAGACCCTTTCTGGGTGGAGTCCTTAAGTCAGGTATCTCCAGAACATACGCATGATTTCTATGAATTTTTCATTCTCACAGAAGGCAGATGTCAGCATATTGTTAACGGGACAGCGCAGCTGCTTCAGACTGGCTGCCTTGTCTTTATTCGGCCCAGTGATACCCACAGATATGAAGCAGATGGTGATAGCGATTGCCGTTTCCTGAACATTCCCTGCCGCAAAAGCCTCATTGAAGATGCTTTAACTTATCTGAATGAAGAGGAGTTTTTGCACGGATTGCTGAACACGCCTCTCCCCCGAATCGCCATGTTATCTCAGCTGGAAATGGCTAGTTTCGTCCGTTCTATGGAACGCATTCGCATCCTATCAACCCTAGACAAGGTTAAGTCCCGGATTTTTCTAAAAGGCCTGCTCGTCGATACACTCACCCAGCATTTTTTCTCCGCAGAGACAGTCGCTCAACCAGAATTCCCACTCTGGCTAGAGCATGCCATAACCAAAATGCATTTAAAGGATAATTTGCACCGTGGACTTCATGCCTTATACGAGCTGTCAGGGAGAAGCGCCGGCCATGTGAACCGCGCCTTCCGGCAATACTTGAACCAGACGCCTACGGAATATATCAACCAGCTAAAGCTCAATGTAGCCCGCAACCTACTGCTCACTACCGAGCTGCGTGTGGTCGATATCGCTTTGGAATCCGGCTTCGAGAATGTCAGTCATTTCTATCATCAATTCAAAAAATTCTATCATCAAGCCCCGCTTGATTTCCGCAGGAATGCACATGTTAATCGGCTGGTTTAGCTTTTTTATACAACAAAAAGCTTCCCTCTGCTGAAATGCAGAGAGGAAGCTTTTACATAGATAAATATATTATTTTGAGTTCCACAATTCCATACGTTCGCTATACTTCTGATTGAAGATTTCTTCTACTTTTTCATCCCCAGCTTTTTTCATATCCGCAAGCATCTTGTCGAATGTAGAATTGGCTTCGGCTTCAGAAGGAGCGATGATTACTCTCGTAATGCTTTGGTCCATAATATCTTTTACTTTTTGCGCTGTCAGCGCTTCAGGCGTTCCGCCGTCAGGGCCTAAGTTATCAAATTCTGCTGTATCCCATACGGAATCTCCAAGGCTCTTAATGGCCATTTCGTCAATTTCACTACGTTGGTATTTAACGGCCATATCGTATGGCTGTTCATTGGCATCCAGACCATTTTTAACAAACCACAACCATTTACGAACACCGCTCTTCTTCACAGCATCGTCCCAGTTATCCTTGAAGCTTTGCAGGAATGCAGGGTCTGGTTGTCTCTTTCCATCCACCATGGTGTACTGCTCGCCTTCCTTACCCCATAGCAGCAAATGTTGTCCTTCGTCACTCGCTAGGTAGTTGAACAGCTTGATAGTTTCTTCAGGGTGTTTGTTATTTTTCGTAATGGCAATAGCATCCCATCCAAGTGAGCTTCTTGGTCCGAATGTTGTTTGGGAGGTCTCAGTGCCTGGAGCTACAACCTTGTAGGGGAAGAACTGATTATCATCTCCGCCATCCTTCTTCAGAGTACCATTTGCATTACCTGGGTCCCAGTATGCGCCTGGTGTGGAGAACACTGCGCCGGTAGCCAGCTTTTGAATCCAGGTTTGTGTTTTGCTGATGGCAAACTCTTTTTCGATTAGACCTTCTCTATACAGACTGTTCACATAAAGCAGCATCTCGCGATACTTTGGATCCTTAACATCATATTGTAATGTTCCATTATTATCATAGTAGGTTCTCAGACCCCACATCCCTTTAAATGTACCGAGGTTGGCGCCCATATTCTCACCGTTCATCGTCATTGGAACAGTTTCTTTTCCATCAATTGTCTTGTTTTTCTCTTTAAAATTCTTTAAAAGTGCTTCAAACTCATCCGTTGTGAGTGGGGTGGAGCCATCTGCCTTATCTGGAGCTAGGTCCGCAACCAGATTTTTTCTCATCAGCATACCGAAAACAGGATCACTATCCAGGCCATACCAGTTAGCTAGATAATAGTTTTTCCCATCCTTATAACGTGTTTTGATCAATGTGTCGCCGTACATTTCTTTAATGTCTGGTCCACTTTTCTCAATTAACTCATCGAGCGCTATAAATGCGCCACTTGTAATGTATTTATCGAGGGAAGCATCGCCCCGGCTCATTACAACCACATCTGGATAGTCACCACTGGCAAGCATCAAGCTCAGCTTTTCCGTAGGATTACCCGTTGGCTGCTGGATTGAGATCGAAATGCCTGTTTTTTTGGTGATTTCCTGCGCAATAGCATCAGTGAAAGGTTCTCCCTTGGTATTTGAATCAAACCAGGTCAATGTAATCGGCTCTTGTTTTTTATCGTCTCCGGCCGTTTGGTTTGTATTGTTTTTTCCATCATTTGAAGCACAACCCGCTAATACACCAACGGCTAATGCGGCAGTAATACTCACGTTCAACCATTTATTTTTCTTTATCATAGACACCCTAATTCCTCCCATTAAGTAAGTTACTTCATAAGTCTATCAAGCAACCAAGCAAGTCTGCCCGTTCACCCCCCTTCAGGGCCGCTATTTATTTAATCATATTAACTCTTAACCGCTCCCAAAGTCATACCCTTAACAAAGTACTTTTGCAGGAATGGGTATACCAGTACGATAGGCAATGTTGCCACCATCGTCGCTGCCATCCGGATAGTATCACTTGAAACCGCATTCCGCTTAGCCGAGTTAGCTAGCATTTGCGATTGCGATACCATGCCTCCGGTCTGGAATTGGCTTAATATTTTCACGAGTACGGCTTGCAAGGTCTTTAAGTCAGAGCTATAGGTAAACGCATAGGAGTCAAACCACGAATTCCAATGTGAAATTGCCTGAAAAAGTCCTACAGTCGCAAGCACGGGTGTGGTCAACGGTAGAACAATCCGGAAGAAAATCGTCAGGTCATTCGCCCCGTCTACCTTCGCCGACTCCTCGATCTCACCAGGCAGCCCCTCCATAAAGGTACGGACAATAATCATATAGAAGACATTCATCAGCCCTGGCAAAATAAATACGGAAAACGTGTCAATCATATTCAGCGCTTTAAGCACCATGTAATAAGGAATCAGTCCGCCTCCAAAATACATTGTGAAGACAAAATATAGATTCCATCCTTTACGTCCCATCAAATTCCGGCGGCTTAGCGGATAAGCAAGCATCGTAATGACAAGGACAGATAGCGGCGCGCCAATTACGGTACGTTTGACAGTAACCCATAAGCCATTCAAAATCTCGCTATCTTTTAAGATTTGACTGTAGCTATCAAAGGTGAGGACTCTGGGCCACAAATAGACGCCACCACGTACGGTATCCTCAGCAGCATTTAATGAAAGAACGAGAATATTCCAAAAAGGGAGAAAGGTAACTAGCAACACAAGTATAAGAATGAGATAAACTATAAATTTAAAAATATGATCCCCGTATCTATTCGAAATCATCACAAGCGCTCCTCTCTTTTTCGGGTTTAGAACAACGCTTGGTCGTTCACTTTTCTAGAAATTCGATTCACAATTACAACAAGTATGAAGGCAATCACGGATTTAAATACCCCAACGGCCGCCCCGTAGGAGAACATGCTGTTTTGTAGCCCGTATTTATATGCATAAATATCGATAACCTCTGAATACTCAAGCACGGTATTATTTTGCAGCAGGTATTGTTGTTCAAAGCCCGCATTCAAAATGCCTCCGACGGCAAGAATCCCTAAAATAACAATGGTTGGACGCAAGGCTGGCAACGTAATATGCCACATTTGCCGGAAGCGACTGGCTCCATCCACTCTAGCTGCTTCGTAGAGCTCTGGATTAATAGCGGAAATTGCAGCAAGATACATAATGGCGCTGAAGCCCATTTCCTTCCACATATTGGACAAAGCGATAATCCACCAGAATAGCGGTCCATTTTGTAGAAAAGCAACCGGTTCCTGAACAATGCCCAACGTCACCAGTAAATTGTTAAACATCCCATCGGAAGCCAGCAGTGTAATCACGATGTTTGCAGCGATAACCCATGAGATAAAATGCGGCAGATAAGAAACCGTCTGTACAAATCTTTTGAAAAATCCCTGTCTAGCTTCATTCAGTACAAGTGCGAGGATGATCGGTGCTGGAAACCCGAATAACAAGGTCAGCAAGCTTGTAGCGAGCGTATTGCGCATTACACGGTAGAAGTCTCCGGTAGTAAAGAAATACTCAAACCACTTGAATCCTACAAACTCTGCATGGAAAAATTGTTGAAAAAATGTTCCTCCGCCCGGCTGATAATTCGTAAACGCCATATACATCCCAAACATAGGACCATAAGAAAATAGCAATGTCGCAATTAAGGCAGGCAGCATCAGCAAAAATAACCATTTCTGCTCTTTTAATCTGTACCACAGATTATTGCCTCTGACTGTTTTGATAGCGCTTGCTTTATGCATCAAATACCCTCCCTTTTTATTTAGTGCAGCATGTCGAGCCACATCTCGATTCAACTTCTCTCCTATTCATCTTAAGTCCGCAACAGGTGGCTTTCTATACTTCAATCCTCCGAATGATAGCGCTTTTTAAAGGAGTTTCGGCAGATTCGAGCATTGGATTTCGATATTCAGTCTGCTATGATGAACATGGCAAACAGCGAATTTACAGTAAAGAAGGGACTTCTTCTATGCGCCATATATATAGGAAATATATTTATATGCCTTTTATCGATTTGAGCTTTCGCTCCAAGCTGTTCAGCGTATTTGTGCTAGTGACCATTGTTCCGATGATGCTTTTCGCCTACCTTTCCTACGAATTAACAAAATCAAAATTAACGGATCAGATTTACAGCAATATGATGAATTCAACAGCTCAGATTAATAAAAATTTGGAAAACAAGCTGGACAGCTATGAACATATTTCAGCTTCCATCTACCTGGATAACAGACTTGCCAGCTACCTCACGAGTGAATACCAGGATGATCCTTCTTATCTGGATGTCTATCAATACATAGGCAACCGCATGGACACGATAATGACTGCCTATCCTGATTTTGATAGCGTTTTCATTTATTCGGACAATGAATCACTGCCCAAAGATGATTACTATATCAAGCCGGTGACAGCTGAGGTTAAAGAGACCGAGCTGTTCAAGCAGCTTCAGCAGTCACATGGGAATATCATTCATCTATCCTCACCGCAGACCGAAGATAGTCCGGCCATGTTTACCTTAGCAAGATTTTTGAACAATAACCGCAATCAATATCCCTACGGTATTCTGGTCTTCAGAATCTCCGAATCGGTCATCTATTCTTTAATGGAGGAAGAAGCGGGCGGGAAAGATATTTTTATTATTAATGACAAAGGGCTTATTCTCTCAGCAGCAGACAAGCACTTATTAAATACGAGCCTGCCGGAATTGCTTGATCAGAAATTCGATGAGTCACCATCGGGCAGATTTGATACAACTTACAAAGGGGTAAAGGCATTCGCGGTCTACAACACGCTCAAAAATGGATGGAAAACTGTATCTATCTTCCCCTATGACAGCATCATTCAGGACGCTAAATCACTCTCAGATCTGATTATCAAAATCTCACTGGGCTTTATTGGTGTGGCCCTCCTGCTGATTTACATTACGGCGTCGCTGTTCAGCAAGCGTATCCGTACTTTAATCCGGATGATCCGCCGCCTGGAACGGGGCGATTTCAATCATAGTACAGAAGAACATTTGGGGAATGATGAGATTGGCCAGCTGCATTTTGCCTTCAAGCAAATGACCACCCGGCTCAAAAGTCTCATTACCGAGGTGTATCAGAAGGAGCTGCAGAGTAAGGAGGCCGAGCTTGACCTGCTGCAAGCGCAAATCAACCCTCATTTTCTGTACAACACGCTGGGCTCCATCTCGTCGCTTGCCCTAAAACATCAAGATACGCGTATACAAGATTTGGTGCTTCATCTAGCCAAGTTTTATCGAATCTCCTTGAATAAAGGGAAAAGTATATTGACCATCCACGAGGAATTAAAGCTGACCCAGAGCTACAACGCCATTCAGCTAATCCGCTTTAAAGGCCAACTGAACATTACTTACACAGTAGATGAAGCGATCCTGCCCTACTCTACTGTCAAGCTTGCCTTACAGCCTTTTGTGGAGAATGCAGTGCTGCATGCCGTGTGGAGCCAAGAAAGTCCGCTGAACATTCATATCAAAGGTGTCATGGAAGCAAACGATATTATCTTGTCGGTAATCGATGATGGCATGGGGATGAGCCGCGAGACGCTCAGTTCTTTGCTTGAGGATAAGCCTGGACGAGGGTATGGAATCACTAACGTTGATCGCCGCATCAAACTGAAATTTGGTGAGCACTACGGCGTTAAAGTGTTTAGCAGACTAGGAATAGGCACCACCGTGCAGATTCGTTTACCACAAAAAGAGGTGTAGGAGCGGTGACGAGGGGATTCTCCATTGTGAGAATCCTTTGGCTTGCTTCTCCTTGGATTTGATGGGATCGATGGGATCGTTTGGATCGAAGGGATCGTTTAGATCGAAGGGATCGTTTAGATCGAAGGGATCGAAGGGATCGTTTAGATCGAAGGGATCGTTTGGATCGTTCGGCACTATTTGCTCCCTCCTCATTCGTATCGGACCGAGGAGACCTTATTTCGATGATTCGGGGCATTTTGCTCGACTATCGGACTCAGATGCAGCAATTGACTCGTTTGTACACTAATTCTGGACAATTTTATAGCAATAAGAGCTATACAGTCCGAAATCTTTGTAAAATGCCTCAAATACCCGAAATAGCTGCAATACGGTCCGATGTGTTCTACTTTTGCGGGGGATTCTACATTGCTGGGGTGTGGTCAACTTTTGCGGGGATTCTACTTTGCTGAGGAGTGTTCTACTTTTGCGCGGGATTCTACTTTGCTGAGGTGTGTTCAACTTATACTCCTTCCTCTTACGCATCAGACCGAGGGGACCTTATTTCGATGAGTCGGGGCATTTTGCTCGGCTATCGGACTCAGATGCAGCTATTGACTCATTTGCACAGTAATTCTGGACATTTTTATAGCAATAAGAGCTATACAGTCCGAAATCTTTGTAAAATGACTCAAATATCCAAAATAGCTGCAATACAGTCCGATGTGTTCTACTTCGCGCGGGATTCTACTTTGCTGGGGTGTGCTAGACTTTTGTGCGGGATTCTACTTTGCCAGAGTGTCTTAGTGTGTTCCAACTTATACTCCTTCCTCTTACGCATCGGACCGAGGAGACCTTATTTCGATGAGTCGGGGCATTTAGCTCGACTATCGGACTCAGATGCAGCTATTGACTCTTTTGCACACTAATTCTGGACCATTTTATAGCAATAAGAGCTATACAGTCCGAAATCTTTGTAAAAAGACTCAAATATCCGAAATAGCTGCAATACGGTCCGATGTGTTCTACTTTGCGCGAGAGATTCTACTTTGCTGGGGTGTGCTAGACTTTTGTGCGGGATTCTACTTTGCCAGAGTGTCTTAGTGTGTTCCAACTTATACTCCTTCCTCCTACGCATCGGACCGAGGAGACCTTATTTCGATGATTCAGGGCATTTTGCTCGACTATCGGACTCAGATGCAGCTATTGACTCATTTACGTAGTAATTCTGGACAATTTAATAACAATAAGAGCTATACAGTCCGAAATCTTTGTAAAATGACTCAAATTTCCGAAATAGCTGCGATACGGTCCGATGTGTTCTACTTTTGCGCGGGATTCTACATTGCTGGGGTGTGTTCGACTTTTGCGCGGGGTTCTACTTTGCTGGGGAATGTTCGACTTTTGCGCGGAATTCTACATTGCCGGAGTGTGTTCGACTTTTGCACGGGATTCTACTTTGCTGGGGTGTGTTCGACTTTTGCACGGGATTCTACCGCTGGAGTAAGGTCCGATAGATAGTAAAGTGCGGTACTAATAACTGCCGAACAGTAATGTACCTAATAATAATGTAGTACCTATTAGTAAAGTTCGATAAAGTAGCTAAT
The DNA here is from genome assembly GCF_000758725.1 of Paenibacillus odorifer. Lineage (NCBI taxonomy): Bacteria > Bacillati > Bacillota > Bacilli > Caryophanales > Paenibacillaceae > Paenibacillus > Paenibacillus odorifer. Next base: position 5,012,168 of record NZ_CP009428.1, read on the forward strand.
TTCATCAAGTGATCTATCAAAAAAAGCGACTCTCCGGTTAATGGAGAGTCGCTTTTTTGTAGTGATTTCAGCTTACTTCAAAATCAAATTATAGATCACTTGAGCTGCTTCTGCGCGCGAAGTGATTCCTTTTGGTGCAAACCGTTCATGACTTTGACCTTGAATCAGTCCTAGATTGGCCGCTTCATTAACAGAAGCAGTGGCCCAAGCAGACACCTGATTCATGTCGGTGAACGCAGCGGCAGTTGCGCCGTTTGTTGTTGCGCCGTTAGTTGTTGCACCGTTGGTTGTTTCACCATTGGTTGTTGCGCCGTTGGTTGTTGCACCATTGGCTGTTACGCCGTTGTTCAGCTCGTAAGCCTTCATTAGCATCACCGTGATTTCTTCACGGGTGATTTGTGCTCCCGGCTCAAACTTGGACGCACTTCTACCACTCACGATTCCCGCCTTGTAAGCGATTGAGATAGGCTCCGCATACCAGGCAGATGGAGCAACATCAGCAAAGCTTTCTTTTCCTGTCGCGGTCAGTCCAAGGGCATGAACAAGCATCGAAGTGAACTCGGCACGTGTAACTGCCCGGCTTGGTTCAAACTTTTCTTTGCTTGTGCCCTGCACATATAGCTTGGACGACAGCTCTTGGATTACTGGGTTAGCCCAGTGATTGGCCGGCACATCGACAAAGATGCGGTTCAACTCCAGCACAGCATATTTGCTGAAGTGGCTGACCTCAGCTTTTAATACACCGTTAGCATAATCAGCTTGAATATATTCCAGCCTGCCATTGTCCGCGATATAATAAACACCGCCTCGTTTAGCATTGAAGCCTTCTGCCACTGGCATGATGAGTGTTATCGGCTTATCAAATGTAGCGAGTGTGTCTGTAATGCCTGACTTGGTGGTAATAGAAAGACTAAATTCATAGATGTCTCCCTTTAGTACAACAGCCGCATTAGTAGAACTAGCCACTGTAGCAACTAACTCATCGGCCTTGCTGCTGAGGTTCACCATCTTCAGGGCAATCGTGCTATCTTCCCGCTGTCCCTCTGGCAGCTTGTTTTGTAGCTGGTGAATTAGCTCCGCTGGTACCTGCAAGGAGAGCTTACCCGCATTCAAAACTAGGGTGTGGTTCGCCAACTGTCGGACTACAGCAGAGGATAACTGAAATTGTTGGATGTCCCCTTTAATCTCAACCACTACCTGGCCAGTAGAACTGTCCAATTCCAGCATATCTGGCATGAGAATCAAAGTGCCCGCAGCATTCTCTTGACCCGAAGTACTGCCAGAGGTACTACCAGAGGTACCGCCATTGTTTCCTGGATTCCCAGGATTACTCGGTTCTCCCGGATTTCCTGGATTCCCAGGATTACTAGGCTCTCCTGGATTGCTCGGTTCTCCCGGACTGCTCGGTTCTCCTGGATTACTAGGCTCTCCCGGATTGCTCGGTTCTCCTGGATTACTCGGTTCTCCCGGACTGCTCGGTTCTCCTGGATTACTAGGCTCTCCCGGATTACTAGGCTCTCCTGGATTTCCTGGCTCTCCCGGATTTCCTGGATTGCTCGGCTCTCCTGTAGAGGCCTTTTTGACCGTGATTTTTGCCGATGCTTTGAATCCACCGTCTACCGTTTCCACAGTAATGGTGGCCTTTCCAGCTTCTACAGCGGTTACTGTTCCGTAGACTACGGTAGCTACAGAGGTATCGCTCGAAGTCCAGAGGACTGCTTTATCCGTCGCATCTTCCGGCGATACCGTAGCCGTCAATTTGCCGGTTTCACCTGCGGTCAACGAAAGCTCTGTCTTATCCAGTGTTATACCGGTTACTTGCTTAGGTGCAGCCGTCAATTTTACCAATTTCGACTCTGTCGGCTGCAAGGACAATTTCATAGTTCCTGTGGCAGAGGAAACTTCTCCTGTCCAGAGATCTTGCGTAGTATAAATCTCTGCAGCATCCAGTCCAGCGCGGCCAAGATCAACTTGCTTATCTGCCGAAGCAGATGCACTGTAATTGAATACGGCCAGATAATAATCATTGCCATCCTTCATAACAAAAGTATCAGCGGCATTGGCGTTTGTATTTCCTTCAAGTGGCTTGAACACTTTTCCTTTTAAAGCTAAATCGAGAACATCCTTGTTGTTGAACAAAGCGGTCATGTACTCCTGTGCTTTTGAGTCGTTAACATTGTCAGAGCCAAGCAGTACTGTTCCAGCGATAACGCCAGAGTTCATACGGCTACGCGCTTCAGTCAAGCTGGTAGCACGGGCCAATGCCAAATGATCAGGATCGGTGTAGGTGTAGATCGTGCCATTTTGCCAAAAGCCATAGGTTAATGAATTCAGCATATATTCGGTTTCATTGATCTTGCCGTAAGTGTCGCAGGAAATTCGTCGGCTATGCGCATATTGGCTCGGGAAAATAGGCGCAATTGATGCGCTAATGAACATTTTTCCATCCAGACGTTCTTTCACATAACGCATTCCTTCATTATAAGCTTGGATTCCTGTCGTTATAGTTGGATCGAAATGTTGCCCCTCAAGCGAACCATGCGTTAAAAAATCTAATTTGATGAAGGTGAAGCCCAGACCTTTAAATTTGTCCAAAAAATAGTTCATGCGCAATTGGGCACCAGGATGTGTTACATCCAAAGGAAAAGCCCCGTCCAGAGTCGGCAGCGGTTGACCCGCGGCATCCTTAAGGACAATATCGCCGTAAGTATATTTATTGTCAGTTCCCTCTACAATCTGGTCCATATTGTTGCCCCAGTATACAAACGGTGCCCAATAAATACCCGCATGCTGGCCATTCCCTTTAATAACCGATACGGCGTCAGCCAGCTGCTTATCATTCAGATTATCCCAATAAGAATCCATGTTAATAAATACATTGCCGTTATTATTGAAATTTTGCAGATTCTCTTTATAGTAATTGGAGACATCCACTACATCCTGATACGAAAGTGTACCCTCGTAAGCTCCCCAGCTATTAAAACCAACCGGTACGCCTTGTGGCAGCTCGGGGTTTAGCTCAAGTGCAGGTGTAATGATCGCATTAGCTTTGCCATACTCCTCAAGCCCTGTACGGTAATCACTGAAGGCCCCTACCATGATCATAGGTGAGGACAAGTTTGTTCCACTTAAGCTGCCATGTGGCTGGGTATCGCGGGTAACATCACTAGCTGCACCGCCATATACGACCAGCTCATTCAGCCGATTGGCGGAACCCTTCCAGTCGATGCCTGTCTTCCAGGTATCATGAGTTACAGAGCCAAGCACAAGGCCGCTGCGTGTCGAGTTGTTAAACACAGTAGTCACCTCATAGCTGGTATCTGCACGGTTCATAGATTGAGATTTATAACGAATCCAAGCATCGTTGTCAAAAGGAACTGTAAGCACACGATTATCCGCACTAGCTCCGATATCCACACCACCTGTACGTTTTACGGTAATAGGTGACATATAGTTGGTCTTGACCGCTGTATCACTGGCGACATCCAGACGGGTCAGAAAATACTTTTGATCGTCATAAAACTTGTAGACCTGCTTTAGCGTCGGTTTTCCTGTGGAAGTGTGGACAAAAGTTAGCTCCACGCCTTTGCCGAAACCATCCTGAATTTCTACCGGAGCACCAACAATTGTATGACTCTCATAGCTTGTAGTCTCAACGAGCGTATCGCCGATTTTGATACTGCTATAGATCCCATGCAGCTTCTGTCCGTCAGCCCAGTTATAGCTTGCATATCCAGACTTGGTATTATAGGACACTTCATATTGGCCATTTGATACAAGCAGTCCGTAAGTATATTCGGTAACTGTGATAGCTCCGTAGTTCTTCGAAGCGCCCGGTGTTCCTAAATCACCGTCTTCCTCCACTGGGGGATTAGGATCCACACCCATGGCTGGCTCAACTATAATTCGGTCCAGATCTGGCGCATACCAGTTGCCATCTGTAAATTTGATTGTATTCTCGCCTTCGTTCAGTGGCAGTGTAAGTTCATACATTCCAACCGTATCCCAGTCCGGTGTCTTGGGCAGCTCATAATACTGTTCTGCACCACCATTCGCACTAACGTAGAAGCTGCGTGGGTCACCTGAAATGTAGGCGACTGTGATTCGGTAATCACCAGTCATAGGGGCTGTAATCTTGTTGAAGGTTATGGAACTGCCGCTATTCAAGTACCCTACCTTCTGGCCACCCGAAGCATTCGGGCTTTCGGAAACTTGGGCCTCACCTGTCAAAACATTGAGCGGAGATTCTGCTTCATAGCTGAGGGTATAAGGAATAATTTCTATCCGGTCGAAATCTGGAGAATACCAATCATGATCTGAGAAGGTGATAGTATTCAAACCCTCTACCAAAGAGGCCTCCACATCATAGGTTCCCACGGTGCTCCAGCTTGCCGTCTTTGGCAGGTCGATCATTTCATCCATTCCATCGTTAACCTGCATATAGACAGGACGTTGATCGCCGGAAATATAGGAGATGCGGATTAAATACGTTCCCGCTGCTGGTACTGCAACATTTGTGAACTGTAAGGAACTGTTTTTGTTCAGATCCGTTACGATTTTACCGCCAGAGCCCACACTGCTGTCCGCCACTTTGGCGTTGCCTGTAAGCATATTCTCAGTAGCCTCGGCTTCCATGATCACACCATGCAGCTTCTCCTTCCAGTCACCTCCGGGTCCTTCACCTGGATCGCTGTCGTCTAGTCCACGGATTACGATCTTATCGATGTCTGGAGAATACCAGTTGTTGTCATCGATCAAGATGTTATTAGCACCCGCGTTCAGCGGAAGCGTCACATCATAAGTGCCTACCGTATCCCAGTCCACAGTCTTGGACGGTTCTTCAAATTGCTTGTCACCGCCTTTGGCACTGATATTAAACGGGCGCGAATCGCCAGAAATATAATACACTGTAATTTTATAATTCCCTGGCTCGTTTACGGTCACATTATTGAACAACAAGGAGCTGCCTTGATACATGCCGCCAACTTTTTTCCCTCCGGAAGCCGCTGGGTGGTCAGAAATTGACGCATTACCCGTCAGAATATTCCCATCCGCTTCAGCTTCATAGCTATTTGTATCCTCGGCGTAAACCTTGCCGGCAAACTGACCACCGCTGCCTAACACTAAGCTGATCATAAGAAAGAACAAGAACCCTCTTTTCATTACACGTCCAAACATTTAATCCCTCCATTTAACTTTCTGATATAAGAAAAGCCTTCCGGTTGCAATTCATCAGTTGTTCCTCTTTCCAAATAACGTCTTCAGAACTCCTCTCCTTGTTGTAAGTAACGTCATGTAAGGAATGAACGGCCCGTACCGATTACTCTCTCAAGAATGCTGTATCCAACTATTGCCGTCTGGATTTCTTGAAAGCGCTATCGCAATTAGATTTGTAAAAAAGCTTCCTTTAATCGCAATAATGAATCAAGCCCCTCACATGTGCTGAGTTGTAATACATGCTTATTGTAAAAAGCAAAGGGGCATCTTTCCATATCGCAAGTTTACAATTCATAAAGGAAAGCGACTTTTCTTTCTATTCAGTAAGCAGAAGTGCGGAAGGTTAAATATTTTTCCTATACTCGTTAGGTGTGACCCCAAGGTTCTTCAGAAATAGAGAAATAAAATAAGACGTGCTTTCGTACCCCACTCTCTGGGCAATATCTTGAATCTTCAGTGACCCGTCTGCGAGCAGCTCCTTAGCCTTATCAAGCCGAATACGGGTTAAATAATCGTGGATCGTGATGCCTGTTTTATCCTTAAAAATAGATCTTAAGTAGTTCGGTGACAGATAAACCTGATCAGACAGACTATTAATCGTAATCGGCTGATCGTAATTTTGTTCAATCACGGTGCGAACCTTGTGGACCAGCTTTGTATTTTTATCCATAAGTCGCTCACCTAGCATGCTCACGGCATCACCCGCAGTGCCCAGGATTAAATCCTCGATCTCATGTAAAGTCAGCGCATTATAGATGGAATGATAGAGCTCCGCCCGCTTAAAGCCCTCGGGAACCGACTGATGCAGCTGCTCTAGCAGTTCATCAACAAGATCAATCGCCCAATTACAGATGATTTTTTTCTTGATTCTCAGCGTGGCCAATCCCACGAAATATTGATGCAGCTTTTGTGCGGCCTGCTCGAAGTCCAGCTGATTGATAGCTTCAAACCACTCTTTTCTCTCAAAAGGTGGCATATGTTCACTGTCGAACTGATTCGAAATAGCCGCGGCATGAATAATTAAGCCCGTGCCTTTATAAAAACGTTCATTTAAAATCACACGCGTCTGCTTATACAGATTATGGACCAGCGCTAATTCTGCTGCCTGCGCCCCGACTGCTGCCGTCACCGTAAAATCCAGTGCACTACGAATAGCCACTGCTAAATCCTCCCAAGTATAATAGCCAGGCTGTTGAGTCGCTTCCATAAACACACCTGTCTCGCCATCCTTGTAAGGAACAAAAACAACCTCTATATTTTTCGCCTTAAAAAAGTGATCCAGATAAGAGATCAGCCTACTCATACACTCTTCCAGACTCTGCTGCTCACCCTCCGCCTCTTTGGGATCGATGCTGAACAGTGCCATGGTATAACGATTACTCTCTGGGAGACGTGTCAGCCTGTTGAAGTTATTTGCCAGCTCTGCGGCTTGCTCCGCATTTTTTTCAAAAGAAAGCTCCTTAAGAATTTTAGTTTTAGCAGCCTCCATAGAACGTTGTTTCATCTGAACCTCTTCGCAGCGTGCTTTAACCTTTTCGATAACGCTTTCAATTTCAGTCAAATCTAGCGGCTTCAGTAAATATCCAACAGCTCCTACATTAAGGGCCGATTTAACATAGTGGAATTCATCATGTCCGGTGAGGAACATAATTTGCATATGGTCATAACATTCATGTATTTTTTTAGCCAACTCAATTCCATTCATTATCGGCATCTGAACATCTGTAAGAATAATATCCGGTTGAAAAGCCTCTATTTTCTCCAAAGCTTCTCTACCATTGCTCGCTGTTCCAACGACATAGATGCCCATCTCTTCCCAGCGGATATAATCTCTCATCATCTCAAGACCCATTTCTTCATCATCTACCAGAAAAATACTATACACCTGAGGTTTCCTCCTTCTTGTTGTCTGTATTTGCTCCTATTATATTCTTTTCCCCTTAGGCGATCATCGACCAAATTAATGTAAGTCATTTTCAGGCATGAATCGTTACTTTGTAAGATCTAATCCCAACGTGCTTGTAAAAAGGCTATCGGGTCCTAAGCAGACCAGATAGCCCTTTGATACGTACTCATCATTATTCGGACGCATAATGAAAACGGAGGCTCATCGCCCCCGCCGAATTATTATAACAGCTCCAATTGGCTGTTGAAATAGTAGCTTCCTCCTGTTTCTGCTTGGAAGGTATTTCTCTGATCTCCCCATCGAAGGGTCACCGTTCCCGGTGAGTAGGTGCGAAGCGTAGCTTCCGTCAACTGCCCCTTCTCCCAAACTATGTCTACCTCTACCTTTCCTTTGGCTCGTAATCCAGACACCGATCCTGTATTCCAGGCTTGCGGGAGCGCTGGCAACAGATGAATTTCATCCGCGTGGCTTTGCAGCAGCATCTCTGCAATGGTAGCCGTCCCGCCAAAGTTGCCATCCACGACAAAGATATTGCACTCTGCCCCACCAATCCCTGATTTGGAGAAACTGAACAGATTATCGAAGCACAATCCGCTAATCAAATGAGAGATATGCTTATACGCCTTCTCCCCGTCATATAGTCTGGCAAAACTAAGGCCGAATAAGGCGGCGGTGAATTCTACATCCTCCAGTTCTTCCTGAGCCATCCGGTTCTCCAGCGTTACCCTTGCTGCCGCACTTAACTCCGGTGTTCTGTCCGGTGTAATCTGGTTGCTTGGATACAAAGCGAACAAATGAGCCAAGTGTCGATGCTCAGGTTGTGCTTCCTCATAATCTTCAAGCCACTCCTGCAGCTGACCTCTTTTGCCAATCTGTAGCGGGGGTAACTTAGCGATAGCTTCCTCTAGCTTCAGCTGAAGCTCAACATCTGTATCAAGTAACACCGCAGACTTCAGGCAGAACTCGAAAAGATCCTGCACGAGCACTTGATCCATGGTCGAGCCCATAGACAGCTGCTGTGCACCCTCGCTGCTATCTGCGGGATAGAAGCTGTTCTCTGGCGAGTTCGAAGGCCCCGTCACCAGCCAGCCATATTTCGGATGAATCGTCATATAGTCGAGGAAGAATTCTGCGGCTTCTTTTAGAACAGGATATGCCTGGCGCTCTAGAAATACACGATCCTGACTATATTCATAATGCTCCATCAAATGGGTTGCAATCCATAATCCGCCTGTGACATTGAGCCCCCATGAGGTTTCCCAGCCCGGAGCTGTAAAACCCCAGACGTTAGAGAATACATGCGCCACCCATCCTTTGCTGCCATATAAATCGCGTGCAGTTGATCTTCCCGCCTGAGATAAATCTTCAATATATCGCATCAATGGAAGGTGGCTGTCCCCAAGGTTCACGACTTCTGTCGGATAATAATTCATCTGTGTATTAATATCGAGATGATAGTCGCAGCTCCAGCCCATACGACAAGCCTCACCGTCATTCCAGATTCCCTGCAAGTGCAGTGGAAGAGGTGAATCTTCCCGTGATCCGGCAATGGTCAGGTAGCGGCCATACTGGAGGAACAATGCGAACAAATGAGGGTCCTCCACCTGATCCTGTGCCAGCAACCTAATCCGCTGATCGGTAGGCAGACTTTCTTTCCCGGAGCTTCCCAATTGAATATCCACCTTTTCATATTCCTGACGGTAATCTTGAATATGATCTTCTTTTAACTGTGCATAACCTTTGGTTAAAGCCTGCCGTAGGTTGCTGTAGCTCTCCGTCTCCCAATCCTGGTTGCTCCGGCGATAATCGGTACTGACCCCAAAATAAATCCGGGCCTCATTAGCTCCGGAAACTCTTAATCGGCCATCCCCCCTGTAGATCGTACCGCCGGATAGACTTACTTTGAGCTGCCCTTTTGCCCATACCCCGCATTTACCATTACTATGCACCTTTTCTGTAGCTTGCCCCTTGAATTCAATGGTGTCGCCATCCACAACCTCAGTCGTAAACGATTCTGTCCCACCTTCGATGGCAAGCGTAAAGGATACACCTCCAGGCTTATCGCTCCAAATTCTTGAAACTAACAGATCATCGGCATGTGAAGCGAAGACCTCTCGATGGATGGTTGTTTCGCCGCTCTCATAGACCGCCCCAGCCACTGCACTTGTCAATTCCAGCTCCCGCCGAAACACACCGCCTGATTTAACATCCGCATCCTGGGCAAAATCAATAACAACCTCGCATAATCCCAGGTTCGTACCGAAATTTTGTTTTTTAGGCTGTAAATACTGTTTGGCTAAACGATCACCGCTGTCATAATCGCCGGCAAAAAAGTGACTTCGCGCCTCTTCAAGCGCAGTTCTACCTCCGGCAGGAGCAGGGTCGGGATCCTTTTGCCCAGACCAATAGGTCACCTCGCTCATGCTCCAAACCTCACGATGCGGCGCCGCCATTATAACAGCACCTATTCTTCCGTTGCCCAATGGCAAACCTTGCGACCAGCTTGTTGCAGGGGTTGAATACCACAATTTAAAACCGCTCATTAGATCGTCTCCTGTCTGTAATAGACCTCAAAGTGTTGTTAATTAATTCGCTTATTTCTTTATTAGCATTGTCTATTTATCGCATTTATCGTAACATTGTCGGTATTAATAGTCTTTGTTGACTCGTTCATTCATTTGACAATTTATCCGTTATCCCAAACATTTAACTACAGGCCAGAATTAAGAAATGCTGCTAGAAAAGGGGTATAGTATGAACAAACTATCTGAAATCACACCGTATGTTGGAGCAATCATGCCTTATCTGTACGACGGCAGTAGCAATGAGCATCTGCGCGTCGGCAATGCCTACGCTTTTCATCTATTTACCGATGGCCCCGGTGAGATGGAAATCGACGGAATTCGTTATCCGATTGAGCGTAGAACACTGGTGTTTCTCCGTCCCGGCCAGCCACATGCCTTTCATATTTCCCCTTCTCATCCACTCTCGTCCTACAATGTCTATTTTGATTTGTGGGACAAGCAGTCGCCTATGTCTACTAATCTTTCTTTTATCCATGCGCCTGAACCCTTAAGGCTTGAGAAAAAGGCCACCGAAGTCCCCTGCGCCGAGCTGAACGAATTGCCTTGCGTCTTCCCGCTAGCTAAATATCCACAGCTATACGATAGTCTTGTGATGATTGCCAAAATATACAATGAAGCGATATTCTACCGGAATGAAGCGGTCCATAGCTTGTTATACGGTTGGATATTAAGCTGGTATAATGCCCTCCATCAGCATCAGCCAAGCGATTATCGGATTGTCCGCCTGTTGGAGTATTTGAACACTCATCCCGAACGTGGTAAATCTATCGAAGACTGGGCACATCTCTGCGGACTCAAGCGAACCTATTTTCATGAGCTGTTTCTGCGAGAAACCGGGATGACGCCGCGCGCTTATCATCATAATCTCGTTATGCGACGGGCGGCAGGTCTGCTTCTGGAGAGCGAGCTAAGTGTTACTGCCATTGCTGAGAAATTAGGCTATCCTTCGATCCATCCCTTTTCCAGACATTTCAGTGCCTGTTACGGCATAAATCCCACACAATACCGCCTTAATCCGCTAAGCCGAATACAAATATAGGTTATAAAAAAAATACGCGCTATCCGCAAGAAGCAGAGGGCGCGTATTCTTTTTTATTTTGCTGTCAATTTGAAGATTTTAGATTCTGCGGGTTCAAGCGTAACTTCCAGCTCTCCTGAGGTTTCCCCTTTTACACCTTCCCATAGGTCCAGCAGCTGGTAAGCACCTTGAGCATTCAGCCCTGCACGTTCTAATGAGATAGATCTAGGAGTGGATTTCACGGCATCGTAATTGAAGACGGCTATATAAAAAGCATTTTCTTCTGCAGATTCGAGCACAAAAGTATCACAGGATTGCTTGCCGAGGTCCCCTTCTATCGGTCTGAAGGTTTTGCCAAGACGAGCAACATCCATAATGTCCTTATTGCTCAGCCAAGCTTTGGCCCGGGCGGCGGCTTCCTCTTTTCGGAAGTCATCCCCTAGCAGCAGCACCGTTCCCGCGATCACCGAAGCGGTTAGCCGGCTGCGACCTTCATGCCAGCCCGTGGCTTCCTGGTTATGGCTCTTGTACAGTACGGAATGGTCAGGATCATTGTAACGGTACAATGAATCGCTCATCCACCAGCCATGGGTTAAAGAGTTGAGCATGTATTCTGTATCCTGCAGCGTGCCAAAAACATCACAAGAGACACGCCGGCTATGTGCAAATGCATAAGGGAACAACGGTGCGATGGACAGATTAATAAAGAACGGTCGACCAATTACCTCTAGAGACAGCTTGTTCTGCAAGTAGGACATACCGTAGTGATACGCCGCAATGCCCGTCGTAATCTCCGGATTGTGATGCTGCCCTTCCAGTGCGCCATGTGCTAAGAAATCCAGCTTGATATACTCGAATCCTTCCGAGATGAATTTATTTGTATACCAATCCATTCTTTGCAGGTTCCCCGGATGTGTGGGGTCAATGGCTAGCCCTCCATCAACATCCGGCAGAATCTCTCCTTCGCTGTCCCGAAGCAGGATATCGCCATAGGTGTATTTACCGTTCGTACCCTCCACGACATCTCCGAACTGAGAAGGACTTCCCCAGAAAGCGAAAGGGGTCCAGTAGGTTCCCGGTCTATGACCATTCTTCCGCACTAGCTCAAGTGCATTTTTCATCTCTTCTGCTGTGAAATTATCCCAAAAAGCGTCAAAGTTGATGTACAGCGTATCCTCATTCTGGAATCCTAACGGCTGCACTTCTTTTTTCAAAAACTCACTGGTCGACGTATACAAATCATAATCGAGTTCAGCCATTGCGGCAGACCAGCTATTCCAGCCAACAGGAACGCCACCCTCCCAAGCCAGCGGAGCTTCAATCCATGTATTGGCCCGGCCGTAAGCTTCAAGACCTTCTCTGTAATCGTCATAAAAACCTACGAATACGAGCGGTGACTCCACTCTTTTGCCTTTTACATAACCGTGCGGCTGAAAGTCGCGGGTTAATTCACTCACAGCCCCACCGTAAAGATCCAGCTCCTCGATCTGGCCGCTTCGCTCGCTTTTGATACGGATACCCGTTTTCCACACCTTATGAGTTATGGAACCCATGATAATCCCTCGCCGGCTATCCGGCGCGAACACTGCTGTTACCTCGTAGCTCTCTGTATCCATAGGTGGCTTCACCACTGTATATCTGACCCATTTATCGTTGTCGTAAGGCACACGCAGGATGCTTGGTTCATCCGGTTGACCTGACTCGCCGCCGAGTGATACCGATTTGCTCTGAATGACCGCCATGCGGTTCGCTTTGATATCCTCATCGCTTGCGATCGCACTTTGCATCAGCACATATGAGGACGACTCATAAATATAAAAATGCTGCTCCAGCTGTGGCAGCAGGGATGTTTCATGCACAATCACTAGATGAACACCTTTGCCAAAACCTTCACGAACAACCTCTTCCTGCAACTTCAGCACGTGGCTCTGATAGTGCTCAGTATTATATTCCCGGCCCTGCCAGCGAAAGGCGCTGCGAATCCCCTTTACATGTGCAAAAGTCCCGCCGACAACGGATGACTCACCTGTTCCGAGATCAATCTCCAGATTCACCAGGCCATTGGTTACACGGATAAGAGACGTTGTGTCTGTATTCACGTTTACGGTTGTATTACTGTCAGTTAGCATAATTTGCCTCCTTGTTGCTGCATTTTGGACCTTGAAGGCGGTAGTCTCAGTAGCTGTATCCCCCAAGTATGACCTCATTATAAAGAGCGGATAAAGCGTTTTCTATACAACGATCTTCCGATCCATACCGCGATCTAACACATCTTACCTAAACACTGCTGGTCCTGAAGATTCATGCAGCAATACAAAAAACAGCAGCAGGACCAGACGTTCAGGTCCTACTGCTGTTCATACGCTTATAAAACAGATTATTGCTGATCACCAATGATAAGCTTGTAGGATTGTCCCGCGGTTGTAGCGAAGCTTACCCTTCCTTCGGCAGAATGTTCACACTGTAAATCGTGGCTGCCACAGGTTACCTTAAGTGGAGTATCCATGCGGATCACACATTCTGTGCCCAGCAGGGAAGTGATCTGCGCTTCCACTAGCTTGCCGTTGTCCCACTGAATGCTGACTTCAAAGCCACCGCGGGCACGTAAACCTGCAACGCTTCCCTCCTGCCATTCATTTGGCAATGCAGGCAGTAGTTCGAGATAGCCGCGGTGAGATTGCAGCAGCATTTCGGCAATCCCGGCGGAGGCTGCGAAGTTGCCATCAATCTGGAACGGCGGATGCGCGCCGAGCAGATTGGCATAAACTCCGCCGTGATTATACTGCTCCGACTCCCCGTCCTTCACCAGCCGCAGCATGTTGGAGAGCAGACGCAGGGAACGGTTTCCATCCCGGAAGCGGCTCCATAAAGCGACTCTCCAGCCCAGACTCCAGCCTGTGCTTTCATCCCCGCGCCGCTCCAGCGAGGTTCTTGCCGCAGCAAATAGCTCAGGGGTCTCTTCTTCTGACAACTGGCGGCCCGGATAAATACCAACCAGATGCGAGGTATGTCTGTGGTACATGTCCTCATCCTCAAAATCAGAGGACCATTCCTGCAGTTGCCCGTACTTGCCAACCTGTAGTGGCAATAGACGCTCACGGGTACTTTTCAGCTCTTCACGCAAAGCTTCATCCGTTCCAAGAATCACAGATGCCTCGATACAGTTCGTGAACAACTCCCAGATCAGCGATATATCCATTGTGGCACCCGGGCTGACCGCAGCCACACCTTCCGCTATCCGGAATTTATGCTCTGGTGAAGTGGACGGGGAGGTCACAAGATTGCCTTTGCCATCGTCAATTAGCCAATCCAATGCGAACAGAGCCGCCTCTTTCATGACAGGATAAGCCGAAGCCCGCAAGTATTCAGTGTCTCCGCCAAAAGCATAATGTTCCCAAAGATGCTGAGTCAGCCAGATACCCCCCATTGGCCAATAAGCCCAGCTTGGATCTCCATCGCCATAATCACCTACCGGTGCAGTGTGTGCCCAAAGATCCGAGTTATGATGAGCTACCCAGCCCCGGGTGCCATAGTTGGTCCGAGCGGTATCCGCCCCTCTCTTCGCCAGATTGCCGACGAAATCCAAAAGTGGCTCATGACATTCTGCCAGATTGCAAATCTCAGCGGGCCAATAGTTCATTTCTGTATTGATATTCAGTGTATAGTTACTGCTCCAAGGCGGACGAGTAGAGGCATTCCATATTCCCTGAAGATTGGCAGCCTGCGTTCCGGGGCGCGAGCTTGCGATCAGCAAATAACGTCCGAAATGGAACAGCAGCTCAACTAGACCCGGATCTTGCGCGGAGTAAGTCGTAATCCGCTGCTCGGTTGACATTCCTTCCGGCGCCAGCGGCTTGCCCAGCCGAAGCTTCACCCGATCGAAAAGTACCCGGTAATCGGTGATATGCGCTTGAAGCAGGCTGGTATAAGACTTGCCTTGAGCATCTGCCAAGAAAGAAGCTGCAATGGTGGAGGCATCTTTTCCTTGAACTCCCGGGATTAGGTCATACCCGTTAAAGCCTGTAGCCGCACTGAAATAAAAGGTTGCCGCTGTCGCACCCAGCAAATGAATCCCACTGCCATCAACCGTTACTTGGCCGTCATCCGCCGTCACGGAGAGTTGTCCTTCGAAAGCCATTCCCTTGCTGCTGCCTGATTCACCGTATCGGATGGGATTGTCGCTCCCGAAATAGCTTGGATCTACATGCTCCGGTGCCGTTCCCGATAGAACATAGCTCTCACCTTGCGAATAAAGGTTGTGCCGGAGCGGACTTTCCAGCGTAGCATGCACATTCAATGCGCCTGGCACACTTGCGGTCAAACGAAGTACAAGCAACTGATCAGGATGAGAAGCGAACATCTCACGGGTATAAGTAACATTGCCAATCTGATATTCAATGCGATGCAGCGCATTTTCCACATCCAGTGTACGCTGATAAGAATGATAGACGTTGCCATGCTCAAAACGAAGCAATAGATCACCAAAAGGTAAATAAGATTGAGTATACGGCCCCATCATTTCTCTGGTCAGCGTGTCCGCCTCAACATAGCGGCCTTCTTGAATCAGCTGTCGCACCTTTGGCAGAACGTTTTTAGCACCGGGATTGTTACCCTCTTTTGGGTATCCTGACCAAAGCGTATCCTCGTTCAGACTAATTTTCTCCTGTTCCACACCACCGAAGATCATACCGCCCAGACGTCCATTCCCAATTGGAAGTCCTTCCGTCCATACATATGCTGGCTTGTCATATTGAAGTTTCATACGCGCTCTCCTCACCATCTGTCATTTAATAAATTATCAGCAATTTCAACCTCACTGCAGGCATTTAATTCAATCGCATCATCAAGCCTCACCACTGCCTGCCGGAATTCCATTGCACTTAAAGACCAGTCCGCAGGTGCTCTTGTTACTAAGGGCCAACGCATCAATACTCTCAAACTTGGATTAGTGACATCCCGGTTCTCTTCCTCGCTGGCAGTATTCGAGATAAAATAAGGTTTCCGGATGGCCTCGTCCGGATAGAAATGATAGCAGCCCTTCGGCAATCCAGTAGTCCCGGGCCGGGAATTTCAGCGACAGCCTGAATAGCCCGAACCATGGCTGGCTGCGCGTCTAAACCAGAATCCGGCAGTACTCCATAATCCGTCAGGCGGATTACAGTAGGAGTAGTTAAGGCATTGTTCTCGGCAGAAGTGATCATCGGCACCGCCTTTCTTTTTTTGTAAACGCTTAATATTTGGCAGTATAATATCTCCACTTAAAATAATCAATTGTGCAGCAGTTTCAGAATACGCAGGCTGGTACCTTTACTCTGTTCGTCCTTCAGCCCCGTAATGCGTACTGTAACCCGCAGTTCTTGACGTTGTTCCCGGATCGGAAACATGGCGATAATAGGCCGAAAGGCAAGCGGACACCATTCATCGAATAAGTTCACAGCTTTATAAGAACTGTCATTAAGCGAATATTCAAAAATCCCGCTGTCCGGTCCGTAGAGCAGCATCAAGCCTGCGCTTTGCCCGGTTACGGTAAAAGAAAACATAGCCTCCTTGCTATGGGTATACAGATGCTCTGTTCCAAAACGCCAGTTCATCAGCGGATCTCCTGCAGACAGTTCGCGAAGTTCGTAACCGTTCACATGATCAGCCGCGCGGAAATCAAGCAGACTGCCATATTCATAATTTTGCTCCGCTAAGGGTGGAATATCTAAAGAGCTTTCGCTGCTCAAATTCGTCTTGCCAGGAACAAGCGCTGTCTCCAGATACTCTCGCAAAAAAGAAGCATACAGCGCATGACCGTCATCATTGGGATGATATCCATCCGGTGCCAGCTTAGTCCACTCCATTTGTCCCGCCTCTAGCTGCGCATAGACTCTAGCTGCAAAATTAACAGAGGGAAGCTTATAATGCTCAGCTACTTCTTCATGGACAGCGATATTAAAGGGATTGCTCCCGGAGAGATTCTTCTCTGCTGCCGTATACAAAAAGCAAATATCAGTGCCCGGTGACAACCGTCTGCATTGGCGGACAATGCCCTCCATCCCTCTAATGGATTCTTCCCGGTCACTGCCGTCATTGACGCTAAATTCAACGAATAACAAATCAATTGTGCCCTGCTGCAGGACATGCTCCTGTAATCGATGAGCACCTAAAGTTGAGTTCGTTCCTCCCACTCCTGCGTTGATGAAGCGGAACTCCTGATCCGCAAACCGTTCCTGAAGATACTTACCGATGAGCGCTCTCCAGCTATATGTGTCTGCTTCGGAAGCACCTGCCCCCTCCGTAATTGAGCCGCCTAAAAAGGCAACGGTCACAGTCCCTTTTTCCGTAAGCCTGCCGTTAATTTGAGGTAGTCCACGGCGCGGAACTACAAATGAATGATTGCAATGTTTCTCGTCTGTCATAACTCAACCTCCATCCATAAAAAACCATATTTTCTCCTTGAAATCAAGAAATCAGGTGCGGGGTCTATCATACAGCACCTGATTCTGATTTCAATACTTATTTTTTTGAAGTATCATAAGCCTTTTGTAAAATTTCGAGATAACGGTCAAGCTTCAAGTTCTGCAATCCCTTTACATAAGCGTCCCAGTCCTTGTTCAGATCCTTGTTGCCTGTGATGAATTGCAGCTCATTTTGTTCGATGTAATTTTTCAAATTTGTCTGCAGCAAGCTGGCTTCATCAATCTCACTTGGATCAATCCAGATCGACCAGATAGGGAACAACTCTTTAGGTTCATGACCTTCGTATAGCAGAGTCGCATCATACAATCTACGTTCGTAACCATCAGAAGCAAAGATGTCGGTACCTTGAACGTAAGTATCACGGTATTCTTTAGGCTCATAGAAGTGAGCCATACCACTCCAGCCCGCATTACGTGGTGCTGCGCCTTCTTCACCTGGAATTAATTTGATCATCGGTTTAACATCTTTACCCAACGCCACATCGCCTTCAACCGGATCGGTCCAATCGGTTCCCTTCAGGCCAGCTGCGCCATTCGTTTGGCCTTCTGGTGTGAACATATAATCCACCATCTTGATCAGTGTAATTTGCGCTTCTTCACTTGCTTTGTTTGTGATCACGAATTTTGCACCCGGGACTACGCCGCCTCCATCATGAGTCGCATAAGAAATTCCTGAAGGTCCCGAAATCGGAGGAAGCGGGTTGTAATGTGCTGAGCGGGTATTCCCCGGGTCGATGTTTACGAAGATCGCTGGGTGCATACCTGCACCGACACCTAGAATTTCTGCATCAGCATTTTCACCGATTTTCTTAAAAGCTTCCGCGTTTTGTGTAAAGGCACCCGGATCAATTAACCCTTCGTCAAACAGGGATTTAATATAGGTCAATCCTTCTTTCCACTCCGGAGTAATGGCAGCAGATTGCACCTTTCCATCCTTCATGTTCAGGTAATTACGATCATCATCATAAACAAATGCGTTCATCAAAAAAGGAACGATCCGTACGCCGAACTCCTCGATGGAACCGCTTAGCGGCACTTCATCCGCTTTGCCGTTGCCGTTCGGGTCTTGCGTTTTAAAGGCTTTCAGTACATTTTTAAATTCCTCAGTGGTCTTCGGCATCTCCAAGTTAAGCTTTTTCATCCACTCAGTATTCAGCCACATTTTGCTAGGATAGGAACAGTGGAAACATTCTGTATAAGCTACAAGTCCGTAAATGTTGCCATCAGGTGCAGTATTAAACGTTCTTAGGTCAGAGTTCTTTTCCATGGCTGCTTTAATATTAGGAGCATATTTATCAATCAGATCATTTAGCGGAATGAGTACACCTTGCTTGCCGTATTTCAGTAGATCGGCCTGTGAGAATTGATCAATATAGTGAGTAAGCAGGTAGGCATCTGGATAGTCGCCACTCGCCAGTGAGATCTGGCGTTTTTCCTGAGCACCATCCGATGGATTGATCTGCCAGTTGAATTTGAAATTAAATTTCTCTTCTACATGTTTTGTGAATTTATTGGTCGAAAGGTCGATGCCGGATTCCTGAACTGAGAACACGCTGATCTCAACCGGCTTGCCAGACGAACCCGAACCAGAGCCCTGCTGCGTGCTGGATGCGTTACCTGTATTTTTATTTGCACATCCGCTAATTACAACCGTAAATGCCATGACCAGAATTAGTAAAGTTATCAAGCTTTGCTTCTTCAAATATTATCACTCCCTTTTGTAATTTAGCAGGTGATACGATGATACCTTAAGTGTGTACTCCGGGCATACCTCCTTTCCAAAAAAAGAGATTCCTAAGATCAACCCTTGACGGAACCAACAAGCATCCCCTGTACAAAATAACGCTGTACGAAAGGATAGATAACAAGTACCGGCAAGGTGGCAATCACAATTAAGGAATACTTCAGCAGCTCGGAAAGCTGTTGTTTCTCGACCAGTTTCCCCACGTCCATAGCCCCACCAGCGCTGTTGTTCTGAATGATGATGCTTCGCAGGACAAGCTGTAAGGGGAACAAATCTGCTGATTTCAGATAAATCAACGCATCGAAATAGGCATTCCATTGACCTACCGCGTACATAAGCACCAACACTGCGAGAATCGGTTTGGATAACGGGAGTACCACGCTCCAGATGAATCTCATATCACTACAGCCGTCGATTTCACTAGCTTCCAAAAGCTCCTCCGGAATCGAGGATTGAAAGAAGGAGCGGGCAATAATGACCTGCCAGACCCAAATGGCGTTCGGAATCAACAGCGCCCAGCGAGTGTCGATCAGATGCATCTCCTTCACAACCAAATAGGTGGGAATTAGCCCCCCACTGAAGATCATGGTGAAGGTAATGATCATCATCAGTGTATTTCGTCCGAAAAAACCTTTTCGAGACAGTGGATAAGCAATCATAACCGTTAAAGTTATACTAATCAGCGTTCCCGCTGCGGTGTAGAAAATTGAGTTTCCATAACCAGTGATAATCTCAGGCGTATTCAGCAATACTTTAAAACCTTTGAAAGATATATCCACAGGCCAGAGCCAGACACGACCAGAGGTCACGGCTGCCGGACTACTGATTGAGCTGCTGATGATAAAAATAAGCGGATAAAGTACAGCGATTACCACAAGAGTGAGCACAATATAGATTGTGATCAGGAACGCTTTGTCGCCGACGGATTCTTTAATCTTTTTTTGAACTGCTGCTGCCATAGATAAGCTCCTTTCCTACCAGATGCTATTCTTCGTGATTCTTTTCGCCAGACCGTTTACTGTAAATAAGAGAACCAGGTTGATGATGGAGTTGAACAGGCCCACCGCAGTTGCAAAGCTGTAATTGGCATTCAACAGACCGACCCGGTAGACATAAGTGGCAATGATCTCAGAATTAACGAGGTTAAGCGGGTTCTGTAGCAGGTAGACTTTTTCAAAGCCGATCGCCATTACATTCCCTACATTCAGAATCAAAATGATAACAATAGTTGGCACAATCCCTGGCAAATCGACGTGACGGATTTTTTGAAACCGCGAGGCTCCATCAACTTTGGCAGCTTCATAAAGTGTTGGATCTATCCCTGCAAGCGCTGCCAAATATACGACTGCACTGTAGCCCGCTGTCTGCCAAATATCAGACCACACATAAATCGAACGGAACATGCCGGGTTCACCTAGGAAGTTAATAGAATCCAGTCCGAAGAAGTTGAGTGCAATGTTGGCAAAACCGAGCCGTGGGGCCAGAAATAGCATAACGATTGACACCATGACAACCGTCGAGATGAAATAAGGAGCAAACGATACAAGCTGAACGAATTTCTTAAACCTTCCTCCCCGTACCTCATTAATCATGAGCGCAAGAATAATCGGGATTGGAAAACCCGCCAGCAACTGATAGCCACTAAGCATAATAGTATTCTTGAGCAGCGTCCAAAACTGCGGATTCTCAAAGAAGAGCTGGAAGTTTTTAAATCCGACCCATGGACTTCCCCATATCCCTTTTATGACGTTATAGTCCTTAAAGGCTAGGACAGTGTTCAGCATCGGATAATACTTGAAGATGATAAAAAACAGCAAAGGCGGAATCACAAGCAGATGTAACTGCCAGTGCTTTTTTATGCTTTTGCGAGCATTTTGTAAGAATGCGGGGCCTTTGCTTTTCGGCAACGACTTGCGATGTAATACTATTTCTTTCTCCAGAACAATTCCCCCTAAGCAGATGTCTGTGATTTTTGATAGCGCTTTCTACGGATTGATCATAGATGACTTTTATCTCCAAAAGAAAGGTACACTTGGGGACTTCAGCGTACAAATCGCCTTATCTGAGGAGCACAAAATAGCAGTAGAACAGCCATTTTTCCGAATTGCAGGGTTGAAATCAGAAAAAAGACTGCATCGTCCAAAGTGGACAGTGCAGCCGTATGTTATGGCATATTTTTTTATTCATCCACAGATTGTCTATAGGTACTCGGGGAGACACCCATCAACCTTTTAAATGCGCGTCTGAAGGAATGTGAACTGTTGTAGCCCACCCGCACGGCAATCTCATCCACCGTTAATCCATTCTCTTTGAGCAGGATAATGGCTTGATCCATTCTGACTTTTATCAAATGGTCGGAGAAGTTGACACCCGTTACCTCTTTAAACAGCTGGGAAATGTATTTTTCCGGCCGCTCCACCTGTTCCGCCACCCGGTAGAGGGTCAATTCCGTATCCGAATAGTTTTTTGCTGTGTAGTCCTTAATCTGCTTGATGATCTGAATATGAATATCTTTCTTTTTATTCGCAATGAGTCCGCACAGCTCTTCCATAATGTCAAAAAATTCGTTCTGGATCGTCTCAAGCGACTCTGATGAGCCAATGTCTATGACCCGCCGTTTGACACTCTCGATCTCTGAATATTCGGTAAATGCCTTTTGATCCAATAGCTTGAGAAAAGTCCCCTTCATTTCCCCGACAAGCTGGTGCTTCATTTCGATGGATAATTCTCGCTGCTCCATATTCTGGGCGATAATCGCACGCACAATCCGTTCGGCTTCTTCTAGCTCTCCGGCTCGAATCGTGCTGATTAACCGTTGCTCCGAATCCAGCGGATAATAATAAGTTGTATTCTCGATCTGAGCTTCACTACTCCAGATAATTCCTTTCTTATTCATGTAAACTGCATATTCCAGCGCCTGCTTCGCTTGATCATACGAAAGGCTAACCTCCGTTACCTCTGTGAATAGATCCCCGAAGCCCGCCAGAATGGTAATGCGGTACTCATTAAAGACATTTTGAGCGAGCTCCTCCATCGTCTGGGTGATATTCGCTGCTTCCTGTTCCTTGTCAGCTCCTTTTTCCCTAGAAAAGAACAGCGTTACAACTTTATCAGAGCCCATATCCGTCATCAAGACATCCACGCCAAGATCAGCCAAGGTCTGTTTCAGCAGCAGCCGGGAAGCGCTCAGCTCGTTCAGAATTTCAACACTGTCCATACCCGCATAACCGTTAATTTGAACAATTCCTACGTAGCCAGTATCCTGATTCATGCTGATATCCGCCTGCTTGGCTGCAGAGATAATTTCATCCCGCGTCTTGAATTCACCGGCAATCAGCCGTTTCAGGAAGGCATCTCGGACCAGAGGAAGCTGGCGGTTAAGCTCGGACTCGAGCAGCTTATTTTTTGTAATCATATCGGCAATATTTCCGCTCAAAAAGTCAAATTCATTCCTCTCCGAGGCTTCTTCTTTACCGAATTGCTCCTTCATGACGCTGAGCATACGATTGATTGGCCGCTGTTACGGTAAGCTAATATCAGTCCGGCAATCAAACCGATAATTAGAGTGCCTCCTGTAATTTGTATGGAGATTCTTTTGATCTTGTTAGCATTCTCCATCAAAATATCTTGAGGAATCCCGGTCTGATACACCCAGCCATTGGAATCGGAACGGGTAGTAACCACCAGATCATCCTTGTAGAACTGACTGACCTTATTCTTATCAAAAGCTGGATCGTCGAGCATTTTGGCCATTTTCTGCTCATCGCTTCCTTGCAAAACAATCGTATTCCCTTTAGCGTCACTAATATGCACCCAGCCCCCGTATCGCTCGGTCAGGCCTGAGAGCAAGCTGGAAATATTTTTTTCATCAATAATCACGACTGCGACAGCCGGCGAGGAATCATTAAAGCTATCCAAGGGGAGTGACTGCATATAGGTAATAACCGAGGTTTGCATCCCCCTGCTGACAAAATCACTAAGTGGCTTGATCTCGCTGCGGTGGGTTGTCTCAAGCACTTCTTTTCTCCAATCCTGTAACGAAAGACCCTTATAGTTGAAATTAGAGTAGTAATGCTCCGGACGATAGGTCGAACCTGGGGTTAGGATAAGATTATAGTTAGCGAGGTAAATATAATAGTTTTGCAAAAAATCATTAGTCTGGCCGAAAGTCAAAACATTCCGCATCGTTTTCCAAATCCCATACACATTCGTCTCATTTTCACTTTCATTCATAAGAACATTTAGCTCCTGGTTGACCGCCAATTGCCTGGTAAAGCCTTCAACCTCCGCCATACGGCGCTCCAATATCTCCTGACTTTTCTGAAGCTGAGTGACTCCATTCTCAATCGAGATGGACTGTGTCACGGAGATTGAGGTTAGATAGGACATGTACCCGCCAATGCTGGGTATGACCAAAATGACCACATAAGAGATTAGAAATTTACGAAAGATATTGGAATATTTCAGCGTAGTTAGCCTCCCTCAATATGACATTTCGATAGCGCTATCATTACCATAGATTAAAACATTTTGCTTCATAGTCAAGGGTTCGAACTCACTTCACCCTCCTGCACCTCTTCAGAAATGGAAAAAAAACAGCGATCTACGCCGTTATCACTGCCTTTTATCGGCAATTCCGATATTTTATCTATAGTGCGTCAGCTGTTTCGATGTGTGACCCTTACATGGCCCTCCTGTCATTTAGAAAAAAGGGGCCAATAACGGCCCCCTTCATCATTGCTTTGGCTAGACAATCAGTTCTTCTTCTGATCTCTGGCCTCTGATCCAGATGTAAAGACATGATCCGTCGAAGCTTCTTCAATGTCGCCGAAGGCCCAATGTGTTGCCGGAACATCTGCCCACTGTGGATTCGTTACATTGATTAGGGGACCTCTGCCTAAAGCTCTATTCATAGCCACAACAGCTTCGGCACGAGTAAGCTTGGCATTAGGACGGAAAGTCCCGTCATTATAACCAGTGAAAATGCCAGTACCTTGGGCTTGCAAAATCGCCGCCTGTGCCCAATGTCCATTGATGTCAGAGAAACCGGAACCCTTCTGCGTCGAATCCGTTCTAAGCAGGGTCACCAGAGTGGCCATTTCTGCACGCGTCAACATTTGATTAGGCTTAAAGGTGCCATCGCTGTAACCCTTTATTAGTCCCATCTTCGCTACTTTAGTTATGGCATCAGCACCCCAGTAACCAGAAGGCACATCACTGAACACGACACCTGCTCCAGTAGCCCCCTTCTCAGAAACATTGGCAAGAATCGTTGCCATCTCAGCACGCGTAATTTCGTGCTCCGGCTGGAAGAACCCACCCGGATAACCTTTGATATATGCTGTATGACGGATCGTATTAGACTCGCCATTCCCTGCAGATCCATCCTCGTTTCCAGTTGCCGGAGTTGGCGTCGGAGTCAAGGCAGGTGTGGAAGAAGGCTTAGCTGGAATGTACGAGCCACCCGAATCCGTTGATGTTAGTGTTGATGTTGGTGTCGGACTTGGCGTTGGTGTCGGTGTCGGACTTGGCGTTGGTGTTGGAGATACAGCAGGACTCGTTGAAACTGTGAATTTCAATTGATCCGTCAGCATGAAATCACCAGATTTCTTCACAGCTTTAAGCGTGTGTATCCCGCCTTCCAATCCCGAAATACTATAAATTTCCTGACGGCTCAGGCGGCTCTGACTATACGCATTCACGGTTTGGACCCGTTGTCCATCCACATAAATATCCATATCACCTTGCTCTGGACCAATAGGTGTAATCAGGCTGATTCCGTTACCCTTGAAGGTATATTCAAAGGAATCACCGTCCACTGATGTAGAGTGAACATCATTAAGATAATCTCCCCCTACAGTAAACTTAAGGTTCAGCGTGCCCACTGGCTGTGCAGCAAGATAAGATTTATTCAGTGTAACACGGTTACCTGCTACTGAATAATCAGTCCCCAGAACCAGATCATATGATCCGTTAGTAATGCCGGCAAAGCTTTCCGCTTGCTGCAGTAATGTCACCTCAATATCTTCCTGAGCGGAAGCAGCTTTATCAAAGCTGGCAGCGATCGGATTAATCATATTCGGAATTTCTACCTTGAACATATCAAGAAGCATAAATCTGCCTGATTTCTTCACAACCTTGAGCGTGTGCATACCATCCGGTAAGCCAGAAATGCTGTAAAGGTTCTGAAGTGACATTTGTCCATGATGATAGGCACTGACTGTTTCCTTAAATTGATCGTCAACATAAATATCCATATCACCCTGTGACTCATCTACCTCTGTGAACAGCTGAATCCCCGTTCCTCTGAAGGTATATTCAAAAGAATCACCATTCTGCTCCGTATATTGCACATCGTCTTTATAGTCGCCCAATCCTCTGCCACTGCTGCGGTTCCAAGTGCCATTGTACTTAACTGTCGAATCATCGTTATTAATCATCACATAACGAATGCCTGTAGAATCGCTAATTTGTATCGACAGGGTCTGTGGATCACCAGCGTTAAAAATGAAAATCAAGTCGGTTGTGCCTGCCGGCTGCTGCGCAAGGTATTGCTTATGGATGGTCAATTTGTCATTCGTCACCGTAAAATCGTCTTCCGAAAGTGCCTCGCCATTATTTTCAATACAGCTCAGTGTATTACCATTCAAATTCAGGGTGACAGTAACATCCTCTTGTTGTTCTGTTGCTTGGTCGAATCTAGCAGATGTCGGAGTAATGGTACTATTCTGTCCTCCTGCTGGAGTTTCTGTAGTCACCTTAAACGCGTCAAGCAGCATAAAATCACCTGAGCTTTTGACCACTTTAAGTGTGTGAGAGCCGTTAGCAAGTCCCGAGACACTGTACAGATTTTGCTGTACCTCTCTTGATCCCGTTTTATAAGCACTAACGGTCTGTGCAGCCTCATGGTCCAGCGTAATAATCATATCTCCCTGAGATTCATGCTTTTCGGTCAGCAGGTCAATGCCAGTGCCCGTAAAGGTGTACTCAAAGGAATCACCGTTCTTCTCGGCATAATGCACATCGTCTTTATAATCACCCAATCCTCTAGATGAGCTTACCTGCCATGCGCCATTATATTTAATGCCGCTGTCATTATCATTAATGTATACTACATTAGTGACCGTTGCCTTGTTCGCAGCAGACGAATTCTCAGACGGGTCAGTCCCATAGTTCGTAACATCCGATTGTGAAGCCATCGACGGAGCAGACGAGGAATCCTTGATCGTAATGCTCAAATCTTGCTTTCCTTCTAGCAGCTCTTTGCCACCATTTCGCTTCCAATCCCCGCTGTAGCGCATACCTGTATCATCATCATTGACTGTAGAGGTGCCACCTAATGCTGTAACTTTAAGCATCCGCGACGCATGAGGTTCAAGTATCCCTCCGCTAAATTCCTTCTCAAAGTCTCCCAGCTCAGTGTGACTCCATAAATCGCGAACGGAAGCCGGGCCCTCAAGGCCGAGATCACTCCATTTGACTTTCACCTCCGCACTCCGACTGCCCAAATTGAACAGAGCTACGCTGTAAGTGCCATCTCCATTATTGGCATACCAAACCTGCTGCTGGGTATCCATAGATACCGGATGGCCTGGACGTCCTGCCTGATTTACGGCAATTACCTCATCATTGGTAAGCAGTTCTAGACCATAGCTGTCCAGCCTAGTCATGTCATTACCTGTATACAATGGCACGGAAGAGATTGACCAGAATGTCATCGCGGATTTCCGCTCGTCTTTGGTCAGACCATCCATAGATCCGTTACCAACGTTCAGAGAATCAAAATCATTCCAGCCACCAGGACCTGCATCCCTCCACCAAAGTGCTGCTTTGGGGAACAAGCGGGAAATACTCGGCCAGGCTGTCAGCCCACTGCCATCGTAAGCTTCAACATCCCAGTCAATTCGCCAACCGTTGGCATACTTTTTCCAGAAATCCACGTAATTGTGATCGAGCGCCCAGGACAGCTCAAACCAGATGTTATTTCTGTCAAAAGCCTTAGACCATGCCTCTACATCGCCGCGCGCATCACGGCTCAAGTTGTCAATCCCCGAGCCAGGAGTCACGCTGTCAAATTTGACGAAATCAATGCCCCACTCGCCAATCATATCCGCAATAGAATCCACATACTTCTGGGCACATGGATTCGTGAAATCAATTTTATAAGTGTAGGAATTCCAATAATCCATAATGGTAAGCGGTTTGGCTGTAATGTCCTGTATACGGCATTGGCCACCCGTTCCGTAAATCTCTAGATTCTGATTATAGGCATCGATGGATACCCCCGGAATCATATAGATTCCAATTCTCTGTCCATTATTATGAACATAGTCGATGACCTCTTGAAATCCGTTAGGATATAAGGTCTCACTTGGAATCGGTCTGCCGTATTCATCCATGCTGCCATTCCAGCCCGCATCAATATTGATGTATTCATACCCATGGGCTTGCAAATTCTCATGCATAACATCCGATTGTTTTTTGATGCTTTCGGCCGAGGTCCAGTTGCCTGCACCGTCGTACACCTGCATGCTGTAACTGCTCCAGCCCATATAGGGCTTTTGCGCCATACTCTTCTCAGCTGCTAGTGCCACATTGCCCTTCGTTCCTGTGAAACCGAACTGCGCTGCTGCAATTATAAATACCAACAGGCTCATTCCCAGCTTTTTTCCCATTCGCTTCAAATCATCCTTACCCCCTCATAAAATGTGGTTAAAATTTATTTGATAGCGCTTTCTTTACGGGATGATCATAAAGGAAGAACGAGTTCCACGATAGGTACATTTCCGCATTTTACGTACAAATAACCCAAAAACAAGGGGACAAATGAACAACAGAACAAACATTATTCCTCCAACAATAGAAACTTAAGGAAGATAATATGGGCTGGATCTATTTTGAAAATTATTAATAAAGACCCTTTTAACCTTATGTAACGTGATGGAAATCACATGATTTAATGTAAAATAAATGAATAATTTAGAAATGAAATACAATTATCTTAATCGATGCATGATATGCTCTAGAAAGGGAGATAGGATTGAAGTTGGATTTGGAAGGGTTGAATGTGGATTCCTTGATTCAGATGCTTAAGGCATCATTTTCATTTGAAAATTGGGATGCCATGATTGAAATTGCAGACAAGCTACATGAACAAATTTCCGTCATATATGAAAACAATAGTAACCTCATAAGAGGTCCTAAACTGAAACGGAGTATCCCCTATTATTTTGGATATAGCTCATGCGCAAAAGGTATAGCACTACAAAAATCCGGTAAGTTTGACGAGGCAAAAATATGTATTCAGAAGTATGCTGACCTGGGCTGGATAGTAGGTTTAGATGAAGAGGGTATTAATGAAGTCGAATATTACCGCAATATAGCAAAAGCCAATTCATACGTTATCGATCTGTTGGAAGGCAAAATGGGAGTCCTACATAAATACGTTGAGTTTATTAGAAAAAGTGATGATGAAGAGTTATTGCCGGGACTCATTACAATCTTAGAATCTTCGATAATACATGATTATTCCGTTGATTGGATTCTGAAGGAATTCAAAATCAATGTTGATGACATAGGAGAACATGAGACTATTGTGAATATCAGATACCATGAGGATTACATTTATCTGCTGGCGATGTATTACTATAAACAAGAGAATATGTACGATACAATCAACACTATTCTAGAAATCTTATTATTAAGCATCAAGCTAGACGATGATACAGGCTTCAAAAAATCAGCAGCGCTCTTTGAACTCCTTAGAGACCACGCCGATCAATCACAACTCAAAGTACATCACAATATCATGAAAACAATAATCGAAAAAGAGTTTACTAGGTCCTTCAGCTCGCGAATCGAGTTCAGCAATTTACACAGTTAACGATCACGGAGGTCGTCGTTGATTGGATTATAAAGTTGGCTATAAAAAAGGAGTGGTTCTCCGGTTAATGGGCGGAATCACTCCTTTAAGGTGTATTGATCCGGACCGGTCCGCTCGATCCTTTGCTTTCTGCGGGATTTATGCCGTTTATTTCGCCACATTCGCTCGATCCGGTACATTCTGCGGGATTTATCCCGTTCATTTCTCTGTATCCGCCCGATCGACTGCATTCTACGGGATTTATACCGTTCTTTTCGCCACATCCGCTCGATCGACTGCATTCTGCGGGATTTTTACCGTTCATTTCGCCACATCCGCTCGATCGACTGCATTCTGCGGGATTTATCCCGTTCATTTCACCATATTCGCTCGATCCGCTGCATTCTACGGGATTTATACCGTAGAATTCTCCGTATATGCTCGATCCGGTACATTCTGCGGGATTTATACCGTAGATTTCTCCGTATTCGCTCGATCCGATATATTCTGCGGGATTTATACCGTTCTTTTCGCCACATTCGCTCGATCAGCTGCATTCTGCGGGATTTATACCGCTCATTTCACCGTATTCGCTCGATCAGCTGCTTTCTACGGGATTTATCCCGTTCATTTCCCCGTATTCGCCGGATCGACTGCATTCTGCGGGATTTATCCCGTTCATTTCACCACATTTGCCCGATCAGCCGCATTCTGCGGGATTTATCCCGTTCATTTCCCCGTATTCGCCCGATCCGCTGCATTCTGCGGGATTTATACCGTTCCTTTCCCCGCATCCGCTCCATACGCTGCTTTCTGCGGGATTTATCCCGTTCATTTCGCCACATTCGCTCGATCCGCTGCATTCTGCGGGATTTATACCGTAGATTTCTCCGTATTCGCTCGATCCGGTACATTCTGCGGGATTTATACCGTAGAATTCTCCGTATATGCTCGATCCGGTACATTCTGCGGGATTTATACCGCTCATTTCTCCGTATTCGCCCGATCAGCTGCATTCTGTGGGATTTATCCCGTTCCTTTCGCCACATCCGCTCGATCCGCAACATTTTAGGGCATTAATGCCTCTATTGTCTCCGCAACCACTCCATCCGCCTCATTCTACGGTATAAATCCCGCTTCCTTTTCGCCGCTTCTACTCCAGCCGGCCTTTCTGCCCGCCCCACAATATGGTGTTGAACCCCCTCAAAATTCGTCGCTCAGTTGACGAACACCGGTTATTCGCCATGTTTTTAGTTTAACTTTCGTTCTTCTCATTTTATATAAGATTCTTTTCACACTTTGTTTGGATTTTTTAAAATCATACAAAAAAAGCCCCGATTGATTGCCTAGGGACTTTTTTTGCTTTATTTTCTCCTATATTAAATCAAATCTACTTAACTACCTAGCTTTCACTTCAAATAGTTCTCTAATGTTCTCCGTACCGCTCCTGGGCCTGCCATCATTTCCTGGAACATAACCTCAATCTTATCGCCTAGACCAATTGCGTACAACGGAACCCCAAAAAGTCGCTCATCTTCAAGAATGGGGCGCACACTTGCGGTTTGGTCTCCAAGCGAAACTCCTTGAAGGTAACCTTGCAGTGTTTCTAGTAACGGATCTGAACTCAATGTGAAGACCTCTCCAGCATCATTCACTCCAAGTAAGTAACGACACCACACCGCGATAGCCAGTGGAATCGCTGTTAGCTGCGCTGGATCGAGCTCCTCCCGTCGAATATAGGATTTAATAGTTTCACCGAACCGTATACCCACCTTCTGCGAAGTGTCTGTAGCAATCCGCTGTGGAGTATCGGGGATAAATGGATTGGCAAAACGCTCCGTAAGGACTTCGTCCAGGAACTGCTTTGGACTGAGAATCCCCGGGTCCACTACGACGGGCAGACCTTCTTTGTAACCGATTATCTCCACAAACCTCCGCAAAGTATCGTCCTTCATCTCATCCGCGATCAAGGTGTAGCCAAGCAGACAACCGGAAACAGCAAGCGCCGTATGCAGCGGATTAAGGCAGGTCGTTACTTTCATCGTCTCCACCTTGTTGACTGTCTCCCGGTCCGTAAAAATAATTCCGGCTTCCTCTAGTGGTGGACGTCCGTTCGTAAAGTTGTCCTCCACTACAAGGTATTCGCTAATCTCGGCATTTACGAAAGGAGCGGTATATGTGTTTTTGGAGGTAATGATTACATCCATATCGCCAATTCCCTGTTCCAGAAGCGCGGCCTGTACACTCTCCGAAGGACGTGGTGTGATTTTATCGATCATGGACAATGGAAAGGTTATTAATCGTTCATCTTCCAGATAGCGCACAAAGTCTTCCACAACAAGTCCTCTTTGGGCCCATTCCTTAGCGATGGACACAACACCGTTCTTCAACTTGTCGCCATTGTGTGAGCAGTTGTCCATGCTGACAAAGGTCATCGGATATTGGCCTTTCAGATATCTTCGATAAGCAAGCGAAGCTACAATGCTCATGACATGAACAGGATGCTCCGGTCCGCTCTCGATATCCTTTTTCACAATGCCAAGATATTTATCATGCGGATCCGTCAACGAGTATCCCTTCTCCGTGATGGTGAAGCTGGCCATTTGCAGGCTCGGATTCTCGAACACCTCGATCAATCGGCGGTACTCCGCTTCACGGTTTTTGTCCGCTGCGATTCCCTCCACAATACTGCTGACTACTCTTTTCTGAAAATCACCACGAGCATTCATCAGCACTAAAAGGGTCAGATTGTCGTAGGGCTTGTAGACTTTATCAATCATTTCGAAATCAAAGGTTTCCACCGCAATAATACCTGTATCCGACTTCCTGCTATCCAGCAGCTTCTGATGAGCATTTGCCACGAATCCCCTGAAAATATTACCTGCACCGAAATGAATCCATTCCGGTTTAAGCTGTGTATTGTTTGCTACCTGCTCATAGTCGAACTGTGGAAGCTCCACTCCAGCAGCTTTCCAAGCTGCTTTTTCCCCTTGGATACTGCTTCTGGTCAGATGCAGCATTTATTTTGCCTCCTTGACGTTGTCCAAGCTATCCCAGACACCAAGCAAATACATGATGCCCATAGCTCTATCATACAAACCATAACCCGGGCGGCAGTTCTTCTCTTCCCCCCACAGATGACGCCCGTGATCCGGGCGTACATAACCAATGTATCCGTTCTCATGATAGGCTTTGACCACCTCGGCCACATCAACGCTTCCGTCACGCCCACGGTGCGACACCTCAATGAAATCACCATTCTCAAATACCTTCACATTACGGATATGTGCAAAATGAATACGGTCATGGAACTCGCGGATCATCGCTGGCAGATCGTTATCCGGATTCGTGCCGAGTGACCCTGTGCAGAACGTCAAACCGTTGTACGGGCTGTCCACCAAATCCAGAAAGCGGCGGATCATATCCCGATTGCGGATAATACGCGGCAGTCCAAAGATCGGCCAAGCCGGATCATCCGGATGAATAGCCATCTTGATGTCCACTTCCTCGCATACTGGAATAATGCGTTCCAGGAAATACTGGAGGTTGTCGAACAGTTTATCTTCCGTCACATCCGCATAAGCCGCAAACAGCTCATCTAGCTTCGCCAGCCGCTCCGGCTCCCAGCCCGGCATCGTGAACTGCCCAGCTCCCTTCAAAATCCGGTCCACCATCTCACGCGGATTATCGGTAATGGCAGCCTTTTCATAAAAGAGGGCATTCGAGCCATCAGGCAACTCTTTATACAGCTCTGTGCGGGTCCAATCGAAAACAGGCATAAAATTATAGCAGATCACCTTAACGCCAACCTTGGCGAGTTTACGAATGGTGTCGATATAAATATCGATATATTTATCACGGGTCGGCAAGCCGATTTTGATATCATCATGAACGTTGACGCTTTCTACTACAGCCGTGCTGAAACCCTTACTGGTGATTTGATCCGCCACTTCTTGGATCCGTTCCATTTCCCACACTTCTCCAGCTACTTTCTCGTGCAAAGACCAGACAATCCCCATTACACCCGGAATCTGCCGAATATGATCCAGCGTGATATTGTCATTGCCCTCGCCGTACCATCTCCACGTCATGTTCATTGATAAACCCTCCTGTGAATTCGTTTTCATCTATCTTGTATACAAGATTTACTTGATCATAGAATAAGAACAATTCTTTGTCAATCACAAATTCATCAGGAATTTTATCATAAAAACAAGGAATTTCCACCCTATTTTCATCTCGATAATTTTAATGAACGAACTTATCATGTATACTAGTACTGTATCTGTCATCAACAATTGAAAGCAGGAACAGAAATGTCAATCAAAGCTGAAATTCTAAACACACTGAAGCAAGAAATCCTCACGCTGGCGTTAAAGCCAGGTACCATTCTAAGTGAAACAGCCTTGTCTGAGCGGTTTCAGATTTCACGTACGCCGTTGCGTGATGTTCTCAAGCAGCTTGCACTGGAATCTTATACCGATATCTACCCGAAAAAAGGTAATATTGTGTCCTTTATTGATCTAGAATCTGTTGAACAAATCACATACTTGCGTTGCACACTGGAAAAGGAGATCCTCAAGGATCTTTCTGCACAGCTTTTACTACCCGGGGTGCACGAACTGAAGGAGATTCTTAAGAAACAAAAAGAGGTCATCGGGCAGGAGAATGCTGTAGATTCTTTCCTTAATTTAGACGACGAGTTTCACCGGTCCTTGTACAGGCTTGCTGGACGTGAGTATCTGTGGACTCTGATCCAGCAGTCGAATGTACATTATCTCAGGTACCGCAGACTGCACATGCTCAAGACCGACAAGCTGGAAGAAATCTGGAGCGAACACCAATCCATTCTTGAGCTTATGGTGCAAAAGGAAACTACCAATATCGGTCCGCTAATCCACCACCATCTTCGGGAAGATATTCATTCACTGGACTTTCAGGAGAACTTCTCGGAATACCTAAAAAAATAGTCGGCCAAAAAGCGGCTTGCCCATAAGTTAAGTGCCTTCCCGGATAAAACTTCGTTATAAGAAGAAGCACACACGATCTCTATTCCCTATTAAAAAAACAAAAAAACCTTGATTTCTCAAGGTTTTCATAAAAAATGAACAAGGACTATAACACCACACTAATAGCTTAAATCTGCACCGTTAGAGGTTATGACCTTTTTGTACCAGTAAAAGCTGTCCTTACGCAGACGCAGCAGCGTTCCATTGCCTGCATCATCCTGATCAACATAAATGAAGCCGTACCGCTTGCGCATCTCCGAGGTGGAAGCCGAGATCAGATCAATACAGCCCCAGCTGGTGTAGCCCATTAGCTCCACGCCATCGGCAATGGCTTCCGCCATCTGCTCAATATGCTGTGCCAGATACTCTATCCGGTATGGATCACGGATAGTGCCATCCAGTTCGAGTACATCTGCAGCACCCAGACCATTCTCTACTACGAACAAAGGAAGCTGGTAGCGGTCATGCATCTCCTTGAGCACAAACCGCAGCCCCTTTGGATCGATCTGCCAGCCCCAATCGGAAGTTTTCAGGAAGGGATTCTTCAGCCCTGAGGACAGGTTACCTTCCGTGGTGGCCGTGATGCTCTCATCCACACTGACTACTGAGGACATGTAGTAACTAAAGGAAAGAAAATCTACAAGATTGTCCCGCAGCAAAGCTTCGTCCCCCGGCAACATGGTTATTGTCACTCCATGCTGCTCCAAATGCCGGCGGATATAAGAAGGATAATAACCTCTAACCTGAACATCGGAGCAGAACATTGCCATTTGGTTCTCCGCTTGCGCTTTCAGTACATCACCGGGATGACAGGAATATGGGTAGAGCAGCTTGCGGGCCAGCATGCAGCCGATCTGGAACTGCGGATTGATCTCCCGGCCCCGCTTAATCGCAAGCGCACTGGCTACGAACTGGTGATGCAAAGCCTGAAAAGCAACCTGCTTCTCATTTGACTTGCCATCCAGAATAATCCCTGCGCCCAGAAACGGCGCTTTGAGCGTACAGTTGATTTCGTTGAAAGTCAGCCAATACTTCACCTTATCCCGGTAACGGGTGAACACAGTTTCCGCATAACGGACGAACAGTTCAACCAGTTCTCTGGATTCCCAGCCGTTATATTTGGTGACTAGGTGCACAGGCATTTCATAATGGGAAATGGTGACCAGCGGCTCGATATTATATTTACGCAACTCATCAAAAACATCGTCGTAGAAACGCAGTCCCGCCTCGTTGGGTACCTGCTCATCGCCATTCGGATAAATACGTGGCCAGGAGATGGACATACGGAATACCTTAAAACCCATCTCAGCGAACAAGGCGATATCTTCTTTGTAGCGGTGGTAGAAATCAATCCCTCTGCGTTTGGGGTAATTTCCCTGATTATCATCCTGTATGGCCTCTTCTAGCTGGGGACCGGACATGGACAATAGCTGCTCCAGGCTCTGCCGTTCCTTAGGAGGACAATATTTGACTACATCAGCAGTAGACAAACCCTTCCCGCCCTCATTATACGCGCCTTCGACCTGATTGGCGGCTACCGCACCGCCCCACAGGAAGTTTTCCGGAAATGGATAAGTCATCGGTTGAGCCTCCTTTTATTAATTGGTGGCAGCGGTTGCTGCCGCTTTAGCTTCAGCCTGCTGTTCTTGCTCCAGCGCTTCGGCATCGGCTTTTTTAAAGAATGGATAGTAGATCATGAAGCTTGCGCCAATCATAACCAGCTGGAACGCACTTACGCGCCAGCCCCCGTTCATCCAGCCATTAACCAGCACCGGAATGCCCAGCGGTACCTGAATCCCGTGCAGCACAGGAAGGATACCCAGCGTCGTCAGAAGAATCGCCAGACCACTACTCACCAGCGGAGTCAGGATAAACGGAATCATAAACCGAACATTCAGCACCAATGGCATCCCGAAAATCACCGGCTCATTGACACCGATCAGACTTGGGATAATTGCCAGTTTACCAAGTGTCTTATAACGTGTAGATTTGGCGAACAACATCGCAATAATGAGACCTAACGTTGCCCCCGCACCACCGATCAGTACATAAACCGGGAAGAACGGTGAACCAATGATATGCGTACCTTCCACACCTCTTTGGTAAGCGTCCAGATTCTCAAGTCCCAAAGCCACCCAAATCGGGCCGACAACGGAATAGACTACCAAGGTGCCGTGAACTCCAAAGAACCACAGCAGGTGAATTACGAAGATGCAGATCAGCATCGCCCACCAGGTACCCCCCAGACTAGTCAGTGGCAGCTGGATAATCGAGAAGACAAACTCGTGCATATTGCCATATTTCGTTGCGGCGAAAATCGCCGTCAGCACTAGCATCAGAACCGCTACGATAAAACCAGGCGTAAGCGCGGCAAAAGATTTCTCGACCGTGGGCGGAACACCCTTCGGCATTTTGATATAGAATTTCTTTTCCAATACAAAGGTATAGATCTTACCTACCAGCAGTGCCAGGATGATTGCCACAAACAATCCCTTGGCGCCTAACCAGGAGTAACCAAATGCTTTGGTCACACCGTCATCCAGCAGACCTTTTGGTGTAACTAGCAAGAAACTCATCAGCGCCAAAATCCCTGCCGAAAAGCCTTGCTGCTTATGTTGGGTAGCAAAATTATAAGCGATGGAGAACACCGCGTAGAGTGCGATCAAATCGGTGGTTACGGTTGCCGGAATCGAAGTATAAGTTTTGAGTCCAGTGCTTTCCAGGAAATTCTGATAAGGATCAAGCTTGAGTGCATTAATCAGGGAAAAAATAGCGCCCAGAATCAATATTGGCATCAAGGCCATCAGACCGTTGGAAATAGCGCTGATATAGGTGTTTTTTTGGATTTTCGTGCTGACTTTCTGGATCTTGGCTCTCCATTCTGCGCCGCCTGCCATGACTTAAGCCCCCTTCTCCATCAGTTCAAGTGCTGTAGCCAGCACCTTGTCCCCATCCATCATGCCATAGTCCATCATATCGATCGTAGTTACTGGAATGTTCGGATATTCTGCGGCCAGATCGCCTTCGGCGTGTCCCATTTGTGGTCCAAGCATAATGATGTCAAAAGGCTTTTGATCGGCGATATCACTCTCCGCCACTGCATCAATAACCACTTCAACCCCTTGTGTCCGTGCCGATTCTTTCATCCGTTCCACCAGCATACTTGTCGAGAATCCGCCTGCACAGGCGAGCAATATTTTTTTCATCTTAGTTCACCGATCCTTTCAATTCTAGTTCGAGTGCTTTGCGTTCTTTGATTTCTTCGATCAATTCCACAGCCAGTTCTCTAACCGTCAGGGCATTCATCAAATGATCCTGCGCGTGAATCATCAGCAGCGTAATTTCTGTCTTTTCGCCCCGGCCTTCAGCCTGGATCAGCCCCGTTTGCACTTTGTGTGCTTTGGTCAGGCTGGTCTTGGCGTTCTTAATCATCTCGCCCGCTTCTTCCAGGTTTCCGGCGCGCGCGGTTCTTACCGCTTTTAGGCTAAGGCTTCTAGCCTCTCCGCTGCTGGCAATAATCTGCATAATCGTTTGTTCATAATCCATGGGTTCTCCACTCCGTATCGTCATTTTATTTATAGTAGGTTCTCTATCTCATTCATAAATTGCTCATAACTATTCGTGTTTAGCAGCCGGTTACGGCTGTCTTCCTTCTCCATTAGAACCAGTAGCAGCTTGCTGATCTCTTTGTGCAGGAACAACTGCCCCGGACCCAGATTGATCAGAAAAATCAACTGGACCGGCTTACCCTCATAGATCAGCGGTTTCTTCAACACGGTAACACTTATACAGTCGCGGATCGCGCTCATCCGCATCGGATGCGGGCCGGCCACCCCATTTTTGTAAATGGTGGTGAATTTCTGCTCTCTGAGCAGCACTTGTTCAGGGAAATCGTCAGCTGCATAATGATTGCCCACGATCTCCCGGCAGCGCTGCTTTAACAGCTCCATGTAATCTTCGTCCGAACCAGACAGATGGAACAGCTCCCTGCGGAACAAATCCTTGAAATCCATCAGCTTGTAGGACGGTTCTGTACGATTAATCTGCAAAGACAATATTTCTTTGATCCGCTGAATCTCTTGATCATCCAGCAGCTGTTTGATATGGATCACCGGTTTTTCCTTAATCTCTGTTGCCAGCGGTACAGTAGAGAGAATCAGATCCACAGGCTTGCTGCTGATCTCCTCCACCTCCGTAATGGAGGCTGTGATCACCGACGCTTTGGGGAATACCGCTTCCAGCTTCAGCCGGATTAACTGGGCACTGCCCCCTCCCGTCGAGCAGATCACGGCAATCCGCTTGAACTTCTCCAGATTGCGCTGCTGCATCCGTTCCAGATGAGTGGCAAAATGCAACGCGACATACCCTGCCTCATCGCGCGACATCCGAAACCCGTACTGCTCCTCTACAATCTCAGCGAAGCGGAAGGAAATGACGAACACATTGGCATACTGGCTGTAAACATCCTCCACCAATGGGTTGCCGAGCTGAAGATTGTAATACAACCGGTTCAGCAGCGGGAACATATGCAATAGAAGCGCTTCGCGCAGCTCGTGATCTTGAGTGAATCCAGTGAGGAACTCGCGGTCTAAGCGCTCCAGAATAGCCGTAATTCCCTCCCGCAGATGCGATTTGGTCTCTTCCGACATCCGCTCCATAATGGTCTTGCCAGAAATGTGCAGCGCCAAATAATCAATCTCATCCGCCGGAAGCTTAATCCGGTAGTGAGAGGAGATAAAATCTGCGATGCTCCTAGCAATATCCTGATACAGCGGCTCAGGTGTTCCCTGCAAGGCTTGACCAGCCACAATGAAATTGTGCTTGGAAACCCGGTATAGAAGAATGAACAGATGGGTCAAGATATTATCCAGAAACACATCTGAGATCTTCAGTTCTTTTTCCTTGAGGATTTGCAGTAGAAATCCCTTAAGCTGCTCAGCATCAAAGTCCTGACTGAAGGCATGAAAATCCTCCGTATGCTGCAGCGTATGACCCGATTGCAAGATAAAGTAAGAAAAGGCTTTGCGGAAGTCTTGCTCTTCCCCCTCGATTTTCATGCCATAATGAGCCCGACGTTTCAAGCTAAGCCGGAAAGCGGCCAGTCGCTGCTCTACTTCCTTCAGATCAGAAATAATGGTAGAACGGCTGACGCCGATTTCTTCCGCCATGTTATCCATAGACTGATAGCCATCATTCTGTAAGAGATAAAATAGCAAATACTGCTGGCGTGACTGCTTATTATCGAGATCCACCTGATCCAGCTGCAGCATTCCTTTTTCCTGGTAGCTACTGAATTTGGCTTCATCACCAATCTCCAGCAGATAACCCTGGCCGCGGATCATGCGGATACCAAAACCATTCGCCTCTCCTGTTTTGTCGAGTGCACGGATTACGTCACGGAGAGTCCGTTCAGACAACCCCACTTCGGCAATCAGCTCACTCATGCGCACAGGACTCTTGCGGGTATATAAAATATTAACAATCGTATATTCTCTCACCTTAAATTCCCTCATTTGTGATACTAGTATCGGATGAAGCACTCAGCTGGTTATGAATACATCATACGTGGAAGCGTTATCTTCTGAACAGTTTGTATTCTGCTGTTTGGAACGGCAGAAACTGACGGATAGGTAAATAACGGATTAAATTCTTAGCATACATTATTTGTGGCCACAAATCAGGAGGAAATATACAACAAAGAGGAGAGTGCCGATTAATTTGAGATCATCTTCTATAGATGCGATGTGAAAGAATCAAAAATCCCAAGGTCAGTGTAACTGACCTTGGGATTTTGATGGAAGAATTAATATAAGATAAGGAAGTCTCATACTGCTTATTTGCTAATATCCCCCAAACTCAGAGAAAGGTCCCCTGTCTTTAGACATATTGCATCACGTGTCTTGTAAAATTCATGAAGAAAGTTTTGTTCATACGTATAACCGGCCTTCATCAGCATGCCCTCCTGATTGGGAGCTGCAATCAGTTGCACACTGGCAGGAAGGTTCTTAGTTGTTATACCACATGGCAAAGCTAGGGCCGGGTAACCGACAATATTAAAAACAGCGGTGAACCTATTCATACAATGAAATATATCTTCTATTTTTGAATCAATAAGCACTTCTTTAACCCCAATTTTCTGAGGCGTTTTTGGCAATGTCGGCGTGATCAGCAGATCAATAGATTCGAACATTTCATTAAAAGCAGCAAGATACTCATCCCGTCTAAACATGGACCCAATATACTGATAAGCAGGAAAACTCCCCATTTGCTCGATATAGACTTTTAGATCTTCTCCCAATAGTGCAATTTGAGATTTATTCGACATAACTTGCTTAAAAATATGTCCCGCCTCAGAGATGGCAATAGCTAGTGTAAGATCGAAAAAGTCAGAGATATCTGGAAGTTCAACTTCAACAATGTCACAACCTAAACTTTCGAATTGGGAGATGGCTGTGGTATAAAGGTTATAAAGCTCAGCATCCAATTGTTCATTAAAAAAGGAAGTTGGAACCCCTACTTTTACACCTCGAAGATCTTCAATCAGCTGGTCGGACAAGTTCTTATCATCCGAGAGCACGCCTGTTACAATAGCCATGTCCGTCATATTAGCTGCAATAGGTCCAACATGATCAAGCGTCCATGAAATATGTTTTGTCCCTTGTGGCGGAATAAGGTTTCTGGTAGGCTTCAAGCCAACAACGCCATTAGAAGCGGAAGGTCCTCTGACAGATCCCCCAGTGTCCGAACCTACAGATACAACTGATAATCCCGCTGCCACAGCAGCTGCCGAACCGCCGCTG
Organism: Paenibacillus odorifer; assembly: GCF_000758725.1. Taxonomy (NCBI): domain Bacteria; kingdom Bacillati; phylum Bacillota; class Bacilli; order Caryophanales; family Paenibacillaceae; genus Paenibacillus; species Paenibacillus odorifer. Next base: position 5,052,770 of record NZ_CP009428.1, read on the forward strand.
GAGCCTCCAGCTACATGTTCTTTATTCCATGGATTTTTAACGGTTCCATAATGAGGATTCTCCGAGGTTACCCCAAATGCAAACTCATGCATGTTGTTTTTCCCGATGAGTACCACTTCTTCTTTGCGGAGGCGGCTGAAGGCAATAGAATCACGCTCAGGAATTCGATCCTGTTCAATTTTCGAGCCCGCTGTCGTTCGAATTCCATGTGTATCAATATTATCTTTAATAGAGACCGGAACTCCGAATAAGCTTCCAATCTTTCCACCACTCATCAATAATTTTTCCAAGCTTTTGGCTGTGCTAAGCGCCTCTTCCGCAGCAATAGTTATATAGGCATTCATTTCAGGATTAATTTCTTCAGCATGTTTCAGATATTGCTTAGTAATTTCAACAGGGGAGATTTCTTTATTTAGATATCCGTTATGCAGGTCTTTTATATTCCAGCGTATCATTTATTCATCCTCCTTTTATTCAGCAATATCCCATTCATTCACATTATTCATCATGCCAATGGCCTTCGGTTCTCCCACGAGCACATTTTTAGAAACAGCATTAAATGTGTTCTGTTCATAAATGGTTACACTAGGCATATCCCGGACAAGAATCTGTTGGATTGTATAATAAATCTCTTTACGCTTAGCCGAGTCCGTCTCAGCAGCACCTTTTCTCAATAGGTCATCTATTTCAGGATTACTGTACTCACCAAAATTGTAGAGCGCACCAGAAGCGTAAGTACCACTGATATCCGGATCGATTGTAATCGTTGAGCCGAACATCGCAAGATCAAAATCATGCTCTACGCTGGCTTTGTTAGCAGCCGTTACAAAATCAAATTTATCCACTTTGACCTTTACACCAATATCCTTTAAGTTCTCAGCCAAAATGTCGGCAGCTTGTTCTCTCACTTTATTTCCGGTAGGCACAACTAGTGATAATGTTTGACTAAAATCATAGTTCGCCTCTTGCAAGAGCTGTTTAGCCTTATCAGGATCATAAGGTGTTAGTGTCAAACCGCTGTCAAAGTAAGGATGAATGGAAGTGTATGGAGCATCAATAACTTTGCCATAACCACGCAGCAGATTCTTCGTAATCAGTTCTCTATTAAATGCCAGCACAATAGCTTGACGAACGCGGGCATCTGAAATTCTTTTGGTATTCATGAATAAAGACTGAATGCTCAAAGGTTTACCAGTGACAACACGCACGTTATCCATCGCTTCGACAGTTGCATAATCTTCAGGAGCTATATTCCCTTTGCTTGGGTAATTCATATTCAGTTCACCGCTCTTGAGCTGGGCCACAATATTGGCGGAAGGTAATATTTTTATGAACAGCGAATCGATTTTGGGTGCACCCAGGAAATAATCCGGATTGGCCGCCAGTTCAAAATATTGATCCTTTGCATTCTCCTTAAGACTGAAGGCACCATAGGATACCGTTGGATTGATCATGTATGGATCTTTGTTAACCTCTGCAGGATTCACATCTTTCAAAATGTGCTCCGGTACCGCCCGAAGATTGATCCCGATTTTCTCCAGAAATAAATTGGTATCTACAGCATTTTTCATATGAAAAATAAGGGTATGATCATCCGATTTTTCAACAGCTTGATCAATAGAGGCCCCGGCCTCTAACTTCCCCTTGTCGTCCATACCCTGTAATAAATTAAAGCCTTGGCCGGACGCTGCAATAACATTTGTGTCTGCTATTAACTTGGCCGAAAAAAGCACATCATCAGCAGTCAATGCTTCACCATCAGTCCATTTGGCATTTTCCCTTAAGTTCACTGTGAAGTTTTGATGATCTGTGGTATTTACCTCTTCTGCAAGCATCATATCAAATGACAACTCTTCATTAGGCAATACAAGAGGAGGAAAGATAATATCGGCAATTAATGGATCATCCATTGAGTTAATCGGATTAGCACCGGCAATGGTATTGGTAATTCCAACAGTAATGATTTTTGAACCAGCACTCGTTGACTTAGCCCCACTCGTGTTCGTTCCAGTTTCACTATTTTGTGTATTGGCAGAAGTACCACAAGCAGATAATAATAAGACCATTGTTAAACCGATAAGTACTTTCGCTCTTTTCATTAGATGTCCCCCACATTAATCATTTTTTCTGTGATTCATACCAGTTCTGAATAATAGCTAGCGTAAGACGGGCGGTATTGACGACATTGGATACACTTACGTTCTCCTGGAACGTGTGGATTTGGCGAAATCCATTCCCAAGGGTAATGCACTTTAAACCAATCTCATTTAATGCATTGGTATCTGCTCCACCTAATGTTCTGGTGATATCAGGCACAACACCTATTTGAACCGCAGATGTAATAGCCGTTTTCGCAATAAAATCATCCTCTTCAATTTTGAAGCCTACATAGCGGTCATCTATTGACACTTTAGCGCCACCACCGTGACTTTTTGCCGCCTGTTCAACCGCCTCTTTCATGCGCTTCAGTTGCTCTGACAGATCCGTTCTATTGAATGAACGAACTTCCCCTATCATTTCTACAGTTCCGGGAACAATTGACGTCATATCACCCCCTCGCAAAATTCCAATGTTGGCATTCGTTTCGCTATTGATAATGCCCAGCTTCATCGCCTTTAGGCCATCAGCTGCGATCACCAAAGCATTAACAGCCTCTGGATTTAGTACAAAATGTCCGGATTGGGGTTCACCCGTTTCGATATCAAAGTGTATCCGCGTGCTGTTACCTCCCTGCAAGATAATTTGTCCAACATCACCGTTACAGTCAAAAACATACCCTTCCTTGCTTATTACTTTAGTGATATCTAAAGCATGTGCCCCTTTTAAACCTCTCTGCTCGCTCACAGTTAGGATTAACTCAATAGGACCACAAGATATTCCATTCTCTTGTATGGTATTAATAGCCTCAAGATAACCAGCTATAGCACAACGATCATCTGCGCCAAGGATGGTTGTGCCATCCGAATAGATAACTCCGTCCTTGATCACAGGCTGCAATCCTTTTGTCGACCAAACAGTATCCATATGAGCTGAGAAAAATAACGGCGGAATGGACGAATCCGTGCCCTCCCAGTAAGCGATAAGATTCCCGCATTCACCACCAATTTCTTTATGCGCCTCATCGATTTGAAAAGTAAAACCCTTCTGACCCAAAGCCTCAATCAAATAATCAGCCATTGGTTGTTCAAATTGGCTAGGCGCATCAACTTTGCAAATCTCAAAAAAGTCTTCAATTAAACGCTTCTCGTTCACACTAAAAATAGTACGACTCATCTCCATCTCTCCCTCTCACATCTCTTATTTTGCATTTCTTGGATCAAGGGCATCTCTAAGCCCATCTCCTATAAAATTCACAGCCAGCACAGTGAGCAATATAGTAATGCCCGGCGGCAACCAAAGCCATTGCTGATGAAGCAGAACACTAATCGATTGCGCATCCATGAGCATATTCCCTAAGCTGGCTGCGGGTGGTTGTATTCCCATGCCCAGAAAACTCAAAGCAGATTCTGTCATGATCGCTCCAGCGACACCAAAAGTCGCATTCACAATAATAGGGCCCAGCGCGTTCGGAATAACATGCCGGAATAATATCCTCGTAGGGCTTAATCCCAAAGCAACTCCCGCCTTGACAAAATCCCTTTCTTTCAGGGAAAGCACACTTCCTCTAGCGATTCTGGCTACCCCTGCCCAAGAAAACGCTGATAGGACAAAAATGATCGTGCCCATGTTTGGGGTAAGAATACTTACTGTAACAAGGATAATAATCAGTTGTGGGAAAGATAAGAAAACATCTGTAATTCTCATAATAACCATATCTACTTTGCCGCCAAGAAAACCCGCTATCGAACCCACAATAGTGCCAACCACTACAAAAATAGCTACAGAACAGACGCCAATTAATAGAGAGACCCGTGTTGCGTAGATTAAGCGGCTAAACACATCTCTCCCCAGTGAGTCCGTACCCAACCAATGATCCATAGACGGACCTTCATTAAAACTAGTGCTTAAAGCACTTTGGCTGTAAGGTGCAATGAATGGAGCGAGGAGAGCAATAAGCGCCATGACTACAAAAAAGCCAAATCCAACCACGGCCATGCGATGTTTACGAAAAATACGTAATGAATTCCGGAATACATTGTCAGGAACACTAATTGATACTTTTGCTACCTCTTCCACATGTCCAATTCCTCTCTAGTTATATTTAATTCGCGGGTCAACAACAGAGTATAGAATATCCGTTATTAAATTCGCCGCCAGCATAACTATCGCAGCTAGTATACTGATGCCCATAATGACCGGATAATCTCTGGACAGGATAGACTGAATGGTGAGTTGCCCTAGCCCCGGCCATTGAAATACCTGCTCAGTTACTGCCGCCCCGCCTAAAAGCTCACCTACAGATAACCCCACTAATGTAAGGATAGGAATAAGCCCATTACGCAAAGCATGCTTTCCAATCACAAAAAACTCTTTCAACCCTTTCGCACGAGCAGTACGCATATAATCTTGTCCAAGAATCTCAATCATGCTGGAGCGTACATACCGGGTCACCGTTGATGCAGTTCCGATAGATAGAATACAGGCAGGCAAGATTAAATGATTAATAATATCCCATGCTCCTCCGCTGTTCCCTAACGTTTTCATTCCTCCGCTGGGCAGGAGATTGAGTTGTAGTGCAAAAATAAATATAGCTACTAAGCCTAAGAAAAAGGTTGGGATTGAGAAGCCCAAGAAGGAAAATCCGGTTGAACAGTAATCCACGATTGTATTACGTTTGATTGCACTGATAATACCAAGCGGTAATGCGATCAGTAGCCCGATGATTAGCGCACTTCCGGTCAAGAGCAGCGTCGGTAAGATCCGCTCTCCAATCAGTTGAATCACCGGCTCATTGGTTTTTAGAGAATAACCGAGGTTACCTTGAAATAATTGGCCAAGCCATTTGAAATATTGAAGCCAGACAGGATCATTTAAGCCCATTTGATCTTTCAAGTTAGCAATATTCTCTGCAGAAAGCTGCGGACTGATATACATATCAGCGGGGCTCCCTGGCGCCATCTGGATAATAAAATAATTGATTAGAGTCACTCCAAATAGGACAGGAACCGAGATTAATAGTCTGCGAATGATGTAATTTATCACAATAACCCTCCAAACTCCTCTACTTTTAAGCAGGCAACAGCATGTTCCCCACCTTTCAGCAGAGGTTCTTGTTGCGTACATTCCACAGATGCAATTGGACAACGAGTGTGGAACCGACAGCCTTGGGGAGGGTTTACTTGACTCGGCACATCTCCCTGTATAATCACCCGTTCTTTTTTTCTCATTAATGGATCCGGAATGGGGTACGCTCCTAGCAATGCTTTCGTATACGGGTGTTTCGGATTTGCCATTAGCTCTTCTGTCTTCCCGGTCTCCACAATTTTTCCCATGTACATTACCGCAATTCGATCACTGATATATTTAACAGCACCCAAGCCATGACCTATAAAGAGATAAGAAAAGTGAAATTCTTGCTGTAAGTCCTTTAGTAAGTTCAGGATTTGAGATTGGATCGATACATCAAGTGCAGATACCGGCTCATCACAAATGATCAATTTGGGGTTTACGGATAACGCCCTCGCCACACCGATTCTTTGCCTCTGTCCCCCTGAAAATTCATGAGGGTAACGATTGATATAAGATTTAGACAACCCGACCATTTCCAGTAGCTGATTCACACGAAGCGAAGCTTTATCCGGTTCAACAAGACGATGCACTTTGATAGGCTCTTTTAAAATATCACCGATGGTCATTCTCGGATTTAGGGAAGAGAATGGATCCTGAAAAACCATCTGCATCCCTGTACGGATGTTTCTCATCTGTTTTTGTGAATAGGAAGTAATGTCCTGTCCCTGAAAGTGGATACTTCCCTCCGTTAGCTGCTCCATACGAATGACCGATCGGCCAACGGTAGATTTGCCGCAGCCGGATTCCCCCACCAACCCAAGCGTTTCACCCTTATTGATCATAAAATCCACACCATCAACAGCCTTCACATGGCCAACAGTTTTTGATACAATTCCTTTTTTGATCGGATAATAAGTTTTTAATCCTTTTACGTCTATTAAAGGTTCCTCAGCGGCACTCTTATTCGTTGGCATCTGCATCTGTCTCCTTCATCATGGATTCCACCAACCAGCATCTGGCTTTTCGAGTGCCGATTTCATATAAAGGCGGTGCCTGTTGGCATTTGTCGTGTACTTTAGAACAACGCGATTGGAACCGGCAGCCGGTTGGCATCTCTTGGATTGAGGGTACAGAGCCTGGAATGGACTCCAATCTGGTTTCCCGTTGATTGTCTAAATGGGGGATGGACTGCATTAACCCCTGAGTATAGGGATGTAATGGGCTTGCGAATAATTGGTAGACATCAGCTTCTTCAACAACTTGTCCCGCATACATGACTATGACTTTATCCGCCATTTCAGCAACTACCCCTAAGTCATGAGTAATTAGAATAAGTGCAGCACCAGTTTGTTCCTTCATCCGATTCATTAGATCTAGGATTTGCGCTTGAATCGTCACATCCAAAGCCGTTGTGGGTTCATCTGCAACGATTAATTTCGGACTGCAACTTACCGCCATCGCGATCATTACCCGCTGGCGCATTCCTCCAGAAAGGGCATGTGGATAGTCTTTCATAATGGATTCAGCTCTCGAAATTCCTACTTCCTTAAGTGTTGCAATACAATGTTTCCGGGCTTCGGCAACAGACATTTTTAAATGATTTCTTACACCCTCGATCATCTGATTGCCTATCGTGAAAACCGGGTTCAGGGCCGTCATCGGCTCTTGAAAAACCATTGCTATTTCTTTTCCTCTCACTCTCTGCATTTTGCTTTCGGACATAGCTGCAAGATCACTATCTTCAAAAAATATATTTCCGTTTGTTATTTTCCCATTGTTACTGAGGAGCCTCATGATCGCCAACGAGGTCACGCTTTTTCCACAACCGGATTCACCGACAATCCCAACGGTTTCACCAGAATTAACATTGAAGTTGATTTGATCTACAGAGATAACCTCACCATGATCCGTATTAAAAACCACTTGAAGATTTGATACTCTAAGAAGACTACTCATTGATTCTCTTCACTCCCCCTGTAATGCAATGAACAAATATACCATTTTGTGTTATATAAATTTACACATTATATTATATATTTGTATATTAGCAGAATCATTTTTGCCTATCCAATACTTAAATCGTTGTTTGCATATACAAAAATCGTATAATCAACATAAAAATCTTATTTTAAAACATATTATGAGTGATATTATCTAACATATATATTTGTGCATAACAAAAAGACTTGCCGTTTTAATAACGACAAGCCCTGTAACCATCCTATAATATAGCTCTATTTTTCATCCTGTTACTATTCAAATAATTCCAGAAAGAGGCGAGCCTGCTTGGATAAGTAACGTTCTTTCATCCAGATCACTGCCGATTCCATTTTCAGCGAGGTATCTTTGAGATTTAGAATTCGATATTTAGGATTCGCCGCATGCTGAACAAAAAATGCAGGGAATATAGCAGCACCCAAACCGGCATTTACTAGAGCCAAAACGGATTCCACATTATTGCTTTCACATAATATATTCGGTGTGATCCCCAGTTTACTGCATTCATTTAAAATGATCGGCTGCAATCCACTTTGACTGTCCCGTTTTAAAATAATCCAAGGAATATCTTTCAATTCGTACAGAGACACGTCGTGGCCTGCGAAGTCCCCTCCTATATTATTCGGAACAGCACACGCCAATCCATGATCCCCAAAAATTCGCACAGAGAAATCGTCCATAGGGATAGGCAAATTCACAAAAGCTAAATCAATTGTTCTGTCCTTCAGCAGCCCAATCAGTTGCTGGGGTTCATGTTCCAATATTTTAAAGGTGACCAAAGGATACTTATTCGAGAATATCCTAATCTTCTCTGCAATCAGACCTGAATAAAAATCGTAAATCCCTATATTCAGTTTCCCCCTTAGACCCTCTGCCGTCTCCATCACTTCACAACGTGCATCCTCTATAGATTGCAGGATCTTAACAGCTTGCTGATATAAAACTTCCCCCGATTGTGTCAAATAGAGCCTTTTCCCGTGGCGTTCGAACAAACTAACCCCTAGCTCCTCTTCAAGCAGTTTCACCTGTTGACTTAAAGGGGGTTGGGCTAAATTCAATAACTTGGCCGCCTTTGTTATATTCTGATCCGAGTCCACAATGGTTACGAAGTAACGCAACTTGCGTGTATCCATTAAAGCCCTCCTCCTTCACTTACAACATAGACGAGCTTTAATAAGTATAGTCAATCTCTTCATTTTTTAATAGTTTCTTGCGAATACAAAGCAAAAGCACTCCATACATAATAAAGAACCCCTCTCATCAAGGGGCTAATCTAAAAAAGAAATAGCAAAACGGGAATCGTCACCAGCGAAAAAATAGTAGACATAAATATGCCCTTCGTGACCAGTTCAACATCCGCGTCATATTCCAGACATAACATGGACACATTGCCGGCTGTCGGCAAACTTGTTAAAATAACGGCTATCCCCAAAATCATTGCGTCGTGAATAAAAAATTGAAGAATAAACCACAGCACTCCTGGGATTAGTACGATTTTCAAGAAGGTAAATTGATATAACGTCTTATCTTTTATAACATCCCTTATACTTACTGCAGCTAGAGTAGATCCAATAACGATCATCGCCAGTGGTGTGGTGACACTCCCAATAGTCGCTAACAGTTTAACAAGCGGAAGTGGAACCGGTATGTCTAGGATAAATATGACTAAGCCTAGGATTGCTGATATAATACCTGGATTAATCAAATTTTTAAAAATCCCTACACGGCTCGCATCATCCTTCTGAATAATGGAAATCCCATACGAAAAAAGACTTATATTAAATAACATCATATATATCGATACATAAAATATAGCACTCTCACCATAAATACTAGAAATAATAGGAATGCCCATAAACCCTAGGTTGCTGTACACCAGCATGATTTCATAAGTTTTGTTCATTTTCAGCTTTTTCACAAAAAATCTACCGAAAATAGGAGTTATAATAAACACTGCCATCGCTACTGCGAATACGGTCATGGCTTCCATTTTGTTGTCCATATTCTGACCAATCGATGAACTGATTATCGTTGCTGGGATAGCAATATTAATAATAAGCTTAGAGAAACTCCTATTACTACTTTCGTCTAAAATTCCTCTTTTGTTTGCTATAAACCCAATAGCCATTAAACCAAATAATATCAATATTTGTGTTATGATCATCTCTATCATTTATCCTTTCCGTCAACGTCATTGCTTAATTCAGCGCGACAGAAAAATCCTACCATAGGTCAAATCATATTCCAAATATATATATAATCTAGTTTTAATACTTAAAAGATATAAGCACTTATAACATCAACACTTTAACTTACAATCCATTGTTTGCAATTACATCTTTATACCAATAGAAACTCTTTTTGCGCTTTCTTTCGAGCGTCCCATTTCCTTCATTGTCTAAATCAACATAAATAAATCCATATCTTTTCTCCATTTCGGAAGAAGAATAGCTGACAAGATCTATCACGCCCCAACTGGTGTAACCCATGAGCTCCACACCATCCAGAATAGCCTCGTGCATTTCCTCGAGATGAGCTTGGAAATAAGCGATTCGATAATCATCCTGAATTGTTCCGTCATCTTCTATTTTGTCATGCGCTCCAATTCCGTTCTCTACAATAAATAGCGGAACTTGATACCGGTTGTAGAGATCGTTCAGAGAAATCCGAAGACCAATGGAGTCGATTTGCCATCCCCAAGCATTGGTTTCTAAGTATGGGTTCTTTACGCCCCCCATAGTGTTTCCGCTAACTTTCTCTAGACCCTCGCTTTCAGCGCTGGCAACCAATGACATATAATAGCTAAATGAAATAAAATCGACCAGATGTGATTTTAAGATTTCATCATCACCCTCTACCTTATGAATATTTATACCTTTATCACTGAAGAAGCGTTTAATAAAGTTAGGGTATGCTCCACGTACCATCACATCTGTAAAGAAGTAATTGAACTGGTTATCCTTAAAGGCGGCCAGAACATCTTTGGGACTACAGGTATGGGGATACATCATGAGCCGAGTTAGCATGCAGCCAATCTTTGACCCAGGAACAATTTCATGGCAGTACTTTACTGCCAGTGCACTAGCTACGAATTGGTGATGCAATGCTTGATAAACAGCTTGTTCAACATTGTCATGACGATTTGGAACAATCCCGCCACTAGTAAACGGATGACGTACAATACTGTCAATTTCATTAAACGTAACCCAAAGCTTCACTTTGTTTTTATATCTTTCAAACACCGCTTTGCAGAAAGTAATAAAAAATTCTACGACACGCCGATCTGTCCATCCCCCATATTCATTAACAAGGTGCATCGGCATTTCATAATGGGATAAAGTAACCAGTGGTTCTATCCCTTGCCTATGCATTTCATCAAACAAATTATCGTAAAATTTCAACCCAGCTTCATTAGGATGTTCTTCATCACCATTCGGGAATATCCGTGTCCATGCTATGGATACCCGCAAGGTTTTTAAGCCCATCTCTCCGAATAAGGCGAGGTCTTCTCGATATCGGTGATAGAAATCAATACCTCTGCGTTTTGGATAATCCCGGTCTGAAGCATCCTCCATAGCCATCTGAATCTGCTCTTCACCCACCGTATTATGTTTTTTATAGTCACTTTTGCTTAGATTCTTTTTGTATATCGCTATATCAGCGGTTGATAATCCCTTACCGTCTACATTCCAAGCTCCTTCCGCCTGATTAGCCGCAATTGCCCCTCCCCACAAAAAACCTTCAGGGAATTTTCTTTTTAAATGTTCTATCACTTTTATGGCTCCTCTCTAATTCCGATGAATAACACGGTTAATATGAATAATTAGATACATCATTTCTTCATTTGATATGGTGTACTCGAATTTCGCTTCTATATAATGTTTGATAGATTCGACGCATCGTTCTTCTTCCGGATATTTATTTATGATCTGCCCCAAAAGTTCATGATCATGAGATTCCAGCATCTTGTTTTCTAGTAAGCGTTGGACAAAAAACTGCAAATGGGTTAAAAAACGTGAGTAATTAATACTCTGGGTATAAAGTTCAATTCCATATTGAATTTTGATAATGTTAAGTATGTCTTTTACTGTACTCGTCATGAGTAGGACCTGATTCATATTGTCATCGGTTTGTTGAGCATTAACCAGATGGAAGGCTATATTAGCCGCTTCTTCTTCTGGCAGCAAGATTCCCACTTGACGTTCAATAAGTTGAAGGGCTTGGACTCCAATACCAAATTCAACTGGATAAAACTTTCTGACTTCCCAAAGCATCCGGTTCTGAATTGTAAGATTATCTTTATGACGTTTGACCGCCATATATAAATGATCCGTCAGAGAGATATATAAATGTTCGCTGAGGTGCCTGGAAAGAACGGTTTTGGCATTAGATATGATTTCGTCCGCAAGAATCAAGTACTCCTGGGGAGTTTCCTTCATTAAAGCAGTCAAGTTGGAAGACATGCTTTCATTTTCAAGCACATATACCTTTTCGATCTCGTCCTCATTAATACTGTCACCCGGTCTGCTTTTATACCCGATGCCTTTGCCCATTACGATAACTTCTTTTTGATCTGCACGCTTGGCAAGAACGATGCTCGTATTGAGAACTTTTACTACTTCCATATAAAATGACCTCTCACTTTCCAGGCATATTTTCTTTTTCCAAGTTAAAACGCAGTAATCAGCGGCTTATCTGGTCCAGTTAAACCTGGGCTATCATGACCCAGAACTTCCAGATAGTCAGCCGAATTTGTGACGATAACCGGTGTAGTGGTATCAAATCCTGCCTTTCGGATCTCATCAAGGTCGAACTCCATCAGCAGCTGCCCGTGCCGGATCTCATCGCCTTCTTTCACATGGAGATTAAAATGCTGACCTTTTAATTTCACAGTATCAAGCCCTACATGAATAAGTAATTCAATGCCGTCAACTGATCTTAACCCAATGGAGTGCTTTGTACGGAAGACTGTTTCCACAGTGCCGTCAAACGGGGCTACAACTTTTCCGTTAGCAGGTTGAATCGCCATCCCTTGGCCCATCGCCTCTTGAGCGAAAGCCTCATCGTTAACCTCACGAAGCGGCAATACAGTTCCTTCAATCGGTGCAAAAACAACATATTTAGCTTTGGTATTTTGCGGTTTAATTGGCTGTTCGGCAAGCTTGTCTTTTCCGTCAGCCAACGTTGGCTCACCTGAAGCGGGTACAGCTCCCTCATCATTGAAACCGAGGATAAAAACAGCCACAAACGTAACGATGATGGAAATAGCCATGGTAATCAAAGCGTTTATGAGGTTTGAGCTGTCCTCGCTGATAAACATAGGAAGCGAAGCCAAGCCTGGACCAACAGCAGCATATCCCTTAAGATTCACCAGCCCAGCGTATAGTCCAGCCGTTCCCGCACCGATCATACAGGCAAAAAGTGTTTTTTTCAGACGTAAATGTACTCCATATAGAGCTGGTTCAGTAATTCCGAATAACCCAGATATTCCAGCGGGCAAAGCAATCTGTTTCAATTTAGAGTCTTTAGTCTTTACAGCAACGGCTAAAGCGCCTGCTCCTTGGGCCATATTGGAAGCCAGCATAGCAATCAATACCAACGTTTCGTAACCTGGTGATGCGATAGCGGCAAAAATAATCGGGTAAAACACTTTATGCATCCCGAACATAACGATTAACGGCATCAAAATGGAGAGAATGACAACCGTTAACCAACCGATCCGCTCCTGTATCCAGAAAACACTGCTGGAAAGCCCTGTACCTACATAATTCCCCAACGGCCCCAAGGCAATCAAAGCAACGGGAGCAACAATTAGAATAGTAATGAGTGGCTTAAGGAAAATTTTTACCGGTCCAGGTGAAATCTTATCCGCAAATTTTTCAATGTAAGACATAAACCAAATCGTTAAGATAATAGGGATAACAGAAGTTGCATAGGTGACAGAAGCAACTGGGAGCCCAATAAAACGAACAGGTTCTTCACCGCCAAGCAAACTGATTAAATTCGGATGCAGTAAAACCCCTCCTAAAGCAACTGAAACATAAGGGTTTGTTTTGAATTTTTGCGAACTTGAAAAGGCTAGTAACAGCGGAAGGAAATAAAAAGCAGAATCTGCCATCACACTAAGGATCGTATAGGTCTGCCCTTCCTTAGAGAGAATCCCGGTTACGGTGCTTAATAGAAGCAACGCCTTTAGCATTCCGGCAGCAGCAATTGCAGGTATTATAGGCTGAAAGATCCCCGATATGATAGCAGCAAAGCTATTAAACAACCCTTTTAGGCTACGGTCAGGTTTTGCTGATATCTCCTGCGCTGGAGCAGTCTTGTCTGAATCGAGTAATTTTACCATTTCGTTATAGACATACCCTACATCATTTCCAATAATGACTTGATATTGTCCGCCACTATAAACAGCTCCCATAACTGGAGTCAAAGCTTTAATTTCCTCTGTTTTCGCGAGACTAGGATTGTGGAGGTTAATTCGCAGTCGGGTCGAACAATGGATAACCCCGCTAATATTCTGATTTCCGCCTACTTTGTCAAAAATCAACTGAGCCGTTTCTTTGTAATTCATATGGGATACACCCGCTTTCCTCAAATAGGGAACAAAAAAAGACCTAAAGAGGGTAGGAAAATTTCTCTACCCAATTTAGGTCTTGCCTGCCGAACAGTAACACGCCTGTATTGGATTACGCTTTATGAAGTTATAGTGAATTATATAAGTATTATTATAAGCAGCGATTCCCGGGTCATTTCGCCTAAAACGCTTACATGCACACTATATCATCTGCTAATTGAAAATGCAAGAGCTTCTGTGACAGGTTATTTTTGTATTTTATTTGCTCAATTCTTTCAGAGCCCGCACGCTCAGGGTAGCAAAATATTCTGCTGCTGGAAGCAGCAGGGTCTCATCGGGCGCAAACTTTGGATGATGTAGATTATAGGTAGCCCCTGATCCGATCATTACAAAAGCTCCAGGAATCGTTTGCAGATAATAAGAGAAATCCTCTCCTCCCATCTGGGGACCTATCTCAAGAACTCGATAGCCTTGCTCTTCAGCCACCGAACTCATAAATGCAGTCCATCTGGAATCATTTATGGTTGCAGGCGGTCCAGGATACCAGTGCAACAATGCTTCTGCCCCAGCGGCTGCAGCCAACCCCTGAATAATTTGCTCCATTCGGCGGGGAATCTCCTGCTGAATCGATGTATTTAAAGTTCGAACTGTCCCTTCAAGGACCACGGTTTCCGGAAGCACATTCCATGTATTTCCTCCGCTAATCCGTGTTATGCTCACTACTACAGATTCTAGTGCACTAATAGACCGGCTGCTAATGGTCTGCAAAGCCAGCACAATTTGTGAAGCCAACACAATCGAATCTGTACCTTTCTCCGGTAACGCAGCATGAGCTCCCGTTCCGTTAATTGTAATTTCAAATCGGTCTACGCCTGCAGTAATTGCACCGACCCTGGTTCCTAATTCACCTACCGGAAGTTCAGGCCAATTATGCAAGCCGAAGATTGCTTCAACATCTTTGAGACCTCCAGAATCTATGATCTGTTTGGCTCCATGTCCAGTCTCTTCAGCAGGCTGAAAAAGGATACGCACAGTTCCAGACAATTCTTTCTCCCGCTCTTTAAGACTATAAGCGGCCCCCAGAATCACTGCCGTATGTACATCATGTCCACAAGCATGCATCTTCCCGGCCACTTGAGAGCTATAGGGCAGCCCCGTCTCTTCTTGTATCGGAAGAGCGTCAATGTCTGCACGAATGGCTATGATGGGTGCTTGTCCTGTACCGATCTGCGCGACGAGTCCTGTTCGTAGAGAGGGTGTATCCAAGATATGAATTTCCGCCTCTTCTAACCAGTCCCTCAGCTTGCGAGTTGTCGAATATTCCTCGTTGGATAACTCCGGATTTTCATGCAAATTATTACGAATCTCCTGCAATTTCTGCTCCAAGTTCTTCAATGCATTTCCTCCTAATGACTAGACAATAGCCTTATTCTAGATAACGTCCCATTTCCTCCGTGTACATGTGAATGAACCTCAGGATGATCCTCTGCTCTTCAGGAGAATAATTGTCGAATTCTCTATCAATATCCGAACTTCTCGCCTCATGTAGCTGATAGTGACCTTCAAAGGCTCCTTGTCCCAGTTCAGTCAGTCTAAAATACACTTCCTTCTTGTTCCCTTCAACCTGATATTTCGAAACAAGACCTTTTGCTTCCAGCTTGGATAATAATTTGGAAGTGGTGCCTTTGGTAATGTTAAGAACATTTGAGATTTCTGTTAATTTACAGTCGGGATGATGCCCAATCGCTTCAATCATATGAATTTCAGATAAATATAAGACGACCCCAGAAGTATACTCTCTTGGTCTCTTGTTCAGTGCATTATAAACTTCGAACATTCGAACCAACGCGCGGTCCAGTTCAACATGAAATTTCTCCAATCTTTAACGCCCCTCTTGAAATTTTGTTTTCTTACGAAACAATTTCATACTATACGTACTCCACAAGATTCGTCAAACAAAAATTTCATTCTCACCAATGCCCATGACGAGTTCAAAGGCAATCTCATGTTGAAAGCTGGGGCGCGGTATTCTCTAGGTTGTTTTTAGTAAGTATCACCGAGCATAGGACGAATACTAATCTCTTCCACAACTGCCTGTGGGCTTAGCTCCAGCATCATCTCAACGATCTTGGCTATATCATCTGATGCAAGAAATCTATCCTCAGCAATCCCTTCTCCCGGTACTCTTCTTTCAGTAAATGTTGCCCCAGGATGAATGAGGGTCACGCCTACGCCGGATGTTTTTAGTTCCTCTCTTAAGCCACGGGCATAATTGCTCAAGGCTGCTTTGGATATGGCATAAAAAGAGCTGTCCGAACGAAGAGCCGCCGTTGATCCTATGAAAAATATACGTGGGTAACTTCCGGTCTTAATAGCTGGAAGGAAAGCCTTTACCAAAGCTACATTCGCCAGTAGATTCACCTGTAATATACGATCTAGTTCGGCCACATCGGGTTCAATCACCGAACGGCTTGCATCATAGAAGGCTGCAGCATTAAGCACCAGCACATCTGGCGAGAATGAATGTTCTTCGGAATATTTGACAAGCCGGTTAATAGAAGATAAGTCCCCAGCATCTGCAGTCAAATACAATGCATCCTGAGGTAGTACTGCGGCTGCATTTTCGAGATGACGTTCTTCCCGCCCAGATATGAGCAAGCGGTGGCCCCCCGCACCAAGCCTCCGGCTGATTGCAAATCCAATTCCTCCGCTTCCCCCGGTAATTAATATATTCATCGTGTCACCTCCGTGGCTAATTTATTGAAATGTGACTTATTAAATAAAATACTCGGTCTGATCCTCAGGGGGATTATTGATACTGATATAGATCTTCTCCACAATGTTCAGAATCTCGGCATCATTTCTACTGCGCGGTCTTTCAAAAGGAACATCAAATATCTTATGGATCCGTCCTGGACGTGGACTGAGCAGGACGATACGTGTAGCCAAATATACGGCCTCAGCCACATCATGAGTAATGAAGAATACCGTCTTCTTCTCCTGTTGCCAGATCCGTATGATCTCATCTTGCAGCGTTAGTCGTGTCAGGTGATCGACAGCACTGAAGGGTTCATCCATCAAGATGACTTGTGGATCTGCTACCAGCGTCCGGGCTAAGCCGGCTCGCTGGCGCATACCTCCAGATAATTGATGCGGATATTTGTCAGCAAAACCGCCTAGCCCTACAAGATCAATCGTGCGGATTGCCCGCTCACGTCGCTCTGAACGAGGAACCCCTGCAATTTCCAAGCCGAATTCTATATTCCGGCGAATAGTACGCCAAGGAAATAAAGCGGAATCCTGAAATACAACTCCGATATCTCTGCTCGTTCCAGACTGCACCTTGCCATCCAAAATAATCTCACCAGTGGATTGTTTAAGTAAGCCCGCCACGATTTCGAGCAGCGTGCTCTTTCCGCATCCGCTTGGCCCAAGAACGCAGACGAACTCGCCATCACTCACCTGAAGATTTATATTTTTGAGCGCTAGAGTCTGCTCATCGTCCACACTGGAGTATTCCTTGTTGATGTTACGGAGTTCAATAGTAGGCATAAGCGCTCCTCCCTGTGTGATTATTGCTGCTTCGCATATTTTCCAAGCAGCAGTGTCTTCGCAATCTTTTCGGCAAATGTGTTATCGACAACACCGTCAACAGAAATCGCTTCACGTTGCATGCCATATTTGGTTAGCAGATCTTCAGTAACCTGAAGACGTTTCGTATCGACGATCGGATTGTTCTCCCATAATACAATCTCGGAATTAATAGCCGTCTTAACTGTTTCTTCATCCAGATTCAGATATTCGGCTGCCCAAGGATAAAATTCATCAAGATGAGTTTTGGCATATTCATTCGCATAAAAGTAAACTTCAAGCAAGCGTTCAACAACCTCCGGCTGTTCATCAATCAACTTCTGGCTGGCTACAAGCACACCCGTCTGATATTCGGGGACAAACTCCCAGGTTTTTGCAAGAACATGTCCTGTTCCTTCTTGTTCAGCTAACGTGGCGAATGGCTGGTGAATGATCGTAGCGTCAACTTCACCCTTCACAAAAGATGCATAGGCTTCTTGAAAAAAGTTATTCGCCGCATATTCCACATCATTTTCATAATCAATCCCGTTCTGGCTAAGAACCTCCTTGAGAGTCAAAGGCATGCCACCTGTGGCTTGACCGGTTCCAATGGTTTTGCCTTTCAGATCTGCCCATGTCTTAATCTCCGGTTTGGCAATAATCCAGTAGGCGCCTCGACTTCTCCACATATTGCTGACTATTTTCATCTTAACGCCATTAGCGATGGCTGGAATATAAGTACCTGGGTCACCATCGGCAATGTCTACCTCGCCCGCGCCGAAAGCAGCTACAGGATTGGGAATATCAACGATATCAAGATCTATACCAGCATCGGAATACCAACCTTTTGCTATTGCAAATTGATTGGCTATCCCAGTCATTCCTTTGGCGAAGCCAGCATTGATTTTAACAGGTTCATTGTCGCGGCCTTGCCAAGGAGGGATTCCATCGGCTGGGCTCAAGGACGTAGTTTCCTCATTGTTTGCATTTGAAGGGGACGCGGTAGCTGCAGGGGTATTACTTGTATTGGAATCGTTAGCGGATTTATTGTTCGCAGCATTTGAACCAGGGTTAGATCCACATGCTGTCAAGATGAGGGATAGAATGAGAATTATGGATAACAGGTTGATTGTTTTATTACGCTTCTTCATATGGATCGCACCTACTCTATTTAGATTGATGTGGGCTCGTCATCCAACGGCGGCAAGTGATCCGCTCGACAAGATTGACGATGTTCACGAATAAGACAGACAAGATCGTTACGATGATAATAACGAGATATAACCTGGCTGTATTAAGTACAGCTTGAGACTCATTTAGCATAAATCCTAATCCGCCCTTGGAGGCTGCCATCTCTGCAAAAACAACGCCGGTAATCGCTGTGGCCGCAGTGACCCGCAGCCCGTTGAAAATGCTTGGCAGCGCCGATGGCAGAAGTACCTTGAATACTGTCTGAGCTCTGCTTGCCTTGAAGACCCTGGCTAGTTTGATATGATCGTTCCGGGTCTGTTTGGCACCTGTAACGGTGTTGTAGAGAATATTAAAAAAACAAAAAAGAATAACCAGCACGACCTTGCTCGTAAACCCAATCCCAAACCAGACGATGAGCAGCGGCATGATCGCTGTCTTCGGGATAGCCATTACTGATGCTACCAGTGGATCTATCAGCTTTTCCAATGTTGGGAATGACACGAAGAGTACACCGAGTCCGATTCCGGCAACAACAGATATCAAATAGCCTACTGTAACCTCCTTCAGACTTAAGATCAGATGCGGCCACAATGTATTTTCTTGAATGGTATAGACAAGCTCATTCCAAATTTGTGTTGGTGAAGCCAGGAAAACTCGACTCACCCAGCCTTTGGAGACCGCAATTTCCATCCACCCCAGCAGCAGAATTACAAACGCCACCTGAACAATAATAATCCATAGAGGTTTTTGCCCCGTTCGGCCTTTCCTCTCTTTGGCCATACAGTAACCTCCCTTCTTTGCCTGTTTTGTCAGAAGAAGTCTGACATGCAGCCTCAATCCAAATGATATAGTGAACCGTGAATATCAACATATTGCTGCTGACTTCCAGGTTCTTCGGAACTTAACCCTACAAGGAATGGTCGCTGTCCGCGCAACTTCAAGGCTTCTGCAGCCGGCCCCTCTTCCACAGGCTCGACAAAGCTGAGTACAGTCCCTTGCAGATCAAGAGTCTGCCGATTGCCTCTCAATATAGGATCATAGACAACTTCACCCGCGTAGACGCCGAACCACTTCGCCCATTTTTCGACTGTCTCTTGCAGACGAATCACTGTAAATCCGACCTCACTAAGCTTGAGAAGTCCACGTTCATGTGGAACGATCACTCCGGCCTCCTGCAGCTCTTGCTTCCGCTTCGATTCTTCTCCTTCCCACTGAATGAAGAAGGGAAGTGGGAGCCCGTCTTCTACATCGGCTTCTCCTGCGAATAAGAGCTTCCACTTTAACAGCGTACCGTCCGGTCTTCTGCGACTACCTTCCTCCGGTCCAATTACCTCAAGACCTTGACTGCGCAGATGCGCTGCAAGTCCTTCAATATCATGGGTACGAAGTGCGATTCTGCTAAGCCCTTCCTGGAATCCATCTTCGGCCAACGTTTCTATCAGACCATAACGGCTTGTCCGGTCTCCAAGTGGAAGCAGACTATGATCGTATACACCGATCCACTCGATATAGCTGAGATCGAAGTAGCTGAGTGCATTATAAGTCCCAATTTGTTCGTGTCTTCCACCCTGTATGGCACTGATGCCGTAAGGTTCCAATGCTTTAAATACCTGCTCCGGCTGATGTACATAATGAACAATATGGTCAAACTTCAATGTGAACCCGATAATGTCCACCTCCCTTATGGTTTGATAATGATCTTGCCAAAAAATTCTCGCTCTTCAATGATGCGATGAGCTTCCCTGATTTCATCAAGTGGCAATACTCTGTCAATAATCGGTTTCAGCTTGCGACTTTGCACAAGCTCCAGCAGAGTGATCAGATCGCCCGCTTCCCAACCATTGGAGCCGATAATTGTAATTTCACGTACCCACACATACCTCAGATCCGTCACTGCTTCAAAACCAGTCGTTGCACCGCAGGTTAGAATTCGTCCACCTACCCGAGTCGATTTAATACTTTGAGGCCATGTAGCCTTTCCGGTATAGTCAACGACGACATCCGCTCCTTTTTTGCCCGTGTAATTCCAGACTTCTTTCGAGAAATCTGTTTTGTTATAGTTAATGACCAGATCCGCTCCAAGCTCCTTAAGCTTCTCCAACTTGTCATCAGATCCGGCTGCCGCAATAACTTTGGCACCCGCCAGCTTAGCGATGAGCACAGCCGCGTTACCTACACCGCCGCTTGCACCCAGAATCAAAATCGTTTCATTCGCTTGTAGCTTGCCACGGGTAATCAGCATTCTCCAGGCTGTTCCATAAGCAATAGGAAGAGCAGCCGCATCTTCAAAAGAAATCTCATCCGGCAACGGGATCAAATTCTGCGCTGGAACCTTCACATATTCTGCAAGTCCTCCAGTCAGGTCTTCCCCCAGCGCCCCATGACCCGGAATAGATGGATCAATGAGAACCCGGTCACCAGGCTTGGCGTTTAGAACTCCTTCTCCTACTTGTTCCACAACTCCAGAAATGTCCCCACCAGAGATATGTGGCAAAGGGAGCTTTCTCCCCGGAATTCCTCGCCGTACAAAAATATCAAGGTGGTTCAGTGAAACTGCTTCAACCTTAACAACAACTTCGTTTAGCCCCGCTTCGGGTTTCGGGTACTCTCCTACAACAACTTTATTGCGATCTCCATGTTCAAGAATAAGTGCAGCTCTCATCGTATATCTTCTCCTCTTAGGTTAAATTTCGAATGACTTGCTCTTTTAAAAACATTCGATCAAGCTTGCCCGGTCCGGTAAGTGGCAAAGCATCTACAAAGATGACTCTGCGGGGATGAGCGTAAGCAGGACCATTCAGGATGAAGAACTGCTTCACCTCTTCCTCCTTAAGTTCACCTCTTTTGCCTGTCACAATGACGGCTATAGGAACTTCTCCCTTTACTTCATGAGGAATGGGCAGGACACAGACATCATCAATCGAAGGATGCTTCAGCAGAATGTTCTCCACCTCTTTGGGATACACGTTCTCTCCGCCTACATTCATCATGTCGTCCTTACGTCCAACAATGTAAACAAATCCATCCTCATCCCTACAAGCTGCATCCCCAGTCTTCAGCCAACCATCTGGTGTAATCTTGCGAGCAGTAACCTCCGGGAGATTCCAATAACCGTCAGCCACTCCCGGGTTGTTCACCCAAAGCTCACCCGTTACATTCGGCCCGACCTCGTTCTCGTGTTCATCCACGATTCGGATCTTACAGCCTGGTACTGGAATACCTGCCGAGCCCGTTCGCTGAACACCCTCCCGGGATTCCAGCACAACGGGTCCCCCTTCGGTAAGTCCATACCCTTCATATACCGGCATCCCCATGAGCAGTTGAACCTCATCCAATAGTTCGCTAGGCGTATCGGAAGAACCGCAGATACCAAAAAGTAAGGACGTAAGATCAAAACCGGGATGCTCTTTAAGATAGTTTATTAACATTCGATAAAGAGCGGGCACTCCCGTCATATATGTAACGCGATGAGTCTCAATGGCTTTCAAGATCTGCTCGGGATCTGCTTTAGGCAATATGACGGCTGAGGCACCAAGCCAAAAAATGGTCTTCATCGTCGTCATGGCATTCTTGTGATAGAGAGGCAGAGAGATGACCACCCGCGTCTCATTCGTTAAACCTCTAAGCTGCGAAGTAGACTGAACATTCCACAACTGCCCTCGGTGAGTTAGCCTGCAGCCTTTGGGATTTCCGGTTGAACCGGATGTATACGGGAGGAAACAGATATCTCCCTCCTCTGACGGGTACAGTTCCAGACTTAAGGACTGCAGAGGAAGCAATTCATCGTAGGACAATGCAACGGGAGTCTTTTGTTCATTCACGCTGGCGCAGCGTACCAGAATAGAGGCTTCACTGATCTGCTGCACAGCCTGTACCTTCTCACTCAGTTCATCATGAAAGATGAGTACACGGCTGCCGCTATTGCGATACACATAAGCTAACGTCTCCGCACCCAGCTTGGCATTCATCGGCACTGGAATAGCTCCGATCGACATCAAGCCGAAGCAGATTTCCAGGAATCGGTAATCATTGTTAAATAATATACTGACACGATCTCCCGGATTAACCCCAAGGGATAAGAAGAAATTCCCCGCTTGATTCACCCGCTGAGTCAGCTCTGAATAATTCAATGTAATCTGGGGTGTGATCAACGCAGTCTTTGAAGGATATCGAGCAGCAGATTCTTGAATGATGCTTGCAAAATTATACGTATTCATAACTCCTCTCCTTCTAGGGCTGACTTCCTAATAGTTATGGTTACTGCTTCGAGCTGAACAATCCTCGGCCTACAGCAACTTCCTTCTCTGTATGATCTGTTACTGAAATATCTACCAGACTAACCGTTCTTCCCAACTTAACTAAATTGGCCTTGGCATGCAGAGCACCTGGCGCAGCTGGTCTTAAATAGTCAATCCGCAGATCAATAGTGGGTGTGGGCAGATTTACCTTGCGATGTACTGCAAAGTATCCGGCAATGTCAATCAGCGTTGCAATAATTCCACCATGAATATATCCAGCATCCCCTGTAACAAACAGATCATTTTCCGGAAGTAAAATCGTAATTGACTCTTCGCTTAATTCTTCTACTTGAACATCCAAAAAGCGGTGATACGCCGAGCTTCTAAGCAAAGTTTCAATCCGCTCTCGGTTGATTGCATCTTTCATGCTGTGTCACCCCCTTTTTGTTTGCCAACGAAACATTTTAATCATACTAAACCGATATGATTTAATTGTCAATATACTTTTTTTCATCCTTTTTTCAATTAAAAAGCGTTGACACTGCGCTATTTCTGGATTATAGTTCATACTAATTTCACAATTCCGATAAATCAGATTAAATTAAAAGGAGATAAAGATGAACCATTCAGAGCTGCGCATACATCAAGTGAGATTACCTCTGCCCCTGCGTCTCAACCATGTGAATAGTTATCTCATAGAGGATGAAGAGGGATGGAGCGTAATTGATCCTGGTTTAGCTACAGAGGATACCTTAACGGTCTGGACTGAAGTATTGAAAAACTATCATCTGACTTTCGGCGACATCAAAAGGATTATAGTGACTCATTATCATCCGGATCATTACGGCCTTGCAGGTCTGTTTCAGCAGTGGACGGATGCTGCTGTTTACAGCAGCATGGAAACATTTGAATGGGCAGATCGCATCTTTCACAGCGAATCTATCAGGAAGTCTGCTCAATTTAGCCTAAAGTGTGGGGTTCCAGGTTCACTCGTAAACAAGATGAGTGAACACCATGAGGAACTGTTTACTTGGGTGAAGCCTATCGAGGGAGCCAAAGTGATCCTAGAACCAGAGGAGAACATTCTATTAGGAGGG
This sequence comes from Paenibacillus odorifer, assembly GCF_000758725.1. Taxonomy (NCBI): domain Bacteria; kingdom Bacillati; phylum Bacillota; class Bacilli; order Caryophanales; family Paenibacillaceae; genus Paenibacillus; species Paenibacillus odorifer. The sequence goes on from NZ_CP009428.1 coordinate 5,076,610, forward strand.
AAGCAATTTCAAATTAAATTGGGTAACGGTCATGCGGAAGGGAGTATCGGCTTTCTTAACGAGTCAAGCAAATTATTCATAGGTGGTGACCTTCTGCTTGAGAAAATCACGCCTAATATTACGTATGATTACAGTACCAACACCAACCCCCTACAAGATTATTTTGATACCCTACAAATGCTGCGGACATTACAAATCCAAACTGTCCTTCCTGGGCACGGCAAAGTATTTGAGTTAGCTGAATCGTTCATCGATGGCGTAATTAAGCATCATCTTGAACGTCTTCAGGAGATCCGGTCCATATGGAGAAACTTAAACGCCGAAGAACTCACCCCTTACGAAATCAGCACCTATTTATTCCCTAAGGTAGTCGATCCTGCTTCCCTAAATTTTGCGCTTGGAGAAACGGTAGCGCATTTGCGGTACTTACAGAAGAGGAATGAGCTTAGCATTATAGAACGAGATGAATCGTTATATTGTGTTTTGAACGATGTTCTATGAGTAGCGGGCGCTTTTTTTGTTTTTGAAGCATGGCCATATAACAGGTTTGTTTTGATGTAGGCTTCTGCCGTAAATAATGAAAATTCAAAAGCCATGCGGGGAATCCCGCATGGCTTTGCAATATTTTTTATCCACTACATGCCTACAGCTGAGGAAACTGCGGCAAAGATTGCCGCCACCAGCCAAAGAATCGGAAACAGCTTGAGAATTACCTTTAACCATTGTCCAAAATTGATCCGGGCGATGGCCAAACCTGCCAGCAGCACACCGCCTGTTGGCGAAATGAGATTCGTTAATCCATTTCCAAATTGGTATGCGGTTACTACTGCTTCGCGGTTAACACCCACAAGATCGCCTAATGGTGCAAGCACAGGCATCGTCAAGGCCGCCTCTCCTGATGAAGAAGGAACCAAGAACGTAATAATATTATGCACGACCAGCATGATGGTGGTGAACAAGTAATTCGGCAAGCCCTCAAGCATAGTAGCCAGCCCATTCAAAATGGTATCGATAATCATCCCGTTCTCTGCAACGACGAGGATCCCCCGGGCCAAACCGATAATCACGGCAGCGTAGATAAATTCTCCGCAACCTTTAACAAAATTCTCGGCAATTTCCTTCTGACTCATCCGGGTGACAATCCCCGAAAAAATCCCAAGTGCAAAGAAAAGCGCTCCGATCTCGGTCATATACCAGCCTTTGCTCAGTATTCCCCAGACAATTAGCCCCAAGGTAAAGATGAAGCCTCCAATAATTAATTTATCCCGGTTCGAGAAACTTACATCTATCCCATCGTTCTCCTTGATGAAGTGTTGGCGGTTTAGAATATCATTTTGGAATACCGCTGATTTCTCCGGATTCTTCTTCACCCGCTGCGCATACCACATCGTAAAACCAATCGATATCGCAGTAAAAACAACCCATTCAATAAATCTGAGCCATAGCTGTGGATTTCCCTGCACCCCTGCTACGCCTTGCGCAATCAATACAGAGAAAGGATTAACGGTTGATCCGACATAGCCGATCTGTGTACCGAGAAATAGAATGAGAATCGCCGCCATGGAGTCAAAGCCCAAGGCAAACATTAACGGTATAAAAATGGCATAAAGCGGAATGATTTCTTCACTCATTCCAAAGGTTGAACCCCCCAGGCTGAAAATCACCATGGCTATCGGAATCAGTAATATCCCTTTACTTTTGAGTCTTCCGGCTAGAGCCATCAGTGCCCGGTCAATCGCCCCAGTCTGCAGAATAATTCCAAAAGCTCCCCCTACAATCAGGACGAAGGCGACGACATCAGCAGCATTGATGATTCCTTCTAACGGCGCACTGGCAATTTGGGCAAATCCTTGTCTCAAATCCCCTTGCTCACTGATTTTGGGAACGGTATGATAGGTTCCCGGGATGATGGCTGTTCTGGAGGAACCATCCACCAGCACTTCCTGACGGTCAAATTGGCCGCTCGGGACAATCCAGGTTAATCCGGCAATAGCCACGATAATCAGAAAAATCAATGTATAACTATGAGGAAGGGACCATTTTATTTTACGTTTAACCGTTTCCATTTCTACCCCTCGTTCCTGGCAGCATCATAGGTGATTTGACCGGCGGTAATTGTCAAAATCACACGTGCATCTCTAATCTCGGTTGCAGCTGTATCCAGAAGATTACGGTCAAATACAGCGATATCAGCAGCTTTTCCAACTTCCAAGGTTCCTGTACTTTCCATACCGCAATGTCTGGCCCCGTTAATCGTCCAGGCCTTTAGGACTTCTGATGCCGGCATCCCCTGCTCGGAATTCCAGCCTCCCGGAGGGGATCCATCAGGGAACAACCGAAAAGAAGCCGCATACAGCGAATCAGGAACACTGGTGAGGAAAAGCGGCAAATCTGTACCTATCGTAATCGGTACATTGGCCTCAAGCATGGACTTGTAATTATAAAACCGGCTTTCATTCTCTTTTCCGGCCACAGCAGCCATATAAGCATCCTCATAAGAAGAATTTAAGAGCAAGATCTGGGCATATACCTCGGCAAAAATCCCGTTCTCCCCCATCCTCTGAATGTCTTCGGGATGTGGATATTCTAAATCGCTGATTGAATGCCTAATCCGCTGTTCTCCCCGGTTACGATTGCAATCTTCGATCATGTCTACTGCCTTACGAATTGCTGCATCCCCCTCAGCCGTTAGACAGCATTTAATTCCATGGCTATCTGCTGCCCGAAATGCCTCTTCTAACCCTTCGTAGTCAACTGACTGCAAGTTTGTAACACCTGGCATATCCGCATAAGGCTCCAGCATATCTCCCGTATGATCAGCTACCACACCATCCAACATCAGCTTATATCCCTGAAACCGAAGAAATTCTCCTTGATAACGCTCTTTGTACTGCAAACCCGTGGAAATATCAAGCGGCTGCAATACAGGTTCAAGCGCAAAATGGACCCGCAACGGCAGCTCTCCCGTTGCTTCCAGCTCTTCAAGGACCGGCAACAAACCGCTATGCCTGTCAAAGCCTATATCTTTTATCGAAGTGACACCCCGTTTAGCAAGCATTCGGGCAAAGTCCAAAAACTCTTGTCTGACTAATTCCTGATCCTGCATCATGTCATGAAGGAGGAGGGCGCGTGATTCCGCGCTGCATTGGTCAGGGAGAAACTGATACTTATCCTGAGCAAACTTGTTCATCCAACAATAGCTTTTCGTCAGATTAATGGCGATTACAGCCCATTCAGTAAAAGCTTCGTCTAATAAGCTTTGCCCCGGAAGCTCGCCCCAACACTCTTCACTCCACCCGTAAGCGTATACATTTTGCTTTGAGGGTATTTTTTCTGCTTCTTGTTTAAGCAACTCTAAAGCCTCTTGAATTGTAGCGACATTCGTCAGATCCACTCCACGGTGCATGGACATGTAACCGGTAAAAAAAACATGGTTATCATGTATACCAGGCATAATGAACGCATCCTTCAGATGATGAACAAATGTTGCCGGTCCTATCCATTCCTCTGCTTCTGCCGGGATTCCAACCGCGACGATTCGCTCCCCTTGCAGGGCAATAAATGCCGGTGAAGCGCCATCTTCTATTCCTGTAAATACTGCATTAGACAACAGTACCCGATCTGCAAAACCATGTTTAACTGCTTCCATGATTTCAACGCCTTTCTGCCGATTAATAATACGACTTATAACGTTATATTGAAGCTTCTGCTTCCCGCTTACCGCAAGAAGCAGAATGAATTATAAAGTAAATTGATAACGGTCACCGATAATGTACTGCTTGCCTACATGAACCGGCTGACTGTCCTGATCATAAATAATAGTGTTCATATAGAACAAAGGATCACCAATGGGAATCTCCAGTAATTTTGCTTGCTGTTCATCAGCCAAGGTGATTTGCAACACCGTTTCTCCCGGCTGATTGGGATCAATATGATAACGTTTCCGCAGCAGCTCATATACCGATCCTTCAAGCTTTTCATCCATTAAGAAAGAAAAACGGTCATACGGATAATAGTTATTTTCCAGCATTAGGGGTCTTTCGCCAGCATATCTTTTACGTTGAATATATAACACCGGTTCACCCTGCTGTATTTGCAGCCGCTCCGCGGTTTCTTGATCGGCTTTAAGTTTAGTTCTCTCCGTAACGACGCTGTGTGATGAAACACCATTGGCTTTGCAGGCCGCCGTAAAACTGATGACATGCTCAATCTTGCGGCCGATCTTTTGTGCGTTGACAAAAGTGCCCTTGCCCTGGCGTTTCGTCAGATATCCCTCATTCACCAATTCCTCTATAGCTTTCCTAACAGTAATTCGGCTGACATTATATGTTTCACTAAGCTCAATTTCAGTAGGAATTTTATCTCCTGAACTAAAGGTACCGTTCGCAATGGCGGATTGGACCGCTTTTTTCAATTGAATATATAATGGCTCTGCCTGCTCTGAATTTAACATGATTTACCCTCACTTGTTATATAACGTTATATTACTCTATTGTTAGAGTAACAAACGATCCTCTTTTTCACAAGCAAAGATAAGTACGCATCCGTTGTTAATAAGAAGCCCCGAATCCAAAGGAACCTTCCACCATACAGCTCTTGGCAGCTAATCTGGAGCCTTCCCGCATAGCAGCTTGAATATCACCATCCTTAATCATACTCATTAAAAAGGCAGTAATATAAGAGTCGCCTGCTCCCATCGTATCAACAGCCTCAATAAGCTCAGGGGTCTGATAATAAAAGCTTGCTCCATCATAGGCAATGGATCTGTCTCCCCCGCGTGTTGCCACCAATACTTGGCCTTCTCTTCTGCGTTTAGTCTCAATAAAATTCTGCGTCTCTTCATCCGTCATATGGCTGCAGGAAAAGAAAGCAAAATCCGCATTGCCAATATACCGTTCTACCTGCGCATCCTCGAAGTCATCGGAGAAATCAAAAGAGAGGGGAATTCCCAGTTCATTCAGCTCCGCAAGCAAATGTCCGGTGTGACTATAAAGCCCTGTATGGATGATATCAAACCCGCGGATATATTCTCTGTCGGCTTCACTCAACGCTATTGGATTCAGTCTCGTAACCCCGCCTTCGTTGCTGCCCAGAAATACCCGTTCCCCATTCTCTAAGGTTACCCGTGCACATCCGTTCTCTCCGCTATGATGTCTGCAATGTGAGATATCGATTTCCAGCTGCTGCAGCGTATTTTCCACAAGACGTGCCTCGTCATCATCGCCGAAAACACCGAGGAAAGCCGCGACAGCTCCTTCACCTTTGGCGAAAACACTAAAGTTGAGTGCATTGCCGCCGGGATACATCGTACGCTGATGAACATACTTGTCTACCACATTATCGCCAATACCTAGAGCTTTCATGGTTTTATCCTCCCGATTAGTAGGCTACTTTCCCCATATAACGGCGGGTTTCTAGCGGATGATTTCTCACCTCGGCAAGAGCCTCGCGATAGACACAAATGATACTGTAGAATAATACCGGATTAAAGAATTCCACAACTTCATCAGCAATTGTACCAATTCCCAGCTCTTTAGCATCAATCACTTCGACTTTCTCTGCATACTGATTCAGGAAAGTCCGTGCTCGTTCATCCAGCTCACGGGTGCGCCCTTCATTAATCATTAGGATGAATGGGGTTTCTTTATCCGTCACTTCAAAAGGACCATGGAAGAATTCACCGGAGTGAATCGCCGCAGCATGCAGCCATTGCATTTCCATCAAAGAACAGATTGCAAATCCATAAGCATGTCCGTACGAAGCTCCACTCGTCAAGATATAATAAAGCTCCTCATTACGGTATTTGTTGGCAAACACACGGGCACGTGGAGCGACCTGCTTTTTACCCTGGTTAATAATGCCATCGATGGCTTCCAATCCTTTTTGAAAAGCTTCAACATGCGCATACCCTTCAGCCGCATCTAACAATTGAGTAGCGAGATCCAGAATGATAGCCATCGGGTTATTTTTCACATTGCTATCATCTCCCCATTCATACAAGAAAGAATAATCAGAGTAATTCAGCAGCGCAGCTTCCTTGTTATGGGTTAGGCCAATGGTGTGCGCTCCATGCTGTTTGGCTACTTGCGCCGCAGCTACCGATTCCGGTGTATTTCCGCCATGGGAACAAACGATTACTACCGATTGTGTGCCCAGACGTTTAGGCAATGCATGAACAAACTCATTCGCCGTATAGAGCCCTGCTACCAGTTTCTTCGCTTCACTATCCAAAAAATATTTCGCGGGATACATATCAACCAGTGAACCCCCACAAGCTACAAAATATACCTCTGAAATCCCCTCTGCCACTTTTTCACGGATACTTTGAACAACCTGATTTGTATTCATTTGATTCTCTCCTTTGATATAACGTTATATAACGTATTGTTTACGAGATAAATATAACCGCTTTCAAAAATGCTGTCAACTATTAATTTATTCAGAATTCAACTCCAAAATATCTTCGGCAGCGACGATCTGTAATGCTCTGATTTTTAAAATAAAAAAATCGCATGACCTCAATATTTCATGAGAGTCATGCGATCTTCTGGTCAAGGATGATAATGTTAACAGACTGTTGATATATAGTACATTATTACAGTAATTATTATATAGCTTCCTAAAATGCCACTCTTAGCGTGTTTTTTTCAAACTATTTGTTCTGATGACCCAAAGAATAAATTATATTAGCAATGGATTGCGGACTTTCTCCACCATTGGACTCGAGCCACTGATTAATGACTCCAATAGATCCATAAACCTTGTAAGTGAAAGAATAGTCCCTTAGAAAGGGTTCGTTCCAATTTTGTTCAAGTAAAACTCGTGTTAAAAATTCACTTTTTCCACTCTCTGAAATTAGAAGCTGATACATGGTTTTCTTATCTTGAATGATGTTTAACAGTTTGACCATGGATTCTTCAGATGTGCAAGGACTGCCTCCTTCTTGTAATGCTTCCACCAATTCTTTATTAAATTCATTCTGCATCACTTCAAATAATTCAAAAGGATCTTTGTAGTGCAAATAAAAGGTGCCACGGTTGATATCAGCGTAGTTACATATTTCAGTGACCGTTATTTGAGGTAACTTTTTGGTTTCTAATAAAACCAGGAAGCTCTCTTTAATGAGATTAATCGTATATTTAGTTCTTCTGTTATTCTTGGTTCCAACCATATGCTCCTCCTGTTCTATCCTTTCAACATAATAGATGTAATCTGTTTACTTCATAACATTTACAAAGGTATTGATTATTGTGATTGTTCAGACGTGTAGATTATACTGACAACACGACATTAAATCAACACATGTCAAGGAGATGAACTAACCATGACAATCACTTCAGATAAAACAAACATTCTTATAGTAGGTGCAGGAGCAGTAGGTTTCTCTGTAGGTTACCATCTACATTTATCAGGCACCGATGTTACCTTTCTTGTACGAAAAGGACGAAAAGCAGACTTCGCTCCTCCTCAAAAACTATATTGCTATGACGATGATACATTGAAAGAATTTAGCAACTTTAATGTCATAGAAGATATAGAAGAAATAAAACCTCAGCAGTATCAATTTATTATTATTACATTGGACGGAAATGTGAGCCGTTCACCAGAAGGCGTAGCTACGTTATCCAAATTGGGAGGTGTCGTTCGTAATTCTAAAACTACGGTGATTATGAGTGCGTTTGGAAGCGGGATTCGTGAACATTACATTCAGTATATGAGAATTCCGGAAGACCAGCTGTTAAGAGGAATACTGGGTACGTTAAGTCATCAATCCAAGGCTGATTTGCCTGTGCATGCACCAACAGACCCCAAACTCATTAACCAAGCCATTGTCTGTTACAAACATCCGGCGAACAAGGTCGGTTTCCAGGTCGAGAACAATAATAAATCAGCTGCCAAACAATTTAGCGCACTGTACAATAACTCTGGGGTCTCACGCTGTGGTCAAGTAAGTCCGGCGATGTTCAATATTTACTCAAGTATCGGTTTTCCTGTGTACGCTGCTTGTGATATCGTAGGTTGGCCGAAATTCTCAGTCGTTATTGCAAATAAAGATCTTTGGCAGCTCGCTTGCCGTGCTCAGGGTGAAATAGCATCCCTGCCCAAGCATGGTCTAATCGGTAAGATTATGAGTTTTGTGATGGGGCCACGCATGACAGCAAAAATACATCTCAAAATGGAACAAGATATGCTGCCGCTAGATTATCAAGCATTCAATCGTTTCCATCATGGGGGTAAAGTGAAGGCTCAGGATGTAGAATCTCTACGGAATTCGATTGTAGAGGGAGAACTTCAAGGCCGGCAGATGAAGGCTTTAAAGGAATTATTGCAACGTGTTGAACATAATTAACATCCGCACAAAAAAACAGTATTTCATCAAAGATGAAATACTGTTTCCGCTCCGAACATTCATAATAGCGAATAACATTTTCCTTGTTCAGCTTGGAAGGTTACACTTTCGTCCTTTGCTGCCCGCTGGCTTCGTGCCACCCGTGCTGATATGCAGCATTCGGTCAGCCCGCTCTTCATCTAATTTAATCAGATACAGCAAAGGAGACTTATATTCTTCTACGCAAATTCTGTATTCCTAAGGTTTTCACTATGATGCCGAAGACGGGGGCAAGTACCGCATATTTCGAGCCATTGTTTCAAACATCAGCGACCATCGTCCGGTTTCTTCCCCTGCTCTTGGCCAGGTATAACGCTTGATCCGCCTTCTCCAGCAGCCCCTCCCGCTCCAATGCATGAATAGGATAATGGGCGATTCCTAGAGAGATCGTAACCTGTGTCGGGATTGGCCCCCTGCTTTGTTCCATTGCCCGCCGGACTCTTTCAGCTATGGTGAAGGCTTCCTCGGGTCTAGTGTGGGCTAGCAAGATGATGAACTCTTCACCGCCGTAGCGGTGGCAAACATCGTCTGGACGAAACGAGGTAACTATAACATTGGCTACATGTTTCAGCACTTCGTCGCCGATGAGATGGCCGTAGGTGTCGTTCACGAGTTTGAATTTGTCTACATCCAGCACAATGAGCGAAAACGGTTGTCCTGAGTCAATCCACTGACTCATCGTATACTCTAAGGATCTTCGGTTCATTAAACCGGTCAGAGCATCCGTCGTAGCCTCTTGGGTCAGTTGATCCGTCTGCTTCTGAATATCCGTCACGGCAAGCAACACAGCCTTGGTCAGCAGATCTGCCTCTCGGCTCCATTGCGGCTTCGCTTCTGGCAATTCAATCTTCTCCTTGCCCATCCTGCTCACCAGATTTGCCAGGTACACAAAAGGCCGGGCCAGCTTGCGTGCTACGAGAATGACGCCCATCAGGAGTATAATGAACGGAAACAACGAATACCAGAGAATGGTCCGAAGGTGCCCCATCAGTTGATGATGGATGACACTAATCGGCGAAACGACCACAATTCCCCATCCGTTGGCTGGAACGCTGGAGTATCCGGCAAGCATTTCAACGTCACGGGTGTTACGCACTTGCTGTTCCCCACTCTCCCCATTCATGAGTTTCTGCACAACCTTGTTATTGCTAACATCCTCCCCAATGAGCTGCTTATCCGGGTGGTACAACAGATGCCCGCTTGAATCCACAATATAATAATAGGAGCCAGAATCGTCCACGTTATTATCGCCAAAAATCATAGACAAAATATTGTTCTCCTGCAGATAAAATGTGCCGCTCAAAATACCGCGATATGTACCATTCTTGCTAAAAATCGGCTGACTCATAAAAACGATTAGTCTCTTGGTGGTTTGGGTCATGTAGGGGGAGGATATGTAAGGTTTCTTTAACGCCAGAGCTTCCAAACCGACCTTAGAAGTAATATGGTTTCCTACTGACCCCAAACTAGCCGGTACTACATTGCGGATCAGCCCGTCGGCATCGAGCACGGCGATAGAATTGAAGTAATTGCTACTATTGCGCATCAGTTCCAAATTATCATCCACTTGCTTGGGCGTTAAGGTTTCGTCATCGGAGAGTGTGTCAGCACTGTATTCCAAACTGCTGCGCATGGACTGAAATAAGGAATCCATTGTTTTGGTCATTCGGTCAGCGTTGTAGTAATTCAGATGGAGTGTAGTCTCCATCAATGATTGTTTTTTGGACTCGTAAGAGCCAATCAGAAGAATGCTTGAGGTTAGTAGAACCACCAGCGTAACCAAGCCCGTAAGCAGCGATGTGAGACTGAGCTTTTTACTTTGACGCGGCTCGGCTCTTCTCAGTGTAAGCAAACTTTAACCCTCCTTGGTTCTTGAAAACTAGCTTAATCAATAATACAACAAATTAAGATGTTATTCGACAGTAATCAATGAGCACGGATCTCTCATACCACTGCGCGTACCGTTTGATATACGGCGGTTCATGAAATCTTCCATGCTAAAAACTCCCCTCCAGAGCTTGTGATTAGACAAGCACTGATAAGGAGTATTACCATCCTGAGTACTGTGTGTTTGAATGTGATTCCCAGATATACAGAACCTTAGCTTTTGACGGAAGCTTTACTCAAGAAAAACAAAAAAACCTTGATTTCTCAAGGTTCACTATGATGCCGAGGACGGGAGTCGAACCCGTACGGTACTCACGTACCGCAGGATTTTAAGACATGGGTTTTTATTGATATGATATGGAACTAAACTCAATAACCTAGTCATATCAAGGACTCAACCCGTTCTTATATTGTTCTCATTTGGACTGGTTTCTACTGGTTGACCTAGAGTCTGTCCCCAGTTCGTCCCCAGCCCGTCCCCTGCGATTATTTAACAAAACCTTGTATTATAAAGATAAAAATACCACTTATACTATAACCAGAGTTTTGATCCCTTGCAACAGAAATTAAAATCTGTGCAAGGATTTTTGTTGCTTCTTGGGTTAGTGTCTGGTTAATATCTAATTTGTGTAATTGCATGCCTCACTTCTTTGCTCTCATTAATTTGCATATCTAATAAAAACCTAAATGTAATCTATCAATTACTTGAAACATGCTAAAATATCTTTGGTTACAGAGAAACGCAAAACCCCACCAGTATAATCACTGATGAGGCATATTTTTACAATCGTATCGGTTGGGTGTCTTATGTCTATATTGAGCTAACGTTTCCCGTTAGCGCAACGACTTACTCTGTTGGATTTCGTGTTCCTCAACATAAAGCGGTATCAGAGAAGGCGGATCGTACCTTATCGCGGCCTTTAAACGACAAAATGGTGCCGATAGCCATAGCCCCATAGCCGCAACGAAATAATGAACCTAATCCGACAGTGCCCGCATGATGTTGGATTTCGCCTCTGCCGCAATTGCTTCATTCCCGTCATCGACCGCTTGCATTAAGATCAGTATGGGGATGTATACCGCGATTAGCCGCGCCAGCAGCTTCGTTTCCTCGTCCGCTCCTCCGTACGTTTCGAAAAACACGCCGCGAGCGTAAGGTGGTAAAAAGCTATAAGCAACGCTCAAATCGCAAGCCGGATGGCCTACGCTCAGATCGCCCCAATCAATGATGCCGGAAACGATCCCGTTCTCATTCACAAGCATATTTTTGAAATGAAGATCGCCATGTAGCAGTGCATTCACCGCCTCGACACGGTCCTTTTGCAGCCTGCTAATATACGCTTCGATCACACCGGACTCCTCCGGCGACAAGTGTTCAACCACCTTCGATAGAAAGCCCTCCAATTTCACTTTGCGCGATGCTATGTCCGTCAAGTTTCGATGATCTTGCTGAACTCCGCACTTCAGCGCCGCCTGCACCGGAAACTCATGCAATCTCCGCAAAAATTTCGCCAGCGTCTCTGCCGATAAAGCCCGGCGTTCTTCCGTCAAACCGATTGGGAAATCTCCTAGCACGTAGGCATAGCCAAGAAATGGTGCCGGGTATTCGTCACTTGCTTCGCCATAAAACAACGGTTTCGGATAGGGGATGGTTATATATGCCTCCAGCTTTGGCAGCAGCTTCCCTTCCATACGAATCGAGCCAACTGCAATCGTTCTTCTTGGAAACCGGAACACGTACTCGTCACCGATGAGAAAAACCGTATTGTCCCAGCCCCAGCCCAGTCGCTTCACTTGCTTCGATGACAGCTGAGGGAATTGTCTGCCGATCAGCGTCCGCGCCTGCTCTTCGTTAACCTCCCACTCCGCATCCCATACATTCGTTCCTCCCATGAATTGTCTGCCTCCTCGTTCCTTACGTTATTTAGATGTTTACATTCCCTAAAAGTTACGCATAACTGCCCGTTAGCTTAAATGAAAAAGCAGCCGGTTGTTTGAGCGGCTGCTTACATGTTTTTATTAAATTAACGTTTCCCATTAGCTTAATGATCATTTACTGATTCAGTACACAAGGAGCATTTGAAATTCCCCATATATTAGTTATCAAGTATTTTTTCCATTATCGCATTTCCATCATTGTTCTCAACTTCTTTATATTTTAGTTTTTTATATAGATTGTAGGCTGGTTCATTGAAATTAAATACACTAAGTCTGAGTTTTCTAATTCCTTTATCTTTGGCATCCTGCTCTATCAATTTCATAGTTTCAAATCCATATCCCTTATTTCTGTAATTTTGCTTAACCAAAAAATCACAAATGAATCCTGATGTATTCTCTTTTTCATACCAAATAAAACCAATTTTTTCTAAACTATGATTTATCATTACATATAAATAATTATTTTTTGTTGATAAACCCATCGGAAGTAGTTCATTGAATTCTTTTTCAGCACACTTATAAGCATCTTTATCGCTACTCATTTTAGATTTGATTAAATCTTTTGCATAGTCATTAACAGACCACTCTTTAAATTTTTCAAATTCATTTTCTGTCATATTTCGAATCTTTATCATTTATTAACCCCTATTCATTTAAATTTCTCGTTCGTATTTTTTCACAAACACGAGTTGTATAAAAGAAATTCCACTAAATAATCTTTTGCATAAGGCAACAGGATGTTGCGAATGAATTACTTTAAAAGTTTTTTGGGCCGCTCTTTCAGATAATGTCATATTTACGAACTTCGTAAATAATTCCATATGTAGAGTATTCGCGAATTTATTGAGCCATCCTACCCGAATCTAATTAGCTTTTCGTTCATCCTCAATTCCAAACAGTACAACAGATGCTTGCCCCACTGGATTTAACTCTATTTTTCACACTTCTTCTGTAAGGCTATTCCAAGCTATTTAACTTATTGATGACATTCTGAAGTCCCTATTTTGTTGACTTCTTGAAACAGAAAATTTCAAATTACTACTCCTAGTTTTGAGAGAACCCGATCCATTTCATCAAAATGTTCTTTGTCGCTTGAAGCAAAAATCAAATTAAAACTATCGTCATTATTCATCACCGTTATTATGCTGTCATCGTAATTCCCATAAAATTCGATGCCAATCCAATGCCGAAAGGAAATATCTTTGTTTTTAAAATTTTCACGAATAAAATCCAAGTCGGTTTGTTCAATGGAATAAAACGATTCACAGCCGTATTCAAGAGCGAATACGGTTTGCAAATAGGCCATCGCATGAAAAAAATCGGTCAATGTTTCAAATTCCATTTTCCATACCTTTTCATCGTAACTCATATAGACAGGGGGATTGGACCTGGATAAATCGTTCCTATGGATTCCCCAGACACAGGCACGCTGATTCTCGCAATAAAAAATTAAATATTCGCTATGCTTGAAGTATTGGAATTGCTCGGGCTTGATCAAACTATCTTGCGTATGATTCAGCCGCTCGTCTTTACCGAGTTCCAAATAATAATCTATAAACACCTGGGGCAATTCACCGAAATTATTTTTAATGGTTTGTATCTCATCATGACTAAACCCGTTTCGTTTCGTAATATGAAACAGCTTTTTAATCATTGTAAAATCAGTCATCCGCATCACACCTTATCCTTGTATAATTTGCTATCGATTGACTTAAGAATATTCCAAGTCAGTCTCCTTAACCATCAAGGGGGCACTTTATATATTTTACCATATCTTCACTCCACTAATCTGCCCGTTAGCTTAATAAGGAATAAGTGAAAATGTAGTAAAGTACCTGAAAGCCCTTGGTGTAAAGACACTTGATGCCATGGTTGCTACTCATCCTGACGCAGATCACATTGGTGGGCTAGAGGATGTTCTGAAGGCACTGGATGTGAAGGCAGTGTACGCGCCGAAATTTTCGTATACAACTGAAACTTACAAAGATTTTTTGACCGCTGTGAAGAGTGAGGGACGTACCATCAAAGTAGTGACTAAAGGCGTTATTATTAGTTTAATGGATGAGTTATTTGAGGAATAATAGTTATGCCCCGGTGAAAGCTTCCGGGGCATTTTTTATGTAGTCACCTGAATCACATCATCAATCTTAATCCAATCATAGTCATCATCCGTTTGCAGTTTAATCCGCCATAGCTGCTTGTCTATGGCCATCACAACTCCCCGAAGCTTAATATTTTGAACTGGTTCAAACTGAGTTATTGTTATCTGCTCTCAATATCGTTTTGAATATGCCAACACTTGATCAATCAATTCCCACTCCTGCGCGTCAAGCATCGGCTTTTTACGATCTCTCCACTGCTGCCCTCGCTCATCACTGAGAATCCGAGTCTTATGCTCCGGTAGCATCATCCTACTGCAATCCCAAATACTCTCCAGTTTCTTAACCATGGTGTCTGTCCTCCTAGTAATCTGTCCAGTAATCTATATGGCCACCGTCCAAGCCCCATGCAACTGATGCTGATCGATCCTCTATTCGCTCCCATCCCTCAACGACAACTGCACTCTCTGATGGTTTCCCAAACTCCCACAGAATGTAGTTATCCTCTGCCAATTCCTGAAGTCCGGCATGGATCTTTACTGGTGTCCGCCCACTCTTTGTCTCCAGTACCTCAAGTGTAGGCATATAACCGTGATGCACCGAGCAATGCCGCATGATCATCAGCAGCTTACGGGCCGTGTCGCTAAGCATAGCTTTTTTCTAATATAGCCTGCCAAGCGAGGATATTGGACGTTAGGAATACGCGGGGCGCTCCTGTATTCTTGCAGGTGGCCCGGATACGACCGTTTCGAATACCATTGATCTCAATTTTACGCTGAGAAATCTTGCCGACTTGATCTAAGTAAACAATTTCAACGATTTGACCAATCTGCATTTGCATGTTGATAGCCTCCCAAAATAAGAACGTTTGTTTGTATTATAACCAAACATGCGTTCGTTAATCAACGGAAACCCCATCACTAAATGTCATTATTATGAATTAATAATTATAATATTCTTTTAATTACATATTTAAGAAATTTTGTTTAGACTGTTCTTGTTGCATTTATGTATCTTTGATTCCTATAAACATACTAAAGGAGATACATATGAAAAAGAAAATTTACGTACCTATCATTTTATCCTTACTTCTGCTATTTAGTTTTGTTTCTATTACTAAAGCAAATACCACAACAGTATCAAGTTTAATTCCGGTAATGACATCTAATACTTCTCCATCTGGAGTGGTAAGTGCAAGTAGCGAATGGGGTATTGACCATCAAGCATTCAACGCATTTAACAATAACAACAACGACTATGGATGGGCTTCTAAAGAAGGTGTGCCATATGGATGGATAGCTTATGAATTTGAAAGTCCACAAATTGTTAACTCTTACTCTCTAACAGGTCGTGGCAAAAACGAGAATGTAGCTAAAGAATCACCTAAAAATTGGACTTTCGAAGGATGGGATGGGGAAAACTGGGTTATTCTTGACACTCAAAACAACATTACTGGTTGGACTACATCAGTGAACAAAGTATTCGCGTTTAATAATGAAAAAGAGTATAAAAAATACAAATTAAATATATCAGAAAATAATGGATACTCTTATTTTGTTACTATTGGTGAAATAAAAATGAACTACACTCCTGCTCCAGAACCAACTGCCACACCAACACCAGAACCAACTGTTACGCCTGTTCCAACTCCATCTGCTACTCCGGAAGTTCCAACAGGTGACAGAGCAATTTTGACAGTAACTCTAACCACTGGGTTAGAAAAAGAATTTGATCTACCAATGTCAGAAGTTACTACATTCCTAAATTGGTACGACAGTGTTTCGGGATCTGCTAAGTATGGAATAGATAAGCACGAGAACAACAAAGGCCCTTTCAGCAAACGTACAGAATATGTTGTACACGATAAGATACTTACCTTTGAAGTTAGTGAATACACAATTGAATAAATAAAAGCACCCCGCTGACCTATTAAGGTTGACGGGGTGTTCTTATCACTGCTCTAAATTCAAATCGCACTCGCACCAAATGGGCACGAGCAAGCTTTATTGAGTCTGGTGTATATCCCTCTACGATTCCGTCGTAATCCATCTTGGTACCATAAAGATACCATAAATCAAACCAACACTGCCATAAGAAACTCCCCGCTTCCTTGTACCGCTCTATATTAGTCAAATCTTTAGCCATTTCCGTTTCAGTCGGCTTAGTACCCGCACGTAGTTGTGAGGTTGTCAGTCCAGAAGTCATTTGAAAATGCTATGCATCCTTATTAAGGAAAAAAACACCGCCTCAGTTGAAGCCAAAAGATTTTGCCTCTTGAACTACCTCCGTCCAATCAGCCACTTTACCACCGTCGCCGTCACGTTTTATATCCCAAGATACTTGTTTCCCATCGGGTAATAACACTGCAAGGTCGATAGCTAGTCCAAAGTCATAATAACTAGTTCCACCCTTTGCATTGATAACACTAAAGCTGAGTTTAATGCTTCCTAGTGCATTTAGAGCGACTTGCTCAGCAATAGTTCGAAATAGTTGAGTGAAACGGATAGGCATTCCGAGTGTAACAGCGTTCAATTAAAACTGTGATAGCTAAAATAACGGGATGGAAACCAATAAATCTCGTAGATGATTTACTCTTTACTCGATCCAGTGTCAGAGACATTAATCATCGTTCCCTTTCTGCTGGTAGCGCGTTATCCAACTCACTACCTCCCCACTTGAGCACTACATCCAAGAGAGGTAATGGAAGTGAATCTCCCCACACTGTCCGAATTGAGTTAGGACTCATGCTTTGTAAAACATGAAATAGGTTACTGATGGACAGTGCTCCAAACCTCAGGCAGTCCAAACACCATGTTCAAAAGATGTCCATCGGCCGGAAGCAGTAACATAAAAAATGTTCGGGAGACTCCATCAATTCCGTATTTACTAGCATGGGTGTTGTCTTTCTTGCCTGCTCTAATACCTGATAACCAATCCATGATAATAAAAGCGCGACCATGATGGTTACGACATCGTCCGCCTCCCCATATTAATAATCATATGTCGGAATAAGTACTGCACCTACTGTTGACGTAGCGATTTGTGATTTAGTCATTATAATTCGCCCCTTTCTATTGTTTTTCCGGATTAACTACTACTTCTAAATTTGAATCTTCTTTTGGTTGCAACGCAGCTAATATTTCACCGACTCTAAGATCAACTTGCTGCAATATCTCAAGTTGTGGCCCGGGGTAAAATTCTTATACTGTTATAATCGCTTCAACTAACACTTCAACTTGTCTCGTCAGAAGAAGTGCTAATTCAAGTTTTTTATAAATATCAGCCCTGTTCCTCCTTCCAGACAAAAGTAAAAGCCCCCAAAATATTGGATTGGATTTCTTATAAATTGAACTTATCTAGAAATATTCGTAATCACTGCGGATTTGATGACCACCGTTAACTCCAGGGCATTTAAGGAGGATACAGTGAAATAATGTAGAATTCTGGTAATGGAAAGAAGAGGATATTATTAAGCCAAAGAAGGAGGAAGAAAAGCAATGGAACTCATTAATGGATCTGTCGATAAGGTATCGGCAAGGAATTTCCCTAAAACATCCGGCGACATCAACAGAACTTCATCTCAGGATGCCACCAAGAGTGATACGTAAGGAGAACAATAACATGTGTAATAAACAAGCAGCTAATAGTCAGCCTTTATTTGAGCATCTTTAATTTGCTTTGAATCAAATATTTTTACATAAATGCCCGACTTTGTGTCATGAAAAATCTTGTATACTGAGATATCGTGTCTTCTTTCTCATTTACTTCTCCAATTCCACAATCCGCATATCGACATCAGATAGCTGCTGCTGGAGAACGGTGAGATCGGACTTATGCTTTAATAGAATTGCCTCATACTGTTCAAGTACTGCTTTTGCTGTTTCACCAGCGCCTCTATTATTTTTGAGAATTTCTGCTGACTTGATACAAATTCATTTGTAACTCGTATGCTTGCCCAGATAAAAGATGGAGAACTTAGATATGTGTAAATCAGTGTCCATTCTGACAAACAAAGAGTAACGCTATTGAAAGCTTTACCTGGGGTTCTAATATAGGGACAAAGTTCTTATCAAGTGCTTCTAATTTGTCCAATATTATCATCCTTTGTTAAGGAATTTTTTCCGAAACCAATAAAAAACAAAAAAACCTTGATTTCTCAAGGTTTTCACTGTGATGCCGAGGACGGGGGTCGAACCCGTACGGTACTCACGCACCGCAGGATTTTAAGTCCTGAAACGGTCTTCGTAGACCCTTTTCTACGCTACGGGAAGATTGAGCATAAAGCCTTTAACCATAAGGGTTATGGGTGCTTTTTTTCGTTCTATACTCTCTGCGTTCAGAGATTTGGATATGCAGCCATGTTAGCAAAAATGTTAGCAAAATGAAGGGGAGCAGCATACTTAACTAACTCAATTAAGAACCGCTCCATCCCTTACCTATTATAGCCCACTTAATTGTTTGAGAGAAATGTTTAAAATAATCTCTGTAAGACCATTCTGTATAATCTTGTATCATTTTTATACGGTATTCAATACTTGGGTGGGAATGCCAACTATTATATCTTGAATAATATTTTTGAAACCACAAAATATTTGAGTTTTCAGCCGCTTCTTCAACCTTTAACCTCTCTAACAACTTAAGCATACCCTCTCTCATGTTGCCTGATAGCTTACAACTTTTTCTATCTGCACGTAATTCTCTGATCTGAAACCAATATCCATGTTTGCTGCAAAGAAAATACAAAAAAATAATGATAATCGCGATTAGTAAAAGAGGGAGAGCAATTATTAAAACTAATGCAAATAACGGAATAAGCTTGCGAAAAAGATCAATTAAAGAAGCATAAAGCATAGTTCCAAATAAGAATCCATAGATTGTTCCTAAAGAAAATAGCGAATTGTTAGAACGATAATCCTTATTACGAATATGCATTAGTTCATGAGCTATCAATGCACGAAGCTCATCAAATGATAATTTTTCAGACGAATATGATGAGATGAGTACAAAGGACAACCCTTTTCTAAATCGTGGTTTTAGTATAGCGTATCCTCCTGTATTATCACTGGGATATACGCAAAGAATTACATTTGAAACACCAATTTCTTTCCTTAGTTCATTTAATATCTGCACAGCTCTATCATCTTGTTCGCTCGGAAGAAAACGCTTAAAATTCTTTAACCACGCTTTATAAAGAAACATTTTTTCATAAACTTGTTGAAGATACTTTAAGAAGCTTACTAAAGATTTTCTCCAAAACTGTTCTACACTTGTTTTTTCAATTGTTTTTATCTCCTGTTCCCTTAAAACCACTTTTTCAAACTCATCTGTTGTCTGGACCCAAGAATCAGACCATTTAAAGCCCACGGCGAAGGAAGCGATTATTATCAGTGCATGCTGAACCCAGCCATATTGAGACTGAAAAATAAAGAATAGTATGACAGCAGGTGATAACTGAAGCCAAACTAATAAAACAATTCCTAACCAATCAATTATCTTATCTTGTTTTTTCCTATTATTAATTCCAATTAAAAAATGAACTAGACGACCGATTCCCGAAAAATTACCTATTAAAAAGCTAATGGAATATAGTAATCCCATGTATTCCTCCTACAAATCCTTAGATTTGACATAATCAAGGATAAAGACAATGAACTCTATGCAGAACCTTATTATTGGTTATCTTGATAATTTAAATGCCCTTTATCAGCTACAATTTCCATTAACCTATGTTTTTCTTGTTCAATTAGTTGGCGCAAGTATATTTTTGGGTCTGCGCCGAAGTCCGGTATTATCCTGTTTCTTTGATTGAAATTTACTACTTCGAATATTTTCTGGGAATCACTCTTGGAAAATACGGCTTCAATCAGCGTACCTACGCCACCACTAGTATACGTATTTATAAATATTCTTTTTAGTAGAATATCATTAGTTGCGAACATAAAAATCTCATCCATAGTTTTTTCGTAATAATGAAAGCTGCTCCAATTCGATAAATAATTTAGATCCCACGCTTGATTTCTGCAACCGACAAGTATTTTTTCTATGTCATTACTTCCTGAATTTTTAGGTGCTTTGATTCCAGATTGACTTGTAAACAACATTGCTGTATAAACCAAGGTGCTCTCACAAATTAACAAATATTTATAATTCCACATTAAAAAATCCAACATCTTTTCAACCGGCGATAGTTCTCGTCGTCTACATAAATATACTACATGAAGCATTTCTGCAATGTGCATTAGTAGGTGATCATCATCTTCATTATATTCAATTTCTGTAATAAAAGGTTCCGTTGGCAGTGGACACACAGGAATACTATCTATAGCCCCTTCGGCCAAACGCAGCCACATCATACTAGGGTAATAATCAAAAATATTGTTGAATTCTCGAAGTTCCCTTTTGGGTTCAATTATGTCATTTATTTTAGTAGCATACTCCTTCAATGCTAGCCCTGGACTTGCAGGGTAATTATTCATAATCATCCATGTCATTAATAATGCAATTCTTCGCATCTCTTGTTCATCTTTTAGATAACCATCACGAGTAAGCTTTAGTAAACTACTTAAGAGGTTTCTGTCAAGCATAACAGAGACTTTTTTTGTAGTTTTTAAACCTAATAACTCCTTGTGATCTATTTTCCCTTCACGAGAATACTTCGGATGAAATATTAGTTGTAATTCGCATAACGTTTCCCAAATGAAACTGTACTCTTCATCATCCATTACTAAAAAGCTCATAGCTATCACCCTAGTCCTTAGAAATACAATTACGGTATTATGTGATTACCTTTAAAAGAAACGCCCCAGCAGCATTCATGTTCGATATTTTTTAATGCTAAAATATCTGCTTCCATGTATCTTCAAACTTATCTAAATACATAGGTGCTACCAATCCGTTTACATCTCTTTGCTCATTTCTTAGCTGTTCCTCTCGATGAACAGCTAAGACTAAAAGTATAATTGCTTCCCTTGAATACCGTAACAATTGCATACAAGTACTTTTGAAAACATCAATTTTTATAGATTTAGCCAATGTATCACTTAATGCTGGTTCTTCATGAGGAATAAATAGAGAATCATGTAATTTAAAATAACGATGTTCGAGTGAATGCCTTATATCTGCAATCTGCTTGATAGCAGGTTCTAGGTAATCGTGTTTAATCTCTTTCTTTCCTATATCTTTAAACAGCCAATATAATCCTATAAGCGGAAGGTTATACGTATCTGCTCCTGTCATTGCTTTCTTCAAATCAAAATTATACTCATATCCGCCTTTTCCACCTTTTCTTCCTTCCCATATACTTTTATAAGATACATCTCGCTCCTTAATTCCAAGTTCAAAATAGTCGTTAATGAAAAATGCTATACGGTCGAATAAGGAATATAAACTCCTGAATGCACACTTAACCATCTCAATACTTAATCCGTATATAGGAAAGTCAAGCGTATTGTACATAAGAACCTCTTTGTCTGAGTAATGTTCCCCCCGGTTATGTAACCCATCATAAATCATAAACCTAGCGGAAACATATTCTTGCTTCAACTGATTGACCAGTCCATGAAATTTGAAGCCTACATGAATATCTGTAACAATGTCGGGAAGATGAATACAATCATGCGCAACCAATGGGTAGTAAAAAGCATCATTAAGCGTGTTTAGAAACAATGTGTTCTCTAAACACCACATTCTATAATTCTTCTCTTCACTTGTCTCCCCCATAGACATGTCTTCAAAACTATATGGTTCCTCTAATAAATCTTCAGAAAAGCACCTCTCTAGCCATTCTTTTTGTCTTAAAAAACTGTGCCTCGCATCTTCATGTAAATCCCCTTCTAACGCCTCTAATAATAATTGGTAAGCCTCGTTAAAAAAGATATGACCATGCCCAATGTCATAGTCATATTGTCCATAAGTGATCAATTTAGCTGCCATATTTCCTACTGCCATCGAAAAGTGACTAGAAACTCCATACTGTAATTGCGAAATAGATTGTAATAATCTACCACACTGATTTAGATCATTTGCATAATTAACATATAGCATTTGCAAATAGTTCGAATAATATTGTTTTTCTACAGCATCAGCCTTATTCCATGAATCATTATTTTCTCTAAAAGTTCTAAAAAACTCTAGGCTTTTTCTGTATAAATATATACAGAACTCAAAGTCAGATTCATTATTACTTTCTTCAGAATATTGCATTACATCATTATGAACTAATGAAATATAATTAGCATAAGAAGTTGCACCATGATACCCCAAAATTGCTTTATCTAATTCAGAAAAATCAGAGGAGTTGAATTTCTCAAGAATATCTTCCGCTATGCTTTTTAAAGTTTGAGTATCTTGTTGATCAAAAGCTTGATCTGCAAACTGTGCAATTATATCAACATCTTTATTTATAGGAATCTTATTCACCCCTTAATAAATGTATTTGGTTATTAGCAATTCAAGTTTTGAAAAAGCTCACCCATTTATCCATTTAACAGCATACTTTCGCTTACAAACGGCTCTGACTCAATATTAAATTTAGCAACTTTCTTTTGTAATAAGTCAATTAGAGAAATATTCCGAGTTAAAACCATTCTCAAATCATAACCATCCAATAATAAAAATTGATTTGTCCGGGTGTTGCTTCATTAAAGGAAATACATGTGGAGACCATCCACCAATTGAAAGAAACAATCCCATAGTTTGTTTGCCTGAGCGAGCAACCTTTCCGTATAATGAATCTAATTGTTTCATATCAGTTAACTGACTTGTCCATTTCATTTCCACGAGGTAATGTCATCCATCCAGTTTAAATGCTCCGTCGATTTGTTCTCCTCCTTCATTACGTCGAAAGCTTTGCATTAGCGCAATGTCATATACATTAAAGAGCATATTCATTAATTGTTCTAACATTAAACCTCACTTTTGAGGATTATCTTTCATCATAACAAGTTCGTCATACATCATTAACAGAAGTTTTGATTGATTATTGATTTCATGTTCCATTTCCAAAGTTGCTCCTCGTCTTTCTTCCTCCAATCTCTTTCTTTCCTTTTCTTCTCTTAGAATTTGCTTCTCTTTTTCTTACATTATCTCTATTATATTCAGAACTTCTCTCGCTTTCTGAACAGTAGCTCTTGCAAGCATTTCATTATCAGTTAAATGAAATTGATTCCAGTTAGCTGCAATTTTTATAATTGAATTAATATTGTTCTTGTATTCTAGTTTCTTTTCCAGTTCCTGAACTATTATGCTCCCCATATCTCGTTTAGTGAGTGGTTTCCCATCTACACTACGTTTTTTCATAAGACCCGCAAAGAACTTTTCACTTATTCCAGCTGGTCTAAGTATAAGTTCGTACATTTGAGTCTTTTTGTATACTAAACATGCGATTATATCTATAATAAGCCTTTTAATATCAGTATTTGCATGCATAACCATTACTCCTATTCGGAACTGGAATCAAAAAAAATACAATCAGTTGAGAAATGATAATAATCATAAGGGACGCAGATTAAGATGATATATGAACTGAAGAAACGGGAAATACTAGTATATATGAAAGATATCTAGTTGTGGACAGAAGCTACCAAATTGCAGATGTCTTAGAAGATCTCTTGAATTGATTGATCGCAACTGAATTAGGGGGTAAAATAGAGATTCCTTACCACTTATATGAATTGCAAGAGAATTTTCATTCCCCTTTGATTTGACCTCTAAAATAAAGTCCTATGTGTTCTAAAAATTCAAGGTATTTGAATCTTATTCTCTCATTTCTGTTTATAATTTCATATATTTCATTTAGTTGAATATCAGTAACTTCGCTATTTCTAACTGTAGTAAACTTTCCTTTCCATTCCTGAATTCAGCAAACTCTTCGATCAATATTTGTAATTGAATATAATGATTTTCTTCGATATTAAGCCTACTTTTTTCGATTTCTTTTTTCGTAACAATAAGTTGTTTTACGTATTAATTAAACCTTCTTGCACCTGCACTATTCCAGAGATCATCCGCTTTAACTTTCAGATCAATCAAGGTTCCCCATAAAGTATTTTAAAGTTTAAATTGATGTTCAGAATATCTAAAAGCATGGGCTTTTTGCTTCTCTATTTCTGCTCTATGTATATCGAGTTCTTTTTGATAATTAGCTTTCGTTTGTTCAAGTTTCATTTGTATTTCACCCTTAGTTTTCTCAACTTCCTTTAATAACACTTCTTGAAGGCTCGCTTTTTCCTTTTCTATTTGAGACAGCATTTTAGTTGCTAATTCTGCTTTTTCTTGTTCAATTTTCTTTTCAGTCTTCCGCTTAGTGAAGTAATTCATAAGTCCAGTAATGATTGCTGCTACAACAATTGGTGAAGTAAACATAATAATTAAGGTTTTAACTATTTTTTGAGTAGTCAATAGATCGTTAAATGTATTCAACATACAACCCCCGTAAAAATCTTCATACTTTTATTGTATATACCATTTGATAAAATTACCATAATGCTTTTTCCCGCCTTTTACTATACGAACTTATATTAATCTCTGAAACAGGATAAAATTTTAGACTGCCTGCTTTTAGTCGAGGGTTACAGCGTCTATCCCACGTGCTTCCGCTGTTGTGTCCGAAATCTCGCAAGACTAGCGGAGATCAAGAAAAAGCGCCAGTCCACGGCTTTAATCCGTTTCTTGGCGCCTCTGTTGTGTCTTACGTGGAATAGGCGTACAATAGCGTTGAATAAGTTCAGCGGAGTGATAACTGTTATCTTGGAGGATGGCCGGTTATTTTAGATCCGCTTTTTTCTGTCTAGAATTGCGATTACTAACGATCCAAACGCCAGCATCAGCGTTAACGATTCGTACACTGTCATCATTAAGAGCACCTCCTTATGGCAGTAATTTATCCTTAGCTCTTTTATTATAGCTACTCCGCATCCAACTAGTAAAATCTCCTAAAACGTTAAATATTCGGATTTCGAAATTTATCAACCGAAAACTATCCCTTCTCATCCGTATACAGCTTGTTAACAGCAAGTAAGATTAGACTATGAATTGTATACATTAAAGAATGCCTGTTAACAATTCAAACTTTCAGGGATAAGAAACGCCTATTACATTCCTCTCTTTTTTTGTATTTTCATCACTAATTCATATTGAGCACAGTCATAAGCATATTTTTCCATAATTCTGTTAACTAACGTATACGTCGAATAAGATGTGATAATAACTATCTGAAATAGACAAACTCTTACAACCTCAATTAAACACACGATTACTCCCAATAGCTAAGCTTGCGCGGAAATCACGTTGTGTTTTCGTCCTCTCACTCGTCGTCATCCTTTGACACCTCCGATTATATATTTGATGATCGCGCAGTGCACCCGCCAAATTCAGCGATTTTGCTTGATTGTTCATGTGCAAAAATTGGTAATTATCCGTTGTAACATAGAGAATTCTAAGTAATCCTAGATAACCATAGTACACGGTAGTACAGAGCGTTTTCCAGCAGGTTGAACACGCGAACTCCCTATATCTCTCTCATACCCCTCCATTCTTACGTTTTCTTTTAACCCGCCTTATTCCGGAACTTCTCCATATAGAACACCGCGACCTGCTCGCGCCAGCTCAGCGTCTGATAGCGTGGGTTATAGTACAGCTACAGATTAAACTCGTGGATTTCTTCGTTTGTCACCTCCACTCCGACTGTCACCTCCGATTATATTAATAACGCTGTAGATTCGTAAAACGTCAAATTCGGCGATTAACCTTTTTCAGTCGTGAAAAGCTCAAGTTACAAAATGATAAGTTAAGATAAGCTATTAAAGCCCATTTTATCTTTTTCAGTAAAAAAGTATTGTATACGATACAGTATGATAAACTGTGTAAACCGCTGTAAAACGGCGTAATTTCTAACGATCCTATATTTCCTCCCGCATACTCCGCCGTTCTTACGTTTTCATTTCAGCTCCAGACGACACTCCGCACACTAATCGTGTCAGAGTACGGCCGCTCGATCACGAGTACATACCGTGCCGGCACAGACAATATGCCTGTCATTAAGCTTACAGCGAATACGGCCAACGCGCTCCTAGTGTTATCCGCTTCGAGAATGTAAAAGAGCGTAAACACCACCGTAATCCTAGAGATCACCGCGACGGCCCACGTAATCACCTGCGCGTATAAATACCAGTTCAATTACGCTGCCACCTCGTATAATCCATTTCTGCGTGGGTACAGCCGGTAAGCCGTCACGTCGGCCCATCGATAACGGCGCGCCCACCACAGTAAGCACTCCGCTATGAACATATCATCTACGTCATCAAACGGCCGTCCGGTCGTGTGCAAACGCCAGTGAACAGGCTTATAAACGAAGAAAAGCCGGTCGGCCTGTTTAGCTTCCCAGCTTGATTCCACTATGTCGTACGCTTAATTTTACGATCTTTCCCGAGCTTTCCAACGACATCGTTAATAGGCGAATATTTATCGTGCTGTTCTTTAACGGACCTATACGCACATCGACATGGAGACGAAAAAGGATACTGCTCAAAAGATCAACGATCTATTTTCCAAAAATACAAAGGAAGCAGCTCAATGAAGTACAAAGCCTGGAGAGCTTTAGATAATGAGACGATCAGTTCTGCGCTGCTGGACATAGCCAGACTCCATGTAAAGCTTGCTTTGGAGTACAGCGGCAAGAATACTTTATCTTGCCGTAAAGAAGTCATTAGAGCAGAAATCCTGCGACTGAGAATGGAGCGGGACAGAATTCTCGAACGCAAAGTATAAGCTAAAACTATTCATCACGAAGTCGGTTCAAGCATCATTCTCAGCGCATCGGAAACCTCGAATCCACACGAAAACGAGGCACCGTTAGCAAAATGTTAGCAAACCATCTTAAAAACAAACAAGGGTTCCAGCTCTAATGAGCTGAAACCCTTGTTGTTCTAGTGCCGAGGACGGGGGTCGAACTCGTACGGTACTCACGTACCGCAGGATTTTAAGTCCTGTGCGTCTGCCTGTTCCGCCAAAGCGTTGATAACACTGGGTTTTTCAGTGATTGTCGTTTCTAGCCACACAGGACTCATGTCATGAAATATAAACTTATTTTAGGAGATTCTGTGTGTTCATACTAAGATACTCTATTACCTATAGCTCGTCAATCATAGTTATCCTAATAAAGTTCTCTTAGCAATCTCTACCAGTAAAGTTTTTGTCAATTCAAAAGGTAAACTCAGAAAGTCCATTCCCTTTTTCTTTGCAATTTCTTTAGCTTCGTTAAAAACAACTTCGTTTCTGGCAGCATCTAGAAAATCATGCCCTTCCCACGTCATGCTTCTTACAATAAACTCATAAGGATTGTATCCTCCTTTGGCTTCAACATAACCAGCATCCTTCAGGAGTTTCACTTGATACTGTACCATTTCACGTTGTTCTTCGGTGTCATATCCTTCAATTTCAACAACAATGTGGATTTTTTAGATCCAATATCCAGTCAGCAGATACTTCATACAAGTTACATAGTGCGCGTAAAGTATCAAAGTCTGGTTGGCTGATCCCGTTTTCATAATTGCTTATCGTCTTATTGTTTACATTAATGCGTTTCATAACTTGCTCTTGAGTTAACTTACTTTTCTTTCGAGCTTCCATTAGGCGCTTACCATATTCATCAGACATTGTGCGCCTCCTCTTTTCGAGATCCATCATTGTTGGGTTCCGCTGTTATATAATTCTCAACTATAACTCGTAACACACTCAATAACCTTTTTTCATCTGTATTAGTTAATTACGCCTATTATATGAAAGAGCCGTTGAACCACTTAATAAATCGGTTAAATCAACTACTGGATATTCACCATCAAAGACTGATTGTCTGATTCCGTGATCCTTTACTTTGTCGTTGTTTCTTTTTATTTTTGTCCTGCCAAGAATCCAATCAGCAGATACATTGTATATGTCGCAAAGATAATTCAATGTATCAAAGTCAGGCTGATTTCTTCCAGATTCATATCCAATCAAAGTTTTATTGTGAATTCTGTTTTTTGTAAGATTCATAACATCTAGCTGTGTAAGTTCAAGATTTTCCTTGCCAGTTTTAATCGTTCTGCGAATGACAGTCCCATACACTATTCCTCCTTATGAAATGCCACTTTCATCCTACTAAATTCTAATGATATCGCTATATAATAATCTCTGACTATCTGGCAGCTCAGAATCATAATGAAAATGTCCAAAGAACCACTTTTGATATTCCACTTTAAACTTAATCTCATTGAAATATTTATGCATCTGATCTATTTCCATATGGACTCCGTAACGTTGAGAAATCCATTCTAAAGCATCGTAGGAACAGGTATGTGTTAATACATAATCAACAACCCAATAGTTCATATTGAGACTCTCAAGCCCTTCTTTGTACTCATCTTCGCTTGGCATCTCACGTTCCCACCATGATTTATCTGGCTTGCGATACTCCTTATCATGAGAGGCAGCTCCTCCAAAAGTGAAAAACTTCTTATCTTCTATCTCAAATACTTGACCTCTCATTAAATGAATAATACTTGGTGTAATATGATGAACCTTGCCACCATTCCATTCGCTTATTGGGTATTCTTCGAGTAAATTAAAATTTTCATGATTTCCATCAATGAATAATGTTGTCCATGGCTTGTTGGTTAGCCACTTTAACCAAAATAAATCTTCCTTGTCATTAGCCCATAATAGGCCGAAATCTCCAACTATAATTACATAGTCTTGTTTGGTTAATTTCTTGCCTTGGGGAAAGTTCTTGGTACTAAAGCGACTACCAACGCTTATTGAGCCGTGAATATCTCCTGTTATATAGATCAGACGTATCAACTACCTTTTAGTCAAAGTCATATTTTATTCAGAATCAGTCTTCATTACAACTCTCTCTTACCATTGATTAGGCATGACCTACAGTGTGAGATTATTTTTGAATCATTAACCAATACTTTCTTCTCATTCATTTCCTTTTCGGTATATTCATCATCCGTTTCTCTTTCTTTTTCACAAACAGGGCATACAATAATCCACTTTCTCTTTTCCATTTTCATTCACTCCTAATGATCTTGATAAACTTCACATTTCATTAACTGTTTTAGTGATTCGTTGTGCTGCAAATCCCTCATATTTAGGCTCATACAAGCAGTGCATTATTGATTCTATTAGATTAAGTGCAAATATACCAAGAGACTCATTGATCTCAATATCTATTCTATCTACATTTCTTTTGATCCAATCTCCCACTGCATCATCAGTTAATTCATAGTTTTGCATTATTGGGTCACACAATATAGATTTCGCCAAATTACTTCCAGTTCGTGATGGATGATAGTGATGACTAAAAAATCTCGGCTTACTATTGCTTCCAGCCTTATCTATCTTCAAAAACTCCCCCTAATATTGAAAAGTATAAACATATGCATTCCCTTCAACAAAAGAGAGTCGGTGTGGGTTACCCCTATTTATAATTTTTATGTCTGCTTCAGTTGGATAAATGTTGACATCATTCAATATCTTTTAGAGTAGAGGTTTAATGTCACTCAAGTCATTATTCATTTAGTATCCACCATTCTTCGATATATTAAATTAATGCTATTTCATTTATAATAAAAGATTGGTTTATCATCTTTTGTCTCGAACTATCATTCTGAATAATATTTGCCCAATACTCTCTTCTCGTATTCTTTTTTGGGAAGTCGTGTTAAAAATGATTTGGTTTCATTTTTTGATCTTTCCCAATCATGTTTCAACAGAATGCCAACACTATCTCTCAGATCTTCTAAGGTTGTCATGCTATCATCGCCACTCTCTATGGCCTTTAATAATTCAATAATATGTAAATCAAGGGTATTCTCCTTTTCTTGGAGAGGATTCAGATTTAGTATTAGCAAAGTTGTTAATTTCTTCAGTGTGGGACGCTCATCCCCCTCATACTTCCCAGAATATAGCACCGACACCGTTTCTTTAATTTCCTTTCTCCAGGCTGCCCTTTCTTCGGTTATATATTTAAGAGACATGGTTTTGTTATTGTTTGACCTTGATACAATGGCCGAAATAATGGCAGCAATAACTACAGGTGCAATAAAGGCAGTAATAAGCGTATCCATTTAATCACCACTCCTTTCCTTTGGCGTTTTATTCTAGTGCATCTAATTTTCTAATCCCACTCAATGGTAAGGCATCTAACAAAAAATGCTCTCTGGCTCCATAATTCTCTAAAAATGGTATTTGTCTTTTCAATAGCTGCTGTGATATCTTCCGCTTCCAACCTTGCCAATTTGGTGTTATTTGAAGTACCAGTATGATAAATTTCGATGTATTCCATTCTCAATTCTCCTTATGAAAGGCTAATTTCATCATCGATTTTCATTTGTGTGTCATGTTAAACCTTGGCTTCAGCTTAATAATAAGTTCCTTTTCCAATGCAGAAACTTCAGTGGGACTCAAATTCTTATAACTTTCAAATGCTACTAGATAGTTGTTCTTCAAATATTGAACTGAATCATTTCCTGCCAATAATGAATATTTTCGCGCTACACTTTTTCTAAAGGCAGATTTATCAATCCCTGTTTTATTATTATGAAGAACTGGATTGTTTACTTGGAATGAATCTTTACTGGTAAACTTTGATGTCCTACATTCTAAATATTTTGGATTCAAATGCTGTGACCAAATTCTTTTTCTTAATCCACCTTTGCCCGTTGCCTTTCCTATGTAAATTAGTTCTTCGTTTGATTTGGTGTACCATGTATAAATACCAATATCTAGAGGAATATCATTTCGAACAATAAGATTTGCATCGTGCTTCTTATCCCACATAACATCTCTCCTCAAGATTCAGTAAAAGACTCATTTGATAATGATTTCTTCGACTTCAAATCCCTCATTGGATGATCGTATTGTGTATAATTTATCAAATCCTTCACTAAACGAGGGCACCTGTAACTTCTTCAACGTACTTTTGATTCCTACTTCGGCAATCTTTTCTTTTCCTTGCCTCTCTTCATTGCGCATATACGATAAATCATAATTTGGTTCAAAATAATAACCCACTACCAAATATTTGTGTTTTTTAGCCAATTCAATATACTTTTTTCGTTCCTCAATTGTTGGATTAGTATTATCCACAACGAATGGTAAGTTAGTTCCAAGCGATGCTTCAACAAAAACATTCTCTCGGTATCTACTCTTTAACATGTCGAGATTAATTCTCATATGGGTTTTAAAAAACTTTTCTTTATAAAAAGTGGATTTTCCAGTAGCTTGAATACCAATGAAAATTACACACTCCATATTACTCATCCTTTGATAAATATACGTATTGATTTATATACTCTCTGTTCTGACTAAATATTGGTGTATCGAAATCCACGTCCCATTTACTTCGAGTGGCTTCACCTTTTTTATAATATTGTTTTGTAATGCACGCTCCGCGTTTCTGCCACACAGGGATATCATTCCAATTAATTTTCTTTTCAACAAATAGCTTATCTTGAAGTTGTTTTCCGCTTAATCCTTGTAGTTCACTATGTGGAAAGTTTGCCTGAGCAACCATAGAAATACTATTCTTGGTTGCGTCCTGCTGCCTCCAAAGAAAATAATTTGCTACCTCATCATGAGGTAATACCCATGCTCTGCTATCAAATGTGGCTAGAGGCATGTCTGGAAAGTTTTTTTGTATAACCTCATTGAACTTTGCAGTAGCCATTGAAGCAGAAACTGAAACGATTTTTTGTAGATTATTTTCAAACCAAGACTGTGTTGTTAACTTATCATAATTAGTAAGCAGAATAGATATCTCATCGCTCTGATGGTATATCAGTTTACAGCCCATTATATTTTGCGCTAAGTACTTACACGTATCCCAAAAAGCCTCGATTAATTCCTCATCAAACGGCTTATTCATCCCACGTGTAAAGGTGTGAAAATGTGAACCATCTATACGAATAATTAATGGTAGCCTTTGGGGAATTGTTTGTCTAAAAATGTTTTCATAACCTTTCATTCGATTACCAAAGTCGTCTTTCTTCATATTTTCTCCTTTAAATTTCTTTATAAAATAATTGTTTTATCAAATCATTTATTAAACGTTCTTTCATAGTCTTCAAAACGAATCTTCCTGATCTGCTTACGATCCGCTGTTCTTACAATGATTCCTTCTGATTTACCAGCCAATTCAATCCCTACCTGAGTTTCTTCGAAGTTTTTTAAATATAAATACGTACTCTCTAAAGTAGTCGGGAAATCAGTGCCTTTTGTTGTTTCCAGAAGAGGTGCGACTTGCAAATCTAAGGTCTCAACTAATCTCTTTTTCTCAACTTCATCGTAAAAAGGTTGATTCCCGTGATCGCGCCATTCTGCAATCTTCTCCTGTGGTAATTCAAAAAGCTTATCTAATTCATCCTTATCTAAGGAGAACACATCAAACACACGATAGTTTTGAGTTTTTCTGTCTGAGTAGTTCTTAGATGCCTTAGTTTTTCCTCCATAAGATTCTTGATAAATTACAGTCAGTGCCCAGTCTCCTCTTGGAAAAATATCTGCAACATTTTTTTCTGCTAATGGCTTCAGAAATTCCGCAATATTCCCATACGGATTACCGACTCTATCTCCTTTTGCATATAACAACTCTTCTCTAGAGCCAATCAAATAATCAATTTCGTTATACTGATTCTTGAAAAGTATGATTCTTGAATTCTCTCCATCTACTTTTTCATAAACATATACATCGCTTGAGTCATCAAAACCTTTTGACTCAGATAATACATCATTTAAACGACCACGCTCACCTAACTGATGATATGTAAGAATACTTGGATATTTTGTTAAAGAGTTAATTTTCTTTAATTCCATGTTCGAATTTCCCTTTCTATATAAAAGTATTATTTTATAATATTATCTATTTTTTTGTGCAACCTTATCTCATATTCATCATTATCTTTTCTCTTACCCACAACTGATTAAATATAGTCTTTATACTCTTCGGTAGCATAAGATTTAAAAATTGCCCAATGCTCATTTTCTGGATAATGAGAATATCCTATTTCAAAATACCATCAAACATCGGTATCCTTAATGCTTTTAACAAATTGAATGATATCCCATGCACATGGACAGTTATCAATAAACTGCTCTTTGGTTTTTAGTACTTCTCTTCTCATCAAGAATTCCTCTTTACTTATGAATTCGTTGTTATACAACCATTTAGATTCAAATTTCAATGCAAATACTTACATGTATAGCTAATATCTCGACTAACATATTTAAATTCCTGTAATGCAGGCTTAAGATATTCTATATACAAGGAATGCTGCACATGAAATGTAGTTTTCATGTTGCTCTTAGATTCAATTAGCATCAAACCTAACTCGCTAAATCGTAAAGAAAATCAAATTAAGAACAAGCATAACTAGAGAACCAACACCTAAAGAAAAAGAGAATATAAATCGGCTATCCATAGGATCTCTCCTTTATACTCTTACTCTTATGTAATTAGTTACCAGAATACACATTCTTAGTAATTGGATAATAATAAATCTCAATATCTTCGTTGATGAAGCCTCTTCGCTGCGCAGCTAAAAGCGTTTCATACATATTCATACGCCCAACAGGATTATCGGTGTGCATATAGATCTTATCTACTTTCAAACCACGTTCACAGAAATACTTAACTAGGTCATACCCATTAGGAAGTTCTTTCCCTTGCGCATCTTCACCTAAATCATGATCTAAAGTCAAAATATGCACCCTTTGAGTTTCAAGTATACTAATTGCCTCTTTATATGTACGTGCTACAACAAAACCCTCTGGGCAATCTCGTAGATCATCTACATAAAGATTTATTATCTGAGCCATTCGATTCTCCTTTCGCTTAAAACTTGCATTTTATTGCCCTAATCGACACTCTATTTTCAACAAAAAAGCTTCATCTGTTCTTATTCAAGCTAAGTATCATCTCTTTGTATTGCAATTCATAATCAGGAAACTTGTGAATGATTTCAATTTTGAATGAATTCTTCTGAAGTACTAATCGATGGATCTCTCCACCAATACCCACCTTCTCGTCAAGTAAGTCATCTTCGGCTTTCTGTAATTCCATCAATTTAATAAATGCATCGTCAATTCCATGTTCCTCCATAGCGGCATATACGTCAAAATGTCCAAAAGGTTGTGGTTTATATACAGCACCATATTCATATTCTTCCAGATTGAAATTTGTGGCGCTTTTATAGGTGAACCCCCTAAAAGCCTGAGACTCTTCCGAATAGCCAAATTGATAGATGGTTGAATTTCCAAATTCCGAGTATTCAGCATTCAATTCTTGTAAACACATTTGAGTTATATCGTTTCAAATAGTCAATGTCTTTTGCTACCACATTTTTTTGAATTCTTGTGTACCACTTCAATATTAAATCTAGGTTACCTGTTCCACACATTACTCCTCGCAGATGTGGCAGAGGAAAAATTTTAGAGGCATATTTATAAGGCTTTCTATCATACATGGAGAGAGATAGCGTATCCATAGCGATATACACAAAATCTTCAGTAAAAAATGCATCCATTGCCGTCATTCGCAAATCCCCCACTATTCGTTTATATATGCCTAAATCACATGCACTCCAATAAGCTGATATAAGGAGTAATCGTTTAGTTCAACTTCGTGTATAAGAACGCTTGTTACTCATTCACATATTTCGTCAATATTAAATTCGTTTTCGCTTACAAGGGTAATATCCTTCTCTACGGTCTCACCCTGTCCTATATGTATTTCATAGATACTTTATAAATATCATCGTCGCGATACTTGTTCTTTAAGTCAATGGGTAGATCCAATGAGTAATCTTTTCAGTATCATCAAGAGAATGATAGTAGACAACATAATCCATTAAAATTATTGAAATCTCATAAAATGCCATTTGATTAAAATTATTCAAATCAATTCATTATCATCTATAAGTAGAGGAGGAAGAATGAACAATCAACCTATACTCATTATAGCCACATTTAATCAAGAATTTTTTCAAGTCACCATCATTAAGTTTTGAGTTTGATCCGATATATATAGATTTAATAATTTCTTCCTTGAGTTTTGAAAAATTTACTGTAAAGTAAGAAATTATCTTTTCTCTATCGTTTCTAAACTGCAAATCACTAATCGTGACTTTTTTGTTCCAGTCGTCTCCATTTCTATATGGGTCATATGAATATATCAGCCGAACTTCTCTTTCTTCTCTAAATGCCGGATTTTTGCAACCTATTGACTCACTCAAAATATTCTCCAGTAAAATCATGGCAGCTTCAGCCATATGTTTCATCCGTTTAAATTGTATTGTATCGGGATCATCTAAACCATTTTTTTTGAGTATATCGATTAATAATGATTTTTGCTCGTCTACAGAATAACTAACTTCCTTAAGCTTCAGATTAGAATTCTCAATTAACTTGTTTAGATCAAATCCTATTGAAACTCCTCTAGAATCATCTGCATATGAGCGCCATTGACTTAATACGTCTCCCTCTTTCGAAAAACAAGCAATATAAGGATGTTCATCCTCCATACCCTTGTAAAAATTTTCAAATATTTGATCACACACTTCAATATAAAAATATCTGTATTTTTCTCTAATCTCGTCGTTATCAATTTGATTAATATACTCATTCATTACTTCCGGCAGGATATTTAAAAGCCACTTATATTCTTGTGTGTCATTCATTTTGTATGGGTTAGACAATCGAATTGTTGAAGTTTCCATTATCTTCACAAA
The DNA here is from genome assembly GCF_000758725.1 of Paenibacillus odorifer. Taxonomy (NCBI): domain Bacteria; kingdom Bacillati; phylum Bacillota; class Bacilli; order Caryophanales; family Paenibacillaceae; genus Paenibacillus; species Paenibacillus odorifer. The sequence continues at coordinate 5,112,690 of NZ_CP009428.1, forward strand.
TGTATCAACAGAACAATAATGATAATATAATTCATTTTTTACTGGCGTCATTAATCGATACCCCTCTATGTTTGTACTGTATTTCACAATAATAGGAAACAGTCATTTGATTTGCATTAATAAGTATCAAACCATGCATTAGCTGCATCCTCAGCATCTACAAATCTATAAAATATCTTTTCTTCACTTCTTGAGTCATATATAACACCATCTTTATTTGTCACTTCAAACCAATGGAAATCTTCCGATTCGGAGGGCAGGTGAATTTGTACTAGTATTCCCCTGTTCGTTTCTGCTACATGAATTGCCACTTCTCCATTTAGCCAAGCTGCTTCTTTAAATATCAACATTAATATCGTCTCCTCATATAATAGTTATTTGATAAAGTATCGTAGACTTAGAAACAAAGTTACATTCCCAAACTTGTACGTACCAATAATATATTAATGCTCCTTAAGAAGGGCATAAGCTTTTTCAAATAAAATAGCTTCTTCCTGTTCTTCAGCAAAAGGAATCATAACTTTCTTCAAAACTCCAAATTCACCAAATAATATGTCTTCAGAACATCCGTTCTTATAAATATCCAAAAGATACTCTAGGATTATTTTACCATAATAAATAGTGCGATAGTATGAATTTCCCAAGTTTAGAGATAGATCGAAAAACACAAAAAAGCTAATCCACAATATCTGGATTAACTTTTTTAGAAGTATGATTTTGATATTTTTTCACTATTTCTTCTGCTAATAAATTAGGAATGAACTTCGCCTGTCATTATGCCCCCTAGATAACTCAGTTAACTGGAAGGATAGCAATCAGATGATTCATTTACTTCTCATTGCTTAAACAATAACCATCTCTTCAATTCACAATTTTTTAATCTTTTAGTTTCAGGCAACAACTTATGAATAGGACTAGCTAAACCATGCTCTTTTTTCAAATCATTGTTGGTCAGTGCTACGTAACGTTTGGTCATAGAGAGGTCTGAATGACCAAGTGTCTTCTGTAATATAAGTGCATTAGCGCCATTCCTAATATACTCCAGAGCGAAGGTGTGCCTTAGATCATATGGACGTATATACACCCCCAGCTCCTTGCTGTAGCGCTCCATTCTGTCCCCCCACGTGTGACGATTCAGCGCTTTGCCCTCAAGTGTGCAGAAGATTGGAGCGTCCACACTCCAAGATCAGCTCTAACATGGATCAGTTGCTGGATAGCCTTGATGGTTGGCATGGAGATTGGCAATGTTCTGGTGACTCTTGTTTTTGCTTTCTCAGATGTAATGTAGATTTCTTGAGAATGAGCGTTAAAGTCTGGAATGATCAGCGATAAGCTTCTTTAGGTCTGATACCTGTGTCTAAGGTTAAAAGAATCAACGCATAGTCTCGTAATCCCACAAAAGTATCCCTGTTAGGAAGGGACAACAACTTTATTAGCACCTCCTGATCTAAATTCACAACACGCCCTTCGTCCTTACGCTTCTTGAGCGATTTCACAGGATTAGAGTCGATCAGTTCTTGTTCAACACACCAATTCAGAAAAGTCCGCAGATAGACTAGACGATTGTTGTAAGTACATGGCTTAATACCTTCTTGTCCAAGATATTCAAACAGATTATTTTTTAGATTTTCTACTGTCTCGAATGAGTCGCTGTACCTTTTGAGGAAAAGCTTCACATGTTGCTCATAATCCTTTTGCGTCTGTTCACTTACTCCCTCTGCCTTCTTCCAAAATAGAAACTGCTTTAACTCCTCTTTCCAATCCACTACCTTATTCTTTTTAATTTTTGTAACTCTAACCATAATAAAAACTCCTCTCCAGAACTTGTGATTAGACAAGCACTGAAAAGGAGTATTATCGTCAGGGTTCTGTGTGTTGGAAAGTGATTCCTAGACACACAGAACCTTTAGCTTTTGACGGAAGCATTACTTGATGGCAATAAACAAAAAAACCTTGATTTCTCAAGGTTTTCACTGTGATGCCGAGGACGGGGGTCGAACCCGTACGGTACTCACGTACCGCAGGATTTTAAGTCCTGTGCGTCTGCCTGTTCCGCCACCCCGGCATATTAAGTGTTGAAGCTTCATACGTTGTTCACATATAACGCGACAAGAAATATAATATCATGAATATCGATAACGCGCAATCCTTTTTCGAAAAAAATTTATTTACAATAAAAATAACCCGTTCAGCCTAAACCGACACGGGTTATTATAGACGGGGATTATCTACGCTCGTCACTTCTGCTTCTCATTCCGGCAAGACCCAAAAGTCCAAGCAGACCGAGCCAGCCCCAGTTAGATCCTTTGTTAGTCGCAGCATTCGTTGTTGTACTAGTTGCACGGTATTTGCCGGTCTGTGTAGTGTTGGTTGCCGGGTTAACAGTGCTGTTGGTTCTGTAGTTATTGCGGGTGTCATTGTAGTTATTGGTGTTGTAGTTGTTAGGTCTGTAATTATCATCGATGCGGATCTTATCTTTCATAATGCTCTCATGCTGATTCATTGTTCCCGTGGTGCCATTCATTAGATTACCTTCCGTATTCATCATCCGAGTGTGTTCCGCAGTGCCATCCATTCCGGTATTCGCGGCTGGGATACCGCCCAATGCTGCTGATCCAACGGCATTTGATGCATAGCTAGCTCCCATTAGACTCATTGACAGTACAGTACCGCATGCAAGGCTTGTTATCAGCTTGTTCACAGTGTTATGCCTCCCTTTAAGGTTAGTTATCACTGATAATTTCCCCTTGGACGGCACTGTCTATGCATGATGATTTTACTCTTTTACTACATTAACTGTCTTGGTCACAGCATCATAAGTAACCTTTGCTCCAAGTGCCTCAGCCAGCGCACGTATGGGCACATAGGTTATTCCGGTATCGAGAACGCCATCGGTAAGCTTACGGCCGTTTAGGTTAATGGTCACTGTAACGTCTTTGTTCACCTGATCATCCCCTCCGGTAATCTTTTTTAAAGCCTCTTTGGCTTGGTCCGTCGTTGGACGTTTACCTGCCCGAAGTTGATCTATAGTTAAACCGAAAGTCATTTGCAGATGTGAATAATCTTTAAAAGAGGTCCAGTCCCCGCCCCATTCTAATCCAAGCCGCTTAGCCTCCTGTACAACCTCTTGCCAATCCGCAGTCTTATCTTTATCACCATCACGATTGATATCCCAAGAAAGGCTAGTGCCATTCGGCAGCAAAAGCGCAAAATCAAACGCAAGACCATAATTATGATAGCTGGTACCGCCTTTAGCGTTGGTAACTATCGGCCCCGGTTTGCTTCTACCCTGCGCATACAAAGCATTTTGCTCAGCGATGGTCCGTAGACCCTGAGTAATAACGATAGGGACTCCTCTCGCATGGCTTTGCTGAATCAAAACATTCGCACCTGCCGCCAAGACAGGATGAAGCCCGACCAGACGCGCCGCGGATTTTCCCCTCAATTGCTCCAAAGTCAGCATAGAATCACCCCTTTGGTATATTCAATGATGCCGCTGTCCTATTTGCCTGTACCCCTGTCCCCTTAGGATGATTTCCACAAAAAAGGACAACATATTTAACGAAAGGTGGGAGACATATGGATATTCATAGCGATAGCTATAAAGTTGCAGCCCTTAGTGAACAGGAAGAAGCACTGGAAATTATTCGGAATGCTGAAGCTTCCATTGCACATCTGACCGGTAACCCTACCGTTACCTTAATCGCTTATGAGAAAAGCGAAGGCAACGGTTCTCAGCATTAAACGATGTAGACCTCGACAATATCATCCACATCGATCCACTTCCATTCCTCCGCCCACTGCAGCTTAAACTCACGCGAGTGGGTGTGAATGGAAGTCACAAAGCCACTTAACATCGTATTTTCAAAAGGATCAAACAGAACAACTATCACTCGTACATGACTCCGCAACGACAAAGCCAGTGTACATTCGATCTCCTCCAGCTTTTGCTCATCCAGAATAGGCTTGATGCGGCGCAGCGTCTCCCGTTCATCTCTTATAATTCTTGTCTTATGCTCCGGCAGCATCATGCGGCTGCTTTCCCACAGCCCGTTTTTTTCCAGCTTTTTGCCCATGGTAACCCCTCCCTTATAATATATCTATTCTTCTGAACACGAACGTATGTTTGTATTATATCCGCATCTTCGCATATTAATCAATAATCAGGAAAAAGATACCTTTTTGAAGGAGCGCTTTTTATCCAAAAGATGTATATCAATGTATATCCATGTAAGCGCAGCAAAAAGACGCTGACAGATAAACTGTGCAGCGCCTGATTTGATTTATTCTTGAACAACATCTCCAGATACTGAGGTAGCTTCACCTTCGGAATCTATAAGTCCAGTTGCTTCTCTTGCCTCATTAAGCTTGGAGATACCGAACAACATCGCTATATCAGCTTTTTGATTCAATTCATTAAATTGCTCAGCCGTAACATTTGCGGAATCTGCGCCCTGAGAAGCCTCTTTTTTTAAAGAATAAGCACTTTCAAAGGAAATTTTAGACTCTTCAAGCAACTTACGAATGTCTTCAGGCAGGCTGGAGGAAATTTTTACTTTCTCGGCTTGATTCGATAAATCAATTGCGGTACTCTGAAATTGCTTAATTTTCTTCTCCAACTGCTTGTCCGTGAGTTCTCCTGCTGAATAACCAGCAATGGCTTCGTTGAACTCCGCTAAAGAAGATTTTCCCGACTCTTCAAGTTTAGACATTTCATTGTAGAAGTTTTGCACAGTCTCCTGCACTTCTTCTTCCGTGGCAGGTGCCGATGAAGTTGAATTATTGCTGCAGGCGCTAAGGATGACAGTCATCATCAGCATTCCTATTAGTAAAGCTTTTTTCATTATTTATCCCTCCACTTAACAGGATAATGTCGGTTTGTGTAAAGCGCAAATGAAATATATGTAAAATGACTGTTATGTTATAATTATTTTAATTGTGATCAGAAAAGGAGGGTATTTATGCCTTATTGCACCACCTGCGGAGCGGAATACAAGCAGGGCGCTAAATTTTGTGGAGAATGTGGAACCAGCCTTAACGGTACCGCTCCAGTGACCGCCCATCGACCAGCAGAAGATAATCATGTCAATCAAGAAGTTGTGCTCTGGAAAGGCAAACCTGCCGGCATCTCAGATCGACTTAAAGGAATTATAGCTCTTAACACAACTTCATATACCATTACAAGTCAGCGCATTATGTTAAAGACCGGACTTATCGGTAAAAATGTTGAAGAAATCGAATTGCTGCGCGTACGCGATTTATCCGTGAAACAGTCAATAATGGACCGGATGCTTGGCATCGGGTCATTAACTGTATTTTCTGATGATGCCTCAGCGCCTCAGCTTCTTTTTCGAAAAATCCATGATGCCCAAACCGTCAAAGATGTTCTGCGCAAAGCCGTTCGTGACGAGAAGATCGCCAACAACATTAGCTACCGCGAACAAATTTAAGACGCTCATACGTAAAAAGGCCCCGGAAAACCGGGGCTTTTTGCTTGCGCTTGTACACTTGAAGTACTCTTTTTTAAGGAAGATAAAATGCCCCCGCTGGGATAACCCCCTTGATCTGGCTAGGACTCTCCCACTGCAAAACAACCCGGGCGTCGCCCGCATTCTCATAATACTCCACCTTTATTTCATACGGCTTACCTGCTATCAGACTTATGCTTCCTTTTCGTTCCTGGCCGCTCTGATTTACCCAACTATCAATGACTAGCCCGCCATCAATCCATACCCGTATCCCATCATCAGAGTAGGAATAAATCGTATAAATCTCGCTAAAAGCAGCCGTCAGCTTCCCACTCCACCGCACAGAAAACGCATCTACACGAATGGCAGGATCAGGCGAACCTTGTCTCCATGAAAAGTTAATATTGGCATCCGTACGCAAAAGTGCAGGTGTGCCGCTAAGCGTCATGTTATTGTAGTATTGCCCACAGAGTCCACTCTCCAGCACACTATCCCCGATAGCAGCGAAAGCGGCGGCCTCAGCAGCATACTCCTCTCGTGTGAATACCATTTTGTCGTTCATAAAAGCTTTTATCACAGCATCGGTATTCTTCTCATAGAGGAGTTTCCCCCAGGTCAGCTGATAAGACCATTTGGGCTGCGTTTTGGACAACAGTTCAGCAGACGGAAGCTCTCCATTCTCACCAATCGCAATCAGCTTGCCACGACCCAGATCCCATAAATTATCATAATGGCTAATCTTGAAATCCGCGTCATAAATGTCGAGCGCCAGCACATCTACCTTATCACTGCCCGGATAGTATTCTGCCGGCTCATCACACCACTGATTTTTTGCATTTGGACTCCAAACCCACAATAAATTATGCAGCTTATGATAATTGGTAAAACGATCGAACATAAGGTTCCACAATGCAGCGTAATTGCTCTTTTGCCCCCACCAAAACCATCCACCATTCATTTCATGATACGGCCGCCAAAGTACAGGAATCCCTGCGTCATTAAGCTTTTTCAGCGACTGGGCTATCTTATCCAGATCAGCTAACAGCGCATTATACTGGGTGGTACCTGAGGTTATATATTTATCAAAATCAGCATTGCTTAGGCTCGTATTTACATTCCCCCAAGTTGGCGCTGTCCCCGGTAATGCAGCGTGATAACACATCGTTACGATCCCGCCGGCCCTAGACCAGCGTATCGCACTGTTGACGACCCAATTCCGCTGATTGTCAATTAGAGCCTGGGACTGATTATTGATTGCGCCCAGCTCGTAGCCATGAAGCGCAGCATATTGCCCACTGGTATTTTTAAGCTTCTCCATGAGCTCGTCTGCACTTTCCAAATAATCATGTTGGCCGCTTATCACACCCTTTCCCTGCAAGTAATAGAGGGTATTCAGCAATAGCTGAGCCGAGGACGACAGTCCCGAATCCGCCGGAGCCATTTGTAATCTGCGAAAAGCCATCTGCCACTGCACATCGCCCACGAACCTTGATGCTGAATCAACCATCTGACGAATAATCCGCTGCTCCATCTATTCTCACCATCCTTTTAAATCTTTTTAAGTTATAGTATGGGGACAATAGTGACATGAACTCAGCGAATGGACATGAAGTTGTAAAATAAGTTGGGACGATATAAGGAACTGCTGAATAATTTCACGGCTCAACAAAAAAAGGAGCTCAGCGGCTCCTCATTACTTTTTTTCTTATCTCGTGTACCTTAAAGGCAATAGCTCAGTGATTTCATATTTAGCTAATCGGTCATCCTCCGATACAATTATCTTGCAGTCTATTCCGTAATCCGCAATTAACTCTCGGCACATGCCGCAGGGAGAGACTACTTTAATCTCTTTTTCCTCGCTGTCTGGATCAGAATGCCTTACCGCAACAATCGTATCAAATTCCTTATAACCTTCGGATATCGCTTTGCCAATCACCATCGCTTCTGCACAGACTGTAATCCTCCCCATGCTGGCTTCCACATGTACCGCTGTAAAAATCTCTCCTGTTTTAGTACGAAGCGCTGCACCCACATGATGACGCCCCCATTCATAACGTCTGGTAATTATATCTTCGGCAGCCGTAATAAGCGTCTGATCCTCAATGGTAATTATGTACTCCATATCCAGTTACGTCCTCCTTTATTTTACCTAATTATATTAAATCGCACTGAATTATGATATAAGATATACTATTTTAAGTGCCAAAAAAGGAGGAGCAGAATTGAAAGTGAAAAAATGGATCTCCAGTCTCATCATTGTTGCATTACTTGCTTTGGCTAGTTACTGGTTTGAACAAAACGGAGAGCCTACAGACCCCTCGTCTCCATCCAATTCGAGTGTTGTTCAGCTAACCTTCCCATCAGACCGCTATCCTGAGACCGCCAAGCATATTCAGGATGCCATTGCGAAAGGTGAATCCGCCACATGTACGATTAACCGAGAGCAGGCTGAAGAGAACCGCAAAGAGTCCTTAAAAGGGATCCCTACTAAAAAGGGATATGACCGGGATGAATGGCCAATGGCTATGTGTGAGGAAGGCGGCGTTGGTGCCGACATTGAATACATAACGCCAAGCGATAACCGCGGGGCAGGAAGCTGGGTTGGCAATCAGCTGGAGGATTATGCAGACGGAACCCGGGTGGAATTTATGTTTAAATAACGATCTGTCTGACCATCCCCAGGCAACAGAATAGCCCCACCTGGCATTCGCCAGACGGGGCTACACTTCACATCAGCTAACTTAGAATAAGCAAGCTTTAGTGATGATAACCAGCAAGATGAAAAGTACCAGGATTGCTCCTGTAGAAGTCCAAGGACTACACACCGGACCTACTGATGCTGGACTTACTACCGGACCAACGTTACAACCACAACCATGTTCCATACCCATTTTCAATTCCTCCTAATGATTAATGACTACAGCACAAGATATGTAAAAAGGAGATAAGCCGTTTGGGCGAATTGGCAAACAAATGCCAATCACCTAATGAATTGAAGGCGGACAGTCGATAAACAGGATATACACAAAGGAGGTGCAATATGGATATAGCTGCATTATCAATGGCAATGAGCCAAGCATCCTTAGCTCAAAATGTTGGGATACAGGTCATGAATATTGCCAAGAATCAGGCTGAAACCCAGAGCCAAACTATGGTGGAAATGCTGGGCAAAAGCGTTGCTCCGAATTTGGGAAAAACACTTGATATTAGTGTGTAATTGCTTTATGCTAAGGGTACATGAGAACTAACGTTCCTATGTATCCTTAGACTTTTTTTACTCTACATAGCCCTTCGGGCTTTTCTTTTGCGCATTTATGCGAACATACGATCCCGTTAGTGATTTATTAGTGATTTTAAACGAGGTGAATAAGTTGGAGAACATGAAATCATATTATCAAATGACTGTGCTTGAGAAATGGACGGAGGATCTATACAAGCGATTAAATCTTCATCAGCCTTCGCAAATTTCAATATCGTATATTGCAGAGCGGCTTAATATCTGGGTTCATTATTTGGATGTGAGAAGCAAGAGCATTGAAGCGTCTGCAGGGATGTACAGCCTGTTTATCGACAACCGCCTTCCAGCCAATCTTCAACGGCTAGAGTTTCTTCATGAACTGTGTCATCTACTTCGCCATGGCAGCGATAATCAGACCTTGATGCCAGAGCATTTCACGCGGGCACAGGAGGACGAATCAGAGCGTTTTATCTTGTATGCGGCGATGCCTTACTCCATGATCTCCCGCATGACATTGCCTGAGCAACGGGAAGATGCCATCTCCTATCTTGCAGCAGAATTCCAAGTACCTGCCGAGCTGGCCTTACAGCGGATTGATCAGATCCAAAGACGTGTGTTCCAAGGGCAATTATTGGCCGTGATGGGAAGAAGCGAAGAACGACAGACACATATTCGCAACGGATCACGGAGATAATAAACTTAGTTGCAGTAGTTCTCTGCATATTCATTTATGGTGGAATTTCTCGTGAGGGGGAACGACATGGAAGCCATTAAAGTAATTGAATTATTACTGACTCATCCGGATTATAATGTAGATGCAGTACACCCCGAAATCCCGGATTTTGTGGGCATTGAGACGATTGAGGTGGATCACGAAACGGGGACCTTCTCCATTTTATTGCAAGAACCCAAAGAAGACTAAAAGAGAATCATTATTCTTCATAAGTTAAAAGGCAGCAAATATAGTATGTCCCGGCAATTCTTCGTTCGCCTACGCCTGGATTACTATCGGTATTTGCTGCCTTTTTGTATTACACAACCCCAAATTAAAAACCATAAGATTTTCATCCCCGGCAGCCTCGGACTTGCCTGGTTTTCCAGCACCTTAATTCGCTGCTCCAGCTCCAGTATTTTCTCTTCTTCCTGCGTCATATTCTTACCTCCTTTCTTATTTGTACATTTACAAGATATCTATGAATGACATAATAGTCTCTGTATATTATCTTATACTACATACAAATTATCTATATGGAGGGAATTAATGAAGAAAAATACAAAACTAATCTTCATCGTTCTAATCCTTTTAATCTGTGGAATAACATCCTTAGCCCTCCACTCCTTCCGAAATCATATGAACAGAGAAGTCATTCATTATCTAATAGAGACGAGAAATTATAAGAAGGAAGATTTTTATAAAGTATACACCCAGATTGCCAAAGCTCCCCTCGTAAGTACCACGGTGATTTTCGCAGACGAACCCTACGCAAGATACTTTTATCGAAAAGAAAATGGAAGGATCTATCAATACAGCAGGGCTCCTGTTAAAGGTAATGATCCTAGCTATACATATAAACATATCGAAGAGGATCTCCAGTGAAGGAGTCACTCTATTAAAAAGACGCGTTTGTCCAGCAGTCAGCACTTGGTGCTTGGGCAAATGCGTTTTTTTGATCTCCCCTGTTCTAAATAAGTAACCATCGTTTGCGTAGACAATATTGGCGTGGTGCTTAGCAGCTATCGGACACAGTTGATCTTATGCGTAGCATAACCCTCCATTTCGAAGTGTAACGGACCCCATCGCCTTTATTGGCATGAGAAACACCTTACAAGGCCCACTTTTTAAGGAATAGCGTCACTGGGGTCCGCGAACTTGCTCAAAAGTCTATTTATATGCAAATAACGACTTCTGAGTCCATAACCCTCTGGCGATAATTTATGAATAGGCATCATCTACTCTCAAACACAAAGAAATTTTCTCAGGAACAAAATGTGACCTAATGCCGTCCTAAATGGTGTTATAGGTAAAGGGGGGCACAGTATCATGCAGCGATCCATGACCCGGCCGGGAAATCATGTGATGAAGAGTTACGAAATCTACGCAGATATGCTGTTCCGGATCGCTTTGGTCCATCTAGGCAGCCGGCAAGATGCCGAAGAAGCCACTCAGGATACCTTCATCAAGCTAATAGAAAAAGCGCCAAAGTTCAAAGATGCCGAACATCAGAAGGCATGGCTGATCCGGGTAATCACCAATCATTGTAAAACACTACTGGGCAGAGGCTGGCGCAAGCGCGAGGTTAAGCTGGAGAGCGCTGAGCCAATTGCGGCAGACAGCCCCGAGGATTGGGCTCTGCTGCAGTTAGTTATGGCGATGCCCATGAAGTATAAAACCGTAATCCATCTTTATTATTACGAGGACTATCCCATCCAGGAGATCGGCAAGATTCTGCAGATTAGTCAGTCTGCCGTGAAAATGAGACTTCAGCGGGGACGGCAACGGTTAAAACTGGAGCTGGAAGGAGCGGAACCACAGTGAAGGAAGATCAGTTTCGAACATCATATAAGAAAGCGGTGGATTCGATGAAGCCAGGTGAAGAAATGAAAAAAGAATTGTTCGACAAAATGGAGCAGCGGCAGGAGCGGAAACGTCCGCGCAAGACGGTTTATATCGCGGCAAGTGTCGTGCTCGCCGCAGGAATCGGTCTGGCTGGGCCTAGTATATGGCAGCAGTTGAACAGTCAGAGCTCCCCGGGGCAGGTTGCCCAGGTAACTCCGGGTGTAAGCAATGCTGGCAATTCGGGCACAGCTACATCGGGCAGCATTGTCATTCCCAAGCTGAAACTGCCAGATAAGGAATCTGGCGTGAAGGCAGATATGATCGCCTTGGTCGTGTATAAAAATAATATTTACACACAGTCAGCGACTCGCATCGACGCTGCCGATGCTGCCGCTCTGCGCGGTGACAAGTTAGGACGCACTACAGGCGGCATCAACGAATGGAGCGGTAACGACGAATATATTGAGTTAGCCTCGAACATCGGCGAAACGGATCTCTATTCCGTGAAGGGCTATGACTCCAGCTTCCTGATTATGTCCTATTCGGAAATCAACGGCGAGGTATTCGCTGAACTGTATGAGCACACGAACGGCATCACCATAAACAGCGGCGCCGACCTATTCGGCAAGCTGAATCTTGAAGGCCGAGTTACTTCAGCTCAGTCGGAAAGCTTCAACAGCTGGAACAACGGCCTCCAGCAGCAGGCGCCAATCGCCAATGGCGAGGCGCTTGATGGCTTCCTGACAGCACTCCAAGCGGCTAAACCGCTGGCAGCAGAGCCGCTGATCGAGCAAGGCATCTACGACAGCGAAGACCGCAAGATCATCTATCTGCAGCTGGAAGACAACGCCCGAGTAGAGCTGACGCTGTTCGGTCAAGGACTTGTACGCTACGGTCAGGCACCGGTATTCTTCGAGGTCGAATCCGGGGCATTCCAGCAGCTGTGGGACAGCATGAAACTTTAGGGATGTTGGTGGATACCCAGGGCCTGCGGTTGGGATTGGGATTGCGATCGGGATTGCGATCGGGACTGCGATCGGGATTGCGATCGGATTGCGATCGGATTGCGATCGGGACTGCGATCGGGATTGCGATCGAGACTGCGATCGAGACTGCGATTGGGACTGCGATTGGGACTGCGATCGGGACTGCGATCGGGACTGCGATTGCGAATGCGATCGAGATTGAGATTGAGATTGAGATTGGGACTGCGGTCGGAAGCAATTGGGTACATCGTTTCGATCGCCTTGCTCTCCATTGGAGGAATTTAGCTGACTGCTAACAAAAACGGCGCTGCTTCCAAACCATTTCATGGTTTGGAGCAGTGCCGTTTTGTGCTTTACTGTATGGTTTATGAGCTCGCATACTAGATATGCTGGTTGCAGAGGTGAAACTACTGACTGTTCCTTTATAGGCTACTTCTCATTGTAATTTCTGCAACTACATCTGCGAGGAGCATGGCACTAACGAGCTAACGAACTAACCTCCTTCACCTCGAGCTATCGGACCTAGTGGACCTCTGTCAAGAAAGTGGACAGTCACGCAACAGACATTCTAGTCAATTGCTCAGCAAAACGAACTGGAGAAAGATACCCCAGCGCGCCATGCATTCGCTTGCGGTTATAATAAAACTCAATATATTGAAAAAGTGTCTGGTAGGCTTGCTCCTTAGTTTTGAAGCGTGGATTACAATAAATGAGCTCCTTTTTCAAAATGCTGTGCCACGACTCGATACAGGCGTTATCATAACAGTTACCTCTGCGGCTCATGCTGGACTCCATGCCATACGCTTTCAACTGCTGCGTGTATTCATGAGAAGTATATTGAGAACCTCTATCGGAGTGATGTAATAGACCCTTTTCCGGTTGTTTAGCTTCGTAAGCATCTTGTAAAGCGCCAGAAATCAAGCTAGTTTCCATATGGTTTTCCAAGCGCCACCCCACGATTTCGCGCGTGCAAAGGTCCATCACACTAGCCAGGTACAAGCGCCCTCCCCGGCAAGGAATGTACGTAATATCGGTAACCCATACTGAATTGGGTTTGAGTATTTTAAATTGCTGGTTCAGCGTATTTGGGGCAATCGGATGGTCATGATTGGAGTCGGTGGTCTGTACGCGATACGTTTTGGAGACAATGGAGCGAAGCTTCATATGTCGCATGTACACACTCACCGTGCGTTCGGTAACGGTATAACCTTCTTGATGTAGCAGGCGGGTGATCTTCGGACTCCCATACCGCTTTTGATGGTCTGCAAAATGATACTGAATTCGCTTCATTATCGCAGCCTTACGAAGCATATGCGTACTGTTTTTTTCTGTCCGCCACTTGTAGTACCCGCTCCGTGACACATGTAGGGTCATGCACATCTTCTCCAAGAGAAACTCGGAGCGATGTTTTTCAATAAACTGGAATCTCAGTTCCTTGGTTTGCTGAAGATGTGCACTGCTTTTTTTACGATCGCTAATTCCTCTTCCACATCAGCAATCTTGTTATCTTTTTCTTGAAGTTGACGGCTCATTTCTTTCAACTGTGCCTCGAGTTCCCGTACTCGATCCACGCTAGCTGCCGGTTCATTCTTTAGTTCTCGATACTGGCTCATCCATTGATGCAGGGTACTTTTTGGGATGTTGAGCTCTTCCGCCAAGTCGCCCACTGTCTTTGTTTGCTCTTGAATGAACTGCACTGTCTGTTTTTTAAATTCTTCGTTATACCGTTGTCGATGTTCTCCCATGTGAACACACCTCCGTGGACTCATTATCGCCAGTCTGTTAACTACTGTCCACTTTTTATTCTAGCTTCATAGATGCCGCTATTTGCTGATTTTCAGCCTTTGGAGCATGGTTTCGGACTCCATGGACGCTAATGCCTAGAAAGAGACTCAAATGCGGTACTTTTTATGCCAATAGCGACTATGGAGTCCGTTAGAATTGCAAATGTGGAGAAAAACCTCTTTAAGGGTCAGCTGGGTCCGATAGGAGCCTCATACCAAAAATGCTCCCTACTCAAACGAAGTTTGGTGTTTAGTATAAGTAAGTTTGCAGCAAGAAAGAGTGCCCCAACAGCTATTTTATGATATGCTCCCCATATAGTAGACAGGTGAAATAATAAAAACCTGTCGCTGTATGGGGAGCATTTTTATGGAACAAAAAAAGTATACAGCACTGGAAAAGTTAACGATTCTCCAAGAAATTGAACGGGGCGACATTGGTTTGAAAGCTGCGGCCCGGAAGTATGGAATATCCAAAAACTCTATAGTGAAGTGGCGGCAACGTTATCAATTGTATGGATACGAAGGGCTGGAAGTCCGAAGCTACAATCGTACGTATTCTGCAGAACTTAAACTCTATGCCGTTAAGGATTATCTCGAGGGAGGATTGTCGCAAAACCAAATCATCTGCAAGTATAAGATTGCAAGTGCAACCCAACTCGCCAACTGGATTAGGAAGTATAATGGTCATAGCAACAGCTTAACAGCTCATTCAGGAGGAACTAAAGCTATGACCAAAGGACGCGTAACCACTTGGCAGGAACGGATAAATATCGTGCTGTACTGCCTTTCGAACGGAGAAGACTATGCGAAGGCGGCAAGCCATTTTCACGTGTCTTACCAACAAGTATATAGCTGGGTAAAGAAGTACGAAGCAGGTGGTGAAGAGGCATTACGAGACGGTAGAGGACGCACCAAAGCGCCTGAAGAACTTACGGAAGCAGATCGCCACAAACTCGCGATGCAAAAGCTGGAATACGAGAATGCACGCCTGCGTGCGGAGAATGCTTTTCTAAAAAAGTTAGAGGAACTCGAAAAGAGGAGGCGTTAAGAACCATTCGCCAGGTGAATATCTACCTGGCCATTCAGGCTGTTCAGCAGGAACAGTCTTGCTCCATTCGGCTTTTGTGTGACATCGCAGGGATTTCACGGTCAAGTTATTACAAATGGTTGAATCGCAAACCCAGTTTTCGAGAGGCTGACAACGAGAAACTGACAGAGGCCATGCTCCTCTTGTATGAGAAGGTGGAACGAACCTTTGGGTATCGCCAATTGACCCTGCATTTGCGCAGACAAATGGATAAATCTATTAACGCAAAGCGAGTGTACCGGCTGATGAGATGCCAAGGTATCCAGTCAGTCATCCGCAGAAAGAGAAAGAAGTATGTAGGCTCCACGCCTCAGCAGGTTGCAGAGAATGTGCTGAACCGTAATTTTGAGGCTGAAGCTCCAAACCAAAAATGGGTAACGGATGTAACGGAATTCAAATACGGCAACGGCAAGAAGGCGTATTTAAGTGCAATAAAAGATCTGTATGACAAGTCCATTGTTGCTTACGTTCTGGGTCATTCCAATAATAATTCGCTAGTTTTTAACACACTGGAATTAGCTTTGCAGGCAGCACCGGAGAGCCGAACCTTACTCCATAGCGACCGTGGTTTCCAGTATACCTCTCTGCATTTTAAGAAGATGCTGGACGATGCAGAACTGAAGCAAAGCATGTCCCGAGTAGGCTGCTGCATTGACAATTCGCCGATGGAATCCTTCTGGGGAACATTGAAATGTGAGAAGTACTACTTACATACCTACCAGACCTTTGAAGAACTCCAAACAGATATTGATACCTACATTCACTTTTATAATAACGAACGGTTACAGGCAAAACTAAACGGCCTCAGTCCCATTGAATTTAGGACTAAGGCCGCTTAAACTACTTTTATTTTTTGTGCTGTCTACTTGACGGGGTGCAGTTCATTTATCGGATACCGGATAACTCTTTCTTTTTTTCTGTCCATAACAAATCTTTCATACTCCAGAGTCCTTATGTTACTAATCCTCAGTCAAATACAATTCAAATTTCCTCACTATTAAACTATTTCACATGGTAAAATAAACCTGATTTAAATAAAAGGAGAGTACATAATATGGGATTTTTCAAAGGAGTATTACAGGGTCTTCTTACAATAATAGAAGATAGAGAATATCAGAAACTTTCGGAATCAAATACTATAAAAATCGATAATAAATTAACTTATACTCCAACAGTAAACAGACAATTCGCCATCATTGAAATTAAAGGTAATAATTATCTGCATAAAGATAGCATATTGAGCATGAAATTGAGTTCAGGATTTTTATCCATTGGAAACGTTATGATAAGTCGTTCATTAGTGTCAGGAAATCTTGATATGCTTAATTTATCGCAAGATGACTTTAACAATGGCGTTAACCTATATGGAATGATTTCCGATGAACGACAGAATGTAACAGAGATAGTATGTTGCTTGAAAAATGATATTTCCTTAATTCAAGGGTACGTTCAAGAAGCACTCGCTATTAAAAAGAATGAAGCTGAAAGAAAATTCATAATTCAACAAAATGAACAACTTAGGAAAGAAGAGGAAGAAAAACGAAAAAAATCACAAAAAGAATACTTCCAAACGCATATCAAAGAAAAACAAATTATGAAATATGGAATACGTCACACTAAATGCTGGAGATGTCATGCTCCTTTAGGCACTGAGACACACCCTATTCATTATTCTTGTGGTTGGCTCCAGTGTGACTGCGGTGCATGTAAATGCAATTATCACAGATAGTAAAAGAGTATTTTCGTTTTCATCGGTTACTTCTCCTTAGTGGGTACTTGTAAACTCAACCGCGGTGACCGGGGGCTAGAGTTATTGCTGGATTAATTCTTTAGGAAGCAATTCGCCCCAAAGGCAAATCAAAAGTACGCAGTATTTAGAGCATGCTTCTACATTGTGCGTTCAGTCATTCGCGAGCATCTCCTGTTGAGCATTATAGTCCGACTACTACGACATAAAAAAGGAACGCCCACCATGGACGCTCCTTTTTTTCTTATTCGTCTACAAAATTCTAGCTAGTTACGCATTTACACTTTCCGATTTTCGATCCTGTCTTGCGTGTAATGTTTTCATTGCAAATCTTGCTATCGGCTGCGCAACCAACAGTTCAATCCAAAATGCTATACCAAAGTTTCTTGGCCAGATGTGAAGGAAATTTTTAAGTGGATCCAGGCTTATTTGTTTCGTCCCAACCCATGTGCCGATAATTGATAGTAAAATAGATAACACCGTGACATTCAATAAAGTATTCAACAGAATCCTTGCATTAAATCCATCTGTTTGTCCCATGAATTTCGGCATCACTTTCCCGACAATCGGTCCTGCAACTAATCTTACAGATAAAACTACGATCATCCACATAAACGGAATAACCTTTAGTGTATCTATATACACTTCCTTACTGAAGCCACGTTCCAACCCCACAATAATAGGGGCAATAGTGTTTACTGAAATGATTGAAATAATGAGTAAAAATAGTATACCTTCTTTTCCGTTTCTGGGCAGTCTTTTGTCTCCATGCATGTTTGTCATCTCCGTGAATAATATTTCAGATGGCAGACGTATCATGAGACATATATTTTTGGCCCAACAAAAAAGACCAATATCTCTACACACTGATTTAATAATTATAACATTTATTTAAAATGAATGTCAGACCTTCTACTAAAATTTATTAAATCCCCCTACTAACAAAGAACAGTTACCTGCATGCGCCTTAGCAAGAGCGGCAGTGGAAGAGAAGTAAACTGCCGTACTCTACAACGACACTAGAAATATTCTAGATTGGCTACAATGATAACCAGTGGTACTTTGCAAGGTTTTTCAGAATATTATTGATGGTCTTAAGGAACGCTATACGCAAATCGGGGCTAAAAAAAAAGAATACGAGGACTCATACAAGGAAATTGACTTAGTATGTTGCTACTCTGGTCGGAGCTATATAAAGCTAAAGGTAGGTAGCTGCTGAACGACTGGGTATGACTCCAGCGATGTTCAACGAATAATACTCACACCTACTCCCAATCATGCAGGAAGAGGCCGTTGATAAAATTGAAGCAGAACTGAATAAATACGCTGAAAAACAGCTCGAAACTGCAGAAAAATAATTCCAGTTAGCAAATCCGTTAGCAAACTCAAAATTCTGTTCTTTATCCATTCTACTTTCTTATATTGCTAAGCTTATAGACAGCAAAAAACCCTTACAAAGTAAGGGTTTTTGATAAGTGGGCCCTGAGGGACTCGAACCCCCGACCAATCGGTTATGAGCCGACCGCTCTAACCAACTGAGCTAAGGGCCCGGATCTAAAAATATCCGAATGTACAATTGCTGTTGTAATAAAATTGGTTGCGGGGGCAGGATTTGAACCTGCGACCTTCGGGTTATGAGCCCGACGAGCTACCGGGCTGCTCCACCCCGCGTCAGAAATAATATTCAAACAGCGACAATAAATAATATACAGTACAAAATGGGTCTACGTCAAGGATGAATTTGTAAAAGTTCTCAAGGCAAAAATCTAACCCCATATCTTCCTTTGCGGGATCGATAAATTTCCACAAAACTTGGGTCATGGTAGCCATAAATCCAGCCATCTTGCTCCAACCTTTTTGCTAAACAACCTGCTTGAAATCTCGTTCTGAACAGTTTCGCGAAGTATATCCAATTCATGATGCCCTCTTCTCCTTTTTGCAAATTAATCTCACGCTGCTCTGAACTTATCATGCCCAAGTTCCACAAAATAAGCCACCGGAAATCCGGTGGCCGCTACATATTCCAAAACTTAATCCCCTATAGAGTCGAAATAATATGTGGGATCTTTTTCGAGCGTACCCAGCATGGTATTCCCTTGCTTCTCCCAAGCTTTGAGGGCACTCTCCACCGTTCTTTTGCCCTGATAAACTTCTGTGAATAGTTGGCGCCCAACATCGTTAATACGGCTAATTCCAGGCTTCTGTGTTTGTAGGACGTTCATCAAAGGATCATTGGCTGGTAATGGTTTGAGCGTATAGAAGGATTCCAGATTTACTGAAGGTACCTTCGTGGTAATGTAATCCTTACGGGAAGTTAGTTCCCCGCGGGTATGAGCTTTAATTTTGGCTACCTCATTACTGTTGACGAACTTGATCAAATCCCAAGCATCTTCCTTATTAGCAGCCATAGTGTTGATAGCCATCATATTACCTACCCAAGTACCTACAGCCACTCCTGGTTTCTCCTTAAAAGTAGGTACGGTAACGAAACCCCAATCGACGGGACTGTAATTTTTAATTTTTGCTGCATTGCGGCTCACACCTGCAAGCTCATTAAGATAATCGTATTCTCCAATTACCATTGCAGCTTTTCCGGTAAGGAATAGATCCCCTTGGACAGGACTATAGGTGCTCCGTTCTGTTTCTATAAAATCCATACCGTTTAACCCAGGTGTAATTTGCTTTTTCACCAATTGGCTGTAGGTCGTCCAAGCTTGACTCCACTGTGTTTGGTTTACCTCCATCTTATGTCCCTTGTTGTCATACATAGCAAGCTCAAGCGGTGAGACATAGGTCTGCATATCCCAGAAAGGATCGCTCATATAACGGTTCATCGAAAATCCATATATACGCTTATCTTTATTTGTCGATTTCTTGGTCACCTTTTCGGCCAGCGCGAACACTTCATCCCAAGTCATTCCGTCCGTCGGATAACCTACACCAGCAGCATCAAAAATACCTTTGTTAAAATATAACGCACTCGACATAAAGGTCGGTGCTAACGCGTAAAGACTTCCTCCACCCAGCTCACGTACTCCATTTAACATTGTAGGTGCCATATTGCTTAAATCATATTGATCTCGTGCGATAAGCGGCTCCAGCGATTGCACCAGATTATGCTTCACCAAACTCTTCACCAATGTACTATCACCGACGATTACATCAACTGGCTGTGCACCGCCCATAATTGTTCGGATATTCTCCAGATTATCTGGGTTAACCTCTGGATAGGTGCTGTCAAAACGAAGCTCATTCATATTGATGGCTGGAATAATCTCAAGTTTGATTTCAGGATGCTGCAATTCATACATATCTGTAAACTGCTGACGAAAAGAAGAATCGTCTTCTCCAGACCAGAGGCTGCCAATACGTAACACGCGCTGTTCTGTAGATGGCTTAGAAGCCTCTGCCCAGGCTGTATGCCTGCTTTCAGAAATTAAAGGCAATAGGAGTGCTGCACATATTCCAAAGCTTAACCAGCGCCGCCATAGCCTTCTATTATTATTTATATGATTCATTCTTGAACCCTCCCATAAAATACTCAATCCATCCACCTTATGAATAATTACCCATAATTCTAGTAACAGTATATAGCTTTATTCAGGAGGGGAAGTTACAGGCTGTTTAAAGTTATGCTACGATTTCTTCATATTATTTCTATAAAAAACATTCCGGGAGTTTTCTGAGGATCCTGATATGCCTTTCTACGGCAGGATAATTGCACTTTGTGCGACTATTACAGCTGTGTGTGTTGCGCTTCTCCTTTTAATTGCACTATGTGCAGTTAAAAAACGTTATTAGGAGCTTTCGGCGGATTTCTGGCGGATATAATTGCACAAAGTGCAACTATATCCGCCAGATCCTCTAAGGAAGGTTAGTTTAAGTGCACGAACTGAAACTATTCTGCGTTTGAGACGACAGTGCGATGAAATCACCAGGTGTCAGAGCGCAATATACCAGAGCGACAGAGCGTAATACCAGAGTGACAGAGCGCAATAAACCAGAGTGACAGAGCACAATATACCAGAGCGACAGTGCGCAGGTCAGCCAAATGTCAGAATGTGAATGTGAATGCAAACACCAAAACCCTACTCTCCACTCCACTCTACTTTTCCTTTTACCAATACAGCATTTGCCTTCCCTACTAACTAACCTACTAACTAACCTGCTGCCTTTCCTATGACCGGCACAAATCGCCCCTTCTACGCAGGATAATTGCACTTTGTACAACTATTAAAGCCGAATGTATTATGCTTCTTCCTTTTAATTGCACTATGTGCAGTTAAAAAACGTTATTAGGTGCTTTCGGCGGATTTCTGGCGGATATAATTGCACAAAGTGCAACTATATCCGCCAGATCCTCTAAGGAAGGTTAGTTTAAGTGCACGAACTGCAACTATTCTGCGTGTGTGACGACATTGCGATGGCATCACCGGGGCAGAATATAGTATTCCAGAGTGTCAGAGCACCTTTTCCTTTTAATTGCACTCGGTGCAGTTAAAAAGAAAAGCCTCCCACCAAAATGTGAGAGGCCCGTCCAATCTATACACAGGTATTTATTTTAAACGCCAAATGCGGACGGATCTTTTCTCCAAGATTTCAGCAGTTCCACATCCGTAGCTGCGATCTCGCCTTGTGTAAGAGCCACATCAATCAATGTGCTGTAGTTGGACAAGCTTTGTAATGGCATTTCAGCGGCAGCAAAAGCATCGACCGCACGATCCAGCTCGTAGCTGAAGATTGCCAATACAGCCAACGCTTCTGCGCCTGCTTCTTGCACAGCTTGAGCTGCTTTGATGGAGCTTCCACCAGTAGAGATCAGGTCTTCGATAACGACTACCTTTTGCCCCGGCTTAATTAGGCCTTCGATCTGATTCTGCTTGCCGTGACCCTTAGCTTTATCGCGGATATAAGCCATTGGCAGATTAAGTTTATCAGCTACCCAAGCTGCGTGAGGAATGCCTGCGGTTGCTGTACCTGCGATCACCTCTGCATCTGGATACTGGCTTTTAATAAGCTCAGCGAAGGCATCAGCAATATAGTTACGTACCTCTGGGTAAGCCATAGTCAGACGGTTATCGCAATAGATCGGGGATTTAATACCAGAGGTCCAGGTAAAAGGCTCCTGCGGACGCAGTGCCACCGCTCCTATCGTAAGCAGATAACTTGCTACTTGTTCACTTCTATTTAATGTACTCATGCTAAGGTCATCTCCTCAATAATATTTAGTGCTGCTTGACGTGGATCAGCTGCAGTTGTAACAGGACGGCCCACCACCAGGAAGTGGCTACCTTGTTGAATGGCTTTGCCCGGCGTCATCACCCGGGACTGGTCACCTAGGGATGCACCTGCTGGCCGGATACCAGGTGTAACTGTACAAAATGCGGGCCCACAAGCCTCTGCGATCGCTGAAGACTCTTGCGGTGAAGCCACCACTCCATCCAGACCTGCAGCGGCTGCCAGCTTAGCGTATCTGACTACAGTATCTGCTACGTCTCCTGCGATTCCAATTTCGTTATTCATCACTTCTTGGCTCGTGCTGGTCAGCTGTGTAACTGCGATAATCAAAGGCATTTTAAGCGCAGCATTCGCATTAACTACTGAAGCAGCGCCTTCCCGTGCTGCAGCCATCATCGCTGAGCCTCCTGCGGCATGTACGTTAAACATATCCACACCGAGGTGCGTAAGGCTTTCTGCCCCGCCTTTTACCGTGTTAGGAATATCATGCATTTTGACATCTGCAAATACAGAATACCCCCGAGATTTCAGTTCATTAATGAATTCCGGTCCCGCTGCATAAAAAAGCTGCATTCCCACTTTCATATAACAAGGAATCCCTTCCAGCTTGTCAATCAAGGTTCTTGCCCCAGCAACATCAGGGTAATCTAAGGCGATCATCAAGCGATTCGCCATTTCATTCCACTTTGCATCTCCCTGTCCCATAACCGTTCTCCTATCCAGTGCAGACTTAAATCCACACTCTTCATTTATTAGCCCCTAGGCATAGCGGAACGGTCTGCGTAAACGCAAACCGCCCTATACATCTTTATGAGATTA
This sequence comes from Paenibacillus odorifer, assembly GCF_000758725.1. Classification (NCBI taxonomy): domain Bacteria; kingdom Bacillati; phylum Bacillota; class Bacilli; order Caryophanales; family Paenibacillaceae; genus Paenibacillus; species Paenibacillus odorifer. The sequence continues at coordinate 5,135,614 of NZ_CP009428.1, forward strand.
GTTTAATTGACCGACAAAAGCAGGCATGGACTGTGACGAGAAGTTGATCGTCTGCAGCATTCTGAGCAGTGCCGTTACTGTATCGAGTGATGTCATACATACGACGCCATTCTCAACCGCTTCACGACGGATACGGAATCCATCACGCTCTGGTGTTTTCCCTTTAGTCAGTGTATTAAAGACGAAGTTGGCTTGCCCACCACGAATCAAGTCGAGAATGTTCGGCGCACCTTCATCCAGCTTGTTCACGTTCATTACGTTGAGACCTGCTTCTTCAAGCGCTTGAGCGGTGCCTCCGGTAGCAATGATCTTGTAACCCAGCGAGTGGAAGCCTTTCATAAGCTCTACAGCCTCTGCTTTATCTTTATCTGCCACTGTAACGATGATAGCGCCGGTTGCTGGAATTTTCATTCCTGCTCCGATTAGACCTTTATACAAAGCTTTTGCATACAATTTATCGCGGCCCATAACTTCACCCGTCGATTTCATTTCAGGTCCGAGCGTTGGTTCTACTCTACGAAGCTTGGCAAAAGAGAACACCGGCACTTTAACCGATACATAATCACTTTCCGGCCATAGACCTTCTGCATAACCGTCATCTTTCAGCTTGCCGCCGAGAATGATTTTGGTTGCCAGATGCGCCATTGGAATTCCAGTTACTTTACTCAAGAATGGAACCGTACGCGATGAACGTGGATTTACTTCAATTACGTACACTTCATTCTGATAGATAACGAACTGGATGTTGACCAGACCAATCGTTTTCAGTTCCTTAGCAATCTTGATTGTGATCTCAGCAATTTTTGCTTTCAGACCTTCATCCAGATATTGCGGAGGATATACAGCGATGGAGTCACCGGAGTGAACGCCTGCACGCTCAACATGCTCCATGATCCCTGGAATAACTACCGTCTCACCGTCACAAATTGCGTCTACCTCAACCTCTTTACCTAACATGTAACGGTCAATCAATACCGGATGCTCCGGATTCACCTTAACCGCTTCTACCATGTAGCTAAGCAATTCCGCATCATTATATACAATTTCCATTGCGCGTCCACCAAGTACATAGGAAGGACGTACCAGGACTGGATATCCAAGCGATTGTGCAGTTTCTACTGCTTGATCTACGTTGATAACCGTCTTCCCTTTTGGTTGGGCAATATCCAGACGAGCCAGCAAAGCTTCGAATTTCTTCCGATCTTCAGCTTCGTCAATACTGTCTAGGCTAGTTCCGAGAATCTTAACGCCAGCGGCACTTAATGGTGCAGCAAGGTTAATGGCTGTTTGGCCTCCGAATTGTACGATAACCCCAATCGGATTCTCTTGCGCAATTACGTTCATTACATCTTCAAAGAACAAGGGTTCAAAATACAACCGGTCCGAAGTATTAAAGTCGGTAGATACAGTCTCAGGGTTATTATTGATAATAACCGCTTCATAACCTGCCTTCTGAATCGCCCATACTGCATGCACAGTGGAGTAATCGAACTCAATCCCTTGACCGATCCGGATTGGACCCGATCCAAGCACGATAACCTTTTGTTTATCGGAATGAATGACTTCATTTTCAGTCTCATAAGTAGAGTAGTAGTAAGGTGTAGAAGCTTCGAACTCAGCCGCACAGGTATCTACCATTTTGAATACAGGCGTTAATCCTCGCTCTAAACGAAGCGCGCGTACATCAGCTTCTTTGATGAATTTAACGTTCGCTTGTCCTTCTGCACGAATCTCAGCAATCGCACGGTCTGTAAAACCTCTGCGTTTAGCTTGATACAGGGTTTCTGCTGATAAGCTTTCATCCCCACGGATAACCTCTTCAAAGTTGATCAATCCCTCGATCTTGGACAGGAACCACCAGTCCACGTTAGTGATATCTTGGATCTCTTGCAAGCCAAATCCGCGGCGGAAGGCTTCCGCGATCAAGAACAACCGCTCATCATCAGGTTTTGCCAGACGTTCACGCAGGACGCTTTCTTCCAAATCTTCAGCGCCCGGCAGGCGGAAACGGTGTACACCGATTTCCAGGGAACGAATTGCTTTATGAATGGACTCTTCGAAGGTACGACCGATGGCCATAACTTCTCCAGTTGCTTTCATTTGTGTGCCCAGCTTACGGTTCGCATGAATGAACTTGTCGAACGGCCAGCGTGGGATTTTGCTTACGATATAGTCAAGTGTAGGCTCGAAGCAAGCATAGGTCTGTCCAGTAACTGGATTGACGATTTCATCAAGTGTGTAACCAAGCGCGATTTTGGCAGCCATTTTGGCAATCGGATAACCGGTTGCTTTCGAAGCCAAAGCCGAAGAGCGGCTGACACGTGGATTTACTTCGATTACATAATATTGATAGCTTTGCGGATCCAGTGCGAACTGCACGTTGCAGCCACCCTCGATATTCAGCGCACGAATGATTTTGAGTGAAGCGCTGCGCAGCATTTGATATTCACGATCGGATAACGTTTGGCTAGGTGCCACAACGATACTGTCACCTGTATGCACACCTACCGGGTCGAAGTTCTCCATGTTGCAGACAACGATACAGTTGTCGTTCGCATCACGCATAACCTCGTATTCAACTTCCTTCATGCCGGCAATACTTTTCTCCACCAAACATTGTCCGATCGGGCTATAACGAATACCTGCTTTGACAGTCTCAAGCAGCTCTTCTTCGTTGTCGCAGATCCCGCCGCCGGTGCCGCCAAGCGTATAAGCCGGGCGTACAATTAGAGGGAAACCAATTTCCTCAGCGAATTTCATCGCTTCATCTACTGTGGTAATAATAGTGCTCTCTGGTACAGGCTGTTCCAGTTCGCGCATCAGATCACGGAACAAATCGCGATCCTCTGCTTTTTCGATGGACTCAAGCTGGGTACCTAGAAGCTTAACATTCTCTTGCTCTAGTACTCCTGCACGAGCCAATTCTACAGCCATATTAAGACCTGTCTGTCCTCCCAAAGTTGGCAACAAGCCATCTGGGCGCTCCTGACGGATGATGCCAGTTACGAATTCAAGGGTAATCGGCTCGATATAAACTTTATCAGCCATATTGGTGTCAGTCATGATAGTCGCTGGGTTACTGTTGATCAGCACAACTTCGACGCCTTCTTCTTTCAGGGCCTGACAGGCCTGCGTTCCGGCATAGTCAAATTCTGCGGCTTGCCCGATAACAATCGGTCCAGAACCGATTACTAATATTTTTTTAAGCTTTTCATTCTTAGGCATGTTATAGAGCTCCTTTCACGGCTTCAAGCTGTTTTACTGTAGGTTTTGGCGCCGTGATTCTGGCGTTTGCCGCAAGCTGCGCCTGGCGCGAGCTTACAGGTGTGTTAGCTTTATGATCAGCGATCATCTGTAAGAAACGATCGAATAAGTAGCTGCTGTCATGAGGTCCCGGTGCTGCTTCTGGATGGTACTGTACTGAAAACGCAGGATAACGGGTATGTTTAAGTCCTTCAACGGTCTTATCATTATTATTAATGTGAGTAACCTCTAGATCCGTGCTCTTCACAGAGTCTTCATTCACTGTGTAGCCATGGTTCTGAGAAGTAATGAAGCAACGTCCGCTCTCCAATTCTTTAACCGGATGGTTACCGCCACGGTGTCCGAATTTCAGCTTCTCTGTATCCGCGCCACAAGCCAGTGCAAACAGCTGGTGACCTAAGCAGATACCGAAGATTGGGTATTCGCCAAGCAATTCTGAGATCGTCTTCACTGCGTGTGGAACGTCTTTCGGGTCCCCAGGGCCGTTGGACAGCTGGATACCATCTGGATTGAGGCGACGAATCTCATCAGCAGTTACGTCATGAGGTACAACTACAACATCACAACCGCGATTGTTCAACTCGCGTAAGATACCAGCCTTCGCTCCGTAATCTACCAGCACGATGCGTTCTTTAGTTCCCGGGCTATTGTACATGCTTGGAGTAGATGTGCGAGCTACCTGATTGCGCAGTTCTTCAATTGAAGTGTCGCCCATCATTTCCATCAATTCCTCTACCCGTTTGTTAGAGGTAGTCAGGATCGCCTTCATTGTTCCGTAGTGGCGAATAATCCGCGTCAACATCCGGGTATCAATCTCGCTGATTCCAGGAATATCGTATTCTTTCAGCAGGTCGTCCACACTGTATTCTGCGCGCCAGTTACTTGGAACTTCTTCATGACGACGCACTACAAAACCGTGTACGAAAGGTCGAACAGATTCGAAATCATCCCGCGTAATCCCGTAGTTCCCGATCAATGGGTACGTCATGGTAACGATTTGTCCGCAATATGAAGGGTCAGACAGCACCTCTTGATATCCTGTAATTCCTGTGTTAAAAACAACCTCGCCTGTCTTTTCACCTTCAGCGCCAAATGCGGTACCTGTAAATAAAGTTCCGTCTTGAAGCAGCAATCTCGCCTGCATTCCCTTCCACTCCTTCATGTTCTGTAGTCTAATACGTATGCCTTGCATGCCTTCCGGAGTGTACGCGCTCAAATTGCTGATCCGCAAAGATCAGCAATTTCGCCTCACCAGTCCGCTAGTTTTTCTCAGTCCATACGGCTTTGCCGTCCACCCAAGTTTTTACTGGCCAACCCTTAAGCTTCCAGCCGCCAAAAGGTGTGTTGCGTCCTTTGCTTGCGAAGGAACCTGGGTCTACTTCTTTTTCCTGCTCCAGATCGATGAGTGTCAAATCTGCAGGAGCTCCGATCTCCATAACCCCGGTGTTCAATCTGAATACTCGTGCAGGATCGGCAGTCATTCTTTGTACTAGTAAGGATAAATCCCATTTTCCGGTTTCTACAAACGCCGTGTATAAGAGGGGGAAAGCTGTCTCGAATCCAACGATACCAAAAGGTGCCAGCTGCATTCCTTTCGCTTTCTCTTCCTCACTATGTGGCGCATGATCTGTAACAATCATATCTAGTGTGCCATCAAGCAACCCTTCGATACACGCCTCAACATCGCGGCGGGAGCGCAGCGGCGGGTTCATTTTCCAATTGGCGTCAAGGCCTGGAATATCGTCTTCAGCAAGAAGCAAGTGATGCGGACATACCTCAGCAGTTACTTTAATGCCGATCTCTTTTGCTTGGCGAATCAGCCGCACCGACTGTTCAGTACTGACATGGCATACATGGTAATGAACGCCTGTCGCTTCTGCCAGCAAAATATCGCGTCCAACATGGATCGCTTCTGACTCATTCGGAATTCCTTTGAGGCCATGCTTCTTAGCGAACTCACCTTCAGCTACACAGCAGCCCTCAACCAGCGAGTTATCTTCGCAGTGAGCAATGACTGGCATATCGAGCGATGCTGCGATGTTCATTGCATCTTTCATCATTTGAGCACTTTGTACGCCCACACCGTCGTCTGTATAACCAATAGCTCCAGCTTCTTTGAGCGCCGCAAAATCCGTCAACTCACGTCCGAGCTCATTTTTCGTAATGGCTGCATAAGGAAGCACTTTAACTAGTCCTGCTTCACGCGCCTTGTCTTTCACAAATTGCACGATCTCCGGGCTATCTGTCACCGGACGAGTATTTGGCATACATGCAATGGTTGTAAATCCGCCTTTAGCAGCTGAGCGACTTCCGGTTTCCACTGTTTCCTTGTGTTCAAATCCCGGTTCACGCAAGTGCACATGCATATCAATGAGTCCCGGAATGAGCAGCTTACCTTCAGCATCAATGATCTCCGTGGCTTCTCCGATAGCTTCATTTCCGTCGATTATAGCCGAGATCACACCATCCTGTAGTTCGATGTGTTTGCGCTCAAGCAAGCCTTCCTTATTCAATACGCTGGCGTTTCTAATAATCACTGTCATGATTCTACCTTTACCCTCAGATCACAGCTGCGGGCCCTCTCGTTATTATATAATAAAAATTCATCTTTGTGTATATTTATTAGTCTCTATACGTTAGCATTCTGTAAGCTTATAGTAAAGCTCTTTCGAGAACCGCCATCCGAACCGGTACGCCATTAGACATTTGCGGGAAAATCCGCGATTGACTGCACTCTACTACTGCATCATCAATCTCTAGATTCCGGTTAACCGGAGCTGGATGCATAATGATTGTGTCTTTGGCGAGCTTAGCTGCCCGCTCTTCTGTTAGACCATAGTGGCTACGGTAATCTTCAGCAGACAGCTTAATGCCGGAAGTATGGCGCTCAAGCTGTACTCGAAGCATCATTACTACATCCGCTTTAAGAGCTTCTTCCATAGTTACGTAAGGCGCATACTCCATAAGCTCAGGAGCCTTCATATTATCCGGTGCGCAGAACTGCACCTTGGCTCCCATTTTCGTAAGCCCCCAGAGATTAGAACGCGCTACGCGGCTATGCATAATGTCCCCAATGATGGAGACTGTCAGGCCTTTTAGTTCCCCAAAGGTTTTGGTCATGGTGTATAAATCAAGCAGCGCCTGCGTAGGATGTTCATTGTTACCGTCGCCCGCATTGATAAGCGGTATGGACACCTTCTCAGCTAACTGCTGCAGCACACCTGCAGGCTTCAAACGCACAACTCCGGCATCGATCCCCATCGATTCCAGTGTGCGCACTGTATCGTAGATCGACTCCCCTTTTTCTACACTAGAAGCTGCAGCCGTAAAATTAAGTACTTGCGCACCTAGTCGTTTCTCTGCCATCTCGAAAGAGAAGCGTGTGCGTGTGCTGTTCTCAAAAAACATGTTAGAAATAAAATGGGAGTTCAAGATGGGCGTCAGCTTTTCACTTTGATTGTCCCAAAATGCTGTTCTGTCAAGCAGTTGGATAATTTCCGACCGGTCAAGCTCTTTGATTCCCAGCAGACTACGTTCCTTTACCTTGGTAAGTGTCATGATGTTATCGTTCCTCCCGGTTTGAAATAATGTAGACCTCATCTTTGCCGTCGTATTCCTTCAGCGCCACTTCAATCTGCTCGTGCTTTGAGGTAGGTACATTCTTACCGATGTAGTCCGGCCGGATCGGCAGCTCGCGGTGTCCGCGGTCAGCCAGTACTGCCAGTTGAATCATTCGTGGGCGTCCGCAATCCATCAAAGCGTCCATCGCCGCGCGGATGGTGCGTCCGGTGTAAAGTACATCATCGAACAAAATGACTTTCTGATCATGGATGCCAGCACTTCCTGAAGTAATAACGACGTTACTCTTCACTACTGCTTCACTGCCTTCCACTTCACGATCATCCCGGTAATGTGTGATATCCAGCTCACCGTATGGAATCTCGACGCCTTCAATCTCCTTGATGCGCTCAGCGATACGCTGTGCCAGATACACACCTCGTGTCCGAATGCCGACCAGCAGACAATTTTCGATACCTTTGTTCTTCTCCAAAATCTCATGAGCAATACGCGATAAGGCCCGGCGGATCGCCGTTTCATCCATAATGACATTTTTCTCAGTAACCATAATCTTGTCACCCTCCAGCTTGTTCGCCTATTCAAGTTCCCGGAAATCAAAAAAATCCTTGCCTATAACAGGCAAGGAGTGAAATCCGCAGATGAGGAAGATGACGGCCGCGCGCATAAAAAGACAGTTCCGTATTTACACACGGATACCTTTCTAAGAGTCGCGAACCTCGATTCACGTTACCTTGCCAGCCTCACAGGACTGAATTAAAGGCGCTATTCATTTAACAAGAATTATGACAGAACAACCCCCTCATGTCAACTTTCTCTGCCTAAACTTTTGCACTTCTCTTCCTTACTTCTATTAACAACAAGGGGAAAGCGGTACTCAGTATATCTGCATAAAAAACGAGGCTGGTCCCAAATAGCCGTTTCATCACTTTTAGGACAGCCTCGTTTATGTTCTTAACACTACTTGATGTCCAAATGGTTCAAGAGGCGCACCTAGTAATGCTCCAAATGATGCAATCGTTGAGGTACTTATATAGTAATTAGGGAATTCCTCCCTGAAATTCAGAGATTTCTGTTCATCAGACTTGTAATTAGGGAAAACTTCCCTAATTATTGACCGATTCAGTAACTAATATAGAACCCCCCTGATTATTAGGGAGGTTTTCCCTGATTTCGTTCATTTAGAGCGAATATCGGTTAATTTCAGGGAGCTTTTCCCTAATTAGTTTAAAACCCACTCTTTACTTCACACAAACACAGAACGCATATAGCTCACCACACAAGTCCGCCACACAAGTCCACCGCACAAAGTCCACCGTCACAGCTACCACAAATCATCTACTGCAAGCTGTACGAAAATCACACACAGCATTCATCCACCACCCACCCCAATAGTACAGAACACGACACGCGGCTTATAGTCATAAGGCACAGCAACATCTACAACATTTCCTATTCCATAAAAAAGAAGCTGCCCCAAAGTAGAATTCACTACTTTTGAGACAGCCTCATTAATTTCAATAACAATGCTTAAAATTCAAATTCCACATCGCTAAGACGTCTTTGAATTTCAGAGATGACACGTCTCTCTTCCTCTTCACCTTTAGCAATAAAGGTAACGGAGAAACGAACAAACGGACCTGCATCATCCCAAGGCACAGTGGAGATCAGCTTCTCACGAATCAGGAATTGGGAGAAATCTTCACCGGATTCAAAGCGACGGCCGTCTTTGATTCCCTTAGGTGCAGCGACATACAGGAAGAAGGAACCTTTTGGCTTCTCAGCTTTAAAGCCGAGGCTGTTCAGTGCATCAACCAGCAGGTTGTGACGACGGGAGTATTTATCCGCAATCGCTTCAGTAATCTCCGGATGAGCAAGACCATAAGCCGCTGCTTTTTGAATCGCGATAAATTGGCCGGAATCGTTATTATCCTTCACATCGCTGAAAGCTTTAACCACTAGCGGATTGCCAGCCACAAAACCAATTCTCCAGCCCGTCATATTGTAAGACTTAGAAAGAGAATGCAGCTCTACACCCACATCCTTTGCACCTGGTACGGAGAGGAAGCTAAGTGGCTTCAAACCGTCATAGGTCAAGGCAGCATAAGGAGCATCATGAATAACCACTACATCGTATTTTTTCGCCCATGCAACGACCTCAGCAAAAAACTCAGGAGTGGCACTAGCACCCGTTGGATTGTTTGGATAGTTTAGATAAAGAAGCTTAGCTTTACGAGCAATGTCTTCCGGAATTTCATTCAGATCTGGAAGAAATTTGTTCTCCTTCTTCAGCTCCACCGTAAATACTTGTCCACCCAAATATTTAGTATGTGTACCCAAGACTGGATAACCCGGCACGGTCATAATCGTGATATCACCTGGATTGATGAAACAAGATGGCAACATAGCCAGCGCAGGCTTCGATCCGATGGAGTGAACTACCTCCGTATCTGGATCAATACCTTCCACCCGGAAAACTTCCCGCAAATATTCAGCAGCAGCAGTCTTGAATTCGGCAATTCCGTTGTCCGCATATCCGCGGTTTTCTTCCTTCGCTGCTTCTTCAGCAAGCTTAGCTACGATACCCGCATCAGCCATCTCATCCGGCTCGCCTACGCCCATATCAATTAGTTCAATGTTTGGAAAATCCTGTTTTGCGGATGCTTTAGCACGTTTGATTTTCTCGAATTTATAAATCGAAGTGTCTTTGCCATAATCGGCACCGCCGATGCGGTCTGCAAAATTAGTCTGAATGAAGCTATCTTGGTATTGTTCAATACTCATACTGTCATCTCATCTCCTGAATATCTATTCTACTTTTAAAAGAAACGGCTTCGCCGTCCCTTGGATGGCGTATGTTTCCGGATATCCGTTTCATTATAAAAATAAGGATAAAGAATAAGGCATTACCCTTTCTTTATCCTTATGTTTTTAAATATGCCGTAAAGTAGTGTTCAATACCATAGACTAATTATCACTTCATTTGTACTTATCTGCTGCGTAGTGTGAACAGGACTTCTTCCATGTCCTCCGGAATAGGTCTGCTGAATTCTTTATATTCACCTGTGGTAGGATGAATAAATCCGAGCACCGCCGCATGCAACGCTTGTCCATTCATCGTAGTGCCCTTGCTGCGTCCATATATCGGATCGCCTACAAGTGGATGGCCAATGAACTTCATATGTACCCTGATCTGATGCGTGCGGCCAGTCTCCAGCTGCAGCTCCAGCAGTGTACAATCTCCGAAGCGTTCCATTACTGTAAAATGGGTCACGGATTTTTTGCTGTTCTTTTCGGTTACTGTGTATAGCTTGCGATCATGTGGATCTCTGCCAATCGGTGCGTCAACAGTGCCCTTATCATGCGACAAGTTGCCGTGTACGACTGCAATATATCGGCGCGTAACACTATGCTCTTTAAGCTGTGCGGCAAGTGAGGCATGACTGGCATCATTCTTAGCCACCATGATAAGACCAGAGGTATCCTTATCGATCCGATGTACAATACCTGGACGAATCTCACCGTTAATGCCGGACAGATCCTTACAGTGATACATCAGCGCATTTACTAAGGTGCCTGACGGATGTCCCGCAGCTGGATGCACAACCATGCCCCGGGGTTTATTAATCACAATGACATCGCTGTCTTCATATACAACTTCAAGAGGAATGTTCTCCGCGATCAAATCCGTTACTTCTGCTTCAGGGACAACAACGCTAACCACGTCGCCTTCCGATAGCTTATAGTTGGCTTTCACTGGCTTGCCATTAACCGTAACGTTACCGCCGCTGATCCATAGCTGCACCTGAGAACGGGAAATTTCTTCTTCCCATGATTCCGTAATATATTTATCGATTCGCTCCCGCGCGTTCTCTGCCGAAACGGTCCATTCCGTGACGTCCCTCTCTTCTTCGCTCGTAGATGCCGCTTGGTGATTGACGTCTTTATTCAAATCATTCATTCCCTTCTCTTACTTCCTTTGCTTCTTTTACTTCTTTTATTTCCGTAATTTCTTCGCCGTTCTTAAGGTCACGAAAAGAATCCAGAAGAATCAATCCAACCCCAATGACGATACAAGAATCCGCCACATTAAAAATCGGGAAGCTATAGCTCCCAAAATTGAACAGAAGGAAATCAACAACCTCACCATTGATTATCCGGTCCAGGAAGTTACCGATAGCTCCACCCAGTACAAGCCCTAGGGCAACAGATAACAGCTTCCGCGAGTGTCTAGTCTTGTTCAAATACCAAACGATACCACTAACCACTACAACCGTAACTAGAAAGAAGAACCATTGCTGACCTTCGAGAATCCCAAAAGCAGCCCCGCGATTGCGATGAGAGGTAATCAGGAAAAAATCTCCGATAACAGAAATCTGTTCTCCAATCTCCAGACGTGTAGCAATGAGATACTTTGTCCCTTGATCCACCAAAAATACAATAAGAGCAATCAAATAGTACACCACAGAAGTTGTCACTCCGTTCTTATTTTTCCCGCTAAATGCGGTACGAATACTGTTTAAAGACTTGTATATTGTAGCACAGCCCTTAAAGAATCGTCTATTGCGGGACATCCGCTAAGTTCAATCTTGGGGACTATTTTCCAGCGGTAAAATCCCTGCTCTCCGGTCAACCTAACAGAAGAACCATCCGGTGTTATCCGGCAAGTCGGAATGATTCTTATAAAAGGTACAGAAAGGAGCTTTCTCATTATGACGCACCTGACAGTACAGCAGCTCTCAGAGCTACGTGCACGATTGGAAAAAGATCGGAATACGATTCAGCGCAGGCTTCAGAATAATGAACATTACGGCTTAGATGAATCCATGCGGGATGGTTCCGGAGAACTTTCCGAGAATGACAACCATCCAGGAGATGCAGCCACCGATTTGTATAATCGCTCCATGGACATTTCACTGTTAGAACGGGACGAGCATGAGCTGGACGATATTGAAGCTGCTTTATCCGCTATGGATAATGGCACTTATGGGATATGCAAGGCTAGTGGTGAGCCGATCCCTTTTGAACGTTTATCTGCCATCCCTTCCACACTTTATTGTAAAGAGCACAACCCGCGGCAAAACGCACCTTTCACTCGTCCAGTGGAAGAGGAGCTGTTATCTCCACCTTTTGGACGCACCAGTCTGGATGAGCGCGACGATCAAAACGGTTTTGACGGCGAGGATGCCTGGCAGATTGTTGAAAGCTGGGGTACCTCGAATTCTCCCGCCATGGCGGAGGGCAACAATATTGATTCTTATAATGATATGGAGATTGAAGCCGATGAGCTGGAAGGCTGCGTAGAGCCTTGGGAGAACTTTATCGCCACTGATATCACGGGCAACAATCTGATTGTAGTGCCGGGACGGAGCTACCAGCGTTATTTGGACAGTGACGAGGCAACCCATAGTCTTGATCCTCTCGAGGAAGACTAAACACAGATGTCCCATACACAAAATCATTTAAACGGCGTACTGTTCCAGTTTTAAGGAATGGTTCGCTGTTTTTAATCTTAACGTTTCGATGACTATTTGAATTCTAGCTGACGCTGTACGATCCGCACAATATCCGCAATATAATCCCCAATGATCGGTAGATTGAGCGCGCCTAGTCCCTGAAGGATATAAATAATCGTTGCCGCAAAAAAAGTAAAACCCAGTGCAATCCCAACTCCCCGAGCTGCTCCAAATAAAATATTTCTCCAAATCAACCGCCAAGGTGAATATAGTAGATCCGTATATTGATAAATTCGGGATTTTTCCAAAATATGAGCCCACTCAAAGGTCAATCGGTACATCGTATTCATTTTTTCTTCCAGCGGAATATCCTCGGGATTACGCGGATCTGCTGTTAGATACTCAGGATTAACTTCAGGAAAAGCCTTATTCTCCTTTTCCTTGTCTGGGTTATTCTTATTGCCGGATGTCTTAATGGAGATTCTCCTCTTGTTTCCCTCCACAGCTACGGCTCCTCTCATATGTCTTTCCTTCGCTACAAAGTAAACGAGCCCGGCCAAAGAGAATTCATCTCCTTAAGCTCGGGACTCGTTAGTTTTGCGCCGAAATATAAAGACTATATTTCCCGCATAAACGGAATATCTCCGTTTACACTTATGCCGCTAGTATATGCTGTTTTGGGACAGGTAATGCAGAATTATGCTTCGATATGGATACCGATTGATTTATCACCGACTTCTACCGTCTCAAAAGCATGTTCTCCATCAAAATCAACCGTAGTCACAAGTACATTGTCTCGCAGTACATTGTCAAATGCTGTAACAGCTGCTTTTAGCTCATCGTCTAACTTCAAAGTGAGTGCGATCCGTTTCTCGATCGGCAGATCCAGACGTTTACGGTAATCTTGAACCGCACGAATAATCTCACGAACCCAGCCTTCTTGTTCAAGCTCAGGCGTGATTTCGGTATTGAGCGCAACCGTAACTCCATATCCGGAAGCTGCGGCGAAACCTGCTTTGGCTTGTTTTTCAACAAGCAGCTCTTCAGAAGTGATTACAAGCTCTTCACCTTCAGGTGTCGCAATCGCGATTGAGCCGTCTTGCACCGCTTTACGGGTAGAGTCACTATCCATAGCTTTCAGAAAGCCTTGCAGGAAGCCTACGTTTTTACCGTATTTTTTACCGGCAACCTTAAGATTCAGCTTGAGTGTGAAATCAACAAATCCGCTGTCACTGTTCTCCAGCACGATGTTCTTGATGTTGATCTCGTCTTTGATGATCTCTTCATACTCAGACAAATGGAAGTCACGGTTCATCGAAACGATCAGCTCGGACAGCGGTTGACGATTCTTAATGCCTGTTTCGTTACGTACGTTACGCGCCAGCTCAACGATCTGTCTTGCACTTTCCATATCCTCTTCCAGCTCTTTATCGATCAAGTTCTCGTCAGCAACCGGGTAGTCTGCCAAATGCACACTTTCTCCGCCGCCAAGGTTCGTGAAGATATCTTCGGACAACATCGGTGTAAATGGAGCCATCAAAGTCGCTGTCGCCAAAAGCACATGAGTCAACGTACGGTAAGCATCCAATTTATCTTCACCTAGACCACTACCCCAGAAGCGGTCACGGGAACGACGGATATACCAGTTGCTCAGCTCATCCACAAAGTTCTCAATCGCTCTAGACGTATTTACGAAGTCATTTACCGCAAGTCCTTTATCCACCAAAAGAATCAAGCTGTTCAGACGGGACAGGATCCAGCGGTCCAGCTTATGTTTTGATACCTTAAAAGGATGATCGGCTGGGTCGTATCCATCGATGCCCGCATAAAGCGTTAAGAAGGCATGTGTATTCACCAGCGTATCCACTACTTTAGATTTTGTCTCACCTACAAGACCACGCGAGAAACGTTTATTATTCCACGGTGCACTGTCGGACAAAATAGCCCAACGGAATGCATCCGTGCCGTAATCGTTCATGATTTCCCAAGGATCAATAACATTGCCTTTGGATTTGGACATTTTTTGACCATTCTCATCGAGGATATGACCGTGAGCAATAACTGCTTTATATGGAGCTTTACCCTTAAACAAGGTGGATACTGCAAGCAAGCTGTAGAACCATCCGCGGGTCTGGTCGATCCCTTCACAGATCATATCTGCCGGGTACTGATCATTCAGCTTATCCTCGTTCTCAAATGGATAATGGCTTTGTGCAAAAGGCATTGAGCCACTGTCGAACCATACGTCGATCACTTCCGATGTACGAACCATCTCTGCACCTTCGCTAAACGGACTGCGCAGCTTGATCTTATCCACGAAAGGTTTATGCAGCTCGATATCTTCAGGAACATCACCAATCGCCATCGCTCTTAGCTCTTCAATGCTGTGTGGTGCAAACTCTTTGCCCGTTTCTTGACATACCCAGACGTTGAGGGGTGTACCCCAATAACGGTTACGGCTGATATTCCAGTCAACCAGTTCATCCAAGAACTTCCCGAAACGACCTTCACGTACATGCTCAGGGTACCAAGCCACACTGTTGTTGTTAGCAATCAGCTGATCTTTGATCGCTGTAGTGTTGATGAACCAGCTGTCTGTTGCGTAATACAAAAGTGGTGTATCACAACGCCAGCAGAACGGATAGCTATGCTCGTATTTCTCTTTACCGTAAAGCAATCCTTTTTCAGACAAAACCTTAATGATATCCAGATCGCAATCCTTAACAAAACGTCCCGCAAAATCAGAAACTACATCCGTATACTTACCGGAATTATCAACCACATTTACGAAGCTGATGCCATTCTCACGGCAAGTCTTGTAGTCATCTTCACCATGTGCTGGTGCCATGTGTACGATCCCTGTACCACTGGAATCTGTAACGAAAGAAGCACCTACGATAACATTACTTTTCTCTGCCTTAATATATCCGAATGGAGGTGCGTAAGTTTTACCGATAAACTCGGAACCTTTATGTGTAGAAAGGACTGTGTGCTCGCCTTTCATTACTTCTTCGACCAAGTTTTTAGCAACGATGTACACACCATCTTCTTGTTGCACACGTACATAATCCATGTCCGGGTTCATAGCTAGCGCCATATGGGCTGGCAAGGTCCAAGGTGTTGTCGTCCAAGCCAATACGTAGTCTCCGCTGTCATCCAGCTTGAACTTCGCAGTTGCACTGAGATCCTTAACGGTTTTGTAGCCTTGGGCAACTTCATGCGAGCTTAATGTAGTCTGGCAGCTCGGGCAATACGGGCTAACACGGTGTCCGCGGTAAAGCAACCCGTTCTCATGCACTGTAGCCAAGATGTTCCATACACTTTCGATATAGGTGTTATCCAAGGTTACGTAAGGATTATCTAGATCTGTCCAGTATCCAATCGCTTCTGTAAATTCACGCCATTGCTTCTCATAACCGAAGACGCTGTCTTTACATTCCTGGATGAATTTTTCTACGCCATATTCCTCAATCTCTTGTTTACCGGAGATGCCAAGCTTCTTTTGTACGCCTAGTTCTACTGGCAGACCGTGTGTATCCCAGCCTGCTTTACGTACTACGCGGTAACCTTTCATTGTCTGGTAACGACCGATGAAATCCTTGATTACCCGTCCCAGCACGTGTCCGATATGCGGCGCACCGTTTGCTGTTGGCGGACCTTCATAGAATACATAGTTTGGACGTCCCTCACGGTTCTCCATGGACTTGCGGAACGTATTCTCTTCGTTCCATTTCTTCAATATGCGGACATCTCTTGCCCGCGCCTTTTCTCTGACATCTACTTTTTGCATGTGATGGTCAATCCTTTCATGGATTAGTCTATAAAGCTCTTTTCGATCCTTGGGCGATCCTGCGCAGCAGCTGCCCCTTCTTTCCGGGCACCCGAGCTGCGATCCCGTAGGGCAGCAATCGCTCGGGGGCTTCGGCGGCATTGCGCAGCAACCGCCCCTTCTTTCCGGGCACCCGAGCCGCGATCCCGTTAGGGCAGCAATTGCTCGGGGCGCCAATGAGCGACCTTGCGCAGCTGGTCGCACACCGCTCTTGCCCTGGCTCCCGAGCCGCGATCCCGCAGGGCAGCAATCGCTCGGGGCGCCATTTCGCGACCTTGCGCAGCTGGTCGCACCGCTCTTGCCCTGGTACCCGAGCCGCGATCCCGTTAGGGCAGCAATTGCTCGGGGCGCCAATGAGCGACCTTGCGCAGCTGGTCGCGCACCGCTCTTGCCCTGGCTCCCGAGCCGCGTTCCCGCAGGGCAGCAATCGCTCGGGGCGCCAATGAGCGACCTTGCGCAGCTGGTCGCTCACCGCTCTTGCCGTAAAGGCCCCGCAGGCGAATCCGCCAGGGGAGCCTAAGAAGGGCCGCTCCTTCAGCCACATGATTCCGTTCGTTTCCACCACCGTACCTATTTGCACGAGGCTTTACTTTGCGGGTGTCCAGAGGGCGGCAGCCCTTGGGGTCCCCCTTAGAAAGGGGGATTTAGGGGGATGGCCGCCCCGGAACAACAAAATAAGCGTCATCCCACCCCCAAAGGGGCGAGACGACGCTCGCGATACCACCCTAATTCTGCGCATGAGCACATCCTTAAGGGGAGTGTATTCAGCACAATCTCAGTCCTGCGCGTAAATCTTGTGCACAGGTCCGGTGTAACGTCCGGCAGACGGTTAAGCTTACGCACGATCAACGCTTCAGCTTAACTTCTAGGGGAAGATCTTCCGGCAGGGCTCGAACAATCGGCTCGCAGCAATCGCCGACTCTCTGGAGAACGTTACCTTGTCGTACTTGTCCCGTCATCGAATACATATAAACATTATACAGATATGTTCTATTTATAGACTTTTTGAATCTAAATGTCAACAGCCATTCGCCCAATCTAGCTATTAAGGACGTACTTGCGCATGGAGTTCACTTTATTATGGTCTATTTTATCGGAAAATAAAAATAGAGGGAATAGCTCCCTCTATTTAGCCAATTATCGTCTGAAACCTTTAGATGCGATGAAGAACATCATCCTTGAAGGCTACGTTCTCGCTCGCCTCACGACTCTCTAAGGCATTCCAGTCATCCTGTGATAACAGCTCCAGCTGAGCTTCCACTAATGTCCGGAAACGAGTGCGATAGATCGAAGCTTGCTTACGCAATTCTTCAGTCTCAATAGCAACCTTACGGGATTTGGATAACGCTTCGTTAATAATCCGATCGGCGTTTTTCTCCGCTTCCTTGATAATGAGCTGGGATTCCTTCTTGGAGTTGTTCTTCACATCATCCGCCGCTTCCTGAGCGACTAAGATCGTCTTTGATAAACTTTCTTCAATATTCACAAAATGATCCAGACGCTCTTGAATAGACAAAAGCTGATTCTGCAGTTCCTTGTTCTCACGGATGACGCTTTCGTAATCCTTGATCACTTGATCTAGAAATTCGTTGACCTCGTCCTCATCATAACCGCGAAGTCTCCGAGAAAACTCCTTGTTATGTATATCGAGCGGTGTTAATGGCATGCTGTGCACCTCCTAGAAATTTCGGACCTTCTTTATCTCTAAATCGCAACTAAGCGGCAGACAAAGAAGAAAGACTGTACTTCAAGTAAAGGCAGAAGGTGTTTCTGTGTTCCGCCTGCCATTTATGGTCCGCCTCTTCTTTAAAGTATCGGCGTCCAGCTTTAAAAATGTTTGATTCCCTCGAAATAATCAATTTCGACAAGTAAGACCGTATTCCTGCAAGGGATTCACACAAATTTACCAATCTGAACACGGTATCGGCCCTTTTTCGTCAAACTGCCGACCTCTAGCACCTTGAAGCGACCGAAACCTTGAATAGATACCATGTCACCATCCTTAAGACTGCAGGATGGGTCTTCCTCCACTTTCCAGTTTACCCGAACGCGTCCAGCCTTGATGGGAGCAAGAATTTTGCTTCGGCTAAGCCGTGTTACATCTGCGGCAATGCCATCCAATCGCAGGGACGCTACAGTCAAATCCATCACTTCCAGCTTAACCTCACTATTACGCAAGGCGGAAAGGGGTAATACTTCCGTACTTACCTGTATCCGGTGCACTCCAGTTAAATTCATAGCTAAATAATCTGCAATATCAGCAGCGACTACAACATGACAACCATCGTCCAGAACATGAATATCACCGATTTTGCCTCGTTTAACGCCCAGCCCCAGAATAGAACCCATGTAGTCCCCGTGCTCCAAGGCCAGAAACTTCTGCTCCCCTGAGGTTATCGCAAGCACCTTCAGCTCCATGTCTTCCTGATCCAGATCACGATAATCAGGGGCGACAAGCGCTCGCTTCCGCTCTGCCTCAGCATGTCCACCCTCCCATTTAACAATCACGTCAGGATGGCGGTTAACTAAAGTTTGCAGAATAAAACCTTGGCGGGGATCGAGAAATTCAGTTAATTTAGTCTCATGATATTCTCCAGCATTGGTAACCCATTCGAAGGCCTTGTCCACAAATTGACGTTCATCGGGATGAAAATGCCCGTAAACTTCGTTCTTCATCACAGATGCCTAAAAAATCAAATGCAGGATAGATTTAAGTCCGCCTGCTGCGAATTCCAAGACAAGTAATGCAATGATTGGAGAGATATCAAGTGTACCGAAGAGCGGTGGAATAAACCGTCTGAAAGGTGTTAAATACGGCTCTACGAGTTTGCTTAGCAGTTCTCCAATGAAGTTATCACGAACGTTGGGTAACCAGGACATTAGCACATAGAAAATAATCATGTAAAAATAGATATTAAACAAAATATCGATAATGTAATCAATTTGAAGCAAAGCCCATTCACCTCATTCTGTTATAGTCTTGATCGTCACCTAGGATTTCTGTAATGGAGCCTTGAATTTCAACAGTATCTGGAGTGCACATAAATATATTGCCCCCAATTTTAGAGATTCCTCCCCCAAGGGCATAAACAGTTCCACTGAGAAAATCAATAATTCTCATTGCTTGATCATTGCGAACACGCTGCAGGTTAATTACTACCGTCCGATGCGAACGGAGATGATCAGCAATCTCCTGTGCCTCATCATATGAACGTGGTTCATATAATACAACCTTGACATTTTTTTGCGAATGGATACTGACAACGTTGCCCCTTTGATTTTTGCGGGTTTCTACAGGGGCCGGCTCATACTCATCCTCTTCGTGGATTTGCTCCCGCTCCACAACTTCCTCTTCCTCCTGCAAGCCCAAAAAACTCATAAATCGGTTCATAACGCTCATCACGATCCCTCCTAATGGCCTACTAACACCGTACCCAGGCGTACCCAGGTAGCTCCTTCCTGTATCGCCACTTCAAAATCATTCGACATTCCCATGGACAACTCCGTAATCGGCTCAGGTGTCAAAGCAAGTTGATTAAGCTCATCGCGCAGCTCACGAAGTCCGCGAAATACAGGACGGGTAAGCTCTGGATCACCTTCTAAAGGTGCCATCGTCATAAGTCCAATTACCTTAACGCGGTCCAAACTAGCGATTTCACGTAAAAATCCAGGTACTGCCTCAGGTGACAGACCGAACTTCGTATCTTCGCCAGAGATATTCACTTGAAGAAACACATTCACTTCCTGATCGGCGGCAAGCGCCTTTTTGTGTAATTCTTGCGCCAGAGACATCCGGTCCAAAGAGTGTATATATTGAAATTTTCCAATAACGTCTTTAACCTTATTGGTTTGCAAATGCCCGATAAAATGCCATGTCCCTTTGTCCCCTAAAACCTTCCATTTGTGCTCAGCATCCTGCCAGCGACTCTCGGCAATATGCTCTAGTCCTGCCTCCAATACGGAGGATACCATTTCCAGAGAAACATATTTCGTCACTGCAATTACCTTGACGTCATTACGATCCCGGCCGCTTGCTGCGCAGGCACGTGCTACACGTTCCTCTACCTCAGCAATTCTCTCCTGCAGTGTTAAAGACAACTTTCAACTCTCCTTTATTCCGATCCAGCTCGTCATTCTGCCTGTAATACCGTTTTCTTTGCGATATGAAAAAAACAAATCACGATTACAGCTTGTACACCATGTTGTACATTCGATATGAGTCGGCAATATTCCTGCTTTTATCATAATGCGTCGATTCATTTCTTTCAAGTTTAGCAAGTATTTACTCTGATCAGTCTCTGAGGCTCTGTAAAGCTCCACAGCATCGAAAGTTTCTATACCCTCATTCAAGCTGCCCTCCAACTGGCGAACATGCTCCATCACATAATCATCCACCTCATAACAGCAGTCGCCAATGGATGGACCGATCGCTGCCACAATATCATGTGGATTGCTGCCGTATACCGTTTGCAGCTTATTCACCATGGCTGCGGCAATCTGAGCCACCGTCCCTTTCCAGCCTGCATGCGCAAGACCGACGACTCTACGCACGGGATCATAAAAATAAAGGGGCACACAATCCGCATAAAAAGAAGTCAACAAAACCCCGGGCACATCCGTCAGCAGACCGTCCGTGGCTTGAAATGCCGATGCTCTGTCCTGTTGTCCCCGCCCACGGTCTACTTCCTTTACCACAGCTATCTCTGCCCCATGGGTTTGTTCTCCACAGGTCCATGCTTCCGGTTTGAAATCAAGAGCTTCGGCAAGCGCTCTCCGATTGCTCAGGACAGCTTCAGGAGCATCCCCAACGTGAAACGCACAATTCAGGCTGTCATAGGGCGCCTTGCTAGCCCCTCCCTGTCTACCAGTAAACCCCGCTGTAATTTCGTTATGCTC
Source organism: Paenibacillus odorifer (assembly GCF_000758725.1). NCBI lineage: Bacteria > Bacillati > Bacillota > Bacilli > Caryophanales > Paenibacillaceae > Paenibacillus > Paenibacillus odorifer. The sequence continues at coordinate 5,156,635 of NZ_CP009428.1, forward strand.
CACTCGCCACGGCTCCAGATGGAGCAGCATAAGCATTTCTTTCCCCTGCACAAACGGTTCCATTTCCTCACCTCCGCCTTAGTGTACCACATGTAAATACCCGTACAAAGTGACGCTTAAGCCAGATCGCCTAAATTCTTAAATAAAAAAACAAAAAACGCACCTAATTAATAAGTGCGCCGTTCGCTGCGATCTCCCCGCTCCAGATACATCGTTTCCCGCTCTTCCTGTCCCGGAGACATCCGTGACTCTTCAATCTTCACGAGCACTACATCGGACCCGATCTTGACTATATTCCGCCATGGAATAATCAGATCTGTCCCGCCTCCGAACAATCCCATAAACCGAGTGTATCCGGGTATAACGATGGCATCTATGACACCACGGCGCAAATCAAGCTCCAGATCACTAATCTGCCCCAGCCGCTTGCCATCTACAATGTTGATAACATCCTTCGTCTGAAAATCAGAGATTTTCATTTTTTTGGCAGACCCTTGATAATCCTCGTTCATCTCACCACCCCTGTACAATCCGACCTATAGTCCAATATATGATACGGAAGCTTGTCTACATTCATTAAAAAGAGGAGATCGCCCAAAATCCTTAACCCGGATTCTGGAATATCTCCTCATGGCTACTGCTCTAAGATTTCACGTGTTTTTGCATTTGCTGAATCGCAGATTTCTCCAAACGTGAGACCTGTGCCTGTGAAATGCCAATCTCGTCTGCGACCTCCATCTGTGTTTTCCCTTCGAAAAACCGCATGGATAAAATTCGTTTCTCCCTTTGTCCTAACTTACGCATCGCTTCACGTAATGCAATTTCTTCGATCCACGACACATCCTTATTCTTATCGTCGCTAATCTGGTCCATTACATAAATAGGATCGCCGCCGTCATGATAGATCGGCTCGAATAAGGACACTGGATCCTGAATGGCATCAAGAGCAAATACAACATCTTCCTTCGGCACACCCAGCGCTTCTGATATTTCGAATATCGTCGGTTCCCGCGAGTTCTGATTGGTCAGACTATCACGTACCTGGAGCGCCTTGTAGGCGATATCTCTGAGAGAACGTGATACCCGAATCGGGTTGTTATCACGCAGGTAACGCCGAATCTCACCGATAATCATCGGAACTGCATATGTGGAGAATTTAACGTTTTGTGATAAATCGAAATTATCAATGGCTTTCATCAGACCGATGCAACCCACCTGGAACAAATCGTCAACAAATTCTCCCCTATTATTGAACCTCTGGATAACGCTTAGAACAAGTCTAAGATTACCGTTTACCAATTTCTCTCTGGCGGATCGCTCGCCCTGCTGCTGCAGCGAAGTGAACAGTTGCCGCATTTCCACATTCGTTAGAACAGGCAGCTTAGCAGTATCCACACCGCAAATCTCGACTTTATTACGGGTCATGATGATTTACCTCCCAAGGAGAAACATTACTGTACATTATCTCCCGGGCTCGCCATTTTATTCCTTGCTAATTTCACCTTACACCATCTTGTTAAACTCCTTGCGCAGCCGCTTGATAATTCTTTTCTCCAGCCGCGAAATATAAGATTGGGAGATGCCAAGCAGATCGGCCACATCTTTTTGTGTCTTTTCTTCGCCTCCGCGCAGGCCAAATCTCAGCTCCATAATGAGTCTTTCCCGGTCACTCAGCTTTTCCAGTGCCTTTTGCAGCAGCTTGCGATCAACCTGTTCTTCTATGTTCCGATAAATGGTATCATTTTCCGTTCCTAATACGTCAGAAAGCAATAATTCATTGCCATCCCAATCAATATTAAGCGGCTCATCAAAAGAAACCTCACTCCGTGTCTTGCTGTTCCGCCGCAGATACATCAAGATTTCATTCTCTATGCAGCGGGATGCATAAGTAGCCAGTTTTATTTTTTTCTCAGGATCAAAAGTGTTCACAGCCTTAATTAAGCCAATAGCGCCAATCGAAACCAGATCCTCGATATTGATGCCGGTATTCTCAAATTTACGAGCGATATATACTACCAAGCGAAGATTGCGCTCAATCAACATCGCACGAACAGCTGCATCGCCGCTAGACAGCCGCTGAAGCAGATATTCTTCTTCTTCCCGTGTCAGCGGTGGAGGAAGTGCCTCACTCCCGCCAATATAATAGATTTCCTGACTCTTCAGCCCTAGTAGAAACAGCATGCGGTAATATTGCAGCTGCAGAGCAATTTTCCATTTGACCATTATTTGTTCCTCCTCCAAGAAGTGCACGGTTCGCGTGTGAAGCTTTCAAATCCCGCTTTCAGCCATCAGAAGTTTGGTTCAGCTAGCTTTAAAGATTAGGAAGGCAGTGCTGCATCAATAGCGCTCTCTTTTTGAGTCAAATCAGGATGTATTACAGCCCGATAGGCTCCATCCCCCGACAATGTCCCACCATCCAGCCCGATCAAGACTCTTTTACAATAAAAGATATCTTCACCAAGCTTTATCGTCACCTGATCAGGCTTCAGTGCAAGCATAAATGATGCCCCCCGGTTAACTCCCCTGTAAGGCACCAGACGCATCCTGTCCTGCCAAGCAAACGACTGCCCGTCCGTTTCTAGTAAAAGTTTGTCCGCTCCGTCCTGAGTGAGTCTACCTTTCCATGTTTCAGGCAGATGTCCCTCCCAGAGCGAAGATTCCATAACCATCACCGGTATGCGGGTCAAAGGATCACAAAGCCGGTTACCTGTGTCTAGCAGGCCGGGACAGGAAACAGTCACTCCATCAATTTCTACTACCACCTCACCGATATAGGTTTCAAGCTGCTCCCTTCTGATTCGTGAGGAGTGCACTGCCTTGAAGCAGATTAACACCAGGGGAAATACTGCAATTACAAACCAAAAACCAATCTTTAAGCGGTAAGCATGCCCTCCTGAAGCAGTGAACATAATACCATTCCAAATATCACCGGAGCTCTGCAGCAAATAGTGAATACCTACAATCCCACCAGCAGCTGCGAAGTTGATAATATAAAAAGCTCCCATAGTGCGAAGGTAGCTTTGCAGACTCCCAAAACCAAAGGCAATCCATAGCATAACCACCGACAATCCAAACTTAATGAGGAAGGTATACATGAAAGACAACTCCGGCACAAACATCATCACCACATAGAGCGCACCAACCAGAGCTGAGAGGACTAGCCGCCACCATGATATCCTCAGCTTGACCATCCAGCCTGTCAGCCACAATAGAATTCCGTCGATCACTAGATTGGCGGCGAATATCAAGTCAATATAAACAACCAGTGCATTCACCTGCCTACTATGGCGGAATCTATCCTGTAGCCAAAATGGATCAGGCTCTGTTTTTTGGACGATATGATTAGTATAAAAAGTCTCGCTTTCAAAGTCTGTCTAAACTTGGGGGGCATTCTTGAGGTTTTTTTGTCGAGTTATAGCGTGGGAGGGTTTTATTCCTTCTGAACAGCATTTCACATAAAAAAAGCACCGCAGTACCCTAGCTCTATTAGCTGGATAATACGGTGCTTTCATATCTTCTTGATAAAAATATTTAACTAGTCGTTGTTGCTACGATTACGGTTACGCAGGAACGTCGGAATATCCAACTGATCTGACGTGTTCTGATTCCCGAACGGACGCAGATTAGCAGCGTTCTTATCCGGTGCTGCCGCTGGCTCGTTATTCGTCGAGACCGGACGACGTCCTGGAGCTTCAGGCGATGGTTTATGTTCAAAGCCAGTAGCAATTACTGTTACTTTGATATCATCCTTCAGGCCTTCATCAATTATCGCACCAAAGATCATATTCACTTCAGGATCAGAGGCGGATGTAACGATCTCAGCCGCTTCATTGACTTCGTATAGGGAGAGGTTAGATCCTCCCGTAATATTCATGATTACGCCGCGGGCGCCTTCAATAGACGTTTCCAAGAGTGGGCTCATGATGGCTTTACGTGCTGCTTCAGACGCACGGTTCTCACCATTTGCTATACCAATTCCCATAAGCGCTGAACCGCGCTCTGTCATGATCGTCTTTACATCCGCAAAGTCAAGGTTAATCAGACCAGGAACCTTAATTAGGTCAGAGATACCTTGAACAGCCTGCCGGAGAACATTATCTGCTTCACGGAAAGCTTCCAACATCGGTGTTTTCTTATCAACGATCTCAAGCAAACGGTCATTTGGAATGACGATTAGCGTGTCGACTTTTTCTTTCAAAGCTTCGATTCCAAGCATTGCCTGGTTATAACGTTTTCTTCCTTCAAAAGTGAACGGGCGAGTAACTACACCCACAGTCAGGGCTCCACATTCTCTAGCAATTTCAGCTATAACTGGCGCCGCCCCTGTACCTGTACCGCCACCCATTCCTGCAGTAACAAATACCATATCTGCACCTTTAAGGGTATTCGAAATCAGATCACGGGATTCCTCCGCTGCTTTCTTACCGACTTCAGGGTTGGCGCCTGCACCCAAACCACGGGTCAGCTTGTCCCCAATCTGCAGCTTGTGCTCCGATTTGGCCATATGCAACGCTTGGGCGTCTGTATTAACCGTAATAAATTCTACACCCTGAACGCCGTTTTCAATCATCCGGTTGACAGCATTACTACCTCCGCCGCCCACGCCGATGACTTTTATTTGCGCCAAGCTCTCCATTTCAAAATCAAATTCTAACATATTGTTCCATCTCCCCCTCAATGTGCTTGGATGGCCGGTCCAAGTATATCTGGACTTACACTTATATAAACTCGCTAAACATATTTTTTAGACGCTCCACAAATCCGGGCTTCTGAACAGTTTCCTGACTCGGAGTGGCGTTCTGCTTGCTCCGGTTGACCGTCTTTTTGTTGCTGCTTCCACCACTGTTTCTTGCTCGGAAACTACGGACAACATTATGCAGAATACCGACACCGCCGGTAAACCCAGGGTCCCGTACACCGATATAATCCGGCACGGCGATGCGTACAGATGCAGCCAGCTCGGTCTGAGCAGCCTTCAATACACCCGGCATCGAGACAGTCCCACCTGTAAGTATATAACCTCCAGGCAGTTCACTGTAACCAAGCCGTTTAACTTCTTGACGAATCAGGTGGAATATTTCTTGCACCCTTGGCTCGATAATTGCCGCCAGATCCTCTTGGTTAAATTCCTTCTCCACGTTACTGCCAATGCGCAATACCTTGAAGACAACGTCTGAGGCTGCATCGTCAATCCATGCGCAACCATATTTAAGTTTTACCTTCTCCGCTTGATCAGTAAGCGTCCGAAGTCCGTAGGCAATATCATTGGTTACGAATTCTCCTCCGATCGGAATCGTGGAGGTTGCACTAAGAGAACCCTCTTCGTATATGGCTATTGTTGTTGAGCCCGCACCAATATCAACCAGAACAGATCCCATCGATTTCTCGTCCTTGGACAGCGCCAATCCACCAGCTCCAAGAGACATCAGCACAAGATCCTTTACCTTCAGCCCTGATTTCTCAACACAGCGTAGTAGATTATGTATTGGCGTCTTAGCACCCGTAATGATTGTTGCCTCAACTTCCAGACGAACACCAATCATTCCGCGCGGGTCTTGAATTCCTTCAAGACCATCGACGATAAATTGTTTGGGAACAACATCAATCACTTCACGCTCCGGAGGCATAGCAATGACTTCCGCAGCTTTAATTACGCGATCGATATCATCATCGCCGATTTCACGATCCTCATTCTGAACGGCCACAACACCGTGGCTGGATTGCAGGCCAATATGATTACCGGAAATGCCTACATAAACCTCTGATATTTGAATACCCACCATCTGCTCTGCATGATCTATAGCACTTTTGATCGATTGCACAGTTTGGTCGATATCTACAATCGCGCCTTTACGTATTCCTTCCGAATCAGCAGATCCAACGCCAATAATATTAAAGGTTCCATTGGTAACTTCCCCAATTATTGCCCGAACTTTGGATGTACCGATGTCCAAACTAACAATGATGTCATTGTTGCTCAAGTCCTATGGCACCTCCTGTTATAATCATAATTAATTGCATTACCTTATCCCGGTCCCGGGAAACTTCTCTGTACATATTCAACATACCTAATCCTTTCCCTCTTTTTTCTACAAATTTTTTGAACGGAATAATATTCCAACATCCCCAAATGTGAATAGTTACTCATATGTTATTGTAAAAATAGCAATTATCACAAGAAATATCGGCCTAATTGGTCATTTCAACCAAATATAGTACTATATCTCAAAAAAATCGAAGAAAAAAGAGGGATATAGCTTCTTGCCCGTAACTCCGATTGTAGCATTTTTTTAACTCTATTAGTAGGGACTATTTACCTCCACACTACTCTTGCGCAACATCTTCTTCATCGCTTTCCACCTGAAAAGGAACATATGAATCGGCTTCTAGCATTTTAATGAGTCCAGGCTGTTCAGTCTCTATAATCTGATTCAAATAGGACACCTTGCTCTTTAGCAAAGAGATGGCTGTAATCACCTCAAAACGGGATCTAGTATAGAGCTTGATCCGGTCTGGAAAAGACAAGGTTGGCGAGGGAACAATCTCAGAGATATCACTTGTCAATTCATTAGGAATGCTTGCTAATGCTTGACAAAGCTTAGCCTTATTCGGATCTTCCGGGTCCCAGTTCGTTAATATAGGTTTCTCAACAGCAATTCCAGTCTCATTAACAGGCACTGCAGCTCCACTGGACAGAATCGCCTTTAAGAGGCCTCCCTGTTCCAGTTCATAAGCTACCGCAGGGAATTCCTCAATCTTTACTGTGATCACCCCGGGGAAATCCTTCTGCACGCTGACGTCTTTAATCGTCTTAAGCTTCAGCAGAGATTCTTCCACAGCTTTAGTTGATACAGCAAAGAATTGCCCACCTATTTTAATTCCACTTTGTGAGAGTAACTCTTCACTAGTAGAATACTTGCTACCTTGAAAATCTATCACTGTAATATGGCTAATAGACGATCTGAAAAAAATCACAGCAAGAAGCGCAGTGAACAGCAGCAGCAGGATCGCCGTAATCTTACGGCTCATTTTTTTCTTAGGCTTGTCCTCTTTAAGAAGAGGTAATCGGGTTGTAGTCATTCTCATATCTCCGTAATAAGGCCCTGTCTCCTTCTCTGAGAGATCTGGAAGGAGACAGGGAGCTTTAATTGGCCAAATCAAGTGGATCCGTTACAGGCACCTTACGGCTTATACGCGCGCCAAGCTTCTGAAACAGCTTCTCTATTCCATCATAACCACGGTCAATGTGATGCGCTTGCTCAACGACCGTAGTCCCTTGTGCAGCAAGCCCGGCAATGACCAGAGCTGCACCCGCCCGCAAATCAGTAGCTTCCACAGTAGCACCATACAATCTCTGAACGCCGCGAATAAACGCACGATTCAAATCGATAGAGATGTCAGCACCCATCCGGGCCATTTCTTCCACATGTTTGAACCGTCCCTCAAACACCGTTTCCTTGATCACACTAAAACCATCGGCGAGCGACAGCAGCACCATGACCTGAGATTGCAGATCCGTCGGGAAAGAAGGATAAGGAGAGGTTACGATTCTCTCAACCGCACGCGGACGTCCCATGCAGCTGACATTAATTATATCATTGCATACTGTGATTTGAACACCAGCCCGCTTAAGCACATGAATAAGCGAAGTCAGATGCCCGGCGTTCGTATGTGTCAAGGTCACATTCCCACGTGTAGCTGCCGCAGCAATCATTACAGTTCCAGCCACTATCCGGTCTGGGATTACCTCGTACGTACAGGGATATAAGTTTTTGACACCCTGGATCGTAATGGTATCCGTGCCTGCACCGATAATCTGAGCACCCATACTATTCAAAAATTGCTGTAGATCCTGTATTTCCGGCTCTCTTGCTGCTCCCGATATCGTCGTTGTCCCCTCTGCCTTGGCGGCAGCCATCATAATATTCTCCGTGGCTCCAACACTTGGATAGTCGAGATGAATATCACTCCCTACAAGCTTTGAGCCCCGACAGGATATTCGTCCGTTGCTTTCCTCGATCTCCGCCCCCAGTGCTTTAAGACCCTGCAAATGAAGATCGATTTTACGCTCCCCGATCGCACAGCCACCAGGCTGATAGATCGTTACCTCACCAAATCTGGATAACAGCGGTCCCATTAAAAAAATGGAAGATCTCATCTGCCGCATCAAATCCTCAGGTACATGAGATGTCCCCACGGCTGACGTATCTATCGTCACCGTATCCTCTTGATGCACGCACCTGCAGCCCAGCCGATCCAAGATGTCTAGCATAGTCTCGATGTCCAGCAGCTTCGGCACATTATGCAGTGAGTGAACTCCTTCGGCCAGCAGGCTTGCCGCTAGAATCGGCAGCGCCGCATTTTTTGCTCCATGGATACGAATGGTGCCTGACAGGGGACTTCCACCCTCAATCACCAATTTGTCCAATGTATCACCTCCGAGATTACCGCTCACCCACCACAAACACTTCCGATACAAGGTCATATGAAATGTACAAGATTATCCTGCACTACCTTTCAGGTTAGGAAGTGTTCTGGGTGATTGTCACGATTATAGGATTATCCTATGTTCGTTCCTCCAAGTGTGTGACAGAGAGCTGCCAATAAGGAAAATACCTCTCAAAGGTAAATGGCTTAAGACTGTTTACCGGCTAGTCTTCGGAGTTCGTTAGTGACAATGGCAGCAGAATCCCTTTTGCCCAGTCGTTTGGAAGCCTCAGACATTTTTTGGCGTACAGCTTCAGTTCCAATGATTGCTTGCACAGCTTCATAAAGCGCCTTACCATTCAAATCCTTCTCAAGCACCACCACAGCGGCCCCTTCGCGTTCCAGCTGTCTTGCATTCGCCTCTTGGTGATTGTTCGTCACATTAGGAGAAGGGATAAGTACAGAAGGAATACCCAGCGCTGTAATCTCAGCGAGAAAGGATGCCCCCGCCCGATTTACGATTAAGGAGGTACAAGCCAAGACCTCCGGCATATTGTGAACATAAGGTAGGACATGCAGCCAGTTCGGTGTGCTACCCAGCTTCTGACGCAATTCAGCACGGGTATCCTCAAAATAAGGCTCACCTGTAACGTAAACATAATGAACACCATTACCCTTACCCACAAATGGGGCCATTTCAATCATGGCTTTATTAATAGCCTTAGCCCCTTGACTACCGCCAACAACCAAAACAACCGTGCTGTTATCCGGAATGCCCAGCGAGGCAAACCCCCGTTGTGGACTAGCCGTAGTAACCGTCGTTGCCCGAGGATTACCTGTGTAGATTACGTGCTTACTCCCCGGAAAAGCAGATTCTGTCCCTTCAAAGCTTACGGCCACTGTACTCGCGTAACGACTTAGAAAACGATTTGTTAAACCAGGGATAGCATTTTGTTCATGGATCAAAGTTGGGATACCCAGCCGGGATGCAGCGTAAACGACTGGACCACATACATAACCGCCTGTACCAATTACAACATCAGGCTTAAACTCTCTTAACATTTCTTTGGAAGCCTTAACGCCCTTTAAAAAACGCATCACCGTCTTGACGTTGTCCATGGACAGCTTGCGCCGAAAGCCAGTGATGTCGATAGATTTGAAAGGGATATTCTCTTGGGGAACAAGCTTGCTCTCTAAGCCACGCGTTCCACCAATATACAGGAAGGTAGATTCACTATCTTCTGCTTCCAGTTGTCTAGCAACAGCGACTGCGGGATAGATATGACCACCCGTGCCTCCGCCGCTTAATACGATACGCATGTCTTTCACCTCGCATAACGGGATAAGTTCAATAGAATGCCCAGGGAGGTTAACATCAGTGTAAGCGAAGAACCTCCATAGCTAATCAGAGGAAGTGTGATGCCTGTTACAGGCATTAGACCGATGACCACACCAATATTAATAATGACTTGCACAGCCACCATACAGACGATGCCAACGGCCAAATAGCTTCCAAAACGGTCAGGCAGACTCATCGCCACCTTCATTCCGCGCCAGATTAGAATAAGAAACAGGATCAACACAGCCAAACCACCGATAAACCCCAGTTCCTCGGCCAATATAGAAAAAATAAAATCGGTCTGCGGCTCAGGTACATAACTGTACTTCTGCCGGCTCATTCCAAGTCCGAGACCCCCAAGCCCTCCAGGGCCAATCGCGTAGAGCGACTGAATAATCTGGTAGCCTGCACCGAGGGGATCGGACCAAGGATCAAGAAAAGCGGTTATCCGCTGCAACCGGTAAGGTGCTGCGGCAACCAAAGCAACAAACCCAGCCACGCCAGCTACTCCTAGTGAGAGTAGATGTTTCATTCTTGCCCCAGCTGTAAAGACCATCATCAAGGCTGCGCCAAACATAACGGTACCTGTACCCAGATCCGGCTGGAGCATAATCAGTGCAAAGGCTGATCCGATAAGCGCTAACGGTGGAAGTAAGCCACGAGTGAAGGAGGTGATATCATACTCTTCTTTTCCCAGCCAATTCGCCAGAAATAGAATCATCCCCATCTTCATGAACTCGGAGGGCTGAATCCCGAAGGAGCTGATTCCGAGCCAGCTGCGCGCTCCCCCGCGAACTACACCAATGCCGGGAATAAGCACCATAACGAGCAGGATAAAGCAGACAATCAGTGCCGGCTTAGCCAGCTTTTTTAACACTTTGTAGTCTGTATTCGCTGTAACAAACATTGCAACAAGTCCCAGTCCTGCAAACAAAAGCTGCCTCTTTACAAAGTAAAACGAATCTCCATAATTGCGGAAGCCCAAGACAGATCCGGCGCTGTATACCATCACCATGCCGATTACCAGCAAAGAAAGAATGGGAATCAGCAACCAAATATCGGGAGCATGACGAGTTTTGTTCATCAGGAGCACACCTCTTGCATCCGTAGTAGGGGCTTATCCACCCCCCTACTTAAAGGTTATGCACCGCCTCTTTAAAAATACACCCGCGCTCTTCATAGGATGTAAACATATCCCAACTAGCACATGCAGGAGACAGGAGAACGATATCTCCTTCTTCCGCCAGAGCGGAAGCTTCCCGCACAGCTGCTTGCAGCACGGCGGCGGCGCTCTCCCCATTATCGACGGAGATAATCTGCTTTAATCCTGCCAGCTGTGCTACATTTATTAGCTTGTCCTTGGTTTGTCCTAACGCCACCAAAGCTTTGACGCGTCCGCTCAGGACAGGCAGCAGCTCCATATAATCGGAGCCACGGTCTAATCCGCCAGCGATCAATACCACCGGACGCTGAAAAGATGTCAAAGCCGTAATTGTCGCTTTGGAGTTCGTTGCTTTGGAATTGTTGTAATAAGCGGCTCCAGCCTTATCAGCTACATACTCCAGGCGGTGCTCCACACCACGAAAAGAAGAAAGCACTTCGCTTAATAGAGAGGGGTCAGCTCCAGCGGCAATAGCAATTCCACAGGCAGCCAGCGCATTCCCCACATTAAAGCGACCCGGAAGAGCGATGGAATCCACATCCGCGATTATCGTTTCCTTGTCCGCAGATTCGCGATAGATAATGTGGCGCTTCAGCTCATCATCTTGCCCCGTAATATAGGACGGGCTAACAAATACTCCATGAGGCAGCTCCTCAAACAAGGAGAATGGAAGAATCGAAGCCTTCACATAGGGCACAAGTTCCCGGCAGACAGGATCATCCCAGTTCAGCACTGCTGTATCCGTAGCTAATTGATTAGCGAACAGCTTGGTTTTGGAATCCACATAATCTTTCATGCTTCCATGATAATCCAGATGAGTCTCTGCAATATTCAGCAGACAGCCTATCTTTGGCCGGAAGGTCTCCGTACCTTTGAGTTGAAAGCTGCTAAGCTCGACCACCATCCAGTTATCCTCTGTAGCCTCTTGTGCAGCCTGACAAAGAGGCGTACCAATGTTGCCCGCAACTATAGGGTTCATTCCCGCAGCTTCCAGCATATGGCCTACCCAGGTCGTCGTTGTCGTCTTGCCATTGGAGCCTGTGATGCCGATCATCGGCGCTGCACAAAGTCGATAAGCCACCTCTACCTCTGTGACCACTTCAATTCCAAGCTCAATTGCCTTTTGTACAGGGGGCGCAGAATAAGGAATGCCTGGATTTTTGATTACCAGACTTACACCTTCATGAATAAGTCCTTCCGGATGCCCGCCGCATATAACACAAATTCCCAAAGATTCCAATTCGGAAGCTTCGGGACTTTGATCTCTTTCCTTTTTGTCGTTAACCGTAACTATAGCGCCGCGTTCATGCAGCACTTTAGCCACCTGGACACCGCTTTTAGCAAGCCCAAGAACCACAACTTCTTCACCACGATACATATCTGGATGTTTCATTCTCTACAACCCCTTGCTAATAAATAGTCCCACAGCAGCCAACACCAAACTAACCGCCCAGAACGAAATTACCACACGCCACTCCGACCAGCCACCAAGCTCAAAATGATGGTGAATCGGGCTCATTCTGAATACACGTTTGCCACGGGTTTTAAATGAAACCACTTGAATCACGACGGATAACATTTCAATTACAAAGACACCGCCTATGATGAGAAACAGCAGCTCACTCTTCGTGACAATAGCAATAGCACCTATAGCACCACCAATACCAAACGAACCCGTATCCCCCATAAACACTTTAGCAGGGTGGGCATTGAACACAAGAAAGCCTAATACAGCACCAATCATTGCCGCAGCACATACACCTGCCGCAATAGACGTAGCTTGCATTGCCACCACCGCGTATGCGGCCAATGCAATGGCACTGACACCAGACAACAGTCCATCGACTCCATCTGTAAAGTTAACGGCATTCGTCACTGCCATCATCATAATAATGATGAATGGATAATAGAACCAGCCACCCCAATCAAAGCTGAAATCAGTACCTGGTACGCTGATATTTGTACTGTGTCCGGCATAAATCAGAAGACCGCACATCAGAGCACCAACCAGCAGCTGTCCAAATAACTTTTGACGTGCTGTGAGCCCTAAGGAACGCTTAAATACAATTTTGATATAGTCATCCAAAAACCCGATCAATCCAAAACCAAGCGTAGCTACGAGCAGTACGTAAAAATCTGTATTCACCACAGAAAATTTCAGATAAGACAAGGTAAAAGCTACGATAATCACGATACCGCCCATAGTCGGCGTTCCCGCCTTCTTCAAATGGGTTTGCGGTCCGTCATCTCGCACCTGCTGTCCGAATTTCATCCTGCGCAGAAGCGGAATGAAGAGCGGAGCGGCAATGACCGCAAGGATAAAGGAAACAGCAATAGTCAATAACAATAGTTGATAATCCATGGGTACACCCCCTCCAATGATTTAGGTCTGTTGAATATCTTTATTTAGGCTCTGAAGCACTTCCTCGAGCTTCATTCCTCTTGATCCTTTAAATAGAACAATATCCTTAGCACTGCATTTCTCTAGAAGGACAGCGGTTAGTTCCGCTTTATCTGTAAAAGCTTTTACGCGCTCTTTGCCGAATTTCTCTTCTGCTGCTTTGGCAATATGAACGGATAATGGTCCGTAAGTACATACAAAATCAGTTAATGAAGGGTCAAGGTAGTAGCCTATTTCTTGATGAAATTCTACTTCCTCCGGCCCAAGTTCCAGCATGTCCCCGAGCACAGCGATTTTATTGCCACTGCATTTCATAGATTGCAGGACATCTATAGCCGCCTTCATAGAAGTAGGGCTGGCATTATAAGCATCGTTTAAAAGCGTAAGTCCGGAGGAAGTCCGAATCACTTCAATCCGCATGCCCGTCAACTTGAGCTTGCTTAGACCGTCCTTCATATTCTGCTCCGTAACCCCATAATGACGAGCAACCGCTAGTGCAGCCAGAGCGTTAACAACGTTATGCTGACCTGGCAGCGGTAATGTAAAAGCATGTTCCTTATGACGGCTTGACGTGAACGTCATGCCACCAGTATGGGACATCATCCCTGTTGGATAATCATCATTATCCTCATTTAGACCAAAACGGAAGGTTCTCATCCCTTCTGGAGCCTTAAAAGTGGACTCTTGCATTACCTCAGTCAGCAGCGGTTCGTCACCGTTATAAATCAGCAGTCCCCCCGGCTTCAGCCCCTCGGCAATCTCCAGCTTGGCGCGGGCTATTTCTTTACGTGACCCCAGCTGCAGTAAATGCGACTCGCCTACATTAGTAATTACCGCTACGTCAGGTTCAGCCAAAGAAGCCAGCAGAGCAATTTCTCCCCGCGAGCTCATCCCCATTTCAAGTACAGCGATCTCTGTATCCTCAGCCATGGATAAAATAGTAAGCGGAAGACCGATATGATTATTGAAATTCCCCGCTGTCTTGTGCACTTTGAACTGCACTTCAAGCAGAGACATAATGATATCTTTTGTTGTTGTTTTCCCGTTGCTGCCCGTAACAGCGACAACCTGCGGAGCCACTTCCTTCAGATAAGCAGCGGACAACTTCTGGAGAGCCTCCAGCGTATCTTCAACAATAATAACTCCGCCACCTTCAGGTACCGGTCCTTTATCGCGTTGCCACAAGGTTGCGCCAGCACCAGCAGCCAGTGCTGCGGCAGCATAGTGGTGACCATCGAATTTGTCTCCAGATAGAGGCACAAACAGGCAGCCGGGTGTGATCTTACGGGAGTCGGTAACGACTCCCGTAAGGGTTGTATTCATAGCTTCGACAGCAGCAGGTTCCCCTGCGCACATGGCAGCAATATTTTCAAGCGTTCTTGTAATCAATAGTTTCGGCCCCTTATAACTTCTTTAGCGACGATGCGGTCATCGAAATCATGAACCACTCCGCCAATCAGTTGATAGGTCTCATGACCTTTCCCCGCAATCAATACTACATCGCCAGGGCTTGCCATTTCAATAGCCTTCCCGATAGCTTCTCGGCGATCAACAATCATATGATACCGGTCAGAGGTGACTCCATCCTCTACTAGTCCTGCTTCTATATCCTTCAAGATTAGTTGAGGGTCCTCCGTCCGAGGGTTGTCAGAAGTTACGAATACCATGTCGCTATATCGTGCAGCGATCTTCCCCATTAATGGACGTTTCGTCCGGTCTCTGTCTCCGCCACAGCCAAACACTGTAAGCACTTTGCCGGTAGCAAATTCGCAGACCGTCTTTAATACATTCTCTAGCCCGTCTGGTGTATGTGCGTAGTCAACGATAACAGCAAATTCCTGACCTTCATCCACTGACTCCACCCGTCCAGCTACACCATCGATTGCCTCAAGACTAGTCTTGATATCAGCCAGAGAGACATCTTCCAATAAAGCAGCTGTAATCGCCGCGAGTGCATTGTAGACATTGAACTTTCCAACCATACGGAGCGAAATGTCCGTCTTCCCCTTAAACGTATCCACATGGAAAAAAGTTCCTTTTGCAGTGATCGATATTTGCGAAGCTCGGACATTAGCGTTGTTATCAATGCCATATGTAATCACTTCCGCCGCAGTTTGGGCTGCAAAATATTGACTGGCTTCATCATCCGCGTTCAACACCGCATATTTGCGTTCTTCCTTCCACGGAGAGATCACATTTCCTAATCTGGAGAAAAAGAGCCCTTTAACCGCCCGATACTCCTCCATTGTATGATGATAATCCAGATGATCTTGGGTTAAGTTCGTAAAAATTGCCGTACGGAAGTCCGCACCCTTCACACGTCCTTGCTGAAGTGCGTGAGAGGATACTTCCATTACGCAACATTCCACACCTTTGGAAGCCATATCATGAAGGGACCGCTGCAGATCTAGCGACTCCGGAGTTGTGCCTGACATAGGGTAGCTTTTGCCGTCATAGCGCATTTGAATCGTTCCAATCAGACCTGTCTTCATATTCTGATCCTGCATAATCCGCTCAATGAGATAAGTCGTTGTTGTTTTGCCGTTTGTGCCCGTCACCCCGATCATTCTCATCCGGCTGCTAGGTGAGCCAAAGAAAGCATTCGACATGACAGACATCGCAAACCGGCAGTCATCCACAACAATCTGCGGGATATCAAGCTCCAGCTTGTGCTCACATACAATAGCCGCCGCTCCGGAGGCTACTGCTTGCGGCGCATATTTGTGCCCGTCCACGGTGTGGCCAGGCAAACAGATGAATAGATCTCCCGGGCCTACACGGCGGGAATCCGTCTGAAGATCAGTAATCTCCACATCTCCATCCCCGTATAGTTGCGAAGTAGCAAGACAAGCAGATAATTCGTTAACTTTCATAGTAATCCCTCACTCTACATTTTCGGATACGAGCTGAAACCTTATACCTTAATCATTATTCACTAGATGCTCCCATATAAATCCTGATGGTTGAGCCCTGTTCTACTCTGGCCCCAGCCTTAGGAGCTTGATTGATGACCGTATTTCCTGTGCCTGAACGTGCAAGATTAAAATTCATATTTAAATCCTCATAGATATCCTGCACCGTTGCTCCGGTAAGATCAGGTACGGTCACTATCGGAGTTTCGCCATACTTATAAGTTTTGGGAAGCTGATCACTGCGCTCCGGAACCTTCATATAGTGCAGTGAGTCTTCCAAAATATTTTGCACGATTGGAGCTGCAACCACACCCCCAAATTGAATCCCTTTCGGATTATCCACGGCAGTGTACACAACGATCTGAGGATCATCCGCTGGCGCAAAGCCAATAAAAGAAACAATGTGCTCTGTTGGAGAATAACGTCCATTTACAACCTTCTGTGCAGTACCCGTCTTGCCACCTACACGATAGCCGTCAATAAAAGCCGGCCGTCCTGTGCCTTTGGCAACCACGCTCTCAAGTGCTGCCCGCACCTTCTTGGATGTTTCCTCCGAAATGACCTGCCGCACAAGCTCTGGCTTCACCTCTGATACAGTCTCTCCCGTAACCGGGTTAACCCATGCTTTTGTTACATGCGGTTTATAGAGATTACCGCCGTTGATAGCCGCGGATACCGCAGCAATCTGCTGAATAGGCGTAACCGAAACCCCTTGGCCGAAGGCTGTAGTCGAAAGCTCTACCGGACCTACTTGACTGAGCTTGAACAGAATGCCATTAGCTTCCCCATTCAGATCAATTCCCGTTTTACTGCCAAAACCAAAATCACGAATATATTTGAAAAGTGATTCTTTTCCCAGCCGTTGCCCTAAGGCGACAAACCCAGGGTTACAGGAGTTCTCAACTACCTGTAAAAAGGTTTGACTACCGTGGCCGCCCTTTTTCCAGCAGCGCAGCTTTGCGCCCGCTACCTCGATAAAACCCGGATCATAGAAATGATCGTTCTGAAGATCTACTTTACCTTCCTGCAGCGCAGCAGCCAGAGTAATGATTTTGAACGTTGAACCAGGTTCATAGGTCATCCAGATAGGCAGATTCCGGTTGTAAATCTGCGCATCATATTCCTTGTATGATGCTGGTTCATACCCCGGTCTGCTAGCCATGGCTAGTATCTCACCATTCTTCGGATTCATAGCTATAGCCCAAGCACCCTGCGCCTGATATTTTACCATAGCCTGATCCAGCTCACGTTCCATAATGGACTGGATCTGTTTATCAATCGTCAGCTCCAGATTAAGTCCGTCTTGAGGGGCAGAATATTTCTCAGATGAGCCAGGCATAAGTCTTCCGCCTGCATCAGACAAATAAGAAATATTGCCGGCTATGCCTTTGAGCAGATTGTCATATATACTCTCTACTCCTGTAATACCCTGGTTATCTATACCTGTGAAGCCTAAAATATGCGCGGCTAAATCGCCGTAAGGGTAATATCTTTTGCTATCCTCAGCGACAACGATGCCCGGCAGCTGCAAATCACGGATGCTCGCGGCAAGATCCATCGTAATTTTGCGGCCGCCGGGCTGAAGTTTCACCGACATTTCTTTTTTGGACAGCAATGTCATCAGCTTCTCCTCAGTCATCCCAAGCAGTGGAGCTAATTGCTGTGCTGTCTTTTGCTTCTCTTTTACCTGCACCGGTACTGCATACACTGTAGGTGTGGTGATATTAGAAACGAGCGGCACACCTTCACGATCCATAATTTCACCACGTTTAGCGGTAAAAGGAATATTGCGGCGCAAGGAATCTTCTACCTTCGCAGTCAATTCCTCGCCTTGAGATAATTGCACATACGCAAGACGCACGACCAGCGAACCGAATAACACTGCCAGTCCCAGCAATGTCCACAGCATTCTCCGCCGTGTTACGACTTTGGAAACCTTCATTCCGTTCTCCCCCACTTTCAACAATAGACATGAGCTCTTATCTTCATGACTATTCGGGACAAACAGGGGTTAGAACAAGCTATGTTCCGCTCTCGGAATCTGTCCCCTCATCAGCAGGCGGGGCCACGGGAATATCTTCGCCATAATCATTTAATGGCTTCATTTTCAAAGTGACCAAGGTCTTGCCATTTTGCGTTCCTACAATCTGTTCTGAGACGTAACCTTCTCCGTCTACCGCAATCTCTACTTTTAGTAGAGTTAGAATTTCAAGTGCATCACGCAGGGATTCCCCTTTTAAATCTGGAATGGTAGGCTGAGCCCCCTGCGGACTTAATAAATAGATCCGTTGCCCTGTAGCAAGCTTCGTACCTGCCTCAGGATATTGACTCTCTACAGCAGATCCTTCTCCGACCACTACATAATCGAAGCCTTGATCCAAAAGTGCTTCTCTTGCTTCCTTCATCGTCTTGTCTGTTAGATCTGGTGTAGTCCGAAGTGCGACTGTTTCAGTCTTAGCCGGCTTTTTGCTGCTGCTATCACTAGCCTCAGACGCCAGCTTAGGTACTCCCATGTATTGCAGAGACTGGGATACAATCTCTTTAAATACTGGAGCAGCTGCCTTACCGCCGCCAACCTCAACGTTCGGTTCGTCAATAATGACAATAACAGCGATCTTTGGATCATCAACAGGAGCATAACCAATAAAGGAGACAAGTACTTTGGATTTCACATAATCCTTACCTTCAACCTTGATAGCCGTTCCTGTCTTTCCTGCCACGCGATAGCCGTCAATATAAGCGTTACGCCCTGTTCCTTTTACTTGGTCAGCAACAACCTGCTCCAAATATTCACCCGTTTTCTTGGCGCTTTCCTCATCAATCACCTGACGCACTACACTAGGCTCAGTAACCTTTGTCTCACCAGTGTTAGGGTTTGTGACCTCCTTAACTACATACGGAGTCATCAACTTCCCCCCATTAGCGATAGCAGATACGGCAACGAGCTGCTGAAGTGGGGTTACTAGCACTTTTCCGTGTCCATATGCGAGTGTCGCAATTTCTATAGGACGTCCAACATTAGGGTTAACGACCCCGCTTGCTTCTCCTGGCAGATCGATTCCCGTTTTCTCATTGAAGCCAAAATCATTGATATACTGTAATAGCTTGTCCTGTCCGAGCATTTCATATAGCTTAACGAATAGAACGTTACTAGAACGTTTCACACCTTCAAGAAAACTGATTTGCCCCCATCCAGCATGATTAATATCATGCAGTGCCTTACTATATCCCTTTATCCGGATGGACCCGGACAAAAATGTCGCAACAGGATCAAAAAGCTTCTCTTCTACTGCGGCGGCAAGCGTTACAATTTTGAAGGTGGAACCAGGCTCATAAGTAGATTTAATAGCATGATTATAGAATCCTGCCCCTTCAGCCCCGGTCTTCCAAAATTCATTTGGATTATAGGTAGGCATGTTGGCTAATCCCAAAATCTCCATCGTGTTCGGATCAGCAGCAATGACACTCATACTTTTTGGCTTATATTGCGCATACGCCTTTTGCATGGCCTCTTCTATATAATGCTGGATCGTACTATCGATTGTAAGCTTGAAATTACTTCCATTTACTACTGGCTTATAGGTATCTTGTGAATCCGGCAATTTTACCCCTTGACCGTCACTTTGATAAAGCAGCTTGCCATCGGCACCCTTAAGCTCCGTATCAAAGTATTTTTCCAGTCCCATGATAGCATTGCCGTCCCTATCTGTATAACCTAAGATATGTGCAGCTAATTCATCTTTTGGATAATATCGTTTCTGCTCTCTAACAAGCCCAATACCGGTCTCTTGAATTTTATGTTCTTTACCTAGGGCTACATAAAATTCTTTCACCTTATCGGCAAGCTCCTGATCAATCTTCCAGCCTTCATTACGTATTTCACGGTTCTTGAGGTAAGCACCCGTCTTTTCGTCCTTGGCTTCAACCAGCTTACGCAGCTCATCCTCTGGTTTGCCTAGCAATTCGTGTAATCCTGTGATGACCTCTTCCCCAATGCCTTGTTGTTGAATCACTTCAGGATTCACCACCACGGTATAAGCAGGGACATCGCTAGCGAGCACACTCCCGTTACGGTCAGAAATCGTACCTCGCTCCGCTTTGATAGTTGAGGTATGTGCCCAAAGTGTGGCGGCCTTTTCCTGCCATTCCTCACCTTGCATAACTTGAATCCAGAACACTCTAACGATCAAAACAAGAAAAAAGAGGGTAATACACCCTCCTATAAACAGCGTGCGAAGTTTTATTCTTTTCAGCATAAGCGAACCTCACAACTTTTTTTATTGCGATCTTGCCAATCGCTCACTAATTATCACCTGGAGTCGTTGCCGAGCTTGCCGGAATATAGATTGTTGCATTCTCATCCGGAGACACATAACCAAGATCCCGTGCTTTTTGGGCGACTTTCTGCTCTAGATTCTGCTTTTCCATCTGATACGTAGAAATCTGCTTCTTGGCTGTTGCAATATCCTGATCTAATTTCTGAGCCTGCAAGTTCAAATCATAAATTTGGACGTAACGTGAAATCAGGGTGATCGCCACCAGAACGCATACTCCTAGCGTCAGCATATACAAAAGTTTCTCTTGCAGCGGAAGTACTCTTCGTCTGGTAACTACTTTTGTCTTCTCGCGGTAAAGGGGGTTTACCTCTTCTTTTCTTTTGGGCTGAACTGCTAAATTGCCGCGGGTATAGGCCATCTCTGACTCTCCTTTATCGTCAATTACAATTTTTCTGCAATGCGCAGCTTAGCTGAGCGGGCTCGGGTATTAAGCTCAAGCTCTTCTTCAGAAGGCACAAGCGGTTTACGATTGATTAACTTAAGCGTGCCTTTCGCGCCGCATACGCAAAACGGAAAGTCAGGCGGGCATGTACATCTGCTTAAATAGCTGCTAAAAATTTGCTTGCAAATTCGGTCTTCGAGCGAATGAAAGGTGATGACGGATACTCTGCCTCCTGGTGCAAGGCAACGTACTGCACTATGTAGCCCTTCTTCAAAAGCACCCAATTCGTCATTCACAGCAATCCTTAATCCTTGAAAGCTACGTTTAGCGGGATGCCCTCCTGTTCTTCGAGCAGCTGCCGGGATACCTTCCTTGATCAGTTCTGCTAATTCTCCTGTTGTCTCAATAGGAGCTTCTTCTCTTCTGTCTACAATTTTTCTAGCGATTCTCCGCGAGAATTTCTCTTCTCCATATTGGAAAAGAACACGGGCAATCTCCTGCTCGGACCATGTATTCACAATTTCAGCAGCCGTCAAAAGTGCTGACTGATCCATGCGCATGTCCAGCGGAGCATCATGATTGTAACTAAAGCCTCGTTCCCCTTCGTCAAACTGGGGAGAGGATACGCCAAGATCAAAGAGCACTCCATCTACTTGGGGAATACCATCTGTTTGTGGCACAAAGGGCACATCCTTAAGTACACTCTCCAGATCACGGAAGTTAGTCTTAATAGTCACAACCTTGTCTCCGTATTCCGCTAATCTTTCTTTTGCGTTCTCCAAAGCCCAATCATCTTGATCCAAACAGATTAAACGGCCTTCGCCGCTAAGCTTGGAAGCGATAAGTGAGCTGTGTCCCGCTCCACCGAGAGTGCAATCTACATAGATTCCGTCTTTTTTGATGTGCAGCCCTTCTGTCGCTTCTTCCTTAAGCACCGTGATGTGGTGAAACAAGCTGCATCCCTCCAGGACAGTATTCGTTATTGTGTTTTATAGATCAAAATTGAAATCCACCAATTTCTCAGCGATTTCGTTGAACGATTCCTCGGACTGTTCGAAGTACTGTTCCCAAAGCTCTTTGTTCCAGATTTCCACCCGGTTCGAAACGCCCAGAATGACACAGTCTTTGTCCAGTTTGGCATACTGCCGTAAATTAGCCGGCAGATTTACCCTTCCCTGCTTATCCCAAACACATTCAGTTGCACCTGAGAAAAAAAAGCGGCTAAATGCGCGGGCATCTGATTTCATCAGCGAAAGGCTTTTAAGCTTTTGTTCCATGATTGCCCATTCTTCCATGGGATAAACAAACAGGCAGGAGTCTAGGCCGCGGGTCGTCACGAAGGAGGTTCCGAGCAATTCACGGAGTTTAGCCGGAATAATGATTCGGCCTTTGTCGTCAATGCTGTGTTGATACTCTCCCATGAACATCCTTTTTCCCACCCCTAATCCCCGAATCCCCACTTTACCCCACTTTTCACCACTTAAGCATAATAGATTCGCCATTAAAAATCAAAAACCTTTTTCTGGCCAAGGAAATTTTTCCTAAATCAGATAGCTCGTTTCCCGAAAAACATTTCTCCACAGAAAAAAGCCATACAATCGGAATCTTGTCCGTTGCATGGCTTTGTTAAAAAAGTTGCTTCAGTTCAAGGTACACTGGTTAATACACTTTATTGTTATGCGTTCAGTTATTAATCGTTCAAATTCCAGCTGTCCAAATAATCCACTTGCGCCGGAGTCAGGCTATCGATGTTAATGCCCAGACTTTCCAGCTTATAACGTGCTACTTGCTCATCCAGCTCATAAGGAACATTCTCAACTTTTACGCCAATGCTCTTATAATTATCATTTACATATTTCAGCGACAGCGCCTGGAGCGCAAAGGTTGTATCCATAATTTCAGCAGGGTGACCATCAGCAGCACCCAGATTTACAAGTCTGCCTTCGGCAAGCAGATATAATTTACGTCCGTCACGAAGCTGGTACTCTTCGATATTTTTGCGAACGGTACGTTGGGATACGGATCTTTCCGACAACTCAGGCTTATTCACTTCAACGTCGAAATGGCCCGCGTTGCACATGATCGCTCCATCCTTCATCACATCATAATGTTCACCGCGAATTACATAACGGTTACCAGTTACTGTAACGAAGAAATCACCAACCTTAGCTGCTTCCAGCATTGGCATTACTTCAAAACCGTCCATATGTGCTTCAACGGCTTTAATCGCATCAACTTCTGTGACAACCACTTTTGCTCCAAGCCCTTTGGCGCGCATGGCAACACCTTTACCACACCAGCCGTAACCGACAACAACTACTGTTTTACCCGCTACGATAAGGTTGGTTGTGCGAATAATTCCATCCCATGCCGATTGGCCAGTGCCATAACGGTTATCAAACAAATATTTGCAGTAGGCATCATTAACCGCGACCATTGGGAACTTCAATACGCCTTGCTTTTGCAGAGCTTTTAGACGAATAATCCCGGTTGTTGTTTCTTCAGCACCCCCGCGAATATTCTCCATCAGATCAGGACGCTCCGAATGCAGCAATGTAGCAAAATCCCCACCGTCATCAATAATCAAGTCCGGTTTGCTCTCCAGTGCCTTGATATTAAGGGCTTTAAATTCTTCAGGAGACGGATTGTATTTAGCAAATACTGTGATTCCATCCTCCACAAGCGCTGCACATACATCATCCTGTGTAGAAAGTGGATTCGAACCTGTAATGGTTACATCTGCACCACCAGCTTTGACAACCTTCGCCAAATAAGCGGTTTTAGCTTCCAAATGCAATGTGATCGATACTTTCAGACCTTTAAATGGCTGTTCTGCTTCAAACTGCTCACGAATACGGTTCAGTACCGGCATATGCTGGCGAACCCAGTCGATTTTCAAATGCCCTTCCGGTGCGAGTGACATATCAGCCACGATACTATTTTGTTTAGATGAACTCATTATGAAACCTCCTAAAAGTTTGTGAGCGTTACTACATTGAATCTACTTCGTACAAAACTTGCTTCGTAAGCATACGCTTTGTTTTGTGGAAAGCGATACTTCCATTACATATAAATGATGCGATGTGTTCCACTGTAATCCGGTTCAACCGTCATTAGCTCATCCAGCCAAACAAGCCCGTACCGGTTCAAGTAATACATGATATTGTACACTCTTTCCTGCAGTTTACCCAGTGGCATTAATGACAGCTCGATTCGCTCCCATTGCCGGATTGCAGCTTCGTTCTGTTTTGCCATTGCATCTTGGGCTTTCGCCTGTAAAAAAGTAATCTGATCTAGAATCTTCTCTTTATTGTTATTCCCCAGCTTAAGCAGACCGGCCTGAACCGTTCCAAGCTGCTCAATCAGCGGTTCGTACATGGCGGCAAATGAGGTTTTGGTTTCTTCAAAACGGCGTTCAATCCCGAGCTCATCCTGTGCGGCCAGCCATTCATGTCTTTTATGATCCAGTCCTTGTCTTACATCCTCAAAGCTAAGTTGATATTTGTCCATATGCTTGTGCAGCGTACCTTCTACGACAGTAAAAGACATTCTAGGGATAATTAACGGCATTTCTCCCCCAATGGTCTCAAACGCACGGCGCGGAATGGCCCAGTAAGCAATCTCACCTTGACCCAGCACCGTTGCCAGAACAGGCAGCACATAATCCTGCATAAGTGGACGTGTCAGCACATTGTTGCTAAAGCGTTCCGGATGTGCCTGCACCTCCTCAAGTAATTCATCACGGGTAAAGGATACCTGACCCTTGCGATCCGTAAAGATTCCGTCCTTCTTGTGAAGCAGAAGCCGTGTACCTTCATGAATATAAAAGAGGTTGGCATTGCCAGCTGTAACATCAGCCTGAAGCTCATATCCAGCGCCCACAATATCAGAAGCAGAATTCATATACGCTGTTTCCAGTGCATCATTCTGCATAATTAGCGAAGTGAAAAATGGCTGTTCTAACTTACGTAAGTTGGGATCAGCAGAATCAAGCAGAATCAGACCAAATTTACCAAATAATGAACCCATCAGCTTGGCAAATGCATCCGTCATACTATCAGCTCTAAAAGAAGAAGTGCGAATGAATTCCATGATCTGCGGCTTAAAGTCGCTTTCCTGAAGCAGACCGTCTAACTGTTCTACTACCTGCTGCCAGCTTTCCTCTTCTACACGAATATCACTTACTGAGGAGCGTTTCTCTTCTGACTTTTCTATCTTAATCTTAGTAATCTCCTGCGTACGATTCAGTACATACGTATGATTCACTTCATCCCAGTCATGATCTTCACCTGCAATCCAGAATAAAGGAACTACAGGTCGGCCGAGTTGTTCAGCTGCTTCTTTTGCCGCCATAATGGTAGTTGCAGCTTTATATACCACTAACAGGGGTCCAGTAAATAGTCCGCTTTGCTGCCCACCTGTCACCACTAATGTCCCCGGCTGCTCTAAGAGCGCCAGCGAAGCCATCACCGCATCATGCGAATTATGCTTTTCATTATATTGTCGTAGACACCCAGCAATCTGAGTCCGGTCGGCACGAAGGCTTTCTCTGCTATCTAGCCAATCGGCCCGTCTACTTCTACTTTCTTTATTGCGGAAATCCCCACCGTACAAATGACTAACCTTTTCAAAATGATCTATATAGTCGCGCGAGAGTGCAGATCCACCCTTGAGCGGTTCCGTTACAATATTCATTTGCTAGTGCCTCCAGTTCTACTAAGCAGTTATATGTAAATCCAAGTTGATAAAAACTCTCTATGATTGTATCCAAAGTCAGGAGCCGCGTCAAAGCAAAACATGTCTTGATATCAGCAACACAGGTACAGCCAACTGTTCAATTATACTATAAAATCATTAAATAATATCCTAAATACATACAAGAGGCGAGAGCATAATGCTCCCGCCTTTGAAAACCTAAGTATAAATTATGCGAATTTTTTGCTGACAAAGTGGCCTTTAGATACTTCTACTAATTCAAAGTCACTGTCATTGGTCTTATCGTTAGCAGAATAAATAGGGCTGCCAAGCTCATCATGCAAGTGAATACGTTTTTTGTTAACTTCAATTTCCGGGTCCGGAACTGGAATAGCCGACAATAGGGATTTAGTATAAGGGTGGATAGGATTTGCATATAGCTCTTCACTTTCCGCCAACTCAACCATTTTACCCAAGTACATAACTGCTACGCGATCACTGATATGTTTAACCATGGACAGATCATGCGCGATGAAAAGATAAGTCAATCCCAGACGATCTTGCAATTCTTTAAGCAAGTTAACGACCTGAGCTTGAATGGATACGTCAAGTGCGGAAATCGGCTCATCACAAACGATGAACTTAGGATTAACCGCTAACGAACGGGCAATCCCGATACGTTGACGTTGTCCACCGGAGAATTCATGCGGATAACGGGTTGCATGGTCATGATTAAGACCAACCATATCCAGCAGTTCTTCAATCCGTTTCTTACGTTCTGCACGGCTGCCAGCCATTCCGTGAATGTCCAGTGCCTCGCCGATGATATCAGAAACCGTAAACCGCGGGTTAAGCGATGCGTACGGATCTTGGAAAATCATTTGCATGTCACGGCGCATAGCCTTCATTTGATTTCCAGGTAATTTATAAATGTCTGTACCATTATATTTCACACTTCCAGCAGTTGGCTCATACAAGCGAAGAATCGTACGTCCAGCAGTAGTCTTACCACAACCGGACTCACCTACCATCCCAAGTGTCTCGCCCTCACGGATCGTGAAGTTAATATTATCAACAGCCTTAAGAACCTTACCTTTACCTACATTAAAATATTTCTTAAGACCTTCTACCTCTATTAGGTTCTTACTCAAGAGTACTGCACCTCCTTGGCCATCGAATGCAGATTCCAGCAACGCGCCATATGCGTTTCGCTGAATTCTGTGGCGCCGGGATCGATTTGTTCGCACACATGCATCGCTTCATTGCAACGAGCAGTGAACGGACAGCCGATCGGCGGCTTGATCAGATCTGGCGGTGTGCCGATGATCGGAATAAGCGGCTCGCCTTTCTTTTGGTCCAGACGCGGCATTGAGCGCAGCAGACCTTTGGTGTATGGATGTTGTGGATTTTTAAAGATTTCCCATCTTGTTCCGGTCTCCACAACCTCACCTGCATACATTACAATCACCCGATCACACATGCCAGCAACTACGCCGAGATCATGTGTAATCAGAATAATGGAGGTACCTAGTTTTTGCTGCATCTCTCTCATAACTTCCATGATCTGCGCCTGAATGGTTACATCTAGAGCCGTTGTAGGCTCATCCGCTATCAGCAAAGCCGGACGGCAAGCTAACGCGATTGCGATCATTACACGCTGGCGCATACCGCCTGAGAATTCGTGGGGATATTGGTTAAAGCGAGCCTCCGCATTTTTGATGCCTACTAATTTCAACATCTCCATACCTTGCTTTTTCGCTTCGGCCGCTGACATTTTCTGATGTTTAATCAAAACTTCAGTGATCTGTTTGCCCACTTTGATGGTTGGGTTCAGAGAAGTCATCGGGTCTTGAAAAATCATGCCAATATCTTTACCGCGAATAGATTCCATTTCTTTCATGCTTTTGTCTAGCAGATTCTGTCCTTGAAAAATAATTTCTCCCTTTTTCACTTTAGAAGGTGGAGAAGGGATCAAACGCATAATCGATTGAGCAGTTACACTCTTACCGCTGCCGGACTCGCCGACGATGGCAACCGTTTCGCCTTTGCCAATTTCAAAATTCATACCACGGACAGCTTGTACTTCTCCGCCCTTAACAAAAAAGGAAATATGCAAATCTTTGACTTGTAAAATAGGTTCCATCCATATTCCTCCTATTTCTTCAGCTTAGGATCAAGCGCGTCACGAAGACCATCACCGAAAATGTTGAAAGAAAGCATTGTTAAGCTGATTAGGATCGCAGGGAACAAGAAGCGCCATGGATAATACAGCCAGCCGGTGAGTGAGTCATTGATCATCGATCCAAGTGAAGCAACAGGAGCTTGTACACCAAGACCCAAGAAGCTTAGGAAGGCCTCAGCAAAGATAGCATTTGGTACAGACAGTGTAATGGTTACGATAATCGGACCAACCGCGTTCGGCAGAAGGTGCTTGAACAACAGTCTCGCAGAACCAGCACCCATGGAACGGGACGCCAATACGAATTCGCGATTCTTGAGCTGCATAATTTCTCCACGCACAATCCACGACATCGTAATCCAGCCTGTAATGGTTAGAGCTAGGATGATTGTTCCAAGACTTGGCTCAAGAACGACCAAGAGCAAGATTACAACCAGCAAATATGGAATAGAATACAAAATTTCAGAGAATTTATTCATAATATTATCTACACGGCCGCCGAAGAAGCCCATAATGCCTCCGTAGATAACACCGATGAACAAGTCGATGGCTGCCGCAGCAAGACCAACGATCAAGGAGATCCGTGCACCGTACCAAGTACGAACAAAGATATCACGACCAAGATCATCCGTTCCAAACCAGTGATCGGAGGAAGGGGGCTTGTTGGTGCTCATCAAATCATTAGAATAATAGTTATATTTCGAGATAAAAGGTGCAAAAATCGCTGCAAGTACAATCAAACCCAGGATACCGAGCGCAGTCATCGCCATTTTATTTTGACGCAACCGTTGCCAAGAGTCTTTCCAAGCAGAGAGACTCTCACGCTGGATAACTTCGGCTTCTTTTTCATCCACACCGACTTTTTGAAAATCTTCCGGTTTTAGATTTAGCAAGTTATTTTCAGTAGCCACTCTTTAGCCCTCCTTTCCTCCACTTAATTTCATACGTGGGTCAATCAATACATAAGCAATATCAGTAATAAAGCGGGCAACCATGAGTAATACACCATAGAAAATGGTTATCCCCATAATAACGGTATAGTCACGGACACCAATCGCTTCCACGAACTGTTTACCAATACCCCCAACACCAAAGATCTGCTCGATAACAACCGAACCAGTTACGATGTTAGCTGTCATTGGACCCATATAAGTAACAACAGGTAGAATTCCGTTACGAAGTACATGACGGCTCAGAATAGCCATCCAGCTCAATCCCTTTGCTTTAGCCGTTTTGATATAATCCGCATTCAAAACTTCAAGCATGCTTGAACGGGTCAAGCGGGCGATAAAGGCGATCGGCTGTGCCGAGAGCGCGGCCACGGGTAAGAAATAATAGATTGGCCCTTTAAAACCTGAAACCGGTACCCAACCCAGTTTGAAAGCAAATACGTACTGCAGTAATGACGCGACTACAAAGCTCGGAACCGCAATCCCCAGAACTGCCAGCACCATAGCTGCGCTGTCAATAAACTTTCTGTGATAGAGTGCCGCCAACATGCCGAGAAATACTCCGACAATAACCGCCACAACGATTGCGACGAGTCCCAGCTTCAGCGACGCTGAAAAGGTTTGACTGATCAAATGTGATACATCTTGATTTAGGCGTTTCATTGAGACACCTAGGTCACCTTGGATAATATCACCTAAATACTTAAAATACTGATGAGAGAGCGGCTTGTCCAGACCATATTGTTCCATCAGACGTGCTTTAATTTCTGGCGGTACCTTCTTTTCAGAAGTAAACGGATCCCCCGGAATAGCTTTCATCAAGAAAAAGGTAGCTGAAATCAATACAAATAGAGAAACCAACATATAGAAAAACTTATTTGCGACATAACGAACCATCCCCATCACACCTCCTCCGACAATTTTTGATACACATAATAATGATTTTATGAAAAAAACGGATTTTTGTCTATTTTCTATATATGTTATTAATAACATTAATTAACAAATAGACAGGAGTACAAAAAAAAGGGATATATATGGAATTCCACATATATATCCCGAAGTATTCTGCAACTTCAGTCAACTAACTATTCTGTTGTAATTACTAAAGCAATATCTTAGTGCTCAAGCAAGTATCCGCGAGTCAAGTCAATTGCACCACTAAAGTCAAGAGTAACACCTTTAAGGTACTCTTTAGTCAGGGAGTTGTTAGTGTAGTAGTACAAAGGAATCAGAACCATATCTTGCTCGATGAGCAATTTTTCAGCTGCAGCAAACTTTTCTTGACGTACTGCCAAGTCAGTGCTTGTTTTAGCTTCGCTGATCAATTTGTCATACTCAGGGTTAGCGTAACCAGTATCATTGTTACCGCCACCTGTTACCCACATATCAAGGAAAGTCATTGGATCATTGTAATCCGCAGTCCAACCAGCACGAGCAACTTGGTAGTTCAGGTTTTGACGGTTTTCAATAAATACAGCCCACTCTTGGTTAACGGTTTGTACGTCGATACCAAGATTGTTTTTCCACATATCAGCAATCGCCAAAGCGATTTTCTTGTGACCTTCACTTGTGTTGTAAGTCAGGGAGAATGTAGGCAGTTTATCCATACCTTCTTCTTTCAGACCTTCAGCAAGCAATGTTTTAGCTTGTTCTAGATCTTCAGTGAAGTAGCTATCTTTAACTGCTGTACGGTATTCACCATCAGCACCAGCGATACCTGGAGGTACAAAACCGAATGCTGGGAATTGTCCACCTTGAACTACATTGTCAATCAAAGCTTGGCGGTTAAGCGCCATTGCAAGAGCTTTACGGATTTTAGCGTTTGTAAATGGTTTTTCAGTGATATTGAATTCGTAGTAGTATACGGAAGCAATACCTTTACGGCTGAATTCGTTAGGAAGTTCTTTTTGTACGATTGGAATTTGTTCTGATGGAATTTCACCAGTTGGTCCGCCCGCACGATCATATTCACCGTTCTTGTAGCTGAGCAGTTCAGTTGCACCGCTGTTTACAAGGGAGAAATCGATAGCGCTAAGTTTAATGGAATCTTTATCCCAGTATTTATCGTTTTTAGTTACAACAAGAGTTTGACCAGTAGTCCACTCAGTAAGAGTGAAAGCACCGTTAACGATCATAGAATCTTTGCTTGTTGCCCATTTAGGATTACTCTCAATGGATTTGTGTACAGGGTAATAAGTGTAGAAGGAAAGCAATCCAAGGAAGTAAGGAGTGGAGGATTCAAGAGTAACTTCAAGAGTTTTCTCATCAATCGCTTTGACACCTACTTGACTGAAATCAGTAATTTCCTTGTTGTAGTACTTTTCAGCATTTTTGATGTAGTACAATTGATAAGCGTAAGGCGCAGCAGATGCAGCAGCAGGATCGAGCACGCGTTTCCAAGCGCGAACGAAATCTTCTGTTGTTACAGGATCGCCGTTACTCCATTGTGAATCACGGAGTTTGAAAGTATATACCAGACCGTCAGCGGAAACTTCCCAGCTTTCAGCAACACCTGGTTCAGCTTGACCTGTTTCATCATTCATGCGAGTCAAACCTTCGTACATTGTTTTCAGGACAGTGTTAGCTTGGCTATCTTGCGCCAATCCTGGGTCAAATGTTGGAGGCTCAGAACTAAGGTTAATTCTCAATGTTTGGTCAGCAGCCAATTTTTCTTCTGTAGCTGCATTACCAGTTGCCGTGTTACCAGTGTTAGCATTGTTACCTTTATTGCCGCTGTTTGCATTGTTTCCGCCGCAGCCAGCAAGCACTGTGCCGATAACAAGTACTAATGCAATCATTAGCAATAGACTTTTACTCTTCTTCATCTAGCAGTTCCCCCTAAATAGAATGTGGTATATGGTTTATGATTATACAACCAGTGGTCAAAAAAATCTAGTGCAATGTTTTCAGAAAATATTTTTTTTTTAAAACTTTAAACTTTTGTGACGTTGACGCTTCACCGAAGCAGTGGAACGTTACATCGCTTGTGATATGTAGGTAATTAGCCCAACAAACATAAATAATAAATATCCGACGCTCATAAAAAAGAACGAAAGTCTCCAAACTGCCCGAAATAACCGCTTCCCATCTACCTTTCCTTTCATCCGATTTTGAGCTCCGCCAATCAGTCCAGCGGATATTAATACAATAATTAGTATAAGGTAAAACCCAAAACCGGAATTAAAGATGTTATTAAACAATGCGGAGACCGACAATAATAAAAAAAATGTGGTCACGTCCATAGCGAGCATAAAAGTTTTCTTTTTATCTTTTTTTAAGCCTTTTCCAATGAAAAAAACAATCAAAAACGGCACAATCGGAATAACGCTTAAAGTAATAACCGAATCCATCAGCAGTCCCATAGCTTCACCTCTCCCCAGAGATCATACCCCAATACCTTCTACTAATTGGCAGAGCCAGCGATTTAATGGTGCCGACACTCCAGATCGTTCTGCCATTTCTACAAGACTTCCATTGATCCAACGAATTTCTGTGGTTCTTGAAGCAAGTACATCTGCCAGCATAGATGAAATATTGCCAGACGTTAACCGGCAAACCTGAAGGATGTTATCCCAAGCATCCTTATCATAAGTAATTTCACAGAAATCATACACCATTGTTGCTTCTTCAAAAACTTCCTTCATTAATTGGAGGCGTTGCTCTGAAGACAGCAGCTCCCCATTTGGAATACGCCAAATCGCCGTGAGTGGATTAATAACGGCATTGATCAAGAGCTTCCGGTAAATCATGGTATCCACTTCATTCGACAAAAAGGCTGCGAATCCTGCCATTATGAGAACTTCTATTAAATTATTCGCTTTTAAATCATTATGTATGCTATGAGCTTGTCCATCCCCTGAGCTCCATTTTCCTATCCACACCTCCCCTGCTCCTGCATGAATGACCTCAGTTAATGATTTGCGCTTCGCAGCCTCCGTAGTCACAGCTACATATAAAGTGGCGTCCGGCAACAAGCCCCCCAACATCTCCATATGTCCTGTACCATTCTGAAAACATATCATATGTACTTGCTCTTCCTTAAGTAGGGATAGAAATTCAGGCAAATCATTATGTAGAGTATTCTGTTTAACCGTCACCACGATCCAATCACTCGGCTCTTCCAGATAAGCACCAGCGAACTCCCCTATTGGCGCGGATACAAACTGATCTTCCGAAATTGTTATCGGCTCGTGTTCATCCTCGTAGGTAACCGTTAAGCCATCACGCCCTAATCGTTGGCATTGTTCTATCCCTCGGCACCACAGTCTCACATCATTCCCGGCTTGGATCAATCTCCCTGCCAGCAGCAGCCCGAGTGAACCTGCACCAATTATATCAATTTTCATATAACCCTCCTGCTGATCTTAAGCACAATTTTTCTAAGTATACCAAAAACCCCGCAAGTGGTGCTTAAAAAGCAGACCACTTGCGGGATTGTTAGTTAACCTATCGTTTATTCAATGCGTTCTAAATTTCCGTTACCATCCATTTTGAAACGAGTCTTCATTTCTTCTTCTTCTTCATTTAAGAAAGCAAGCCTGCGAGCACGATCCATAATCTGAATTAAAGCTTTGTAATCATCGTTGACTACCCGGTAGTCGCTTTGAGCAAGATTAACCTCTTTAGACAACCGCTCATTCTCAGATCGTAATTCTGTTAATTCATCTTCCTTCTCGCGCAGGTCTCTTTCCAGCATTTTCAGCTGACGTCCTGCTTCCTGAATCGTACCCTTCCATTGCCTTAAGAAACGAATGACCGCATCGATGGATAATGTGTTTTCACTTAATCCCTCACCGCGTCCAAATTCCTCATCGACATCACCCAGAATCAGACCAGCTACTTGCGCTCCTCTTACTGACGGCTGCTTTTTCAGGTAGCTACGCTTTTGACGCTGCCCTTTAGCAATACCGATTGCACCTTCATAACTTTTCCGAACACAACTGTTCCAGCGGAATCCGCAAGCGGCCGAAGTTCTGCCGATTTTTTCACCCACCTCTTCAAAAGCGGCAAGCTGTGTGCTGCCCTCCCGAATGTGTCGCAAAGTTACTTCTGCCAATATTAGATCATCTTCTGCACTCCAAGCGTCCTGTCTAACGGCTGTCATAAAGCCAAACCTCCTAACAACGTCATGAAATAACCATCTCCATAACCGGCAGTTCTGCCGGGTAGTGAATAGGGATAAAAGCTGCTTACTCCATTTCTATGCTTCTCATAGAGTTCATAGAATCTATTTGATACTAATTTGTATTTCCATTATCTGCGTACATCATACGCATAAAACTATAAATTCTCTTTTTTAAAGCGCTAATCACTCAGGTCAATTATAAAAATCACATTTTTTGAAGATTAGTGCATTTTTTTCAATGAATTCGTTTACACATAATTATGTTGAGGGTATAATAAATCGAAGGAATATTCGTGAGATACATACTGGAAGGGGGACTCTCTCTTGGACCGCATGTTTCGGGTATTAGGTTTTTTCACATTAGCTATTGGATTGATGGCTTTCGCCGGAGGTCTAACAGAAATGGCCTTGCTTTTCTTTTTGCAAACAGCATTTTTCGTAATACTTGGCTATATGAAATTTACTGAAAAAACTTATGTTCTTCTCTTCTGGGCATACATGATTCTGACTTTCACCGGATTTAGTTATTGGACGATCTTTCAAATGGGTCTTCCACTATAAATTGCAGTACTCTTTTAGAGCGGATGAGGTCCTTATCTTATAAGGATCACTTCCGTTTTTTTGTTTGTATGCTATTTTAGAAGGGTTAAACATATTATTAGTACATACATATATCATTTCAAAAAAAAGGTGGTGGTGTGGTGCGCTCCCGCAATTTACAAAGCCGCATGATTGCAACCATACTAATTCTCTTCTGCTGTACTTTGTTTCCGTTACAACCTGTGAAGTATTTGTCTGCCGATCCTAGCGGTGATTTTTTCAACTCTGCTATACCAGATAATGAAGAAACCCGTA
Organism: Paenibacillus odorifer; assembly: GCF_000758725.1. NCBI lineage: Bacteria > Bacillati > Bacillota > Bacilli > Caryophanales > Paenibacillaceae > Paenibacillus > Paenibacillus odorifer. Next base: position 5,191,402 of record NZ_CP009428.1, read on the forward strand.
AACTACTTGAACAGACCTTGTCTTCTGCAGAAATTGAACGTGAAATCATCAAGATTACAGCCGAACAAAAAGCGCTTGAACAAAAGGTAGAAAGCTTGAACAGACAAGCTACCCAGAAAAAAACAGCCATTGCGGACCAACAGGAACGGGCAGGTGCAGTTGTGCGTTCTTATTATATGGGGGATAGAGATAATCTTCTGGTCGCGTTTTTTTCAGCAAAAAGTATCAGCAGATTCCTGGCTCTGTTCGATTATTATGAGATTATTATTGGGAATGACCGCGATATTCTCTCACAATATGAAGAACAATATAAGGATTTGAAGGATACCATTCAGACTGCGAAGCGAAACTCGGAAGAGCTCGCCCGGCTGCGCACGGCTCTGGAGGAACAGCAAGTTCGGGTAAACGCGCTCAACAAGGAAATTGAGGGTGGGATTAAAAATAGCAGCGATCCTGAAAATATGAGTACTCTACTTAAAGAATTCACATTATATTGGGAGAATATCGGCCTGCACGAGGTAAAAACATATTTCAAGGCGTTATCCTCCGCAATGAATAAACTACCACAGTTTGTTCAGAATCGAGAGGGTGTACTGACTCGAAAGGGAATGACTTATGAGCTAAACCTGAAGGAAGAGGATTTGAATGAATTTTTGCAATCACAGAATTCGCTGTTTAAAGACTTCGCCTTTCATTTCAATGACGGTTCAATTACTGCCACTGGAAAAAGCGGAGCGCTAGCTCTTTCACTGACCGGTCACTACACCATTCAGGAAGAACCGATCAACGGCCTTATATTCCAAGTCGATCATATTGTATTTAATGGTCTTGAATTGCCTGACACGACAAGAAAAACGTTGGAAGAAGAATTTGACTTAGGCTTTTATCCTGGAAAAATAGTATCTTTCCTTCGTGCCACGGCAGTAGATAGCCAAGAGGGCGTCTTGCATGTTAAGCTTTCCATTTCATTTTAGACCTTCTTTTAGATATTCTTTGTAGCCTTCCGCATCTATCTGCCCTGTTAATAGTAATGATACAGCTTCAACAACCTTACTCCAGCCGCCCTGTGACTCATCCTCCGGGGCGGTTTCTTCTGTCAGCAATAGCTCAACATCGAAAGGAAGTTTGTATTTAAAAGCATGCTCCGAACGATAAAGAACATCAAGCGCCGGCAAGCTCCCCGTATTCTCCAACCATTCCAGCTGAGCATCCTCTGAGGTGATAAAAGTCAGCCAATTCACAGCTTCCTTTGGACTTTGAGATTGAGCTGGAAGGGCAAAAGATCGACTGTAACAGGATTCAAACCCACCTCCGTTATTGGCAGTCAGCGCCGGAACAGCAGCAAGGGATGAATTACCATGCTTCTGCCACTCGGATAACGGTAAAGAAGCAACCGCGACACTACCTCCTTGTAGCATATCCCAGACATCTTTATTGTAGCGGCTGGTGAGATAAAAATAACTGCGGGCGTTCTGAGTCCAATTCAACACTTCTTGGTTATCTGCTAACAAGCTGCTATTCATGCTCTCCATTACCGCTGACAATCCATAAGGATTACGGGTATCCATCGCGAGTAAATATTTTCCTTGCTCTTTAAGCACATTCTGAAGCAGGATATTCCACTCTTCGAGGCTTTTGGGTAATGCATTAAAACCCAGCTCCGCCAGCCGTTGTGGGGAATAAACGAGCACGTAAGGATCTATATCTAACGGGACTCCCCAATTATATCCATTCCACTGCATCAAGGGGATCAACTGTGTTAACGGTGCACTCCCCGGAACGCTCTGATACACATCCATCGGCAATAAATATCCACGTGTGGCCCAGTCCAGTATGCTTCGTCCATCTGCCATGACTATATCCGGGCTGTCCCCGATCGTTAAATCATGCTTCAATACCTCATCGGCATCCTCAATATCCACATTGCTTAAAATAACCTTTACTCCACTTTCTAAGGTATAACGGTTGCTAAGGAGCTCCAGTTCACTAAATTCTTCGCTATTTAACGATACTCTTATATGTAAGCTATCTATAGTTCCCTCATCTCCGGAAGAGGGATTGGTCGACTGACTTTGCGGTCTTTTCATAGGACGTGGATCGTTACTGGTACTCAATTCCATACTAGGCGACAGGCTTGTCAGCGATAGTAGTAAAATTGCAAAAAGCAGCCAATAATTTTTGCGTTTCAGCACGATTTCCCACCTTCCCTTTTGATTGGTCTCCCCTATTTTACCAAACCCTCCGGTGCTTGTCTTTAGTTTGTGAAACCGTTCTCTTTCTATTATATGGGTGAAACGCTCTAAGAACCATAACCTCCTAAATTCCTCTGCCGTTTCTGGGCGGGCAGGAAAAAGCCGGGAGTGTTTGCTTCTCCCGGCTGAAAATTGGATTCATGAACGGCTAGAGTAGATCCGCGGCCAATTGCGCCAAGCGGGAACGTTCACCTTTTTCCAAAGTAATATGTCCGCTAATCCCTTGCTGCTTAAACTTCTCGACGATATAGCTCAGTCCGTTGCTCGCAGCATCCAGATATGGATGATCGATTTGCTCCGGATCGCCCATTAGAATGACTTTACTTCCTTCTCCCGCTCTGGAGACAATGGTCTTCACCTCATGACGGGAAAGGTTCTGCGCCTCATCAATAATAATGAACTGTGATGGGATTGAACGGCCGCGAATATAGGTTAAGGCTTCTACCTGTATACTGCCTAACCCCATTAAGATTTTATCGATATCGCCAGCTTTTTTGGTATCGAACAGGAATTCCAGATTATCATAAATAGGCTGCATCCAGGGTCTAAGCTTCTCATCCTTCTCACCGGGCAAGTAACCAATGTCCTTACCCATAGGAACAACCGGACGGGCGATAAGCAATTTTTTGTATTTATGTTCATCCTCCACTTTGAATAGTCCGGCTGCAAGCGCCAATAACGTCTTCCCTGTCCCAGCCTTACCCGTGATCGTTACGAGTGGGATTTCATCATTTAGCAGCAGCTCCAGTGCCATTCGTTGTTGAGCATTACGGGCGCTAATCCCCCAAACCGAATCATTGCCCAGATAGAGTGGCTCCAGACGTGTGGCATCACTATTCACTTTGAGAAGAGCTGATTTGCCAGTGCCAATCTCATCCTTGAGAATCACAAATTCATGAGGGTACAACGGATACGACAACGCGAGCTGTTTTACCGTCAGAGAGCGGTGACTATAATATTCATCAATCAATGCGGGATGCACCTGCAGAGATTGGTAACCAGTGTATAGTTCATTTAAGTCTCCAGTACGATCTGACAAATAATCCTCTGGCGTAATTCCAAGTACATCCGCTTTAATACGAACCAGTACATCCTTGCTCACAAGCACAACGGGACGCGGATCAGGCTTCTCATTCTCTTCATTCAAATAATTGAGCGCAACAGCCAAAATCCGATTGTCGTTAGACACCTCACCAAACATTTCCTGTACCTTCACAAAACTGCGATGGTTAAGTTCTACCTTCAGCTTGCCTCCATGCTCCAGTTCCACACCACTATGCAAATGACCTAGTTCCCGGAGTCCATCAAGCAATCGGGATACCGTACGGGCATTCCGACCGATTTCGTCAGCATTGCGCTTCTTGGAGTCGATTTCTTCCAGCACAACGGCCGGAATAACCACCTCATGCTCCTTGAAAGAGAAAATTGAATTGGGGTCGTGCAAAAGCACGTTGGTATCTAGCACAAATATCTTGTTCATATTATCCCCTCCACAGCGCCTGGTTTGATTGATCATACATAACTCTTTCCGCCAAGGGAAAAGATAAGGTACAGAAACGATTCATTGGCTGAAAGGAGTAATCACATATGAGAAAATCAATATGTCTGTTGCTGGTACTGCTGCTACTGACAAGCTGCGGTATCGCTAATAAAAAGACATCACCCTCTCCTCAGAATAAACAATCTGCGAATGCTGTAAAGGGTACGGGGAACCATGAGGTTCGGCAATTGTCCAATGATGGTGCGACTAATCCTAAAGCCACCTCAAAAGCTGGTCAAGCCGTCAATGTTAATGGAGAAAATGAAATTGCACTTAAGGATCATTTTGAACAGTTGGCCAAAAGAGTTCCCGGTGTAAATGGCGCACACTGTGTAGTCATGAACAAAGTTGCCATTGTTGGTCTTGATGTAGAAGGTTCTCTAGGCCGCTCACGTGTAGGAAGCATCAAATATTCTGTAGCAGAAGCTATCCGCAAAGACCCAAGAAGTGTACGGGCGCTTGTCACAGCGGATATGGATCTCTCCAGCAGATTAGCGGAAATGAGCCGCCATATCTCCAAGGGACATCCGATTTCCGGATTCTCATCCGAGCTGGCTGATATTATCGGACGAATCATGCCACAGCTGCCAGAGGATACCAAGCCGCAAAGAAATGCACAGTAGTGGATAAAGGAAAAAAGAAGTCCTTAGAATTCAAAAAAAGCCCAGTGATATTTTCACTAGGCTTTTTTCATGGCAGCAAATACTTGTCCGTCCAACTTCTCAGCGGCACGTCCATCATAAACTTTCGCATATCTTGGGGCGGAGTCAAGCTGCGCGCCGTAAAAAAGCGCGTTGCGGACCGCTTTAATTTCAACATCAAAACAGCACATCTTAAAGGGAACATCCTCTAGCGGGTCCTGCCTTACAGCAGCACTACCGTTAATGGCATAGACAGTTCCTTCACCAAACACAGTTATAGTTATTAATGGATTAACCTTCATATTATTCACAAGTCTTGAACGATGATCAATAGCCAAACGCACAGTACTAGGACTAACAGCATAAAGCCACGAAATAGCTGTGGATGTAGGACCGCCTGTCTCCGCATCAACTGTGTTTAGAAGAACAAAGGTTTCCGATTGCAGCATCGATAGCAAAGTTTCATTCAGCTGAGCAACGGCTTCGGACATAAGTACTGGCCCCCTATGCGACGTTAATTCATTCGATTTATTATATTATAGCACAGGCTGAAACTTGCATTCAATTTTAGCTATGGAAGATATTAAGGTCCTCAAGGCGCCTCAGCAGTTGTCGAATCAGCTCCAGTGGAAATTCCTGCAATTCGATCCTGCAAGCTTTTCTTAGCGGCCTCCAACTCCTCATCATTAATATATACATATGGACTTCGCCACGTACCAGTAACCGGCTTGAATTCGATATTCTCTTTGGAAATCTTCCAATACGTCGCAATCATATCTTTGATTTGCGAATTTTCGATATCTGTCTTCATGTTACTGTCCACTGCATCAAGCACCTTGCCGATTTTCAATACGCCACCAAGCGATTGCATCTGATCCACCAGACTGTTCAGGACTTCGTTCTGGCGTTTGTTGCGATCAAAATCATCTGAAGCGTTAGTCTTAGGCTTGCAATTGGATTTACGATACCGCACATAGTCCAATGCATTTTTTCCATCCAGCTCTGCCGGACCCTTTTTCAGATTGATATTCGTGCCGTCCACAGTGTCTGTATAACACATATTTTCACTAATATTTACTTCGACTCCCCCAAGCTCGTCCACCACATCCCGGAAGCCCTGAAAATCAAGAATCGTTGTATAATCTACATCAATGTCCAAATACTTACCCATCATCGTCTTCATCTCGTCTTCAGCCAGTAGACCGGAGGATTTCTCCTTACCCTTGAAGCGAGCATAAAATTCATTAATCTTCGTTTTCTTATAGCCGCTTAGCTCCACATAGGTATCACGAGGAAGCGAAACAATAGTCGCTGATTTGGTCTTAGGATTAAGTGCTGCAACCATGATTACGTCAGTCAAATAAGACTCGTGTTTAGGTCTGTTATCCGTTCCCAGTATAAGCATCGTCAGTGGCTTTTCTGAAGCGGATTGCCCTGGAGCAACCGTACCCTCAACCCCTGCATTAAATACGCCATGCTCAAGCTTCCAATACAGATAACCGCCATAACCCAGCACGCCGAGGATCGCAATAATTAGCAAAGTTAACAATACTCTAACTAATCTGCCAAAAAAACCTCTCTTTTTCACTTTCTTTTTCGTTTTTTTCTTAGAAACACCCTTCACAGGCTGTTTTCTATTAGTAGGTTGTTGCCCGTTTGCTCTTGGAGGTAAACCGCTGTTTCTTGTACTCATAATAGAATAAAGTCCTTTTCATTTCATTTAGAATTAGAATTGCTACATTAATTAGACGATCCTTAAGGTACAAAAGTTGCGATTACGATCTCTTCGCTGCTGCTGCGGCCTTTCTCTTCTGTCGAGCTTCTACTATATAACGTATCCGTACCATCAGCATTAATCCGACAGCAACCAACAGACACTGGATAATCGGAAGCTTATCATGTTGGAAAATTAGGAGCATGCCAGAGCCAATCGCCATCATTATGTAGAGCATGATTTCCTTGCCAATCGATAACTTTTGATTCACACGAAAGACTTGATTATAAACAAAAGTAAGCAATATAAAGATAACAATATAAGCGACGATTGGATGCTCAGCGAACCACACCTGCATAGATAACCGCACTCCTCCCAAATTTAAGATACGTTTACATTATATCATCAGTAGGGGAATTTTTTGTTTCTTATATTAAAAAAAGCCGCCGGATGCAATAATCCGGCGGTCTTATTCATAAGCATGTGTTTACGCGTTGGCTTGTGCTGTTTTACGTTGTTTCTCTACACGTTCGCGTTCGCCTTTGTTCAGAATCTTTTTACGCAAACGAATGGATTTAGGTGTAATTTCACAATATTCATCATCGTTCAAATATTCAAGTGCGCCTTCCAAAGAGAAGGTGCGTGGTGTCTTCATTTTTACAGTATCATCTTTGCCTGAGGTACGCATGTTGGTAAGTGCTTTTTCCTTACAGATGTTAACGATAATATCGTTATCACGGGTATGCTCGCCTACGATCATACCTTCATAAATTTCTGTACCTGCATCCAAGAAGAGAATACCACGATCCTCAACACCCACGATTCCGTATTGAGTTGTTGAACCAGTCTCACTTGCTACAAGCACACCTTGATGACGTCCGCCAACTTGACCAGCAACCAGTGGAGCGTAGCTGTCAAAAGCATGGTTCATAACGCCGTAACCGCGTGTCAAAGTCAAGAAGTAAGTGTTGTAACCAATCAAACCACGTGCAGGAATCAGGAACTCCAGACGTACTTGACCCGTACCGTTGTTAATCATATTGACCATTTCGGCTTTACGAGTACCCAGACTCTCCATAACAGAGCCCATGCTTTCTTCTGGAATATCAATCATTAGACGCTCAAGCGGCTCCATTTTGACACCGTCGATTTCTTTAATGATTACTTGTGGTTTAGAAACTTGCATTTCGTAACCTTCACGACGCATATTCTCGATCAGAATACCAAGGTGAAGCTCACCGCGTCCAGAAACGATAAATGCGTCAGGACTATCAGTTTCTTCCACTCGCAAGCTCACATCTGTTTCAAGTTCTTTAAAGAGACGCTCACGTAGTTTACGGGAAGTTACCCATTTACCCTCTTTACCAGCAAAAGGACTGTTATTCACTAGGAATGTCATTTGCATGGTTGGCTCGTCAATCTTCAGAACCGGAAGTGCTTCAGGGTTTGCAGGATCAGCAATGGTCTCACCAATGTTGATGTCCTTGATCCCTGCAATAGCAACAATATCCCCTGCGCCCGCTTGCTCTGTTTCAATACGTTTCAAACCTTGGAAGCCGAACAATTTCTCGATACGTGCAGTTTTGCTCTTACCATCACGCATAATAACTGTTACAGATTGACCTTGTTTGATCACACCGCGGTTAACACGTCCAATCGCAATACGACCCAAGTATTCGTTATAATCCATCAACGTTACGAGGAATTGAAGCGGTTCTTCAACACTTTCGGTTGGAGCTGGAATATGTTCAACGATGGTTTCGTAGAGCGAAAGCATCGTTTCATCTTGTTTCTCCGGATCCATGCTTGATGTACCATTAAGAGCAGATGCATAAACAACCGGGAATTCCAATTGTTCGTCATTTGCTTCAAGTTCGATGAACAAATCGAGCACTTCATCAATAACTTCCTTAGGACGAGCAGCTGGACGGTCAATCTTGTTCACGACAACGATCGGTGTAAGTTTTTGTTCCAATGCTTTACGCAGAACGAATTTCGTTTGCGGCATGCAGCCTTCATAAGCATCAACAACCAGCAATACACCGTCAACCATTTTCATGATCCGTTCTACTTCGCCACCGAAGTCAGCATGTCCAGGTGTATCCACAATGTTGATCAAAAACTCTTTATAAGTAATTGCTGTATTTTTAGCTAGGATTGTAATTCCACGTTCCCGCTCGATATCATTAGAGTCCATAGCACGTTCTTGCAAGTGCTCATGGGCGCTGAAGATCCCCGATTGTTGAAGGAGCTGATCGACGAGTGTTGTTTTGCCATGGTCAACGTGGGCAATGATCGCAATGTTGCGAATATCTTTTCTTGAATGCATGATTTGTATCCAAATCCTCTCATTTATCAAATTAAAACAGTTAAAATTCATAGCATGTCACGGCAGTCTCACAAAAGAAGCGCCAGGCAGAAAGCCGACGCTTCAACATAACATTAATATTATAGTGAAAGTACCATGAAAAGCAAGTCTTTTTATGAAAAAACAGTTACCAATTTCCGTTTTTTTTCACAAGATCCTACAGCAATTAGCTTCGATACCATCTATTCCGGCCACGTGCTCTGCCTCGACCTGTAATCAGCCAAATTCCTACAGCTATTAATACAATCCCGATCAGGTAGATCGCGCCGGTGCCCATAAGGCTGAAAATACAAAGTGCAAGGCTTAGTAAGCCTAATGTTACAGCAATTGCTGACAGTCCACCCGTCCGTCTTGGTTCATAGATAGAATATTCATACAAGCCCACGGCAAGACCAAGCAACAGCACAGGCCATAAGTTACTCATAAGCCCCCATCCCCAAATATTGCAAAGGCCAAACAACAAACCGTACACCGTTAATATCCCAGCAGGAACCAATACTGAGGCCGAAGCACGACGGCTGAAAAATAACATGTGCAGCACTATTCCTGGAATTAAAATCACTAGAGGCCAAAGCGCGCGGCCCAAAAATCCGAAGACGCCCAGCTTACCTAATAAAATCACGATGCCAGCAGCAACAATAAAAATTCCTAGCTGTATATCTTTCTTTGAAGACATCCTTCACCCATCCCTTCAATTTCACGTCTACCTCATTTCCTCGTCACCTTATAGCCTGAAAGCGACAGGATTCTTACTCATATATTATCCGAAACATACACAAAATGCCATCACTCCCTGTGATTAATCAGTGTCTATAAGCACTTCTGATCGCGAAAAAAAAAACGGACAATTCCAATTTATGGAGATGTCCGTTTAGTATTGCCTTTTATTGCAGTTTATTAACCTGCAGATGTTTTTCTGCGTTTAATTGCTCCCGTAACCACAACTAATATGCCTAAGGCAATGGGCAAAAAGGAATGTAAGGAGGGGAATAAAAAGGAGAGCATCGTCCCTAATTTTGCATCCTGAAGCAACATATCCCCTGCTGTAAACGCCAGTATATAAGCACCGATAAATACGAGCACTGGAAACCGGTGCAGCCAGCCTACAATGATGCCGCTTCCCCACACTACTATCGGAATGCTGAGAGCAATCCCGATGACAATTAAAGCTAAATCTCCTTTAGCTACTCCCGCAATGGCTAGTACATTATCCAGGCTCATAATAAAGTCCGCTACAAGAATCGTTCGGATTGCTTTCCAGACTGAGGAAGATTCCCTTACTCTGAGATCCTCCTCTTCCTCCAACAGCAGCTTGAACGCTATCCATAGCAGCAGCATCCCCCCTCCAGCCTGAATATAAGGGATTTTTAATAGCAATACCGCAACAAAAGTAAGCAAACACCGCAGAACAACTGCGCCTGCTGAGCCCCACCATACCGCAGTCTTTCGGTGCTTCGCCGAAAGATCCTTGCTGGCCATTGCGATAACCATTGCATTATCTCCGCTCAGCACCAGATTGATCATCAATATTTCACCAAGGAGCAATAATGAATCCATTCGCACTTACCTCCCCGAGTCACATGTAACTACTTGTATGTTCGGAAATGACAAGCTATGCTTCCTGTCCAACTTTTTTTGAGCGTGAACGCATGTTGGCTCCTTTTTTTGCGTATACAAAACTAAGCATATTTTGCAGCTCAATCTAACAAAACTTGGGAGTGACTTCGCTTTGAATACATCCATCTGGGAGTTTATATTATCGCTGCTCAACATTATTTTTCTAGATCTTATTCTGGCAGGAGATAATGCCATTGTGATCGGACTTGCAGCGCGTAATTTACCGTCCGACACGCAAAAAAAGGCTATCGTATTTGGAACAGCAGGCGCTGTAGTGTTGCGGATCTTCGCAACGATTCTGGTCGTATGGTTGTTGAAAATCCCCTGGTTACTGCTTGCCGGTGGGATTTTACTCATTCTGATTGCCTATAAGCTGTTAACCAGTGAGAACACTTCAACAGATATCAAGGCAGGTCAAAGCTTGTGGTCCGCTGTAGGTACAATCATTTTAGCTGATGCTGCCATGGGCCTTGATAATGTGATCGCCATTGCGGGAGCTGCCAAGCATAATATCTCACTGGTTATCATAGGACTGCTGATCAGTGTTCCCATCGTGGTGTGGGGAAGTACCCTTTTTATTAAATTAATCAACAAATATCCATGGATCATTTATATTGGTTCTGCTGTCTTAGGTTTTACTGCTTCAAGTATGATTACGGATGAACATCAGCTTGCGCCATTTTTTGATCATCATCCGCTGCTCAAATATCTGTCTATAATCGTGATCATTATAGGTATCTTGGCAGCGGGACATTGGAAACGCCAATCAAAACCAGAAGAGCCTCAGGAGGGCACAATCGTCTAAACCACAAAAAACTGCCTCAGAACGTAGATTTCACTACACTCCAAGGCAGTTTTTTGGTTTATTATTTTAGAACCATTCTTCCTGTAATCCCGCCTCGACACTTACAACATCACTAGGCTTCTCATCTCCATAAGGAGTGATTAACACGGTCTCTGTGGCTTCAATCGCCGCTTCCAGAAGTTCAGAATATCCCGGAAGCGTAGCCTCTATCTTATCCACAATCCGTAAATTCGGATTTGTTGTAGGTGATTTTGGAACAAATAAAGTACAACAATCCTCATAAGGAAGGATAGACAAATCATAGGTGCCGATGTTCTTCGACAGGTCCACGATATCACTTTTGTCCATCATTACCAGCGGACGCAGAAGGGGGAGGGTTGTCGCCCGGCCAATCACGTTCATGCTTGGCAAGGTCTGGCTAGCGACTTGTCCCAGACTATCCCCGGTTACAATCGCCAATGCACCTTCGCGCTCAGCAAGCCGGGTAGTAATTCTCAGCATTGCCCGCCGCATCAGTGTAATAATCAGATTATCCTGGCCGATGCCGGTAAAGGAAGTCTGCACTTCTGTAAAGGGTACCAGATGCAGCTTGATGACACCCGCATAACGTGACAATACCCGCGCAAGATCCACAACCTTTTGTCTAGCAAGCTCGCTTGTATAAGGATAACTGTAGAAATGCACGCACTCCACTTCAAGTCCGCGCCGCATGGATGACCAGCCTGCTACGGGACTATCAATGCCACCGGACAGCAATAACATCGCTTTTCCGTTAGTGCCTAATGGAAATCCACCTACACCGGCAATATTTTCACAGAAAATATAAGTATGTCCCTGACGAATTTCGACCCTCAGCTCTAATTCAGGCGATTTAACGTCTACGGTGAGGCCAGGATATCCTTGCAATAGTGGTGTCGCGATCAGTTTATTCATCTCAATGGAGCCGTAAGGAAACTCTTTCCATACCCGCCGAGCATTAACCTTAAATCTGGTGCCCGGAGCAGGCGCGATTATCTCCAAAAATTGACGGCTTACCGCTACAATATCCTCAAGCTCTGACTTAGAAACCTTCACTGGACTGACAGAAGCAATGCCAAAGACATTCTTCAGTGCTTGTACCAATTCAATCGCAGATTCCCCGTTCAGTTCCACGTAAATTCTTCCGAATTCCTTGCTCAGAACTACGTTTGGATAAGGCTTAATCAATTCCTTCACATGACGCAGTACGGTTTTTTCAAATCGGGTACGATTTTTGCCCTTTAAAGTAAACTCCCCAAAACGCAGGAGCAGCATATCAGCGTATTCTATACTATGGGCTCTGCCTTCTGCAGATTCCTTGTTCATCATGCTCATTTGTTACTTCATTCCTCCTTCAGCAATCTTTAAAGCTTGTACCGCAGTGGTTAATGCTTGCTCAAGCGCAGAGACATCCTCATTTGTATGACTGTCGCCAAGGCTAATACGAATCCCACCTAAAGCACTGGAGACATCTTTACCCATAGACAATAACACACGACTAGGCTCAGCCAGTCGTGAGGAGCAGGCCGAGCGGGTGGAGACTACCATCCCCAGTTCCTCCAGCTTGCGGGCGAATACCTCTCCCTTCATGCCAGGGTAAGAGAAATGCACAATATGGGGAGCTCCATCCTCTCTGCTGTTTATAACAAATTCAGGAACGGTGCGCAAGAAGCGTAATAATCGATCTCGGAGTGGAACCAACTGGGCAACGAAGGTTTCGCGCTGCTCACCACTCATGCGGATAGCTTTGGAGGATGCGACAATCGCAGGTACATTTTCAGTTCCAGCGCGTTGTCCTTCTTCATGAGAGCCCCCTGTAAGCAATGGGAATAGCTTAATTCCATCTTTGATATACAGTAATCCCACTCCACGTGGGCCTCGAAGCTTATGAGGAGACAGGCTATAAAGATCCACCTGCCAATCCTTTAGATTAACTGCAAGCTTACCATATCCCTGAACACCATCTACATGAAATAAGGTTCGCGGATTCACAGCTTTAATCAGCTTACCCATCTCTTTAAGCGGTTGTATCGTTCCAATCTCGTTATTGACATGCATCACACTAACAAGCACTGTGTCGCGCCGGACAGCAGCAGCTACGCGCTCAGGATCAACAACGCCAGTGCTATCGGGTGCTACAAAAGTAACCTCCCAGCCCATTCGCTGCAATTGCAGGAAACTCTCATATACAGAGGGATGCTCTATTTCTGTAGTTACCAAATGGCGGCCTCTAGACTGATATTGCAGAGCAGCGCCTTTTATCGCCAAATTATTGCTTTCCGTTGCACCAGAAGTAAATAGAATCTCCTGCGGTTGTACAGATAAAGCAGCAGCGCATACTTCACGCGACCGTCTGATCAGCTTACCCGCTTCACTGCCCGCACGGTGCAAAGAGGAAGGGTTCGCATAATGCAGCTTCATAATTTGTTCCATCGTCTGCACCACTTCTTCATAGGGCGGTGTAGCGGCGGCATAATCCCAGTAAAGCATATGTCAAATGTCTCCTTTACTTCGTTGAGTGAACTTATTATCGAAAAAGGATCAAACGGTGTTTCCCGTTTGATCCTTTTTATTATACCGCGTATTGAGCGCGAGCGCGTTCTATTTTGAAGATATAAGACTGTGTCTCTTTTGGAAGCAGGCTAAGTTTCTCCAATAATTCCTGATCATTGGTTACTCCAAGATCTGTTACCCGTCCCGGCCCTGCGTTGTACGCTGCAAGTGCCATCTTTTCCTCTCCGCCAAAGCGTTTCAGTTGATAAGATAAATAACGTACGCCGCCATCAATGTTTTGCGCCGGATCGAACGAATCAGTAACCCCTAAGCCGCTCGCGGTGCCATCCATAAGCTGCATTAAACCTTTAGCCCCTGCCGAAGAGACCACATTAGGATTAAACGAAGATTCAGTATCAATCACTGCTTTGATCAGATCAATCGGCACGCCATATTTAGCACTCGCCTTCTGGATGAGATCATCATAGCTTGTAGGTGTGGAACCCGTTATTTCCCCGGAAATTATGTTATTGAAGGTTTCTGTTGTCCCACCTATCTGCTGCCATAACAAGCTGCTGACAGAAGTTGCATCCGGGAGAGAGGTCAAATAGCTTGAACTTTCACTACTCGTTGACATTGCCTGAAGCATTGTCGCAAATCCAGAAGCTGAAACTCCCGTTGACCGTTCATTTCCATTCGCGGAGCTAGTTTTTTCGGTTGTAGCCTTAAGGTTGATCCATTTAAGCTGCCCTAACCCGTCGGTTACAGCGGGATTGATCTGCATGCTGGCGCACTCCTTTTTTTGTCCTACTCGAATCATATATAAGGTTTCGCGTTGAAATTTCGATGAATTACGGCTTAATCTTACATTTTATCTGAGATTATTGCTATATGTTGGAATGAAAAAACAGACTTCAGACCCTGATATTTAGGTCTAAAAGCCTGTTTAGATCAAAGCCATTCAGTTTTTTAGCGCGCAAAGGGAATCATCACGAAGTAGCTTAGTGTCGCAACAATCCCTAAGCCCATTGCCCATGCCCCAAGCGTTTTTTGCTCTTTGACATAGGAATAATAACCAACTACGGCAGCGATGGGTCCGAGAATAAAGGACCAGATGAACAATGAGGCGATTCCCATCCCCAGTCCAACATACCCCATTACCCGGCTTCCACTATATTCCGCTTCACTGTCCTTGCGCTCTTCCACTATACGCGGGGCATCCCGTACCTGCATTGGAACCGGATTTACCTCAGCAGCGTATTCTTCGCGATGCTCTCTGTCCCGACGAGGATAGTCCACTCTCCGCGGACGAAGAATGACTTTTCTCGGACCGGATTGTTCCCGTGATGAGCTTGATTCATTATCCTTTTCTGTGTCCATTCTGGCGGCCTCCTAAGCGTTCGGCTTAAACGTCAGACAACATGTTGCAGATGATGTACTGGCATGATCGCGGTGACCTTCATTCGTCATTTCTTCAGCATATTCTTCCTTATAACCATTGCCTACGTGCTTATCGATCTCAATGACAATTTCTTCAGCCCGGCATAAATTATGCTCGCCCCAATAATGACAATTGCTCACGCTACATTTTACTAATGGTTTTTCACTCGACATAATTATCACCTCGGCTTCATTATGTCCGCTCCATTTACCCGCTATTCGACAGAGTGGTTTCCAGTTGATGTATCGAGACAGGCTTTCAATCCACGCAAAAAAGGACCAGCTCATCGTCATTACAAAATGACAAAATGCTGATCCCTTTAGATCACTATTTAGAAGTTAAACCTGATTTTGCATACGTTTCTCGGTCAAATAGTCGTTCTCATAATAAATGAGATCATCGCGAAGATCTTCATACGTTTTGGTGATTTCCAGGATGATATCACGTGCGGGACGTACTGGCTTTTTGCGGAAACGGATTGCATCCTGACCTGTATAAGCGTAACGTCCATCTTCAGAATAGCTTTCATTTTTCGGATAAAAGAAGTTGTTCACGCCATAGTGATATACATTATAAAGCGCTTTCTGTGCAAAAGATTCATCGAATGTCGCACGACGCAGCGCAACGCCTAATTTCTCATATGACATTTCCGAGAACACTAATAGATGACGAAGATCGGACAGAAAACCTTGGTAAAATTGTACAGTTTCCTCATCTCCCTCAACTACAAGCTGAGGCAATGCATGCTCATTTAGAAATACTTCCATTTTGTCGATTACCACTTTAAGTTTATCTCTCGTCGATTCACATAATTTCTGCACATTGGCTGCTGACATAGCGGTTGCTCCTCCTTATTATTCCCTGCTCTTGTAGTCAATAAAGTTAATCCTCTGAAAGAAACCGCCCTAAGGACGTATCTCTTTATTCTTGCAATATCAGGATGTGAACACAGAGAAGTCTAACCTTCTGAACAATTATTAAGAACAACATCTAATGAGGTATCTCTTACACAATCAAGAAGACAATTCGAGATACTTATTCTCTCTGATATTATCATAAAAAACGTTAGGAAGGTATCCTTTTCTAAGATGCATAAAAGATACGCTCTCTTCTAAACCTATAGACATTACATTGCATAGAGGAGCGGAAATCATGTCACGAAAAAATCTAACAGTTGCAGGTTTGGTTACAGCAGCTTTTACAGTTGGGTTACTTACCTTTGCCCTGCGGCCTGCCACTAATGGGACGACCAGAGATGCCGCTAAAGTCGCTGTTCAGAATCCGGCTCCAACTTCAGCTTTGCATTCACCTCCAAATCCCTCTCAGGAAAAAACATTAAAGAAAACCTCCTTAAGCCAGGATGTGGAGGCGACAGATCATCTGAATAGAGTCGATGTCAGTAGACATTTAACTAAACTCCTGTCTGAAACAGACGGGATGTCTTCGATTCATGATAAATCAGTGTATGCGAAACGATTGCAGCAAGACCACGGGTTTATCTCCATGCTGATGTGGATCGATTTTCGCACACAAAAGACTGAGACCTTTAAGTCATCTTTTCCAAAAGGAACCGAACAGGAGAACAAGCAGCTTCTAAAATATCTCAAAACGGCAAAATCAGCAATCCACGGTCATCAATCCTATGAATCTCCAACGTTTACAATCGGTAAAGAAAAATATTACTTTATCGCTCAGCGGAACAAACAGAAAAATGTAGGGATTATTGCTCTTATCAACCAAAAGGTGCTTGGGCGTGTGGCAGACCATCAGCTGAAGAACCTGCGTCTCATTCCGTATCCTAAGGAAGGCAAATACCATGTGGAATCAGTCCATACCGATAACTTAAAGGACATTAAGGTCAAGACCGGCCATGATAACGAAAATGCCAGCCATTTTTATGAGAATGAAATTGTAGTCCGTTTTCAGGGAAATGCTCCGACTCAAGGACAGCTCCAGACGATAGTCGCCGATATCCACTGCAAGCAGCCACGCAAGCTGGGATATGCCTATATCTTTCGCTCTGAGAAGATGACCTACTATCAGCTGAAATCCTATTTCACCAACAAATGGCATCCCGAGTATACGGAACCTCACTATATGTATTTAACCAATGATACCATCACTAAAAACGCTGAAGGAACTGTCACTCCTAACGACATGTTATTCTCCACTTACCAATGGAACCTCCCGGCGATTGAAACCGAGCTAGGGTGGAATCTTTCCAAAGGCAGCAAAGAAGTGGTTGTGGCCGTGGTGGATACGGGAGTACAGATTAATCATCCTGATTTACAAGGTAAGCTTTTAACTGGTTATAATGCCATTACCAATGGTTCCACACCCGAGGATGATGTAGGTCACGGTACACATGTATCTGGAATCATTGGCGCACTTGTTAACAACGGGGAAGGTGTAGCTGGCATCAGCTGGTACAATAAGATCCTCCCTGTAAAAGCGCTAGATAACTCAGGTGCCGGAACGACTTATTCCGTAGCAGAAGGTATCATATGGGCAGCTGACAATGGTGCAAAGGTTATTAACTTAAGTTTAGGGAATTATGCCGACTCTCAGTTCCTTCATGATGCGATTAAATACGCCTATGACCGGGACATCGTGCTTGTGTCTGCAGCAGGCAATGATAATACAGAGCGGCCTGGATACCCTGCAGCTTATCCCGAAGTGATTGCAGTGGCTGCTACAAATGCTTCAGGGGAAAAAGCCTCCTTCTCCAACTACGGCGATTATATTGATGTCGCTGCACCCGGAGAAAGCATCGCAAGCACCTATCCGGACAGTCAATATGCCGCTTTATCCGGCACGTCAATGGCCAGTCCCCATGTCGCTGCGCTGGCGGGTCTGGTACGTTCACTAAATCCTAATCTGACGAATAAGGAAGTTATGGACCTTATGACCAAAAACGCTGTGGATCTGGGAACTTCCGGCCATGATAAATATTTTGGCTGGGGTCAGGTCGATATTTATAAAACGCTACAAGCGGCAAGCGGCAATCAAGTCCCATTGCAGCTTTTCCCTCAACATGTACGCCAGCAAATGAATCAATTAAAACAAAGAACAAATAACACCCCTTAACCGTGTCATTGCAAAAACCGGCCAAGTAAGTGAAGAAACCGCTGCAACCCTTCCTCCATCTCCGGTTCCTTCATTTGAGAATAGCAAAGACGGATGTGGCGGGAAGGCGTTTCCGCAGAGTAACAGACATCACCGGGTAAAAAAGAAATGCTCTCCTGTTCCGCCAAGTCATGCAGGCTTGCGATATCAGGAGAAGGGGGCAGCTCCAGCCAGAGATTAAGTCCTCCCTCTGGTAGCATATAGTTCACTCCAGGCGGCGCGTACAGCTTCAGAAGCTTCGCCGCCTTTTCCATACGACCACGCAGTGTAATTCGTAGCTGTGCTGCGTAGGCGTCGTATTTTTCAGCGATGAAGGGTAATACAGCCTTCTGTGTCAGCAAGGGACTTCCTAGGTCACTCGCAGATTTAGCGGCGATCAGCCGGGATAGAATATTTCCTTCTGCTGCTACACAGGCGATTCGGCAACCAGGAGCAAGTACTTTGCTAAAGCTTTTCATATAGACTACATGTCCATCGGGATCCATTGATTTAATCGCCCTAGGTGGAGGTGCATGGAAATATAAATCACTAAATGGGTCATCCTCAACAATGAGGCAACGGTAGCTGCGCGCTAATTCCAGCAGTCGTTGCCTTCTTGTGATGCTCATAGTTACGCCGCTTGGATTTTGAAAAGTAGGGATGGTATAAATTAGCTTTGGGGGTCTTTGATCACACATTTTTGTAAGAACATCCACCCGCATCCCTTCACTATCCGTAGGTACAAAAATCATCTCTGCACCTCGTCCCGCAAATACATCAATAGCACCAGTATAGCTAGGCGCCTCAAGATAGACTGTATCTCCAGGACCAACAAATGTACGAGCCACCAGATCAATGCCTTGCTGGGTCCCGCTGGTTATCATCAAATCGGAAGAAGTTAGCGAAATCCCACGCGATTTCAAATGTTCTCTCATGACATTCCGCAGCTTAAGATCTCCCTGAAAATTCCCGTAGGTCGCCATAAGCTCCGGTTGCTCTTTGACCAAGGACGCGTAGGTGTCACCAATATCGTGAAGCGGCAGCAGCTCACTGTGGATGGCGGCTAAATGAAAGGGATATTTCACTTCCGAAACATCAAAATTCCGCCAAAGCTGAGCCCGCGGCAAATAATCATCATATAAATCCTGCCAGCAACCCTCTTCGTGACGTCTATTATGGGTTGGATCGGCTACAAAGCAGCCTTTGCCCTGTCTGCAGTAAATAAGTCCTCGTCTCTCAAGCATATCGTAAGCCTTGCTTACTGTAACCTGACTCACGTTCAATGTTATAGCTAGACTTCTAACGGAGGGCAGCCGGACACCTTGCTGAAGCAGTCCTGATGAGATCCGCTGACTGAGGGTTTCACTGATTTGATGGGGCAGAGTTTTGCTGCCGCTGCGATTCAAATCGATATGCATGAACCCTTCACCTCCACTGTTATATTCAACGCTTTACTGTTATACAGCGCTCCTATTATGATAGCATCAAATCGAAAGGTGGAGAACTAATTTATGGATATCAAATACTCAACGGCAGCCAATCATCTAGGATCATCAGCAGTTCGGGAGATTCTAAAAGTTACACAGGGCAATGACATCATTTCACTTGCAGGCGGGCTGCCTGGGGAGGATTTGTTTCCCTTGGAGGCCGTACGCGATGCCTATAATCGTGTGCTCTCCAGCGATACCTCAGCGCTTCAATATGGGCTAACCGAGGGTTTTACTCCACTACGTGACAAAATCGCTGAAAGACTTACCCGGCAAGGCATCCCGGTTACATCCTCTGAGATGGTGCTGACTACAGGCTCACAGCAAGCTATAGATCTGTTATGCAAAATATTGCTGGATCCCGGCGATGCAGTTTTTGTGGAAGCGCCCACCTATCTGGCAGCACTACAGGTACTCGGTTCTTACCGGGCTGCTATTCATACGATACCAAACGACGAACATGGCATTCTGCCAGATCAATTGGAGGAGCAGATTCGGGTACATCGGCCAAAACTGCTCTACGCAGTTCCGACCTTCAACAATCCGTCTGGAGCAACCTGGAGTAAAGAGCGCCGCGAGCAGGTGGTTGAAATCTGCCGCCGTTACAGTGTTCTTATTCTAGAGGACAATCCCTATGGAGAAATAACCTTTGATGAAGATAAAACTCTATATCCCCCCTCACTAGCCTCCATCGATAGAAGCTTCGGCGGGGATTATTGTGTAGTCTACACAGGGACCTTCTCCAAAATCGTCGCCCCTGCCCTGCGCACGGGTTGGATTATCGGCGATTCCGAACTAATCAAGACCATCGCCAAGGCGAAGCAAGCAGCCGATCTGCATTCCAGCACCATCGACCAGCGTGCTTTAGATGAACTGCTATTACATTTTGATATTGAGCAGCATATCCGCCTCATCTCAAGAGAGTATCATTCGCGTATGAAGCTCCTGTCCGCGGAGCTCAGATCACATAACTGGGAAGGAGCATATTTCCTTGAACCAAGAGGCGGCATGTTCCTATGGCTTACACTTTCCGAAGAGATTAACACTAAGGAATTACTCCCGCTGGCAGTGGAAAACGGAGTAGCGTTTGTTCCAGGAGAGGTATTCTATTCAGCGGAGCCTCACAAAAGCAAAATGCGCCTTAACTTCACGCATACGCCACCCGAACTAGTTCCTGTTGCTGTTCAACGTCTAGAGAAAGCATTGGTTCAATGGCAGCAAAATCAAAACATCGTTCGGTCGTGAATAACTGCTCATAATCAATAGCCACGATAGCTAATTAAAACGGCTTCTCCATCCTTTATTGGCCGGAGAAGCCATTTTTTGTGAGCAGATTTCTGCGTTTTCACTTTTGCGCATTTGCAGAATGTTACCTTTACGCATTTCTGCAAATCAAATTTTCGCATTTCTACTTTTAGCATTTTTGCAAATCTCATTTCGCAATTCCACATTGAGCGTTTCTGCTCAGCTTATTTCGTATCTTCACATTTCACATTCAGCGATTTTCACACGTCATATTTCTGATTTCCACATTTCAGCGCCTCTACAGATCACATTTTCCTATTTCCACATTCAGCAATTTTTGCTCGTCATATATCGCATTCCACATTTCAGCCTCTCTACACATCTCATTTTCGTATTTCCCCATTCAGCAATTTTTACACATCACATATCGCATTCCCACATTTCGCCGTCGGCATCACCAAACATCCTTTAGTTACTCAACACATCTGCCATTCAACTAATCCGATTTCACAGCGAAGTTACAGCCAGAGGTTACAATTGATATTTTGCTACTAACTCCAATCTTCCCGCAGAAGATTAGCCAAGCTCCGCATTGCGCAGTTTGCTAGCTACTAATCTAATTCTGGCGTCAAAGTAACTATGGAGTTCTGGAGTTCTGGAGTTCTGGAGTTCTGGAGTTCTGGAGTTCTGGAGTTCTGGAGTTCTGGAGTTCTGGAGTTCTGGAGTTCTGAGTTCGGGAGTTCGGGAGGTTCGTATCGGACCCCAGCGCTCTTATTTGCATCAATTCCGCTCATTTAGTTTGCTATCGGACTCCATAGTCACTATTGGATTCAAAACGCCCGATATCCACCCTGTTTATGCCGAATAACGGCTCTCCAGTCCGAAACTCCTCCAAAAAGGCATAAAATACACAAATAGCTGCATCTCGGTCCGTTAGCATATCAGCTCATCAGCCCATCAACCATCTGCCATCTGCCATCAGCCATCAGCCATCAGCCATCAGCTCATCAACCACCAGTCATCAGCCCATCAGCTCATCAACCACCAGCCACCAGCCATCAACAATCAGCTCATCAACCACCAGCCACCAGTCATCAGCTCATCAACCACCAGCCATCAGCCATCAGCTCATCAACCACCAGTCATCAGCCCATCTGCCGCTAGCAATTCTTTTAAAAAATCCAATTTCTGCATCTCACATTTCTAAACACCTGCATTTTCACGCATTCACTGCTTTATATATTTGCCTTATCCGCATTTGTTTGCAACAAAAAAGGCGACGTAGCCGGGTTACCGGGATACGTCGCCGTTTGTATGGTGTTGTTATTATAACGTTGCAGTTAGGAAAGTTTGCCGTAAGCCGGGTTCTGTGCTCGTCGTGGTTCGATCGGGAACTACCCTCCCACCATAAGCGACAATCATCTATCTAGGCCATACATTACTGCACAGCTCCAGCGACCAACCTAGACGCGCCTCAGGCTAAGGCTGCTTATTCAGCTGCGTCTCATTAGGTCTTGCTCCAGATGGGGTTTACCAGGAACGAAGTCACCAGCGTTCCTCGGGGTCTCTTACACCTCGGTTCCATCCTTGCCTGTGCCGCCCTAAGGCGGCCATCGGCGGTCCATTTCTGTGGCACTATCCTTCAGCTCGCGCCGACTGGACGTTATCCAGCATCCTGCCTTATGGAGCCCGGACTTTCCTCCCGTGACGTCTTCACGTCACCGGCGATTGTCTGTCAAACTTTCCGAACAACATTATATATTATACAGACATCACATGTCTGGCACAAGCATTATTAAATGGCAATTTTATAGGAACTTAAATGGCTCCGTATTCACCTGCGAAGCATGTACAGCTGTATCATACTTATGCTCGGCCAATTTTCCAGCCATCCACTCCGCTACTTTCTCTTTCATGATCTTCTCCGCATTATGTCCCGGATCAATCAGAGTGATTCCGGCGAGCGCAGCATCCTGAACTGTATGATAATCCAGATCCCCAGTAACCAGGACATCCGCACCACGGAAAATAGCACTGTTATAATACTTTCCACCCGAGCCACCGAGAACAGCGGCTTTACGAATCGGACGGTCCAAATCACCAACAACCCGTACATGGTCTACCTTCAGACCTTTTTTTACCGTCTCCACGAATTGTCCAAGGGTTGTAGGCTCTTTGAGCTTTCCTACCCTCCCAAGTCCTAAGCTGCGGCCCTTAAGATCCATTGAATATAAATCATAGGCAACCTCTTCATAAGGATGGGCCTTAAGCATAGCCTGCACCACTTTATTGCGGATGGAGTGCGGGACGATCGTCTCAATACGAATTTCCTCGGCACGTTCCATCTTACCTTTTTCCCCGATATAAGGATCCGTGCCTTCTCCTGGAATAAAAGTACCGTATCCCTCGATATTGAAGCTGCAATGACTATAGTTGCCAATTGCCCCTGCTCCAGCATTCAGGATAGCATCCAGAACCTTCTGATGATGATCCTTCGGCACAAATACTACCAGCTTTGATAATTGCTCTGAATGAATGTCTTTGATGGGTACTCCGTTTTCTATGCCAAGAGCTTCCGCCATCCAATCATTCATTCCACCCTCGGTAACATCCAGATTCGTGTGGCTGATGTACACCGCAATGTCATTCTTGATTAATTTTTCATACATTTTGCCCGTCGGTGTGTCTGTCTGGATTCCTTGCAATGGACGGAAAATAATCGCATGATGCGCAATAATCAAATTGCAGCCTAGACGAATCGCTTCTTCAACTACCTCATCATTCACATCTAAAGCAACTAATACATTAGTTATTTCTTTTTGCAGCGTGCCCAGTTGAAGGCCAATTTTGTCCCAATCCTCAGCTAAATGCTTAGGAGCCAGTTGCTCCATATACTGAATTACTGTTTGTCCCTTGGCAAACATTGTAGCACCTCCGTAATTTCCCTGATCTGACCTTGAATCTGTTTCCGTTTATTCTCAGCAGATTCTAGTTCTGAACGTGACAACGATGTTAAAATGCCTTCCAATTTCTGAATCTCACCCTGCCACTTAGCAAAAAACACAGCATTTGGCGCTTGAAGCAGCCATGGTCCCATTTGCAGCAAGGCCTCTTGCCCAAGGACCTTAGTGGAATCCCCCAAGGTTAAGTCACGATATACACTTTCATTTGTAATTCCAGCGTCCGTATTTTCTGGTACAGCCGTCAATACTTCATATAACTTCCCGTCTTCTTCCAAAATTCTCTCAGCTACGAGTACCCATTTATTATTTAATAACCAGCGGCGCAAAATATCCTCGCCTACATTCGGCTGAAGCAAAAGGGTTGTAACATCCTTTAGCTTACCTTGGCTTTGACCCCGGTCCAGAATCGCGGCAATTAATGCGCCTCCCATACCAGCAATCGTGATACAATTGACTTCACCAGGTTCCAGAACCTCAAGGCCGTCTCCTCGGCGCACCGAGATCACCTTCCCTAGTCCAGCCTCTGCAACGCCCTTACAAGCAGCATCAAAGGGACCCGGGTTTACTTCACCTGCAATTGCAAACACAGCCTTACCGCTTTCGACAGCGGCCACAGGAAGCAAGGCATGATCGGAACCGATATCTGCTAATCTGCTTCCTTGCGGAATTTGCTCCAGCAATTGCTGAAGCCGATCTGATAATTTCACATTGTTCATGTTGCCACCCACGTTATCCATTTTTTTCGAAACCCAAACAACAAAGCTAACCCTGCTGCAATCTTTAGGATCAGCATCAATGAAATCCACTGCGGATAATCCTGTCTTAATAAAAGAGCGTCAAGCTCTGGCATGATCCAAAGCGATACTCCCACTGCAAAATAAACACTGGCAACACCCCTTACCTTATGATGCAAAAGCCAGCTTAACCATACCATCAGCACACACAATGGCAGCCATAGGAACTCCAGTTCAAATATAGAGGCTTCCGGGCTTCTTCCACCGAAGAACCCTGCATACAGTAATGCCCAAAAAGCAAAACCACAGTACTGCAACAAACCTATCCGGAGTAAAAATCCCAAAATACACCATAACAAGCCGCAGCACCCAATTAGAATAGGCCTCCAGAGCTGAGGATCCAGATCATGCAAATCAATCAGCCATAGCCCAAAACCAAGCGTTAAAACACTGCCCAGCCCCGCTAGGATAAGACTGATAACATTGTTCCGGTCCTTATAAACGGCGGAGTATCCATAACAAATAATTAATACAGATAGTGCGGTTGCAAGTTGCAAAGGCCAAGGAAAAACGCTAAAATAAAGACTAATCAAGAAAATCAAGGAAATAATTCCAAAAGAAAACAGCCAAATTTTGATGCTTCCCTGCTGTAAATTTCTCAGCGAAATTGGATTGTTATCCTTATTCGCATCCTCATCGTCATACAGATTGGTTAAGAAATCGCAATACTGCTCTGGCAGCAACCGGCTTTTTCTCCAATACTGAATCTCTTTTATAATGATGTCGCGTTTTTCCAAATTCACTGGTTCATCCTTCTTTCCAGATACACAAGGTCAACACATTTTTTACCAGCGTAAATTCAAATAAAAGAACCTCCTGCCACTGAGCAGCAGAAGGTCCAGTTCATGAAATACTATTCAAGGAAATCCTTAAGCCGTTTACTACGGCTAGGGTGACGAAGTTTGCGCAATGCTTTGGCTTCGATCTGGCGAATCCGTTCCCGGGTAACACCAAACACCTTGCCGACTTCTTCAAGCGTTCTTGTCCGTCCATCATCAAGGCCAAAACGCAGGCGAAGTACATTCTCTTCACGCTCCGTGAGCGTGTCCAGCACATCCTCCAGTTGTTCCTTCAGGAGTTCATAAGCCGCTGCATCCGCAGGAGCCAATGCTTCCTGATCCTCAATGAAATCTCCCAGATGAGAGTCATCTTCTTCACCAATTGGTGTTTCCAAGGATACAGGTTCTTGGGCAATCTTCATGATCTCTCTAACTTTCTCAACCGTCAGTTCCATCTCAGCCGCAATTTCCTCTGGGGAAGGTTCACGTCCCAGTTCTTGCAGCAATTGGCGAGAAACCCGAATCAGCTTGTTGATCGTTTCCACCATGTGTACAGGAATACGAATGGTACGCGCCTGATCCGCAATCGCACGAGTGATGGCCTGGCGAATCCACCAAGTAGCATACGTACTAAATTTGAATCCCTTATTATGGTCAAATTTCTCTACTGCTTTGATCAGACCCATATTACCTTCCTGAATCAGATCCAGGAACAGCATACCGCGTCCGACATAACGTTTCGCGATACTTACTACGAGACGCAGGTTCGCTTCTGCAAGACGGCGTTTAGCTTCTTCATCGCCATTCTTAATCCGCATAGCAAGCTCAACTTCATCGTCAGCCGACAACAAAGGAACGCGTCCGATTTCTTTTAGATACATACGGACAGGGTCATTAATCTTGATCCCTGGTGGCAGTGACAGATCGTCATCAAAGCTGAAATCATCGCTGTCTTTATCCTCATTATCCTCGCTTGGTCGGAGGCTGTTAACCTCTTCATCGTTCTCGTTTACAACCTCAATTCCCAAATCACTGAGTTGCTCGTAGAACTCCTCCATTTGCTCGGGGTCTTGATCAAACGGCGATAATTTCTCCATAATATCTTTGTAATTTAATGATGATCTTTTCTTACCTTGCTCAATGAGCTGATCCTTCACCTGATCCAAAGTAAATTCTGCTTCCAATTCAGTATGCTGATCGTTCGCCATAATTCGACTCCCTCCTCCCTAGGTACATCCTGTCAACATGTCATTGTCTCTCTAGGGCTATAATCTCACTTGCTATTTGTGCCGCACGCAAAAAGTCACCTGACTTTTCAGCCTGAATCATCTCTTCACGCTTCTGTTCCATTTTGCGTTGCAGTGGGTATTTCCGCACTTCACGAATACAATCATCTAGAACCTGCATATTCCAGTCCGGAGGGGTATCCATCATGGATATTGATGTCGCAGTTTTTTCCAGACGATCATCCTGAAGTGATGATAGAAACCGACTAATGCCGGGTGGTTTGCCTTGCGCGTAATAGGCATATAGATAAGCAGCAATTGCCGCATGATCAACGATGTTGAAATCTTCTCCGAGGCGTTCGCCCACATACGTGGCGGCTTCCGGGTCCTGAATCATAAAGGACAATAGACGCCGTTCCGCGACATGATAAGCGGGTAGTAAGGTCGGTGTCTGCACCTGCCCTTTTTTATGCCTACCATTATTCCACCTTTTGTCGTTATTATCCCCTTCAGGGATGTTTTTTTGCATCGATGCCCTAAGTAAATTACAATCCTGCTTCAAACTATCATATGAAAGTTCGAGTTCAGCAGCGATTTCCTTCAGATAAACCTCTCGCTCTGTTGAGGAATGCAGTGAAGCAATAACTTCTAAGGCTTCCTTGACATAGGCGATTTTGCCATCTTCCTCTAGGAGTATATGGTTTTTTTTCAGATATATAAGCTTAAATTTTATGGATGAAACTGCTGAATCAATAACCTGATCTTTAAATCTTTCTCCTCCATGCTTGGAGATAAATTCATCCGGATCCACCCCGCTTGGCAGTAAGGCGATCTTTACACGCAGGCCGCTGCCTTCAAGCATCGGAATGGCCTTCATGGCTGCTGCTTGTCCCGCCCGGTCTCCGTCGTAAGACAGTATAATTTCATCAGCCAGGCTCTTCATAAGTGCCACATGACCCTCCGTCAAGGACGTTCCCATCGTTGCTACGCCGTTATGCACACCCGCTTCCCAGGATGAGATGACATCTCCGTATCCTTCAAACAGGACGATTTGTCGAGTTTTGCGAATGGATGCTTTGGACTGGTGCAAATTGTACAATATCCGGCTTTTGTTAAACAATCTACTCTCCGGAGAATTTAAATACTTAGGTTGACCCTCTCCAAGTATTCTTCCGGCGAATGCGATTACCTTGCCTGTACGGTTGGCAATCGGAAAAATAATCCGGCCACGGAAACGATCCAAATAGCCTTTGCCCTCACCGCGGGCTGACAGAAGTCCGCCTTTCTCCATTTCCGCAAGGTCAAAATTTCGCTTCTCCAAAAACTGCAGCAAAGTATCCCAGCGGTCCGGAGCATATCCGATCTGAAACTGGTCAATCATTTTATCACTGAAGTTCCGGCCTCTTAAATAGTCCATAGCGGCTTTGCCGTGTTCCGTATTCTTCAGCAAGTAATGATAGAACTTTGCCGACCATTCATAAGCTTGAATCAACCGGTCGCGTTCCGGATCAGGGGGAGACATCATACCTCCCTTACCTTCTGGAACGGGAATATCACTTTCTTCAGCCATTATTCTGACAGCTTCGGGGAAGGTTAATCCTTCGATTTCCATCCTAAATTTGATGGCATTTCCACCCATACCGCAGCCAAAGCAATGAAATACTCCCCGGTCGGGGGTAACAGTAAAGGAAGGGGTTTTCTCCGAATGGAACGGGCAGAGGCCCCATAAATATTTCCCCTGCTTGGACAAATGAACAACCTTACCGACTGTATCGACTATATCATGACGCGCAAGCACGCTTTCGATAACCTCTTCCGGAATATTGCCGTGTCCGCTAGCCACTTCAACCACCTTCATCTCTTAACAAATAAATATAATTCGCTATTGCTACACATTCTCCTGCAAAAGTATTAAAAGTTTTGTCAGTTTATGTTGAAAATAAGTTTTTTCTTCTGCCGTTATGGGTTTTGGACCCTTGGAATAATGTCCCCGTCTTCGTTCCACGGCCCTGGCATGTCTTCCCTCCAACATAAAATCCATCTTGGAATTGTCGTATTCCTGACCACGAAATGAAAGCACACTGCATCGTTTACCTAGTGCAAGTGCCGCAAGACCATAATCTTGAGTCAGTACCACATCTCCTGCAGTAATATGATTGGCAATATATAGATCGGCACTCTGATCTCCTCGATCCACCTGCACAACCGTTACACCCTCTTCAGCTTTCAGTGCATGGTCATAAGAAGATACCATAAGTACCGGAACACCAAAGGTGCGACCTACCTCAGCGATCTCTTTTTTGACCGGACAAGCATCCCCATCCACCACTATCGTTCTAGACTGGGACTTCTCCATGATCATCACCAATTTCCCGTGTAATATATATACGCCCTCTCCGCAAGAAATCCTTCTTTCTAAGCATAAATACGGAACGGATGTCAAATGACGCATTGGCACCGTTCCGTATATTTATACCCCAAACCAACATTCTATACCATAAGATTCAAATTTTCTTGATTAAAATTACCAGACAAGCTTCGCGAAATCAGCGAACGACTTGGAGTCAGCATCAATACCAGCAAGCAGAGCCAAACGGTTAGCACGCACTTGCTCGTCCTCAGCCATAACCATAACGGAATCAAAAAATGTTGTAACGGCGTCTTTTAGACCCGAAAGAATCCGAAGTGCTTCTTCGGCATTTTTTGCCGCCATAGCTTCAAGGTAAGGTGTGTGAAGCTCCTGCCATGTATTGAAAAGCTGCATTTCGGCATCTTCTTTAAGTAAAGCAGGATCAATCACTTCACTAGTTGCTTTACTTGCCAAATTACTGACACGAGTAAGCGAATCCACGGTAATCTTGAAATCTGCTTGGTCGGACACAGCAGCCATAAGAGCACGACTTCTGCCCACAACATCTACTACGTCGTCAAAACCAGCCGCTGTAACAGCGTCCACAACATCATAGCGTACATTGTCAGATAAAAGACGTTTTACACGCAGACCGAAGAACTCGTACAGGTTTATACGTAGTTCATCTCCAGAATGTTTCGTATTTCCTGAATTTTCATGAATTTCAATCGCCGCTTCAAAAATTTCACGCAGCGTAATTGGCAATTTATGCTCAAGCACAATTTGAACAATTCCTGCAGCCTGACGGCGCAGCGCATATGGATCCTGAGAACCTGTCGGGATGATGCCGATGGAGAAGCAGCCAACAATCGTATCAATTTTGTCTGCTATGCTGACTACTGAACCCGCTTCTGTTGAAGGTACAGCATCTCCTGCAAATCGTGGCTGATAATGCTCGAAGATCGCTTTTGCCACAGTCTCAGGCTCGCCTGCTTTACGTGCATAATCTTCACCCATTGTTCCTTGCAGCTCAGGAAATTCATAAACCATTTGTGTGACAAGGTCAAATTTACAAATATCCGCAGTGCGACTTACTTCGGACACAGCAGTAGCTGACAGTCCAAGCTTCACAGCCAGACGATCAGAGATTTGGCGAATACGGCGCACCTTATCCCCTACGCTGCCCAAATCTTCATGGTAAACAATGTTCTCAAGCTTGGCTAACGCATCGTCAATCTTCATCTTTTGATCTTCTTGATAGAAGAATTTGGCATCTGATAGACGAGCACGAAGCACTTTTTCATTTCCCTTAGCGATAACATCCAAGGATTCTGCATTCCCGTTTCGTACAGTTACAAAGAATGGCAGTAGCTTGCCAGCTGCATCAAAAACAGGGAAATAACGCTGATGCTCACGCATCGAGGTAATCAGCACATCCTGAGGAATCTCTAAGAAAGATGGATCAAAGGTTCCAAAGAGCACGGTTGGTGTTTCTACCAAGAACAGTACTTCTTCCAAAAGATCTTCTTTAATCGCAATCGTCCAGCTTTTCTCTTCAGCCAATTTGTTGATTTGATCCAGGATAAGCGTTTCCCGTTCCTTCACATCCACAAGTACATGCTGCGCACGCATGCTCTCCACATATTGTGCAGGCTCCGAGATTACAGTCTCTGTACCCAGAAAACGATGTCCACGGCTCACATTACCCGCTTTTACATCCGTAATCTCCAAATCAATGATCTCTTTACCAAAAAGAGCAACCATCCAGCGAATCGGACGAACGAATTTAAAATCGTAAGCTCCCCAGCGCATGTTTTTCGGGAAAGTCATCGCATTTACAATACCCAGAAGTCCTTCTGTGAGCAAAGAAGCAGTCTCTACACCCGCACTATTTTTTGTGGCATAAATATATTCCACGCCAGCTAGCTCTTTAAACGTAAATTGCTCTGGAGATACACCCTGACTGCGGGCAAATCCTAGTGCAGCTTTACTCCAGTCGCCGTTAGCATCCAGCGCGATTTTGCGTGAAGGTCCTTTGACCTCTTCACTAATATCCTCTTGCTTCTCAGCCGCATCCTTAACAAATACAGCGAGACGACGCGGCGTAGCATATGCAGTAACTCCAGCATGGTTTATACGTGCAGAATCCAACCACTTGGACATTCTATCCTGCAGCTGTTCCATCGCAGCACGGATAAAACGTGCAGGAATTTCCTCCAGACCGATCTCAAACAGGATATCTTTAGACACGGTCAGCACCTTCTTTCTTCAGCAGCGGGAAGCCAAGCTTCTCGCGTTCCTCAAGATATGTTGCCGCTACGGAGCGGGCAAGATTACGCACTCGGGTAATAAATCCAGTCCGTTCAGTTACACTAATTGCTCCACGTGCATCGAGTAGATTAAAGCTATGTGAGCATTTCAACACATAATCGTAGGCTGGGAACACAAGATGCTTCTCCATCGCTCTACGCGCTTCCTCTTCATACATGTTGAACAGCGAGAATAACATTTTTACATCCGATACTTCAAAAGTGTAGGTAGAATGCTCAAACTCCGGCTGATGAAAAACATCACCATAAGTCATACCGCTTACCCATTCAAGATCGAACACATTTTCTTTATCCTGAATGTAAGAGGCTAAGCGCTCCATACCGTAAGTGATTTCTACAGCAACAGGGTTAGCTTCGATGCCACCTACCTGCTGGAAGTAAGTAAATTGAGTGATCTCCATACCGTCCAGCCATACTTCCCATCCCAGACCTGCACAGCCCAGTGACGGATTCTCCCAGTTATCCTCTACAAAACGGATGTCATGCAAGAGCGGATCAATACCGAGTGCTTTCAAGCTATCCAAATAGATCTCTTGAATGTTATCTGGTGAGGGTTTGATGATTACTTGGAATTGGTGATGCTGATACAGACGGTTCGGGTTCTCTCCATAACGACCATCGGAGGGACGACGTGAAGGCTCTACGTAAGCCACTCTCCAAGGCTCAGGACCTAGCGAGCGTAAAAAAGTCATAGGGTTCATCGTGCCGGCGCCTTTTTCTGTGTCATAAGGCTGTACGATGATACAGTTCTGTTCAGCCCAGAACTGCTGCAGTGTCAAAATCATCTGCTGGAAGTTCATAATACCGTCTCCTTCGCTTTACAAGTTTTTTACAACAGCTTGCCTAAAACTTTCTACCATGGAGGCGGCACTTTTAGCTCCTGACAGCAACAAAAAGCCCCCGCCCCCATGCCTGATTAACAGACATAGGGACGAGAGCTTAACTTATTCTCCCGCGGTTCCACCCTACTTGATTTCATACCTTGTATGAGCAAGTTTGCTGCCAAGACAAGAACGAAATCCACTTTCATTCGCCGCATCCGTACTCCCGGGTGCCATGTTCATGAACGTTGTCCCGCTAGGCTTCCACTGCCCCCAGCTCGCTGAATAACGACAATACAGTCCACTACTTTCCCGATCAATGCACGCCTCTCCCCAATTGGAGCATAACGACGATCATATAATAAACTGATCCTATAGTAACGGAAAAATCAGTTTTCGTCAAATCTTGTACTTGTCGAGCTGGTCTAGGAAACTTTGTGACTTCAGCTTTAATCCGAGTTGCACATCCATAAAGGCGCGCATAATTTTTTTCAGCTCATCCCGGCTGCTTTCCTTTACATCCACATTGCCTAGTCTAGTTAGGTCAAGTCTGGCGAATAATCGCAGCAGCTTCAACGCACGAGCAGAGACCTCCATGGCTGGAGGGTCATTATGTTTACAACTGCGGCACAGTGCTCCTCCAAGGCGAGGGCTGACCAGCAGTTGATCATCCGGCTTCTCGGCACCACAAATTACACAAGAATCGAATTCAGGACCATAACCGGCTGCCTGTAAGATTTTCATTTCAAAGACATTTATGATAACGCCGGGTTCCTTGTCCTCTTCAAGTGCATTAAGACAGGCCGTAAGCTGGCGAAACCAGAAGCTTCCCGTTTCCTCATCATGCAGAACACGATCAAGCAGTTCACACGCATAAGACGCATAAGCAGCTTTGATCAAATCCTCACGCAGCGGATGGTGAGACTTCGTAATTTCGCCAGAATTCAGTGTCCCAAGTCCTCCATTATTTCTAAAAAAAACAAATTCCCCAACGGTGAACAGTTGGATCAATGCAGCATGGCGGCTTTTGACCTTCTTTGCGCCACGCACCAGAACCCCTACTTTTCCCGCGTTCTCGGTGCAAAGCGTAATAATTGCGTTCCCCTCGCCGTAGTCCATGCTGCGGATGACGATCCCTTCCACCCTGTGTAGCATGCCTCTTCCCCCAACCATTCGGCAAGCAACCAGTCCTTATTGCGCTTCTTCATCACAGGCCTTCTCTTCCTCCACTAGCTGTAATCCACTATCTTCAAGCGGATGGCCAGCTTCCTTATACAGCAGGTAAGCATCGACGTCTCCTGTCATTGCAAAATACTTCCACGAAAAGTTTCGCATTCGTATTCATCCTTTCTTGGGAAAGACGATGTCTCTTATCAAGAATTAGGATGGTGCGATGGAGCAGGTTCTATCCTTGCAATTCCTACCAAACGAGGAATAACGGAATTAACTTAAAGGTCTTTATGGAAGCCCAAATCCCGCAGAACGCGGTCCTGATTGCGCCAATCTTTTTTCACTTTTACCCATAGCTCCAGAAAAATCTTCGAACCCAGCAGGTTCTCAATATCTGTCCGAGCCCGTCTGCCGACCTC
The DNA here is from genome assembly GCF_000758725.1 of Paenibacillus odorifer. Classification (NCBI taxonomy): domain Bacteria; kingdom Bacillati; phylum Bacillota; class Bacilli; order Caryophanales; family Paenibacillaceae; genus Paenibacillus; species Paenibacillus odorifer. Next base: position 5,224,980 of record NZ_CP009428.1, read on the forward strand.
TTTCAGCATTGCCCCTTGCTTGCCGATAATAATTCCCTTTTGGGAATCACGCTCAACAAAAATAACAGCTGAAACATGTACTACTCCATTAGGCTCAACCTTCATATCTTCGATGGCTACAGCAATAGAGTGCGGCACTTCTTCACGAGTCAAATGCAGAATTTTCTCCCGGATTAATTCCGCGCAGACAAATTGCTCGGGGTGATCCGTGATTTGATCTTCCGGATAATACTGAGGGCCTTCCGGCAAGTACTTGGCAACCTGCTCTAACAGCGTGTTAACATTGCTGCCCATCTTCGCAGAAATCGGAATAATTTCGGCAAAATCATGCAGCTTGTTATATTGAGCCATAAGCGGGAGCAGAGCTTCCGGCTCTATTTTATCGATCTTGTTGAGCACCAGAATCACCGGTGTCTTCAGACCATTTAATTGCTCGGCAATGTAACGGTCTCCACCGCCCAAGCCCTCTGACGCATCCACAAGGAATAACACAGCTTCTACTTCACCCAGTGTACTCATTGCAGTCTGGTTCATGTAGTCGCCTAGCTTGGACTGTCTTTTATGAATCCCCGGTGTGTCCAGGAATACGATTTGTGAAGTGTTTGTTGTGTAAACACCATGAATTTTGTTTCTGGTTGTCTGTGGCTTATCCGACATGATGGCAATCTTCTGGCCAATGACCTGATTCATGAGTGTTGATTTACCTACGTTTGGTCTGCCGATAATTGCGACAAATCCTGATTTGAATTTCATATTATCTTCCTTCCATACTTACCTTCTAGTTCAATCTTTTTCAATCATTCAATCTTTTTTTAAAAGCTTTTTCGCTCCCCCTGAATCTCCCTCAGCCAAGGGGGACCCCAAGGGCCCCGACCCTCTGGACACCCGAAAATAGGCGTACCTGCAACGTTCGACGGGATTAGAGGGACGGTTGTGTATGAGCGCTTTTGTCCCCTGTTGGGGACACGCTTCACTGTCGCTTATTAACACGGTTCGCATTAAGCTCACCATGGAGAAAAATTACTGAGATGCAGCTTACAGGCAGGGTTTCAAGTTACGATGGGCAAAGAATCGCTGGCGGCTTTTGCCGCGGCGCTTACCTCGTAATATTACTCTAATAACACATAGTTTGCACCAGTTTAGCCTAACTTGGTAGAACTAGAACACTTTTAATTGTATTTTGTACAACTAATTTTAGTTTGAGTTTATGTTTTGGTGCTTTAGTTGTATTCTGTGCAATTAAATCCTGTCTTAAGAGCCTAATATGGACTTTATCATAAATTTAATTGTACTATCTGCAACTAAATTCATTTTTGTGGGAAAGAGTAGCAATTTAACTGTACATTGTGCAATTAAAGTAGCAACCTTCGTCTAACTATGCCTAATTTGCCTTTATACGGGCACAGGCATTAAATCAAAACCTCATTTTATTCTGAAGCTTGTCCTTGCTTTAGATCTACGGGACCAAAAGCGCCTGGAAGCAATTCTCCCACCGTAGTCTCAACGATATCACCCTTCATGTTTCCAAGAATAACCTTCATATCTGGTGAACACAACTCAATCATTACTTGCCGGCACACACCGCAAGGTGAAACGGGGCCGTCAGAGTCAGCTACTACGGCAATTGCTTTAAAAGAACCAACAGCATGTCCATCCGCAATCGCACGGAATAATGCTGTCCGTTCCGCACAGTTGGTTGGGCCAAAAGCAGCATTTTCCACATTACAGCCGTGGTGAATATGACCATCCTGATCAAGAAGGGCAGCTCCCACTCCGAATCGGGAATATGGAATGTAAGCTTTAGCTCGTGCTTTAATCGCCTCTTGCATAAGAAGAGTAGAATCCATATTTTGTCCTCCTAAAGTTTTGTGAGTATTGACTTCGTTGATTTTTCTTCGCACAAAACTCACTTCGTAAGCATACGCTCTGTTTTGTTTATCGTAACTTCCTGTTATCACTTCAACAAAACTCACTTCGTAAACATCTAATTAGTTTCGTTTATCGTTATTTTCTCAGCATGCACTAAATTTTATCAGCGTACTTCATGAGATATATTCGGGTACATAACTCACTTCAAAATTATTCAGTAACGAAAGAGGCGGAATCGCAAAACGCGGGTCCGCCTCTCCCCTGAATTGATTTTGTATCCTGATTATGACATAAGTCCGCTAATCCAGTCCATCACAGGCTGGTAAAAAACATAGATCCCGACTAAGACAGCAAACACCGCCGTGAGAAGCACAGCTCCTGCGGCGGTATCTTTTGCTCTCTTAGCCAGTGGATGAATCTCTGGCGAGATCAGATCAACCGTCGCTTCAATTGCCGTATTGAGCAGTTCGGCAGTTAGGACAAGCGTGATCGAGAACAGCAGCAACATCCAACTGGCCAGCGGAAGTCTGAACACGGCAGCGGCAACTAGCACAACCACCGCTAAACAGCAATGCACCTTCATGTTAAGCTCGGATTTGAATGCCGACACTAAGCCTTGCGATGCAAACCGAAAAGAGTGCCAGAACTTCTTGTGCCCTACCGCCGTGTTCTTCACCATTAGCGCGTCAACCCAACCTGAGATAGTACTTTTTCTTGCTTGGACATCATTTCTGCTTCTGAGGCTTCATCCTGATGATCATATCCTAACAAATGCAGAAATCCGTGAACGAAAAGAAAACCAAGCTCTCGTTCCAGTGAATGACCGTATTCCAGCGCCTGCTCCTGCGCACGAGTTACGGAAATGATTATATCCCCAAGTACGTCTGGAACATCTTCCAGCGCCTCGCCTTCCTCTACCTCGTATATAATGTCCAGCTCGTCCTCTCCGCTTTCATTCATAGCAAAAGAAAGCACGTCCGTCGGACGGTCAATTCCCCGATATTCTAAATTCAACTCATGTATACGAGCGTTATCGACAAAAGTAAGAGCTACCTCGCCCCGATCGATCCCTTCCGCTTCACCTGCTTTTTGCAAAATACTCTCCAGCAGCGTAATGAGATCGTCCTTTATCTCGTATTCTTCTTGCTCGTTATCCCAAACGATCTCCAAACTCATGGGTTAGGTGCCCCTTCCTCTTTTTTCGGCTTACGCACATCTTCTGGGTATTCGATCCGTGAATGGAAAATTCCCATAACCGTCTCCTTCAGAGTCCGTGCAATAATATCCAATTCTTTAATCGTCAAATCACATTCGTCAAACTGATGATCATCCAGTCGACTTTTAATAATCTTCTCAATCATCGTTTCCACCTGCAGAACAGTTGGCTTACGCAATGATCTCACTGCAGCCTCGACACTGTCGGCAATCCCCACAACGGCTGCTTCCTTCGACTGGGCTTTCGGTCCAGGATAACGGAAATCTTCCTCGGTAAAATCAGCCTCGACACCTTTTTCTTCAGCCAGCTTCAGTGCCTTATGGTAAAAATAATGCAGGAACGTTGTTCCATGATGCTGCTCCGCAATGTCACGGATTGGTTTTGGCAGCTTATATTCTCGTTGCATTTCCACCCCGTCACGGGCGTGGGCAACGATGATAGATTTACTAAGCTTCGGTTCAATAGAGTCATGTGGGTTTTCCATATTATTCTGATTCTCGATAAAATAAAACGGACGTTTTGTTTTGCCAATATCATGATAATACGATCCTACCCGGCATAATAAGCCATCTGCTCCAATTGCTTCCGCGGCAGCCTCCGACAGGTTACCTACCATTACACTATGGTGATAGGTTCCCGGGGTTTCGGTAAGCAGCTTGCGCAGCAGCGGGTGGTTTGGATTAGACAATTCTACCAGCTTCAATGCTGATAGAATACCAAAGGTTGCTTCGAAGAAAGGCATTAGCCCAATCACAAGCACAGCCGTCAATAGCCCCCCTGCAAAAGCAAAACCAACCGAATACAAGGTACCTACCTCTTTCCATGCCCCTCCACCTAGCAGTATCTGCATAAAGACTGTCAGACAGCCAAAAAGCGATACCATAATCCCGCCTTTAAGGAGCGTGGAGCGTTGACCCGCACGGTGAGTCGCAAAGATAGCCACGTAAGAAACCACAATGGCAAAGAAACCAAAGTTAAAATCAAAGATTGAGTTCTGCTGCACATTCAAAATAACACTTGCCAGTACACTGAATAGAATGGAGCAGAAATAGGCCAAAGGCATGTCCAGAAGCATTGCAATTAACATTGCGCCTATCGCCACTGGTGCCAGGAATCCGATATAAGATCGGACATCGGTCTGCAAAACAGCGGCCAGCCGCATAGAGATAATAGTTATAACAAATACAAGCACCAGCATCAATAGCTGAGAATTGTTGTACTTAAAGCCTGAGGTACCGCCAGAATAACGAATGAACGCAAGCAAACCGACGGAGAGCATCGCAGAGAGAATCAATAGGCCTAATTGGGGCCAGTAATTCACCTCATTGCTTAGTAGACCATTCTCATCCAAAAGAGTGTAGAGCTCTGGAGTAATTAACTGCCCCTTAGCAACAAGCGTGTCCCCTTGCTCGATGAATACATCAGGTGTGTTCTCCCGAGCTTGTACCTTCGCTTCCTTGGTGGCATCCTCATCGTAGAACTTGTTACTTGTGATCACAAGACGTACAAGCTCCTGAACAACCTCACGCGCTGTACGCTGGCTTAGAGAACTAATACTGACCTGTTCCGCTACCTTGGCGCGAGCAGTCTGCGCATCCGTAATCTGATCATTCATCAGCCTAGTTACAATATCTCGGGCGACAGGCTTCATCTCGATAATGTCCTGAGAGGTCAGGCGCGGAATCTTAATGTAAGTCTCTTCCGGAATGACATAGGTCTGCTCTTTGATGACAGATTGCATTTCATCCAGAAGGTGATCTGAATAAGTAGCGCTGCCTCGATTGGAAGCTACGAAATTCAAGATGAAGTCGCTGGCTCTCTGCGGAATCTCATCACGATAAATCCCCGTCTTATCGCTTTGCGAAATCAGATCATCCTGATTGAGGCGATCTATCCGGTCCAGCAGTGAGGTCACAAGGTTGTCCGCCCTCATCGGGATAATTTTGTACTTGGGAGATACGCTTTCAGCCGCTTCCTCAGCCGCCTTTAACGTAGCTTTGGTGTCCTTAATTTGTTTCGGTGCCGTTATTTCCTTTGCACTGTAAGTATTCTCTTTAATATCATATTTCTTAGGTAGCAATTCTGGCGACAAGCTGAAGTAGAACACTAGTCCGAGTAACAGGAAAAGAGCATAGCGTGTCACTGCGCTATACTTCCATCCGTTGTTCGTATATACAAATCCGCTTAATTTAGATGGTTGCTTTGAAGCCATGAAGACAATCCCCTTTATTGGAGGTTTTCGGCAGAGCGGTCATAGGCAACGATAATTTTCTGCACCAGGGAATGCCGTACAACATCCTGTTCCGCGAAGTAGACAAAGCCAAGTTCTTCTATGCCGGATAAAATCGCTTTGGCTTCAATCAAACCGGATTTCTTGCCGCGGGGCAGGTCAATCTGGGTAACGTCACCTGTAATCACCATTTTGGACCCGAAGCCGAGTCGAGTCAGGAACATTTTCATTTGCTCAGGTGTGGTATTCTGTGCTTCATCCAGGATGATAAATGAATCATCCAGTGTACGTCCGCGCATATAAGCCAGCGGAGCAATCTCAATCAATCCCCGTTCAAGCGCCTTAGCCACCTGATCGGGTCCCATAACGTCGTATAACGCATCATAAAGCGGACGCAGATATGGATCTACCTTTTCTTGCAAATCCCCTGGAAGGAATCCTAGACTCTCTCCTGCTTCTACTGCGGGACGCGTAAGAACAATACGCTTAACCGAACCCTCTTTCAGTGCCGTAACTGCAAGCACCACTGCCAAGTAGGTCTTCCCCGTTCCTGCAGGACCGATTCCGAATACAATATCACGCTTCTTGATCGTTGTCACATAATGCTTCTGGCCGACCGTTTTGACACGGATAGGCTTTCCGCGAAAAGTTGTAGTAATTTCTCCTTTGAACAAATCGAGCAATTGATCAGCACGAAAATCTTTCGCCAGTTCCACAGCGTACTGCACATCACGTTCAGTAAGTATGTAACCGCTCCGAATGAGGGACAGTAGCACATTAAACAATTGCCCCAGCATGTCTACTTCCCGCTCAGCTCCACGAATCGTTAGCTCAGCTTCACGCGAATCAATAATGGCGGGAATTTCACTCTCGATGATTTTTAAGAATCCATCCTGCGGGCCAAACAGCGATTGCGCTTCTCCCGCATTTTGCAAAGATATACGAATGCTTGCAGTCTGTTCTGACAAGTAGCCTCATTCTCCTCAATTGTTTACTATTGGCAGTTCTTCGGAAATTTTTTCTTCTACTTCAAAGATCACTTTCATATAAACTTTACCATTCTCTTTCTTCTCATGCAAAACTTTTTGACTTTTGATGACGCTATCAACACCATATCGAGCTAAAATATCATTCTTCGCCCGCTCAATTCCCCTCGCAACTCCGGCTTCTGGAGTTATCGTATCCTTTGTTTCATTGATCTCCATTTCTTTCTCAGTCATCAGGCCCAGCGGCAACTCAATAGAACGCCAAGACAGCGGATCATGCTCTGTGAGCGTCTTTGAATTCTCAAAGGCGGATTTGCCATAACCCCACAGCTGAATAGCCCATTTCCCCAACACAAGATAAGTGCGATCCTTACGCTCCCCAGTATAGGTGCTATTTGTTGTTTTAAGAGGGACCTCGATATTGTACTCATGCCAAACCAAGCCCTTAACCTCACCCTTGGCTACCACATACTCTACATTTTCTTCGTCTCCAAGAGCACCGGAAATCAGGATATCTCCTTTTTTCACACGCGAATTACGCGCAACTACCGGTCTGCCCTGCTCCGCATATATTTCTGTTACCACCGCATCTGTTCGGCTAATTAAATGGCGCTGGCTAAGCAAAGGTTTGATGTCGGGCTGTTTAGCCTCTACAACCTGAATTTTGATGCTCGTCCCCGTCCGTTGCAGCCCTATCCAAGAAACACCCGGTAAATGGGCCAGCAGCCCCTTAGAGAGCTTGTCCGGCTCCTCCAGACGCCATATCCACTGAAAAGGGTACACCCCCTCCTGGCGAGCAGCAGCCAATATATCCTCAGAGGCAATCTTTTCATTTCCTTCGACTCTAATACTCCATACCATCGTAGATAACATAAAAAGTGTAATTCCAAACATTAAAATACCTATTCCAAAAAATTTCCTTTTCCACAGCCGTGCCATAAGAAATGGAAGTCCGCTTCTACCGGTAACGTGCATACGACAGCCTGTCTTTTTTAAAATCGGCCGGAGGACATAAAAATCATCCAGAAGCAGCTTAAGGGAAGCGCCGCCCTCAGCGGGCCTCACATCCCAAATCATGATTCCTGCTTCAGAAATGAAATTAATAAATCGCTCCACCTGAGGTCCCGTCACATGCAGTGTAACGAACCCCCGCAGTGATGACAGAGGTGGCTCCTTCATGATCTCTCCTCGCTTTCGTTATATCTGATCTCCCCGATAACGCCTTCTACAGCCAATTCCTGGCCTAGAATATTTCGGATGACAAGTCCCTCGCCTGTGATTTCAAGCGATCCTTTAGCTAACGCGAGCTTAAGCTGACCAGAGGAAAAATGCAGCACGCCGCGATGGTTCTCAATATGCAGTTCCTTATTGCCGATCAGGGTGATCCGGGGCATTTCCTGTAATAAGTCCTGTGGTAGATCCAGTACCCCGTTTGTCCATCCCCGCAGCCTGCGGCCAATACGGGTCATAAGTAGACGTTCCCCCTTCCTGCCTTCTGTACACCTTATGCGGCTACGCTTTTTTTTATGAGAAGAAGTAACAAAGGAGGACCCTTCTAGTGTGAAAAAAGCAAAAAAAGCCCCGGCAACCTATCGTAAAGATAGGAAACCGAGGCTTTATTGTTACTATGATCCGTAAATATTATCTTCGGGTAGAATGCGGCTGACGAGAACGTGGTGGCCCCAGAATCTCTGCCCAGACTACACCATTGCGCAGGTCGTCACGACTCCCTGTTTCATGTGTCTGGTCTGCCGCAGAGGGTGAGTTGGTGTTCTTAGTCTTATTTGACCTTTTGGAATCTGCACCCGCTATCCCGTCAAAAGCAGATTGAAGACGCCGCACCTCTTCTTGCATTCTTTGTGTGCGTAATTCAACTCCGTCATCGGCATGCTCCAAAGACATTCCTTCTCCAGTAGAATAATCTGGAGTTGGTATATACGCGGGTTCTGGAAAGGCAGGAGAGGCTTCATACTCCCGGTTATCCTCTGACATCGACTGCCGGGAAGAGGTGTTAACAGGAGCAGGAAATCCACTGCCAGACTCCGCTTGGCGCCCTCCATCGATATCCGGGCGCTTTACCCGGCGGAGCGGAGAATCCTCTCCGCCCCCAAAAGTGGGCATCCCCCCGCGAGGAGCTCCTTTGGGCTTGTTTTTAGTTGCTTTATTCACATTGGATACGATCGCGAATATAATAACCGCAATAATATAGATCCAGCTCATGGAGATTCACATCCCCTTTTATTTATTATTGTTAGGACGGTTATTGTCGTCCTGATCATTCATTTTGCCGAGAGATCCCCGCATTTGGGTATCTGCCTCGATGTTTTTGATATTCATATAATCCATCACGCCGATTTGGCCATTTCTGAGCGCCTCAGCCATCGCCATAGGCACCTGAGATTCAGCTTCTACAACAAGAGCCTTCATCTCTACTACGCGCGCCTTCATCTCTTGCTCGTGAGCGACAGCCATCGCTCTGCGTTCTTCCGCCTTGGCTTGGGCAATACGTTTGTCCGCTTCTGCTTGCTCAGTTTGTAGATAAGCACCGATGTTCTTGCCTACATCGATATCCGCAATATCAATGGAGAGGATCTCAAAAGCAGTACCTGAATCCAGACCTTTGGACAATACCGTCCGCGAAATCAAATCCGGGTTCTCAAGGACATCTTTGTGGGAATCACTCGAACCTACTGTCGTTACAATCCCTTCACCAACACGGGCAATAATCGTTTCTTCACCCGCACCACCCACGAGACGGTCGATATTGGCACGAACAGTTACGCGCGCTTTTACCTTAACTTCAATCCCGTTCTTAGCAACAGCCGCAACAACCGGTGTCTCAATTACACGAGGGTTAACGCTCATTTGCACAGCCTGCAGCACATCACGTCCTGCAAGATCAATAGCTGCTGCGCGAGTAAATTCCAGAGGAATATCTGCACGTTGTGCTGCAATAAGCGCATTAACCACCCGGTCTACGTTACCACCTGCGAGATAGTGACTCTCCAGTTGATTAATGTTCAGTCCAAGACCTGCCTTGGTCGCTTTAATCATTGGGTTAACGATACGACTTGGGGTTACACGACGCAGTCTCATCGCCACCAGTGTAATAATACTGATTCTAACGCCCGACGCTAATGCAGAAATCCAGAGCATAACCGGGAAGAAACTTAAAAACACGCTTAATACAATAATCACCACTACCGCGATAAACAGAATAGGAATCAAAGATGCTTCACCCATACTATATAACCTCCGTAAATTTATTCTAGAACTGTTATTGGTTCCAGTGTTTACCTTATTCCTTGATTTCTTTCACAACAATCCGTCCGCCCTCTACTTTAATAATAGAGACCGGTGCATTAGCACTAATAAAACTACCTTCTGTAACAACATCCACACGTTCGCCGCCTATCATAGCCGTTCCTGATGGACGAAGCGGAGTAATACTGGTTCCTGTAGCGCCTAATAAGCTAAGCTTCTCTTCTACGGGCACAAATCCCTGATCTTTAGTAAGGCTTTCCTTCAAAATAAATCTGTTCCAGATCCCTCGTTCTTTAAAAATGACCGCAACAATTACTACAACTATAGTCGCAGCTACGAAAGAGATACCTAGACTGAGAAGTGCATGCTTATAGCTGTAAGCAGCTCGTACGACACCCGCTACAAGGCTAACAGAGCCGAGCAGCCCCAATATTCCGAAGCTAGGCACAAAGAGCTCCAGCACAAGCATGACAAGCCCAATGATAAACAAGAGCCAAGTTTCCGCTCCGGCGAATCCTGCAACATAGTTGCCGAAGAAATATAACACAAAAGCCAATGTCCCGATAATTCCTGGCGCACCAAAGCCTGGAACAATCAGTTCAATTACAACGCCTGTAATCCCAATGAACAGCAGAATCGTCATAATAATCGGATTGGTCAGAAATTGCGACATTTTTTCCGCACCGGTATGTTCTACGCGAAAGATGTCGTCTGTAGTATATCCAAGCCAATGAATTGCTTCTTCAGAGGTATCTGTAATTTGATCAGCGTAACCAGCTTTTAAAGCTTCTTCACTAGACAAGGCAATGATCTCTCCCTGTATCTTAGTCACACCAAGCTCTGGCTTATCCACGACCAAATTACTATCCACCATACCAGCGGCAATGTCTGGATCACGCTCATTCAGAGCAGCAGCACCGATCATTTTAGATCTCCAGTAGGATATCATTTTGGCATCATCGACTTTTTGACCATTCATGTCTACCAAGGAAGCGGAGCCGATCATACTGCCCGGCTTCATGATTATTGCACCTGCATTAAGTGCTATGTAACTGCCTGCAGAAGCGGCATCACCTTTAATATAGGCAGCTGTTGGTATTTCACTCTCTCTTACCATCGTCCCAATCTCTTCTGCCGATTTCACCAGCCCTCCAGGTGTATCGACCTCTAGTAGAATAAGGACTGCTCCATAATTAGCGGCTTCTTCAAATCCTCTTTCCAAAAAGCTTTGCAAACCCCGTTCAATCTTTTGATCTACCGGAATAATAAACACGGGACCTTGTTTCAGCTCACTGTTCGTAACCCCCGGTGTTTTCGGGGCTGCCCCGTCAGCGCTTACATTCGTTGCAAAGGGTGTCAGGAGGAGTAACAGCAGGACCACAGGAATGCTAGCTAACAGTATTTTCCGTAATCTTCTCAATGATTTTACCTCCCTTCTTTAGCTTGACCCAGAACTCATAACCCTTAATACGCTGAAATTGGATTTACGTTTCATTACATAGAAAAGCACCCCTTTTGCAAGGGGTGCTAGTGCTATATTATTGCAGAAATTGCAGAACCGCCTGGTTCACGAGTTTACCATCAGCGCGACCTTTGACCTTAGGCATCAGTGCGCTCATGACCTTCCCCATTTCGCTCTTCGAAGAAGCACCGGTTTCCTGGATGGTCTGCTGTACAATTACTTTAATTTCTTCTTCGGAAAGTTGCTCGGGAAGATATTTAATAATAATCTCGATTTCTGCTTTTGTACTCGCGGCAAGCTCGTCGCGACCCGCTGATTCAAATTCTTGGAGGGCATCTTTGCGCTGTTTGATTTCACGACTAAGGATATCAAGCACTTCGTTGTCGTCCAATGTTCTCTTCAGATCTATTTCAAGATACTTTATTGTAGAACGAACCATTCGAATCGTGGAGAGCGTGAACTTGTCCTTACTCTTCATCGCTTGCTTCATATCTTCGTTCAATCTCTCGCTAAGATTCATGCGTGGGTAATCCTCCTAAAACTTTCTCTTACGAGCAGCCTCAGACTTCAGCTTTTTCTTAACGCTCGGCTTTTCGTAATGTTTGCGTTTCTTCACCTCAGCCAAGACACCATCTTTTGCGATGGAACGTTTAAAGCGACGAAGTGCAGCATCAATTGTCTCGTTTTTGCGAACTTTCGTTTCAGACACAGGTTTCCCCTCCCTCCGACCATACCGTCCAAGAGCATAACACGGTTTATCAAACTCCATTATAGGTCAAACGGAAATAACGTGTCAACCTTCGTGCTATTCTTTTTTCTGGCAAGTTCTTCAACATTAAATGATTATGCTATGCGTGGGAAGCTGAGTTTCCAGTGAGCGCACCCAGCTTGGCTCCACCCAGCAGGTGATAATGAAGATGAGGCACAGCTTGTCCACTATCAGGCCCGCAATTATTGATTAAACGATAACCAGACTCAGCAATCCCAAGGTCTTTGGCGATCTGTTGGGCTACACTGTGGATTTCAGCAATTAGCGGAAGATCCTCAGGTGTAACATCATTCATTGAAGCAATGAACTTCTTGGGAATGATCAACACATGTACCGGTGCAGCCGGCTCGATGTCGTAAAATGCAAGAATACGTTCATTCTCAAATACTTTTTTGGAAGGAATAGTACCCTCAATAATTTTGCTAAACACGGTCTCCATAGAGTGCTTGCCTCCTAAAAATTGGTGAAATTCCACTTCATCATAAGATAATCATACAGGATAATCATCAATTACGAAAGCAGCAAGCAAACTCAGTATAATCAGCACCAAACTGTATCTGTTACAGAATGAACCATTAAATAAATATATCAACACCGTTAGGCCTAAAAAAGACAAAAAAAAGAGAAACACCCTTCACAGCTTATAAAGCTGATTCGGCGGCGGACGTATGAAAAGGAGTTCATTCCCTGCCATACGTCCGCCGAGGTGTTTCTAAAGTAATGTCGGCTTAGCTGTATTATAACAGCGCGTTGATACTGTATCTGTGATAAGAATCACACACATTGTAGATCTTCACATTTTTTCCAAAAGGATCCGAGATCCCCCTCCACCCTGTTCAGCAGGTACTACTACCAGCTTGCGTGGCAGTCGTGCCCGAAGCTCTGGAACATGGCTGATAATGCCGACAGACAGTTGGTCGTTATGCAGTCTTTCCAGTGAGGTAATTACCGTATCGAGCAATTCCGGATCCAGCGTACCAAAACCTTCGTCCAAAAAGAAAAATTGCAATGGATACTGCCCCCGCAGCTGAATCTGTGCCGAAAGAGCAAGTGCAAGTGACAAGGAAGTTAAGAACGTCTCTCCGCCGGAAAGCGTGGAGACCGGTCTTCTTACACCACCGTTTCCATCATCACGGATTACAAAGCCACCGCCCGAATCAACCTCCAGCGCATAACGCTGTTTGCTCAGGAAACGAAGCCGCTGAGAAGCAGACTGGCACACCTGCATCAATTGTTCCTCCGCAATATACTCAACAAAAGCATTTCCACGTAAAACCGTCTGCAATTTGGACAAATGATCCTGTAGGGAAGCATGTTCTAGCCGCTGGGCTTCAAGCTCCATCCAGCGAATATGCCGATGCCGCAGATCCTCTAGATCTCGCTCTGCACGCGCTCTTGCTTGCAGAGACATTTCATCCTCTGACTTACACGCGCTTAAGCTCTCCTGGCTAACTTGCCATTCCTCTTCACTTAAGCTGGCTCCGTCAAGCTTCTCTTCAATATTGCGCAGCTGCAATGAGACTTCAGCTTCTTCAGCACGATGGGCACGTACCCGAGAAGATGAAATTTCCCGCTCTTCAGGTGCGAGAGCTGCTCCTTCAACCTCAGCGGCCGAACTAAACGGTGAAGAGGTTAAGCTTTGCTCCCACAGATGGCTTGAAGTCACATAATGCTCTCGAGCAGATTCTGCAGCCTGGCGGGTAATCGCTGCCTCCTTGATCTCATGCTGCGCTTTTTCCGCTGCCGTGAGATGTAATCGTTGGCTGGTCTCCACAGCTGCTAACAATTCCTGCAGACGACGCTCACACTCTGCTAGAAGTGGGGCAGCAGCGCGGCCATTAGTCCACTCTAGAAGACGCCGTTCTTTTTCACGCTGCAATTCTTCTTTGCCTTCCATCTGTGTATTCCACTGAGTAAGCTCTTTATCGAGTCCGGTGATGGTCTCCTGAAGATTCTGTAACGAAGCGCTTTTCTCATCCAGAAACTTGACACTGATTTCCAGTCGGGATCTAATTTCCTCAGCTTGAGCATCCTTGGCTAACAGCTCACGATAAGCTTTTTCTACCTCTTCCGGTCCCAAATCAGGGAACTGCTGTACCCAGTTCTGCCGCAAAGCGGTTAGTTGGCCACTCAGTTCCTCAGCTTTGGCGGTAAGGCCTTCTACCCAGCTTCGCTCACCTTCGGCACCCGCTGCTTCTTTGAGGCATAGCTGCTGAACTTCCTGCATCGATTGCTGCCATTGTATCGCTGTACGGCGCAGTTCTCCAGACTGGCTTTTTAATGCTAAAAATGCAGCATCAAGTTCTGCCAAAGCTTTTTCATCTGGGATGGACATATCGGTAGAGGAAACCTCTGTAGTGCTGACTTCTGAACCTGCCGCCGCAGGATGATTTACCGTATCAAAAGCTCCATCACCAAACACCTGCTCCAGCCAAACCAGGTCCTGCTCCCTTAAACCACGGAACATATGGCGTGCTTCCAAAGCACGTCTAGACAACACCCGAGCCTGTTGAAGCTTTGACTCCAGTTCCTGTTGCTCTAGGTTATCCTGCAATACAGCAGGGGCCGGGTGGTGTTCGCTGCCACATACAGGGCATGGTTGTCCTGCTTCCAATTCTTTAGCCAATCCAAGCGACAGTCTGTGCAACTCATGCCCCTTGAGGGCTGCTTCCAAAGAACTGATATGTTGCTCCAGGCTTTCTGCTGCGGTGCGCGCAGCTTCTTCTGTCGCCAGCAGCTTCTCTTGATGCAGCGCCGCCTCGCGGATCAGCTGCCCGCGAGAAGCTTCCTGCTGCTCGCGACGGCCCTCGGCCTCCGCGAGTCGCGCCTGCGCAGCCGCGAGTGCAGCGGCACGCTCGCGGCGCTCCTTCTCCGCCTTATCCCACTGGGATTCGGCGGAGTGCAGCCCTTGCAGTCTCTGCATCGCTTCTTGCAGAGACTGCCGCTCCTGGGAGCGGACACCGAGCGGCTGCAAGCTCTGCTGCAGCTCTTGCTGGCGCTTTTGGCCCTTGGCCAAAAGCTCACGCTCCCGGGCCATGCCCTCCCGCAGCTCCGCTAGCTTGCGGGAGGCCTCTTCGCGGCGCTCGCGCAGAGCCGCGAGTTCGCGCCGCAGGGCGCCGAGCTCGGACTCGAGCTCGAGCGCGCGGCGGTAGGTGTCGGCCCCCTGCCGGAGGGCCGGCTCTTCCGCCGCAAGCGCGGCCTGCGCAGCAGCCGCGGCCGCAGCGGCACGCGCCGCCTCCTGCTCGGCAGCGGCGGCCAGCACCTCTTGACCCTCCGCGCGGGTCAATCGGCTCTTGAAGGCTTCTTCCGCGCTTCGCCATGCTTTCAGCGCGGGAAGCCTAGCCTCGGCCTCGTCAGCTTGGCCGAGCTTCCGTTCAAGGAGGAGAATCTCCTCCTCCTTGGAGAGCAGTCCCTGCCGCTGCAATTCGCGGCGGGTCCGTTCCTCTTGCAGCTCGCGAATGCGCGTGAAACGCTCCGCGACCTGCAGCGCCGCCTCCAGCTTGCGGCGGCATTCCACAGCATGTTGGGCTGCTTGTTCGAGGCGCTCCGCCGCTGCCTCTACATCCTCTTTGCCTGCGCTGCCAAGCCCCTGCTGCTCCGCTTCGAGCGCGCGGAGCGCAGCCTCATTCTCCTTCACCCGCCGGCTAAGCTTCAACGCAAGCTGATCGCCATACTGTTCCAAATGGAACAGGCGCTGCAGCATTTGTCGGCGGTCTACGCCCCGAAGCGATAAGAATTCGGCGAATTTCCCCTGCGGCAATACAACTGCTCGCGTGAAGTCATCCATTTTGAGTCCAATATGCTCTTCCACACAACGTGTAACATCTGCGAGTTTATCCGCCATAACGTTATCCCCGTCAGGTGTGACTTCAATGAAACGGCTAATGGTGTTGCTGACTGTTTGCTCACCTGTCCGCTTGAACTTACGTTCAACACGATAACGATGTGCCCCAGCAGAGGAAGTGAGCTCGAAGGTAAACGCCACGCTGAGTGAATCCTCAGAGTGATTCATAATCCCCTGTGTCCCGTTAACGGCGCGCTCTACTTTCCCGTACATCGCCAAAGTAATAGCATCCAACAAACTGGACTTGCCGCTGCCCGTAGGTCCAAAAATCCCAAACAGCCCGGTCTCACACAGACTTTCAAAATCTATTTCCTGCATTTCTCTATAACTCTGCAATCCTGCAACTTTTAATAAAATAGGCTTCACCTTAGTTCTCCTCTCCTTCCTCCGGCTGCTGCCGTTCTTCTTCGGTTAGCTGTAAGAACAGCTCAATCAAACGATCCTCCGGCTCCGCCCCGCCCGTCTGCCGCTGATAGAATTTACGGAACAATTCTTGTACAGGCATACGTGAACGGGAAATCTGTTCGAGCTCCAGCTCCATTTGCGGATAAATCGGACGAATATGAATGATCCCCTCACGTGATTTACGCAGGCGCTGAATATCATTCATCGACATAGCTTCACTGAGCCGAATCTCCAAATCTATAAAAGCAGAAGCATCTCTACCTTCATCCAACCAGTTATATACCTCTTGCAATCCACCCGTAGAGCTCCATCTTACAAGTGGACGCCCACAGCGTAGATAGATTTCTTCGAAGGTCGGCTCACCGCCCGGCGCGACATCAATCAGCGTCACCGACTTGGCTTGTCCTGCTTCCGAAAAGCTATATGCCAACGGGGATCCGCTATAACGGATCATCCCTTCCCCTTTAACACGCTGAGCGCGATGAAGATGGCCTAGGGCAGTATATTGCGCTCCACAGGATAAAGCAGAAGGATCTACAGTGTAAGCCCCACCCACTTGAATCGGGCGTTCCGAATCACTCTCTACACCACCCAGCACATAAATATGGCTCATCGCCAAATTTACGGTTTGTCGGGTAAATTCCCTTCCCAACAGCTGCATGAGTTTGCCTACCCGTGCGCTGTAAGCCAGTCGAAGCTCCTCTTCCCCGCTGTCCCCAGCAAGCAGCTCACCAAGACGTGCCTCTGAGGGGTAGGGAAGGGCTGCGATTTTGGCAATCTCACCCGTGCGCGCAGCATGAACTGTCACTGGCTCTGAGGTTGGAAGTCCTACCAAGGTAATCCCCTGCCTTAATACAAGCGGGGAGACTGAAGATACGCGCTCCGGTTGGTCATGATTGCCGGCAATCACCACAAGGGGCCTGCCCCCTGAAGATAGCCTGGCAGCAGCCTCATAGAATAATTGCTCCGAAGCCGCTGGTGGATTAACGGAATCGTACACATCTCCCGCCATCATAATCAAATCCACCTTATGAAAATCGGCGATCTCCACCAATTCATCTATGAACTGCTCTTGCTCCTTCTGGCGGCTTCTTCCCTCCAGCGTACGGCCCAAGTGCCAATCCCCCGTATGCAATATCCGCATCTTCGTCCTCTTTCCCCGCTCCTATGCGGCAATGAATAATTTATAATTTCACAGCATGATCGCCGTCAAAAAAGTACAGCCAAATCTCGCTGATCGGTTCTCCCAAAATATCATGTAATGCCTTGCTGTATAACTCTAGCTGAAAACGATATTTTTCCTTAAGTGCTTCTAGGCCGCCCTGATGTTCTAATACAGAGTCCGTCTTATAGTCTAGCAGAATAATCCGGTCCTCTTCTCGGAACAGGCAGTCAATGACCCCTTGAATTAGCACAGCCTCACTAAAGCCTTCCTTATTGTTCTCAGGGGTAAGCTCCGAGACGGCTTCATTCATATAATCGAGCCCTCGATAAGCCTCACCTGCGGGAACCATATAACTGAATGGCATTTCTCTAAGCTTCCAAGAAGAAGCTATTAATCTACGTCCAAGTTCATTATTATAAAAAGCTTCTATCTGATCGGGAGCTACAGCCTCCACCTGCTCAGCAGTTAGAATAGCCACTCTCTGAAGTCGGGCTAAGGTTTCTTCCACAACCATAGGATCAACTGAACCCTCCAGCGGAATATGCTGCATGACTGTATGGTATGCTGTCCCGCGTTCCGCTGGGGTCAGACTGCGTTTTTCCATAAATTTCGGACGCCGCAAATGAAGACTGTCCGCACCTGCAACACTTGGACGTTTATCGTTTTCTATTGAGGTTGTAGAATTGCCTTCTTCCAGCAGATCAAAAGAGGGCTGCTCCTGTAATGACAACAACGCTTTTAACTCCGTAACAGAAGTTTTAGCCGGAATACCTGAGGCTGCCGCATACGGATAATTCCATTCCAGTCTTCTAGCAATTTCATCGCTAGTCTCTGTTTCATATATATTTACAGATTCACCCTTATGCAGTGCTTCGAGTACAGCTTGCCGTTCCTCTACCTTATCTTCAGTCTGATCCGTTGGCAGGAACGCCCCAGAATTAAGTTCGGAAGCATTTTGCACACTGATGCTCCAGTTGGAGACATCGTTGTGCAGCACCGTGGAGACGGTACCTTCTGAACCGCCCAGCTTACGAAGAATCGCCGCAGCAGGGTGCCGGATCAATGCCGGTCCAACCCAATCCAAATAGCTGCGCCCTCGGGCCAGCAGATGGTCTGCAAGCAGCAGCTCATCCCGGTTCTGTACGCTGCTCCAGCTAGCGATTTTGCGTGGCAAATCTCTTACGGTGCCCACTAGAATCATTTTATCTCTCGGACGAGTTAACGCCACATATAATACACGCATTTCCTCAGCTAATAACTCAAGCCGTGTACGCCGGTTAATAGCCAGATAAGGAAGTGTTGGGTAACTAACTCGCGTTTCCCGTTCCACAAAACGTGGCCCAAAGCCAAGCTCTTTGTGCATAAGAAATGGCGAATGCAAATCTTGTCGATTGAACTGTTTTGCCATCCCGGCTACAAAAACAACAGGGAACTCCAGACCTTTGGATTTATGGATGGTCATGATTCTGACGCCATTGCCTTCTTCACCGCCACCGCCAGCTACACCCAGATCTCCGCCATTCTCACGAAGCCGTGAAATGAACACCAGAAAACGGAACAATCCGCGTGCTGCGGTATCATTCTCAAATTGCACAGCCCGATCATACAAAGCTTTAAGATTGTTCTGGCGCTGCGAGCCTCCAGGCAGTCCTCCAACCCATTCCAGATAGCCGCTCTCCCCATAGATACGCCAGATCAGCTCACTGAGACTACCTTGTCTAGCCGCATTTCTCCAGCTTTCCAGCTGTTCTAGGAAATGTTTAAGCTTGCGCTTCAGTTCTGGACTGATCTGCGGCAGATCTTTATCAGGTAAAACATTATTTTCGACGGTGCTTGCGGATTCAATCACATGAGCCGAGAAGAGGTCATACTCTTCTTCAGCCTCTTTTGCATCTTGCATATCCACCGCCATCTGTACTGCTTGAAAAAAAGGACCCTGACTACACATACGCACCGTAGCCAATTCTTCTTCCGTTAATCCGACCACAGGTGAACGAAGTACGCCAGCCAGCGGAATGTCCTGCTGAGGATTATCAACTATTTTTAAGAGGGAAAGTGCAATTTCCACTTCTGTAGCTTCAAAATAACCTTTATTCAGATCACCATAAGCAGGGATTCCTTCCATCCGAAGCTCTTCGATGATTAGAGGGGTCCAGATTCTTGCCGAGCGAAGCAGGATCACGATATCACCGTAAATAACCGGGCGCATAATCTTGAGTCCTTTATCGTAGATAAGCAGCGGCGATCCACCGGTCATCCCCGTCATTTGTGAAATACGCCGGGCAATTGCCCGCGCTTCCAGCTGCGCCGTCTCGCTCTCAATGGCTTCACTCTCCTGAAGTGGCGCCTCACCGTCTTCAGAGGTCTCTTCTGACTTCCCTGCTGCCGAACCACGATCAATCAATAATAACTCCGGTGCAAAAAAGGTGTCGGGACCCTTCTCTGCTGCACCTGGGAAATTCGCTCCGTAAACAAGCTCAGCGCGTTCATCATAATTAATCTCCGCTACCGTCTCATTCATAATCTGCCGGAAGATCATATTCACGGCATTTACAACCTCCATGCGACTGCGAAAATTACGGGCCAGATCGATGACCGAACCGCTAGATGATTCATTAGTAATTTCAGATAGATCATCGATTTGGTGTGAGCCAAAGCTGCGGTATTTATCCAGGAATAGCCCCGGCTCCGCCAGACGGAATCGATAGATACTTTGCTTCATATCTCCGACCATAAACCGGTTACCGGGTGTTTCACGGGATATTAGCCGCACAATCTCCTCTTGCACACTATTCGTATCCTGATACTCATCCAGCAGAACCTCATCGAATTGAGCACGGTATTCCATAGCTGCATCAGAAGGCAGGGAATGACCGGGCGTAGAGTCCGGATGGCGTAGAATTTGCAGACAATAATGCTCCAAATCACTGAAGTCGACTAGACCTCTTCCTGCTTTTTCAATTCTATAACGTTCACCGAATGCTATCACTGTCTCTGCAAGCTCTGCCATCAATGGAGCCGCTTCGTTCAGCTCTTTCAAAAAAACCTCAGGCGGACGGCCAAACAATGCTTTCTGAAGATCTAAAATACTCTTCTTCACACTGTCGCGCAGTTCCTTCACCATCTCCTGCAGTCCAGGATCTGTCGAATCCTTCTTACAAGCCTTTAATTTCCCAAAATATACTTCCATGAAAATATCATATAATTCTGCCCAAGGTCGTTCGTTTACGGCATCCTGCAGTGCATTTACCATCTCAAGATCAGCGGTTAAATTCTCAGCATAGGGTGCCGGACCGCCCGGCTGCAGTGCAATCTCCCGGCCTTGAATCAGCTGACTGGCTGCGCCCGCAAGTGTCAGCTTCGCTTCTTCAAGAATGCTCAGCACCCATGGCGTTCCACCCAGACTTTCGGTGTCTGGCAATGAGAAATCAGCTGCAGTATTACGGAGCCATTGCGCAGGCCAAGGATGGCTGCGGGCATAATCATGCAATCGCTGTATGAGCGCATGCACTGCATCATCACTGCGTTCACCACTGAACCAATCAGCTAGCTGCACAAATATGCTATCCTCGCCATCCGCACCTACCTCACCGTACTTTTCCTCCAGCAACTCTTCGAGCAGCTCCTGCCGCATCATCTCCGCTTCATGCTCATTTAATATGCGGAAACCCGGATCAATCGGAATCATTTGATAATAACGCCGGATCACTTCCAGACAGAAGGAGTGTAACGTTGTAATCGAAGCTTTGCCCAGCAGGGATAGCTGACGGCGCAAATGGTCTTTCTCCCCATTCTCCTCCAGCTCCCGATCAAGGGCTTCCCTGATCCGCTGCCGCATTTCGGCAGCCGCAGCTTTGGTAAACGTAGCTACTAATAGCCTGTCTACACTGAAGCCGTTCTCTTCCTTACTGATTTTTCGAATAATCCGTTCTACCAGCACCGCCGTCTTACCGGAACCTGCTGCCGCAGCAACGAGGATGTCATCACCGCTCTCCGCAATGGCGCGCCACTGGTCATCACTCCATATACTTCCTTCCGGTTTCGCTTCTATTTCAGCCTTCATACTCAAGGTGTAGTTCCTCCTTTGCGGGACAGCAGATCCCATATAACGTCCTTCCCTGGCTTACCCAGATTGTTATAGCTGTTGCCTTCCACAGCTTCATCGAACTGGCAGACAGGTCTAAAGGAACAGATTGTGCAGGCGGTCTCCTGCCCAATTCGGTACGGCTCAATCGCCACATCACCTTCTGTAATCCGTGTCCCGATATCCGAAATTGTCCCTCTAACGGAGGATAATAGATGACCCCACTGCTCTGGTGTAGCTACTGAAGCACTGCTATAAAAGCTGCCGTCAGCTTTTACTGCTACAGGCACGATAGAAGAATACCCTTTGTCTAAAGTGGTATCCATCAGGGAGACAACCTCACGATCTGCTGTAAGTAGTCCTTTCATCTTGAAGCGTTTCAACAGCTCTTGCTCAGCCTGTTCCTTGTTCATCCCATTGGATGAGGTCAACAACGGATCATGCACATGGAAATAAAGTGTGCCGGCTGGAAGTGCCGGCTGCCCCAGCCATTGCTCCGAATATGTTAGCAGCACATCCAAATAAGTCAGCATTTGCAGCGATAATCCATAATACACCTCATGCAGCTTGAGATCCTTTTGGCTCGATTTATAATCAATTACCCGCAGAAGAATTCCGTTCTCTCCACGGGCCATATCTACACGGTCAATCCGGCCAACAACCTCCATCACGCAGCCATTTGGCAGCGTAATCCTTAAAGGCGGCAACTCCTTATCCGGTCCAAAGTCCAGCTCCAGCCCTACTGGCTCAAAGCTGCCCCGGCGGGCGTGCTCGCCCAGAATCACAGAAGCACGTCCAACAATATTCTTAAGTTTACGGGAGATGTACCCGTAACGTTTGGAGCTCATTAGGATTTCACCCTGCAACATCGGAGATAGCCGCTCTACTGTCTCACTGGCCTCACGCCGACATTCATCCGGAGACAAGCTGCCCCAGCCCCGTCCCTCTTGTTTCAGTCTTATCGCCATATCACTTAACGCAGCATGGAACAGCTGTCCAATATCAGGTGCTTGCAGCTTATATAGCTGACGCTCCTTCAGTCTTAGTCCGTAGGACGCAAAATGGGAAAATGAGCACGCAACAAATTTCTCCATCCGGGACACACTGCCCCGCAGTGTTGAGCCACCATACAATCTGAGGCTTGTGCCACGCTTTAGCTTCGTTCCCTCATTACGATAGAACAGTGAGCTTAGCAAACGTTCCAGTTGAAATTTACGATCTTCGTTCTTAGTAAACCAGTTATACACATCCCACCATAGCTCCGGAATTTCTGTCCCCTGGCGCCACTGCCGCAGCTGCATAATCAATGCGCGAAGACTCTGTTCTGGTTGACCAATGAAACCGAGATGAATAGGATTTCCGACTTCTGCCGGTAGTCCCGCAGGGGGAAGTGCTGACAAACTATGCTCTTGAACCCTTGGGAACATTCTATGCAAATGCCGGATAACCTCAGAGGGAAGGAGAGCTTTGCCCTCATCATCCGCTGTAGCGTAGCTAATCCAGAGCTTTTGACTTCCTGTCGTTAGCGCATTATAGATCAGAAACCGCTCGTCCAGCAGTTTACGAGAAGCGCCGGGAGCAAGCTCCATTCCAGCATTCTCTAGTACGGAGCGTTCACCTTCCGAGAGAATTCCATCTTCCTTAAACTGCGCAGGCACAACACCTTCATTAAATCCAAGCAAAAAAGCGTATTTAACCCCTGTTGGGCGAGTCCGATCCATATTGCCGACCAATACTTGATCCAGTGCGGGCGGAACTAGTCCCATTTTAAGCTCAGCAAGTCCTGTCTCTAGAACTCCGGTGAACACTTCAAACTCAAGTCTTTCATTGCCCATCATTTCTACTATCTGATCTAGCAGATCAAGTACCGCACCCCACAACTGGCTATGTTCCCTAGCCTTCTCGGGTTGGCCCTTCTCCATAGACTTAACACTGAGTTTCTCCAGCTTTCGTGCAACATCCGTCTCTTCAAGCAGCTTGTACATTGCCGTACATAGTTCAAGGCCGCTACGGCTTTTCTGGATTCGTTTCTCAAAAGCAAATAATGGTCCTGTTATACTAGCACGGCATCGTTCCATAGTAGCAAGCAGTTCATCATCCATCTGTCTGCCGCCTTCCAGCGACAAGCTAGGAATACCTTTCCATGAGCGGCCATCCGTCCAGCGATACCCTTGAATCCCACAAGCCAGCACATAGTTTTCTAAAGCATCCATATCCTCACGTGTAATACTACCGTCTAGCGGAAGCAAAAGCTCCGTCTTTACGCAACGGAATACATCCTCGTAACGCCAGCGACGACGCACTACATCCAGCGCGGAACGTATAAATTCCACTAGCGGATGATGCAGCTCATTTACCTTCTGGTCCAGAAAAAATGGCACTCCGTAATCTTGGAACAACGGTTGGATCAGCTGCTCGTAATCGCCAATATTGCGCATCAATACAGCCATTTCGCCATATTTTGCACCTTCATCACGCGCCAGTCTAGTCATTTCGAGCAGTGCTCCCTCAACCTCTGCTCTGTGCGAAACTGCGGCGCCTATGGATATAGCCTCTCTTGCCAGTTCATCCGCACCTATCCAGGCCTTCCGGCGATCATATCCCCGTTCAAGGTGAGCAAGTACTGGACTTTCTTCAAAACGCGGAAGAACCGTTGGCTCCAGCAGCTCGTCCCACACATCAATGCCCAGCTCTTCAGCTATTCCACGCAGTTTAATGTAAGTAACCGCAGTGGGGTGAAACAATTCAAGCTCATTCAACTGATCTCCATATGGGTAAGGACGATCAATTGTAAGCGAAACGGTCAGCTTCGAAGCTTGCTGCATCAATTCTCGAAGCACTACGAATTCCTGCGGAGTAAATCCATGGAATCCATCTACCCAAATCTCCGCCCCGCGAATGTAGGAGGAATCAGGAATATGCTCAGCCAGTTCTGCTAAACGATCCTCTTCATCGATATAGAGACGTGACATTTCCTTCTCTAAATCGCTGAATACCAGCTGCAAATCATCCAGCTTACCCTCAAGAATAGGACTTCTTGCAATAGCTCCTCGCATAGCGGACAACTGCTCTTCTAAATCAGTGGAACCCAAACAGCAACGCTTCATCTCCGTGTGCAGTTGGTTCAGACGTTCCACAAAACCCGGTCTGTCTGCTGAGGCACCGAACAATTTCAGTTCCTCTTTGCGACGACTGATGATTTTGTAAATTAACATTTTCTTACCTTCATCACTGATTGGCAGACTTGCACTGCCACCAGTTTCCTGCTTCACACGATAGGCAAGCCGCGAAAAACTCAGTGTCTGCGCCCGAAGGCTTCCCTTCACATTCCCTACGGTCAAAAGCCCCCGTTCTGCTCCAAAAGAACCTTGCTCTGGCACAAGAATAATAATCGGCGCACCAAGCGGTTCCTTCTCTAAGGAAGAAGAGATAGATTCCCATATTTTTGTTGTCTTGCCACTGCCCGAGCGGCCTAGTAAAAAGGTTACCGACATAAATGATAGACTCCTTCCGTAGCGGAGAAAATATATAAATTACAAGGTGAAATATCCACCTATTGATTACACTCCAATTAAAAAAGTTCAGTGATTCCTCGTCCCTTCAGTATATCATAACCACACTAATCGGAACATGTGTTTGCTAGTATTTTCTAATGTTTTACAAAGGATAACAGCTACGAGTACAAATAAAAAAAAGCAAACCTCCGGATTTTGGCGGCTTGCTTTTTAGAGTGTTTAGTTTGTTTTTAATGCCAGATGTGCAACGTTAGATTAGAGCTGCCAATGTCAGAGCATATGGTCAATGTTAGACTGTTCGGCGTTCAGTGCTCAGCGTTCAGCGTTCAGCGTTCGTCATTCGGCATTCGGCATTCGGCGTTCAAATTGCACATTTTCGGCTAGGCTTGTTTCATTAATTACTTACGGACCCAGGAGCCGTTATTCGTGGATTCAGTGCTGTTTTGGCAACTTTTCGGACCCCATTGACGCTATTCTTCGAAAATGTGTTGCATTACGGGTGTTTTAAGAGCAATAGCGCCTTTGGGGTCCGTAAGAATTCAATAATAGGCTGTTTACGCTAAATAGAGTCATCTGAGTCCGTTGGCAACTACTTGCCTTACAGTCGACTCACGGCCACCCTACGTCCAGCCCTTTTATCCTATTTGTTACTTGGCACTGTAAACCTTTTTGACCTTCAGGCTTATTTTTTACTCCGCACTTCAAAAATCGCAAACTTCAGATAGTGTCCTTCATTAACGCCAAGTATTTGTGGGTGGTCTTTGCCTGCGGCCCGCCATTCCACAAGTCTCAACACCTTGCCAGCATCTTTAGCTGCATCGGCAATCGTTTCGAGGAACAGATCTGGCTGCATATGGTAAGAACAGCTTGCGGTAACCAAATAGCCGCCTTCGTTCACCAGCTTCATCCCGTGCAGATTGATATCCTTGTAACCACGGCAAGCGCCAGCTACTGCACTTTTGGTTTTGGCAAACGCCGGAGGGTCCAGGATGACTACATCCCAAGTTCTTCCTCCACCTGCCGTCATCGGCTTGGATGTGTCGGTTTTGGCTGTTTTGCCTCCGGATTTAGGATTTGTAGCAGCTGCTGCCGTCTCTGTTCCACTTGCAACTGTCGCCCGTTCAGAACGTTCCTCTAGTCCTTTAACCTGATTCCGTAGATATGCAAAAGCATCATCCACTACGAATTCAACACGATCGCTAAAGCCGTTCAGCTCCACATTCACTTTGGCACTCTCAATGGCGTGAGCTGAAACGTCAAGGCAGGTTACTTTTTTCGCGCCATACTTGCAGGCATGCAGCGTGAAGCTGCCTGTATGTGAGAAGCATTCCAGCACTGTCGCACCGTCCCAATAAGGGAACGTTACATGTTTGCCGCTCTTATTAACTGGTAAGGTCTGTAGTGAACCCTCCTCAGTTTCAATTTCCTGTAGCGTAATGCCGCTTCGTCCTCCCCAGCCTTTCATGAGCGGAGCAATGGAAGCTCTATTCTCACGTTGGTCAAAGAAGTAACCTGTCTTCTGGCCTTCTTCAATATCAACGACCAGCTTCAGGCCATTCTCACTCACAGTTACATGCCGTGGACATTCCCCATACAGCAAACCCGTTGTCTGCTCCATACCTTCAAGCTCGCGCACACTAACATCACTGCGCTCATAGATTCCGCGCGGTGCCATAACCTGCACCAATGCTTCGACGATTTCTGCACGCCGCTTGTCCATTCCGAGCGTAAGCAGCTGCACAACCAAAATATCTCCGAATCGATCTACAATAAGCCCCGGCAAAAAGTCCGCTTCACCATAAACTAAGCGATAAGCATCCGCACCCGGAAGGAACCGATTTCTGTGTTGCAGACAATTCGCAAACCGTTCTGCAAAAAAGGCTGTGTCCATGATCGCAAGCGGTCCCTGTGATACAATTCTTACCCGAATCTGTGAGGCTGGATTGTAATATCCCACGGCCAAAAATCGGCCCTGATGATTAAGGACATCTACTAATCCCCCCGTTTCCGGATTTCCTTCTACCGATGCGACTTCACCTGCATAGACCCATGGATGGCCCTGTTCCAGTCTTTTTTTGCGATTGCGTTCTAAAATAACCGATGGCAATGACTTCAACTCCCTGTTTTTCTAAAAATGTTTTTATACATGTCCCATGCAATACATTCATATATTGGTGTACAACCCTCGTCCAAAGGAGTATGCCCTATGTTCAGTGATTTGCTGTTCCCTATCATATATGGTCTTGTTATCTTTCTAGCCGGCATGAAGCTGATGGAAACTGCGTTGTCCAAGCTAGCAGGCCCTCTATTAACTACAAGCCTAAATAGAGCTACCTCAACACCTATCAAAGGAATGATTGCCAGCAGCCTGTTGTCCGCCTTACTCCAGAGCAGTACTGCTGTAACGGTGTTGACTATCGGCATGGTCAATGCCGGCCTGCTCACCTATGCCCGCACACTTGGCATTATCTTGGGCAGTAACATCGGCACCACATTAACTACAGAATTGATCGGACTTCAGATCAATACCATGGCCACGCCCTTGCTGGCAGCCTCGCTCAGTTTGTGGGCAGCGGCAGTTATTGCAGGCGAACTGCCGCCTACATCGCGAGTGGCAGAGCTCTGCCACAAAATATCCCCGCCACTGCAATTTATCAGTCTGGCTGTATCAGGCTTCGCCCTCGTCCTATGGGGGATCGCTGTCATGCAGTCTATCGGCGGAACACTTCAGGAAAGTGGCTTATTCCTCTGGTTCCTAAACCATGCCGCTACAAGTGCCCTATGGGGGCTCGCCGCTGGAGCGTGCCTAACAGCCCTGCTCCATAGCAGCGCTGCTGTCATAGCTATGGCTATGAGCATTGCCGCCTCGGGTGCCATGCCGCCTGAGCTAGGTATAGCCATAGTGCTAGGCGCCAACGTAGGCACCTGTGTCACAGCGGTCATCGCTTCCATCGGCGGCACGCCATCCGGCGTCTTCGTCGCTTGGTCCCATGTTGCGCTTAATGTAGGCGGTGCACTACTATTCTTGCCCATGATCGGGCTGCTACAAGCAAGTGCAGCATGGATTGGTGGAGGCCCTGCTTCACAAATCGCCCACGCCCAGACCATTTTCAACGTAGTCTGCTCACTTCTAGCACTGCCATTATGTTACCTGCCTATATGGACAAAACTGGAAAAACGTCTTCAGTCTTAGCTTAAAGGTACCGTTTTTTTATACCCCAGCTTTCCACAACTGTACTATTATACTTCAATCGAAAATATTATAAAACCGCGAACCGTCGTAAAAAGTGATCACCGTCGAGAAAATTCCAATCAGCGCAAACAAAGCCAATGCAAAATAATCGTCTCTCGTGAACGGGCGACTGCTATACCAAGTTCGTTTTGTCTCAGTGCCAAAGCCGCGCAGCTCCATAGCGGTACTGATATTTTCAATTCGCTCGATACTAGTCAAAATTAGGGGCATCAGAATCGAAATGATATTTTTTAGCCGCTTAGGCAGCTTTTCTTTTCTGGAAATATCTATTCCCCTTGCTTGAGCAGAAAACGATATATTCTCATAATCTCGTTGAATATCCGGAATGTACCGCAGAGCCAGCGATACAGAATATGCAATTTTATAGTTCACTCCAACTCTGTTTAAGGATGCTGCAAATTCACTGGGATGGGTCGTTAGAAGAAACAATAGTGCCATTGGAATGACCACTGCATATTTGAGGGCAATATTGAATTGATAGAATAGCTGCTCCCAAGTTACCGTATACCGGCCTGCAATGTGCATAATATCATGACGTGTACCGTAAACACGTACGCCCTCCAAAGGAGAAAAGATAAAGATAGCTATATGATTAAGCAAAAAGAAAATCAAGATGAAATATAATACGAAAGCATAATCCTGAAATTGGACTTTGGAAATTCTAAAGGCAAGCAAACTAAATAACAGCATCACAATTAGACATCTTGTATCATATGTAATCATCCCCGTCACAGACCACACTACAAATAAAATCAACTTAGTAGCGCCGGTAAGACGGTGAATAGGTGAATCCTGCTTCGTAAAAGTTAACATTTTGGCCTTCATCCGCCTCGGCTCCTCCTATCATACGCAATGAACCTTCTAACGAACTCCTCAGGTTGTTTCAGTTCAGCTTTTACAGCTAGGGCAAAAAGCGAGGTTTCTTTCAAGTTCGCTTTTTTTACCACATCAGTATTCGTTAATATTCGCTCAGGGCTATCATCCGCAAGCTTCACGCCATCAGCTAACACTATAGCTCTATCGGCATATTCCAGCATCAAGTGCATATCATGCGTGATCATAATGACCGTCATCCCCTGCCCCCGCAGCGTCAAGAGAAATTCCATCATTTCGTTATAATGCCTGTAATCCTGAGCAGCAGTCGGCTCATCCAAAATGATCACTTCCGGCTCCAGTACCAGAATAGCGGCAATCGTAACCCGTTTCTTCTGGCCATAACTAAGCGCCGAGATAGGCCAGCTGCGAAAAACATAAAGTCCGCACACCTTCAAGACTTGATGGACACGTTCACGAACGAGCTCCTCAGAGCAACCTCGGAGTCTAAGTCCTAGAGCGACCTCGTCATATAAAAGTGTCTTAGAAATCATATGATTGGGATTTTGCATAACAAAACCAATCCGCTCTGCCCGCTCCTTAATCGTGTCCTGAGCAATATCGCGCCCATGCATCCGTATCGATCCGGAAGTAGGTTTATAGAAGCCACAAATAAGCTTGGAAACTGTAGATTTTCCAGCTCCATTTCGCCCCGCTATACAGACCATCTCTCCTTTATGAACACAGAGATTGAGCTTATCTAGCACCTGCTGATTTTTTTCGTATCCAAAAGAAATATCGCTAAGCTCGAGGATGGGTGGGCTATCCAGCTTATCCTGCCGTGCCTGATTGCACTCATACCAGATCTTAAGTTTATTAGAACACGCCTCCAACTGTATATCGTTCATATGCTGCGGATTCATATTTGCTGTAATCGAACATCCGGCATACTTTAAAGCCGTTAAATAGAGAGGTTCCCGAATGCCAACTTCTGAAAGTAGGGTTGTGCTCAACAGTTCTGCAGCCGGCATATCCGCCACAATACATCCTTCATGGATCACAATAATACGATCCACTGCCCGATGCAGCACCTCTTCAAGACGATGCTCGATCATAATAACGGTTTTACCTGTCTCTTTATGCACTCGATCAATAAGCTCAATCGCTTTTATACCGGTATAAGGATCTAAGCTTGCCAGCGGTTCATCAAAGAGCAGGATGTCCACATCACCTACCAGAACACCTGCCAAGGTCGTTTTTTGCTTTTGTCCACCCGATAACTCTTGAGGAGAAGAAGCCAGAAATTCGTGGATATCCACCGCTCTTGCGGCAGCCGCCACTTTACTCTTCATTTCTGTCTGCTGAACCACATGGTTCTCTAGACTGAAGGCGATATCCTCACCAACCGTTAATCCTACAAATTGTCCATCCGGGTCCTGCAATACAGTACCCACCTGATTGGACAGCTCTGCAATACTCAGATCCTTCTGCTCCTGGCCCATAATCCGTAATGAACCTGATATTTCCCCACTGTAAGCAAAAGGAATGAGACCATTAATACAATGAGCAAGTGTACTTTTCCCAGAACCTGAAGGCCCCACGATAAGCACCTTTTCCCCTTCAACAATCGTTAAGTTGATCCCCTGCAGTGTGGGTTCCTGCTGTGCCCGATATTGAAAGCTGAAATCCTTAAATTCAATCATTACTTTTTTCATCCGAGACCTTCCTCTGGGTTAATGTGAAGAGAAAAAAGCCGGTGATTTCCACCGGCTTTTTTAGCTTGGATTTGTATTCCACTCAAGCTTCTCTAGTTAAGCTGCCCTGTTTCGTTCTTGTCTTAGCATACGCAATGGCTAGTAAAGATCCGATCACTGCCACCGAAGCTATATTTAATGCACCTGCGGTCAGTCCTTGCGTAAATACTTTATTTACGGGTTCTGCATAGATCAGAATATCCAACACCGGGGCTACAAGGAACCATGCTACAGCATTCGCTGCAATCTGAGCCAGATTAAAGCGTATTATTTCCTTTCGTCCGAATTCCCCGTCATGAATAGCGATTCTAGCTACTAACAAGCCAATAACCAGCCCTACAATGCCAGATGATATGACCCAACTGAACCATGGCGATCCATAAGATATCGTATCCTTCAGGGTATGCCCGATCAGGCCTATAAATAATCCGGCAAACGGACCGTACAATAGGGAGAACAATGCCAGTAATGCGTATGTAGTCTCGATGTTAGTGTTTGGAATACCCGAAGGAATCGAGCCGAATCTCCCCAATATAACGAATAAAGCAGAACCAATACCAATCGCTACAATCGTCTTGATCGACAACACCTTTTGTTTTGCCATGTTCTCATCTCCCCCAACGCATCTATTATGTTTTATGTGATTATACATCGGAATAGTCGGAATTACTATAGAATCCAAATAAAAAAATCTGCAAAGCAACATAATGTTGGCTTTGCAGATTCATAGTTGATTATTCAGATCCTATTTTCTATTACTTCACTGTCACTGATACCGTAACTGTCTTGCCGCCTAGCTTTCCTTTAATGGATGTCGTTCCTTTACTCACAGCTACAATCTGACCGCTAGCAGATACTCTCGCTACAGAAGGCTTGGAGCTGGTCCATACCGCACTTCCAGTAACAACAGCAGTCTTACCAGTATCATACTGTGCAGTCACGACTACATTCTGAACGGCTCCCGGAGCCATTTTCAGTCTGCTTTCATTAACGGTTAGCTTTGTCAGTTTAGGAACTACAGTAATTTTGACACTAGCAGCAATCCCTTGGTAAGATCCTGTCAGCGTAGCAGTACCTTCTGTTACTGCTTTAACGGATGTAGCTTTAACCGTAGCAACCGCCTCATTCGAGGACTGCCAATTCATACTGCTGGAGACATTTCCTGTCTTACCATTAGAATAATAAGCCGTTACCTTTATCGCTTTAGAGCCTTTAATGTTCATTTCGATAGCAGTAGGTTCTACAACAAGCTTAGTAACCTTTTGTTCAATGGTAACTGGGATACTGATGGTTTTATTGGCGTAAGTTCCCTTTAAAGTAGCAGAACCCTTCACCAGTCCTTTGATTACCTTACCGGAAGTTGTTGTCTTGATAATTGCATTCGTACCGGTAAGCTCCCATTCCATAGTTCCAGTAGCATCAAGTTCACTGCCGTTTTCCATCACAGCTTTCACTTCAGGAACAGCCTTCTCTTCACCAGTAACAATCACCAGATTTTCTTCTGGTCCAAGCAAGACAAGGACTTTATCTTTCACTGTAACCTTTACTTCAACACTTTTTTCTCTTACAGCTGTTTTTGAAGTCGTTGGGTTTTCTGATTTTATTTTACCGATAACCTTCACAATACCTGCCGATTCAGCTACAATTTTACCGTCTTTAATGGTGGCAATCTCATCATCCGCAGAGGTCCACTCGATATCACTGCTAAGATCTAGCTTTGTTCCGTCAAGCTTTGTACCGTTTACTTTTGGAAGGCTTACGGTGTCATCTGTGTAAAGCTCCAGTTCCGTCTTGTCGGCTTCCAGTTCTGTAATCGTAGGATAAACTGTCAGCTTAAAGCTTTTATTAATTCCTCTGTACTCTGCTTTAATAACCGAAGTTCCCACTGCTTTAGCAGTCACTGCCGCGGTATCGCTACCAGGCGTAACGGTTGCCGCCAATTGGTTATCCGAAGTCCATACTGCGCTGCCTGAAATATTCGGAGTAGAATTCGCAGCATCGCGAACCTCAGCCTTAACGTTCAGGGTTTCACCCATAAACAGGAATTGATCTCCTGTAGGAGTAAGTAGTAGCGCTTCATAAGGAGCACGTACATATACGTCTACAGTTTGTGTAATCCCCAGATAGGATACTGTAATTACAGCTTTACCAGCAGACAACACTTTGATCTCGCCTTTGTCTACTGTAGCTACACTAGCACTAGAAGAGGACCATTCCGCTTTCGCTGAAATATCATTTGCGCTGGATTTTGTAGTTTCTTTAGTCTCTGCAACCAATTTCAAAGGTGCATCTCCAACTAGCATCTCTAGTTCTTTAACGATTTTGTCGTCATGTTTAAGCTCAATTTCAGAATAAGGCAATTTCACTACAGCCTTAAAGGTTGCTGTTAAGGTCTTGTATTTGGCAGTGATCGTTGCTGTACCTTCACCAGCCAAAGTGATCTTACCTTCTGCAATGGTCAATACGCTTGTGTTCGAGCTGCTCCAAGTAGTATCAGCCGTTACATCCTTAGCAGAAGTCGCTGTTTCTCCACCAATCGCATTGGCTTTGACCAGCAGTTTATCCTCATCATCACCCAATTTGTAGTTCCCTTCAGAACTATATTCGAGCTTCAGTTCTTTAACAGGATGTGCTACCTCAACTTCAATGGTAGCAAGTGCATGATTATAAGTCGCTGTAATAATAGCTTTTCCACTGTCTATCGGAGTCAGCAGGCCATTTACTACCTTTACAGCGTTTGTGTTAGAAGAATTCCATACAACTGCACCTGTCACATCTCTTTTAGATGAGGACCCTTCCACATTCGCATATACCTTAAGTTGCTTTGGCGTTTGTCCAACCGTAAGCTCTACTTTAGCTGAGCTTTCGAATTCAATCGAGTTGATATCGCCGGTCGCTGCAAAGACACTTACCGGAAAAACCGCAGTAGCTAACAATATCATGATGAGGAGCATTTTCGTCATTTTCCTGTACACAGTCATTTGTTCTCTCCCTTAGGCTATAATGTCGTTCGGTGGTTTATCCCCACACTCTTTTACTTATATCGACAATTGTACCCTAAGTGTTTACCCCCTGGCTCTATAAAGCGAAATTCGGGACTTTCAGACTAGATAATACGGTAAAGGTTGATCAAAATATTAGGAAGTAATATGCTAACTACTAAATTCTTTCTTGAAACAAGGGGGCTACGATGAGTGCAGAGAACGTCCAACTAGAAGCAATCCCGTCTCCTAAACAGGAAGATAGCTTCCTTAAAGGGGTAAAAGATTGTATTCCCACACTACTAGGCTACTTAAGCATCGGACTTGCAGCAGGCGTTGTTCAAAAGACAGCCGGACTCAGCATTGCTGAGATTGCCTTAATCAGCTTGATTCTTTACGCGGGCTCCGCTCAGTTTATAGCTGCTGGAATGATAGCCGTTAGCAGCTCGCCTGCGGCCATTATCATTACGATATTTATCGTGAATCTTCGCCATATTTTGCTTAGTGCAGCTCTTTCTCCTTATTTCCGCCATCTTTCCCCACTGAGAAATATGCTGGTTGGTTCTTTATTGACTGATGAGACCTTTGGAGTTGCCATCAATCAAGCTTTGAATAAGCAGCAAATCAGTGAAAAATGGATGCACGGTCTAAATCTCACAGCATATTTAAATTGGTTTCTTGCGAATGTAGCGGGAGCTTTTTTAGCCCAGTGGATCTCAGACCCTGATCAATTCGGTTTGCAGTTTGCCTTACCTGCGATGTTTATTGGCATTCTTGTAATTTCCATGATTGACCGTAATAAAATCAAACTAGATTTGGTTGTCGCAATCCTTGCCGTAATCATAGCAGTAGGAAGCTCTTTCCTATTCTCCAGTAGTGTTGGAGTGATTATCGCTACAGTTATTGCGTCAACGATAGGGATGGTGTTTGAAAAATGGAAGTGAGATGGGATGTATTTCTGATCATTCTAGGAGCAGCTTTTGTGACCTTTATTCCCAGGGTGGTTCCGCTTATGATCCTTAGCCGGTTTGAATTGCCAAAATGGGGAATGCGCTGGTTAAATTATGTTCCTATCTCTGTTATGGCGGCATTAATAGGTCAGGAGATATTTTTGAATGATGGAGAATTTTCGTCTTTAGCTAATAACATTGAGCTTTTTGCGGCATTGCCTACTTTTTTGGTTGCGATAAAAACCCGGAGCTTGCTAGGCACTGTAGTGGCGGGAATTGTTTCAATCATGATCCTACGGATGTTTTTTTGATCCACTTCTACGCGTATGAAGTCACTATCGGACCCAGTTGACCTTATTCGCAGCAATATCCCACTTTTGGAACACTAACGGACACCATTGTCGCTATTGTCATGAAAAACACCTATTATGAACCACTTTCTGAGGAATAGCTGCACTGGGGTCCGAAACTAAGCATAAAAGGCAAAAAAATTGCAAATAACGCCATCTGGGTCCGAAAGCATCAGGAGATTGTTATGAATTGGTGGTCTAGGCAGCAGCAACTAAAAAACAGAGCAGCCCTTCCCCATTAACGGGAAAATGACTGCTCTGTTTTCTTTTTACTAATATTTATTGCTTAACGGATATTTATTGCTTAACGAACAGCCTGCTGAAGCCCAGTCTGACTAACCCCGATCAACTCGCCGCGGCATTCGTTCACGCCAGCTTCCGTTATCTTCACCTGACAAAGTTCTCCTTGGAGTGAATCTTCACCATCGAAGAACACCTGCAAATAGTTGTCGCTAAACCCATGCTGGATATTGCGGCCCGGAGCCCCTTTTGCGGCTCTTTCCGGAATAACACTTAATGTCTGGCCTACAAATTTACGAGCATAAGCTATTTGCATTTCTTCTGAAAGATCAATCAGTTCCTGCACGCGTACATTTTTGATTTCTTCGTCGATCTGATTCTCCATCCGCGCTGCTGGAGTGCCCGTCCGCTTGGAGTAAGGGAATACATGCATCTCAGAGTAATTAATAGCCTTCATGAAATCGTAGCCGGCACGGAACATTTCATCGGTCTCTCCCGGGAATCCAACGATAACATCCGTAGTAATCCCGACATCCGGCATCGCCTGACGGATCAGCTGCATTTTGGCGTAATATTCTTCTGTCGTATATTTACGGCGCATTGCTTTCAGCACATCATTATGTCCGGCTTGCAGCGGGATATGCAGATGACGGCACATTTTAGAGGAACGGTTCAGCACCTCCAGCAGCTTCTCATCGATCTGGCTGGCTTCGATAGAACTGATACGTACCCGCTCCAGTCCATCCACCTTATCTAGATCCCACAGCAAATCGGCTAGACGGTAATTATCAAGATCATCACCGTAACCACCGGTATGAATACCCGTGAGAACAAATTCTTTATACCCTGCTTCTACTAATTGATGCGCCTGGGTTACGATGCTTTTGGGATCACGGCTGCGGGAAAGTCCACGTGACCATGGAATGATGCAGAATGTGCAGAAGTTGTTGCAGCCATCCTGAATCTTCATAAAAGCACGCGTCCGATCCGCAAAGCCAGGTACATCCATCTCTTCGAATTCACGTGTCTTCATAATATTACGAACAGCGTTGACTGGCTGACGTGAGGCTTCAATGTTCTTCACATGCGTCATGATCTGATCGCGGTCCTGGTTACCAATAACAAGATCGACACCAGGAATATCAAGAATCTCACCAGGAGAGGTCTGTGCATAGCAGCCAGTAACCGCCACGATAGCCTCCGGATTGCGGCGAACGGCACGACGAATCATTTGACGGCTTTTTTTGTCACCTGTATTAGTTACAGTACAAGTATTAATCAGATATACATCGGCAGGTCCCTCGAAATCGACCTGCTCGTAACCTTCATTTTTGAATAGCTGCCAGATGGCTTCGGTGTCATAAAAATTCACTTTACAACCTAAAGTATAAAATGCTACGGATGGCATCTCTTAAGCTCCTCCCATTTCTCCAGATTCATATAAAATACAAGCAGCGGCAACCATGCCCGCTGTCTCACAGCGCAGAATACGCCGTCCTAGTCCTACGGAAACCGCACCAGCTTCTTCTGCCTTTTGGCATTCCTCTGGTGTAAAGCCCCCTTCAGGACCTACCACAATCAATACCTTCCCACCAGCCTGCGGTGAAAGCGAGGATAACCAAGGGGCAACACTGCTGCGAAGCTGCAAGCCTTCTTCTTTTTCATAACAGAAATAAATTGCATCATACTCACTAAAAGTCTGGAGCAGCTGCTTCCAGGATAACGGTGAGCCTACAGCCGGAACGATGTTCCGGTGTGCCTGCTCGGCAGCTTCTTTACAAATTTTACGCCAGCGGTCCAGCCGCTTACTTTCCTTGCGTTCATCGTACTGTACAATCGTGCGCTCCGACAGAAAAGGAATAAAACCAACGGCTCCAATTTCTGTACACTTTTGAATGACAGTTTCCATCTTATCAGCCTTGGGTAAGCTCTGAGCCACTGTGATTTTTATCCGCGGTTCATGCGTCATCTCCAGGGTTTCCAGGATATTCACTGTCACTTCCCCAATTTCGATCTGAGCAATCTCCACTAACGCTTCACGGGAGACGCCATCGCTGACAATAAGCTTGTCCCCAGCCTTACCGCGCATCACTTTGGCAATATGCCTTGCATCTTCTCCGTCAATTCTAACGTTATCCGTACCAAACTGCTCCGGTGTAACAAAATATCGCTGCATCTCTTCATCATCCTGTTCATGAATTCAGTAAGAAGAAACGGTAAAGACGCCTTAATTAAGACGTCACCCGTTTCTTAGAGAAATATAACTATGGATCAGGCGAAATTTAACTATCCTATTTTTCAACAAATTACATAATACAATGTTTAAGCAGGGTTGACCAGACTTCAGTCCCTACCTTAGCTGCCAAACATTCTTAGGAATAGCTGCACAAATGTTCTCGACATTTCACTAGCCCAGTGGCCAAGAGGATCAATGGTATAGGTTCGTAACCCTGGAATAAACAGAATTAATAAAAATATAAATACAGCCCATTGCTCAAATTGCTGTAATTTGCCCCGAATAGAGCGAGGGGCAATATCCTCCACAATCCGGTAGCCATCCAGCGGAGGCAATGGAATCAGATTGAATAAGAATAGAAAGAAGTTCCATTGAATAAAGGTGCCAAAGAACAAATACACTGCCTCTAATACGCGGTCATTGGAGATCGACTCTAATACACCAGTTGCCGCAAGCACCCCATATATTAAAGCACCAATAATCCCTAGTAACAGGTTACTGATTGGGCCCGCAGCAGACACAATGACTCCCATCAGACGGGGGCGGCTAAAGTTATCGCGGTTTACAGGAACCGGACGCGCCCACCCGAAACCAGCAACCAGCAGCAGTAAAATACCAAAAAAATCGAAGTGTACAGCAGGGTTAAGCGTCATGCGTCCTAATAATCTAGCGGTAGGGTCACCGAACTTATTGGCGAAATAAGCATGACTGAATTCATGTACTGTAAAAGCAATTAAAATCGTAATGAGCAGAAAAGGAAGCTGATCCAGATCTACACGTATTATACTTTGCAATATATCCATTTTTACCTCTTTCCGGCTGTAAATGCCACCCAATCTTCTTCACGGGATACTTCCATAATCTCAAAGCCGGACTCTTGTAGTGCGTTAGCCACAAGTCCTTCTTTATCCTTGTAAATACCAGAGGTAATATACAAGCCTCCTGGCTGAAGTGCACGATACACGTCATCCGTAAACAATACGATGATTTCTGCCAAAATATTCGCAACTACAATCTTCACTGGGAGTGTAACGCCAAGACTATCCTCTGTTACTTGCTCAGCAGGTGTTCCCTCAAGAGTGTGACCCGGTCTAGCGGATGGCCACATTTCTCCAGCAGCTGTGTCAGCTACGCCTTCACCGCCTAGCAAGGAGAGCAGGTCGCTTTCTTTTACCGTAATGAACTTCTCAAGTTTGTTCAGTGCTACATTCTCGCGCGCACTTTCAACAGCTACCGGGTCCAAATCTAACGCCAGCACGGATTTCGCACCAAGCAGCATCGCACCTACAGCCAATATTCCTGACCCCGTACCGACATCGATCACTTCTTCGCCGCCGCTAATATTCTTTTCAAGCGCACGCAGGCACAAAGCAGTTGTAGGGTGAGTCCCTGTACCAAATGCCATACCAGGGTCCAGCTCAATGATTGCTTCATCTGGGCGCTCAGGCGTATATTCCTCCCAAGTTGGTTTAATCGTGAGACGCTCCGATACCCTGAGCGGTTTAAAATATTGCTTCCAAGCATGCGCCCATTCGTCTTCATCTACGGTTTTCCAAGAAATCAGCGATTTGCCCGGATCAATACCGTACTCACGCAATTCTGCTACCCGTGGAGTCAGTTCTTCTATAACAGCATCCATATCCGTGGAATCGGCATAATAACCTTTGATTACCGCTTCCCCTTCTGGGATATCATTCAAGGGTTGGTCGTATAATTCACCGTAACGCGTATTCCGCTCTTTACTGAGTGTTCCGGATTCTTCAATAGAAACCCCACCCGCTCCTGCTTCATATAAAAAATTCGAAATCATTTCTTGTGCTTCTTCTGTTGTATGTATCGTCACTTCATGCCATAACATCTTTATGTGATCCTCCTAAAGTTTTGTGAGCGTTAGCTTCATTGATTGACTTCGTGCAAAACTGGCTTCGTAAGCATAGACTTAGTTTTGTGAGCATTCGCTTCATAGTATAACATTTCTTCTTGGGGTAACGCCAAACTACAGATCAACGCTCTGCTATGCCCGTGCTGCTCCTGCAAAAGCAATCGAGCGAATGATCATCTACCATCCCCGATGCCTGCATAAAAGCATAACATATGGTAGAGCCGACAAACTTCATGCCTCGCTTTTTTAATGCTTTACTCATTGCGTCAGACTGAGCCGTCGAAGCAGGGACATCCGCACGTGTCTTCCAATGGTTAATCGAAGGTGCACCCCCCACAAAACTCCAGAGATAATCTGCAAAGCTGCCTGTTTCCGCACTAATTTGCAAATATACGCTTGCATTACGAATGATAGAATCAATCTTTAAGCGATTTCTAATAATCCCGGGATCGTTCATCAGCTCAGCAATTTTCGGCTCATCATAATGCACAATCTTTTCCGGATCAAATCCATCAAATACCTCTCTGTAATGTGCCCGCTTTTTTAAGACGGTGTACCAGCTTAATCCTGCCTGCATGCCTTCGAGCATAAGTAATTCAAACAGCTTCCGGTCATCATACAGAGGTTTACCCCACTCTTCATCATGGTATGCGATATATAAAGGATCCTCATTAACCCAAGCACAGCGAGTGATTTCCATCCTTTTCTCTCCTTTACGCTAATCCTCGCTGAGTCCACTCAGCATCTACTCACTGTAAACGAAAAAAAGGGAAGAACACAAGGTTCCTCCCTAAAAAAAATTTTCTATGGCCGCAGCTGCACTCTTGTTTCTTTATCCGGATCGTCAGTAGTATAGAAGAATATATAAATAGAAGCTTCTGTACCTTTGAAACCCTTGTAAACATCAATGGCCTTATTGTTTCCATCCCCAGTGAAATTAACGGTCAGAGGTTTACCTAAAATACGCTCTTTCCCTAGTCCGATATGGGTCTGGTTAATTCCACCGAAGCGAGCATCTTCACTTTCAGTCTCTACATAAAGATCGGCACCCTGCATATAGTACGTCCATTTTACCGGATAACCGCTAAGCTGCTGAATAAGCGTCTGTTTCTTATCAGATATATTCGTCAACAGAAGTGGTGTTTTTTCGTCCTTGTTAATTTTATAGCTGCCGTGCTGAGTTACCTTGTATTTAGCAACAAAGGTAATTGGCGTCTCTTCTGTGATTTCAAGGTCAACTGGCCGCTCAAAACGAAGCACTGTTAATTCCGGCTCACCTTCTGGAGATCTCCAGAAATTGCCCTCCAGCGTCTTGCCTGCTACTTCAAGAGTAGACTTTTGATACGGGAAATTGGTGCCTTTCTCTTTACTTCTAATAGCGATTCGAATTTGAGTAGGCGTCACTACCATTTTCTCCAGCGTGTAATTAGGTTCGCCCTCTTCTAGCGGCAGATTCAATGAAGTATTTATGGTTCCGCTCTCCATCTGCTTTTTGCTTAATTGAAGATCAAAAGCTAGTGGCCCCTCAACCTTTTTCTCTTGTTTCATGTACTGCAGCTTGTAATTCACTTCTCCGCTGGAAATATCAGCCGCCTTAAAATATTGCTGGGACGTATATTCCCCGTTTTCTCCCGGTGTACCGAAAGCACCTCCTGCCAGCGAATTTATGAGCGTTCCGTTTTTGTATGCAACAATATTTGGAAAGGCCCATTCTTTTGCTTCTGGCTGATCAAAAATGATCGCTGTAGAGAATAATATTTTTTCTTGTCCTTGGGTAAAAGGTTTCACCTCTATGCTGCGCATTCCTTCCTGTCCAATAGGAAACTTTTGTGTCTCCTGCGATTGGATATCCAGCGGTAAATCTAACTCCTGTGTGCTAAAGGCTTGCAGATTATCTGCAACTAGTTGCACATTCACAGTATCCTTTTTCGGTGTCCAATCACTCTCGAAATATCCGTTGTAATGTTGATTTTTCTCATCCCATAACACATAACTGAACTCACTGGGACCATTCGCCCCATCTGCGCCCTTCAAAGTCATTCCTTTAACATTCCAATTTTCATTTTCCAAGCGTTTTCCTACATCCAAAGTGAATAAGATAACCGTCCGATTCTCATCCACAATCGCTGTATGTAGCTTCAGAGTTACTCCATCCTGTGTCACCGACTGGTTCAGTTGTTGTCCGAGATTTTGGGCCAGCGCTGCTTGAACGCCTCCTCTCCCATGG
This sequence comes from Paenibacillus odorifer, assembly GCF_000758725.1. Classification (NCBI taxonomy): domain Bacteria; kingdom Bacillati; phylum Bacillota; class Bacilli; order Caryophanales; family Paenibacillaceae; genus Paenibacillus; species Paenibacillus odorifer. Next base: position 5,266,475 of record NZ_CP009428.1, read on the forward strand.
AGCAAATTATCCCAATCATAATGCACTGCCGCATATACGGGTGCCGCTGCAATAAGTACTGAAAATGAAGCAACCACAGCTATTTTACTCCAGTTTCTCCCTCTGTTCCCGCTACCATTGGCCATACGAAGTTGTAGGGGAGTCATTGTACTGTTTTCTTGCTCTAAACGTCCCCACATGCGTTCAAAATCTGGATAAGGCACGCCTTTATCTTCATTTAAACGATGCTCCAGCATATTTTCTAACTTTTTCAAAAGCTTCGCCCTCCTTTAGTTCAATTTGAACCCCAGCCTCCTGCAGGATTCTCCTCATTACCGTTAGTCCTTTATGCAGCCTAGATTTGGTCGTTCCAAGTGGAATGGACAGCAGATCCGAAATTTCAGCCAGACTGAAATCATGCATATACCTAAGTGTGAGCACCATCCTAAGTTTGATAGGGACCTGGCTCATATATTGCGCCCACTCGACCTCCGTCTCACGCTGCTCAATCTGCTGCTCCACAGCTGTTTCTGCCGTTTTATTAAAGAAATGAAGGTTGTCCGTTATCTTCTGTTGCAAGGTTCGTTTTCGTTTCAAATGATTGAGGCAATGGTTGACCGTTATTTTCATAATCCAAGCCTTGATATGCTCCACGTGCTCACGATTGCTGCGAAATACTGTAATAAAGACATCCTGAGTCAAATCCTCTGCATCCGCCGCGTCATGCACCATATAGTAGCAAGTCCGGTATACATCTTTATTGTAGGTTTCAAACAACTCCCGGTTACTCTCCAAATCTTGCGCCCTCCTTTCTTGACTGAGATATCTATATGACAACCAATCCTTGGAAAAGGTTCGTTTTTCTGAGCATAAACTATCGCTACTCTTAAAGACATAGAAAAAATCAAACAGGCTTAATAATCTAAACGAAGCAAATAGAGGAAGGACAATGACTCTTTTAACTACGGGTCCGATAGAAAACAATGTTAACTCAGAAAACAACACAAGACTTACACAACAGGTCACGGTCGGTCAAAATTGCTAATGGTAGCGGTCAGATTGCTTCCACAGTTCTGATCGAAGGCTACTACATGAATGAGAAAGAATTCAATATGTATGCGATCTGCTAGATGTGATGCCAAATCAAGTAATAACTAAAAATTATTTTGCGGATTTTGATACTTTCGAATTTTTTTTCACAACTGCTAGTTTGCCAGATCATCCAATTCAACTCTCATTTTGGGGTAAAGACAGTGCAGAAAGATTAGTAGCCCCGCATCGATTAGTTACAGCAGAATTACTTGGGTATGATGGGGCAACTGGCGCGACAGGCGCTACTGGGGTGATGGGGCTAAAGGTGGGACTGGCTCTGATGGGGCGATTGGGGACACGGGAGTTACTGGAGTCACTGGCACGACTGGTGCTTCTGGTAACACCGGAGTTAACGGAGTCATCATAAATCATAGATATATGATTCCTACCTTGATTGTTAACAAAATCGGATAATACCAACAATTAAAAGGGTCTATCTCTCGCAAGTAGGAGACCGACCCTTTTTTGCTGATATTCAATCTATCAACATACATACTGCTGCTAGAGAATATCCATAACTTCACGCGCTTGTGTGTCGAGATTTTGTGCAGATGAAGCAATCTTCGAAAAATCCTCCAACGCCACCAGAACCTGCTGCTGACTATCTTCTATATTTTCTTGCACTTGATTTGTACCTATAGAGATCTTTCCAATTTCCAGCGTGATCGCATCCACACTATCCCGTACCTTTATGATCGAATCTTGTACCATGGAAGATAACTTTCTTACTTCTTTTGCCACCACGTCAAAACCTCGGCCATACTCCCCGGCATGCGCTGCCTCAATAGCAGCATTTAGGGCTAATAATTGCGTTTGCGAAGCAATATCGCGAATCGTTTGCACGATGCTATGAATCGATACAGCTTGCTTTTCAAGATTAGCTAGAGTATGTGTATTTTCTATCGATACTTCGGCGATTTTGTTGATGCTTCGTAATAATTCTTGACTGCGCTCAATACCTAAATCTGCTCTTTGATTCAAGCTGTCTGCCATCTCTTGCATCCGTAGTACAACATTACTCATGTTGCTTTGTCTTTGGGTGATATTAGTTGCTATTTTAGATACTCCGATGACTTGTTCATTGCTTTCATCAAACACTGGCATGTAGGTGGCTTCAAGCCAAACCGCATTTCCTTTCGAATCCATTCGTTCGATCTTATCCTGAAAACTCTTCCCTGTAAAAAGATCCTGCCAAAACCGTTCGTAACCTGGGCTATCTGCGAAATGTGAAAAACAGAACTCTTTATGATGCATTCCGTACATCTCATCTTTTTTATATCCCATGGAATTTGCAAAAACCTCATTCACATAAGCTACTCGGCGATCAAGGTCAAACCGGATAATGGCTAAATTTCTTTCTAAAGATCTAACAACAAGCCCATCAGTAACTCCTTGAGAGTGTACCAGCCCCATTCTAATTCCCCCTGAAAAAATTCAATACTTGATTGGTCGTAGTTAGTATATTCGAACAGTTATACATCCTTAATTTGTAGTGTGATATTAGCTATTTCACTTAAAATATTTATAACATCTGCAGACGCTAATATAATTGAAAATAATGATAATTAGGGAAAACTTCCCTAATGATGTGCAAGATTCGAAGGTTGATCTATCTTTTAGGGAAATACTCCCCAAAAACTCATGAAATCAGGCTTTTTCTATCTTTTCGAGCGTTTTTCAGGGAGGTTTTCCCTAATTAATCATTTTCCAACCTCAATCATGCCGAAAATTATATCCAATTCCAACAGAAATGCATCTACAGCTACGTCGACTATGAGACGCCCAAATTCTTCTTAGCGGTAGCCTTACTTATAAGCTAAAAGCTTGCCCTAATTTAGTTCATTTTTCTGATCTCATAACAAAAAAACCCAGCTACAAATATCAGCTAGGGTTCAACTCTCAATTTCATTTTCAAATTCCAACCACAAAGCAACTTTATTATTCCGTAACTTTATTTTACCACTACTTCAGTCATTCCCTCATTACGAGCACGCAGCAAAATTTCGCAGTTCATCCAAATCAAATGCACTCCAGCCAGGCTGCGGCGCAGCAAGCCACGTCTACCTTCCCTTCATGCAGCAGTTGTCTGCGACCTGTGCGAATATATTCCTTCTCCCATTGTACGTACAGTCAAAAGTATCTTATTAATTGGATTTATAATCTTTTATTTTAATCCCCAGAACCATATCCTTCTGATATGCGTCAGCTTGCTTCAAACCAATAATCCTTGGGTCTGAAGGGTAGTGACGTTCAAGATATAACAAAAATGCGTGATGAAACCTAATTTCGGCATCCAATTTATTCAGTTCGTTCGGATGATTCTCTAGTTCGGTTAATTCTGCTTCCCATCGATACAAATCGCTCGCCTCAGAGCGCTCCATACGAACCTTCTCTGTCAGCTCCCGCAACTCACGATAGGCCCGTTTTACTTTTGGAGAGTACAACTGCTTCTGGTTCAAATAGGTTAATAGTGCGATCAATAAGGCTAATCCTGTCCACAAAATAACGTTATCCATCTTCTCCCCCCACACTTAAGCTCTTCGCCCTAATTATACATGCCCAAACACAAAAATACCCCACAAAGTGAGGTATCCGCCTTAGCTTTTTTAGCTGCTATTCTTTCTTCATAATCTCATTCAGCTGACGTTTGTCCGCTTCTTGTGCGCGATCCTGAGCTTCAATATCATCAAGATCGGCTTCCGCCGCCGAGAATTCTACATCCTCTGCTTTAGCTTCGTATAACATTTTCAATTTCTCCGTCTTGGAGAAGATTTGTGAGTTTTCTCTATCCATTGTTCGTCTCCTTTCTTCTTATTAATGAAGTGCCGATCAGACCATCCCGCCTGCTTCTTCAATTAAGCGCAGAGCCTGATCGTAGGACTCCGTATGCACAATAACCGTAAGCAAAATATCTCTCCCCGTTGGACCTCCGTTACCACCATGACTCATTCCGCTAGAGCTGGTGTCCGCAGCTGCAAGTATGCCTGTGTGTGCGTGCTCAGCAGTCATGGAGTCCATTCTGGCCACATTGCCTGTCACCGGATTTACCCCTGAGCTAAAGCTGGTACCTCCATATCTACTGAAGCGATCAATGGAAACTTCAATGGCCCGAAGTGCACGAAGCTTGCGCGCGACGCCTTCGGCTTCCTCTGGACTTTTAAAATATGCCAAAATATATCTTTCCGACATCTTATCCCCGCTCTCGCTTGAAATTCAGATATCTGTTGCATTCATTTATATTGTCTTAATTTCACTTGTTTTATGCTCTGATTTTCTTATATTCCACTTATCTACTGGGAATTCGACAATTTCCTCAACGCTTCGCTGCAATATGGTACTAAAGTTGTATATTCGATTTGAAGTTATAGCTGTAGAATAAATTTAATTTTCATAATTTTTTACATTTTATATGGAGGAGGAGAACCACAGACACACAATGCAATACAAAAAAATTCATTTGGGAGGATGAACTTATTTGAAACGTACCTTTAAACACTCTATTCAAAGATTTGGTATTGGAGCGGCAAGCTTCGGACTGGCTGTGTCTGTTCTTTTTCCATCAGCTGCATTTGCGAACTCATCCCTTGAATCTTCAACCCTGGTTACGGATGTACAGTCTCAAAGTGTGACCCCTCATAACTATGCTGGAGTACTCAAAGGTTCAGCACCAGTTTCAGTGATTGTGGAATTGACTAATAAACCAGTCAGTGTGTATGTAAATGAGGCAAAAACTTATTCTTTACGATCCTCAGTCTCCTCACAACGCAGTAAAATTATCTCAGAGCATAAAAGCTTTATTTCCTCAACACAGAAAATCGATGCCGATATCGGTTTTGAATACAGTGAGATTTTTAACGGGTATTCCATTACGCTGCCAGCCAATCAAGTAAACAAGCTGTTAGAGCTTCCAGGCGTTGCGGCTATTTATCCGAATGAAGAAGTACATGCACTAGAAGACAGTGTTGAAGTGGCGACATTACCTGCTACACGTTCCTATTCAGACAGCGGTAAGCTAATAGGCGCGGACAAACTACATGATTTAGGTTACACAGGCAAAGATGTACAGGTAGCGGTTGTCGATACTGGTATTGATAAGAATCACCCTTTGTTAAAAGATAATTATAAGGGCGGCTATGATGTATATGATCAGGATGATGATCCGGCTGAAACAGCCCCTGATGCTAACTTCCCTCCAAGAGCAGGCACTCCTTACGAAACCTCGCATGGTACACACGTTGCCGGGACAATTTTAGATGTGGCACCTGAGGTAGAATTGTATGCGTATCGCGTACTTGGTCCCTATGGATCTGGTTCCACAGCGGATGTAATTGCGGGTATTGAGAAAGCGGTCGATGACGGAGCAGATGTTATTAACCTTTCTCTAGGCTCTAGTGTCAACCAAAGCTATTCCGCGAGTTCAATCGCGATAGACAATACCGTAAAATCGGGCGTGAATGTTATTGTTGCCGCCGGTAACGCTGGACCGGATGCAGGAACACTGGGCGAACCCGCTGGTGCCCAACTCGCGCTTAGTGTTGGAGCTTCTACTACTCCGATAAATACCCCTTTCTTTGATATTGGCGATGTTAAAAAGATTCCCGGGACATTAGCCAGTTACTCCCCAGATTTAATCGATAATATTGCTGGCAGTAAGATCGTTTTCGCTGGTCTTGGAAGTCCTTCCGATTACAAAAATCTGGATGTCAAAGATAAGGTAGTGCTTGTCGATCGGGGCTCGCTGAGCTTCTCAGACAAATCTCTTAATGCCAAAGCTGCTGGTGCGAAGCTTTTGCTGATTGCCAATAATGAGCCTGGTGAAATCAGCCCCACCCTTGGTGCGCCTGGGGATTACATTCCTACCTACGGAATCAGTCAAGCCGATGGCAAAAAAATAAAAACTCAGATGGCTGCGGCTAAAGATATAATCAGTTACTATATAGCGCTTGAAGTAAATCAGTTAGCAAACTTCAGTTCTATGGGTCCGGGGATGCCCGATTATCTAATAAAACCTGATGTTGTAGCGCCCGGAGTCAATATCAACTCGACGATCCCTAGCTGGGATGGGAACTATGACCAAGCTTTCGGCTTAAAAAATGGCACTAGCATGGCAACTCCACACGTTGTAGGAGCTGTGGCTTTGTTACTGAGTAAAAACTCTGATCTGAAGCCAAATGAAATTAAAGCCCTGCTGATGAACAATGCTGATCCTATTTTTAAACGTGATGGGAATTCTTACTCCTTGTACCAACAAGGTGCAGGTTTAATTAATCTGGAGAAGTCGATAAACGCTAAATCCATTGCTAAAGTCGGTGAGATCCTTAACAGCGGTCTTCCGGGTACTGTTGAAATCCCTTATTACACAGGTTCCTTATCCTTCGGCTTACAGCCAAAGGGTGTTACCGTAACGAAAGCTGTCTATGTAGAGGACTTTAAAGGGAATGGAGAAACATACACCCTGTCCACCAAATGGCTGACAGAAGTGCCTAGTGATATTAGTATTGATTTTGCACCACACAGCGTTACTTCAGGGGTAAATCAATATGCACAATTTACACTCAATGTATCTAAAATAGCAAAAGAGGGCGCATATGAAGGCATCCTGTTACTTACCTCTGATACAGAAACCCTTCGTCTGCCATTTAACATTGTTGTAGGCGACCAATTTAATGTAGCACCTATTAATCAGCTCTCTTTTGAAAGTCCACAAATTTCACCTAATGGTGATGGACGCTCAGATGACACCACCTTTACCTTTTCTGTCAATGAAGAGCTGGAAGGCATAAGTTTCGTTGCCTCTTCAAAAGATGCTCCTGCAACAGTTTTAGGTGAAGTTTATGCAATCGATGAGAAGATCTATCGTGGCGTATACGAAGTTCCAAATTGGGATGGAACATTAACAGACCTGGAGACCTCCGCCAAGTCTACTTTAGCAGATGGTCACTACTACATCATTCCTGTGCTTCCCAATGGGCAACTGCTCGAGAAACAAAAGGCCGAATTCACAATTGATACCGAGAAGCCGCTAGTTTCCGGCATCACCATTGAGGAGTATGAACGCGAAGCGCCAACCGATCCTGGCGTGGCACAAATTAGTGGTTTTATTGATGATGACCTAATGGCCTATTATATTTCTAATACAAACCCTATTGGAAACTGGTTTACCGTATATGCCGAAGGCAAACATTATGATGGGAATGCTTATAAATTTGGCGGTGTGATTGCAAATAACGGTGCCTTTACCATTGATGTTCCTGTTAACGAGGGGCTAAATGAGTACAAAGTCCACGTGGTCGATAAAGTGGGGAATGGTGCAGACGACGATGATTACGTTCAGCGGCTGCTTTATAGCACAGGGGATGGTACTTTCACAGTAACTCCGGCTCTTTCTGCATCCACCATTGAAGTAGGACAATCTGTGACCGTTGATTTAGATTATTCCGTGACAGACGAGGTTTATGGCGTCTATGGGGCTTCATTCGGTGTCATATACGATGATTCCCTTGAATCACCGGTAATCCAGCCAAGCGTACAGCTGGTTACGTATCAAGAGGAGCATTTCTCTAGTGTTCCACTTACAGAATATTCACAAACGTATGACCTTGGAGACGGCCACAAACTGACACAATATAGTGTCAATCTGTCAGGAGGTGCTTATCACGGCTCTGGCTCACTAGCCCAAATAACCTTCGAACCAGCAACAGCAGGAGATTATTCCTTTGAGCTATATGATGTCCAGATTTGGAATGATGCCACAACATCAACTATCCCATCTGGTTTGAGAACAGTAAGTGTAACTGTTAGCACACCTGAAAAACCGACACCGACACCAACGCCAACACCGACACCGACACCATCAGCAACGCCATCAGCAACGCCAGACCCAACAGAAACGCCAACACCGACACCATCACCTACGTCTTCTCCATCTTCTGAGACCTATGTATCTACAGCAACCAGCACTCCCACTCCTGGACCTTCTTTGAAATCCGGGAAGCTAGTAGAGACAGCCGATCCAGCTGGTGGTAAACCTTCAACGGTGTTTAACATCTTAGATGCTGCATTAACAAATTCGATCCAGAATGCAAAAGATAAGACTTCTGTACTTGATCTTAGCGATGTGAATTTCAATAAGTATAGCCAAGTCGTTATTACTCTTACCCCGGCGCAAGCCGAACAGTTGAAGAAATCGGAGAATGCACTCAGCCTTAACGGTAGTGGGTTCAATGTTCTTATTCCAGCGGCAACCCTTCCGGATTTCATTAGCAGCAGTGGTTTGTTGCTTACGATAAGTCTGGCTGATGCTAGCGATACAGCAGTCTTATCAGGAAGCTCAGCTGCGATCAATATTGGTTCTTCCATTCTGACCATTAAAAATGGTTGGACAACCGGAAAGCCGATTACCCTTCAGCTTAATCTAAAAGACAGCAGTCTACGTGATGCTCGAAAAACTGCCGCCTATGCAGAAACAAAGGATCATAAATGGTCCTATCTGCAACCTGGATCTTTCTCTAAAGAAGGTATTCTACAGTTTACAGTTACTGGCGACGGCTCTTATAGCGTTGCATTCCGTAATGTAAGCTTCAAGGATATCGGCACTCACTGGGCTAAAGGCGATATCGAAGTTCTTGTTGCTCATGGTATCATTGCCGGCAAAGGAACCGATGGCAGCTTCAAGCCTACTGACACCTTAAATCAAGCGGAGCTACTAACGCTCTTCGACCGTCTACTTGGAAAAGGTGACACTTGGAATACTCGTATCAAACAAAGTGGTTCACGTGATGTGCTGACTCGCGAAGAAGCAGCTCTTATCATTGCTGAAGCTCTAGGTGCTGATCTTACAGTAGCTAAGACTCCTTTGAGCTTTAAGGATGCCGACAACATCGCTGCAGAAGCACGTAACGCCGTAGCCTATGCGGTAAGCAAAGGTTATCTCAAGGGCGTTGGCGCGGACAACTTCAATCCACAAGGTACTCTGACTCGGGCACAGGCAGCAACGATTCTGAGCCGCGTGTTCGAGGACCTACGTTCTTAAACAGTATCTAGTTGAACTCTCAAAGAAAGCCCCAGCAGCCAGATGGCTGCTGGGGCTTTCTCGCTTTAGGTCACATCTGCGGCGCATACGAGGCAACTATCGGACACAGTTGCACTTAAATGCTGGATTATGCGACATTTGCCATGCTAACGGACCCCATAGTCGCTATTAGCACGAAAAACACCAAATATAAGCGCTTTTCTGGGCAATAGCTGCACTGGAGTCCGAAACTTCGCTCAAAAGGAGAAAAATGTGCAAATAGCGCCAACTGGGTCCGTATGCCTCCAGCGTCTTCTGGGTCCTATCCACTCAGATGATTACACTCAACGCTATCGGACTCAGTTGCACTTAAACGCTGAATTATGCGATATTTGCCATGCCAACGGACCCCATAGTCGCTATTAGCACGAAAAACACCAAATATGAGCACTTTTCTAGGCAATAGCTGCACTGGAGTCCGAAACTTCGCTCAAAAGGAGAAAAATGTGCAAATAGCGTCAGCTGAGTCCGCAAGCCTCCAGCGTCTTCTGGGTCCTATCCACTCAGATGATTACACTCAACGCTATCGGACTCAGTTGCACTTAAACGCTGAATTATGCGATATTTGCCATGCCAACGGACCCCATAGTCGCTATTAGCACGAAAAACACCAAATATGAGCACTTTTCTAGGCAATAGCTGCACTGGAGTCCGAAACTTCGCTCAAAAGGAGAAAAATGTGCAAATAGCGCCATCTGGGTCCGTATGCCTCCAGCATCTTTTGGGTCCTATCCACTCAGATGATTATTCTCGGCGCTATCGGACGCAGTTGCACTTAAATGCTGGATTATGCGACATTTACCATGCCCACGTAGATAATTCAAAACAGATAGTGTGTTAAAAAAAGATGGAGACCAGTCGGGGGTTTCAAGGTTACAGGGGGTTCGGGGTTCGGGGTTCGGGGTTCGGGGTTCGGGGTTCGGGGTTCGGGGTTCGGGGTTCGGGGTTCGGGGTTCGGGGTTCGGGGTTCGGGGTTCGGGGTTCGGGGTTCGGGGTTCGGGGTTCGGGGTTCGGGGTTCGGGGTTCGGGGTTCGGGGTTCGCGGTTCGGGGTTCGGGGTTCGGGGTTCGGGGTTCGGGGTTCGGGGTTCGGGGTTCGGGGTTCGGGGTTCGGGGTTCGGGGTTCGGGGTTCGGGGTTCGGGGTTCGGGGTTCGCGGTTCGGGGTTCGGGGTTCGGGGTTCGGGGTTCGGGGTTCGGGGTTCGGGGTTCGCGGTTCGGGGTTCGGGGTTCGCGGTTCGCGGTTCGCGGTTCGCGGTTCGGGGTTCGGGGTTCGGGGTTCGGGGTTCGGGGTTCGGGGTTCGGGGTTCGGGGTTCGGGGTTCGGGGTTCGGGGTTCGCGGTTCGCGGTTCGCGGTTCGCGGTTTGCGGTTCGGGGTTCGGGATTCGGGGTTCGCGGTTCGCAGTTCAGGGTTCGCGGTTCAGGGTTCGGGGACGGGATTCGGGTTCAGAGGTTCGGCGGGGTTTACCGGAGTTACCGGAGTTACCGGAGTTACCGGAGTTACCGGGCTTGCCGAGTTCACCACGAGCTGCCAGGCTTTTCCGGGTTTTCCGAGTTAGCCAAGCTCGCAAAATTCCCCAGGTTCCAGCATTACAGCTCAACCAAAGAATTGCATGGGGTCAGTTAACTGGCCCTGCTATAATCTCATGCTAAACAAAAACACAGAGCAGCGATCCCCCAATAACGGGAGGACCGCTGCTCTGCTATCTTTTTTTTCTATTCATTTACTGAATGAATGAGTTAGGATATCAGTCCCCGCGAAACGCACGTTTCACACGATCAAAGAAGGACTGTTCGTGTTCATGTGTGTTTTCTCCGTTCAGAGAAGCGAACTGGCGCAGCAATTCTTTTTGCTCTTCATTGAGCTTGCTAGGTGTCACAACAATTACTCGTACATGCTGATCACCTTGGCCAGATCCGCGCAGACGCGGAACACCTTTACCTTTGAGGCGGAAGAAAGTGCCTGTTTGCGTTCCGGCAGGAATCTTCAGCTTCACTTTTTCGGTTAAGGTTGGAATTTCAATCTCATCACCAAGTGCTGCCTGTGCAAACGTAAGTGGAACCTCGCACATAATATCATCGTTCTCACGCACGAAGAAATCATGCGATTTGACACGGATAACAATATACAAGTCTCCCGCAGGACCGCCGCGTAAGCCGCCTTCACCTTCGCCAGTCATGCGCAGCTGTGCACCGTCGTCAACACCAGCAGGAATGCGCACATGGATCTTGCGTTGCTTTTTAACTTTACCCTGTCCGCTGCAAGTTGTACATTTTTCCTTAATAATCTTACCTGTACCACTGCAATGTGAACAAGGACGACGATTACGCATCTGTCCAAGCGGTGTATTCTGTACGAATTCCTGTTGTCCACTACCATGACATACGGAACAAGTCTCTGGTTTAGTGCCCGGTTTAGCCCCGGAGCCGTAGCAGGTATCGCAAGTTTCTGTACGTGGAATAGTAATATCGGTTTCTTTGCCGAATACTGCTTCCTTGAATTCAATGGTCATGGTATACTGCAAATCCCCACCGCGCTGCGGTGCGTTAGGATCACGGCGTCCGCCGCCTCCGAAGAACATATCAAAGATATCACCAAGTCCTCCGAAGTCGCCACCACCGCCGCCTCCGAAGCCGCCCATACCTTGGTTAGGGTCAATATGGCCATATTGGTCATATCTAGCTCGCTGTTGTCCATCACTAAGAACATCATAAGCTTCTTTTACTTCCTTAAACTTAGCTTCAGCGTCATCTGCTTTATTCACGTCTGGGTGATATTGGCGCGCCAATTTCCGGTACGCTTTTTTCACCTCATCGTCTGAAGCATCTCTACTTAGGCCAAGCACTTCATAATAATCGCGTTTATCTGCCACTGCTTTCACCTCCGTGCATACATACTCAAATTCCTTATTACCTGTCAAACAAACCATTATACGATAAAACCTCAGGATCTGACCATCCAGATTCAGCGATGTTTATTCTTACAATATCAGAAGGCGCATTCGCAAAGAGTGTGCAGTCTGATATTACAAAAGGAAAGTCAAAACACGGGATGACCCGGTTTTGACCTTCCCTTCTTAACTATATAAGAATTTATCAGTTTCCTATTACACTTATCGTATAAGGTTACCCTTGATTCTTATCTTCGTCAACAACCTCATAGTCAGCGTCAACTACATTATCTTTTTTAGGAGCGCCTTCAGAGGCTCCAGCGCCACCTTCAGCACCTTGCTCAGCTTGAGCAGCTTGTTCGTACAGCTTCATGGACAACTGTTGTACAATCTCAGTCAATGCTTCTGTAGCTGCATTGATTTCTTCAAGATTGTCAGTTTCAAGTGCTGCTTTAACTTTATCTTTAGCTTCATTTGCTTTTTCAACATCAGAAGCATCAGCTTTATCGCCAAGGTCTTTAATTACTTTTTCAGTAGAATACACGAGTTGGTCAGCACCGTTCTTCGCTTCCACCAGTTCTTTACGCTTACGGTCTTCCTCAGCGTGAAGCTCGGCATCCTTCATCATTTGTTCTACTTCTGCGTCGCTCAGGCCGCTGGAAGAAGTGATAGTGATTTTTTGGCTCTTGTTCGTGCCTTTATCTGTTGCAGATACATTTACGATACCGTTGGCATCAATATCGAAAGAAACTTCGATTTGTGGCACGCCACGTGGTGCTGGTGGAATCTCGTTCAGCATGAAGCGTCCCAGTGTCTTGTTGCCATTTGCCATTTGACGCTCACCTTGCAGCACGTGAATCTCTACGCTAGGTTGGTTGTCAGCAAAGGTTGAGAATACTTGGGATTTGCTTGTAGGAATCGTAGTATTACGCTCGATCATCTTCGTGAACACGCCACCTGCAGTTTCAATACCCAGGGAAAGCGGAGTTACATCAAGCAATACAACGTCTTTAACATCACCAGTCAATACACCCGCTTGAACAGCAGCACCAAGAGCTACTACTTCATCCGGATTCACACCTTTGTGTGGTTCTTTGCCAGTAAGCTTTTTGATAGCATCTTGTACAGCTGGGATACGTGTAGAACCACCAACCAGAACGATTCTAGTAAGGTCTGCAGGGGTCATGCCAGCATCAGACAATGCTTGACGAGTTGGTCCCAAAGTACGTTCTACCAGACCAGCAGTCAGTTCATCAAATTTCGCACGAGTCAAGTTGATCTCTAAGTGCTGAGGTACGCCATCAACCACAGTGATGAACGGAAGCGATACAGTTGTTGTCAGTACGCCTGACAATTCTTTTTTCGCTTTTTCAGCTGCATCTTTCAAACGTTGTACAGCAGATTTATCTTTGCTCAGATCAATGCCTTGCTCTTTTTTGAATTCGGATACCAGGTAATCCATAACCACTTGGTCAAAGTCGTCGCCACCCAGCTTGTTGTCGCCGCTTGTAGCTTTTACTTCGAAGAAGCCATCACCAAGTTCAAGGATGGATACGTCAAAAGTACCGCCACCAAGGTCATAGACTAGAATGGTTTGATCTTCGGATTTCTCCAGACCATATGCCAAAGCTGCTGCTGTTGGCTCGTTCACAATACGCAGAACTTCCAAACCTGCAATTTTACCTGCATCTTTGGTAGCTTGACGTTGGCTGTCATTAAAATAAGCAGGAACAGTAATAACTGCTTGAGTAACAGTTTGGCCAAGATAAGCCTCTGCATCGGATTTCAGCTTTTGCAGAATCATTGCCGAAATTTCTTGTGGGGAGTAGTCTTTACCATCAATGCTTTCTTTATGGTTAGTACCCATGTGACGTTTAACAGAGCTGATCGTACGATCAGGGTTAGTAATCGCTTGGCGTTTAGCCGTTTCACCGACGATACGCTCGCCGTCTTTCTTAAAGCCTACAACCGAAGGGGTTGTACGCGCGCCTTCTGGGTTTGGAATTACTACGGCTTCGCCGCCTTCCATAACGGCAACGCAAGAGTTCGTGGTTCCTAAGTCAATACCGATAACTTTACTCACAATAATTTGCCTCCTCTAAAGTTATATGGAGCCTAAGCTCAATAAATTTATAAAAATATCAAAAAAATTCGATTGATAATAAACTATCCGGGCAACAGCCTGCAATCGGATAAATAGTAGGCAAAAGCACTGCTGCTTTATGGCGAGCAGAAACTGCCCGTCCTATATAGACAGACTACATGCTGACTTTGACCATGGCCGGACGAAGAACTCTATCTTTCAGAAGATATCCCTTTTGAACCTCTTCTGTAACGATACCCTCTTCGTACTCCTCGCTCTCAACCTGCATAATAGCCTGATGGTATTCAGGATTAAAAGGCTGTCCTACTGTTTCCATAGCTGTAAGCCCCTCAGCCTTCAATACCCCATCCAGCTGACGGAAAATCATATTAACGCCCTTCGCGAAAGCTTCGGATTCAGGATTAGCTGGAGTAGTGACTAACGCACGCTCGAAATTGTCCAGCACGGAAAGCAATTCCGTCAGGAGCTTGGAGGTAGCATATTGAGCCAACTCTTCTTTTTCCTTCTGGGTACGACGACGGAAGTTATCAAAATCAGCTTGTGCACGCAGTGCACGACCTTGATATTCATCAGCAAGATCCTGTAGGCGTTTCACCTCAGCACCTGTATCTGAAGCACCTTCACTAACGTTTTCAGCTGTAAATGAGTCGGCATCTGAGACTACTTCAGCCACAGGCTCCTCATTGATCAATTCCTCTTTGAATTCATTAGAATCTTGAACTTGTTCCTTTTTCAAGTTGTCTTCACCTCCTTAAAATCATTCACGAAATCATGTTGACTCTGTTCACTTATACCAGTGCGCCAGCATCGCTGTCAAATCTCGGGATAAAATGCCCAAGATCCCCATCACTCTTGCATATTCCATACGGGTCGGCCCAAGGATCCCAATGCTTCCTAGTGCCTGCCCATCAAGTGAATAAGTGGCGGTGATCAGACTACAGTTAGCGAACGCTTCGTGATTGTTTTCTGTTCCTATTCGTACTTGAATACCTGTGCCACCCACTGTAGGGGCCAGCATTTTGAGCAGTGTCGGTGTCTCTTCCAGCAGATCAAGAATACTCTTCACCTTGTCTACGTCTTTGAACTCAGGCTGTGTCAGCATATTCGTTGCTCCGCTGAGATAGATGCGCTGCTCTTGATCGCTTTCCAGCGCGGTGTCCAGCACCTGCATTAATTCTTCATAATGTGAGATGTGACGCTGCATTTCTTCGCCAAGCTCGGAATAGAGCCGAGTCTTCAGCTTATAGAGTGGTACATTGACCAGTTTACTATTCAGTAGGTTAACCACTTTCTCCATCTCGGAAACAGAAATCTCCGGCGGAATGTTCACCGTACGATTCTCAACTTGCCCCGTACTTGTGACGATAATGGCCACAGCGGTTGTATCATCTAATGGTAACAACTGAAAATGACGCAATGAAGTATGAAAAACCTCCGGTCCCAGCAGGATGGAAGTATAATTCGTCATATTGGAAAGAATCATCGCCGCATGTTGGATTACCTGCTCCATTGCATTTAGCTTCTCGGCAAAAAAAGCGCGGATCGTGCCCATTTCTGCCGTTTCGGCGGAATTCCACGGTACCAAATGATCCACATAATATCGGTATCCTTTATGGGAAGGAATTCTTCCCGCCGATGTATGAGGCTGCTCGAGATAACCTAAATCCTCTAGGTCAGCCATTTCATTTCGAATCGTAGCCGGACTGTATCCTACATCTCCCCGTTTAGAAATGCTGCGAGATCCTACTGGCTCTGCCGATGAAATATAATCATCCACAATTGCATTTAGTATCATTCTCTGGCGATCAGTTAACATGTTATTCCCTCCTATCGGCTGTGGCTCCGATTCGTTAGCACTCGACTCAGATGAGTGCTAACCACTAATACAAAAATACCAAACTGACATTGACATTGTCAAGTCAGTTCAGTATCTTAAGCACTGCTATTTCATCGCAGGCATGCTGCTTTTTACAATTCACGCAATCTGTCCATACTTTTTCAGGGAAAATCTCTTTCTGGACGACTTCAAATCCATTTCTAAGAAAAAAATCAACAGCATAGGTTAGTGCCATTACCTTTGGGATTTTCTGGTTCCTAGCTTCCTCGACCAGCTTCGCCAATATCATGGAGCCTACGCCTTTACCCTTGCCTTCATCATTCAATCCAATTGAACGAATCTCTACGAGATCATTCCCGAGCTTGAAAAGTGAACCACAGCCTACGAATCTGCCTTCGATTTCGGCAACTACGAATTGATCGATCTGGCGTGTCAGCGCCTGCCGGGAACGGGGCAACATGATGCCGCGCTGGGCATACTCTTCTATCATTAGATACAATGGCTCAACGTCTTCTACCACAGCATTTCTACAAATCACCTGTGCGTCTCCCGCTGGAGACGAATGGCGAATCATTTCCGTCTTGGCAAGCACTTTGGTTCACCCCTCTGTTGATAATATGAATAAATATACAACAGAGTGAATTACAATTCAAGGGGTATTTTAAAATTAAACTTCTGTCAGGGCGCCTACAAATTCAGCAAAAACATCGTTCCCAAACAAGATTCCTTGCTTGCTGAGTCGGTAAACCCCTGCTTCTTGTTCCAACAGCCCTGCATGCAGCATTTTATGCAAGGATTTCTCGAATACTTCCTCTATTGAACGCCCGAATTGCGCCTGAAAAGCTTCATTAGAGACGCCCTCATGCATACGCAAGCCGACCATCATAAAGTCTTCCATCGCTTCTGCTTCTGAGATTGGGTATGCATCCAGTCGTGGCAGCCCTTTACGTGAGGCTTCTACATATGGATTTACGCCCTTAACATTAATATGCCGCTGACGTCCCACATATCCATGTGCTCCTGCTCCTAGACCATAATAATCTTCATTACGCCAGTAGGTGATATTATGGCGGCTCTCCATTCCTGGTTTTGCGAAGTTACTGATCTCGTATTGATTGTAACCTGCTTCCTTCATAGAGGACATCAACAGGAGGTACATTTGTAATTCATCTTCTTCATTAGGAAGAGGAAGCTTGTTCTTATTAAACAGCGTGTGAAAAAGAGTATTCTCCTCCACCTTCAAGCTGTAAATAGAATAGTGGGGTAGATCCAGCTCCAACGCCTTGCAGATACTTTCGCCCAACATCTCCACAGTTTGATTAGGCAACCCAAACATCAGGTCAACCGAAAGATTATTAAGTCCAACTGCACGTGCATTCTCTAAGCTCCGGTATACATCATCTACATTATGAATCCGGCCGATGCCTGTGAGCAGCTCGTTCTGAAATGCTTGAACGCCAAAGCTCACCCGGTTCACGCCACCTTCTTTCATAACCGTCAGCTTGTCCAGATCCGTTGTTCCAGGGTTAGCTTCCATAGAGAACTCAATATCTTTATCCCAGTTTGGGAAATGCGTACGAACAGACTTTAAGAAATAAGCCATTTCATCAGGTTTTAAAACAGTGGGTGTGCCTCCGCCGACGAAGATCGTTTTGATAACACCCGGAGGGGTGTTCTTGACGGTCTGCTCCATCTCTCGATCCAAAGCTTCGAGATAATCCATAACTGGCTGATCCTTGAGTACATAGGAATTAAAATCACAATAAAAGCACTTATTGGTACAAAAAGGGATATGAATGTATACAGCCTCAGGGGGACGGCCATTAGTCTTCGTTGTCATTAGCTGTCTCCTTTATATAAAAATATCGTTTGAATAGTGTAATCTAAAAAACAAGAAAAGGGAAGCCTGACGGCTTCCCTTCGAGGGCGTTCAATTATAAATGAACTCTATTTTAGAATACAAGAAAGTATAAGTTTTACGTTATCCTATATATTTTGTATTTCCCGCAGAAACGGATACCGTCCCTATAAAGTCGGCAAAGCCGTTGCTTCTTGATAAATCCGCATTTCCACAAGTTCGGCATGTACTCCACCGTTAGTTTCATGAATAACGATCCGGACAGCATCTGTAAGGACAGGCTTCTCTAATCGATGAACATTCTTCCGGCGATGGTTGTCTTTGACACGGAGCATGACTTGCCACGCGCCATCAATGAGCAGCTCTACATCATAGTTCTTTACCAGTTCAGGAATCACTAGAAATGGCGTTTCATGGTGATGTAAGTTGATGAGATCTTCATTGACATCATCATTAAAGGTGAAATGAATTTCGGAGACTGGGGCAGCATCCGGGAGACGCGCCTCTACCCACTCCGATCTACCCGCGGTCATCGGCTCAGAAACCCAGCTATGCGGTCCCGCGAAAGGTCGAACATATCCATCAATGACTTTAGATGCAGCATATGCCGATGTTTCTACTGCAAAGCAGAAATGCCTGCGTACAAGTTGTTTCATGCTCCACTCTATCACCGGCTGATCTGGCTGATGATCCTCCAGCGCTGAATCAACAACGGATTTAGCACCTCGCTCAAATGTAATGACACCAGTGATTGGGGTTTCTGAAATATGCAATTGAAGGTGTTCATTAGCTCGAATAATAGCGAAGATATTACATTCGCCGATTGGACTACATTTCTCCTCTTGTATCGGAACTTCAATCCATTGCTGCTCTCCAGCCTGTACTGTTATAACATCAACCTGTTTGCACTCCGCCGGCACGTAATTTTCCGCGCGTCCAGTCGTCCAGATCTCCACGGTCAGCTGCGTCTGAATACTTGCTGACACAAGCAGCCTTAACCCACGGATACTTCCTTCAACCGGAAACAAAATCCCTACATCATGAGAAAGCTCATAAGCTTCGGCTGGGCGATCCAGCAGGATACCATTCATCGTGCTGGATGCATGAATCTCGCTTTTTCTGGCGAGGTCCAGTGGATCCTCGTTACGTAATCCAATAATCGAAGCATCTTGCTTTAACATCACCTGTTGCAATTCATGCATATGCTGCTCGCGAATTTCACGTGGGGTCACACCTTTGATGACGGATAAAGCTGCACCTGCTCCAGCTGCTTCACCCATGATCGCACAGGTTGCCATAACGCGTGTTGTTCCAAAAGCCACATGAGATGCACTGATATTACGACCCGCGAAGAATAGATTCCGCACATTCTTCGAATATAGCGAACCAAATGGAATATGGTAGATCCCGTCCGCATGCAGATGCTTGGAGCCACTCTCTTGTGCGTACATCCCCTGTGGTGGATGTAGATCAATCGACCAGCCACCAAATCCAATACGGTCTGCAAATTCACGCTGCGCGAGAATATCATTTTGCGTTAGAATCGTATCGCCAACAAACCGTCTGTATTCACGTTTACCCGGAATCGAGCCAACCCATTCAAGCGTCATATTCTCGGCATCAAAATGGCCTGAGTTTTTGATATAATCCCAAATTCCATAAATAACAGAGGATAGCTCATCACGTATACGTTCATTCTCATCCACCGTATCAAGCTCGCCGCCCCACTCAATCCACCAGTAGTGACAGCCTGAATCCCCACTCCGAATGACCCGGCGGATCGGGATAGACGTTGTTGTAATATCCTTCGCGAATGAGGGTGCTACATAACGTACCGGTTTTCCAGTATCCTGTGTATAAAATAATAATGTACTGCCTAATGTAATATTATCAGGCACTTCTGGTGCCCATTCCTCATTAAATTCATGACGGGCTTCACGTCCTAATCGGAAATCCGCTCCTGCTAGGAAGCCAACTAAACCATCACCCGTACAATCGATGAAAGCATCGCTCTCGAACGTGATTAAACGCTCAGATCCCATCATCCAGCCGGTCACACTCTGAATCGTACGCTCCTCTGCCTCACCTTCCGCTTCCACTTCACGTACATCGGTATTTAGGAACAAGCTGATATTCGATTCTGCCTTCACCGCTTCGAGCAAGGTTAGATCCCATAGATATGGATTCCCTTCCGGGTTCCGGTATTGATTCTCGATGAATAGCTCACCCATAATGCCTGTCTCACGTGCATAGCGATTTACACCATGTCCTGTTGCACCACATACCCAAACCCGAACTTCTGAACTCGAGTTACCACCAAGTACAGGACGATTCTGTACCAGTGCTACCTTTAACCCAAGACGTGCTGCAGCAATCGCCGCGTTCATCCCTGCAAGTCCACCCCCGACCACTGTCACATCGGATTTAACCGTTTCTGTTCTCATGTCAGTATCCCTCCTATAGTTAGCCTTTCACAGCCGAGCTAGAAATCCCTTGAATAATATATTTCTGACCTATGAAGAAGATAACAATCATTGGAATGATCGCAGCCGACGAAGCGGCCATCATCCCGTTGTAATCCACATTGTTCTCAAGAATAAAATTCTGCAATCCAAGCGGAATGGTATATAGCTTAGGGCTCTGCAAAAATACAAGCGCATTCTCATAATCATTCCATTGCCAGGAGAAATCAAGAATAGCAAACGTAGCGATTGCCGGCTTCGCTAATGGCAGAATTAAGCGGAAAAATATTCTGTAATGCCCGGCTCCATCCAGAAAAGCAGATTCCGTGATTTCCTTAGGAATGCCCATGAAGAACTGCCGAAGCATAAATACACCGAAGATCGAGAACATGGCTGGAAGGATTAGGGCCAAGTGCGTATTGTAAATCCCAACCCAGTTAAACATGATAAACTTAGGAACAAAAAGCACCTGCGGTGGAATCATCATCATGGATAGATATATGACGAATAGGCCATCACGCCCTTTAAACGAAGTACGTGAAAATCCGTAAGCGGCAAGGGCAGATAGAAACACAGCTCCCGCAGTTCCAATAATCGATATCTTAAGTGAATTTAAATAATACGGAACAAAATCATAACTTCCTGTCCATACCCGAATATGATTGCTCCAGTTGAGAGATGAAGGCAGCCATTCGTTAAACACCTCGGCAGGTGTCTGAAAAGATGTGCTGAGCATCCATAGAAAAGGCACAATCATAAATAGTCCTAGAACAAACATGATGATCGTCACTGGCAGCTTCACCTTCATGTTTCCTGCTTTTTCATTCATACCGCCTGCTCCTTTAATTTATGGTTTCGGGGCCTCCCGCAAAGCTCCACTTTGTAGGGTTATTTAGTAATGAACCCAGCGCTTTTGGCCGATCCACTGAATGACTGTAATGACGAGAATGACGGCGAACAAGAACCATGAAATGACTGAAGCGTATCCCATATCGTAATAACTGAATGCTGTTTTATAAACGAATAGTGATAAGACCGTCGTACTTCCGCTAGGTCCTCCAGCCGTAATGGCTTGAATAATCGAGAACGATTTCATCGTCATAATTAATCCGGTAATCATTAATAAAAAAGTTGTTGGACTAACAAGAGGCCATACAATTTTCCATGTTGTTTTGAATGTGCTTGCACCATCGATCCGGGCAGCTTCTAGCTGTTCTGTCGAAATTTCCTGTAGTGCTGCTAAATATATGATCATATTGTAGCCAAGCATCAGCCAAATCTGTACGATATCAATGGCATACATTGCGGTTTCCGTATCTGCAAACCATCCTGGCGGCGATGTTATGCCAATCCAGCGAAGCAGTTCATTGATGGGTCCCTGTGAAGGCTGAAATAGCAGCATCCAGACAAATGCAACGGCTACTCCACTAGAGATATACGGTAAGAAAAACATTCCACGTAATACGCCTTTAAGATACACACTGCGGTTTAGAAATAGCGCCACAATAAAAGCGAGCACCATCGATACTGGAACCGATATCAGGAATATCACCGTATATTTGATCGAGGCATAGAAATTATCGTCATGGAACAACCGTTTGAGATTATCCAGCCCGGTAAATTGCCAATTCGGATTTGAAAATTGATAATTCGTAAACATCAGGACAAAGGAAAAGATTGCAGGAATCACAAAGAATAAGAGAATACCAATCATATTCGGGAGAATAAAAGTCATGCCGATCCAGCCTTGTCTGTCCATCCAGCTTCTCCGCTTCACGGTATCGCCGCCTTTCGTATGCTGAAAAATGGGTACACGAAAGAGAAGAACGAAGAAATCTTCCTCCTTCTCTTTTGTGCCAGCTATTTCTTTATTTCATTAACTCTTGCGAACGGGTTTGCATATTTTTCATCGTGGTATCAATATCTTGCTTATTTAAGAAGTATTTTTCATACTCTTCTTTACGTGCATCAATGGCTTGTTGAGGTACATTTAGCTGGAAGGATGGGAATTTGCCGAATACAATATTATTCATTGAATCTGTATCATATTTGTCTTCTACACCATTCAAGAGAAGGCTCATCGCTTCCTTACTGTCCACACTCTTAGAGGCTGGAATACGACCCCCGCTTGCCATTGGCAGCATACCGCCATCCGCATACCATTTTGCGAACTCCCAAGCTGCATCCAGATTCTTGGACTTTGCATTAAGAGCAAGCATGTCACCCACACCGCCCGAATATTTATAATCCTTTTGATCTTTATTCACTTTTGGAATAGCGGCGAACGCGGTTTTGAAATCATGCGGATAGTCCTTCAAGTTGTTCGCATTTCTAAAAATAAATTCACCGGCTGCCAGCATTGCCGCTTTGCCTTGCAGGAACATGGTATCCACCGGCATTTTACTGGTCAGCTGCTCCCCATATTCCGGTGTGGATTTGTCTACGAACATCATGTTATGCAATATTTCCAGGTGCTGTTTCCAGAGATCATTCCCAAAGTTTGAGGTACCATCCGCCTGTTTCACACCCATTCCAGCCAGCGTACCGTCCATCGTTGTTGAGAAGGAGGAATCTGCCTGCAATAATCCGTACACACCAGGCTTCGTTAGCTTCTTCGCATACTCCTCAAGATCTGACCAAGTCCAGTCCACCGCAGGAATCGGTAATCCTGCTGCATCCAGCATATCTTTGTTCAACCATACAAACGCCATGTTTTTCTTTGTAGGAATCCCATAGTACTTATCATTGATTTTCCACATCGCTGCGTCCTCGCCGATCTGGCTGTCGATATCATAATCTGTTTTCGTGCTCAGATCCAAGGCAACGCCTGCATCCATACGTTTCTGTAAATGAGCAAGATCGTAGTTCATGAAAAGGTCTATGTTTTGATTGGTCATCAATGCAGTGTCTAGCTTTAAGTTGCCTGCATCGTCATTTACATTACGGATATACTCGACCTGAATGTCTGGATGATCTTTATTCCAGTTATCAATTACAGCTTGAGGCCCGGCTTCTGCAGGAACTGCCCCCCACATAGTGAGCTTTATTTTCTCCTTTGCTGTTTCTCCATTTGCACTGCCCTGAGCCTCATTACTTCCACCACTCCCACAACCAGCCAGCATCGTACCTGCTAATAAGACAGAAAGCACTGCAGGATACCACTTTTTCTTCATAGATAGCTTCCCCCTTGGAAGGATTATGTGTTGTGCTCTACATCTATAACTTTATCATCAGAGCGGATTTTGGGGGATGAACTACATTTGGGAACTTATAGAACGTTTTTTGGTTCTTTACGGAATTCATTTGGCGTGACACCACACCACTTTTTGAAGATTTTTATAAAATAATTATCGTTCTCAAAGCCTACCTGCTGCCCAATCTCGCTAATCGTTAGCTTCGTTTCTGCAAGCAGCATTTTCCCAGCCTGAATCCGACGCTCTTGAATATAATTGGTCAACGTTTTCCCTGTCTTTTTCTTGAATAAGTCACTTATATAGCTGGCATCCATCCGGATCAACTCTGACATGGATTTGAGCGAGATGTCCTCAGCATAATGTTCTTCAATATAAGCTATAATTTTGTTCATCTCCACATGATCTGTCGGTCCCGTTTGTTGCTTCTCCGGAAACCATTTATCGGCTTTCTTCATCTTCACCATTCGCTCCAGCTCGGCCTGAACCTTACCCATGGTCTGCTTCAAACCTTGGAGATCTAAAGATAACTTCAAAATGTAATCCGAAGCCCCAAATACGAGCGCCTGGCGGGCGTATTCAAATTCACTCAATGCGGTCAACATTACAAACCGGCATTCGAAGCCTTCCTCTCGCGCAATTTGAAGAAGCTTCACCCCATCCATCACCGGCATATTGATATCCGTCACTACCACATCAGGCTGAAGCTCACGAATCATTTGCAAGCCTACTTCTCCATTCTCCGCCTCACCTATAATTTCAAACGGGATTCCAGCCTTTAAGAATAGCTTCCGTATACTTTTAACCGCAGGTTGTTCATCATCCACAATTAACGTTCTCCACATGTGAGCTTACCTCCATCGTAAGGTTTTGAAATAAGGAATGGAAAATGGATGATCACTTCAGTTCCTGTATCCGAAGATACAATGTCCATACCTGTCCGTTGATTCTTGAACAACAGCTCTAAGCTCTCCCTAATATTCTGAACACCGATTCCTTTACGTTTCCGTGTAGCCTTATTCAGCTGTGCTCTTTCTATCCCCATGCCGTTATCTCTAACCTGCAGGTACAGCTGTTGTCCAGTCACCTTAGCGGAGATATCAATTCTCCCTTGTTTTACTGACTGACCGAAGCCGTGAATCAAGCTATTTTCAATTAAGGGCTGCAGACAAAATTTAGGGATTAACGCGTATTGCAGCTCCTCGTTGATATCATATTGAATTTCAATCCCATGTCCAAAACGTTGCCGCTGTATCTCCATGTAAGATTCTATTAGTACGATTTCATCCTTTAACAGGATCAAATCCACTTCAGTATTTAAGGTTGTCTCCAATATTTTTCCTAGTGCAACACAAATTCCATAAATTTCATCATCATCTTTATCTAAGGCAATGCTCTTTATCGTATTCAATGTATTTAGTAGAAAATGCGGGTTCATCTGCGAAAGTAATACCTGAAATCGAACGAATTGCTTCTGTTTTTCTTCAAGCTGAAGACGCTGCAACAGCTCATTTAAATCATGAATCATTATATTGAAACTCTGAGTCAGGGCAAGAATCTCTCCCCGCCCTTGCTCGGGTAATTTCATTTTGAGATTCGTCTTAGCGGTCATTTCCATCTTCTTCTGTAGCTTCTTAAGCGGCACTGTAATCGTCGATGATATGAAATAAGTTAATAGAACAAATAGCAGCAGAATGATTCCAAATCCACCAAAAAACCGTCGTTTCTGCTTGTCTACTTCAAGAAAAAGCTGTGCTAGCTGCACCTTTTTAACAACATAGCCATTTAACTCCTCGATGTAGCTGTAGGTGTATAAGCTTTCCTCCTTCGGGTTGACAATGGATGCAGCACGCCCCGTCTGCCGCTGGTTGGCACTCTTCACAATACTCTGCGCAATATCAGAGGAAAAAGCCTCATCCTTAAGGGGATTAAGCATCACTCCCCCCAAGGCATCGAGTAGAAATAAAGCCCCTTCCTGTTTACTCCCTAACGTTGATCTAGTAAACCACTCCTCATAATCGATACTTAATCTTGCATAGGCATAAATATTCAAATCATTGTCACGCATAACTTCATAGAGACTAAGCATTTTCTTACTTGTTGTACTTTCCCGGACCACATTATTCTTGTCATTCGGATTCCATATATATCGATTCGTTCCTTCTCGCTTCAATGCTTGAACCCAATCCTCCGATTGGATTTCGTCGTAGCTCAAAGTTTCCTTTGGCATAAAGGAAGTGTATGCGTTTCCATGAAGGTCGATTAAAGTATAATACACCGTCGCTCCACTCATGAAGAATGTATTTTCAATCGCTCCAAACTTGTTTTCAACGAGTTTTTTTCTCGTGATTTCATCAGATTGCTCGGGATTCTTCATTATCGATAAAATCGTCGTATCTTGTTCGAGTAATGACCCTGTTTTCATCACGAGACTCATGAGATCAACAAAACCATTCTTAATACCAATAAGCTGCTCTATGTTCTTCGTTTCCGCATTATCCTGCAGCATTCGTTCTGTCTCTTTAAAGTTATATAGAACGAGTATGGCAATGGGTGTTAGTACCAACAGCAAGAAAGCTAATAAAATCCGATTCTTAAAGGTACTTGGCGTAAGTTTCAAATATATTCGCTTCACGAGGACTCCCCTCACTTTGTATGTGCTTACAATCCTTCCCCCTATTGTAATCTGCTCCTGCTCAAAAAAATAGAGCCGGGATATTCTCCCGGCTCTACCTATTTTTTACTCGTCGATCTTCAGTACTGCCATAAACGCTTCTTGTGGTACTTCTACACTACCCACTTGCTTCATGCGTTTCTTACCTTCTTTTTGCTTCTCAAGCAGCTTCCGTTTACGGGAAATATCACCGCCGTAACATTTAGCAAGTACGTTTTTGCGCATCGCCTTAACGGTTTCACGCGCAACTACCTTCGTACCCACAGAGGCTTGAATCGGCACTTCGAACATTTGACGAGGGATAATCCCACGTAATTTCTCACAAATGATACGTCCGCGGTTGTAGGCACGATCGCGGTGAACGATAAAGGACAAGGCATCGACCTGCTCATTGTTAAGCAAGATATCCATCTTGACCAGATTCGAACGACGGTATCCGCAAATTTCATAGTCGTAAGAAGCATATCCTTTCGTACCGGATTTCAACTGATCAAAGAAATCATAAACGATCTCTGACAGCGGAATCTCGTACGTAATCGTTACACGATTAGTATCTAGATATTCCATATTTACGAACTCGCCGCGTTTGTTCTGGCACAGCTCCATTACAGTACCCACGAAGTCGTTAGGCACAATGATCGCTGCTTTAACATACGGCTCTTCAATATAGTCAATCGTACCGATCTCCGGATAATGTGACGGGTTGTCGATTTGGATCATTTCGCCATTGGTCAGCATAATTCGGTAAATAACACTCGGCGCTGTTGTGATTAGCGGCAGATTGAACTCGCGCTCAATCCGCTCTTGAATGATCTCCATATGCAAGAGTCCAAGGAAACCGCAACGGAAACCAAATCCAAGCGCGCTTGAGCTTTCCGGCTCAAAGCTTAGCGAAGCATCATTTAGCTGGAGCTTCTCCAAGGCCTCACGAAGATCGTTATAATCGGAGGTCTCAATCGGATACAACCCGCAATATACCATCGGGTTGATCTTACGGTAACCCGGAAGCGGCTCAGCAGTAGGATTCTTTGCGTCAGTGACAGTATCACCGACACGGGTATCTCCAACATGCTTGATCCCAGCTACGATAAAGCCAACATCACCGATGTTCAATTCATCGACAATGGTCATACGCGGCATAAATGCGCCAACTTCAATGACCTCGAAGGTCTTCTCAGTTGCCATCATCTTAATCTTCGAACCCGCACGGATCTTCCCGTCCATTACGCGCACATAGACGATAACGCCTTTGTAAGGATCGTAGTGAGAGTCAAAGATCAATGCTTTAAGCGGCTCTTCTGAATTACCGGATGGCGCAGGAACCTGCTTCACCACCTGCTCCAGAATTTCCTTGATTCCGATACCGGCTTTGGCAGATGCCATAACCGCTTCACTGGTATCCAGCCCGATAACATCCTCAATCTCCTGCTTTACCCGGTCAGGGTCAGCGTTTGGCAAATCAATTTTGTTGAGCACAGGTAGGATTTCCAAGTTGTTATCCAGTGCTAAATACACATTGGCCAGCGTCTGTGCTTCAATTCCTTGAGCCGCATCCACGACCAGCAGTGCGCCTTCACATGCTGCAAGACTGCGGGAAACTTCATAGGTGAAATCGACGTGCCCCGGTGTATCAATCAAGTTGAGATAATACTCTACACCATCGTCTGCACGATAGGTTAAACGCACGGCTTGCAGCTTTATTGTGATACCACGTTCGCGCTCCAGATCCATCTGATCGAGTACCTGTTCCTGCATTTCACGCGTGGTTAGTGCCCCCGTGTATTCCAAAATGCGGTCAGCTAGTGTCGATTTACCATGGTCTATATGTGCAATAATCGAGAAATTGCGAATTTGTTGTTGTCTTTTCTGAACGTCAGTCATTCCTTACCCCCACAGACAGCCTGATATTAATCCACTTATTATAACAGTACAAGCTTACTCCATCAATCCCGCGCTGGCCCAAAACAAAAGAAACAGCTATACACGATCCCGTGAAATAACCGTTTCTTCTAAATTTGCTGTTAATTTTCTGCCGAAGCGAACAATGAAACTACCCAGCGGATTCCCTTCTGGGAAGCCTGCTGCAAGAGACCTGCCGTCTTATCTGCCAGAACATCGACTGTAGGCTTTTGCTCCTCAGGAATTAGAATTTGCTCCGGAGATTTCGTACTATAATCATCCACAACTTGCTGAGGAGGATCTGCGGCTGGCGTTGTATTGCTATTTTGAGGCAAAGGAGAAACAGCCGTATATGCACCTGTGACAGGATCGATTACCATTGGCACATATACATAAGTCTGCCCACCCTGTGTCACACCATTCTTTTGCAGTTGTGGCTGTGGCTGCATGCCTGTTACTTGACTGGTCTGCGTAGTCGGGCTGGCATTCCAGCCGGGTAGAATCTTAGAGACTGTTGACCCACCGCTTCCGCCGAACTGCATCCCTAAGAGGATGCCAATCCCTGCCCAAATCCCAACCATAACCAGTTTTTTTCCGAAACGCGACATGTACACCACTCCTTTTTGATCCTTGGTAATTTATTTTACGAAGCTCCGTTTGATTTCTTTGGTGTTGTAGTGGGATTCGCCACTTTTTCAGGTGCGTTCACCTTCTGAGCGTCATGACTGCTCCAGTACACATCAGCGATAGCATCTGCCAAAATATCAGCCGTCCGCTTTAATTCCTCAGCCGAGTTATCAATTCCGCCCACTTCAATCAAAACACTATTGGGAGACAGGGTCTGATTGTACTCTCCGTTGTTGCCTTTACCCGCAGCTTTTCCCCATATCCCACGAGATATTCCCGGGTAATTCTTTTCAAGCTGTTGATGAATCTTATTGGCAAATTCTTCGTTCTTCTTCCAGTCTTTATTTGCATGTCCAATGATAAAATAGACCTGTGCATAGCTTTTCCCGTCAATAACAGCTGTTGTTTTGCTATGACGCTGCGAATCACGGTGAATGTCGATAAAACTATCCATTTCCTCATTTGCGCTGAGTGCTGATTTAACCAAGATCCGGGAATATTTATAGGAAAAGTTCCAGTTATAGTCGGTGACTTTGGTCGGAAAATCTTCTTTGGCATGAACCGTACCAATCCCGAGCTGTTCCAGTCTTTTCGTAATATATGATCCTACCAGCATTACATTTTTAGTTGAAACTCCGGAGCTGGGATTTTCATTTGCTGCCCCTAACAGAGGATTGTAGGCTTCTCTAGGATGTGAATGATAGATTAGAATCCGTTTGATCGAGGTATCCTTAGTGCTGTCTGTGCCGCTTTGCGGATTACTCTTATCCGTCCCTTCCTCCGCCGCTGATGGATCAGGAGATGGTGCAACCGTCGCTTCAGGCTGCTGTGTTGTAACATCTTCTTGCTTGTCCCCTTCGTCCGGAACAGAAGTTTCCGCATCTCCACTACCCTCAGCCAGCTCATCAGTCCCAGGATGATAATCCACTGGTGCTCCTGTAGATCCACCTGAACCTTTCCGCAAAAGAAATGGATCATCCGCCGCCATCCCCGGCACTTCACGAGAGACTAGACTCTTAGGGTCACCTGGATTCACGCTGGTCAGCAACTGAAATACGAAAGAAGTTACCTTTTCACCTGAAAAAGCGGATGGCTCTTTACCCTGCGGTAAATGCGGCACCTCCATCCCCAGCAGCTCCATGAAAAAACCACTAGACAGGGAGGCGGCAAGCCCCTTCATTGAAGGAATGGGTGAAGAGCTAAGCTTCTGTCCGGCCAATCCACCAGCTCCAAGCAGCATAAAAAATACTAGTGAACCTCCGGCCAACAGCAGCATCGTTCTCCCCAGCGATAAAACATCCAGCATTTTTCCCCTTAAACGGCCGATGTTCCAAAGCTGAAACCATTTTTTATTCATTGTAGTTATGTCCTCCTCCAGCCCTCTGTAATCTCTTATACTCCAAATCTATGAGTGCAAGAGCAATACTAGAACCGAAAATGAGAGAATAGACATAAAGCCCGTACAGGATACCTTAATTCAGCATCCCGCCGGGCTTAACAAACCATAATTCAGTTAGTGGGTATAAGCGCCAACATTCTCAGGATCAACCGCATCATGTAAAGCCGCATTCAGACCACTGGCCACGATATTCGCGATCCCTTCAATAAATTCATCGATTTCCTTGGGAGTGACGATCAAATCGTGCCCCAGGGGTTCAAGCACTTCCTTCACTAATGACAAGCGTTCCTGCTCAGAGATATCGTCCAGCATTCCCATGATTTCCTTAGTATGGTTTGCTCCTTGCCCGAAGTGATTTTTCATCATCTCCAGCACATTATTCACAATAGTTGAGGCATAGCAGACAGTGGGCACTCCGATTGCGATACAAGGAACACCCAGAATTTCTTGGGTCAATCCACGTCGCTTGTTGCCAATCCCCGAACCGGGATGGATCCCAATGTCCGCAATTTGAATCGTCGTATTGATACGCTCCAGTGACCGGGATGCCAACGCATCTATGGCGATAATAAGCTCAGGTTTCGTGCGATCCACGATTCCCTGCACGACCTCACTCGACTCAATTCCAGTCAGCCCAAGCACTCCAGGAGCAATAGCGCTCACCTTACGATAACCAGGGGAGATCTGATCCGGAACCAACTCATAGAACTGCCGTGTAATGAGTGAGTTCTCCACCACTAAAGGACCCAGTGAATCCGGTGTAACATTCCAGTTACCAAGACCAACAATCAACACAGATGCATCCTTGCCAATCCCAATTCTGATCAAAAAGTCCTCAAATTCGCGGGCAAAAACTTCTGCCACCTTTTGCTGCAAGCCTGTATCTCCGCCACGCAGAGCGGGTACCTCAAGGGTTACATAGTTGCCAATTGCGCGTCCTATTGCCTGTGATCCGGCAGCATTAGCTACACCAAGACGGGTCACTTTAATCCCATCAGACTCTTCCACTTCTTCGTTCACACCAGGGATTGGCGTTCGTTGTGGGCCTTGAGCCATTTCCTTTGCCTCTAACGCCAAATCGGTGCGCACAGAATATAGCTGCAGATCCGGTTCCATTGTGTACCAGCCTCCTAAAAGTTTTGTAAGCATACACTTCCATGAATTACTTCGAACAAAACTCACTTCGAAAGCAGCTGCTTAGTTTTGTAAGCATACACTTCCATGAGTTCATCCTCATTTGGCAAGCTTCTGCCTATGCTCTTTTGTCGATAGTGTGCGAGAGAAAGCCAATGTTTATGCAGGATACGGAGGTTTAATTTGAAAGCTTTAAGTATTGCTTTTTGCTACCGGTCATGCTAAACTATTTTAAGTTGTGAATCATTTGATAATGATTTCGAATGTCTTACAGGAGGTGAATGCAATGCCAAATATTAAATCCGCGGTTAAACGCGTAAACACGAACGAAAAACGCCGTGCACTGAATGCTTCCCAAAAATCCGCGCTTCGTACAGCTGTGAAAACTGCTGATGTAGCTCTGACTGGTACGGAAGTAGAAACTGCTCAAGCTGCTTTCCTAGCTGCTTCCAAAAAGCTGGACAAGGCCGTAAGTAAAGGTCTGGTTCATAAAAATGCGGCTGCCCGCAAAAAATCCCGCTTGGCGAAGAAATTGAACGCTCTTACGGCTCAAGCCTAAGACGACATTCATAATGAGCAATTGAAGAACCTGACCGCTATGCTTCATACGGTTAGGTTTTTTTGTGTCTATTAATTAATAATAAGTAGTGTTAGTTACTTTTAAGAGATGTGTGTTAAATGAAAGAAGACCACCTTAGAGAGGCGGTCTTCTTTCATTTATTTTTTCTCTTTTTTCATTTCATAATAGTTACCATCCCATAAGAAAATCATCGTTTGATCGTCTTTAACAATAAAACTGCTGCCGGGATTCGTCCAATTATTTATAGATACCGTCTTAACCGATTCCGTTTCGATCCCAAGGTCACTTAATTCATTTCTGTATTCGTTAAAATAGTCATCCTTAGTGATGTTCTCTTCCTTATATTCAGGGCTCATAATTTCATCTTTATCAAAAGATGCTTTTTCTATCGAATAAGTTACTCGCATTCCAATAAGCTTTTCATCCTCCGCTGCCGAGACAGGTGTAGAACCTACTATACTTTGTACACTCCATTCCCCAAAATAAGAAGGTGCATCTGCAGAGGTATTCGTATTCGCAGGCGAATCAGAGGCAGATCCTGACGGTGAATTAGTATCCGTTTTGCCACAGGAACTAATTAGTAGAACGAGTAAAAGCAGTGCCGAATATTGAAATATTCTTTTCATAGTCAGATCATCTCCAATACTCTTTCCCTTCTTAGCTCAGACACCTAAACGCAGCATGAACAGCTCCAGCCCTAGCACTTTGTCTATAGCCCCTGTTTTCATTTTATAATCCAGATCCGCCAATGCACTTAAGATTTGCCGCAATCGTTCACTGGAGAACTTATGGGCCTGCTCCCCAGCAAGCTTAACCGCATAAGGATGCAATCCGATCTGTGACGCAATCTGTCCCTGCGAATAACTATGTGCTGATAAATCCTTAACCTGCAAAATAATGCGGAACTGCCGCGCAACCAGCGCTGCGATCTTGATCGGTTCCTCACGCTGCTTCAGCAGCTCATATAATGTATCAAGCGCCTTATCAAGACGCAGATTAGCGATATCCTCAACAAGCGTAAACACATTTTGTTCTGTTCCACGATGTACCAGACTCTCTACGGCCCCCGCATCCACAGTGCCGCCCTTACCAGCGAATAAACAAAGCTTGTCCATCTCTGCAGATAAACCTTGCAAGCCGGTGCCTGCATTCGTTATAAGAATTTCTGCAGTGCCAGGTGCCATTACACAACCACGCTCACGAATTCCTTTTTCCACCCAGCGCAGCAGCTCTTCTGCTCCCAGCGGATTAAAGGCTAATACTGTGCCCACTGATTTGACAGTCTTCACAATTTTTTTTCGCTCATCCAGCTTATCATTATTCACCATAAAGACGATCACACTGAAGTCTACAGGATGCTGCAAATAGTCACTTAAAAGATCTATACGATGCTCCAGTTTGGCATTTTCTTTGCCCGCTGTAAATAACGAGGCATCCCGCACCAGCAATAGTTTACGTTCTACCATAAATGGCACAGTCTCCGCTTCTTCTACCACAGCCTGCACCGGCGTCTCAGAGAGATCAAAGGGAATAACTGCGAAATCACGATCCTCTTTAGCAATCAGCTGTTCTTCCAGCAGTGCCGTGAATTCATTCATTCGAAATTTCTCACTGCCATATAAAACATACAACGGTGAGATCTTCCCTTGTTTGATTTCTTTTATCGCCGTTTTGGCATCCATCCCGCCACTTCCTTTTCCATTCATCTAGCCCATTTTGTCCAGAGTTCTATTGTAGCAAAAAAAACTACAAAAATGCATGCAAAAACGGAGAAACTCTGGCAGCCATGGCCAAAGCCTCTCCGTTTAAGCGGCGCATCTATATAAACGACGGAGTGCGAAGCTCTAGAAACTCCACATCCGGCGGTCATACCGATGTTCTGCAAAACCTATACTTTCTAGTTCCTGTCCTGTTGATATAGTATATTCAGAAACTTCGAAAAAAGTTCCAACCCCACTTTAATTTGTTGAAGATGAGGTTGGAGTGTTCGTTGGGGTCGCTCCAGGGGATGCAGCCGGACTTGAAGAAGCAGTAGCTGCTTCCTGTACAGTGAACACCTTGGTTACATTCACACCATCTTTTTCTGTCACGTACGTAAACTTCGAGCTGTCCGCGGACCATTCACCAGAAATCCAATTTCCTTCTAGCGGATAAGAGTTTACGGCTAACCGTTCTTCCGCTGAGCCCTCTGGCGACTTCTTATAAATTACAAGCTGCAACCCAACAAATTCTATAGCATACTGACCATCAGGAGAAGTCCAGGTCTGCACATTAGGATCTTCAGAACTGCTTAAGCTCATAACTTCCCGTCCGTAGTCATATGGAAACTTTAAAGAATCCTCCATCGGTGGAGCAGAATCGGCTGCGCTGTCTGAATTCATATCAGCAGTTTGCTCCTTATTATCCACCTTTAGCTGATTGCTACTGGCGTTGCTAGAATCTGAATTTTGAGATTTCGTGGCGACATCCTGCCTTGGCGGAGCAATCTTCTCTGTCGGCTTAGGATCTGCGCTTTGAGGCGGTTCAGTGATCGACCGCCCTCCAGCTCCCGCTCCCGCATCAGCTGCATCCGCCGGTGCACTTGGCATCGAGGCAGGGTCCACTGGTCCCGTCGCTCTATCTAAAGCGGCGTTATCTTCGTTCATCTCCGGTGCATCCGCCTTAAACTGCGCAGCGCCCTCGTTCTCTCCACCAGCGGCAGGTGAAGCTCCATCAGAGTTAGCAGTAATAGAAGCTTGCGATTCCATTGCTGTATCCTTAGTATCATCGCTGGCTGTTTTAGCGCTATCCTGCATCCTTTGTTCCACTTCTGCCCCAGGCATTTTATCGGGCATATTAAATATTGCGATCCCTAATAGAACGGCAGCTGCAATAGCTCCAATGCCTGTCCGTGTTGCTATAGAGGTTCCCTTGGCAGGTTTACCGCGGGAGCTTTCACGTGAAAATGGGACAACAACCGGCTCCTCAGATCTCACAGCACTCTGTTCACGACTGCTTCGATCCAATTCTGCAAGCTGAGGTAAAATAGAGTCAACCAGACTAAACGGGGGTTTCACGTCTGGCAACTGCTCCAATTCATTGGAGAGAAGTGTCAGGCGCTCAAAGACTTCCGCGCAGGAAGGACAATTATCGATATGACGGAACATCTCAACAATCTCATCTTGACTCAAATCTTTGTCTAAATAGCGGTGCATCCATTCCATCACCTCCGCGCATTTCATCCCGATACACCACCTTTCTGGTACTCCTGAAGTCTATTCTGCAGTTGCTGTCTAGCCCGAAATAAGTATGATTTCACTGTATTCAAGGGCAAATCCAGACAATCTGCAATCTCGTTGTAAGAAAAATCCTGTAAATAGCGCAGGACAATGACTGTCCGATGATGCTCGGGCAATTGATCAATTGCTTCACGTATATCCTCAGCTAAATAAGAGGATAGAACCTCACGTTCCACATTGTGTTTATCCTGAAACACCATTTCATGTTCATCAATAGAAACTGTAGGTTTAGTTCTTCTGAATTTATCAATGCAAATGTTAGTGACGATTCGCTGAACCCACGTTTTGAACTGGGCCTTCTCCTCATATGAGCCGATTTTTGTATAAACCCGGATCAAGGCTTCCTGAGATGCATCTAACGCATCTTGTTCATTATGCAAAATGTAGAAGGCCGTTTTATATACATGTCCTTCAATTTCTCGCAATAGGGTGATTAGAGCGTCGCGATCGCCCGCTTGAGCGGCTCTGATGAGTCCCTGCTCCACCACGAAGGTTCCCCCTCTCTATGCAATCTTACTGACGCGCAAGACTGCGAATTTGTTGCAACCGTGTAATTAATATTTTTAGAATACCAAACTTTTCTTAGAACGTCATGTTAAGCCAGCCGTTACAACGCGCTATCCCGCATTGCACAGCCAATAATTCCTACTAAGCATACAGGGGAAACAACAATCATTCAAATACTCTTTTTCACTATCTTAGTAACAAAAATGACATCAAAAGAAACGGCCTATCCCCTTGTCGGAAATGAAGCCGTCTGTCTTAAATATTACCCTCCGGAATCGGGCAAGAAACTCTATTTATAGAGCGCAATTTTGCAGAGCATGAAGACCGCGTAGTTTTCCCTAGTCTCATCATCCACCACATAGGCTTCTCCATTCTCAAATAATTGAGGGTTATTGTAATTGCGCTCTAATCTGTAGATCTGCCCTTCCGTCACCTTACAACCATGGAATGCCGACTCAATTTCTACGTACTCAGCATCATCTTCATCCGCTGCTTGATACAGCTTTTTGTCATTATAAGCAGGCATATACTCACTCCCGGCTGGATAATAGATCCTGACGTTCAGTCCATGTATCACTACTCTTCTATTATATAGTTTATTATCTTTATCCCGATTCTATACTTTCTAAAAAGCATAGAATAAAAGGAATATGGACAGCTCAAAGAAAATCAACATAAAAAGGCTGCATGGCCAACATCTGTCAGCCACACAGCCTATAAATAAAAACGCGAATCTGGATTTCAATCTTCGTTCGAACTATACATTAAATCCCTTTTATCTCTTTAAACTTCGCCACATATTGGGCAGCAAGATCGGTAATCTGATCGTATCGGCCATTCTTCGCCGGTGCAGTCAAATTCCCCCCAATGCCCACAGCCATGCAGCCGTTTGCAATCCACTTCTCCATATTGTTCAAATCCACGCCACCGGTCGGCATAATATTCACATGTGGCATAGGACCTTTAACCGCTTTTACATAATCCGGACCGAAAGCACTGCCAGGGAACAGTTTAAGCACATCCACGCCGTACTTCAACGCTTCCTTCATTTCATTTAATGTCATGCAACCAGGCATATAGGGAATGCCGTAAAGATTACACATCTTAGCTGTCTCCACTTCAAAAGAGGGACTAACGACAAACTCTGAACCTGCAAGAATGGCTATTCTAGCTGTTAATGGGTCCAAGACAGTTCCGGCGCCAATCACCGCACGACTCCCGTACTCTGCAACCAATCTCTTAATCGCCACGTCCGCGTCTGGTGTAGTAAAAGTTACCTCAATATTATTTAGACCGCCTTCTATACAAGCAACGGACATCTTAAAAGCTTCCTCAGCACTATCTGCTCGAATAACCGCTACAACCCCGACGGATGCCACATTCTGTAATACTTTCATTTTCTTCATCAGTAGACTCCCTTTCTCTTGGTACGATCATAGATAAACAGGAAATACTTTTTTAGGTAAACTTTTTTATTAAATTTACTAATTATTGCGTTTTGTTCTATAAGGAAATAGTAATAACAATACGATTAACAGTCAATACATTTTTATTACATCAGAGGGAAATAAGTAATAAAATCTAAGAAAAACCTTTATAAAACAAGGGTTTATGGAAACATTATTTTCTTTTTACGAAAAAAGTTTTTTGGTTAACAATCATTCTTTTATTGTACAAAACCGATTTATGTGATAATTTCAAATTACAAATCATTATACTGGGATAAAATCATTACCCTAGGAGGAACTAAAAATGAGTAAACAGCTGGATGCCGTCACTTTCGGGGAGCCGATGGCGATGTTTTATGCGAATGAGGCCGGTCCTCTGCATGAAGTATTTTCGTTCTCCAAAGCATTAGCAGGTGCAGAAAGCAACGTGGCTACAGGCTTGTCGCGTTTGAATCATCCTACAGGTTATGTTACGAAGCTTGGCGAAGATAACTTTGGCACATTCATTGCTCAGGCGATGAAGAATGAGAACATTAATACGGACAATATTACTTTTACTAAAGAGTATTCAACAGGTATGCTTATCAAATCGAAAGTGGTTACCGGCGATCCAAAGGTCGAATACTTCCGCAAAAACTCCGCGGCCTCCACGCTTAGTTTGGAGGATTTTGACGAGGCCTACTTCAATTCCGCAGGACATCTGCATGTTACAAGTATCTCCGCCGCTTTGTCCAAGAACTGTCTTGAATTTTCTATTCACGCTATGGAATTTATGAAGAGTAAAGGAAAGACGATCTCTCTGGATCCTAATCTGCGTCCTAGCTTATGGCCGGATACAGAAACAATGGTGAGTACCATCAATGATCTGGCTACACGCTGCGACTGGTTCCTGCCGGGACTCGGTGAAGGTAAAATCCTTACCGGACTGAGCACACCCGAAGAGATTGCTGACTATTACCTGGAGCGTGGCGTAAGCTTAGTCGTCATCAAGCTTGGCCCTGAAGGCGCTTACTATAAATCCTCTGCTGGGGAAGGTTACGTGGACGGATTCAAGGTGGAGCAGGTTGTTGATACGGTGGGTGCAGGTGATGGATTTGCGGTTGGCGTAATCAGTGCGATGCTGGAAAAGCTTCCGATTGCTGAGGCCGTCAAACGCGGCAATGCGATCGGTGCGTTAGCCGTCATGTCGCCAGGCGATATGGACGGACTTCCCACCCGTGAGGAACTTGCGAAGTTTATGCAACAAGAAGTCTAATAATCGCAAAAGAGCAGCGATTCTCCGTTATTGGAGGAGCGCTGCTCTGCTTTTTGGGTCGCTGATTGGCTGCTATGGCTATGCTATTGCTATTGCTATTGCTATTGCTATTGCTATTGCTATTGCTATTGCTATGCTTCAGCAGTGTAATCACGTACCCCTGGGGCTTTCGGACCCAGAAGACGCTATTTGCGATTTTTTTACCTTTGCGGCGTAGTTTCGAACTCCAGTGACGCTATTCCTTATGAAAAAGGGCATTTAGCATGTTTTCCATGCCGATAACTGCGATGGGGTCCGATAGTACTCCAAATATGGGATTATACTGCTTATAAGATCAGCTGAGTCCGATAGCGACTTCCTGCGCGAAAATATTACTCAATCAAACCCAAGTTTAGTGTTTAGATAAAGTTAGGTCCAATAAAAGGGGGAGTGCTCAACAAGCTAAGAAATAGCTGCTGGGCACTCCCCTTTTTATAGTTCAAACTTATTTGTAAGACTTCACCGACTGCCCTTGCTGCAAGGTCGGCGGGAAACGATATGTAATTGGAACAGAAGCTCCCTTATCCTCGATACAAGAGAGTATAATCTTGGCAGCCTGCATCCCCATCTCGTAAGCAGGCTGTCGGATTGTCGTAATGACCGGATTATATATTTGCGCGAATTCCGCATCATCTATCCCGATGACCGACAACTGTTCTGGAATAGAGATGGCATTTCGATTCGCATATTTCAGAATCTCCGCTAGCGTGATGTCGTTCGTAGCAAGCAACGCGGTCGGCGGCTCCGGCAGTGCTAATAAGTGTTCCAGCCCCGAAGCTAATTCCTCTTTGGATACACTGCAAATATACTCCTCACGCAGCGTTATGCCCGCTTCTTCCATCGCTTTTTTGTAGCCACTAATCCGCTCTTTCCGAGGGGTAATCGCATGCTCCCCAATTGGGAGGGACACCAGAGCAATCCGCTCATGACCTTGCTGTATTAGCTGCCCTACGCCTATCTTTGCCGCCATTTCATTGTCCAGCAATAGACTCTGCGTGGTGATTCCATCTACCAGACGATCCATAAAGACTAGCGGAAAATCAGCCTCTATCAGCTTGCTATAGGCAGACGGGTTATTCCCTGTAGGAAAAATAATCAGCCCGTCCACCTGACGTGCGATTAAGGTTTCTACATACTTGCTTTCTTTCTCCGCATTCTCATCCGCGTTGCATATGATCACTTGGATTCCGTGATGCTGCAGCTCATTCTCAATCGCCCGGATACATTGGATTGACAGCGTATAGTCAATATTGGCTACGATGATCCCGACCATATGCGTCCGATTCTGCTTCAGACTGCGCGCCAGACCATTCGGCTGATAATTAAGCTCCTCAATTACTGCCTCAATCCGGTTTTTCGTCGCTTCACTCATATATTTAAAACGTTTGTTCAAAAATTGGGAGACCGTACTTTTCGAAACTCCCGCTTTTTGAGCCACATCATCAATCGTTAACTTCTTCATCGCTTCGGCTCCACTCTTCTCAAAAGAAAATACTTTATCAAAAAGTATAGCTTTTATTTAGTGATTTATCTACTAGGGAGTATTGTTCATATAATCCATATAAAGCTTATTTTGTTGCTCTTCGGATAAAAAAGCCCAATTCTCATCCAGCCACCCCAATCCAGCTTTCGTAAGAATATCCGCTTTACGTTGTTCCCCACCCACTTTATAATCCATAATTAATGTTTCTCCCTTAATCTCTTTAAAACCAATTGCTGTAGCAGGTGTTGGAATGCTCATGGTCTCCATATCATAAAGTACGGTTTTCTCTTTGTACTTTTTATCCCCTGCATATTCTAAGTAACTAAGTACGAGTTGTCCATGCTCCTTATCAACAGCGATTAATGACTTGTATTCTAAAAGTGTATTATCGAAGGATGCAAGCGCTATTGGAACTACAGATTCTCCCGCCGCTGCTTTTTTAACATTAAGCATTGAAAATTTAACATCCTCATACATTCCTACACCAAGAGTCATTTTGAAGGAAATTAACAGGACGTAATCGCCTGCCCCAAAAAATCCACTCAAATATTGATACGTACTTGCCCCTCCCCCATAAAGAGGAAAAGTATAAATCCTAGTAGCCGAAGAAGCCGTTAGCTCCGTCTGGTCCTTAGAGCTCAGGTAAAGAGTGAACGGTTCTGTAGGATGTGTGTACTTTGGCTTCTTGTAGTCAACCATCGGGGGTGGCGGCGACCAAAGAATTCCCGCTGTTGTCTCAACGGCAT
Source organism: Paenibacillus odorifer (assembly GCF_000758725.1). NCBI lineage: Bacteria > Bacillati > Bacillota > Bacilli > Caryophanales > Paenibacillaceae > Paenibacillus > Paenibacillus odorifer. Next base: position 5,307,025 of record NZ_CP009428.1, read on the forward strand.
ACGCTTTGCTCTTATCTCTGTTCATTGGCAAAGGCATGTAGTATTTCTTACCGCTAATCTCAAATTCTACTGGACTTGTCGGAGGCTCTAACGCTTTATCATTAGTTGCAGAACTAGAAGAAGGCAGTATGCCTGCGCCTTGTGACTGAACGGATGGCGAATGGATTGGCCCTGTGTTTTTCCATACACCCATAGGCAAGGTAAGCGCACCTATCAACAAAACCGTAGCCAGACTGGTTAGAAGCACATTTTTATTCATCCAATAACGTTTGTAACCTGAACTTTTATTCACAGCAGCCTGTTCGATCCGCATCATTAACTCAGGCGTGAAACCATCTTCAATGAAAGGTCTTTTGCCTGCTTCCGCATACCAATCCGTCTGCCCGATCATCACTGGATTACTATCATCCGCGTTGCGTTTCATTCCCTCTCCTCCTTCTGGATAGCCTCTTTAACCTTCTCTCTCGCCCGCGCGAGCCGAGATTTCACGGTTCCTTGTGCTACATTCAGCAAATCTGACATTTCGGCAATGGATAATCCATGTTGAATATCTAGCACAAGCACCTCTCTGTTCTTCTCTGGAAGGGTCATAATAATTTCCCAGATACGGTTCGCATACTGATTGCCGAGAGCTTCTTTTTCCGCAGAAGGAGCATTAACAGTAGTAGGTTGATCGCCCAAAGCTATGAATCTGCGCCAAAAGCTATTTTTACTCCAACTGAAGGCCGTATTTCTGGTAATTGTAAGCAGCCAGGTTTTCATCGAAGATTGACCCCGGTATTTCCCAACATTCTTATACGCCTTCAAAAATACTTCTTGGCTGATATCATTTGCCTGCTCTCGACTTCTAGTTAAGAAAAAAGCATAATTCCACACATCCGAGCCATGCGCCTCCATCATTTCCCGCAAACTCATTGCGGGCGCGTACGCTGCTGTATATGGTATATCTTCGCTTAGCATGTTTCGCCTCACCCCTTGCCTAATAAGACTTTCCAAACTTGAAAAAGTTCCCTCTAAAATAAAAAAATAGGTCATTCATTAAAAAACACCACCGATGAACGTTTTAAGCGTTCACTAGTGGTGTGCGGATATTTTAAAGAGAGCTGAATTTCTCCTCCAGCCGCCGTGCAAGCTCATCGTCCGGTAACGGATTACGATGCGTATTTTCCAGATAGATATGCTTTTCAGTCTCGGGCATCAAATATTCCTTATACCATAAAAACATATCCGGACTATCCCCCTGAATCCGCAAAAATTTGCGGGCTGTTTCTACATGATCTATAGTGTTGGCAATATTGGTCAACCAATCAGCCCGATAAAAATGCTTCCACTGACCGATCTCTACCCGTAAAAGAGCCTGCTGGCCCTCCTTATAATCCCAAACCGCATGTGAAGCTTCGATAAACGCCTCTGGAAATCGCTCTTCTTGGTAACACATATACGCCTGGCAAAGAGAGGATAACCCTCTGCACCCGCTCCAATGCAGCTCAATTTGAACTAGCAGTTGAACATGCAGCCTGTTTCGCTCTTTTTCGGGTAAAAGTTCCATCACCTCTAGGCACTGCTTTCGCAGCAGATACCAGACTAGTACAACTCGCTCAGCTCGATCCCTGAACCATCGAACCTGCTCTACAAAAGGAACATCCCCTGCGGCCCAGCACAGACGTTCATCGCTCTCCGTCTTATTTTGCAGCCAATGCCCTATAATCTGCCTTGCCGGATGATGATAGAATTCATCGCCTGCGCGGTCGTCAGCATTAGGACCATATACTATGGTGTTTTTGAAGTAGCTTTTGTACAATTGGGCAATTCGCCCCTGCTGCGCTGTGTAGAAACGGTTAACGAAGGTCTGAAGTTGTTCATCAGCATCTGCTGTTCCATCCATCCACAACTTTGCTGTCAGATCTAATGTATAGAGATGAGGCAAAATATTCCCTGAATTCACCAGCAGATATTCACTAGCCCCTGCCGCAAATGCACCCTGTAATTCCTCCACTATAAAGGACGGATCCGTAGGGAATTGTGTTAGATGATTGGAGGCCTGCAAATCGTGGAAGGTGACGTGGTAATATACCCCGTTTTTGCCTTGATCTCCTGCCTCGGGTAGAGCAGGCACGCGCAGATTCAGATGGCCATGTCGTCGCGACACCATTTTGCCGTATCCGTTATCCGCCCATATTTTAATAACACCTTCTGGAACTTCGATCTTTCCCTGTTTATACAGCTCCGCAATTTCTCCGTACATCGCCATACAGCACACAGGCTGGTCCACATATTCACAGATCATATCGTATTGCTTGCGAACCACAAATGAGATCAAATCGCCCCGTTTCTCCGGAGTATCAAAAGAGGGGTCATTCTCCCAAAATGGTTTATCGCCCTGTCCGCGGAAGGAGAGCACCCAGAGTGTTTTTTCATCTTTTTGCCGCTCGATGGCTTCTCTCCACAGCTGTTCAAACAATTCTGGATATTCTTTATAGCTAGCCTGCTTGCCCGGAAAAGCACGCAGGAACATTTGCGCGCCAAGCGGCTCCGCATGATGATGTGTGATCCACAGTCCCATATCTACCGCAAGCTGATGATGAACTCCGTCTCTCGGCAAATCCGTCCCCGGGATTACCATATTTCCACCACAGCGCAGCAGCGCTTCAAAAACAGGCTCCCATACCTCCGCCGTCGGAGGATAATCCTCCTTCCAGCCGATAAGACACACTTCATCATTCACGAACCAACCTCGGTAACGTACCTTTGGCTGAATGCTGTTGTAGTCAGAAACAGGCAGATTGATCGCATCTTTCTTAGCAGGAGGAAGCTCCGCCCAGAACCAGAAGGGATCGACACCAAGCACGTGGCGGCTGTAATGAAGCATCCCATAAATAATGCCCAATTCATCACGGCCGATAATATGCAGGACCCGATCCTCTTCACTACCTGCAAAATGCAAACAAAAACCCTCTGCCCATTCCGGGCAGCCATCATCCTGTGTTGCATAACGAATAATTACAGTAGCTGCTGCTCCTTGTAACGGAGCTTTTCCGAACACCTGCTCATGATCTCTGGCGATCATTCGCCAAGCATGTCCAATTGGATTACTACATTCCACTTGAACATCGTATACACTTTCCGCTGTGACTCTAAATTCTGCATATGTATTCACTATCGCTTCATCTCCTAATTCGCTACAAAACACGGAGGACATAAGCTTCTCACCACCGGGCTTTGAAACATAGTTTAAATAGGCATAGAGTTTACCAGAATCTTCTATCTCTATTATAAAGCGTTTACATAGATTGTGCATGCACGCGTAATAATTACTGGAGGAGGACGGCGGTTACTGGAGCTGGAGCTACTGCATTTGAGCAGTTGGTGCTAGACAGGACAACAGTTACGACAGTTACTGCAATAGAGCAGCTGGTGCTAGAAAGGGACTACAGTTACTGCATTAGAGCAGGTGCTAGAACAAATGGACTGGAATCATCAGCAAGTAATCGGAATTTGGGTGGAAGTTAACATCGTTACAACGATAATATGTAACAGAAGCGCTTTGGTATGTTCATATGGAGCGTTCTATTGCACTTTGTGCAACTAAAAAAGATCTTTCCAGCTCATAAAGTGATTTAGTTGCACTTCATGCAACTATTTCTGCTCAAAATTAGAGAAATAGGCATTTTTCCAGATTCCAAGTGTACAAAGTGCAACTAAATGAAGATCCAGCTAATTTAAAGTGCGATCTATTGCACAAAGTGCAACTAAACGAGTTTTTAGGTTCTATGGTGTCTATGGGGAAGAATGCAACGGAGGAGCTACATAGATTCTGCGATATTGATACATGATGACCTACTCTGCACTAACGCGACAGAAGGAGCTACTTGAGCTGTCTACTACCTAAATTAATTCGGATAGGAGCAACTTTGCCCGCTTACACAAACCGCAACAGTAGAAGTCCGTGTGCACTCACAATTCCCTCTTTCATACCCCAGCACTCAATCACATTACTCTACTACCTTCCTCTACTACCTTCCTTAATCCGCTCCCTCCGCCAACTTATGACGCACCATAATCCCGTCGGCCCGCACACGCATCTGAATCTCCCCCTGCTGATCCGTTCTAAAAATAGCAGCATGATTAACTTCCAAACGTTCCAATACCTCAGCTTTCGGATGACCATATAGATTATTTACTCCCGCAGAAATCACCGCAGCCGATGGATGCCAGAACTGCAGCCAAGACTCGCCTGTTGAAGTTTTGCTCCCATGGTGAGCTACTTTTAAAACGTCAATGGAAGGTCCTGCGTTAATACCCTTTTGCAGTGCTTGCTGCACAATCTCCTCCTCGGCTTCCAGATCCATATCTCCGGTAAATAGAAAATTTCTTCCGTTCATCTCTAAACGAAAAACTACAGAATCGTGGTTCTGATCCTCTAGCATTGGGATGCCATTCAGCATAGAAGAACCTGACGCTGCTCCCTCTCTATCTTGTTCCTCCGGCCATAAAAAGGACAGCTTTGTCTTATCATCCGGGGAAAGCCTCATTCCCTGATGCACGGCATACAGTTGAACATTGTTCTCCAGCGCAGTCCGCATCATCTCCATATAAGATTCACGGTCAGCGAGTGTGCCATTAAAAAGCAGTGCCGAAACCGGAATCGCCTCCATAACGGCTTGGAGTCCCCCGGCATGATCCTGATCCCCATGAGTCAAAATAATCGCGTCCAGACGGTGGATCCCACGTTTTTTAAGCAAGGGCACCAACACTTTAGCCCCTACCTCGAACGGGCTGCGGCGAATCCGCCATTCTTCTTTTTGCCCAAAATTTAACGTTCCTCCACCATCTACAAGGATATGAGCTCCTTTTGGTGTAGTGATGAGGATACTGTCGCCTTGCCCGATATCCAGATAACTAATCGTCCCTTTACCTTCCATTCTTTCTGACTGATAACCATTGTACAGCATTAGGCCCAGTCCAACCGCAGATAGTAGAACAATCGCTCCGCTCCAACGTACAAACATAGGCGCATCCAAAAAATACTGTGCGCTCCCCGCTCCCCCAAACCCGCCGTGCTTGTTCACAGCTAAACCAATCTCAGCTAACGGCCTCGTCTCATCCTCCATATACTGCGGTGTTGCGCGGGCTTCCATTCTTAGCTTGGCAGCATACAACAGCCCGTACAACAAGACATAATACACTCCGATCCACAGCAGTGAAGGCGAGCGCCAAATCAAAACTCCACCAGCAAAACCATTGATCCATTCAACCGCATAAAAAGTAACGTTATTCAGCAGCTCCGTAATATGTGCCAAAAAAATTGCAGCATCTCCCCACAATCGTCCAAGCAGTAGCGCCAGCGTTCCTAAAGGCAATACAATAAAAGTAATAAAGGGCACAAAAACCAGATTAGCCACTAAAGACAGCAGCGAAAATTGATTAAAATAATAGATCGTCAATGGAAATGAGACCAACTGGGCAACTAGAGTCACAGAGACGGCGCTTTTAAGCCAGCGTGGCAGTGCCCTCAGCAGAGGGTCCATAAGCGGAACGTAGACCATTAATCCTAAGGTCACCAGAAATGACAACTGGAAACTGACACTGAGCAGCATGTAAGGATTCCAAATCAGCATAACCAGTGCCGCTGCAGCCAAAATATTCAGTCCATCCTTCAGCATGCCAACTCGTGCAGCGAGCAATGCAATCATACTCATTAATCCCGCACGTACGATAGACGGACCCGCACCTGTCAAAAGGACGTATATGGGAACGAGCACTAAGGTGACTGTTAGCGTGGTCTCTTTTGTCATCCGTAAGCGCCTGAATATAAATAAAAGAACACCAACATACACTGCAACATGCATGCCTGAAATGGCGAGGATATGTGTCAACCCAAGTTGTGAGAACTGCTTAAAGGTATCCGGATCGAGATCATCCTGCATCCCAATCACCAAACCCTTCATATATCCAGAGTGGCGCTCTTGAAACAGCCGATCCGTCTCTGCTCCAAGAACTGCCCGCGCTTTATCATTCCAGCGTAAGATCATTAACGGACGCCATGAATCTGGAGCCGTTGCTTGCACGTTCTCTGCCCCCTGACCCTTTAGAAGCCAGTGGATCTTCTGCGTATGTAAATAGGTTCGATAATCAAACCCTCCGTAATTCCGCGCTGTCGCTGGCTCTTCAAGTACGCCGTTTAGCGACACCTGATCCCCTCTGTGCCACTCCGCGGCAATAGCGATTTCTTGCTCGGCAAGAAGTTTGATCTGCACCATAATTAACTCCCCATGCCCCCTTTTATCTTGTTCGTCCCGCGGATCAGGCGAAGCGGCCTCTTCCTCAGTAATCAACGATAACTCTGAGAGCTTCATCGTAAAATCAACCCGGTCCCCGTCCCGTTCCACAACGGAAATAATCGTCCCCTTAGCCTCCACGGCAGTCTCATTCAACTCCGAAAATAATTTCCCCAGCACTTCAGGCAGGTGACTTACATTGCGGCCTTCATTCCATTCCCAATATCCAGCGGATATAATAATCGCCAAACAAAATACCGCCAGCTGTTTCCAGCTCATGTTCACCCAAACTCTCATACTAACCAGTAACAATAGTAATCCAGCCCACGCCAACCACAAGCCAATCCCTGAGTATAAACACGCTGCTGCACTTCCAGTCACCCAACACACTGTAAAACTTAATAAGGGTCTCTCCTTCACGTCTCCATTCTCCTCCTTTCGCAAGATAAAAAAAGAACCTCTGCATACGCCATAAAGGCGTACGAGAGGTTCTTCCTCAAGTCATCTTATTCAATTAGGGTTGTACAATACAGCTAATCCGCTACTTTAATCATCGTTTCACTTGGTGGCTCATAATTTTCCAATTGGCGAAATACGATGCCTTTGGCAGCCATCATTGCTTCTACCTTTTCCATATCCTTACGGTAAGGACGATAATACACAATCTCCACAATACCGCTATTAGCCAGCATATTTGCACAGGTCCAGCAAGGCTCATCCGTCACATAGACGGTGCTGCCTTCCCGGTCAATCCGGTCTGTGAATAGCAAAAGATTCTGTTCCGCATGAATCGTGCGAATGCAGCGCTGTTTCTTCACCATAGTCTCTACGCCATCCACGATCTCCATCTCATATTGCTCCGAGAGCATACAACCTGCCTCTGAGCAATCAGGTACGCCCATTGGCGCCCCATTGTACGCGGTACCAAGCAGCTTTTTGCCTTGCACCAGCACAGCACCTACATGTCGTCGTGAGCAGCGTGAACGAGTTGAGACCATACAGGCAATGTCCATGAAATAAGTATCCCAGTCTTTACGATAGGCAGTAGTCATAATCAATCTCCATATCCTTCTAAATAGTTGTTAACTATTGTAGCACATCCCCGCAAGTTTTCACTAGGACAACGGTTGTGGCACTTCCAACGATCTTCATTTCCTATTTATCTTCAAAATATTACTAAAGCTTTTAACTTCTCCAGCATTTTAGGTCCTATCCCCTTTACCTTCCCCAGATCAGATAGGCTGCGAAAGGTCCCTACACGGTTGCGGTAATCCATAATTGCCTGAGCCTTCTTTTCTCCGATGCCCGGAAGATCCATCAGCTCCTTAACACCCGCAGTATTCACATTTACTTTACCTTCCTGTGAAGCTGCTGATGCGGAAAGCTCAGTCGCCTCCTTAGCCGCAACAGCTTTATCCCCTGCCGACGTTTGCTTCCCTGCAATGTTTGGCGTTTGAACTTCTGCCCCTGTTGGTGTTTGACCTTCTGCCGTTGGTGTTTGGCCCGCTCCTTTTGCTCGCTCCCCCGCAGCGGCTGCCGTAGCTTTTTCATCTGCCGAAGTTTGGACAGCTTGTTCTGCTTGTTCTGCTTGTTCTGCTTCTTCTGCTTCTTCTGCTTCTTCTGCTTGCGCAGCCTCCTTAACCTTCTCACCGTCTTCAACATTCCCAGCAGCTTCAGCCTGCCCTGCATCTTTCTCTAAATGTTGCTTATTTCCTTTCGTCTGATGACCTCCCTCACTGCCCCCAGCAGCTGGAGCGTCACCAGACTCAGCGATTCCAACAGCTTGCTCCATACCAACATTCAAAGTCTCCCACCCGGCAATCCCGGAATCGCCCTTGCTTCCCGCCGCCCAGAATAGCCCACTTCCTATTACAGCAGCAGCCACTCCGAGCACGATACTCCCTTTATTCATATCACTTTCCTCCTCACAAAAATTCTTCTTATGCCTTTTTGTGAATCTTCATACATTCCTGCGGCTGGAAACTCCTTTAATAATTCATACAAAACCTGTCATCTGTCCAAGTCTATCCTGCATACATATAACGAAGAGCATTCATGTCAGTTAGTAAAAAAGCAACGCTAGAAAGGAGGAACCACAGGTGAAAGTAGGATTTATCGGAACAGGCAGCATGGGCAGCCTGCTGATTGACGCCTTTCTTTCTTCCGGAGCCCTGAATCCGTGCGATGTACTCGCCAGCAACCGCAGTCTGAATAAACTGCTGGAGCTAGAAGATCGTCATCCCGGCATAAACTTATGCGGAAGCAATAGTGAAACAGCGACTGGAAGTGACATTGTTTTTTTATGTGTAAAACCGCTGGAATTCAAAACCTTAACAGATGAGATTGGCCCTTATCTCCGCAGCGATCAAATCGTCGTATCCATTACAAGTCCCGTTCAATTGCAACATCTGGAATCCGCTTTGCCGTCCAAAATAGCCAAGATCATCCCCAGCATTACACACTGTGTCAAAAGTGGGACATCACTGTGCATATTTGGCAGCAGGCTTAATAAAGAAGACAGGCTTGTGCTGCTGCAGCTGTTGTCTTTCATAGGTGTTCCTTTGGAAATTCAAGAGGCCCATACCCGAATCGCTTCTGATTTCTCCAGCTGCGGACCTGCGTTCTTGAGCTATTTCATTGAACGCTGGATTGAAGCTGCGGTGGAAGTTACCGGGATTGAAGAGACGTTAATCAGCCGGCTTGCAGGTGAAATGCTGCTTGGAACAGGCAAGCTGCTAACAGAAGGAGAATTCACCCCGCAAGAGCTCCAAGAACGTGTAGCTGTCCGTGGCGGGATTACCGCAGAGGCACTGAACCATCTTCGCATTAGTCTTGAGGGCGTATTCGAACGTCTCATCATGACTACGCATGATAAATACGATGAGGATGTCACCAAGCTGGATGCATTATTTGGGCATGACGGTATTATTCAAAGTCCTGTAGACCGTTAGAAAACAATAAAACCCGCAGCACGGAATTCTCCGTTGCTGCGGGCATTATTGCGTTCTTCGCTTAACCCACTACGATATTTACAAGCTTGCCAGGAACCGCAATGATCTTGCGTACGGTTTTACCTTCTACTGCTGCACTCACATTCGGGAGTGACAACGCATGAGCTTGCATCTCTTCTTGACCCATATCCTGCGGGATCAACGCGCGTTGTACGATTTTACCATTTACCTGAATAACGATTTCAACCTCAGCATCCACCGTCCATGCTTCATCATACGTTGGCCAAGCCACGTAGCTGATACTTCCTTCGTGACCGAGCAGCTGCCACAGCTCTTCAGCGATGTGAGGCGCCAGTGGTGACAACATTTGTACGAAGTGTTCAGCAGCTTCTTGGGACAAAGTTTCTTGCTTATAAGCATCGTTAATAAAAATCATCAACTGGCTAATTGAGGTATTGAAACGCAGATGCTCGAAATCATCAGTGACCTTCTTAATGGTCTTGTGCCAAGTGCGTTTGAACTCGTCAGTGCCACCGTCTGCTGTGATTTTGGTGCTCAGCTTACCATCTTCACTCACGAACAGGCGCCATACACGGGACAAGAAACGGTGAACTCCTTCTACACCCTTTTCATTCCAAGGTTTGGTTGCTTCCAGAGGGCCCATAAACATTTCATACACACGTAGTGTATCTGCACCAAAAGCTTCCACAATCTCATCAGGGTTGATGACATTTCCGCGTGATTTACTCATTTTTTCATTATTATTTCCAAGAATCATACCTTGGTTAACCAGCTTATGGAAAGGTTCTTTTGTTTCAACAACGCCGAGATCATAAAGCACCTTGTGCCAAAAACGTGCATAGAGCAAGTGAAGCACGGCATGCTCCGCTCCACCAATATACAGATCTACTGGAAGCCATGCTTTTTGCTTCTCAGGGGAGCACAGCTCTTGATCGTTTTTCGGATCAATATAACGCAGGTAATACCAGCAGCTGCCCGCCCATTGCGGCATGGTGTTCGTCTCGCGGCGAGCCTTCATGCCAGTCTCAGGATCAATAGTTTCCACCCACTCTGTTACATTCGCAAGTGGAGATTCCCCTGTACCCGAAGGTTTGATCGCATCTACATCCGGCAGTACCAGCGGCAGCTGATCAACCGGAACAGTCTTCATTGTGCCGTCTTCCAAATGCAGAATTGGAATGGGCTCTCCCCAGTAGCGTTGACGGCTAAACAGCCAGTCACGCAGACGATAGGTTACTTTGCCTTTACCTACGCCCTTTTCTTCCAACCAAGCAATCATCTTCGCAATCGCTTCTTCATTCTTGAGTCCATTCAGGAAATCAGAATTGACATGCGGTCCATCTCCGGAATAAGCCTCTTCTTCAACGTTGCCGCCTTGAACGACTTCCACGATATTCAGGCCGAATTGTTTAGCAAATTCCCAGTCGCGTGTATCGTGACCCGGAACTGCCATGATTGCTCCCGTTCCGTAACCAGCAAGCACATAATCTGCAATCCAGATTGGCGCCTTCGCACCATTCACAGGATTAATTGCATATGCGCCTGTGAAGACACCGCTCTTCTCTTTTGCCAAATCCGTACGCTCCAGATCGCTCTTACGAGAAGCTTTTTCACGATATTCTGCCACAGCAGCACGCTGAGCTTCAGTGGTAATCACATCAACAAGCTCATGCTCTGGTGCCAGTACGCAGTAACTTGCTCCGAACAGTGTATCTGGACGTGTAGTAAACACGGTCAGGTTAGCCTCGTGACCTTCAATGTTAAAGTTCACTTCTGCACCTGTTGATTTCCCGATCCAGTTGCGCTGCATATCCTTGATGCTTTCGGACCAATCCAGTTCTTCCAGATCCTCCAGCAAACGCTCAGCGTACTCTGTAATTCTCAGAATCCATTGACGCATCGGTTTGCGCACGACCGGGTGACCGCCGCGCTCACTTTTACCATCGATAACCTCTTCGTTGGCAAGTACCGTACCCAGTGCCTCACACCAGTTAACAGGTACTTCTGCTACATAAGCCAGGCCTTTGTTATACAACTGGATAAAAATCCATTGTGTCCATTTATAATAATCCGGATCTGTCGTGCTGATCTCGCGGTCCCAATCGTAGGAGAAACCCAGCGATTTGATCTGACGACGGAAATTATCGATGTTCTTATCGGTAAAATCACGTGGATGCTGGCCGGTATCCATCGCATACTGCTCTGCCGGAAGTCCAAAAGCATCCCAGCCCATCGGATGCAATACATTGAAACCGCGCATCCGCTTGTAGCGAGAAACGATATCAGTCGCTGTGTAACCCTCTGGATGACCTACGTGCAGTCCTGCACCTGAAGGATACGGAAACATATCCAGTGCATAAAAATTGGGTTTTTCAGGATCTTCTCCTGTCTTAAAGCTTTTGTTCTCATCCCAGAACTTTTGCCATTTCGGCTCAATAGTCTGCGCCCGGTAACCACCAGCGGGTGTGCTATTTGTTTGATTGTCGCTCATTGTCTGCTCCTCCTTGGAGTGTTACTTCTTAGATTTCTTATTTCTTAACCAAGCATATACACCTTCGGTGTCCTTATAAGGACGGTAAGCGTTTATGCGGGAAATATAAGACATGAAGTATTGCGTGAAACGTATACTCTCTTATATTTACAAAAAAACCTCCCATCCCTAGCGTATTATCGCTAGGGACGAGAGGTTATAATTCCCGTGGTACCACCCTAGTTAGCGGCTGAATATACTTTATTCTGCCACTCACTTTGCACCCTTTAGCGGGGGTGAGGCGACGGCGGTTCATTCATGACATCCATTATCTCTTATGGATATCCTGTAAACTTGCACCGTTACTCCGAGGTGAGTTCACTCTGTTCCGTTAACCGACTCGCACCTTAGTGTCGGCTCTCTGCAATAACGGTATAGAATTAATACTCCTCATCATCGAACAACTATATACTGAGTCATCAGTAATATTCCCCAACATTATATACAAAACTGTTATCAATAGTCAATGATTATCCCTTTATACGGGCTTTCGTTTGATTAAAAACGCCATAAAGTGTTGAATTACGACTTTTGCAGCTGCAAAGAACGGTACAGCAAGGATAAGTCCAATCATCCCTGCCAGTTCACCACCTACCAGCAATGCGAAGATAATAAGCAGCGGATGCAAATGTAGCGTCCTGCCTACGACCTGTGGAGAAATAATATTGCTCTCCACAATTTGGCATAAAGTGTTTACCACAGCAACCAGTAGAACTAATCGAAAAGAGACGGTCGAAGCCATCACAATGGCAGGTGCAGCCCCTAGAAAAGGACCCATATACGGAACAATATTAAATACTGCCACCACACTGGCGAACAGTAAGGCATAAGGCATTCCGACGATGGCATAGCCGATATAGGCAAGCACACCTATAATGATGCAGACCAGAAATTGTCCGCGAATGTAATTGCCGAGCGCAGCATCGATATCTTTTAACAAAGTAACAATAGACTTGCGGCGTGCGCGGGGCAGACAAGAGACCACCGTCCGTTCAAATACGTCAAAATCCTTCAAAATATAGAACACCAGAAACGGCACGATAAAAGCATTGAACAGCAAGTTAATCGTTGTCCCTATATTATCGAGAAAATGCGAAATCCCTTCGGCCAGACGATTCTCCAGTTGAAAAAACCAGTTGTTCATCCCCATTTCAACCCCAGGCGGTATTAGCCTTGTATTCATATGGCTCATCAGCCCCTGGGCTTGCAGTGTGATCTCAGGCAGATGTTCATTTAATTCTTCAAGCTGCTCAATAAACATCGGGATAAGGTTGATGGCGATCACGGTAATCGCCGTTAGAAACACTGCATATATAAGTAGAACAGCTACGCTACGCGGCATCTTCCGTCCGGCCAGCATACTAACCACGGGATTCAGCACATAGGAAATAATCATAGCTGCCAGAAATGGAGCGAGGATTGCCTTTAAAAATACAAAAATCCCCTGCAGCATCGGACGAAGCAACCAAACAAAATACAAAATGATCAGGGATAGCAGCACTCCGATCATCCAGCGGAACCATTTACTTTGGGACCATTGTTCCATGAGAGTACCCTCCTGCGGTAGAGCCTGGACTAGCTTCGTAAATAAGTATATGTATGGCCGCAGCAAAATAACCATCAAACACACAAAAAAGCGTCAATAACCTTGCAACTGATTTCAGCTGAAAGGAAATTGACGCTTAAGTACATAGAGCAGTCTTGCTTACAAAGCAAGATTCATAGTTAAGACGACGCATGAATTTGCGGGAAATCCTGAGTCATATCATCCCCGGAGAACAGGTCGTCCAGCGAGCTTAGTGTGCCGTCTTCTTCAACTTGATAAACCGACATTTTTTCGCCATTTACCGTCAATTCGATGAAACAGCCCCAGCAATAAAACTGGTGGGAACCGATCTTTCCGATATCTTTGGAGTTGCAGTTTGGACACTTCATATAATACATTCCACCTATCCGTTAACAATATTAATGGCTTTTTGTAGCCGTTCTTCGCTCATCGCAGGAACCATTAATGCATTCTCACCAATGGACATCTCGTCAGAACAAGGCAGCCATTTGCGGCCTTCGATCAAATCAGTGACAAGCCCGTCACTAATTTCCAGCGCTCCTATTGTGTTTCCCAACTTTTGGTCAAAATAAACATCAGATATTCGTCCGAGTATAGTTCCAGTTGTAGTTAGCACTTTCAAATCCTTAAGTTTGTTCTTTCCAAGTAGAAAAGTACAAGGTATATGATCGGCATCTATCTTATCAATCGACTCTTTATTACGAATCATGACAGCATCCTCGCCGTAGGCCACAATATCTTCCCATGCCACAAATTTCACATGGCCACCAAAAAAAGATTTGCTTTCCAGTTCAATACCCGTAATATTCCAGTTTGAATCGAGCAAAATATCGACAATTTTGCCGATTGCGTTACCCTCTTCAACTTCATATACAGCCAAGCCGATCAGATCTTGAAGTTTCATGGCTGCTCGGTCTCCTCACTTTGAGTGTAATTACGAGTTCTCAAAAAGTGAAAGCCCGAATGATCAGGATACCTACCATAGCCTAGAAGTAACTAGTCTCTGATACGCAGCCGATTCAGAATGGTTTCAACTTTTCGAGCAACGTACTCAATTTCTTCAGTAGTATTACCCAAACCCATGCTAAATCGAATCGCTGACCCTAAAATATTTTCTGGAAGCTCCATTGCTCTCAGAACATGGGATATTTCCAGTGATCCTGACGTGCAGGCTGAACCGCTTGCTGCCGCAATCCCGTCCATATCCAGGTTCATCAGCATAACATCTGTTCTAGCTCCCGGGAAGCTCAAATTCAGTATACTTGGCAAAAAATGCTCGGTATTGCCGTTAATTGAATAACTTTCCCGTCCAATCAGCGCATCCAGCTCTTCAAGTAGTCTATTGCGCAGGAGCTGCACTTTTTGTCGACGTTCTGATAGACCTGTAACTGCTATTTCAACAGCCTTGGCAAATCCAGCAGTACCTGCTAAATTTTCTGTTCCGGCTCGTCTGCCGCGCTCCTGAAGGCCACCGTGGAGTCTTGGATGCAGCGGTGCTCCACTCCGCACATAAAGGCCACCGATCCCCCCAGGTCCATTGATTTTGTGAGCTGTAAAGCTCATGTAATCTACCGGAAGCTCCCGCAGTGTGATCGGTAAGGCACCAAGAGCTTGTACAGCATCAACATGGAACAGAATACCCCGCTCTCTGGCAAACTGGCCAATTTCCTGAATCGGCTGAACGGTTCCTACCTCATTGTTGGCATACATTACACTGATTAGCACTGTGTCTTCCTGCACCGCTGCTTCTACATCTGCAACGGATACTCGGCCTGTAGAATCCACAGGAAGATAAGTAACCTTAAAGCCTTCCTTCTCCAGCTCTTCGCAGGTATGTAGCACTGCATGATGCTCTATCGCAGAGGTGATAATATGATTGCCTTTCTGGGCAACAGCAGCGACAGCTCCATAGAGTGCTAGATTGTCACTTTCGGTTCCGCCGCCAGTGAACACCCACTCTTCCGGCGAGCAGCCTAAAAAGGCGGCGATAGTATCGCGCGCCCCATTTAATATTTTCTTGGCTGAACGTCCGAACTGATGTACACTGGACGCATTTCCATATTGTTCTGTCATTATATTCAGCATGACCTTGGCCACCTCCGGATGAACCGGGGTTGATGCGGCGTGGTCCAAATAGATGGTTTTCATCATTCATTTCTCCACTTCTAGGGTATAGGAAAACAGTTCGTTTTTAAGAACTATTAAATTATACCGCGCGAGAAGTTAGTTTTCCACAAACTAAAGAACACAATATTGTAATCAATTCCCTGCACAGGCTAAGGTAATGACAGCCAATTCTCTTCAGAGGTAACTTCTATGCCGTTTTTTCTAAGTAAAGCTGCAGTCACGCCGTTCCCAGCGATCTTCTTCCCTTTGAACTCTCCGTTATAAATCATGGTGCTGCCGCAAGAAGGACTGTTTTCCTTGAGGACTACCATCGTAGCTGAAACTTCTTGAGCTTTCTCAAGCGTAATATAAGCCCCTTTTAAATATAGTTCTGTTACATCTATGCCCGATCGGTCCACTACTTTAGCCGTTCCTGCAAGCACAGCCTCACCATCCCCGCCGACAATTTCAGCTGGCTCTCTAGGCGTAGAGAATCCCCCTAATAATTCCGGACACACAGCAATAGCTTGATTCTCATTCAAAAGCTTCTGAATTTTCTCATCCAAACAATCCGTGCCATTATATCTTACCTTCATACCAGCTAAACAAGAGCTTACCAAAATCACCTATATGCACCGCTTTCTTCATTCATTATGCTTCGTTTATAATAAGATACAACCCTTAACAGCCGTTCAAGCTAAGAAATATTTCGAGCATAACATGCTGATTACAAGCTGTAAACAAATCCAGCCTCAAAAACGACCGAATGGGAAGTGTATAAAATGTGCGGACGATATACGATAACCGTCACCATGGAAGAGCTGATGGTCAGATATTTTGCGAATGATTCAACCATTATCCACTATGCTCCAACATATAACGCAGCACCCATGCAGCAAATTCCGGCAGTCATTAACACAGGATCCAGCAATAAACTTGGGGAACTGCGCTGGGGTCTGGTTCCTTCATGGGCCAAAGATGACAAAATCGGCAGTAAAATGATCAATGCCCGGGCAGAGTCACTCCTTGAGAAGCCTTCTTTCAAGCGATTAGTAAGCTCCCGCCGCTGCATCATTCCATCTGATGGCTTCTATGAATGGAAGGTTCAGGGCAATAGCAAACAACCCATGCGAATCGTGATGCGCGATGGGGGTATTTTTTCAATGGCCGGATTGTATGATATTTGGATGGACCCTGAAGGTAATAAATTAAGTACCTGCACGATTATAACGACTACCCCAAATGAACTTATGGCTGAAATCCATAACCGTATGCCAGTTATTTTGAAGCCTGAGGATGAGCCAGAATGGCTGAGCCGGGACAATCAGGACGCAACTTCGTTAATAAAGCTTCTTAAACCCTATGATCAGCATCAAATGAGAGCCTACCCGGTTTCTACTGCAGTGGGAAATGTTCGGAATAATACGAAGGAATTAATCAATGAGATATAGAAAACAATATTATTCAAATGGTAGGAATGATTATCACCCTTTTATTGACACTAATTCTGACCTCGTTGTTTATCCATGAAAAAACATCTTAACCCTGCGGATTAACCGCAGAGTTAAGACCAGCGCCGCTCAATATGAATTCTGCGTCCCATCAATTGATGATACATCTGTAGAAATCTGTCTGCATACAGCTCAGAGGATAGGTTAGTCCGGATATGCCATTCTCCATTCATCCTGATTCTGGCCCGTAGTTCTGGATCATTCATTAAGGATAGAGCAGCAACCACAGCTTCATCCAGCTGCCCTCTAGTGTATATTTTTCCAGTGTGATTGTTAATGACGAGTCTACGAACGCCGTCTGAATCTGTAGTAAGTACAGGACAACGGCACAACATCGCCTCAGCAACCGCGTATCCAAACCCTTCCAAAATAGAGGTAGAAAGGAGCAAACCTCCCGAATCACCAATAATACTCATATAATCTGCCATTTGCTCATGAGGAATATTGGAATACGAAATCAACCGTGAAGAAATCCCCGTCTCAGCTACAAATTGATCAAAGCTTTCTTTTTGCTCTGGATCAAACAAAGTATCATCCTGAAAAATCCATAAATAAAGTTCGGGATGGATCGCCAGCAGCCTTTGCCCGATTTGCAGAAATTCCCGCCAATTCTTATTCGTTTGAATGCGTCCTACCCAGCCGAGGATAGGGAAACTTTTCGCGGGATAATTGGTATATCCAAACTGATCGCAATCGATCGGATCATCAAAACAATATTGTGGAATGGTTGGAAATCCGCCTTTGAAAAGCGCCTGCAAATGGGTTGTTTCTGGATACAGCAGTGCATCGGTGAGCCTGTAAATGCGCTCTGTAAAATTATTAACGACCTGCTCAGCTTCATCTAAGGTGCCTAAACCCTGCACTTCAAAAACAAGCGGCCCTTTATACCCGAACCCTCGAATCCGCTCTGCTAAGTTAATATCCGTACACACTACAATTAAGTCAAAAGCTTCACGAGCAAGCATTGCCCTGATCTCGTCATCGCTATTGGTAATATGCGTTTGAATGTTACGGATATTCTGCTGTCCTTTTCCATGGTGTGTATACAGTAAATGGCACTCTACACCGCGAGCATGTAACGCTTGGCAGCGAACTCGGTTCAGGGTTTGCATACCTCCACTCGGGTTATAAAAAGTGAACAAAATCTTCATTATGATCACTCATTCGCAAATTATTTTTAGGTAAAAGAGGTCTTCAACAAATCATACAGATCTGCGCTGCGAAACAGCTCATTATAATAGTGGCCTTTGGTCGATGGGACATGTCTGTGTCGAAATCCAATCAGGCTATGATCATCCGTATAGTAATTGGAAGTCGTATCCCCGCCCGTAGTTACCAAAGCTTCCAGCATGTACTCAATATCGAGCGCTCCTATAAAAACTTTTGGACCTAAAACTATCGTGAATGGAGTGGATAGTTGTTCTATAGCACTGCAAATCGCGTGTGACTCCACAGCTCCAGGCAGCCAGGCGAACGCTGTCGCAGGATGAGGTATGGTTTCCAATAGAGCCGATGGCTGACGCGTAGTTGATAAATCCAACACCCGGCATTCATAATTGCTATACGTTTGTTCGTACAGATTCTCTATCCGCGTTATTTCATCCGCACAAGCATTCACTACAGGATATAGAACGGTAATCATCGCCGGAATTCCTCTGCGAAACCGTGCCTGATGGCGGGTCAAATGATAGGCATATCTCCATCTACGATGATTTTCAACCGAATGTAATTGGGCAGATACACTAAAGGTAGAATCCACACGATAATTCACCAGTTCCACCGGTATAAAGCGAATTTCACAATGTTCAGCCAGTCTCAGCCAGTAATCATAATCCTCCACCGGTTCCATTCCATAAGCTCCAACAAGCTTCGCAATCTGTGCTTTGTACATAAAAGAAACGCCAATAAGCGAGTAATCCAGCAATCTCTCTTTAGGCTGTGACTGATAATTACGCTGAGTAGCTAATTGATGTTCGTTATGAAGAAACCTTCCCTCGTTATCGATGCTTTGAAAAGAACTGTACACGATGCCTAACTCCTGTGGACCTCTAACTAGCGCCCCCCGAAGGATTTCGAGGAAACGGGGTTCATAAACATTGTCGCTGGAAACCCAACTTAGATATTGAATACTAGGCTCACTATACAAAAGATCAAAGCCGGTATTCAGTGCATGTGCTATACCCCTGTTCTGTACGTAAGAGATAACCGTTACCCTTGGATCTTCGACAATAATGGATCTCACGAGCGGTTCCATTTCAGGTGCACCATCGATCACAACAACCAGCCGAAAATTGGTAAAAGATTGGTGTAGAACAGACTGCAGAGCTTGCCGTAAGAACTCCGGCTTTTGGGTATACACAGGCATAACTACTCCTACATCCGCCATGATTTTTTACCTCTCTCTACATTGGAGTATAAAAACAGTATATTTTGATTCCTCCCATCTGACTGTGTGAATGCCCTTAAAATACTTTATTACGCCTAAAAAAGCAGCAATCGCCCTATTTCTTTCAGCGACTGCTGCTTAATGGTCTAAATATTACTATTATACAGGTATAGAAAGAGCGGTAATCTCCGTCATTTCAGATTGAAGCACCCGCTGATCGGTAACTAGATTTCCGAACTCATCCAGCCCATAAACAGAGGTGACTACTTCTGCCAAAGGATAAGGACTACTAATTTGCACCTCGTAAGCCAGATTCCCCCCAATGAAAAACTCTCTAATATCAGAACTCTTTGCAGGAACGAAATAACCTGTGACATAAAGCGGGGTAAGAGCTGGCAAGGAATATGGAACACCGAAGACTTCGACAATCATCATTGCACTCGCATTACTTGTGTTACGAACACTGACCACTACATTACTCGCTGCAGTACCAGTTGCTCTCGTATTCGTAATAAGACCTGTTGTATAAGGCATTTTCTCACTCCTCCTCTTGGTTTCTATCAACTTATTCAACAGCTAGCTTATAGTTGTGAGGCAAGAGGAGGGGTTAACACGTGGAATAATAGCCAAATAGACAGGTATACAGTTCCTTTCCCGCTTTTTTCATAACATAGATTAAAGATGAAAAAGGAGAGGTGACAATGACCAATTTCAATTTTCAGGTCACTACAGGTTTGCCACCAAAGTTTGAACCCTATGTTGCTGTGAATCTGCTTATTCCCGGGATCATGATTGCTGTAGCTGTAGACACTACAACCGGAGTTCCATTAATAGGGATGTATCGCTCGTTAGATGGCGGTGCCAACTGGTCACAAGCTTTACTGCCTCTGCCTCCAGGATTTACAGGGGCCGAAGCACCTGCTGTTGCGTACTCCTTTCCGAATACATTTGCCATTTCTGCACATGCTTTTCCAGGCGCTTCAGACGGAACAACTATATTCTATATTTCCACCAACAATGGTACTAATTTCAGCAGCCCTGTAATTGTAAGTAGCGGGTATGGAACCTACATTAATAATGACGAAACAAATATCACAATCGATGTAGGACAATCTAGCCCATATTTAGGAAATATCTATGTTTCTTACAATCATCAGTTCAATGTAGCTAACGGAGGTAACTCGACAGCTTTTCTTAGTCGATCTCGTGATAATGGAGCCACATGGGACACTCCCATCCTGCTTTCCAGTGAAGCTAATCAGGTAGAACGTCCCGATGTAGCTGTGGATTTGATAGGCAGCGTGTATGGAGCATGGATTACGACAAATCCGGAATTCCGATTTGTGATCAGAACTTCTTTGGATGGTGGAACAACGTTTGGCGCCCCTGTTCTTGTGTCCACGATCGTACCTGTGCCCATAGTCCTGCCCGTTCCCGGCTATGCTTTTCGGGTCTTAACATTTGCGAATATTTCAACCGATCGATCAGTCGGACCCTTTACCAACCGTGTGTATACCATCTGGCAGGATTTCCGCCAAGGGTACTCTGATGTATTCATGTCCATTTCAAACGACAGGGGCATGACTTGGAGCACTCCCGTTAGTATTACCGGTGCACCCGCGGGATCTCAGAACTTTTTTCCTGCGATCGATGTCGACCCTTTGACGGGCGTAGTAAATGTGATCTATTACAGCAATCAGGTTAACGGATTTTTGCTAGATGTATATGTTGCGCGATCCATTAACGGTGGACAGACATTTACCAACACTAGAATAACTAACGTTTCCTTCGATCCGAATGCTGGAGGTACAGGACCTGTAACCTTAATAGGGGATTATATTGATATCACTTCCGTTCCGCCTGGAGGATATATCGGCGTATGGACAGATACTAGTCCGGGAACACAGACTATTTTTGCGGGATATTCCGATGTAGTTATTACTTGATTGGGGCTGGCTGCCCACATCATAAAAAGTCTATTGCCGGGGATTAGGCGATAGGCTTTTTAGTGCAGGTAATGAAAAAGAAAATATTTTCATGAACTTGAACGCTGTTACGCTGAGCTTTCGCATCCGCATCATCGCCGATTCCCACTCTGGCAAGATCCATAGCATACTGGGCTTTGATATTACATATGTTCGATTTTTCAGTTAAAAAACCTTCTCTAATAAAGATCCAAAAGCATAACCAAATTCATATGTATTTCTTACCAGACTCTCCATTCCCTGAACTAATAACGTGACGCCCTTAAGCATTAGAGTAAAAATAAATATCACACCAAACATTCGAAATACTCCCATTCCTTTCTCGTGCCTCCAACGATAATTCTTGCCCATTTTAAAACACCTCATTTTGAGTATTATTATGTTAACTACGTCTCATTACGGGCTCCTATGTATTTCACATCATCCGTATAAAATCTTCTTACTAGAATACTAGATTTGGAACATTATGTATACCAATGCAGAGGTCATCGGGTGATTTCTGCCTTCTCATAAGTAAATAAGCACAAATGTTCGCATATAAAGAATAATAGTGTTAAAATGAAGTTATACTATTCCTAAACTAAAGCCTAAGGAGTCTTGCCAAATGAGTCAAAGAGTTGCCTACAATGAAGTTGCACCTGAGGGTATGAAAATCATGATGGATATGGAGATGTACACCAAAAAATCTACGATTAATCGGACTACAAGAGAACTTATCAAAATCAGAGTTTCTCAAATTAACGGATGTGCTTTCTGCATAGATATGCATACATCCGAAGCTCGTAAAATGGGTGAAACCGAACAACGAATTTATTGTTTAAATGTTTGGGAGGAATGTACTTTTTATACACCTGAAGAGAAGGTTGCTCTCGAACTATCTGAGCATATTACGCTAATCCCTTCCAAAAGAGTTCCTGATGAGCTATATAAACGAGTACGTGAACAATACGATGAGAAGCAATATATTGATCTTGTACTGGTCATTAATCAAATCAACAGTTGGAACAGAATTTCTATTGCAATGGGAAATACACCCGCAGAACAATAATTACCCTCAAAGAACACCTTAGGGTGTTTTTTTTATTCTCCGCTCCGTACGTTCCACGGCTCCGTTGATATATAAATTATCTCATTAAAATGCCCTGCCAGTATAATTACTAGCAAGGCATTTTTTCATGCGATCGCGTTGGGTTAGTTCAATAACAATTGCTGATTTTAGTACTCTCTTTTATTTCCCTTCTTTACGTATTCCCACTCAACCTCAACATTTTTCCTAACTCTTTGCAAGAGTTGAAACAATACTTCCGTTTCTTTTTCAGATAATCCTGCTAACGCAACCAAGTCGGTATGTTCCCCTTCTCTCTTCAGAAAAGAATAGGCTTGTTTACCTTTTTCAGTTGTGAATAACCTTTTTATTTTTTTGTTCGTTTCATCGTCTTTCTTTTCAATAAAACCTTGGATTTCAAGTTTCTGAATCGCACGCGCTGCTGTTGTTCGGTCCACCTTTATCATTTCTGACAGCTTTTCTTGAATAATACCTGGATTCTCATATATCCGGACCAGATATAAATACTGCCCCTTTGTAAGCTCTAATTCCTTGAACTCTATATTACTTATGGAATCTAATGCCCTCGCTATCATTCCAACTTCACGAAGTATCTCCTTCATTCAATCACCTACCAGTTCCAATAATGTTGTATTTACAACAATATTGATTATATATATACTTATAATTGTCGTTAATTCATTATGACGTTTTTCCTAAAAAAAACAAATACAGAATGGAGTAAGCAAGAATGAATCTTAAAAGAATTACACTAATCGAGGAACTTGAAGCTGCATTTTCAATAAGAAAAAAAGTATTTGTTGAGGAACAAGGCGTACCCCTTAATGATGAATTTGATGAATTCGATACGCTGAATGGAGAATGTGAGCATGTTCTCGCCTATTATGATGGGCAACCAGTTGCCACAGGAAGGATCCGCTTTCTTGATGGATTAGGTAAGTTAGAGCGTATTTGCATCCTAGAACCTTATCGTAAATTTGGAATTGGGAAAAAAATTATTTCTGCATTAGAAGAGATCGTGGTTGAAAAGGGGCATCAAAAGGTTAAATTGCACGGGCAAACTCAGGCAGAGGGGTTCTATAAGAAACTTGGTTATCGGGCTTCATCTACTGAATTTATGGAGGATGGCATCCCTCATCTTTTAATGATTAAAGATCTTTCTGCTTCAATAGAATGAAGAAGTTTAGTGTAACTACGTTTTCCATTTTCACTTGCGGAATTTTCATCTTAACCCTAGGCGTTTCACTAACAATAATCTCCGATCTTGGAGCGTCACCTTTTGATGCACTTTTAGTCGGTCTATCCCAAAATGTCGGTCTTACAGTAGGCAGTTGGGAAGTGCTGATCGCATGCCTATTGATTGGATGTAATTCATGTTTATCCAAGCAAAGACCAGAATTATTAGGGTTGGTAACTGCATTTATAGCAGGCATTGGTATCGATATGTGGCTTTTTTTGTTAAACAATCTGATCGAGCCTAATCTGTGGATCAGTAAAATCGCCTTTTATGGTTTAGGCTTAATCGCAATTGGATTAGGTACATCCATTTATTTGTACGCAAATTTCGCACCGATTCCAGTGGACCGACTAACATTAGTACTGCAAACGATAACTAGGCTTAGTATACTATTTACTAAAACAATCATTTATCTGGTTTTCTTATTTGCCGCCATTATTTTCAATGGGCCTATTGGGATTGGCACTCTACTTACCATTTGTTTAGGCGGCTTAATTCTTAATTACTTTATGCCACTTATACAGAAAGCCTTGGACCGATTGCTACAACATACAACAGCGGACTCCGCTAAAGAAATATGATATATAGAGCAAACCATAATCTTATCATTGGGAGTGAATAATATGGAGATTAGAATCGATAACTTAACCGGAACCGAAATCATAGCATTGATCAGTGAACATCTGCAGAGCATGTTTGAGCAATCCCCGCCAGAGAGTGTACATGCGTTGAATTTAGATAAATTAAAAACACCTGAAATTACCTTCTGGAGCGCCTGGGAGCAGGGCGAACTCTTAGGTTGCGGTGCTCTTAAAGACCTGGGTAGCCATCATGGTGAAATCAAATCCATGCGTACTTCTACCAAGCATCTTAGGAAGGGCATTGCATCTAAAATGCTTGCCCATATCATTAAGGAAGCTAAGCAACAAGGCTATCGGCGGCTGAGCTTAGAAACCGGATCCACTGAAGGGTTCGAAGCAGCTAGAAAATTATATGAACAATATGGATTTGAATACTGCAGTCCGTTTGCAGATTACATTGAAGACCCCTATAGTGTTTTTATGACGAAAGAATTATAAGCACTATGGAGATGCTAATTTGACTACTAATCAATGGATACCGATTCTCGCAGCGTTCATCGGAGCCTCTTGCTGCTGGATCGCGCTCTTTAATAAGCGTAAGAACAAATAGAATCGCAGATAAAAAAAGACTCCCAAATGGGAGCCTAAACGTTGACACATTTTTTTTTGGAATATCTTTCATTCGAGGACTAAATATAAAACATGTAATTGTCAGCCAAACTCTCTTCTTTGTAGTTAATCAAATCATAAAGTGTTGTGGAATCCAGCACATCGGCAATGCTGTCACGAATACGCAACCATAAATCCCGTTTCGCTGCATCGTCCTCTTCCGTGAAGTCTACAGGAGAGATAGGGCCCTCCAGCACACGGATGATATCACCGGCAGTGATAGCGTTCGCCTCACGCGACAAAATGTATCCGCCATATGCTCCACGAATACTTTTTACAAGCCCTGCATTGCGCAGAGGAGCAATTAGTTGCTCCAGATAATGCTCGGAAAGACCATTTTTCTCAGCGATACTCTTAAGTGAAGTTGGTCCTTCACCAAATTTCAGTGCAAGCTCCATCATAATTGTTAGTCCGTAACGACCTTTGGTTGATATTTTCAAAGGGGCACCTCTTTCAGTTTAATGTCTGATTATTGTATACTATTGATTCGGCAAGTCATTTTGATTGTCATATCAAGGTATTCCGATAATTACTCTCAGTTTATGTTATCATATCCGAAGTCACAAATGAAATGGTAAACGAAACATTTTACGAGAATGTTCACCCCAGGTGGACATTTTGTTGTTTCCAGTCTCTTATTTCAGAGGTTTAGAGTAGACAGGTATGTTATAATACATTTTGAGCCGGGTGTTCCATGAATGACCGGTATTTTGGGTACAGAAATGGTGATTACGATGACAAAAGCAAAACAAGACACCCGTGTCGTCGTCGGCATGTCCGGAGGGGTCGATTCCTCCGTCACGGCGCTTCTGCTCAAGCAGCAGGGCTATGACGTCATCGGCATCTTCATGAAGAACTGGGACGATACCGACGAATTCGGAGTATGTACGGCCGAAAGCGATGCAGAGGATGTTCGCCGCGTATGCGAGCAGATTGATATTCCTTACTATACCGTTAATTTCGAGAAGGAATACTTTGATAAGGTATTTTCTTATTTTCTCGATGAATATAAGGCCGGCCGGACGCCAAATCCTGACGTCATGTGCAACCGCGAGATTAAGTTTGGAGAATTTTTGAACAAAGCTCTTCAGCTTGGTGCCGATTATGTCGCAACTGGACATTACGCACGTGTTATAGAAGAAGATGGTGTGTACAAGCTGCTCCGCGGCGTAGACAACAATAAGGATCAAACCTATTTCCTGAATGCACTGGGGCAACATCAACTCTCTAAAACAATGTTCCCTATTGGACATCTGCCGAAACCTGAAGTGCGGAGAATTGCTGAAGAAGCAGGACTTTACACTGCCAAGAAAAAAGATAGCACAGGCGTCTGCTTTATCGGCGAGCGCAACTTCCGCGAATTCCTCAGTCAATATCTCCCGGCACAAGCTGGCGATATGGTTGACATAGTAACTGGAGAGATCAAAGGCCGCCACGACGGACTTATGTATTACACGTTAGGCCAACGCCAAGGCCTTGGTATTGGTGGCTCTGGCAACGGCGAACCGTGGTTTGTAGCTGAGAAAGACCTTAGCCGCAACATTCTTTATGTAGTACAAGGAGACAAGCACCATAGCCTGTACTCCACTAGCCTGATTGCTTCCGGTGTTAACTGGATTGACGGCCAAGAGCTTGGGCAAGAGCCGCTGAAATGCACCGCCAAATTCCGGTATCGCCAGCCAGATCAAGGCGTGACCCTTACAGCGCGTGAAGATGGAACAATAACTGTAGCCTTTGATGTTCCACAAAAAGC
This sequence comes from Paenibacillus odorifer, assembly GCF_000758725.1. NCBI lineage: Bacteria > Bacillati > Bacillota > Bacilli > Caryophanales > Paenibacillaceae > Paenibacillus > Paenibacillus odorifer. Next base: position 5,333,666 of record NZ_CP009428.1, read on the forward strand.
TATCACACCTGGTCAAGCCGTTGTCTTCTATCTCGGCGAGCAATGTCTCGGCGGCGGAACGATAGAATACGCGGAGAAGGTTGTTCCTTCAGCACAAGTGTGAATGTATACCAAGCTTCTATAAAAGCTTGATCTACAAGTAATCGTAGTAACTCACAATATCTAACAAACGTACCAAAGCACGAAATAGTTGTATTTAATACAGCTATTTCGTGCTTTTTTATTTCTTTTTGGGTTTTAGTTGTATATTGTACAGTTAAACTGAGCTTATACCTCAATAAATACCCATATACTGATAAATAGTTGTATGAAGTGCAACTAAATTACGTTGGCGCGGCTAGGGTGTATTTTAGTTGTAAAAAATACAATTAAAATGGATATGAAGCCACATTTAGTCGCAGTCGCTAACTAGCCAATTACTAAAAAAAGCCCCAGCCAAATGGCTAGGGCTTCCCTTATTTAGACTTTAAGGCTCAAGTCCCCATGCTAGATCACCATTCAAATACAACGGCACATGATTCCATTCCGTGTACGATGTTTTGGCAGGATCATAAGAGTAGTCTCCAACCTCGTTGTAATTGCTCCAATCCGTTTTGTTGACCCGGATCTGGATATCACCCGTGTTGGCTCCCGGTGCAAGACTGCCTGCACCTGCGCCGAAGGAGATTTCTAAATAATAATCCGCTCCAGTTTTGGCAGGGTCCACCTTCACGAATGTTCCCTGTATATTACTTCCACCGATGTTAGCATAGTCAACATTAAATTGTTGAGGTTTATCGCCATCAATCGTGTAATAATACCGCAGCTTTACATCGCTAAGCGCTACAGCCGTATCCCCATTGTTAACAATTTGCAGCTGCGGGCGGAACTGATTATCTCCCGGATTGGTATCACTTGTCCGGTATTTCACCAGCAAATCTCCTTGTACCGGAATCGGCACATCAATAGGCTTGGCATGAACCTCAAGCGAATTTGGGCTCTCTCCAACCACGTTGGAAGCACTAACTACGTAGTAGTAATCCGTACCGTTAACCACTGAAGCGTCATTGTAAGTCGCCTGAGTGACAACAGCCACATCGCTGTAAGGGCCACCAGTTGTCGCAGCTCTTTTCACAGTGTAGCTAGTAGCTCCAGTTACGTTGTTCCAACTAAGATCTACAACTTTGTTACCAGCGACCACACTTGGTTTGGAAGGTGCTTTTGGAGCTACTGGCTCAGTAGGCACACTGCTGTTGATCAGTCGATCGTATTCAGCATAAGCAGTTGCCATATCTACTTGCGACCAGAAGCGATGGTAGGTAAATTCAGGGGCTCCATTGTCCCAAGTTTTAGTCACTTTATTAAAAGAAGTATTGTATTTGTCCAGCAAATATTGCCACTTGGAGTCATTCACGATATTTGGACGGATATCGGTATAGCTTGCGTATACCCCGTTTCCGCCTTTAGCTGGATCGGAAGGCACTGTAGATGAACCAGGGATCGTATTTCCTTGGCCGAATGTACCTGTCCAACCGCTTGGGAAATAGACTTCTTTAGTGAAATAGCGAGAATAATCTCCACGGCTTTCGGTAGTTGCAATACCAACTCCATCGTTATAACCCCATGCCGTGTCTAACAAAGATTTAGCCAGTACCTGAGCCTCTCCTCCCAGAGTACTGTAGCTGCCATGTTCAGCTTTGGTGCCAGCCGCATAGAAGGTAAGTGCCTTAATATAGCTGCCCAGTACACCTGTATCTTGGCTTGGACTCTTAGTTACGGCTTTCAGGTTACTGTTTGCTGCAGAACCACTGAAGCCATTCCACGTATTAGGTTGTCCTGTCCATTCCACATTACCTGGAATCCAGAACTCTCCTGGTGCAGAGACTGTTGCCACTTGTGGGTTGTCTCCTCCAAGAATTCGATTACCTTGACTGTTCAGGTAGTAACCTTCAGCATCCGTAACTGGACGTTTGTTGGCAAAGGCATAATCTTTAGACCAATCTACCCAATTTTCTATAACTTGTTTTGCCATTTGAAAGTTTTCAGATGTAGTGTCTCCGTTAGAAGCAAGGATATAGTACAGCTCTGCTACCCGCTCCACACTCCATGCCTGCATCCCGAACCAGTTATTGGATGGAGGATCGTGGTAGACTGGAGCTTCGTCATATGCCATGCCATAAAAAGTACTGGTTCCGGCTGGATAAGCCTTGTAGGCGCCTTGATAACTATTGGTCGCTCCTCCGGCAATTGCCCCTTCAGAGGACTGCAGCCAAGTATAGAATTCCAATTGACGTTTCAGAGAATTTTCCCAATCCTGTCCAGCTGTAGCTGATGACGGGATCAGACCACCATCCGAATCAGAAAGTGCGTAGGCAGCCACGACATTCTGATACCCTTGGTGGGCATGGCTCGCCCCGATTCTCCAAGCCCAGTTTCCTGTAGCTCCAAGTCCACCGCCCCATGCGGTATACCAAGCCAGAAGATATTGATTGGAATCTTTGCCAGTCCCGGCATCAGGTGTGCCGTCAGTAGCTGCACTTCCTACTTTTTGGAAGTATTTATCATACATACCGTACCGCAGGAAATCGCCCATTTTCTTAGCTTTGTTCAAATACACTGTATTGTTGTAGCCGAGCTCTTTAGCCCAGTACATTGCTTGTACTGCCCGTGCATCGGCATCTGTAGCATTCGTGTAACGCCATTGAGCGGAAGGCACGTTAGCTTCTTTTGTGAACAGGCTCATGAAGCCTTCGTTTGCTTTTCCGAACGTTTTGTCATCTTGAGACGGGTGAGGGACCGCCTCCCAAACGGACTCTTGTTCACCCCGTTGGAATGTATTCACATAAGCGGCTGTATGCGTAGGATTCAGCAAGTTGCCGAAGCCGTACCAGTTGTCCACGTCTACCAGCCAGTGCATCAAGTAGGTCTGGTTGTTGCCATACGTCGCCTTCAATTCAGCATCTAGCGGATCTTTACCTGCTGTATACTGGCCACCTAGCTGACTTGGATACTGATCCGGCTGAGCATGCTCCGCTGCATACGTAGCCGGGCTGTTCGGATTGTAATAACTCATGGTTGGCTGTTCTTCCTTGCCATCACCTTCGTTAATAGGGATGATATACTTCTCCATGTTGTCCCAAGCTGATTCCAGCTTAGTCCAGTCCCCTGTGTGATAACCATAGAGTACCTCAAGCCACATCCAATAACTGTAAGCTTCTGAGGTCGTCATATGTCCGTAATCAGGGGCTTCACTCATCAAGGTCTCTACCGCATGATAAGGTACTCCTTCAGCAGAGAAATAACCATTTGCGGGGTCTTTTAGCTGCGCATATAATTGCAGAAATCGCGTCTGCTCCGTAGTAGAAGCGTGAGCAGTCTGAGGTCTAAAATTAAATAGACCGGTCATGAGTGAGAGAAACAGGACTGCGGCCATCATTACAGAAACAGGCTTCTTTATTAAGCTCAATTTCATCATCTTAGGCAAGCTCCCTCTCTTGGATATATTTATGGTTCTAAGCCCCATACAAGTGTTTCACCTTGATAAAGTGTAACTTTATTCCAATCGGCAAATGTCTGCTGAACCGCGCTGTAGGAATAATCATCCGTTTCATTGTAAGCCGTCCAGTCCGTCTTATTGGTGCGAGCCTGAATCTCGCCGCTATCTCCACCAGGCGCTACGCTTCCAGCCCCTGCACCAAAAGAAATCTCCAGATAATAATCCGCGCCCGTACTGGCGGGATTCAGCTTAACAAAACTGCCGCTTAAATTACCACTGCCCACTACAGCATAATCACAATGAAACTGTTGTGGTTTATCCCCATCCACAGTGAAATAATAACGCAGCTTCAAGCCGCTAAGTGCCACAGACTCGGTTCCTGTATTCATAATTCGGAACTGAGGGCGCAGCTGTCCATCACTGGCATTCGTATCATTCGTACGATATTGCACCTTCAAATTCCCCGTTGTGGGCTGTGTTGTTTCTTGGGGTTTGGCACTAACCTGTATAGATGGCAAGCTCTCCCCTACACTATTCGTGGCAGTGATCACATAATAATAAGTGGTTCCGTTCACCCGTCCACTATCCATGTAATCCGTTCCCATGACATTCTCAAGCACCGTATACGGGCCTCCACTCACTTCACTGCGTTTAACGGTATATTCACTAACCCCGCTAATGGCATTCCAAGTCAAATGGACAGTCCCATTACCTGCTACTGCCTGAACATTAGTCGGACGTGCAGGGACTTGAGGTTCTCCAGGTTGTCCACCACCCGCTGGAAGTTCTCCATACATGTGCACACCTGCATCAAACACCGGAATGTTCGCTGTTTTAACAGGAGTTGCTCCTTGAGCTGCCACACCTTGGAATGAAAAATCATTAGCATTATTCCAGAAGTTAGTGTTCAGCGGGGCTGCAATTCGGAATTGAATCTCCTTACGATGAGCAGATTGTCCACCCGGATAAATTAAAGTACCTGTAAAATCAACCTTAGTATAGTAGATATGGTTAGCTGCATCGTAAGGCTGAAGTGCAGACACCGTTCCACCCTGATTGTAGCCTCCCGCCGTAACCGTAATATCCTCAGGAGCATAACCAGCCGCTATCGCTTCACTAAGATCCACATAGTAGTTAAAAGACATCTCTTTACTGGCCCGTGCCGGCCAGCCCGTACGGTTATTCAGCAATGCTCGAATCTCTACGAAGTTGCTGCCACTAGCATTCACAGAGGCTTCGACAAACATCTCATCTTCACGTGTCTCTGCAGGTGGAAATTGTGCAAGCGGCTGTTGCCCTTGTCCATGCAGCAGCACCATTTTTGCAATAGCTCCTGTAAAAGCTGCATTGTAATCGGTTGCAACTTCATTCGAGACATAATCGTTAATGGAGTCGGTGTAGCTGTCTGTTTTGGACGGGCCTCCAACTAGCGCTCCGTACAAGACATGGCGATGATTTACCGGAACGGTCTGACTATCATTCCATGATCCATGTGAGGTTCGATGATGGGGATGCTGAGGAGAATTATTACCATAACCGATAACATAACTGCTGTTTCGTGGATTGTCGCCAAGCATATACGTAATTTGTCTCTCCGCGAAAGAACGCGCCGTATCTTTCTTCACCGGATCGCTCACCCAGTCCGAGTAAACGAAGGCCATAAAAGCCTGATTGGCTGCATAACGCAATGCGCCCCATTGATCCAGATGGGCTAGTCCGCCAGGTGTATAGGCAACACGGTCACTTGTTCCACCCACTCCAGTCGTCCAATACTGCATATTCCGTTCAGTGGATTGAATGAACTTGGTCTGCCCGGTGATTCGTGCCAACAGTAATTGAGCGCCATAATGCTTGTCGTCCCAAGACTGCGTCCACTGATAACCCCAGTTTCCAGCCTGATTCGTTCCCCATTGATCACTTGCTGCAATAGCCTTATTGAGATACTGCTGATCGTTAGTCGCCAAATACAACCAGACAGCCCCCCAGCTCAATTCATCCGCATAACCGCTCCAAGAATTATAATATTGTTTGGCATCGGTAATGCTATCGGAATAGGAGCCGCGGTAAGTGTCAGCAAAATTATAAAGCTGTTTAGCATGCAGCAGCAGCTTGTCCGCATATACGGCATCCGTATCCCTGAAAATAATGGATGCTGAAGCTAACGCTGCAGCTGTTTCTGCGGCAAGATCTGATCCGGGATGAGTGGCATCAATTTTGTAGGAAGGTCTCTGCATCTGCATGACTTCTGCGGGTCCCCACCAATTATGATCGGTTGTTCCGTTACCAACTTGTCCCCACAGCTCGTTAGGAGCAGTATGAGCTTTTACAAAATAATCGGTTGCCCAGCGAATATTGTCTAATATTTCCTCCAGCTGCCCAGACCCCTCATATCCTTGCTTGTACTCATAAACCGACCACGCCAGCATCGTCGTAGAATAAGCCATAGGCAGACCGAATTTAACGTGATCACCGGCATCATACCAACCACCAGTCAGATCATGTCCCACATCCGCCCCGTCCAAAAGACCGGAATCGCCCCGCCATTCCACCCGATTGTTATCTGGCAATTCACCAGACCGCTGGGTTTCGTAGAAATAAATAGATTTTTGAAGAACCTCCGCATAGTTATAGTCTCCGGCCGCCGCCTCTGCTATCGCCGGTTGAAATGCAGCATTTGAACAAAATGTAAGCGTAAACAACAAACTGAACACCAGTCCTTGTTTCCTATACCTCTTGATCATTTCTACTGCCCCTCTCTTCAGTGAATGCCACAAGAAAGATTACACCTCAGTCCCGTAACACCTCCCTCACTTGAATCAGGTACCCGTCATTGCGATCATCCACTCACCTCTCTCTAAGAGCTATATTTAAGCGAAAGTTTCGCTCTCACCCAAAATATACCATATCTTTCATTAAAACACTATATTTTTACAGTAAATAATGCACAAAATATAGAAATTATTGTTAATTTAATGAAAAATAAAAAACAGCAGCTCAGGATCTCTCCTTGAACTGCTGTTCATTAATACCCTCTTACTGAGCTACCGCAGCTTTATCTGCAGAAACCGCAATGTCGTTATAATAGATTTCAACTCCATCACCAACAGCCCAATAATTCAGGACGCGGTTATTAACCGGCACTATTACAGCACGATAAAGTGTTGGGAATACTGGAATCTCATCAACCATAAATTGTTGCCACTCTTTATAGATTTCTTTACGTTTGTCTACATCAAATGCAGCCTCGGAGATCCCTTCGGCGAGCAAACGATCGTTCTCTGCACTCGAGTAACGCGGGAAGTTATAGATTGCATCTTTGCCATACAGACCTGATGGGTCAACGTCAATCCCTACACCCCAAGCGCCTTGGTACACATCAACAGTAGGATCATCCTCACCATTTTGACCTATGCGATCATAGAAGGTATTAAACTCTACCATTTCCAAAGTTACATTCAGACCAATCGCTTTCCAGGATTGTACATAATATTGAGCCAGCGGCTCAGCAATGTCTCCACCAGTCATCGAAATGAAATTAATCTTCAGCTCGCTGCCATCTGGATTCGTTCTAAATTCACCGTTTAGTTTGTAACCAGCGTCATCCAGGATCTTCTTAGCTGCTTCTGGATCATAAGCTACACCTGGATTGGAAGCATCATGGAATTCAGGATGGGAAGGTGGGATCAACGTAGTCGCATTCCAGCGAAGTCCATTATAAAACTTCTTACCGACAGTATCATTATCTACGGCAGCCCACATGGCTTTACGCAGATTTACATCCGCCATTTTAGCTTTAGGATCTGTTGCAACAACCTTTTTCTCTGCATCCCATTTACCAAGCTTAAAGCCTATATACGTATAAGCACGATCAACCGCACCCAGGAATTCAACGTTTGACATCTTTGCATTATCCGGGAATTGATCAATAGGGAAGGAATCCACCAAGTCAACTCCGCCAGATTTCAGTTCTTGTACAATCGTTGTTGGGTTGATAACCTTCAAAATTACTTTATCCAGTTTTGGGGCTCCGCGCCAGTAATCTTCATTCTTAACAAATACTACAGACTCACCAGGAACGATGCTCTCTACTTTAAAAGCTCCGAAGCCAATTGGCTTTTGGCGGACTTCAGGGGAAGAGGAGATTTTGGCAACATCCATGCCGCCAAAGATATGTTTGGCTAATGGATAAATCCATACGCTACCCGTTAACAAGGAAGGTGTAGATTGCTTATAAGTAATCTGCAGTTTCTTATCACCCAGCACTTTAATCCCGGATATGGTCTTGGCTTTACCGGAATGGTACTCATCCATGCCTTCAATATTAGTGAAGTCAGAACCATAACGAGGACCATCATAAGCAGGATTACCAATAACTTCATGGGCGAACAACCAGTCTTCAGCCGTTACTGGCTTACCATCCTGCCAGTTTACATTGTCGCGAATCGTAAAGGTAAAGGTCCGTCCATCTTCTGCAACTTCATAAGTAGCCGCACCATCATTAGTATATACATAGTCTTTATCCCAAGTTAACAAACCTTCATCAAACCAGTTCAGAACTTGAGCATCTGGATCTCCAGAATAGAAGTTCCAGTTCAAAGTACCTTCAAATGGACTATCGGAAACAAGTCCAAATGTAATTGTCCCTCCGTCAATAGCTTCACCTTGGTTAGTCTTAACGTTACTAAAATCTTTAATGTTATAAAGTCCGTCTTCTGCCTCAGGCGCGGCCGTTGCTTCTGCAGTTGCCGCAGGTGCGCTGGCGCTAGGAGCTGCTGTTGATTCAGCCGCTTCGTTGTTGTTCTTGGAGCCGCAAGCCGCAAGAGCGAACAACATTACAAACATTAATGAAACTAGTAAAGCTTTTGAACGAATGGCTTTTCTCATTTAATCATTTCCTCCCTTATTATCCTTTTCTTTGTCTTGCGTCGGTCGCACGTTTAAGCGCTTGACCCACATTATTTATACTCAACATCAATACCAGGATCAGCAATGATGCGGGTAACCAGATCCACCATCTGAACTCAAGGGTCTGCGGATTTCTCGCATAGCTTACTAGAGTACCCAGACTGGGTGTACTTTCTGGAAAACCAAAACCTAGAAAGGATAGGCCTGATTCCAATCCAATATTAGCTGCCAGATTCAAGGTCATCGTTACGATAATGATAGAGCTTAAGTTCGGCAGAACTTGCGTGAACATAATTTTTAGATTGGAGGAGCCTAGGGTCTTAGATGCCTGAACATAATCCAATTCCTTCTCTTGCAATGTCTTGGAACGAATTAGCCTGGCAATCCCCATCCAAAGAAATGCTGTCATGATAAAGGAGAAGGTCAATGTATTGTACTTAGGAACTGCGCTGACAAAAGCTATAACAATCATTAGAAAAGGTAGAATCATGAAGAAATCCACAATACGCATCGCGACATTATCTACCGTTCCCCCAAAGTAACCTGAGACTAAACCTACCAGAATACCGATAATTCCCGTAAAAAAAGTAACCATAAAGGCAATAGACATGGAATTTCGTGTTCCTATAATTAATTGACCGAATACATCCCGTCCTCCATAATCAGTCCCCAGCCAATGCACAGCCGAAGGCTTCTCATATAGGGCGAACAAGTCAACCGTGACAATTTCTTTCTGATCTAAAAATAAGGAGATCCCATATACAGCAGCAATAATCGTAAATAGGAAAATCAATGAGATCAGTGCCAGCTTATCCCGCACCATCTCCCGCCAAACAATTTTGAAGCCCGATGGACTTTTATCAGTTTCCTGCAGCAGAGCTATCTCTGCGCTCGTCTTTGCCATTTCATTCACCCCAAAGTGTTCATCTTCTTATTTAATCCGGATACGAGGATCTACGATACTTAAAATAATGTCTGATAACAACGCACCGACGATGGAAGCAACCCCATACAGAAGAACAAGAGCTGTTACCACGCTGAAATCCCGAATCGTTATCGAACTTAGAAACAGCAAACCCATTCCTGGATAGCTGAAGATCGTTTCAACGAACACCGTACCACCGATTAGTCCAGTGATCTCATATCCAAAAAATGCAGCGATCGGCAGCAAGGAGTTTCTCAAAATATGACGATTGTATACGCGTGACTCCGAAGCCCCTTTAGCTCTAGCAGTGAGAATGAAATCTTTTTGCTTCGTATCAATGATCTCATTTCTCAGATATTGTACAGTCCCAACCGTTGCAATTAGCGCCATAGATAGCGCAGGCAGAAGCAGATGATAGAATTTACTCCAGAAGTGACTTAGTGTACCTGGAACTTCCCCGGGACTGACACTGCCGCTGGTAGGAAACCAATGAAAATGAAACCCGAAAACCCATACCATTAAGAGTGCAAATATAAACAACGGTGCAGCAAATCCAATATAGGTATAGCCAGTTATCAAGCGATCCAGCCACGAATCGTTATAACGTCCGCTGGTAATACCAAGCGGGATAGCAATAAGGTATGTAAGAATCAGCGTAACAATGGCCAGCCAAAGGGTATTCATCAGGCGTTGACCGATTAGCTCTGAGACCGGCATTTTGAAACGGAAGGACTGGCCGAAATCCCCTTGTATCGCTTTAGTGATCCAATCCCAGTACTGGATGTACCATGGATCATTTAAACCGAGCTTTTCTCTCATCGCATCAATGGCCGCCGGGTCAATATTCGGATCAAGCATTCCTGAAAGTGCGTCACCAGGCATCGCCTTCGCCATAAGAAAAACAAGAATACTTAATAGAACTACTTGAGGGATCATTATAAGAATTCTACGAACGATAATCTTCCACATATTCTCAACCTTTCTCAGGCAAGGCTACCAGATGAGTCTCGGAAATTGATTTTAATGGATAAGCCATGCCTTCTTCATCAAAATAATTCCGGTGCGCTTGTTCATATTCCTTGCTTACTGATTTTCTAAACTCCGTCTGCTTTTCTCTCTGTTTCGGATCAATATCAGGAATGGCGGCAATGAGTCGTTTGGTATAAATATGCTGAGGATTGTCAAAAATATCTTTAGCAGTCCCTTGCTCCACATGTCGTCCTTTATACATAATCCCTATGTGATCGCACATATGCCTGATGATCCCGAGATCATGACTGATAAATAGAAAAGTAAGATTCAGCTCTTTTTGAATGTCCTGCATGAAGTTAAGCACTTGTGCCTGTACTGAGACATCTAGCGCAGATACCGGCTCGTCAGCAATAATAAGCTTTGGCTTGAGTGCAATTGCTCTGGCAATTCCGATCCGCTGCCGCTGGCCGCCAGAAAATTCATGCGGATATTTCAGGATGTTCTCAGGACTTAAGCCTACCTGTAAAAGCAATTCCTGCACCCGGCGTTTTTCTTCCCCTGGAGACATTTTTTCGAAATTACGCAACGGTTCTGCAATAATATCGAGTACACGCTTCTTAGGATTTAAGGAAGAGTACGGATCCTGAAAGATCATCTGAATGTCTTTGCGGACATTTCTTTGCTTACGTACACCCCTCAAGGCCAAATCTTGCCCTTCAAAAATCACGCTGCCGCTAGTAATAGAATTAAGACCTATAATCGCGCGACCCGTTGTCGTCTTCCCGGAACCAGATTCACCAACCAGACCATAGGTTTGCCCAGCTTCAATGGTAAAATTAACATTATCGACAGCCTTAACTACGCCAACTTCCCTTCGAAAAACACCGCCGTGGATTGGAAAATGTACTGCTAAATTTTTAACCTCAAGAAGTCCCATTGTGGATTGCCTCCTCGTTAGTATCAGGGAAATGGAAATTGTTATAACAGGTGCAGCGAACGAAATGTCCGGGTGCGACTTCATGCAGCTGTGGGTTCTCCTCATGCTCCGATTCAGGAATCCAAGGCGTCCGTGCCGAGAAACGGCAGCCCTTACGCGGAAGGTTTTGCAGTGGTGGAACAATCCCCTGAATCACATGCAATCTGGATTTCTCTTCTTTTGCCGTTGGAATGGAGTTTAATAAGGATCTCGTATACGGATGTTTCGGATTAGACGTCAACGTAAAAATATCTGCGATTTCGACGATTTGTCCGGCATACATCACCGCAACACGGTCAGCCATTTCGCTTACAACCCCTAAGTCATGAGTGATTAAGATAATGCCTGCTTCCATATCGTTTTTTAATTTTTTAATAAGTTCAAGGATTTGTAATTGGATAGTCACATCTAGTGCTGTAGTAGGTTCGTCGGCGATCAAAAGCTTGGGTCCATTGGCTATCGCAATGGCGATAACCACCCGCTGCCTCATGCCACCGGATAATTCGTGGGGGTACTGCTGATATGTATGCTCGGGACGGGAAATTCCAACCTTGGTCAAAAGATCAATGACCTTCTCTTTTCTCTGTTTCTTAGAAAGCTTGGAATCGTGTAGGATAAGTACTTCTTCAATCTGTGAGCCGATGATCATTAGCGGGTTTAAAGCGGATAAAGGATCTTGAAAAATCATAGACATTTCTTGGCCGCGCAGCTTGTTTAGTGCAGCAGGAGACATGGTAACGATGTCCTGGCCCTTGTATTTGATTTGTCCGTCAATTTTGGCTCTGGTGTGCAGCCCCATAATTGAAAAGGCGAGCGCACTTTTTCCTGAACCAGACTCTCCAACGATAGCCAGAATTTCATTTTTGCGAACAGACAGGGTAACATCATCAACCGCAGCATAATAGTCGTCTGCAATTCTGAACGATGTCGACAAATTTTTGATTTCTAGTAGTTCTTCGCCCATATTCATCACCCTAACGACAAGGATTTCAAAATTAACACAATGAAAATATTATGTAAATTTTGATATAAATAGTGTTGATTTTCATGAAACATTTTGAAATAACCAATGTGATGATAATTAACACCATTAAGAATACTACCAGTAGTTCAATCGGAAATAAAAATGAACATCTCGTAACTTTGTAGTTCATTTTAATTAACTTATGGTAAATTATCAATCTTTTCCTATAAAAAATTTTCAATCGATGTGATTAAAAGTAACGTAGGCAACAAAAAAACGGCTCTAGGCCGCCTTTTTTTGGGAATTATTTAGTTCGTCTGAAAGTTAAAATCTTTTGCTTTCCAGCATGAAATTGGAAGGTATTACAGTCGCTAGCTGGGTTACTGCTCCCGCCGAAGCTTTTGATTATGACGAATCTTAATCTCGTTGCCTTGCTCAGTTGCTTGATAAAAAACACGCTGAGAAATCTCCTTAGGCAAATACTCCTGCTTTACATAATGCCCCGGAAAATTGTGCGGATATTGATATCCTTCATGCCCTAACGCAGTTGCGCCTTTATAGTGCGTATCACGCAGATGCAGCGGTACCTCCGCTGATTTGATCTCATCCATACTTGCCATTGCATTGGAAATAGCCATAACCACAGCATTAGACTTCGGACTCTCCACGGCAAAAAGAATAGCTTGGGCAATGTTCAGCTTCGCCTCTGGCCAACCATTGTTTCGATAAGCATCCAGCGCACTCACCGCTTGAACCATAGCTTGGGGATTAGCCAGGCCGATATCCTCACTGCTGGCTGCAATCAGGCGCCGAATAAAAGTCATAGGGTCCATTCCAAGCTTTTCTACCGCATACAGAAACCAAAACAACGCGGCGTCGCTGGAACCGCGGATACTTTTATGAAAAGCGGATAGCACATCATACTGCGTAGATTCATCAGCCTTCACAATGGGGCGCCGAATGGATTCCTCCGCCACCTCCAGCGTAATATGAACACTTCCATCAACTTGCGGCGCGGTAGTCAGGGCTGCCAGCTCCAGCGCATTTAGTGCCCGGCGAATGTCTCCATTAGCCATAGTTGCAATATGCAACAAAGCCTCTTCATCGACCTGAAGCTCCATAAATCCAAGACCTTTATCTTTGTCCGCCAAGGCTCTGCGCATCGCGATCAGACTGTGTTCACTCGTTAATGCCTCCAGCTGAAATAAGGTGGAGCGGCTCATAAGCGCCCCATTAACATAATGGAACGGGTTCTCTGTAGTCGCTCCAATGAAGGTGATGGTCCCTTTTTCTACCGCTGGCAAAAGCGCATCCTGGCGTGAGCTATTAAATCGATGCACCTCGTCCAGGAACAGGATCGTCTTTGTGCCGTACAATGTTTGATTGTTCTGAGCTCGCTCAATAACCTCCCGTACATCCTTCACGGTAGCTTCCACCGCATTCAGACGTACGAATTCCCCTTGTGTGTGATGAGAAATAATATGCGCGAGTGTCGTCTTACCGCATCCCGGGGGACCATAGAGCAAAATCGAAGAGACTTGATCCGCCTCAATCGCTCTTCGCAGCAGCTTCCCCCGACCTATGATATGCTCTTGACCAATATATTCATCAAGATTCTCCGGTCTCATCCGGTCCGCAAGCAGCCGTCCGCCCCCGGTGTCCTCTCCGAAAGAAAATAAATCCATAACTCCACTTCCTTGCTATATTCTTGTAAAAGCTCAATATAAATCCCTCTCTATCATACCATATCACAGGGAAGGATTAGGATGTCCTGCCGGTTCAAGGTAACAGTATCAGCATAGACTTATTTTACGCCAAAATAAAAAGAGCATGATCTCGTCTTAGAAAGGCGGGAGCCATGCTCTTTTTTCAAAATATAAGAAAGTATAGGTTTCACGCTATACTTTATCCTTATGATTTCTCGCATAACGCTTACCGTCCTTATAGGGACGCCAAAGGCGTTTATGCTTGAATTGCAAGCTAGCAATTTACTGCCAGCCGCATTTTTGATATGATTTTACGAATGCTTTCTTCCGATAGATGGTACTTCTTCTGAAGTTCCGCTACGGAATCACCGCTTCGATGACAACTGAAAATTTCCTTGTTCCGGTTCGCTATTTCTTTCCTCGAACCGCTGTTCTCGCCCCATCGAACCCGCTCTTCCGTCCTCTTTGGGATGTAGAGCAGTTCACCTTGGATGTATCCCTGAAGCTCTTCGAGCAAGCCAGGGGGGAGCACATCCTTCCCATTTACATAACTCAACTTGCATTTCCTCCTTCAACAGGTGTGTCCCTATGCGTCGGTCAACTAAGTTTTTAGTTATAATCACGTCACCTGCCTCCTTTCTTCTCCTCATATTTGGAAAAATCCGTAATTTCATTATATAAAAACCTTTTGGTAGCGTCTACATTCGATTTCATAAATTTCGTTCTTATGGATAAGTGTGGTACTTCTTATGTTAGTAATAAGGAGGCCATAAGGCCTCCTCGCTTTAAGCAGGTTTCCGTCTTAAACGGAAACCACCTCGTATACTGAAATCATTTCAATCAGCCTCCTTCCAGAAGTGTTCTTGCCCGGCCGGACACTTATTATTAAGCCATACCTATGGGGGAGTTACAAGACCAAGAACAGTTATAACCATTCTCCACCAGTCTTACTCCCCCTCAGAATCGCTTCCAGCCGCCGTTTGCACATAGGAAGGAACTTCCCCATTATGGAGCAGCCACAGCTCATGGAGAGCACGTGTACAGCCGACATACATCAGCTTCGCGTCCCAAGCCGTCGCCCCGTAATGGTCTTGATCGGCATCTGCTAAGATCACTGCATCGAACTCCAAACCTTTTGATAAATAGACAGGCAGCACCGATAGCCCACCCTGATATTGGGTCATACTGCCATCAATCAGATGAATATCTTCAAAATGCTGTGCCAGCTCCGCATATAGTTCTGCAGCCTCATGAAGATTTCTTGTTAGGACAGCCACCGTACGGTATTCCCTTCCTGACAGAGACTTCAGTGCAGAGGTTATTGTCCGCAAGCGAGCTTGCTCATCAGCCACCAGTTCCCCGTTATCCTCACCGTAGGCGATCATACGCACGGGATCTCCACTACGAAACACAGGAACAGCCAGCAATGAGCTCTCCACACCTGAAGATAGAATTCCATTAGCGAAGTCTATAATTTCCATAGTAGAACGATAGCTGCGTGTCAGCGCGTGATAAGCAGTGTTCTCAGGGGCAAACAACGTCTGCATCTCTTCCCACGCGTGTACGCCTTTATAGGCATGTATACCCTGCGAGAGGTCACCCAGGATCGTAAAGGAATGGCCTCGCACATATAAATCCAGAACGGCAATTTGGAAAGGTGAAAAATCCTGAGCCTCATCGATTACTACATGGTCAAAGCGAGTAACGCCCTCATCACCGTTCAAAAGATAATGGATATACAGCAGCGGAGGTAAATCCTCTTCACGTATGATGCCTTTTTTCAGCTCTTTTGCCGTTTCCTTCAGTACAGCTGCCGGAATTTCCTCAGGCGGTTCAATCGGCCAATCCTCAGGAAGTTTAGCTGCTCGGAAAATTTGCTTATAGATCGTTAATGGATCATATTTAGGCCATTTGGCACTATAAGCCTTCTCTCGCTGCGCGCCTTTTTTCTTGCGATCCTTCATAGCAGCAGCTGAAGGGCTCTTCTTCAGTTCCATCTCAATCCAGCGATGAATCCGCGCCATTACCCGTTCCTTGCGCTTAGCTGGAGGATAGGGAGCATACTCCTCATTATGCCAGCGCAAAATCATAGAACGGCGTAGCACCGCACCCTCCCACGGGCTAAAATCACCCTCAGGTACAGAGCTGCTTTCCAATAGCTTGATGCTGGACTCTATGATTCCCATCAGCACCGTGGAACCCTTGAAGCGCCCTGGTGTCTCTTCTGTAATTACCGGCATGCCGCCAGGGGTTTCGAACCAGCGGTTCATCGTCTCCGTCGCATCCTGTTCCGGCAATTCCAGTCCTAGTACATTAGCTGCCCAATCCGGAAATGTACTTTGAGCAATATTACCTACCCCGAGCTCAGGCAATACATCCGAGATGTAATCTAAAAACATCCGGTTTGGTGCAAAAATGATCATTTTTTCCGCAGAAACCTGATCCTTGTATTGATACAGCAGAAAAGCAAGCCTGTGCAGTGCAACGGTTGTTTTACCGCTTCCTGCCACGCCCTGAATGATCAGCGCTGTATTCTTGGCAGCACGGATAATCTTGTCCTGCTCCTCTTGTATGGTCGATACGATATCCCGTAGGCGATTATCCTTATTCTCCCCAAGTCGATAGACGAGAAACTCATCTGATACTATCGGTGCATCGCTTTCCCGATTGTACGTATCCGCGACCCGCTCCAGAATTTGCTTCCGAATCACGACGTTGCGTTTGAGGTATACCAGCCCCTCTATCAATCCCTCAGGAGCTTCATAGGAGGCTGGCTCGGTACCGCCGGTAAACGAATAGAACAGGCTTGCTACCGGTGCGCGCCAGTCGATGACTAGCGGACGGTCGCTTACCTGCTCACGGTCTACGCCGATTTTGCCTATATAGAGTGCCTTCCGTTCATTCTCATCATTGCCTTGAAAATCAAGCCGTCCGAAATAAGGCTCCTGCCTAAGCTTGGCAAGATCTTTGCGCTTCTGATCACGGTTCGCTTCCAGCACCTGTTCCGTATAGTCATGTCCCGTGTACACTGGTGTCTGCTGGAGCTTCTCCAGCAAAGTGTCAATTTCAGTAAGCGCTTGATTCAGCCTGTCTTCTTCCTCTTGATAGGCACTTTGAAAGTTGTCTTCCAATTTCAGTTACCTCCTAAAAGTTTATCGAGCTTAAATTTTCATGCTCCTACGTCCATTTCTCACGCAAAAGGATACCCATTGTAGCACAATCAGCGCTTAAATACCAAATCTTTCAAATGATTTGACTAAACTTATAAGTTCTCCAACCTAAAACCCTTTGGTGCTCCTTAGCTCGCACAAGCGTCGAATATTTAGGACACACCAAAGGTGTTTTTGCCTTTGATTTCGGCGCTTACATACATTTAGCACGGATCAAAGGCATTTTTGCCTTTGGTTTCGGCGTACACGCACATTTAGCTCCAATCAACGGTGTTTATACCTTTGATTTCTTCGTCTATGCGCTTTTAGCTCGAATCTACGGTATTTATACCTTTGATCTCGACGTCTACGCGTATTCGGCTCCAATCAACGGTATTTATACCTTTGATTTCGACGTCTACGCGCATTTAGCTCCAATCAACGGTATTTATACCTTTGATCTCGACGTCTACGCGTATTCGGCTCGAATCTACGGTATTTATACCTTTGATTTCGACTTCTACGCGCATTTAGCTCCATTCAACGGTATTTATACCTTTGATTTCGTCGTCTACGCACATTTAGCTCCAATCAACGGTATTTATACCTTTGATTTCGACGTCTACGCGCATTTAGCTCCAATCAACGGTATTTTTCCCTTTGATTTCAACGCTGGCTAATAGAGCTGATTAGTGAACAACAGTTCCCTCGTAATCAAAGAAACTGGATGCCGCACTATAACACAGCCTGCAAAATAAAGTTAGCTACAAACAAACCAGCAATCCCATACAGCGCAGGTGGCACTTCCTTCCCTTTGCCCAGCGCCAGCTTCACAATCGGGTAGGTAATAAAACCAAAAGCCATACCATCCACAATGCTATAGGTGAATGGAATCATAACCATGATTAGAAAAGACGGGAACAGCTCGGTCAAATCACTCAAGTCCATCTCACGCACATTCTGTACCATAAGTCCGCCGATCACAATCAGGATCGGTGCGATCGCACTATCGGGAATATAGGATAACAACGGAAGGAATAAGAAGGTCGCCCCAAATAGAAGCCCTGTCACCAGCGAGGTGAGACCCGAACGCCCGCCCGCAGCTATTCCTGCATTAGATTCTGCAGCGGCCACGACTGGACTGCTTCCGAAAAGACCCGCGGCGATATTGGCAAGCGAGAGCGCACGCAGGCTGCTTTTGAAGCGTTCTGGACGGCCTGCCATCATCGTCTGTGAGGCTACAAGACCGATATTTTCAAATACAACGATTAACAATAACAGGAATACAGCAATCCAGAACACAATGCTCACAATACCGCTCCAGTCCATTCCGAAAAATAGGCCGCCATAACCTGAGAATACATGCCCTGAAGCTTGTTTTTCCGGTGCATGTGCAGCTCCCAGAAGATAGGCTAGTCCTGTACCAACCAGCATACTTATCAGCAGGCCGCCGTTAGTTCCCCGGATAAATAACACTAAAGCCAGCAATAAAGTCACACAGGATGTAATAACTGCAGGATCACTAAAATGTCCTATGGCAACAAAAGTAGTCTGATGGGCAATCACTATCCCGCTCTTTTGCAGCCCTATAAAAGTCAGAAATAGCCCTATACCGACTGTAATGGCATGCTGCAGGTTTTGGGGAATTGCCTCACTAAGAATACGATAAAGTGATGTAAAGGCCACGATAGCGAATAACACGCCTGTTATAACGACTACAGTAAGCGCCTCTCTCCAGTCCAGTTTCATGGAATGAACAAGCGTATAAGTGAAAAATGCGTTAATCCCCATCCCGGGAACCACGATGATAGGCGTCTTCCCGCCGAAAGCCATCAGCAGACAGCCGGTAATTGCGGTCAACAGTGTAGCCACCATTGCCGGTCTAAGCGGCATCCCTGCGTCATGGAGAATCGTCGCATTCACCATAACAATATAAACTGAAGCAAAATAGGAGAGAATCCCTGCCGCCCATTCCCGTTTCCAGTCATTCTCAGGCGCAAGCCCCACACTATTTCGCCAAAAATTCGATTTCATGTACAAAAACCTCCACTGATATTAAGTTCCGCAGGCGGATATTACCCGGATTATAAATCTTATAATCAGCCGTTCATCCCGGTTCAGCTATTATGCCTATTTATGGCCTGCTTATTGCAGAGCCCGCCTGTTAACGACAACAAAAGGGCGTACGCAGCCGGATTCCAGCTACTCGCCCTTTTGTCCATTACTCTAATCCTATAACTATAATTGAAACAGCCTCAGCTCAGCGATTCACTTACAAGCTGACGCCTCCAGCCTCAAGCAAATCACGCACGGCAACGCTGACCATGATTAGGCCGGCTACCGGTGGAACAAATGAATTGCTGGCTGGCGGTTGTTTCGCTTTACGTCGATCCGGCGCATTCTCCGGAACAATCTTGTCCGTAACATCCTGACGTGGCTTCATTGGCGGCTCCGTAGAGAAGACCACCTTCACGCCTTTCTTAATCCCATCCTTACGCAGCTTCTGGCGAATGACACGGGCAATCGGATCATACGTTGTCTTGGAAATGTCCGCTACCTGGAATCTTGTAGGATCCATTTTGTTGGCAGCGCCCATGCTTGAGATCATAGGAATTCCACGTGACAGACATTCTTTAATCAAATGTACCTTGTAGATAATCGTATCCGAGGCATCAATCACATAATCCGGTTTCAGCTTGAACAGTTCCTCATAGGTTTCTTCCGTATAGAACATGTTCAGCGCAATCGCTTCACATTCCGGATTAATCAGCTTCACGCGATCCACCATCAGTTCGGCCTTCTTTTGCCCAACCGTAGTAGTAAGTGCGTGAATCTGCCGATTCACATTGGTAATGTCGACAGAATCCTTATCAATCAGAATCAGTCTGCCGATCCCGCTACGAGCCAATGCCTCAACAGCCATACCGCCAACACCGCCGATACCAAGTACCGCTACTGTGCTGTTCTTCATAATCTCCAGACCTTCCGGTCCGATCGCCAGTTCCGTACGTGAGAACTGATGCAGCATGAGGTCAGCCTCCTTCAAAAGCTATGGCGAAGCAGAAATCTGCCTCGCCCGCTTTATTTAATTATTCTTTTTCTTTTTCTTTCTTTGGTTTAAGGGCCAGCTTAATGTGCAGTTGCTCCAATTGTGAACCGTCTACTGGTGCAGGTGCATCCATAAGCAGGTCCGTTGCACTTGCCGTTTTCGGGAATGCGATGGTTTCGCGCAGATTTGTACGACCCGCCAGCAGCATGATTAGACGATCTAAACCGAAGGCGATACCACCGTGTGGAGGTGTACCATATTCGAACGCATCCATCAGGTAACCGAACTTCTCGTAAGCAACCTCTTCTGTGAAGCCGAGAGCTTGGAACATTTTTTCCTGTACTTCACGTTTGTAAATCCGCATGGAGCCGCCGCCTACTTCATAACCGTTCAGAACGATATCGTAGGCTTGTGCACGAATTGCACCTGGATCTGTGTCGAACAGATGCAGATCCTCTTCACGCGGACGAGTGAACGGATGGTGTTCTGCTACATAACGTTTCTGATCTTCATCATAACCAAGCAATGGGAAGTCAGTCACCCAAGCGAACTTGAACACGTTATCGTCGATCAGACCCAGCTGACGTCCGATTTTGACACGAAGGGCGCCTAGAACGTCCGCTACAACCTTTTTGGTATCAGCGGAGAACAACAGTAGGTCGCCTTCTTCAGCGCCTGTACGCTCCTTCACAGCGGCAATTTCTTCTTCAGTGAAGAATTTGACAATCGGTCCTTTGAACTCGCCGTCTTTCACTTGAATCCAAGCCAAACCTTTCGCACCATAACGCGCAGCATAAGGTCCGAGATCATCGATTTCTTTACGAGTCCAAGTCCCGCAGCCTTTAGCATTTAGACATTTCACTTCTCCGCCCTTTTCGATCACAGAAGCAAATACCTTTACGCCACTTGTTGCAACAATATCGTTCATTTCTACAAGCTCTAATCCAAAACGCAGGTCAGGTTTGTCTGAACCGTATTTGCCCATTGCCTCAGCATAAGTCAAACGTTGGAATGGAAGCTGAATATCCGCTCCTACAGTTTCTTTGAACAAACGCTGCATTAGGTTCTCCATCATGCCAAGCAACTCATCTTGAGACAGGAATGAAGTCTCGATGTCCACTTGTGTAAATTCCGGCTGGCGGTCAGCACGCAAATCTTCATCACGGAAACAACGAGCAATTTGATAATAGCGTTCAACGCCACCCACCATCAAAAGCTGCTTGTAGATTTGTGGAGATTGAGGCAATGCGAAAAACTCGCCTTCATGCACACGGCTTGGCACCAAATAATCACGCGCACCTTCCGGTGAGCTCTTAGTTAGGATTGGTGTCTCTACGTCAATAAATCCTTCACTGTCAAGGAAATCGCGGAAAATCTTAGAAGCTTTCGAGCGTAGCAACAGTGTTTTTTGCATTTCCGGACGACGCAGATCCAGGTAACGATATTTCAGACGAAGAGATTCGTCTACTTCCACTCCATCTTCGATGAAGAATGGAGGAGTCTTAGCAGCGTTCAGCACTTCGATATCTGTAATTTGAACTTCAATCTCACCTGTTGGCAGATTGCGGTTAATAGTTTCTTCATCACGTTTAACCACTTTTCCTTTGACAGCCAAAACATACTCACTGCGAACCTTATCCGCAATTTGCAGTGCTTCGCCGGAGTAGTCCGGGTTGAATACAACTTGCACAATACCGCTTCTGTCACGCAGGTCAATAAAAAGTACGCCCCCAAGGTCGCGGCGGGTCTGGACCCATCCGTTTAAGGTTACCGTTTGTCCAATATGTTCTGGTGTTAATTGCCCACAGTTATGACTTCTTTGCATAATTCACCATTCCCCTTTTTATTTAAAAATACATTTCTACTTAAAAAGTCTTCTTCTATACCAACGCCTGAGCCAGCTCTTCGAGCTTCACAGTCTGCTGTTCCCCTGTGCTCATCGACTTCAGCGCAATTACACCATTCTTCAGCTCGTCTTCGCCAAGAATCGCAGTATAACGTGCCGACATACGGTCAGCTGACTTCATCTGCGCCTTCATCTTCCGGCCGAGGTAGTCGCGTTCTGCCGAGAACCCTTGGCTACGCAGAAAGTATAGCTGCTTGGAGATTTCAATGTCAGCCTCTTCGCCAAGAGCTACAAAATACACATCCAGTGGCTTCGCAGTCTCCAGCTCTACCTTCTGATCCTCCAGAATAAGAAGAATACGCTCCAGCCCGATCCCAAAACCAATACCCGGTTGATCCGGTCCACCGATTTCTTCAACCAAACCGTTGTACCGGCCTCCGCCGCCTACGGTATCAATAGAGCCAATGCCAGCTGCTTTATATTCAAACGCAGTATGCGTGTAATAATCCAAACCACGTACAAGACGAGAATTAATCGTGAACTCTACACCCATAATGTCGAGATGCATCTTAACCTTCTCAAAATGAGTTATGCATTCATCATCCAAACTGTCCAAAATAGAAGGGGCATCTGTAAATTTATCCTGATCCACCTTGCAATCCAGCACACGAAGCGGATTACGCTCGATTCGACGCTGACAGTCACTACAGAGGTTATCCTTCATCGGTCTAAGGAATCCCAGCAGCTTCTCCCGGTAAGCCGCACGGCTTGGTGCATTACCCACGGAATTAAGCTCCACTCTTACATCCTTAAGACCTAGATCCTTATAGAACTGATAGCCCATAGAGATTACTTCTGCATCAATAGCCGGATCCACGGCCCCAAACGCCTCAATCCCAAACTGATGGAACTGGCGATATCTTCCGGCCTGCGGACGCTCATAACGGAACATAGGTCCGATATAATACAGCTTGCTTACATCAGGTTCACCGTATAGCTTGTTCTGAACGTAAGCCCGCACGACACCAGCCGTTCCTTCTGGACGAAGAGCCAAATCACGGTCGCCTTTGTCCTTGAACGTATACATTTCGCCTTCCACAATATCCGTTGTTTCGCCTACTCCACGTTCGAATAACCCTGTGTGCTCAAACATAGGTGTGCGAATTTCCCGGTAGTTAAAACGGCGGCATAAATCTCTGGCCTTCCCCTCAATATACTGCCATTTCTCCACAGCACCCGGAAGCACGTCCTGCGTTCCTGTTGGTTTCTCGAATCTTTCTTTAGCCACAGTCTATCCCTCCTAAAAAATAACCCCTCTAAAGCTGTTCTCTTCATCTGTTTCTATTGCAGAAATAGCAAAAAATCCCTCGTCCCTGTTTTATAAAAAAACAGGGACGAGGGATTATCATAACCAATAATACACCACGTGGTACCACCCACATTCCGGATCAGTAAAAATATACTGAAGCCGCTCAAAGCGGTTAACGCCCGCCTACGCGTAAACGGCTACTGATCGCGGCAATCAACACTGCCCACTTTCGCCGTACGTTCTCGGGGAGGTCATTCATTCGCTCATCAACAGAATCCTTGCAGCCAAGCGATACCGGTTCATCATCCACTTAAGTAGATGTCATCCGAATCGACAAGGGATTCTTCTCTGGAGTTGTGGGTTCTCGAATTACTTGGTCCCGTCATCAAAACCATATGATAAAATCGTATATTGTTAATATTCTACTGAACTACTGCATTAAAGTCAAGGTAGTAAAAAGGATGCCTAGTATAAATTTTGACAGCTTCCGAGTTTTTTATTCAGCAATTATATTGTAACAAAAAAATGACCTGCAGCCGAATGCTGCAGGTCCATCATCATATATTATTAAAAAGGGGGTCATGCCTTTATTATAAACACGCTATATTAAGGAATCATGTACGTAATATTACGATTATATTACATTCCATGAAAGCGGTTTATTTTTAATAGAATACTATTCGAATTGTTCAACATAAGCCCCTTTGCCCCGGAGGATTTCCACAACTTCATTATAATTCTCTTCTGCTATACTTAGCTCCATCACATAACGAAGTTCACTTAAATCCCCATCTTCGAGATCTCCTTCTGCCACGTTCGCACTAACCTGATCTTCATTCACACTATAATGCGTTTCAGGGTCAGCACGAGTGTCGGAAGCGGCAATGCCAGGAACCAGCATAGCTCCAGCTGCAGGTGTGCTAGCCGTTCCAAGCGTTCCAGTTGTGCCTGCGACTACAGATGCACTATCCAGTGGAATGATTGGAAACAGAATATTACGATCATTGCCGATAGGGTCCGTGAGTGGCCAAACCTCCAAGCCATCCACCTTATAGCTAATCAATGCTGTTTTTGCGCCTTCTGCTTCATTTTCAGTTCTGAAATACGCTTGGATTTTTCTGCTCATTGCCATTACCTCCTTGGATTATAAGACTCTAATTTAAATATTGCTTATTTATTTCAGGACCTTCAATATTTCACGAACAAATGCAGGCTCATCTTTTGGTGTACGCGAAGTAATGTAATTGCGATCAACCACTACTTCCTCATCCTTAAACACCGCACCGGCATTCACAACATCATCCTTCAGCGGAGGATAAGAGGTAATGGTGCGTCCCTTAAGCAAGTCTGCACTGATCAGAATTTGCGGTCCGTGGCAAATAGAGGCGATAGGTTTGCCTGCTTCATTTGCTTCTTTTACAAACTTCAAAATATCGGCATTTTGCCGTAAATTCTCGGGGGAAGAACCACCCGGGATGACAATCGCGTCATAATCACTTGCTTGAACCTCGGCGATCGCCTTGTCTGCTGCGTAGGAGACTTCTTTCTTTTTACCCAGCAGGGTCTCCCCTTTTTTCAAACCAATAATGTCAGCTTGATGTCCTGCCTTTATAATTTCATCATAAGGAACCTTCATTTCAGAATCTTCAAAATCATTAGCCAGTAAGAAAGCAACGTTACTCATGTGATAGTTTCTCCTCTCTGTCTTTAGCAATTAATGATGTTCTTATTATTCTTTCTTGTGGTCTATTACCCTTATGAGGATGCTTTCTAACCTTTAATCGGAAAAAAGGCTTCATTCACAACACCGAAAAAGCCGCCTTTTCCACCCGCTTCAGGTACGCGGCAAGAGATTGCGGCTTCTTCCTTTGATTACTAATGGTTCGGTCTCGCCTTCTAGCTTTTTGGCTAATGCACAGGCTTCCATAGGACTCCCAGCCGGTAGTGCCGGGATACTTCTCCATACCCATGCCTTCTGTGATTGTCTCATTCTTAAACTCCCTGCCTTATGCGTGATATCTGCCTGCATTTAGTTTATCCAGCCCGAAGAAGCTCTATCCGCATAAAAAAAAGATGTCGAAAGTTAGCTCCGGCCAGAAGCAATCTTCGACATCCTCTATTTCGTTAGCTGCGGCTATCCAGAATGAGAGTAACTGGGCCCCAATTGGTCAGCGACACATCCATCATCGCTCCAAATATGCCCGTCTCCACCTGAAGACCTCCAACTCTAAGCTCTTGATTAAAATAATCATAAAGACGCTCGGCCTCCGCAGGAGCTGCAGCTCCCATGAAATTCGGCCGTCTTCCCTTACGGCAATCTCCGTATAAAGTAAACTGGGACACTGAAAGAATAGCTCCGTTAGTATCCGTGACACTATAGTTCATTTTGCCAGCATCATCTTCAAAAATACGCAGTCCAGCTATTTTATCCGCCAAATATTTGGCATCCTTCTCCGTATCTTCATGGGTAACGCCGACAAGCAGCATCAGACCATTGCCAATCGCTCCGGTCACTGTCTCATCCACGGTTACTTTGGCGTCCTTGCAACGCTGTACTACAACTCTCATCGCACTACTTCGCTCCTTGCCTTATTGCATGATCCGATTCACTGTATATACATCTTTGACTCGTTTCACTTTATCTACAACGGATTGCAGATGCTCCGTATTACGAATAAGGATGGTCATATGAATCATTGCCATCTTATTCTTGTCAGAGCGCCCAGTGACCGCTGAAATGTTCGTTTTGCTCTCGGACACTGCCTGCAGTACTTCATTGAGCAGTCCATTGCGATCATGGCCTGTAATCTCAATATCCACACTGTAGTTTGCTTCCATCGTGCCTTCCCATTCCACTTCAATCACTCTAGCTGCTTCTTCTCCGTCACCTTCACCCGGAATGTTAGGACAATCCTGGCGGTGTACAGATACGCCCCGGCCCCGTGTAACATAACCTACAATGTCGTCACCCGGAACCGGGTTGCAACATCGTGCAAAACGAACAAGTAAGTTTTCAATTCCTTTTACACTAACACCATTGGTAGGTTGATTACGTCTCTCGCCGGAAGACTTGATCTCCTTCATCTCTGAAGTAAGCTCCAAGTGATTAGCAGCTTCTTCCTGCTCCTTGCGCAGCTTCTCCGTCAAGCGGGAGGCAATTTGCGAAGCGGTAATCCCACCAAAACCAACGGCAGACAACATATCCTCTACATCATTAAAGGCAAATTTTTTCGCAGCTTCCAATAGTTTTTCATCAGAAATCCACTCGGAAACTTCGACATTCAGGCGCTTCAGCTCACGTTCAATCGCTTCGCGACCTTTTTCGACATTTTCCTCACGTTTTTCTTTTTTGAACCATTGCTTAATTTTGCTTCTTGCGTGAGAGGATTGTGCAATTTTGAGCCAGTCACGGCTAGGTCCGTAAGAATGCTTAGACGTCAAAATCTCAACAATATCGCCCGTCTTCAGCTTGTGATCAAGCGGCACGATCCGCCCGTTCACCTTGGAACCAATTGTACGATTGCCCACTTCTGTATGAATGCGGAACGCGAAGTCAAGAGGCACAGAACCCGCAGGAAGCTCAATAACCTCACCTTTAGGAGTAAATACAAACACCAGGTCTGAGAAAAAATCCATTTTCAGTGATTTTACGAACTCTTCGGCATCCTTAGCTTCATGCTGCAGCTCCAATATTTCGCGAAAGAAAGGCATCCGATTCTCCGGATTAGCATTATTACTGCTGCCTTCTTTGTATGCCCAGTGTGCGGCTATCCCGTATTCTGCCGTGCGGTGCATTTCCCAGGTGCGAATTTGCACCTCAGTAGGCTCTCCGCCTGGTCCTACCACAGTAGTATGCAGAGATTGATACATATTGGCTTTTGGCATAGCTATATAATCTTTAAAACGCCCCGGCATTGGCTTCCATAAGGTGTGAATAATTCCAAGGGTTGCATAACAGTCCTTGATATTATCCACAATGATACGAATGGCCAGCAGGTCATAAATTTCATTAAACTGCTTGTTTTTTGTGCTCATTTTGTTATAAACACTGTAAATATGCTTCGGGCGGCCGGAAAGATCACCTTCAATGCCCATTTCATCCAGCTTGGCACGAATACGGCCAATTACGCTGTCGATAAATTGCTCACGCTCGGCCCGCTTCTTATGCACCAGATTAGCAATCCGGTAATACTGCTGCGGGTTCAAGTAACGAAGCGCAATATCCTCCATCTCCCACTTGATCGCGGAAATCCCCAGCCGGTCAGCTACAGGACAGAAAATCTCCAACGTCTCATAAGAAATACGGCGCTGGCTCTCTTCAGATTGGTATTTTAACGTTCGCATATTATGCAGACGGTCCGCCAGTTTAATGACAATGACCCGGATATCCTGAGCCATAGCAATAAACATTTTGCGGTAATTCTCGTTCTGCTGCTCTTCCTTTGAGCGAAAGCGAATGCGTTCCAGCTTCGTTAAGCCGTCAACAAGCATTGCGCAGGTATCGCCAAATTTAGCGCGGATTTGTTCCAGTGAGACCGTCGTATCTTCCACCACATCATGCAAAAGCGCTGCAACAATAGATATAACATCCATTTGCATATTGACGACAATATCTGCCACCGCCAGCGGATGCAGAATGTATGGCTCCCCCGACTTGCGGATCTGCCCGTGATGAGCCTGATCGGCAAATTCATAAGCTTCCCGGATGCGGAGAAGATCTTTATCTTTTATATAGGCGCCAGCCTTATCAATTAATCGCTCAATGCCCATTCTCGTCGTATCCGATTCCTTTCTATAATAAAATGAACCCGCAACTGTTCAAAAATCTGCAGGTTCCAATCATTTCATTTGTCCAAGCTTACTTACGCCCTTATTCAAAGTTGTCTATAATTATGAGGCTTAAGGAGGATTACGTCAACACTTGCCATCTCATGGAATTCCAGAAGTAAAAGTAATTAAATTCGGACAAATTAATAACACTTGTGAAAATGTTGTTGTAAAAAAGCCAAGTTCTATTTAATCTAGTAAAGGCGGATTTTCGCCGGACAACATAATATCAGATAAGAAAGAGGAGTGAACTCCATTGCAACGCGAAATTCAAGTTAACGAAAAACTTCCATGGGGCCCAGGCTTTCTATTAAGTCTCCAGCATTTGTTTGCCATGTTTGGCAGTACAGTGCTAGTGCCTAACTTGTTCGGGGTCGACCCTGGAATGATTTTGCTTATGAATGGTATCGGTACATTGCTGTACATTTGGATCTGTCGCGGTAAAATCCCTGCGTACCTTGGTTCCAGCTTTGCCTTTATTGCACCGGTATTATCAGTACTCAGTCGTTACCCAAATGATCACATGAAAGGATACTCGCTTGCTTTGGGTGCTTTTATCGTCACTGGTATTATATTCGTGCTCGTGGCATTGATCATTCGTTATGCAGGAACCAAATGGATTGATGTTGTTTTCCCTCCAGCAGTAATGGGGGCTATCGTAGCTACGATCGGCCTTGAACTTGTACCTGTTGCCGCACGAATGGCAGGACTTATTGCTCCTGAAGGCGTTGCAGTTGCAGACTGGACGCCAGATGGCAAAACAATCGCACTTTCTATGGTGACGCTTGGTGTAACTGTAATTGGAGCTGTACTCTTCCGCGGTTTTCCAAAAATCATTCACATCCTTATTGGTATCGTCACTGGTTATGGTTTAGCATATATTTTGAAAATGGTGGATACCGCTGCTATCTCTAATGCAAAATTTTTAGCGCATCCTTCCATTGTTACTCCTTCATTTGATTGGAATGTAATATTCACTATTATCCCGGTATCATTAGTTGTTATCGTTGAGCATATTGGACATTTACTTGTAACAAGCAATATTGTCGGCAGAGACTTGGCAAAAGATCCTGGACTTGACCGCTCTCTGATGGGGAACGGGATATCTACAATTATCTCCGGTTTTATCGGTTCTACTCCAAATACAACCTACGGTGAAAATATCGGGGTTATGGCGTTGACTAAAGTATATTCGGTATATGTAATCGGCGGCGCAGCGGTGATTGCTATTCTGCTTTCATTCTCTGGTACTTTCTCCTCCGTTATCGCTAATATTCCAACCCCTGTAATGGGTGGTGTATCCTTGTTGCTGTTTGGTGTAATTGCGGCTTCCGGATTACGTATTTTCGTTGAGCAAAAAGTTGATTTTTCCAAAGCTACGAACATGATCATGGCTACGTTGGTACTCGTTGTCGGAATCAGTGGTACAACCCTTACTATGGGCAACGTTAAACTTAGTGGTATGGCGCTGGCTACAATTGTTGGTATCGTATTGGCACTGTTCTTCAAACTCATTGAAGTGCTTGGACTGTCTAATGATGGCGGAGAAAGTGATAAAACTGCCCATTAATCGGTTGAAAAAATAGAATTTTAAAAAAGCTGCTCCAACATCCATTTATGGACTTGGGCAGCTTTTTTTATTGACTCAGATACAAAACAGCAACTCTCCGCCAAAAGGCAGACAGCTGCTGTTATTATCTTACATTTTCCAATTACTGTTTAACTTCCACCCTTTTCGTCACGCGCTAATCTTTGCACTTTTCAGCATAATTCGAGAGCCGAATCCCCGTTTATTTCCCGGGAAAAGACAAACTTCACAAGATTAATCCTCGTAATTCACCAAGGAAAGAACTTCAACTCCAGAAAGCTTATTACGCCCAGCAAGCTCAACCAGTTCAATCAGAAAAGCAGCACCTACCACTTTACCGCCAAGCTGTTCTACAAGGTTAACCGAAGTAGCAATGGTTCCACCAGTTGCCAATAAATCATCAGCGATCAATACTTTTTGACCAGGCTTGATAGCATCCGTGTGAACAGCAAGTGTGTCCTTGCCATACTCAAGATCATAACCTACCTCTATAGTCTCATATGGAAGCTTGCCGCTTTTACGAATCGGCACAAAACCTACTCCCATCGCATAAGCAAGAGGTGCTCCAACTACGAAGCCACGTGCTTCTGGTCCAGCGATAACGTCGATTTCCAAGTGCGCTACGAGAGCTTTCAACGCGTCAATCGCTTGGCGGTAAGCCTCCCCGTCTTTAAGCAATGTGGTGATATCTTTAAAACTAATACCTTCTTTAGGGAAATCAGGAATCACACGAATACTATCTTTAAAATCCAAATTTATCATCTCCTATAAGTTTTGTTAGCATAGCTGCTTTGATTCAGATCGACAAAACTTGCTTCGTAAGCATACGTTTTGTTATATTGAGCGTTGCATTTTTATACACCGTTGGGTACGCTCAGCAGCTCATATTTGCATGGATTATGATACGCCTAAACGACGCGATAACATCCAGTCCTGTAACTCTGACAGGCTGCCCTCCATGAAGTATTGCTCCATTTCCGCCATCTGTCCCAGTCGGACAAAATGACTCGATGCTGTCAGACTTTTAGCTACTGGCTGAGTAATAAACGCCACACTTCCCTGACTTCTTTTAATAAAATCAAGCTCCTCAAACACATCAAGCATGTTGTTAAGCATGCGGATACTTAACGAGGACTGGCGGCTTAACCGCAGCAAAACTTCGTTCTCAGGTGTTGCAACTGAGGTGATCGAAGCCAACAGTTTATATAGTATTTTGAAATGATCCCGTGTCGGAGTAATAAGTCGTTCTCGGCCATCCTTGATAGAATGCAATAACGCAATATTATCAGCATTAGGGAAGGTTTCGAGCAGCGCATCCAGTTGTTCAGGAGTCTCCGGCATATCCAGTAAGCATAACAGGGAGACATGCCCTGATTCCTGAAGGGGCTCATCCTTAACAGCAGCGCTAATGCCAGCTTCTTTATCATATACCCATAAAGACATTCCTATCAATTCACTTGCAGGCGTACTACGTCCGTTCTGAAACACTGCAGCAGCTCGATACGGACCCGCACCACTATAAGGAAGAAGTAGTTCTCTAATATGTGCGGCTTGCCGTACGGCGTCAGCAGCACCACGAAGATCGAATAACTGAGCATCCTGCACAGATAAATCCTGCAGCATCAGCTGTGATTTGCGTGAGCCATTCCATTCATTGATCGACAGCTCAGCTAACACGTTGATCGTAGTACCCGCCGGTAGCAGCCTGGATAAAGCGCCTTTACCAAACGCCAAGGCTTCAATGCTGTTTTTCCCCTGCTGCAATACAATCTTCAGGTGTTTTCCATCTTGGCCCATTGTACGTGTCTCTTTCACGGTAGCCCCACGAATAATAAACTTCGGCAACGGATTAGACATTCCGAATGGTGCAAGCCTTTCCAATTCTAACGCGGTCTGCAGTGATAAATCTGAGATTGACACCTCTGCATCAGCGGAAGCAACAGGAACGAAATGCTCTGGCGTTAACACCCCGGACGCATATTCGTTTAATGCTGCAGCAAAGGCTTCTAATCCATCCCGATGCAGGCTCATTCCCGCAGCGGCTGGATGACCTCCAAAATGATCCATTAAATCAGAACAAGAAGAAAGTGCAGCGTAGATGTCAAGTCCAGGAATGGAGCGAGCAGAACCTTTGCACATTCCGGTCTCTGGATGTATATCCAGAATGATCACAGGCCGATAATAACGCTCCAGCAGTTTGGAAGCCACTATACCTACCACACCTACATTCCAGCCATGATCAGCAAGAACAATGATGTCTGGGATTTCGCCACCCTGTGTCATCTGCTCCAGCTTGGCAGTAGCCTCAACAACAATTCTTTCTACCACCAATTGGCGTTCTTTGTTAAGCAGGTCCAGCTCTCCAGCTAGCTGCTCTGCCTCAGCCGCATGCTCGGTAGTGAGGAGGGACACAGCCCGTCCAGCATGGTCCAGGCGACCACTGGCATTAATGCGCGGCGCCATGCCAAAAGCGATATTGACCGCACTCACAGTGCTCATGTTCACACCGCTGACAGCGAGTAAGGCACGAATCCCCGGGAAACTTGAATGCCGCATACTTTCCAAGCCATTTCTAACAATCTCACGGTTTTCGCCAAGCAGCGGCATTAAATCCGCAACCGTTCCTATCGCTGCAATCTCTGCCCATTCTGTGGGAGTTTCTTCCCCTAGAATAGCCTGAGCAAGCTTATAAGCCACACCTACACCCGCTAATCCTTTGAACGGATAAGGGCAGTCTGGCAGCTTGGGATTAATAAGCGTATAGGCCTCTGGCAAAAGCTCAGGGGGTTCATGGTGATCCGTAACGATCACATCGATCCCCAGTTCATTAGCGTAAGCAACCTGATGATAAGCGCTAATGCCAGTATCTACTGTAATGATTAAGGAGACACCTTGCTGTAAAGCCCAATCCAGGGCATGATTATGCAGCCCATAACCCTCATTAGAGCGGTGTGGGATATAAATATCAAAGGAAGCGCCTAAATAGCGCAGCAGATGAATCATAAGTGCTGTGCTGGACACCCCGTCGGCATCATAATCGCCATAAATAAGAATATGTTCTTCATCTTTTAAAGCCTTTCTAATTCTAGGAACCGCTTCAGCCATTCCTTTGAGTAGGAACGGATCATGCTGTTCTTCCTCACTGCCATCCATGAAGCTTAGAGCTTCATGAGGCGTGTTCATTCCTCTATTTACTAATAGTGAGGATAAGAGTGGAGAAATAGAAAGGCTCCGGGCCATATCCCTAACTGTGTCGGGATTGGCTGCCGGAGATTGCCATCTTGTTTTTGAATAAAGCAATAGAACTCACCTTTCTCTCACCTTGCAAACTACTGAAGCAACGTAGGAATATCATTATCCGGCAATTCATAATTGCTTTTGTACGGATAGCCGGGATCATAAGGAACAACGTCCATATGCACCTCACCGACATGAACAAACCGGTGCTGCAGCAGCTTCCTAGCGCATTCCGAAATATCCTGTGCTTCCATCACCGTAATCCGCGGATTCACACTGATCTTCACTTGAAGATTCACATAATTCCCTTGCTCAAGTGCCTTCAGATGTTCTACGCGAATGACGCCATGAACACGTTGCACCGTTTCAATAAAATTAGCGGCTTCCTCCGAAGGAAGCTCCTGCGCATTTTTAGTGTTAATAGAGCTAGCAATGAGTGAATAACCTTTACGAAGAATTAAAACTCCGGTTAAGAGTGCGGCAATAGGATCCATATAAGATAGAGGATGCCAATAGGTGCCACCCATGGATAACGAAATTCCGACTAATACTGTGATAGATGTATATAAGCTGAAACGATGACTATTAACATATGCAGCGTGACTGCCATCACCTATTTTTTTAAAGTAGCGATATTGATATTGAAATACAGCTTCTTTAAAAACAATAGATACTAAGACGGTTACAAACGCCAGCTGTCCGTGTGTAGATGATTTTCCATCCGTTAAGTCGCGGATTGCAGAGAATGCGATCTGCAGTCCCCCCATAAGAATAAATACCGAAAAAAGTATAGCCAACAGCGGCTCCTTAGTGCCCCGCCGTTCTTCGATCCGTTGCTTACTCTTTCTCCCTTGCTCAGAGCGCCACGGAAGAATATCCGCCAGTTTGGCTGCTGCGTCTGCTCCGGAATACAAAGCATCCCCCATTAATGCCTTGCTCCCTGAAATATAGCCAAAACTCCCCTTAGCTACTGCCAAAGTAACATCGCTAATGATCCCTGTCCAAGCAACCGTCTCGCTTTGCGGTGATCGTTCTTTATTCATACGAGGCCCTCCTTACCAATAGCAAGTAATCTCATGATGATTCAATACACATGACATGACCCTAAAGATTTCGAAAGCCGCGTCGCATTTGACGCGGCTTTCTTAAACGTATAAGAAAAGTAGAACTTCGATGCTAATTTCTTCTAACCTTTATTCGGGCTGCTCTTCACTTTAACCTTCTCACGCTTTTTAAGCACTAACCAGAGTGGACTGGCAATAAAGATGGAAGAGTAAGCTCCGAAGAGCAAGCCGATTACCATCGCAAGCGAGAACATCTTAATCGACTCGCCTCCGAACAATAACAGGAAGAACGCCGCAATGAATACGGTAAATGCGGTATAGAGAGAACGCATAAGCGTTTGAGCCACACTTTTATTCACAAGGTGTTTCAAGTCTTCATAAGTTTTCTGTTTACCAAAACGTAAATTCTCACGGATACGGTCAAAAATAACGATCGTATCATTAATGGAATAACCGATAATCGTAAGCACCGCTACAATGAAAGTCAAATCCACTTCCAAACGGAAGATAGAGAAGAGCGCGACTACGATAAAGGCATCATGGAGCAAGGCCACAATCGATGCCACGGCGAAACGCCATTCAAAACGAATACTTACATAAATAATAATCCCCAGACAAGAAATCAGAACTGCATAAATAGCATTACGTGCCAATTCTTTAGCCATTTCAGTGTCCACGGTGTTAATCTCAAACGATGCTTTGTCATCCAGCTTAAGGATTTCAGCTTTTAGAGCCTCATCTTGAGCCTCATCAAGAACTTCGTCATAGCGGATATTCACACGCTGATCACCAAACGAAATCGTTGGTTCATGATCGACATCGATTGCACTAGTTGCAGTCTTAACCTGATCCAAGTTCAAATTCTTGGATAGGGAGATGTCCACATTAGATCCAGCTTTGAAGTCAACGCTGTAATTCAGGCCAAATGTCGCCAGGAATATCAATCCTGCTACTGTCAATGCGATAGAGAAAATATAGAAATATTTACTCAAATGTACGAAATCAAGCTCTTTCTTAAAGCGCACGGATTTCACTCTCCTTAACACCGAAGCTCTTCGGTTTGTTCAGCTTACCCGCTTTGACAAGCTGGCTAAGCAACCAGTGGGAGAAATAAAGATTCGTGGCGATACTCAGCACGATTTCTACAATCA
This sequence comes from Paenibacillus odorifer, assembly GCF_000758725.1. Classification (NCBI taxonomy): domain Bacteria; kingdom Bacillati; phylum Bacillota; class Bacilli; order Caryophanales; family Paenibacillaceae; genus Paenibacillus; species Paenibacillus odorifer. The sequence goes on from NZ_CP009428.1 coordinate 5,368,809, forward strand.
GCACCAATGCAAAGCCTTTGACCGCACCTGTACCGAAGGCAAACATAACTGCTGCCACAATAATAGTAGTCACATTGGAGTCCATTACTGTCCGGAAAGAGGATTTATTCCCTGCTTTAACGGAGGACAGTATACTTTTTCCACTGCGCATTTCTTCCCGTATCCGTTCGTTGGTAATGATATTGGCATCGACCGCCATACCTATACCCAGAATAAATGCGGCTATACCAGGCAGTGTCAAGGTAAAGTCTGCGAAGACGAAGACCGCAATTAGCGCCCATGTATGCAAGAGCAAGGCAAAACTAGCCAAAAGACCTGGCAAACGATACATTCCGATCATAAAAATAAGGATAATCACAGAAGCCAGCAGACCTGCTCGAATCGTTTGATCAAGCGATTGCTTACCCAGGGTAGCACCCACACTTTGGGAATATTTCTCCGTCAGCTTCAGTGGCAATGCACCTAGGTTAATGGTGTCTGCAAGTTCACGCGCTTCCTTAATTGTATAGTTACCCGAAATAGAAGCACTGCCATCGGTAAGTACAGCTTGTACCGTAGGGTCAGATAGTTTGTTCTCATCCAAGTAAATCGCGAGATTCTTTCCTAAGAGACGTTTAGTAATCTCTGCAAATTTGTCCTTGTCCTTAATCTTGATGCTGATGATTGGCTGATTCAGGTTATCCCGTCCAACTTCTGCAGCACCTTCAACAAAATCACTACCTACCAGTTCGATTTTGCTGTAAGTTCCCTCAGCGTCACCTTCAGCAGCACTACGGAAAGTCAGAACTGCAGGTTCCTTCATTTTTTTACGAACCTCGGCTTCATCCGTTACGCCCGCAATTTTCAAACGGATACGGTCCGTACCTTCAGTAGTTACCTCTGGTTCACTTGTTCCGAGCGCATTCGCCCGTTTTTCTAAGCTTTCCGCTGTCTTCAGCAGAGAAGCTCGGGACAATGCTGCTCCCGCTTCCATAGGCTCAGCATGATACAAAATCTCAAATCCGCCTTTCAGGTCAAGACCAAGTCTAACCTTGTCCAGCAGTCCAGGAGTAGTAAATGCCATAACGCCTGTCAAAACGAGCACGGTAATAAAAAAGCCCATTAGTCTCTTCATGCTCTAGCTAGTTCCCCTTTCATTAACTCAATATTCCTATTATAGCTACACGCGAAATGACCGTCAATTCACAGCATTGATAGAGCTATACTCACACAAAGAAACGGCCGCCCCTGCTTAAATCAGCAAGACATCCGTTTTAATAGGAGATGTGGAGTTATTATTCTCTTACTTTACTGCTTTATCAGGCAGTTCGCAAAAAGAAATATGTGGTTTATTGTTCAGTTCAACCCCCGATAGGCCGCAATAGTCAAATAATTCATGTAACTATTGGCTTTCAAGGAATAAATGTCGTTTACCAGCTTATGTAGGGGAGGCAAGCCTTCCTTATCATAATTACGGCTGATGCAATCCCAGATATCCTTGCTGGTTACATACTCATAGCCGAGGAGCCGGAATTCTTCAGCTTTGCTGCGGCACATGGCTTCGATTTCTTCACTATGTTGATCATGATTCCACTGTTCCGATTCCACGTGTTGACACCTCCAAAGATCGCTCATGTTCGTATGCTCACCATAGATATTCGACTCTTGTTCTTCGCTTTCCTTCTTCCGTCACAAAAAGTTAAAGCTACTAAAACAAGGCATGCCGAGATAGGGGTATAGCATATCCATAAGAATAGACAAGTTCGCCAGCGTTTTATTTCATTTTGGGAAGAAGGCGTGACCTTTGAAGAAACAGAGCTTTATACAAGGAACTTTAATCTTGCTAGCCGCCGGCATCATTAATCGGATGCTTGGATTTATTCCCCGGATTGCTTTACCACGTATTATCGGAGCAGAAGGTGTGGGACTGTATCAGCTCGCATATCCTTTTTTTCTCGTGCTGGTTACTGTGATTACAGGCGGGATTCCACTGGCGATAGCCAAGATGGTAGCGGAAGCAGAAGGAGAGAATCGGCCAGAAAAATCACGGCTGATTTTACGTACTGGACTTGCCCTTAGTGTTGGACTTGCGATCTTCTTTACATTGGTTGCTATGATAAGCGCCTCATGGGTCTCTAATGTTATCTTAACAGACCATAGAGTTTATTATACGTTTATTGCCATGATCCCAATGATTGGGATCGTCGCCGTATCTGCAATCTACCGTGGTTATTTCCAAGGAAAGCAAAACATGATTCCATCGGCGCTCTCCTCTATCTTCGAATCTTTAGTTCGAATATTCTTTATGCTCTGGTTCTCCTGGTTGTTGCTTCCCAAGGGTATTGCTATGGCGGCGGCTGGAGCGATGTTAGGTGTGACGGTAGGAGAAATTGGCGGAATGTTAGCGATTCTGTGGCAATATTATGTCATTACTAAAAAAGATAAAAAGCAGACAAATCCGACTCCAGAGCAACCCGTTCTTGAGTCAGAGGTTATCCCATCTGATCCAGATGGTGTGAAAGCCAACATCCCCATATTACGGCGCTTATTAGGCATATCTATTCCCGTTACAGCAAGTCGGCTTGTGGGCTCTTTTTCATATCTGCTGGAATCTATTATTACAGTGCGCAGTCTCGCCTTGGCAGGTATAGCCACCGCTGCCGCTACAGCCCAGTACGGGTCTTTACAAGGGATGGTTATTCCCTTATTGCTGCTGCCCGGGGCACTGACCTCGTCACTTGCTGTATCTCTGGTTCCTTCCATATCAGAAGCTGCCGCAAGAAAGGACTTGCCTACCATTCACAAGCGTATGCATCAAGCGTTGCGGCTTGCGCTGGTAACAGGTGCCCCATTTGCTGTTCTTATGTATATCCTGGCGGTCCCGCTTTGCAATTTGTTATATGGCAACGCGGATACAGCCCCTATGCTGAAGCTTATGGCTCCGTTCGCCTTGTTCATCTATGTTCAAGCTCCCTTACAAGCTGCGCTGCAAGCTATGGATCGACCGGGCAGGGCACTCATCAACACCTTGATTGGAGCAGTAGTCAAAATCATTCTGATTGTAATACTGGCATCCCAACCTGAATATGGAATTTACGGCGCTATCATAGCCATTATTGTGAACAGCATTTTGGTTACGTTACTACACGGATACAGTGTAGTCAGTCTCATATCATTATCTTTAAGAGTAACCGAAACCGTAAAAACCTTATGTGCAATGCTCATTATGGGAGCGGGCGTGCATTATGTATACACTTCCATTCCCATTGCAGATGTACAATGGATTCAATTTTTATTTGCCTCTGCGATAGGAATGGTCCTGTATTTTGGAATCAGTCTGTTAGCTGGCCTTATCTCACTGCGTGATTTGGACCGTCTGCCGTTTATCAAACGCAGGCTCTAAAAGGTTATCTGTTGTCCAAACGGTCGACATAAATTCTGCCCTTATGATCTATGGAGCATAGAAATACATCTTTGAAATCAGATACTCCCTTTTGGCGAATTTGAGTTCTTAGCCAAAATCTGGTTTTTCCAATCATCTCTAAATTCTGATCCTGCACCTTTCCATCCATAATCAGAGGGATTGGAAGTCCTTCATACCTGATCTTATTCTTCGGCAGTTCTATCTTACGGTTCTTGTTCCCTTTATTATCGTCACTCTTTTTATGCTCAGCAGCTGCACTGCTATTGCCTGATTGGTTAGAGGATGAACTCCCCTTCTCTTTCTCGAATACGGTTAGCTGTCCACTAGGCTCCAGGATCGCAAATTCCACGTCAGCAGGACTGGCGATGTTCTGTCCACGCAATTGCTGCAGCAGATCATCAATATTATATCTCTGCCTACGCATTTCGCCCCGGTGCAGCTTGCCTCCAGAAATGAGTATGCTCGGTTTGCCGTCCATTAAAAGTCTGAGCTTTCTGCTCTTAAGACTGAGTTGAGCCACAATTACCTGTATCAACACTAATGTTGCCATCGGAACGACTCCTTCATAGATCGGCCGATTGATATCCTCAAGCACAAAAACAGCAATCTCGGCAATCATGATGGAGATCGTTAAATCAAATACAGACAGCTTACCTATTTCCCTCTTCCCCATGATGCGCATACACAGGAATATGAAGAAATACATCAGCACGGTCAAGAAAATATGGGTAGAGATATGCTGGAACATATAGCTTCGCTCCCCTCCATTCTCACCCGCAGACTTGTTTCCTCGGGTGGATTAATGTAACCCTATTCTGACCGCTCTGTGCAGGGAACATTCGGAAGCCGGCATATTAATTAATGGTAAAAAGGCTGCAATGCCCTTTCTTGTACTATTGGGGCAAGCCATCCCATACAATGAATAATAACTATGTTGATTCTTTTTTCTCAAAAAAACTTTAGGAGGTTGTACCATGTATTTAATCCGGCGCATGTTCTCGTGGAGAATAGCCAATCCTGTGTTATCTGGCCTATGTCGATCATTCCTTTGGATGCTGATGGGTGCGTTTGTCCTCTCTCTTTTGTTATGGGGCAGCAGTCTGAAGGAGCAGGATCTCTCAATGTACACATACATTGTGCACGGCATAGCTGCAGCATTCGGAGGACTAACCGCCGGTCGCAGAGCCACGAGCAAAGGCTGGTATCAAGGAAGTCTTACAGGAGCATTTTATGGGGTTATCGTTCTGTTAATCGGTTTTTTGGCACTGGATAGCGCACCATCTGGCGTAGATCTGCTATGGGTTCTCGCAGCTGCAGCAATTGGCGCTCTCGGCGGAATGTTTGGCGTTAATTTACAAAAAAGCTAAAATTATAATTCCATTAAATTCGAAACATTCCTTGAAAATATGTTAAACTGTGATCATCTGACTTCATTAAGAGATCAAGGAGGCTTCGATTGCTTTGTTTTACCAATCAATGAACCATATTGTTTTGTACACAGTTGCATTAGTAGTGATATTAGTATGGATTGGCTCTAAACGTAATCCAATCATGGCATTGGTTGAAATTGGGAAAGAGATGCTGCGATCTTATAAGTTTTTGTTGCTGATTGCAGGAATGTTTGGCGTATTAGCCATAAATAAATATGAACTGCAAATTGAACAAAAAATGCATCTTACCTCTGATTATACGCCATTTATATTTGGCCTAGAGGGTCATTTTGTCCAAGCCGTTCAGGATATATTCTACAGTCCATGGTTAACACCGATCATCGTCTTTTTCTACATTTTCATGCTTCAATCCGTTCTAGCAGCTTCATTAGGGGTATATCTGTTAGATAAAAACCGGGTGATGTTATACGCAACCTGTTATGCTATTATTATCAACTATGCCTTGGCGATTCCATTCTATCTTTACTTCCCGGTAAACGAGGTTTGGTCCTATCTGCCGGCAGGCGTCAAATTTACTATGCTGGATGTATTTCCGAAATTCGAACAGGAATATAGACCACTATCCGGTCTAAATAACTGCTTCCCGAGTCTACATACGTCCATATCTGTTACAATGGCACTTCTGGCCTTCCGTTCAGGGAACCGCCGCTGGATGGTCATCACTAGTATTTCCGCAGTTGTAATCGTCTTTGGAATCTTCTATCTGGGCATTCATTGGCTTACAGATATGATTGGTGGAACCTTGCTAGCTGTACTAGCCTCTACAGTTGGCGTTCAACTCGCCAAATTAACTTTGCGGGGACGTGAAGAATCGCTTACCGTTCCGAGCCGCGTAACAAATGTACGTTAAAGTTAAACTGCTAAATCGTAATAACCTTAAAGATCAAAAAAGCGGTGTCCTCTCCAATGAGAAGACACCGCTTTTTATGTACTTAAATAACAAGTCTATACTTTCTCTTCGACATCCGTCGCCACAGCGTGGCTGATGGAACCGCGATCAAAAGTCAGCTTAGTTACATCGTTGACCCGCAGAACCACAATATCATCGGAAATCTCCATGATCGTACCGTGAAGTCCTCCAATAGTAACGATTTTATCGCCCTTTTTCAGAGCTTTCAACATTGCGTTACGAGTTTTGGTCTTCTTTTGTTGCGGACGAATCAGCAAGAAGTAGAATACTACAAACATAAGGACAAAGGGACCTACCAGGCCTAGTATGCTACCTCCACCACCTGCGCCAGCTGCATATTGAAACGATTGAATCATATTTCTCCCCCCTTTCAAAGTACATTAAAGCATGACTCATAAATCAAACCCTAAAAGCCTTTAAGATTATCATATAATCCGTATTTGGCAAAAAACTCATCGCGAAAATCAAGCAGCCGATCTTCCTTGATGGCTTCACGCACTTTACGCATTAAATCCAACAAGAAGTGCAAATTGTGGTATGTCGTCAATCTAAGTCCGAAGGTTTCATCGGCTTTGATTAGATGGCGCAAATAAGCGCGGGAATAATTCCGGCATGTATAGCAATTGCACTCCGGATCAAGCGGCCCAAAATCACGGGCATACTTAGCGTTGCGTACAACGAGTCTTCCCTGACTGGTCATCGTTGTTCCATTACGGGCAATACGAGTAGGCAAGACACAGTCGAACATGTCCACTCCTCGGATTGATCCTTCCAGCAGCGCATCCGGTGAACCCACGCCCATCAAATAGCGAGGTTTGCCTTGTGGCAGCAGGGGAACTGTATAATCCAGCACTTCATACATTAGCTGCTTGGACTCTCCGACGCTGAGCCCCCCAATAGCATACCCCGGGAAATCCATGGAAGTCAAATCAGCCGCGCTCTGACGGCGCAGATCTTCATACATGCCCCCTTGCACGATAGCAAAAAGACCCTGATCGTTAGGACGAGCATGACTTTTCAGGCAACGTTCTGCCCAGCGCGTGGTGCGCTCCAGTGATTTTTTCACATAATCATACTCAGCCGGGAATGGAGGACATTCATCAAATGCCATCATTATATCTGAACCCAGGGAGTTCTGAACCTCCATCGCTACTTCCGGAGACAGGAATTTCTTATCCCCATTTAGATGGGAACGGAAATGAACTCCTTCTTCCGTAATCTTGCGCATGTCGCTTAACGAGAATACTTGAAACCCGCCGCTGTCTGTCAGAATCGGACGATCCCAGTTCATGAACTTGTGCAGTCCACCAGCTTCACGAACAATATCATGGCCTGGTCTTAGAAACAGATGGTAAGTATTGCTCAAAATAATATGGGCATCCATCTCTTTCAGCTCTTCAGGACTCATAGTCTTGACTGTAGCTTGTGTGCCGACTGGCATAAATGCTGGTGTCTCAATCACACCATGTGGAGTGTGGACTCTTCCAAGTCTGGCTCCGGATTGTTTGCACGTTTTGATGTGCTCATAAGTAATTGCTGCCATAAGTTAACCCATCCTCTTACCTTAATAAATAAACATTGCATCTCCAAAGCTAAAGAATCGGTACTTCTGCTCTATCGCTTCTTCATAAGCAGCTAGAATATGTTCCCGACCTGCCAATGCGCTAACCAACATAACCAAAGTAGACTTTGGCAGGTGGAAATTGGTAATTAGCGCATTTACTACACTGAACTTATACCCTGGATAGATAAAAATATCCGTCCAGCCACTGCATTCCACAAGCGGCCCACCTTCACATTGTCTTCCGACCGTTTCAAGTGTCCGACAAGACGTTGTGCCAACTGCAATAATACGGCCACCTCGTGCCTTAGTAGCATTTATGGTATCTGCCGTCTCTTGAGACATTACGAAGTACTCAGAATGCATAACATGCTCTTCAACCTTCTCTACAGACATCGGACGAAAAGTACCGAGACCTACATGAAGGGTGATATAAGCGATATTTACACCCTTAGCCTCAATCTGTTCCAGCAATTCTTGGGTAAAATGAAGCCCTGCGGTAGGCGCAGCGGCCGATCCCTCATGCCGAGCATACACAGTCTGATATCGTTCACGATCATCCAGTGTTTCCTTAATATAAGGTGGCAGCGGCATCGTTCCCAGCCTGTCCAGAATCTCCTGAAAAATACCCTGATATATGAAACGAAGCGTACGGCCGCCCATATCAGCTTCGTCCTCGATAACGGCACGAAGCTCATCGCTAAAGATGATCACTGCGCCTGTCTTGAGCTTTTTCCCTGGCTTTACAAGTGCTTCCCAGCGATCATCCCCAAGATTCTTCAGGAGGAGCACTTCCGCCTTAGCACCAGTATCTTCTTTCACTCCAAACAATCTAGCTGGAATGACTCTCGTATCATTTAGAACAAGCGTGTCTCCGGGATTAAAATAATCAATAATATCGGTAAAATGCCGGTGAGCCAGCTCTCCATCCTCCTTATTCACTAGAAGCAGTCTAGAAGCACTGCGATCAGCGAGAGGTGTCTGGGCAATCAATTCTTCCGGCAAATGAAAATCATAAGCATCTACATTCATGGTCTGTCTTCATTCCTTAACTATAGTAACGTTCTTATAATAGTGTTGCAATATTTGCTTGTAATCATACCCGCTGTCTGCCATGCCTTTCACGCCCCACTGCGACATGCCTAGACCATGGCCGTTGCCTTGCCCAATGAACAGAAAGCCCGAGCTGTTAGTGATCACTCTGGCCGCAGAATCTCCACCCATCACTACAGTTCCACTGCCATTCACATTAACCTTCCCCGATGCGGAAAGCACACCAGCACTTTGCGAGCTACTAATTGTGGCGGTAGCGCCGTCAGCGCCTAATACAGTATAACTTCCGGGTGCCACAATATCAAACAAAGTACTAGGTAATCCATTAAACGCGGAGCGGAACATATCAGGATATTTCACATTCAGAGCCTGACCATTAGCTTTCACCTGAATCGCTCTTCCAGAAGGACCGCGCTGGGTGACCTGCAGGTTAGAGATACTGGAAGGGAGCGTGCTTGTTGTTTTGCCCTGCAAGCTTTTTAGAAGTTCAGCAGAGGTATACGGCCCTTTGATCCAGCTATAGCTGCCAGACTCATATACTTTATCCAGAGCCACAGCGTTCTCACCCGGATTCAGCTTTCCGACTGCACTAACACTGCTCTCAATAACTGGCAGAGGACGTATATTCACATCTTTGGTTGTAGCGGTAACTATATCGAGTCCGGCAGCAGTTTTGCTGCCGGTTAATTTAATATTATCTTCACGTGCATAACCAGAGGTACCATTCGCAAGCATAACATAGTACCACTTCTTAGCAGCAGCAGCCGAAACATCTTCAACGCTTGGAACACTAGCAAATACATCGCCACCATTCGCCCAAACCTCTGAAGGGTCAGCTGTCATACCACCACTATTGGAAGAAAATACAGCCTCAACAACTTTACCACCGCTCATCAGCACTTCACCAGCAGTAGTATCTACAGCTTTGATAATGGAGGGAGCTTCAGACCCGATTCCGTTATATACCTGACTAAGAGTGGTATCTACTACATTCGCTACATCAAAACGGTTGCCTTGCGACAGCGCATAGCTGCGGGCGGCGACAGCCTGAGCTTTTAGCGCTTCTTCTGGCCAGCTGGAGGAAACCTCTCCTCCCACTACGGCATACAAGTATTGCTCCAGCGGCACTACATTAATTACAGCCAGCGATCCGCTCAAATTGCTCAGTTCCAAATTTCCGCGATATGTACGCTTGGATCTTTCCACTAACTGAATCCCAGTCTCGCTGCCTGCCGCAAGAAATTTAGCATTGCTTCCAGAAACCAGATAATGATCGGCTTGAGTTTCACTGCTAAAATCCAGCCCGGCATCCTTACGCAGTATTAATCCGGGCGAGGTGGCCACAGAAACCGTAAATTGTGGTGCCGCCGTAGACACAGCGGCCTGAACAGCTGTTAAATCACTATCATTGGCAGCTTCGCCTACCCATACCTCTACTTGTGCACTGCCATCGTTTCCTGCCAGAAACACCTTCCAAGCATCCAAACCAGCTGCAGTGAGGCTATTTAGCGCCACATCTGCTTCCTGCTCCGAAGAATAGCGGCCAGCTGATAGATGCTTATTGCCTTTCACCGCCGGGGTTTGGTCAGCAGGAATGCTCAGCCCTGCTTTGACTACACGGGTAAGCCCATCCTTGGCAGCTGCTTCACTAGCATAGACGCCCGTGTACAACTGATACACAGTCGCTCCATTTCTGGAGATTGCAACAATCTGTGGTTTATCGGAGGTGGATTGGAGCTTTTTAGCTGCATCCGCTGCTGTCTGCCAGCTTGAAACCTCCATCACCTTAACTCTATATCCGTCCAGACTTACACGAATTTGCTTCTGTGCTGGGATAGATACCAAAGGGGCACTTCCTGCTTGATCCGACAGCAAAGTAAAGCTTTGCGTTGATAGCAGTGTTACTGCTGGCACAGTGGATTTATATTTACTTCCAATATCAGCATAAAGAGCAACTCGTATCGTGCTATTAGAATCGGCATGACTGGCACCCGCAGGGATCAGGAAACTTCCTACAGCAAGCGCAGCCGCAAGCAATCCTTTGCTTAGCGGGGCGACCCCTCTCCATTTCCTCTTCGTATGCTTCATCCAGCATCCTCCTTTATAATTGTAGTGACGGACTAGTGCTGCTCCGGAGGGAGCGGAAGCCCTAAATGATGATAAGCGGCCGGGGTTACAATTCTTCCACGCGGACTCCGCTGCAAGAAACCTATCTGCAGCAGGTACGGCTCATATACGTCCTCAATCGTCTGACTTTCCTCACCAATCGTAGCTGCAATCGTGTCCAGTCCTACAGGACCGCCGCGAAAGCTTGAAATCATAGCACTTAACATCTTGTGGTCAATACTGTCCAGCCCACGCGGGTCCACCTGAAGCATCTTCAATGCTTCCCCAGAAATTTCAGGAGTTATAATTCCATCTCCGCGCACTTGAGCAAAATCACGGACCCGTTTTAATAAGCGGTTGGCAATCCGCGGCGTTCCCCGCGAACGAAGCGCGATCTCTTCTGCAGCATCGCCAACAATCTCAATGCCTAGAAGATCCGCATTTCGAGATACAATGTAACTCAGCTCATCTATGTTATAGAATTCCAGGCGACTGACCACTCCGAAACGATCACGCAGTGGCGCAGACAATAGTCCTGCCCGGGTTGTGGCACCTATCAGTGTGAACGGCGGCAAATCCAATCGTACCGAACGGGCACTTGGCCCTTTGCCGATCATGATATCCAGCGCGAAATCCTCCATCGCAGGATACATAACCTCCTCGACCGTGCGGTGCAAACGATGAATCTCATCAATGAAAAGCACGTCGCCTTCCTGCAGATTCGTCAGCAGAGCGGCAAGATCGCCTGGACGCTCTATCGCGGGGCCGGAAGTTGTTCGCAGGTTCACGCCCAGCTCATTGGCGATAATATTAGCGAGCGTTGTTTTGCCGAGACCCGGAGGTCCGTACAGCAGCACATGATCCAGCGCTTCGCTTCTCATTTTGGCCGCTTCTATATATACTTTCAGGTTTTCTTTCACCTGAGTCTGGCCGATATATTCTCCCAGATAACGAGGGCGCAAGCTTAGTTCTACCGCCTGCTCGTCCATCATCAAATTCGCGGATATAATCCGGTCATCCATTTCCTATCGCTCCCTTTCTTTAGGATGTGTACGGCTTTACTTAGCTATATATAGCAGCCCTAGTGCTTTCTTCATCAGCACATCTACAGTTCCTGTTTCTGCTCCCTCTTTCTTCAAAGCGAGCCACACGCGGTCCAATTCGCTTTCGGTATAACCCAGCCCCTTAAGCGCATCCCGCGCCTCTTGCCAGGCCAATCCGTCCGTTGCCTCTTCCGTTGGCACTGCAAACAATCCCGTTTGCATTGAAGCCATACTGAGTCCGTCCAGCTTGTCCTTCAAATCAAGGATCATGCGCTGTGCTGTCTTTTTGCCAATGCCCGGCAATTTCGTTAAGAACGTTATATTCTCTTGATAAATCGCTGAAATCAACTGATCCGGTGTTCCACCTGTCAGGATTCCAAGCGCAACCCTAGGACCGATGCCAGATACCTCTATCAGCTTGCGGAACAATTTTTGTTCCTCACGAGTCGGGAACCCAAATAATAGCGTAGCGTCCTCACGTGTTTGGTAATGAATATAGATCGTTACAGGTCCTTCTACTTTGGCAAAAGCATAAGGATTCGGGCAGAATACCCGGTATCCTACTCCCTGCACATCCAGCACCACATATTCCGACTCCAAATGAACAACGGGTCCTCTTAAGAAATCTATCATTTTCGCAATACCTCATTTAATTTAGAATTAAGACTGCTCGAATGGGCATGACATACCGCTACCGCCAGCGCATCCGCCACATCATCGGGTTTCGGAATCGCCGATAGCTTCAGCAGCAGCTTCACCATTTCCTGGACCTGCCGTTTCTCAGCCTTACCATAACCCACAACAGCCTGCTTTACCATCATAGGTGTATATTCCGAGACGGGGAGACCCCGCTGTACTGCAGCTAATATAGTCACACCGCGGGCCTGCGCCACTGGCAATGCTGTAGTAACGTTGCGAGCGAAAAACAGCTTTTCTATCGCCACAGCATCGGGTTTATATTTATCAATGAGCTGACCCATGCCTTCATAGACATGCAGCAGTCGTTCTTCCTCAGGCGTATGAGCCTCAGTCTGAATACAACCATATTGGACGGGGGTCAGTTTATGTCCTTCCTTATCTACAAAGCCAAAGCCGACGATCGCCAGCCCCGGATCAATTCCCAAAATACGCAAACATGATCTCTCCTCTATAACAGGCAGATTATTCCACCGTTTTCATCCATTCCTCCGCCATGAAGCGAACATATGTATTCCTTCTAACCATTATAGCAAAAATCCCCCTTGCGGGAGAAAAAAAGTTTACCGTTTGCAGCGAAATGGCAACTTTAGGCCTACAGCTTAGACTCTTCCCCGTTTCATTTCACACAAAAAAGCTGCCCTCAGCCATTAATAATGACTTTTGGACAGCTTATCAAATCTATTGCTTGTTCTGCATGACATGCTCAGCAGCTTCGCGGGCATAATCACTGAAGGTAGACAGCACACTGTTGTACTCTTCAATATCCTGAACACGAATCCCCTCGTGAAGCTCTTTCCAAATATTTTCCGGCAATGAGGATTTCAGGGAACCCATATCCATTTGAAAAAAAGTCTTCAGTACCTTTTCCTGAACTGGCGGACCTTTAAACAAGGTCAAATTCCCAAACGCATCTACACCAATATAGGCTTCTTTTTTTATCATTGTCGATAAATCATTCACTTTTTGTTCCAGCCACAAATCCCCTTCTGAACTAATCCAACCGCTCCATTCAGGGTGTTCATTGATTATAGTCTTCAGCTGAAGCGGGTTCTTTACGCCTGGCAACGTCTGAATCTCTTCTCCGGACACATAGGTTGTTTTTAAATGAACGGTTCTGCTGAGCCCACTTTGGGAGATGGTTTGCAGCAGTTGTTCGTTATTTAAAGTGCCCTTCTCTTTTGCCTCATCACTGTCCTCGCCTACTTTAAAGACAGCTGCGGCTAACTCACTATCGGCACTATCCGCCCAGCTAGAATTCGTCAGCAGTCCACTGATTTCCTCAGGTACCTGCATACTGCGCCAAGCCAGTACAGTAAAAGCTATACAAGCAGCTCCTACCCAAAGCGCCTTTTTCCAACGTCTCCATCGCCGCCAAAGTTGTTTTTTTAAGCGAAACGCGTTCACGTTAATCCCTTCATTCTGGTTTTTCCCTATTGTGACCTAAGAAGGGAGCATTTATGCGCTTTTCTGTGAATAATCGACATTTCTCCAAAAATACAAGGTTGACCTTGCAGTATGGTTCAAGGTTTATGGTGTAAGTCTGGAAGGGCGATTCTGGGGAGAGGTTTCACATACCGGCCTTAGGTGATACCTATTTCATGACGATCGACCATTTTTTCCACCAAAACTTTTGCTTTGCCAATAGACTATTTAGTTCTTAGTGTGCTATGCCATTGAATTGGGCGTTTGGGATGGTAGCGATGTAGGCGTTCTGCGTTTGCGTGATGGGGGGATGCGTTCTACGTTTGCGCGTTGTGCGGAGTGGATCTAAAACTAATTAGGGAAAAACTCCCTGAAAATAGCATATATTCGCTCTAAATGAACGAAATCAGGGAATTACTCCCTAATAAACAAGCTGTTTTCCTTAATTCCCGGGAATCAGACATATATTAGGGAGTTTTTCCCCCATTATATGTCTGACGACCAGAATCCTAAGAATTTCAGGGAGAAATTCCCTAATCGCTCTATAAGTGTTTTACTTTTTGCTTCAATTGAAGCATAAGTTCGTTCTTCACTTATTATTTTACCTAGGCCTCAATCGGTGCTCACTCGGTACGTCACTTGAAGCATCATTGGTCATCAAATGCTGCCTCAGCTTCAAGTGGTAATTTCTTTTACCTTTGTTCAGCATCTTCTTCGTATTAAAGTCATATTTAAGCGTTAGGAACCACCGGCAGCTTCACATGGCTCGGATACTCACGATTATGGTAAACGGTCTGCAGCACAGTAATCGCTTCTGAATCTTCATATGGATTATTACCTGTATTTGTATTAGGGAAAGCAACGAATTTGCTGGACGAAGTAACCGAGAACCGAATTCGGTGTCCAACAGCAAATCTATGGGCTATATTCGGCATGAAAATATCATATTTCTCCACCTGCCCAGGAATCAGCAGCTCAGGTGCTTCCAATCCATGACGGTATTTAGCTCTGACAATATAATTCGATAACCGGATGGAGTCCCCTTGTCCATTCACATCACTAAGCGTAACTACCCAATCCGTATCCTTGCCAGTACTGGTAGCATAGATAACCGCAGACAATTCTCCGGCCACAGTCAGCTCTTCCGTCAGAATATCACTAGTGTAGACAAGGATATCATTGCGCAGCTCGTATTTCCGCAAATTTTCAGGCTCTCGTTCACCGCTATCATTCATAGGATCATGAGGATTATAGACATAAGTATCTTCAGGAGAATGTTCCTCAGGCGCTGCGAGCAGTTGCCCATCCCCATGTCCTGAATTCGCTCGCCCACCGCTGGAAAGGTAGAAGGAAGAAACTGTGGCTTCGGCAGGTGTCCAATCCGCGGACGTTCTCCACTGATTTTCACCAACAACATAATAAGAGGCTCTAGGCTCCTGATCTATTCCATTTGGAATGCCTTTGAGGAAGCGGTCGAACCAGCGCAGCACAGAAACATCGTAATCATAGACTACGGCATCATTGCCGAAGCTCACACCTTCATAGTCTCTGGCTCTGTTCGGCCCGTGCTCCCAAGCGCCCAGACGGATTTTGCGATTAGGCACATCATGTTCTGTCAGCATTCTCCAAGTCTCCGATACGCCGGCGCTGTCGCCGTCATACCAGCCTGAGATGACATACATAGGCACCTGCACCTGATCTCCGCGCTCGGTAAAAGTACAGTTTTTCCAGAAATCATCATACTCGGGATGCTGGCTCCACAGATCCCATGGACCTGATGTTTTGCCAATCATTTGCTGAGGGATCTCTTTAATCGGTCTTGCATCAACGGCTGCTTCCGGATTCACCGTAATGCCTCCAAAGATATCAAAATCCGTCCGAGTACCCACAGATTGAGCAAGAGTCCAAGAGAGCAACGGCCAAGAACAAAGAGTTCCCCCTTTGCGAACGGTATCAACAAATGGAGAGCCTACATTCACTTCATCCACAACCGCCTTCAGATTCGGGTGCCCACTGGTGGCCGCCGCCACAACAACAAAACCTAGATAGGATGCGCCCCACATGCCGACGTTGCCATCCGACCATTCCTGAGCAATAATCCAATCAATCGTATCATAGCCGTCATCCCGTTCATTATAAAAAGGAATCAGTTCTCCTTCCGAATCCGCCCGCCCCCTAACATCCTGCCATACTACTGCATAACCTTTATTGGCCCATCTCATAAAAATCTCTTTTTTTCCGTTTCGGTCATAACATGTTCTTACGAGAATTGTTGGCAGCTTGGTTCCCGGCTTAATGCCCTCTGGTAAAAAAACATCTGTC
Organism: Paenibacillus odorifer; assembly: GCF_000758725.1. NCBI lineage: Bacteria > Bacillati > Bacillota > Bacilli > Caryophanales > Paenibacillaceae > Paenibacillus > Paenibacillus odorifer. The sequence continues at coordinate 5,384,779 of NZ_CP009428.1, forward strand.
GCCAGCCTCACTCCATCACGCATCGGAATCAGATCAGTGCCCAGATCGTTTACACCATATTCTGCCTTAGATAGAAGAGGATCATCGTAGACCACTAACGGAGTCAGCTTCTCATAACCCGCTTTAACCATAAGCTCAATACCATACCGATTCGGTGTAAGAAAAGCGATAATCTCCCCATCCAAAGTCACAATGTCCAGAGCCGTCTCTTTGCGCAGCGCCCATACTTGTGAGGTCAGTTCGCGGCCTTCAATCTGCGCCTGATACTGGATATGCTTTTGATAGATATCGCCATTACTCAGCACAACCTCATAATCTACCCACTCCGCTTTAGCATAAGCGTCTAAATGTTTGTGGATTTTTTGAAGTGGAAGCACAGTTTTGAACTGTCCATCCAGCACATTGTCTTGCATTTGCGTTCTTCTGCGCGGATCGACCTTAGCGAGCATGATCTGTTGCTCTGTAAAATGAATTTTGCCTGTATAAACACCAGAAAAGTAGACGTTAAATGTAGTTGTGTGTAAGTAGGTTGTCATCTGTTTATCCCCTATCCGCAAATTTCTTCAAATACGCGCAGCCAGTTGCCGCCCATGATCTTAGCAATATCTGCATCCGCATAACCGCGGGCAACCAAACCTCTAGTAAAGTTAATAAAATAACTATATTTCTCAAGTCCAGCAACGGTTTCTGTAGAAGGTCCGTCTCCTTTGGCGAATCCAAGCTTGGGTGCGACATGTTCTTTAAAATAAACCAATGACCAGAGCACATCGCTCATCGGCCAATCCGTTCCAATTCCGACATGATCCACGCCTACAAGCCGGATTACATATTCGATATGATCCAGCACATGGTCAATAGTTGTATGTTTAGGGTCTTCATGAACAAACCAAGGCATAGCAAAAATACCAATGACTCCACCCGTCTTGGCTATCGCGATAATCTCCTCATCACTTTTACAGCGCATATGCGGATAGATCGCCTCTACACCCGTATGTGAAGCAATCACCGGAGTTGTGGAATAAGCGCAGGCATCTAACGTAGTCTGTTTCCCGCAATGCCCCGTATCTACAATGATCCCCAGCTTGTTCAAGCGCGCAATGAATCTTTTTCCAAAATTAGTGACACCGGCGTTCGATTGTTCTGCGCAGCCCGCCCCAATCTGGTTCTGATTGTTGTAGGTCAATTGTAGAATTCTTAATCCGAAGTTATAAAGTACATCTAATTGATCAAGATTCGTGCCCAGACCATCCGTTTCTTGTGCTGTGATAATGCCCGCTTTATGACCATTACGCTTGGCAGCACGTATGTCTTCGGCAGTTAAGGCTTTGATTAACCAATCTGCGGAATCGAATTGCAGCTGCACCTCTGCCATGCTTGTAATGATGCTGTCTAAGGATTCTAAATGAAGTTCACGGTTCCCTGCTGTAATTCCGGACTTGTACCACTCTTCCTTATACTCAGGGATCTCTCCGCTCGCAGATAGCTTTGTGATGATTTTTGCAGGCATACTGCTGTATACCATTGGCTCATCTTTATAAGGCTCACATAATTCTTTGATTCTGTCAGAGATAGAGTCTGGAATCGCGCTTGGAGATAAGGGACCTTGAAACAGCAAATCGATAATAATGTTCTGCTCATGCAAGCGTTTAGCCCGCTCCTCCTCTTGCTCCGTCAACTTGAAATCATACAGACCTTCATAAGTGCTCATCGTGTAGTCGCTCCTTAGAATGTAATTTCAGTGCCTTTATGTAATCTAACAGCTTCATTATATATAAAATTAGCTGCTGCTAAATCCTCTATGGCCAGCCCTAATCCTTTAAAAAGAGTAATTTCAGCCGCGGACCTTCTACCCTCGATAGTGCCGCTGATCAGCTCACCAATCTCCCCGACAATATGATCTGCTGTGATTTTGCCTTCGTTCAGCGGAATTAAATAATCCCCAGATTCATTCTGAGCGGATTCCAGCCGATCCACATATAACTTAGCTAATTGGACGGTCTCCGAATCCAGCTCACGGTCATTGGGTCTACATGCGCCGACTGCATTGATATGTACACCCGGTTTCAGCCATTCTCCCTTGAGCACAGGTTCGGTGGATGCTGTCACGGTACAAATGATATCCGCTGCGCTGACTGCCGCTTGAACTGTCTCAGCAACAATGATCTGTACATTATATTTTTGGCTCATCTCTGTTTGGAAATCCTGCGCCTTTGCGAGTGTTCTGCTCCATACTTTTACCTCACGGATGGGTCGAACCCGCAACATCGCTTCCAGATGACTTTTTGCTTGTTCCCCAGTTCCAAGAAGAGCAAGGATTTCGGCATCCTCTCTGGCCAGATATCGGGTTGCTGCTGCACTGACTGCCGCCGTACGAATGGCTGTAATCTTTTGTCCATCCACTATAGCTTTCAGAACACCCGTAGATGAATCGAATAGAGTAACAAGACCTTGATGAGAAGGCAGGCCTGAACCGTGATTGCTGGGAAATACACTGATGATTTTGGCACCAGCTACCTCTTCATGCTGCAAATATCCCGGCATTAAGCCGAGCAGATTGCTCTTTTGTAAAGGAAGCACTTGTCTTAAGCTTTGCACGGCTTGTCCAGCAGACAGATCCTTCAAAACAGACTCCATAACAGAGATGCAAGATTCCATAGCTAATAGTTCAGCCACTTCATTTTGATTAATGACTAGCATAAGACGGACCTCCTTCTCCTCATCATGATTGCACGAACGCGAATATAAAATTTTCTTACTATCATAACTTATCCGGTTTAAATATTCATGTATAAAGCTGGAAGGCGAAAATTTGTCCTGACCTCAGTTATTCTCTATACTTAATATAGTACGTATTATATTTTAAGGAGCTGACTATTGATTATGGCTAATAAAATAACTTTAGGAAAAACCAATCTGCAGGTTCTCCCACTGGGTCTGGGTGCCAATGCTGTTGGCGGGCATAATTTATTTCCGGGTTTAAATGATGAAACCGGCAGAAATATCGTGCGCAGCGCTCTGGATCATGGGATTAATTTTATTGATTCCGCCTTTATTTATGGACCAGGAAGATCCGAGGAACTGATTGGCGAAGTGCTGAAGGAAAGAGGCGGCCGCGACAATGTGGTCATTGCTACTAAAGGCGCTCACGTGATTACCGGTGACAAGATTACACTGGACAACTCTCCAGCTTTTCTAAGACAGTCTGTGGAAGACAGCTTGAAACGCCTCCAGACCGATTATATTGATCTTTACTATATTCATTTCCCTGATGAAAACACACCTAAGGACGAAGCTGTAGGTGAACTTAAGAAGCTGAAGGATGAAGGGAAGATTAGAGCCATCGGGGTGTCTAACTTCTCCATTGATCAGCTGAAAGTAGCCAACAAAGACGGTCATGTGGATGTTCTTCAATCCCACTACAATCTGCTGCATCGTGATGCGGAACAAGATTTGCTGCCTTATACGCAGGAGCATGGCATTTCTTTCGTGCCCTATTTCCCACTTGCGTCGGGCCTGCTGGGCGGCAAATATAAGCAAGGCGATACATTCAGCGACATTAGAAAAAATGACCCGCTATTTCAAGGGGAGACCTTTGCCAAGAATCTGGAGAAGGTGGACAAGGTCCGCCAGATTGCCAATGCTAAAGGTGTCGAAGTCGCACATGTCGTACTTGCCTGGTATTTGACCGTACCTTCCATCGATGCGCTTATTCCGGGCGCCAAACGTCCTGAGCAAATCGTTTCCAACTTAGAGACGCTGAAGGTGCAGCTGACACCAGAAGAGATCAAAACTATAGATTCCATATTTAAGGCGTAATCTAGCCTCATTAGATTAAGGGGTTGTCCCATGGCCACGAAATGGCTGCTGGGGCAGCCCCTTTTGTGCTTTGGTTCATCCGATGATTCAGGTTAGATAGTTCGATTGCCATGATTCGTAAGATTCGTCATTCGTTCGTTTTATTTCCTTCGTACGTTCGTTCGATCGACCTATCACAGCTCCCCGCACAATGCCCCTATCGGACACACTTGACCCTTAACGCAGCATTATTGCACCTTTGGAATTCCATCGGACCTCATAGCCGCTATTGGCACAAAATACACCTAATATGAACCTTTTTCTAAGCAATAACGTCTCTGGGGTCCGAAACCCTGCTGAAAAGGCGATAAATTTGCATATAACGTCATCTGGGTCCGTAAGCGGCAGCGGATGGCAGTCGATCGTAGTGGAGAGCAGTCATTCTTCTCCAATATCCTAAATTCTTTGTATTAGTAAATATTGTTTGCTATACTTTCTCTGAAGTAACATTGGACTTTAATTATTATAAAAAGGGGAATTCCTTGATGATTATTCAACCTAAAACTCGCGGATTTATATGTACAACAGCCCATCCAGAGGGATGCGCCAAACAAATACAACAACAAATTGAATATGTAAAAGCACAAAAGAAAATTGAGGGACCCGCTAATGTACTAGTCATTGGTGCTTCTACCGGATACGGACTAGCTTCCAGAATTTCAGCCGCTTTTGGTGCTGGAGCCAACACTATTGGTGTTTTCTTTGATAAAGCTGCTGAAGGTCAACGTACAGCTTCTGCTGGCTGGTACAACTCTGCTGCTTTTGAACAACAAGCAGCGCAGCTTGGACTTAAATCTCACAGCATAGTTGGCGATGCCTTCTCCGATGCTATCAAAGAGAAGACCATTGAATTGATTGAAGCTGAATATGGCACAGTTGATTTAGTTGTCTATAGTGTCGCTTCACCACGCCGCACTCATCCGGTAACAGGAGAAACCTTCTCCTCCGTCATTAAACCGGTGGGAACCGCTTATTCGAACAAAACCTTGAACTTCCATACAGGTGAAGTTTCCATGACCACTATTGAGCCTGCTTCAGAAGAGGAAGTACGTCAGACCATCGCAGTTATGGGCGGCGAAGACTGGAGAATGTGGATCGATCAGCTTCAAGCAGCTGGCGTGCTTGCCGAGGGAGCTACAACCGTTGCTTACTCCTACATCGGGCCTGAAATCACTCACCCTATCTATCGCGACGGAACGATTGGTCAAGCCAAACATGATCTGGAACAAACAGCGGTCCAACTGAATGATCGCCTGTCCACTCAAGGTGGACGTGCTTTTGTTTCCGTGAACAAAGCTCTGGTAACCCAATCCAGCTCCGCGATTCCTGTAGTCCCTCTTTATATCTCTGCATTGTATGAAGTAATGAAGGAAAAAGGGCTGCACGAGAACTGTATTGAACAAATGTACCGTTTATTCTCTGAGCATCTTTACAGTGGGGGCGAAGCTACTGCTGACGGAGGCTGCTTGATCCGAATTGATGACTGGGAAATGCGTGAGGATGTTCAGACTGAGGTTATGAAACGTTGGGACGAGCTGACAACCGACAATGCAGGTGAGCTTGCTGATCTTGAAGGCTACCGCCAAGATTTCTTTAACCTGTTTGGTTTTAGAACAGAGGGTGTAGACTACGAAGCTGACATTGATCCTAATGTCGACATTCCAAATATGTATTAATAACTGATTTATAGACAAATGAGGTTATCTCTGAAGTAGTGAATTCTACTGATGAGATAACCTCTTTCTCTTTTAGATAGACATTGGCTTACCTCCCCTCTTTATGATATGGTTTGATTGAATACTGCATGTTCTACTAACATTCGAAGGAGTGAGTCACTTTTGGTTAAAAAAATTAGTGTAGCAAACGGCGCACTTGAGGTGTCACAAATTTCGCTTGGCTGTATGCGGATTGCTGATTTATCTGCAAAAGAAGCAGATACACATGTACATAGTGCCCTCGAGCTCGGAATAGACTTTTTTGACCACGCCGACATCTACGCAGCTGGCAAAGCCGAAGAAGTATTCGCAGGTGTACTGGAGAACAATCCGGGTATGCGTGATAAAATGATGATCCAAACCAAATGCGGAATCCGCAACGGTTTTTTTGATTTCTCCAAGGAACATATCCTGCAATCCGTGGAAGGCAGCCTTAAGCGCTTGAAAACAGACTATATCGACGTCCTACTGCTTCACCGTCCTGACACGCTATTTGAGCCAGAAGAAGTCGCTGAGGCTTTTGATATTCTGGAAAGCAAAGGTATGGTCAAACACTTTGGTGTCAGCAATCAGAACCCGTTGCAAATCGAGCTGCTTAAGAAAAATGTAAAGCAACCGCTGCTGTTCAACCAGCTGCAATTGAGCATTATGGTCACTGGCATGATTGATACAGGTTTCAATGTGAATATGACTAACTCCGGTTCAGTTGTTCATGATGGCGGGATTTTGGAGTACAGTCGCCTGCATGACATGACCATTCAGCCTTGGTCGCCTTTCCAATATGGCTTCTTTGAAGGCGTATTCTTAGATAACGATAAGTTCCCTGAATTGAACGAGGTCATTAACCGCTTAGCAGCTGAAAAAGACGTAACCAATACAGCGATTGCCATCGCATGGATTCTCAGACATCCGGCAAATATGCAGCCTGTCGTTGGCACAACTAATACGCAGCGCTTGCGTGATATTGCCAAAGCTTCCGATATTACTCTCACTCGGCAAGAATGGTATGAAATCTACCGTGCTGCCGGCAATGTCCTTCCATAAACACCTAAAGCCACGAGGTACGTTATTAACGTACGCCGTGGCTTTTTTACCAGAGAGCGATTCAATCCTCACGTTCTAGTAAAACTAGATAGACAGCGTCAAGATATTCGTATACTCACAAAAAGAACACAAAAAATAATAACTACTACCGAAATACTTAAGATCATAGTGGTTCTTTTGTTATCCTTTTTCATAATCCATCCTTCCTTTCTATAGATGCACATCTCTCTTTTCAAAAGAAATTAAAGCAACGCTCAAGCAAACTCCTATGATTACAACAGGGATTAGGATCATACGAACACCCTCGTTTAGGGTATATATTTCATGTGAATTTACAGCAGAGAATTTAAAAATTTGCGTCGTTAGCGTATTTTCAGAAATCACTCTCAGATATACATACGAAGAGTCTTTCAGATAACCACTGAGCAGAAAATCGCCAAATACAAAAACAAACGTGGCAATAACAGCGGTAGCCGATTTTTTCATCAATACTCCTAACAACAGCACGACAGCGGAATAAGCTGCGAGATACAAAATATTGAATCCAATAGCCCCCATAGCAACGATAAACTTCCCCTCTAAGCTTTCATTTCCGATATGGGAACCCGTAACAAGCGCTGCCAGTATATACAATACATAAAAAAGACCAAAAAATTGAATTACCCACCATAATACCACTTTTAATTCGGTCAGATATTTTCCCAGTAAATATAATGACCTGCTCTGACCCGAAGCGATAATGGTTTGAACCGACCCATACTCAAATCCCTCGGTAGCAAAAAAACAAACGTAAATCGGGATGATAAAATACAGAAAAAAAGATAACTGAATGCTAGTGATTAAAGGCTCTAAAGGACTGTCTATATCAAATCCTACTTGTACCCCCATCCAAACCAGTAATAAGGCACTTCCAAACAGCAAAAGAAGACTTATCCCCTTGAACATGGGATCCTTGGTTACATAATAAGCTTCAGCCTTAAGAAAATTCCTCATTCGTTACCTCCAGCAATTAGATCCATATAATAGTTCTCAAGATTTGGAGCCGACAGGTTAATCCCTTCAATATGGATGCCCCGCTGTAGAAAAAAAGACATCAGCTCTTCCAGATTTGTACTCTCTTTAGGAATTTGAATTTCTCCAGCTTCGCTGATCGTAATGGTTTCTAGTTGGAGTTCACTTTTCAAAATCTGAAGTGTCGCTGCGGGATCAGCCGTTCGAATACAGATCTTTGTTTCCGCCGTATGTAAGAGTTCCTCCGCAGAAGCTTCTTTGATTAACCTTCCTTTATGAATAAAACCGTATTGGGTCGCAAGTAGCTGCAACTCACTTAAAATATGACTGGATATTAGTATAGTCACTCCTTGCTCTTTGGATAGCTTCTCCAGGATCTTTCGCACTTCTACAATGCCTGACGGATCAAGACCATTAATAGGCTCGTCCAATACCAGAAATTTGGGATCGTTAAGTAGAGCAATAGCCAGACCTAAACGTTGTTTCATCCCAAGGGAGTATTCTGAGGTTAGCTTAGAACCGGCATCTGCCAGAGAAACTGCCTGCAATACTTCCGCAATTCTGCTCTTATCCTTAATCCCAAACGCACGGCAATAAAACGTAAGATTTTGCTTCGCATTTAGATTAGGATAAAGCGCTGGCCTTTCAATTAGAAATCCAACCTTTCGCCTCGCCTCGTGAACAGCTTTTGTGTCCTTTTTTTCAAAAAGAGAGATTTCGCCATGTGTCGGATGTACCAATCCGCCTATTATCTTCATTAATGTAGTTTTACCTGCCCCATTTTCGCCAACAAACCCATAAATATCTCCTACCCCAATCTTCATATAGACATCCTGAAGCGCAAAAGACTCTCCGTATTGTTTGCTTAAACCTCTGGCCTCAAAGATCGTTTGAGTCAAATCAAACACTCCTCTTTTCACTTTTCCACATCCTAACATGTTGTCATGGACACTACATTCAAACTGTAATAATCAAGTTAGTTAATGTAATTATTAAGAAGGATTTGTATAATGTGACTTATATGGTCGACAAATTCCCGGATATTTTGGACAATTCTTGTCGAAAGGAATGATAAAGTGATACGTATTGCTGTCTGTGATGATGACTTTCCCACTACTGAATTAATAGAGAGACTTATTCTGGAGACTCAAAGGAATTTCACAAGGAAAATAGAGGTGTCGATCTTTTATTCCGGAGAAAGCTTCACTAAGGCCATTCAAGAAGCCTGCTCGTTTGATATTATTTTTATGGACATTGAAATGGCGGATATGGATGGAATAAAAGCTGGGTATGTGCTGCGGGGAAATGATGAAAATGATCTAGTGCAGCTTATCTATGTCTCTAGTCATGATGAATATCATCTGCAACTCTTCGATGTTCAGCCCTCGGGATTTATAAAGAAACCTATCGATTCAGAGATATTTAAGCAAAAACTGATTTCTACGATTGAAAAAGTAATTCGCAAGCTGCAGCAAGGCAAAAAAAACTTCTTATCACTACAGCAAAAAGGAAAAGAAATTCTAATCCCCTATCGAAATATCATCTATCTGGAAAGCAACCGGCGGAGAATTATTCTTTATTCCTGCAAGGATCAACTCGACTACTACAGTACACTAAACGAGGAAGAGCAGAAGCTTCCTGTGAGCGATTTTGTCCGAATCCATCAATCCTACATCGTTAACTTTTACTTTATTAAAGAAATCAGCAACCAGGGAGTAATTCTCCTTAATGGCGAAGCCTTACCCATTAGTGCAAAATACAGTGCCGATTTTAAGAAAAAATATCTGAAATTCAGGGGGAGTCTTGTTGGATAATATCTTTCTGGAGGAGTTATTTTATCTAGTAACGCTTCCACTTTTACCTATCATCATTCATTACTTCTACAGCCATTGTTTCGTTAGCCGACTTACCACCAAAGCCAATCTTGTTATCGTGTACTCCTTATATTTCCTCTGTATTGTCTTTCTGCACTATAGCTCACTGCCAGGCTCAATCCTACTCACTCTCAATATTGGCCTGATTGCTCTCTTATCTTTTTTTTACAATGGAAATATCAAATGGCGGATCGTTGCCGCTCTTTTTCTGGTTGCGCTTATTACGCTTAGTGAGTTATCACTGCCCCTATTTTACTCGACAAAGGGATATATTCTGAACCAGTTTCTTTCCAAGCTGCTGATGTTTATATTAGCTTTTGTATCCGTGCGCGTAGCTAAAGCCTTTGGAAATGGCGGGTTATCTAAATGGTATTGGGTTCTATTATTTATTTGCCCTTCTATAAGCACACTAGGGATCTACAGCTTCGCATCCAGCCTTTATATGCAGTCCTTCCCTACCCTTGTTCCAATCCTGTCCACAGGACTACTCATTATAAATTTATTGATATTTATCTTATGTGACCGTATGTTAGTTATCCAATCTGCGCAGAACCAAAGTTATTTACTTGAGCAACAAAATGCTTACTATGTAAATCAATATCTTTTGACAAAAGAAGTACAGGAAGAATCTTTTAAGTTCCAGCATGATATTAAAAATATTCTCATAGGTTTACGCGCAAAGGTACAATCCGGTGAAGCTGCCAATCTAAATGAGTTGGACAACTTACTGGGGCAAATAGACAATCCAATAGGCGTCAGCAATAGCGGGAATACGATTATTGATTCCATTATCAACTACAAGCAGCAGGTCGCTGAGAAGCATCAGATCCCCTTCAAGTTAGACTTGAACATCCCTGCACAGCTGACGCTCGACACCACAGTTATCAGTGTGATTTTAGGAAATGCACTGGACAATGCCATTGAAGCTTGTTGCGATAAAAGAAATGAAGAGTGCTATATAACCATACATATGCATTATCTTAATGAAAGCTTGTTCATCCGGATTCAGAATCCTTATGTGAATGAAATTCATACGAATCGTTTTGGCGACATCTGCTCCACAAAAACTAATAAATCCGGTCATGGTATAGGCTTAAAAAGTATCCAGAAGGTCGTAGAGGATAGTAATGGTTTAGTAGATATTTCATATAACAATAATCTATTTCAAGTCGAAATTGTTCTTTTTATGGTCCCCTGTAAAAAAAGGATTTAGAAGCTTATCATAAGCTTCATCATAAACCCAAGTGATTCCTTCATCTTTACTGGTAAGATATATAGTTCCTGCCACACCGGTATCTTGATCAATTAACGAGATAGGGAACAGTCCTTCCTTTCTATTAAAGATAGGAGAAAGGGGATTTTTTTTATATTTATCAAACTTTTCTGGAATTTAATAAGCTCTGAAAATGAAAAAGGTCTATAAAATCGCTTATTAAGCAATCTTATAGACCTTTTTAGTATACGGTGAGAGGCTCGAACCTATCGATATTTATTTTGAACGCATTAATAGATATAGAAAATAAGGCACACTCAGCATTGTTACAATAATTCCTGCGGGAATATCTGACTTAAAGCTGACCGTTCGAGCAATCGTATCCGCTACAAGCAGCAATAGCGCACCAATAAGCGCTGAAGTAGGTAGAAGCACTTTGTAGTCGTGACCTACCAGCTTGCGAGCCACATGCGGACTAATCAATCCAATAAAGAAGATCGAGCCCCCGAGCGCTACACAGCCAGAAGCTATGCCTACAGCCGCAATCGCCAAGCGCAAAAATTTCTTCTTTACAGCGACTCCTAATCCTATCGAAATTTCGTTGCCTAGCACCAAGACGTTCAATGTCCTGAAATTAGAAAGAATATATGCGAATAGCAGCAATACCCAAGGTGCCAACAAGCTGATATAAGACCACTTGTCACCCCATAAACATCCTGCTTGCCAACGCTGCGCAAACTCATACTTCTGGTCATCAAGCTTTAAAGTCAGGAATAGCGATAGCGCACTAAACCCCATATTGATCGCAACACCAGTCAAGACAAGTCGTGTAGAAGAAATCATACGACGTTTTCTATAGGCTAGAACATAGATCAGAGCTGCTGCCAGCAGACCACCTAAGAATGCCATAGACGGCAGTAATAATGTTATAGCGGCGCCTTGAATGCTTACCGTTGAGATAATCAGCAACACCATAAGACCTGAACCTGAGCTAATACCAAGCATGCCGGGATCAGCCAGATCATTGCGCAGCAAAGCCTGCATAACTGCACCTGCCAGTGCCATCCCAAATCCAACAAGTATCGCTAATACGATCCGAGGAAGACGAAACTTATAAACAACGAGATTATGCTCCTCTGGACCTTGTCCAAGCAATACTTGAAATACTTCAAGTGGATTGAGGGACACCTTTCCCATATTAAGACTAAGAATAGCTCCTGCAATAAGCAGTATTAAAAGAGATAGAATCCATATTGTAGCCTTATGCGATTTAACAACTTTCATTTGAAGGCTCTCCTCTCTTTGCTCGCAATTAGCAAGAAGAAAGGAACACCAATCATTGCAAAAATAATGCCCAGTGCTGTCTCTGCCGGACGATTAATCAGCCTTCCTGCGATATCCGCTACAACCATAAGTGCGCCGCCGTAAATGGCTGATGCCGGAATAATATAACGATAATCTACACCTACAAAAAAACGCATAATATGCGGAATAATCAACCCTACAAAGCCGATTGGCCCTACAAGTGCAACAGCTACACCCGCTAGTAAAAGGACCGCAAGCGTAGCTATCATCTTAACGAGAACGATCCGTTGCCCGAAGCCTTTCGCAATCTCTTCCCCCAAGTTTAAAACAGTGATAGAGCGTGCAATGAATAGTGACAAAGCCAGTCCACCTAAGAACCAAGGTATAACTAGCCTAATTTCCACCCATGTTGCTCCAGCCACACTACCCGAAGTCCAATAAGCAAGGGCACGACCAATTCCATAGTTTAATGAGATAAATGACCCCACAGCTCCAAATAGCATTGTAATTGATATTCCAGCTAGCACCAGTCGTTGAGGTGTCATTCCTGAACGATTCAATGAAGCGGCAAGATACGTTAATCCTGCTCCAAGTCCTGCGCCAATAAAGCTAACCAGCAAGGTTGTTGTCTGCAGTTGTCCTGGAAGAAAAACCAGTGTAACGGCCATTGCAAGTGCTGCTCCTGCATTTACTCCCATTAATCCGGAATCTGCTAAGGGATTTCGCGTATAGCCCTGCATAACCGCTCCTGCTACCGCGAGACACATACCTGCAATAATATCAGCTGCTGTACGCGGAATACGAAGGGCATGAATAATCTGATGCTCGGTCAGTTCAGGATCAAAATTAAAAATCGCTGTCCATGCCATCTTCAGGCTCATAGAAGCAGAGCCAAATGAGATAGAAGCTGCTACTGAAAGCAGCAGCAGCAGTATCCCTAGGAGTAGAAACAGACCGAAATACGATTTCCCTCTTAAATCAGGGATAACGGTTGTTCTATCATCTAGCTTTCTATTTTTTTTCATACGCTGACACTAGCTTCTCAACTACAAAATCTAGCTGCTTATCAAGAGAGTAGATATCGGAATAATATGAAAAATCAAACCCAATTTCGATCAATCTACCTTCTTTGATTGCTGGAATGCTGTTCCAAATTGGATTGTCTGACAAATCATCAGCCCCATCCCATACAGAGCGGAACACGAAGTCTCCTATATACTCAGGTAACACCTCTAAGGAAACAAACCCTCCAGTAGCCTTCTCTCTGCCATCAATCTTTTTCTGAAGAATCTCTGGTGCTTTTAGCCCTAAATATTCATAAATGATCTGAGAGCCCCTTCCATAAAGCTTGCTATCGATCACCGCCATCTCTTTTTTGCCGCCTTCGATAATGGTTACTGTCTTATCCAAAATTCCAAGTTCATCAAGCTGCTGCTTGCTCTTCTCCAACTTCTCGTGGAAATTATCTAATAGAGCTTGTGCCTCCTGCTCCTTGCCAAATACCTCGCCAATCTTCATTACACGTTCATCCGTCGCCATTTTTTCATAAGGAATTGGAACGGTCGGTGCAATATCCTTAAGGATTTCGTAAGTTTCTTCAGAAGCAGCTATGATCAAGTCCGGCTTTACTGCCATAATAGCCTCTGGATTAGGCTCATACCATGAACCTAGATCTTCAATCCCCCCCAGCTCTTCTGCAAAGGCCGCTCCTTCAAAGACACTCGAAGTCCCTACTGGCTTAATGCCGAGGGCCACAAGATCCCCTTGAAGGTATAACACGACAACCCTCTTTGGATTAGCTGGAACAACAATGTCTCCCTTTATTGTAGAGATAGTTCTTGTCTGAGCCTCCTTATTGGCATTGTCAATTGCAGTTGAATTATTTGCTGGTGATGATGTAACTTCAGAAGCTTTGGATCCATTAGAATTTGTGGCATTAGAACCAACACTTGCAGATCCACATGCACTTAATAGCAAGGTAAAGCTAAGCAGCATCGCTACAATAAAACTTGACGTCTTTGTTAATCTCATAGGTGAAGACCCTCCGGTTATTTCATTTTGATAATAGTAATGATAATGATTATCATACTCAATAACATTATATCGGGAGGATATGTGCGCGCCAATGGAGAATTTGGCGGTGGTAAATGGACGATTGTCCGATGAGCTCACCTGCCTGCTTTCCTTGCGGAACCGGATGGGAGATTGACCATTGTATTTACTGAACATGCGACTGAAGTAATATACATCGTTATATCCAACTTCTTCTGCAATATCGCGAAGTGGAGCATCGGTACATCGTAATAGCTCTTCTGCATGTTTAAGCCGGAATCGTATCAAATATTCAATCAAGCTAAACCCTGTCTCCCCTTTAAAGCGGGTTGATAAATGACGAGGGCTATAATTAAATTGCTCCGCTATAGATTCTAGTGATAAATTATGACGATAATGCTCCTCAATATAACGGACAACCTGCCCAATGACATCCGGTTGCCTGAGGTTAATTCCATCCTTTGTAAACTGCTTTAATAATTCATGTATAAACTGATAGAACAAGCCTTTAACTTGAATTCTTTCCAATTGGCTTCCTTGTGCCCAAAGTTGTTCCATTGCCATTAGTTGATAGTGCAGTGGTAATGGCTCCAAAGACTCGAAGCTATACTGCATCCGAAATGGATTGCTGCGTTCTAAAAGTCTTGCTAAATCCTTTCTTCCTGGCAAGGAGGCTCTATAGAATAATAAATAGTATTCAAACAGCTTCCCTGTCTCTATACTTAGTCTCATGCCCTTGCCACCATGCACAATAAAGTGACGGTCTGCGTCGTAATCTATGCCGTTGAGATTCAAGCTGGCCGTCCCCCGCACACAGTAGATAAATCCGCATGCTGGTAATATATAGCCTTGCAGATTGTCCCCAGGCTCCATCACAGCATGTCGAATATCAAGTACTTTAACAGCAGCATAATTCCATGCGAAAATATGATCTTCCAGCTTCATCTTTGCCATACACTCCGATCTGCTCCACAATCTATTTGAATTAATTATATTCCACAACAATGATAATGATTATCAATTAGTATTAGGTAGTTCCTCTATTTTGTCAATCGCTGTTTAGTATCATGCTTGCTTATAGCTTCGAAGTGGAGCTTCCTCAGGAATGCCTCTATCTCATTCACATATCCTCTTACATTAATCATTCTCGGTACAACTAAGTACAATTTCTTATTCACAACTGAAGGATGTATCAAAAGTTTTCCGGCACAGGCATGAACGGAATTGTAAAAAAACAAACAAAAAAGTTCATCAGATATAGTATCTAATGAACTTTGAGTTGATTTAGTTGGTACCGGTGAGAGGACTCGAACCTCCACGGTTTCCCTCTCGATTTTGAGTCGCTCATGCTATCGGGAAGATAGCAGAAACTAAGTCAAAGAAAAGGAATCTAAAGCCCGCGAAAATCCTTGTAAGATCAAGTTTTTTTGCGGGTTCTTTTGTTAGATTTAAACGCCGCAAGGCTTCCGGGAATCTTCTCAAATAGTAGTCGCTTTTGCACAAATGAGAGAACTCGGAGAGAACTATAACAGATCAGCCCGCTCCCTATCATTGACAGATAATATCGAAGCTTTGGCTTCAGGGAGGGGAATTGATATGAGAAAAACAACAGTAAACACTATCGCTAATCAAAAAGGCAGTACAGGTAAAACCACCACCGCTTATAACCTGGCTTACGCCTTATATAATGAAGGAAAAAAGATATTACTGATTGATTTGGATCCTCAAGGGAATCTAACGATGTACTTTGGTATCGAACAACCTGATAAACTCCCTTACTCTATGTTCAACATCAAGAACGCGATGATGACGGACGAACCGCTTCCATCGCCCGAAGAGTGCATTCATTCTCAAGGTAACATTGACCTGATTCCTAGCAACATTGAACTGTCTGTTGCCGAAATTAACCTACGGGATGAAAATGGCGGTGAAAAGACATTGACCCCTTTACTGGAACCGATGAAAGCCAACTATGACTACATCATTATAGACACGACTCCATCACTTGGCTTACTCAATATCAATGCTTTGGTAGCACTCAACTGCTCAGACCATTGTGAAGGTAAAGAAGCGAATCAATCCACATATTCGCATTGAGGGCGACTTGATGACCAAGTGCGACACCCGTACCAATTTATATAATGAAACCATTCGTCTAGTGAAAGTGTGGTGTATCATAGAAGTCAGTCGTCCGGCAAGTTTATTTTGATCAATGAAAATGGACTCTAGACTCCAAAGCGAGGAAAACTGTCGGCCTGTCTTTTACGTTATTCAAAAATAATTAAGTCATCTATCTCCCCTAACGCAAAATACAAGAATCCTTTGAATTTATCAATCGTAACATTCCGTAAAATATCAGCAAAATCTTCATAATCTTTTATTACTTGAAAATTATTAAAGTAAACTTTATTCAATATCTCTGCTTCGCATTCACTTCGACTTATTGGACTAAATCTATTACTGTATACATTTATCCTTAACTCCTCTTTTAACTCGTGGAAATTTACACTTTCAAGCATGAAATTTATTATCTGTTCCACATCTATGGTTATCTTATTTGGAGTCTCGTAAATATCATTGCTGCTCGTTAATTCAAATATATAGTAAATTCTAGTAGAGTCCTCATTACTAAAAAATATAATTTCAAATTTACAGTTATTTTTGACACCATAAGCTTTATCTAATAATTTGCAAATACTTATCAAGTACAATTCATTAAGAATCGTTTGTTCTTTGTTAAAAATCTTAGAAAAATAAGTACTAGAAAGTGCAACTTTTTTATCACTATTACAAAATAATTTAAATATTTGTACATCTATATTTAAATTAGATGCTATGCGTTCCAGTTCTTTGTCATGGAATTCTTGCTTTTCCACACAACCTTTTCGCTTTGTTTTTTGAGGCAAGTCAGAAATAACAAACTCATTCTTTTCATGATTAAAAATGAAATATCTTAAATTTCCTGCTACATAAATACTACTTAAAGTCTCAAATAATTGGTCAACGTTCAAACTTTTTACGTCCTCAAGTAGGCCTATTGGTCGAGAAACAATATCTTTATTTAAATAATGAATCATTACATTGATCTTTGCCACCTCATTGTGTTTCGATAGTATTTCTTCCTCGACCTCTCTAATGGCCATTAACATTAAGTCATAATATTCATTTTTATTATTTAATATCCTCCTCATATAGTTTTCAAATTCAAAGATAAGGTTTAAACCTACTTGGTACTTCGCATTGCTCCAACTATATAAGCAATAGCAGTAACTTGTTTGTCCTCTCAAATTACTTTCTTTCTCTGTGAAAAAATCTTTGAGCATCGCCAGTATAACAAAGTGCTCTAGAACGTGAGCTAAACCGTTGTTGCTAATACCATCTTTTTCTGATCCAGCTTCGCATAAAATAAAAAATGAATACATCATCTACCTTCTTTCCGAACTTCACTTCATTTTTTTATCCTTGATGTGTTTTAACTTTATGCGTAATGCTCAATCTAAGAAGTAAACCTCATTTTATTAATGCATCTTGGCAAAAATAGTAGGAGTATAAATAAAACTGCAACAGTAATGGAAGGAACGGCAATAATTCTAGAAATACCTCCATAGGGTTCAAAACTTGTGTAATAGCTGTTGAACTTGGCTATCTGCATGGGCAGAAAATTGCCCACATAATGTTTCAGAAAGAATACCTCACTCATCTGAATGGCGTAAGATATGGCTATGGTGAATAGTAACAGGGCGTAGCCAGTATAAATCTGTGTGACTAATACGCTGATAAATAAAGTAATCCCTGTCATCAGTGAGATTGCCACATATCCAATAACCAGGTTGATTAAAAACTGCTCGAAATAATTCACCGCAACCATTGATAAAAAAAATTGTGGACTACTTTGTATAGGCAAATCCGCTCCTTGTAAACCGTACATAAAGAATATAGGCGTAATGTAAATCGCCACCGCCGCCAGATAAAGCAATAAAGAGAGCTGGAAGGCGTTGATAATCCGTATCCTACTCAGCTTACGTTTTCCAAACCTCGTGGATTTGACCAGTCCGTCCACGCCCAAGGTCTCGTCTTCATTAAAAATTGGGACCAGTAGAATGGAAATGAGAACCAGGATAATAAAAACACACTGGCTCATCCCTGAGTTAACGTTCTTCCATCCCTCGGCATAACCCATCCGGATAGGTTCGGAGAGAGAAGCCGCTGCATAATTCCCGTTGCTGATTCCTTCCCTAGAACTCCCCGCTTCCTTCTGTGCACTTTTGATGATGTCTGCCCTGTCCTGATAAAATTGTTCTGCTGAGACATCCCGTATTCCAGTCCAGTTCCAGCCATACACTTGGATAATCATATCCAAGGCTGGCAAATCTGCAACATCCGCTTTATTCCTGTCTTCTGGTAGGCTAAGTTCTCTGTATTTTTCCAAAATTTTATTAATCTCAACTTCATCCAATACCTCCGGTTGATAGAAATACCGGTATTCCGTCCCATCTGTTATCTCATATCTTGCCTGATTTAAATAACCTGTTTTGATGGTGTCTAAGTTGTAAAAGGTAAGTATCAGAAACAATGCCAACAAAAAACCGAATATGTTTATGTTTAGGATTTTACTTCTGTTTACTTTTGATAAATAGCTCATGATTTCACCTACCTTCCTCTACTGTAAATAATATCTTCTCATCCATATAGAGATACCGATTCGAGATAAGAGAATGTACACAGTACCCAGAAACAGGGCGACAAAAACATAAGGAAATACAGTATTACCCACAAAATATAATTTCTCTATGCCTATAAGATTATTGATAAAGTTCTGGGGCATGAAGACCATCACTTTTTCAATCAGCGCCCCCCTCCCCATCTGATAAGTATTTACGAGATAAAAATAAATCAGTGAAAGTGCTAATACCAGTTTCCCTCTTTTAAAAACCACTGACAAAAACAGGATAAGATGCGTCACGACAAGTGTGGAAAAGTATCCCATGGAAATATAGAGTAACCCCTCTTGAAGCTGATTCATAGAATAAAATGTAATTGTTCCGATTTGAACCGAAGAGTCCCAGCCGTGCAGCGTATACACTGCGGTAATAAACAGCAGTATGATCGCAATATACACAAAATAGGCTATCGTAGAAAACACACAAGCGGCACCAAGCTTGTAGCTGAGCAGCCTCCTCCTGCTCTCCTTGGTGGATAAGGTCACCTTGTCAATTCCTTTGCTGCTGTTTTTGGAGAATCCCTCGCATAGGATAAAGGCCAAGAACATGAAGAAAAGGTAGATCGTATTTAATAAACCTATTTTCAGGTACTCCCAGCCACTATCGTATTTGAATAAAAATGGGGTGGTTACTTTTTGCATTTTCTGGGATATGATTTCGATTTGTTTCTCTGTATAAGGAAATAGATTTTGTTCAGTGGATAAATATTCGGTAAAACTGCCCTTCCAATCTACATAAAAATTGGCGAGCTGCTCATCCGTTAAATTTAAGCTGTTATCGAGAACACGGTACTTTATATATGGAAAGTTCAGTTCCCAGTTCAGCGCATCGTGAGGAAAAGTTAATCTTTTTCCCAACTTGCGATCTGTATCCACTTCGCCTTCAATATAAGGTTTGTCCACGCTGTTTTCGTAGTTTTGTTTCATTTGTAATAAATAATCCGTCGTCATCGTGCCCTCAACCGTGCGCTCCCTTAAAATTTTCCAGCCTCCAAGACCGCTATGTATGGTTCCCTCATCATCCAAGACATCTATACTCTTGGCGGTTTGAATCCAGGGGATCAGAATAATAGTGAGAAAGAGTAGGCTGATAATTACTGTATTTTTATTTAATATTTTTTTCAGTTCTAATGGAATGAAATTACGCATGGCTCCCACTCCCTAAGTAGATGTAGTAATCTTCCAGCGTGGGCTCGCATACGATTGCGCCTGATTCCTTTTCTCCCAAGTAACGGACATTAACAACGTTTTCTTCCTGCCGGATCCGTACGATCAGGTGCTTCTTTTTAAAGGAGGCCAGTCGCTCTCTGTCCATCTCCTCAGTAAATACTTTTCCTTTAATCCCGGATAACATCTTTTGCACATTACCTTGCTCTTTAATTTTCCCCTGATTTAGGATGATCACATTGGTGGTAATTGCTTCGATATCCGAAATAATGTGGGTAGAAAACAAGATGATCTTGTCCTGTCCCATTTCGCTTATGATGTTTGAAAAACGGATTCGCTCATGGGGGTCAAGCCCAGCGGTGGGCTCGTCAAAAATTAATATCTTCGGATCGTTAATAATGGCTTGGGCAATGCCCACCCGCCTTTTCATCCCTCCGGAAAAGGTTTTGACCTTTTTATTAGCAACATTCTCCAGGTTGACAAACTGTAATACCTCTGGAACTTTGTGCTTCAGTTCTTTTTTTGACAACCCCTTCAGTGCTCCCATATATTCCAGATATTCTGTTGCTGTAAACGCGGAATAAACCTCGAAATCCTGGGGAATATATCCCACAAGATTCCGGTAGTCGTCGTTCATATGGAAGATATCCTTGCCGTTAAAGGTAACCTTACCACTAGTTTGATGGTCAACTGCCACAAGAATTCTCATCAAGGTGCTTTTCCCTGCCCCATTATCACCCAAAAGCCCATACACACCTTCAGGCAATGTAAAATTTAGTTCACTGATTGCCCGTTTCATTCCAAATGTTCTTGTTAAATTCTCCGCTTTAATTTCCATCGCTAATTTCCTCTCTCAATTGATATACGTCTCCTTCCGAGAGAACTTTCCATTCTTCTCCCGTAGACTTTCTACCTAACAGGAGGTTGGTATATTCTCCGTCCAGCTTTTTCACTTCCCATGCGAACAGATTTTCATTTTCGAATCCTGCTATGATACCTGTTTTTTCTTCCTTGTATAGAATATTTTGGATTCTTGGATCATCAGTGTTTCCCCTAGTGCCATTGTCCGCTGGTTCGGGAAACCGATCTGAATTTTCTCTCATGTATGCATCAACTGTTTTGTAGATGCCTGTTATATCCTCGATAGAAAGAGATGGAACTTCTATTGTTGGCCTAATTGATGACTCTTTTCTTCCTTGCTCCCGATAAGTTCTTTCATTTTTTTTCCTCCCTTCATCAAGACGTTTGTCCAAGGCAATATCCTCAAAAGTCCTTTTATCATCTAGCGTTGCATCCTTTGGAGTTTCCTCATTGCCCGGACTCTTATTCTCTGACTTTACATCCTTCGGATTATTATCTAAGATAATTAAATCCTCTGAGATGGTTTTATCATCCTGTATGCTTGCATATTCTGAGTAGCTGCTTCGATTTTGGAAGTAGAGGCTTCCTCCAATCAAAATGGTTATAGTTAATACAAACATTATGATTTTTTTCACTAAGACACCTCCATTTTTAATATGTAATTCTACATTTTATCGTTTATTTCAACTGACTTAATTTTCCGTATAAATTTAAAGTATCCCTAATCTGAGCCTGATCTGGATGACTAATGTCCTCTAATGGCGCCCCCATGACGATGACTATATACTCACGGTTATTCACTAACCCAAGTGTTGCCCAACATTGTCCAGCAGCAGATGTAGTTCCCGATTTACCTCCAATAATTTTGAAGCCGATTTGCTGATCTTCATTAAGGTACTTCAGTACCGTCGATTCTAACAGAATCCCTTCTGGATGGTCTGTTGTTGATGTCGTCAGGTATGTCTCTTGAGTAAACATCTTTTTAAAATCCTCGTTAGCTAATGCATAATCCAAAAGCTTTCCCACGTCTGAAGCGGTTGTATACTGATTGTCATCATGAAGGCCCTCAGGACTAGTGAAATGTGTACCATTTAAGCTGAATTCAGCGGCTTTATCATTCATCATCAGAACAAAATTTTCCACACTTCCCGCAACATGGACAGCTAAAGTGTTTGCCGCTTCACCGCCAGAAGTGAGAAGCGTCCCATATAACAAGTCTTGGTAGGTAACCTCCTCATCTTCGCAAAATCCGGCCATAGAAGAGTTACTTGCAAGAAGCTCGCCGAACGTTCTCCGGTCTACCGGCGCGATTACAGATAAGTCATCAACATGCTCAAGGGTGACAATTGCGGTCATAATTTTTGTCAGTGAAGCAGGATAAACCTTGGCTCCCGCACTTTCTTCGTAAATGGCTTGATCAGACTCTCTGTCATAGACATAAATATATGGACTGGCATAAGTGTTCTGTCCAAAGAATGGCAAGACCTTTTGTGAATCTAAATTCAGTTTACTTGCTGTTCCTATTAGCACTCCGAGAAGAACAATTGTGAATACTGATATTCTTACTAACTTGGGTTTCCTGTTCTTTAGCTTGCTACGTTCACCTTTCTCCATTTCCATTTTATCCCTATTCTTCTTGGTACAAAGTATAGATTCAACACCTTAAAAATCTAGGTGTGTAGATCTTAAATTTTTCTTAAATAAATGGTTTGGCTTTGCTATTCTTCTCTGCTTCATTAGTATCCTGCCGTACACGAACTTCAACCGAGCGTTATATATATAATGTTTCAAATAAATAGTGACATCAAAAAAATATCATCTAAATATTTTACTGCAATGTTGGTATTGCCTAACGTTGATTCTTTCTTTGTAAATCACTCATATATCCCTTAATATGCTCTAATAACAAACCAGTAAATTTTAAGAATAAAAAAATATGATGTCACTATTTTAAGATTGATATATTGTAATTTAGCAATTATAATAAACACAACCTACTATATGAAAGGTGAATGAAATGAAAAAACTGCCTAGAATCAGTCAAAAAGAACAAGATGTGTTATTGGTTTTTTGGCGAGATGGCGGAAATTTAACCGCATCAGCCATCGCAGATAAAGGGGACGGATTGGGTATTAATACCGTTCAAGCAGCGGTTCGGAATTTATTGAAAAAGGAATATATTGAAATTTCTGACATTGTATATAGTGGCACCGTATTAACAAGAAGTTATAAGCCTGTTATAAGTGCAGAACAATATGCTGCATATCAGTTGCAAATTTTAAAAATAAATGCTAAGAATTTTTCAGTATCGAACTTTGTAGAACATTTTAAAGAAAATAATGAGTTAGATTGTTTAAAAGAATTGAAGTAGTTATGCAAATCCAAGTTTAATCTCACCGTAGTTAAAGATAAAATTCATATAGGACGAGTATGAAAACTGAAAAATTAAGTATGTCAAGCATTTTGTTGATATACTATATAGACATCTGTTTATTCCTTCTTCAAGAATTACAACAATACAGGAGTATCAGATGTTTTTCCATTTTCACCTTTTGGACACTTTGTCAAGCACTGATTACTGCTTTGAGCTCTTTATATTATTTTAACAACTCACCAGCAAGAGCAGGCTCTTTAATGAATCCTTTATAGTTGTCTGCTTGAATGTCATACAGCTCCGCATATATTTTATTATTGCTAATCAGAAAATCATGATCCCCCACAGCGTCTACTTTTCCTTCGTGTATTACAATTATTTGATCAATATTTTTTATATTAGTGAATCTATGAGTAATAATTATATTAATCCTCTCTGTTTTTTTGTTTACCATATTTTCAAAGACTTCACTTTCTGTCTTAGCATCTAAAGCTGCTGTTGGTTCATCAAATACCATAACGTCTGCTTCCCGGACGAAACTTCTTGAGATAGCAAGTCTTTGCCATTGTCCTGTTGAAATATCCTCACTATTTTCCCATCCAATCAATAATTTTGTATCAAATTTCCTATTCAATTCATTAATAAAATCATGTGCTTGACCTAAGACGGAAGCTTCTATTATAACTGGCATATTGTTAATATTATCAACCATTGAAATTCCAATATTTTCTCTTATTGTAAGCGGAAACTTCACAAAATCCTGGAACATCGCGCTCATTTTCTCGAAATAGGCTTTCTTGTCGTACATAGTTCTATTAATGCCATTGATTAATATCTCGCCTTTTGTTGGTGCATATAACCCTAAAATGAGCTTGATCAACGTAGTTTTTCCACTTCCGTTATATCCGACAACTGCATAATCAAATCCTTTTTTTAATGTCAAATTTATATCTTCTAATATATGGTTACATGAGCTTGGATATTTAAAATAAACTCCTATAAACTCAATTGAATCCACGACAAAATCCTTTATTAAATCCTCACTAACTTCCTCGCTTTTTATTGAATTTATTTTGTTTAACCTTTCAAAGCTCAATAAATACAAACAATTTTCATATAGTGTCAAAGCACAGCTTATTAAATTGATCAAAGCATTTTGCAGCTTGGTAGCAGTTTCAATACTCATTATGATCACACCGATTGACAGTTTACTCATAATACCATTAACAACTATAATTATTTTCAATAAATAGGTCAGTAAATGTTGAATAGAATCACCTACTGTAGATTTTATAGTTAAAGTTCTTTTTACATTTTTATCTTGCTCAATTATCTTTTCAAAAATATTATTAATGATATTCTGTATAAAAGATATGTTGGAAAATAATTTCATTTCTTTGAAATTTTCATATGTAACTATCATATCCTTTAAAGAACTATAGTACCTAGTTTTTTCATATCGTTTATCATATACTTCAAATAACTTTGACATAGATTTTAAATTAATTATTGTACTTGGGACTATTGATAGTATGATGATAATCACTATACTTATCTGGTAAGATGCCAATATACTTATTGTACCAACGAATAAAGTCATATTCATGATAATCTCAACAATGTTATTCAAAATACCTATACTTCTCACTGTTGACTCGTCATTTGTTTTTTGGATGTCATTATGTAGTCTTGGATCTTCGAAATCTTGCATTTCCATGCTGTCTACAATTTCAATAGTTTTATTTGTTATATACTTATCAACTAATACAGTATAAATTTCCTTTACATAATTTGTAGTTTTATTAATAATTAATTTTATTAGTACAATAATGAAATGAAGAAGAAAGAGATATATTATGATAATATAATCTTTGGTGTCATTTATTAAAAGAGAACCTATTTGATCTATTATATGCTGCCATACAATTAAGTTTATGATATCAGGTAAAGCCATAACAGAACTTAAGACTAAAATTAATATGAAGTATTTTTTTGAAGAGGCGAATAATACGCTTAGAGTAGTTTTTATAATAGCAAAGTAGTTACTAAAGTGTCTAAAATTGTTGAATTTCTTCATCTCAATTATCCTCCAGTATTAATTGTGTTCTAAGTACTAAGGACGTGACTAAACCCTGAAGAATAATGTGGTATGGTTATTGTATTTCAATATAGGTCATAGCCTTCTGAAGAGTAACTCCAGTCTAACAACCTTAGATTTGAATACAACAGTGTCTTCGTCGGTATTGGACGAAGACACTGTTGTATTGTGAAACTCAATTTCTTGCCGCGTCGGAGTTATACGCGTTGTTTACAGAACCGACGCAAGAGCAATTACAATCAGGTTCTGAAATTTTATTTAACTGAATAGTTCGTTAATTGAGAATTACACATACTGCTGGTTTGTAAAACTAGTTTCTTGCTGCGTCTTGGTTAGC
Organism: Paenibacillus odorifer; assembly: GCF_000758725.1. Classification (NCBI taxonomy): domain Bacteria; kingdom Bacillati; phylum Bacillota; class Bacilli; order Caryophanales; family Paenibacillaceae; genus Paenibacillus; species Paenibacillus odorifer. The sequence continues at coordinate 5,410,405 of NZ_CP009428.1, forward strand.
CGCTTCATTTACTGAACCGATGCAAGAGCATTGACAACCAGTTCCTGAAACCTTAGTAGCTGCTTGGTTCGCTAATTTAGAGTTACACACACATGGCGCACGAAAAGCTATGCTCTCATTGTCAATAGCTTGCTGTTGATATGGATTCATAATTTTCAGCATATTCTCACCTCCTTTCATTATGTATTTATCCAGGTTTAAATGAGAACAATTAAACCGAGAAATCAATTGTTATAAAAGAACATCTTCATTAAAGATTGCTAACTGTTCCGGTGATGTCCTAAGTAAGTTGTGATAATTCCTTAAACTACGTTCTGTTGTACTTCTATAATATTCACACTCTGCAAGATCAGGTTCCCTGACTCCCGAAGAATCCATTCTGTCTACATAACAACTACTACAAAGTTTAGCAGCCCAACAATCAGAGCAAATATTTTCCCAAACTTCGGAAAATTCATAAACATATTTTTTATAAATCTTTTCCTCAATAATCCCTTGATTTATATCTCCTATTGAAGGACTGTTTCCTATCCTTTCACATGCGAGAAAATCGCCATCTGCGGAAACAAATAATCGTCGGGATCCAACAACACAACAACCGTTCATTGGCACAAAATTAGTAGCTCTTTTTGTTACACTTCTTTTATGAATTCTGTCAAGTGAATTAAAGATAGTTTGTTCTTTAATTTCTTCCAAATTGCTAGTAATACTGATTTGCTTATCCTGCCATTGTCGTAGCGATTGGTCATTATAATCGGAGCTTTTAAGCAATTCTTCAGGCACAGTACCAGGACCGGCATAACCTAATTGATATCGGAAATCTTCATGAGTAAAATCTAAATTTGTAAAAAAGTCATCTATTTGAGAAACCTTTTCTTCGCTAAACGGAGGCATGTACACCGCATTTGCACTTATGTGCATTTCTTTACCATTTTTTCTAGCTACACTATTTAATAATTTGAATTTCTTGAAAACGTCATCAAATGAGCCTGAGCCATTCTTATAAACTCGATACATATCATGTATTTCTTTGGGACCATCAATGCTACAAAGAATAGATAAATTGTCAACGGTAGAAAAATATTCAGCCATTTTGGGGGTTAATACAGACAAGTTAGTAGTAAAAGAAAATTGTATAGTCCTTCCTGCTAAAGCAACCTTCGAGTATTCAATAACTTCTTTTAATAGCTCGAATTCAAGTAAAGGCTCTCCACCATAAAAAGTAATAGAAACTTCCTGCTGATCCCCATAAAGTTTCATGTAATCAATAGATTTAAGCGCCGTATCAGATGACATTCTTTTTGAAGTAAACGCCCGATTGTGAGGATACCCATCATGATATATACAATAGCGACAACGCATGTTGCATTTTCCAGTTAATTCCAAAATGAGTTGCGTTGTCCCTGTATTCATTTCATTTTTTATATACTCTAGGGATATGTCATTATATAAGTGCTTAATTTTGAATCCTTTGAATAAATCCTCCTCATTAATTGAAGTCATTAATTCATCTACATTAACGTTGTGAGCATAAATATATTGATTTAATTCATCTAAGCTTTTATTAGAGGAAATTAACAATTCAAATAACTGAGCTATATCATTGTCAAGCATCACAACCTTACTTGTACCACTATCGTAGAAGTAGTAAAAGTTATGTTCAGAGAATATCTTCCCTATGGAAAGTGCTGTTTGTGCTGGTTTTTCTTTTTTGTATTCTTGGATGTAATTAAAGAGTTCTGAAAAGTTTTCGAAGTTATCTTTATATAAATCCATTTCATTACCTCCTGCCATTAAAATACAACTCTTGAATATTATTATAGTAACATATTAAAAAAATATCAACACATTATTTTTTTAATATGTTACTTTTTGGTCTTACCACATCTAGGTTATGAAGTTTAGTAGGCGAAAACTCTACTTGATAAGACTAAACCGAGCCCCATATTTTAATAGACAACTTCGCATAGAAACCTGCAACACTCTAAATCAAAAAAGAGCAGCATAAGCGCTGCTCTTTTTTGCTAGGCTAGAATCGGAGTCTTAATACTTGAATTCATACGAATAGGAGTTTATTGTCTCCAGAACCGTACTATATTCCACAAATTTTGTTATATGTACCACCCGGTAGGTATTCCCGGAATTGACATAGTTAAACCCGTTCGAAGCATGTTAGCCCATGCTCGAGAAAGACTGGGTCCAAGACTTCACATCAGACCATTGATTGCTGCTGTTTTACCTCTTTTGTAGGGTGAGAGTAATAGAAGTATCATAATCCGTATAATTCTTTATTGTTCTCCCACTCTCAATAGTCAGCGAAACAGATGTCACCGAGATATACTATAAAGGGTATTATTATCTTCTCCTGTACAGCAGGTTCAGCATATTCTACTCTCTAAGGTCATGCAAATAAAGATTTCTTCGTAATTTCCCTCTATTTTTTTCTTATGCAGATGTTTCTTCATACTCCACTTCCGCCATTCTTAAGAAGCAGCTTCATTGCTCTGCGCCTGGCTCTGGTCAAATAGGATCTAATATTCACCGCTTGGACATCCATAGAAGCAGCAAGCTTGTGATCACTCCATTCAAGAATGTACTTGTTATACAATAAAGTCTGATCCCGTTCTGATAACTCACTGAGTATCTTGGCAATCTCTGTGTAATCCTCCTTGAGGCTATACATCTCCTCGATGCTAGGCTGCTTGTCGGCTATTTGCTCTATACTGTCAGCGGTTATCCCTGAAGAGGTATGATTCAGATGTCTTTTGCGCTGCTTCGCATGATTAATACTAGTATTATGTACGGTATGGACCAGATAGGATACTTGTTTATGCAGGTCTAGGGAACGCAATAATGCGGCTTTACTGATTAGTCTGACGAAGGACTCCTGTATCATATCATCAACAACATCATAGTCCTGCAAGATCTCATAAGCCTTCTTTTTCATAATAGGATAATACCTATCGTATAGCTCTGTTAGAAATACAACATCCTCGTTAACTTCTACAGTAGATAGGATGGTGAAGAACATGAATATTTTCACTCCCTTTAATTTACATTATAATACATAATAATAGTTGATAAACCTTATTTTGGAAGTGATGTATGATTCACAATATATGCTACTAGAAGCATTCAGCGAAACAAAAAGACCACTAGAAATAGCTATATTTAAAAAATAAAAAAAACTTGTAAAATTGCTGGAAGCAATCTTACAAGTTTTTTCGATATACCGGTGAGAGGACTCGAACCTCCACGGTTTCCCTCTCGATTTTGAGTCGAGCGCGTCTGCCATTCCGCCACACCGGCAAAGTATTAAGTTAAAATATGGCGCGCCCTGAGAGATTCGAACTCCCGGCCTTTTGATTCGTAGTCAAACGCTCTATCCAGCTGAGCTAAGGGCGCAAAATTTATATGGAGCGGACGACGGGAATCGAACCCGCGACCCTCGCCTTGGCAAGGCGATGCTCTACCGCTGAGCCACGTCCGCACACGGTATGTATTGATGTCCGACTCACTAAAGAAGTGAGCCATGAAGGACTCGAACCTTCGACACCCTGATTAAAAGTCAGGTGCTCTACCAACTGAGCTAATGGCTCATAAAGCAAGAAAATGGCGGAACCGACGGGATTCGAACCCGCGGTCTCCTGCGTGACAGGCAGGCATGTTAGGCCAACTACACCACGGTTCCAGAAGAATAATTGCTTAATGAAAATTGGTTGCGGGGGCAGGATTTGAACCTGCGACCTTCGGGTTATGAGCCCGACGAGCTACCGGGCTGCTCCACCCCGCGTCAGTAAAAAGTATTAATTCCCTTGGATTCCTCGGAAAGTATCCGGATTCCTCAGTGAAGCATTAACTTCACTTTTAGGGATGTGTTATGGTGGAGGCTGAGGGGATCGAACCCCCGACCCTCTGCTTGTAAGGCAGATGCTCTCCCAGCTGAGCTAAGCCTCCATGTAAAGAAGCAACTTAATTATCATAACACAATCAAAACTGTAATGCAACCATTTTTTCTAGAAGTCTAATGTTGTTTCAAGAAGAAATGGTGACCCGTATGGGATTCGAACCCATGTTACCTCCGTGAAAGGGAGGTGTCTTAACCCCTTGACCAACGGGCCGTTTTAAAAACAAATTGTTTTGACAACAAAAAAGATTATATCATGTATTATTAAGTATAGCAATACCTAAACTAATTATTTTTCTTTTTACTCTTCCTAGGTAATAGATTGATATGAAGCTTTTGAGATATTATCTCAACGATTTCACCTATAGTTCTATCATTCGTGTCTAGATGCTGCTTAAATACCTCGTGATCAAGCCCTCTGATGCACCTGTCGATCTGCTGAGCAGCCCAAGAGTCTTTTCCTTCACTCTAATGCTTAATCTCTTAAGCAAGGTCTCTCGGGAGGCACACAAACTAAAATGATAAAGCTCAATACCTCCATCAATTAACTTGCTGATGATTTCCCTGCAATAATCCGGATTCACTAGGGTCATAGGTACGATAATTATTCCATCATATTCGCTAGCTATGTTTTTCTTCGATAAATTTCATTTGCGGTTTCTGTCTTCCCTGGACCAAAAGCACCATTGATCCATATAATCATGATCATTTGCCTCCATGAACTAATTTTCATTCAAAAACCACTTCACAGTGATTGCCTATCCTTATAATAAACTGCTAAACATCGTACAACAAAAAGACCACTGTCGAATACTCAACAGTGGTCTTGCGTGCTTGGCAACGTCCTACTCTCCCAGGACCCTTCGGTCCAAGTACCATCGGCGCTGGAGGGCTTAACGGTCGTGTTCGGGATGGGTACGCGTGGAACCCCTCCGCTATCGCCACCAAACGGGCATTTGCGGTACAAATGCATTATTCAGGTCTCAGCATCGCCAAATGCTGAAAACAAATTCATCATCACACAGTCACTTGGACTATATAAATCTGAGCTTGATGCCTGAAAACTGAATCCGAAACGAATCTGCATTCTAAGTATAGGATAAGCCCTCGACCGATTAGTATTGGTCAGCTCCATGCATTGCTGCACTTCCACCTCCAACCTATCTACCTCGTCGTCTTCAAGGGGTCTTACTAATTGGGAAATCTCATCTTGAGGGGGGCTTCACGCTTAGATGCTTTCAGCGCTTATCCCGTCCGTACGTAGCTACCCAGCCATGCTCCTGGCGGAACAACTGGTGCACCAGCGGTACGTCCATCCCGGTCCTCTCGTACTAAGGACAGCTCCTCTCAAATTTCCTGCGCCCACGACAGATAGGGACCGAACTGTCTCACGACGTTCTGAACCCAGCTCGCGTACCGCTTTAATGGGCGAACAGCCCAACCCTTGGGACCTACTTCAGCCCCAGGATGCGATGAGCCGACATCGAGGTGCCAAACCTCCCCGTCGATGTGGACTCTTGGGGGAGATAAGCCTGTTATCCCCAGGGTAGCTTTTATCCGTTGAGCGATGGCCCTTCCATGCGGTACCACCGGATCACTAAGTCCGACTTTCGTCCCTGCTCGACTTGTAGGTCTCGCAGTCAAGCTCCCTTATGCCTTTGCACTCTGCGAATGATTTCCAACCATTCTGAGGGAACCTTGGAACGCCTCCGTTACTCTTTAGGAGGCGACCGCCCCAGTCAAACTGCCCGCCTGACACGGTCCCCGTACCCGGTAAGGGTACTAGGTTAGAACCTAGATACGATCAGGGTGGTATCCCAACGGCGCCTCCACCGAAGCTTGCGCTCCGATTTCTACGGCTCCCACCTATCCTGTACAGATCGTACCCAAATTCAATATCAAGCTGCAGTAAAGCTCCATGGGGTCTTTCCGTCTTGTCGCGGGTAACCTGCATCTTCACAGGTATTAAAATTTCACCGGATCTCTCGTTGAGACAGCGCCCAAGTCGTTACGCCATTCGTGCGGGTCAGAATTTACCTGACAAGGAATTTCGCTACCTTAGGACCGTTATAGTTACGGCCGCCGTTTACTGGGGCTTCGGTTCATAGCTTCGGGTTACCCCTAACCACTCCCCTTAACCTTCCAGCACCGGGCAGGCGTCAGCCCGTATACTTCGCCTTGCGGCTTCGCACAGACCTGTGTTTTTGCTAAACAGTCGCTTGGGCCTTTTCACTGCGGCCCCCTCGTGCTATTCACACTACCGGGGCACCCCTTCTCCCGAAGTTACGGGGTCATTTTGCCGAGTTCCTTAACGAGAGTTCTTCCGCGCGCCTTAGAATTCTCTTCTCGCCTACCTGTGTCGGTTTGCGGTACGGGCACCTTCTCCTGGCTAGAGGCTTTTCTTGGCAGTGTGAGATCATGACCTTCGCTACTATAATTTTCGCTCCCCATCACAGCCCAGCCTTAACGATGTGCGGATTTGCCTACACATCAGCCTCACTGCTTAGACGGACATCCATCAGTCCGCGTCACTACCCTCCTGCGTCACCCCATCGCTCATAGCGGATTACGGTGGTACAGTAATTTCAAACTGTTGTCCTTCGACTACGCCTTTCGGCCTCGCCTTAGGTCCCGACTTACCCTGAGCGGACGAGCCTTCCTCAGGAAACCTTGGGCTTTCGGCGGATCAGATTCTCACTGATCTTTTCGTTACTCATACCGGCATTCTCACTTGTGTAGTGTCCAGCGCTCTTTTCAGTACACCTTCAACCCCTACACAACGCTCCCCTACCCCAGATACATAGTATCTAGCCATAGCTTCGGTGGTGTGTTTAGCCCCGTTACATTTTCGGCGCAGAGTCACTCGACCAGTGAGCTATTACGCACTCTTTCAATGGTGGCTGCTTCTAAGCCAACATCCTGGTTGTCTGTGCAACTCCACATCCTTTCCCACTTAACACACACTTGGGGACCTTAGCTGATGGTCTGGGCTGTTTCCCTTTTGACAATGGATCTTAGCACTCACTGTCTGACTCCCGGCAATAAGTATATGGCATTCGGAGTTTGACTGAGCTTGGTAATCCTTGCGGACCCCGCACCCAATCAGTGCTCTACCTCCACTACTCTTATACCGAGGCTAGCCCTAAAGCTATTTCGGGGAGAACCAGCTATCTCCGAGTTCGATTGGAATTTCTCCGCTACCCCCACCTCATCCCCGCACTTTTCAACGTACGTGGGTTCGGGCCTCCAGTGCGTGTTACCGCACCTTCACCCTGGACAGGGGTAGATCACACGGTTTCGGGTCTACGTCCACATACTAATTCGCCCTATTCAGACTCGCTTTCGCTGCGGCTCCACCTTCTCGGCTTAACCTTGCATGTTAAACGTAACTCGCCGGTTCATTCTACAAAAGGCACGCCATCACCCATTAATAGGGCTCTGACTTTTTGTAAGCACACGGTTTCAGGTTCTATTTCACTCCCCTTCCGGGGTGCTTTTCACCTTTCCCTCACGGTACTGTTTCACTATCGGTCGCCAGGTAGTATTTAGCCTTAGCAGATGGTCCTGCTGGATTCATACGGGGTTTCACGTGCCCCGCACTACTCGGGATCCGTCTCGGAGAGAACACAGTTTAGGCTACAGGGCTTTTACCTCTATCGCGGGCCTTTCCAGACCTCTTCACCTACCATATTCCTTTGTAACTCCATGTGAGACGTCCCACAACCCCTAAGAGCAAGCTCTTAGGTTTAGGCTGTTCCGCGTTCGCTCGCCGCTACTGACGGAATCACTATTGTTTTCTCTTCCTCAGGGTACTTAGATGTTTCAGTTCCCCTGGTCTGCCTCTACATTTCCTATGTATTCAGAAATGAGTAACTGCGAATTACCACAGCTGGGTTTCCCCATTCGGACACCCCCGGATCAAAGCTTGCTTACAGCTCCCCGAGGCAGTTTCGTTGTTCGCCACGTCCTTCGTCGGCTCCTGGCGCCTAGGCATCCTCCGTGTGCTCTTATTAGCTTAACCTTGATTTTTCCGTAGAAAAATATCATACGATGACATTCTCTTTGGAATCATCTCACTAATAACATTTACTTGTTTGCACAAGTTGCTAAAAGATGTTCTAAAACGCAAATTCGTTTCGGTATCCAGTTTTCAAGGATCAAGTCTTACTTGAGAGCTTAAACTCTCAAAACTGAGCAACGAGTGAGTAACAGGCCTAAACCTGAGTTTTGGAAGTTAAACTTCCGATTTGAATGTCCTCATTGCAGAGAACGATTCTCCATAGAAAGGAGGTGATCCAGCCGCACCTTCCGATACGGCTACCTTGTTACGACTTCACCCCAATCATCTACCCCACCTTCGGCGGCTGGCTCCCTTGCGGGTTACCCCACCGACTTCGGGTGTTGTAAACTCTCGTGGTGTGACGGGCGGTGTGTACAAGACCCGGGAACGTATTCACCGCGGCATGCTGATCCGCGATTACTAGCAATTCCGACTTCATGCAGGCGAGTTGCAGCCTGCAATCCGAACTGAGACCGGCTTTGATGGGATTGGCTCCACCTCGCGGCTTCGCTTCCCGTTGTACCGGCCATTGTAGTACGTGTGTAGCCCAGGTCATAAGGGGCATGATGATTTGACGTCATCCCCACCTTCCTCCGGTTTGTCACCGGCAGTCACTCTAGAGTGCCCAGCATTACCTGCTGGCAACTAAAGTTAAGGGTTGCGCTCGTTGCGGGACTTAACCCAACATCTCACGACACGAGCTGACGACAACCATGCACCACCTGTCTCCTCTGTCCCGAAGGCCGCTGCTATCTCTAGCAGATTCAGAGGGATGTCAAGACCTGGTAAGGTTCTTCGCGTTGCTTCGAATTAAACCACATACTCCACTGCTTGTGCGGGTCCCCGTCAATTCCTTTGAGTTTCAGTCTTGCGACCGTACTCCCCAGGCGGAGTGCTTACTGTGTTAACTTCGGCACCAAGGGTATCGAAACCCCTAACACCTAGCACTCATCGTTTACGGCGTGGACTACCAGGGTATCTAATCCTGTTTGCTCCCCACGCTTTCGCGCCTCAGCGTCAGTTACAGCCCAGAAAGTCGCCTTCGCCACTGGTGTTCCTCCACATATCTACGCATTTCACCGCTACACGTGGAATTCCACTTTCCTCTTCTGTACTCAAGCCACCCAGTTTCCAGTGCGACCTCAGGTTGAGCCCAAGGTTTAAACACCAGACTTAAATAGCCGCCTGCGCGCGCTTTACGCCCAATAATTCCGGACAACGCTTGCCCCCTACGTATTACCGCGGCTGCTGGCACGTAGTTAGCCGGGGCTTTCTTCTCAGGTACCGTCACTCCGGTAACAGTTACTCTACCGGACGTTCTTCCCTGGCAACAGAGCTTTACGATCCGAAAACCTTCATCACTCACGCGGCGTTGCTCCGTCAGGCTTTCGCCCATTGCGGAAGATTCCCTACTGCTGCCTCCCGTAGGAGTCTGGGCCGTGTCTCAGTCCCAGTGTGGCCGTTCACCCTCTCAGGTCGGCTACGCATCGTCGCCTTGGTGGGCCGTTACCCCACCAACTAGCTAATGCGCCGCAGGCCCATCCCTCAGTGACAGATTGCTCCGTCTTTCATTCTTCTCTCAGGAGAAAAAAGAAATTATCCGGTATTAGCTACCGTTTCCGGTAGTTATCCCAGTCTGAAGGGCAGGTTGCCTACGTGTTACTCACCCGTCCGCCGCTAAGTTACTTTGAAAGCAAGCTTTCAAAGTAACTCCGCTCGACTTGCATGTATTAGGCACGCCGCCAGCGTTCGTCCTGAGCCAGGATCAAACTCTCCAATTAGTATTGAAAAGAGCGATATGCTCATTTTGAAACATCTGACGAGAAAATTAATTCTCTAATTTTGGATTTCACTTACGTGATTTCCTACTCACTCGTTGTTCAGTTTTCAAAGATCAAGTTCTCGTTGGCACCGTTTAATGTCTCAGCAGCAACTCTTATACTGTATCATGTTTTCTGATTTATTGCAACTCTTTTTTTTCAAAGTTCATTGCAATCTAATTCAGATTAACATTCACCAACCGAAAGCTTTATAGTTCCTCTTTGCGACTGGATTTATAATGTACCATATATCCCTATATAAAAACAATACTTAAAAATTTATATTTTATAAATAAGTGCTTTTGCCCCACTTAATTTAACATCTTTTATCCCTATCTACCTATAAAAAACGTGTAGATTCTAAGGATACAGAATCTACACGTGAGTCCGGACAGCGGCTTGTTTTATAAATTTATTAGTTTGAAATCCAAGGATTTCTACGTTTTTTAGTACTCGCTGCTGAACCTTGAGATTTCGTAGCAGCTTTGCTTTTCTTGCTGCTAGGTTGACCTGAGGTCTTTGCTTTTTTGCCTGTTGCTGTTTCCTTTACTACACTCCCCTTATTCTTGAGAGAAGCGTTAGAAGTTGACTCATCAGTCTCTGTTCTAGCCGCTTCAGGAGATTCCTGCACGAACGCTTCAGGTTCTTGAATTTCCGGCACCCGATTATGCTGCGAATAATTACCTATCCCTGGATACTGCGGATTGGATGGAATATTAGAGTTATCCTGTCCGCCAAATGCTCCAAGCGTAGAAGTAGGAACCATTCCCTGATTAGGCATTCCTGCTCCATATGCAGAAAAAGCGTTTGGATTCCCATATTCAGGATAGGTGTTGTATACAGGCATGTCATATGAATAAGTTTGCACTGGTGGAATATGCACGCCTCCGCACCCACAAGTTGGCCAAGGAAGGTTCGGCGTCTGTCCTCCATATTGAGGAACAGCATACGGGGAGAAATCCCCGCCTACGTTCATGCCAGCAACATTAGCCTCCATCGGATTCCACTGTCCTGGACTCATATTAGGGGCAGCATTGGGACTCCATTGTTCTGGGCTCACGTTAGGCGCTGCATTGGGATTCCATTGTTCTGGGCTTATGTTTGGCGCGGCATTTGGATTCCACTGTTCTGGGCTTATGTTTGGCGCGGCATTGGGATTCCACTGTTCCGGGCTTATGTTTGGTGCAGCATTGGGATTCCACTGTTCCGGGCTTATGTTTGGCGCGGCATTGGGATTCCACTGTTCTGGACTCATATTAGAATACATATTGCCCGAAAAATAACATGGTGAAATACATTCTGGTGCATAAGCCATTGGCTGAACATAACTTGGTGCCCAGTTCATGTTCATATTAGGGCTATTTTGATATGAATCATAGAGATAAGGATTTCCTCCCAGGCCCGGGTATCCGTTGGAATTATCCCATGAGCAATCATTGTCTGCTTTCTTCTCAGCTTTAGGTGCTTCTTGTTGAGCAACCGGCTCTTGATTTGGAACCGTAATCTGAACAAATAAACTCTGCATTTCAATTTCTTGCACTGGAGCAACTTCCATTTGCATATTAGGCGCAGGATTGGGTGCAATATTTTGTGTATTAATTGGGGCGATGTTTAGCGATGGGTGTGGTGCAGAATTGGATTCAGGTGAGATATTTGTCACTGGTTTAGGTGCAGGTTTAGCTTCTGGTTTTACTTCTGGTTTAGTTTCTGGTTTAGGTGCAGGCACTACCTCAGCAGCAGGCTGTTCTTTAGGACCTGTATATTCCTTGCCACCCACCTGCGTTTTCTCTGACGCGTTAGACGGTGTATACCCAGGCTGTGTCGGTGAGGTATTGGATACTTTTTTAGGAATATTAACTACTTCCCCTAGCATAAGTACATTTGGATTCTTTAGTTGGGGATTGGCCTCAACCATATCCTTTAAAGGAATTCCCCAGGCTTTAGATAATTTCCACAAGGTATCTCCTTGTTTAACGGTGTGCTTGTAGTAAACTTCACTGTTCTCCGGTACGGATACAGGGGCCGTAGGTATTTTTACTTTGTCTCCAACCGCTAACACATTCGGATTACTGATCTGCGGGTTTGCTTCAATAATTTTTTGTAACGGCACTCCGTACTTTTGCGATAAGGCATACAAACTATCGCCTTGTTTGACAATGTGTATTTTCACGTAGCATTAACCTCCTAAAAGTTTTGTGGAGTATTGCTTTCTTTACAGCTACACAGCAAAACTGACTTCGAAAGCAAACACCCTTTTCATGGAACATTGCTCTCTTACAAAGTTATATGCGGTACAGCCGCCTCCTTCGTTACTACATCTTATGCAGCCCATGGGCGAATGACATCCCCGAAATAAAAAAAATCCTTTCATGATCCATGAAAAGATTAACCGGAGACTCCCGTTTTCTTCTGCATGTATGCATAAAAGGACTTCTGATGCGTATTCAATGCTATTTACGTTGTATGATTAGTCTTTATTCCCAAACCTTATAGCCATCTTTATCAACCACATTACGGAACTCTTCGAGCAGCTTCAAAGTGATTGGACCCGCTTGTCCTTCACCAATGATCCGGCCGTCAATTTCACGTGCTGCAATAACCTCAGCAGCTGTGCCAGTGAAGAACACCTCGTCCGCTATATAAACATCATGCATTGTGAACGGTTCTTCTTTCAGTTTAATACCTAATTTCTCACAGAGCTCAATGATCGCCAGACGGGTAATTCCTTCAAGGGCTCCCAAGTAACATGGAGGAGTGAAAACTACACCATTTTTGATAATGAAAATATTATCGCCCGATCCCTCAGTAACATAACCTTGAGCGTTCATCATGATGGCTTCGTCGGCTTCTGCCAAGTTGGATTGGATTTTTACTAGGATATTGTTTAGGTAATTAAGCGATTTGATCTTTGGATTGAGTGCATCCGGAATATTACGGCGTTGGGACACAGAAACTGCACGAAGTCCGTTCAAATACGCTTGTTCTGGGTAAATAGCCAGTTGCTCAACGATAATAATTACACTAGCTTTTGGACAACGGCGTGGATCAAGACCTAAGTTCCCTGGTCCCCGGGAGACGATCAGTCGAATATAGCCGTTACGCATGTCGTTAAGACGAATCGTTTCAGCCATAGCTTCCAGCATCTCATCATACGTTAGCGGAATGTCCAGCATGATCGATTTTGCCGAATCATACAGTCTGTCCAAATGCTCTTTACATTTAAAAATATTGCCGTTATAGATACGGATACCTTCAAAAATACCGTCTCCATACAAAAAACCGTGATCAAAAACGGATACCTTTGCATTTTCCTTCGTTACGTGTTGTCCATCCAAATAGATCCATTGCTCAGCCATGAATTTACTGCACCTCCGCTTTCTCTTCCTCATAGGTGTATGTGGGATACGAGCCCAGAATCCTTACCTGACAGCCTAAAGCACTAATTTCTTCAATAGCCCCTGGCAGCAGAACAGATTCTATCGGTTCCAGCACATCAATATAAAAATAATAAGTACCCAGCTTCTTCTTCGTTGGTCGTGATTCAATCCGCGATAAATTCAGTTTCCGCCAGGAAAAAGCAGCAAGCACCTGATGCAAGGCACCTGGAAAATCCTCTGGCAGCGTTACTAGAACACTCGTCTTTACTCCTGTGCTGCTCCGCGGAAGATCTATCTTCTGTGGACCAACCAGGACAAACCGTGTGTAGTTGTTGTTGTGATCTGTAATTTGCCGATCTACAATCTCCAGCCCATGAGTAGCGGCGCCAAGAGCGGTACCGATAGCAGCCCAGCCCTTACCAGGATTGTTTTTGACGATTTCCACAGCTTCAGAGGTACTTCCGACCGACTCCAGTTCAGCCCAAGGGGCATGCTTACGAACAAATTGCATACATTGTGCCATTGCTACGGGATGCGAAAGGATTTTTACCATCTTGGTGAAATCCTTGTTGCCGTCTGTATCTGTGAATTCCCTTGGGTTACCGATAAGATTCTGTATCGATGGAAAAATCCATTCCGTCTGCATTGGCAGATCCACTTCATTGATGAGCCAATCGATGTGAAGACTAACTGAGCCTTCAATGGTATTTTCAATCGGAATCACGCTGTAATCGGTGGTACCATTCGCCGTAGAGAGAAATACATCGGAAATTAACTTGTGATGCACAAGCTTTACAGGTTCACCGTTAAACAAATGCAGCAGCGCTTCGTGGGATACCGAGCCCTGCGGCAATACCGCTATTGATTTCATGACCGTACTCCTTTTATCATATCCAAAAATGATACGTTTTGCATCTCGTTTATTTCAAGCAGCTCTGTAGTAACTCCAGAAGCACAAGGTGTTAACCAGCAGGTCCGAGCGGAAATGCCATGTTCCTGCATCGTATTCTTCAAGAAGGCCTCAAGCTCACTCTTACGGGTCTCTTGGCGATCCACTAAACATAGCAGAGTCGGTCCAGCACCGCTAAGTGCGATCCCTAAAGCACCATGTTCAGGAGCTTCTGCGAGCAGCTTCTCCATGCCCGGTATAAGCGGTGCACGATACGGCTGATGCAGGCGATCCTGCATCGCTCTGCTAAGCAGGTCAAGCCGGCCTGATGCCAGCGAAGCCGTCAATAGAGAGGTTCTGCTGATGTTGTACACAGCATCACTAACTGAGATTTCTGTTGGAAGCAATCCCCGCGCTTTTGTGGTTTCCAGTTCGAATTCAGGAATAACCACCAGCACCTCAAGATTTTGTGGTGGTTCCAGCCGAACATAATCCGCATGTTCACCATCCCACACGGCAGTAATAATGCCGCCAAACAAGGAGGCACCCACATTATCGGGATGTTTCTCAAGCTGGGTAGCCATATCAAACAGCTTAGCATTATCCAGCGGAGAGCCAATCATTGTGTTCGCTGCGGCCATTCCGCCAATAATAGCTGAGGCACTGCTGCCGAGTCCACGCGTAAGCGGAATCTCCGAGTACATGGATATCGATAATTCAGGCACCGTAACGCCTGCCTCTGCAAATACCATTTGAGCGACCTTATAGAGTAAATTGCTCTTATCCTGAGCCACTCCATTCATCTCGTCACCATACAGATGAAAAACAGTCTCCTCTGCTTCCTCCATCTCAATCCAGGCATATAGCGGCAAAGCCATACCCAGAGTATCGAAGCCCGGACCAAGATTGGCAGTACTAGCAGGCACTTTAACCCTAGCTCTTCCGTAAATACTCATAACAGGTACAATCTCCTTACTATGTTTTGAAATATGAAAGTATTAGTTCAGTGGCTTGGTTAACCTTCCACACGATAATGGCTCTTAATCCGGCGGATGACTTTCAGCTCCTCGAAATGGCGCAGCACTTTGTTCATGCTTGCTTTACTAGCGTTATGAGTGACAATAATGATCTCCGCATCAGGATTATTGGGATTGGCTTGCTGAACTACTGAATCCAAACTTACATCATATTCGGCAAACACTTGAGTAATCTTAGCCAATACCCCTGCTTTATCATCAACATGCAGAAGCAAAAAGTTTTTATAAAAAATAGCTTCATCACTCTTAAGCTTTTTCTGCTTGTAAGGTACTTTTTGCTTCAATCCATTCACACCTAGTTTAAGGTTCTTAATGACAGCTACCAAATCAGCTACCACTGAGGTTGCAGTTGGCATTGCGCCCGCACCCGCACCGTAGAACATGGTCTCTCCCACTGCTTCCCCGTATACGTAAACTGCGTTGAACACGCCATTGACGGAAGCCAAGGGATGACTAGCCCGAATCAAGGTTGGCTGAACACTGATGCTGAATTCTTCATCCTGACGTTCAGCGATGCCTAACAGCTTAATTTCATATCCGAGACGTTTCGCAAAGGCGATATCCGCCTTACTCACCTGAGAAATCCCACTCACACTTACATCATGCAGCTCCACGTTAGTACGGAAACCTAAGGTTCCGAGAATCGCCATTTTGCGGGCAGCGTCCAGGCCTTCCACATCCGAGGTTGGATCAGACTCTGCGTATCCCAGATCCTGCGCTTCTTTTAACACATCATTATAGGATGCGCCTTCTTGGCTCATTTTGGTTAGTATGTAATTAGTCGTTCCATTCACGATACCTATAATCTTCATAATCTTATCTGAGGAAAAGCCCTCGATAAGTGTGCGGATAATCGGAATGCCTCCTGCTACGCTAGCCTCATAAAAGACATCACATTGCTTCTCCTGCGCCTTAGCAAGAATCTCCGAGCCGTGCAGCGCCATCAAATCCTTGTTCGCAGTTACGACATGTTTACCGCGTTCCAAAGCTTCAAGAATATATTCTTTGGTTCCCGCGATTCCCCCCATAACTTCAACGATGACATCAATTTCAGGATCACGAATCACATCCCATGGATCTGTCGTTATTTTAGCAGGATCAACCTCGATTTCGCGTGGTTTATTAGAATTATTCACAGCTATACGTTCAATGACAATTGAAGAGCCTACCTGGCTGCTTAAATCCTCTTGATTCCCTTCCACGATACGAACTACACCTGTGCCTACTGTTCCCAGGCCCAGCAACCCCACTTTAACCGGCTTCATCTGTCTCCTCCTAAAAGTTTACGAATATAGTTCCTATCCCTGTCCAACGATTAAAGCACGCTTCACTCCTGGAATCTCTTTCAGACTATCCAGCATCTCTCCAAGTTCCTCATTTAAGTGTGAAATTTCTACGGAGATCACCACATTTGCCCGCCCTTGCAGCGGAATACTCTGGTGAATCGTCAACACATTAGCCCCATGTCCCGCTACAGAGCCTAGTACCTTGGAAAGCATTCCAGATTCGTGCTCCAAATCCATGGAAATCGTAACGATCCGCTCTCGTTCGAGCTGATGGATCAAGTGAATTCCATCCTTGTATTTATAAAAAGCGCTTCGGCTTAATCCCACCTGCTCTACACCTTCATTTACGGTCTTCGCATCCCCGGCCTCAAGCAATTGTTTAACCTGCATAGTCTTAAGTACAGCATCAGGCAATATGTCCTCCCGGACCAAATAATAGCGTTCTCTCACGAACGTCCTCACCTCAAAGACTTTTGTGTTTTCTTAGTGGACATTATATCGGAAAAGGCTTGTAAAATGCAATAACTTTATCTGGATGCTCCAAGGCCGGGTAGTTAGGTGTAGTAAAACCCCCGGATTCCCGGGGGCAGAAGGCAATCGTATGTACACTAACTGTATGGAATCGTCGTCCCGCAATAGTCACAGATTTTATCCTGCCCAGGAAGTACTCTACTCTTAGCACCGCAACTCGGACAAACGATGGATTTCGGCAGTTGGACAGGTGGCTTAGGCCTATTCTCCGGCAATGACTGCCGCCCAGATGATGGCTGGTTCTCTGATGCCGCGGAGGGCTGTGCCCGGTCAGGATGTACAAGATTGGGCGGTTGTTTATCTAAGAGCTTAACACGTCCTTCATAATAGACAAGATCAGAAGCAAGTAACCCCCATCTCACCAAATACCGTAGGTCTCTACGTACATCATCTTCACTTTGTTTCGTGATATCAGCTAAATTACCAATATGCCTAACATCATCCACTACGATCAGCATGAGATACTTCTTGCACAGAAAATCAAAGTTTTCTGTTGCAAAGGTAGCCCTCCCTGCAAAGCTGTCCGCCGGAATTATAAAGATCACGTAGAGGACCACCAGAATGATCAATAAAGTGTACCACTTAAAATCCCCTTTGTAGGTCCCCACGGCGAAGAGGACAGCAAGTTCCATAAAAGCTCCCATACATACATGATAGAGCAATTTGTAGTTAAATGATTTCCGCTCATTCTTATAATGAGTGCTTACAAAACGAAGCATCGCAAGTACAAACCCAAGCGGAGCAAACAAATAGGCAATCGCCATGATGATTCGATCAAACACTGTCCGGTCTCGCTTGTTACGGTAGCGAAGGTTATTCTCAGGCGCACGCACCAGTGCTTGTGCCCGTTTGGAATAAATAAGCTTCGGCGGCAATTTTACAAATGGATTGTCTACACGTCCTTCATAATAAACAATATCTGGAGAAAGCACTCCCTGATCTTTTAAATATTCCAAAACCTCGCGGACATTCTCTTCACTGAATCCGCGAATATCGGATAGGCTGCCGATATGCCTTATGCCGTCCACAAGAACCAATGCGATATAGTCATTGCAAAGATAGGTGAATCCCTCTCTCCATCCTACGGCCCTAACCGACAATTTGATGGCGGGAATCCTAAACAATGCGTAGATAATCACCAGCCTGATCAAGAGTGCGACATAATCGATTTGACCGAGTAGCTTGCTAATAATGAAATAGATCGCCAATTCTACAAAGGCACCCATACACGCATGATAAAACAGGTTAATATTGCTTGCTTTGCGCTGTCTCTTGGAATGTGTAGATAATAACCGAATGGCAGCCAATATAAAGCCAACCGGAGCAAATACATACGCAAACACAATAGTCGTATAATCAAACGCCGTCCGCTCATATTCATGCTTGTACACGGGTTTTCCCGATGTCGGCGGCTGTCTGCGTATATCCAATCCACTCATTTTGTCTTTAATCCCCTTATTTATGTAATCCTATATGCGATGCAGCTAATCTGTTGGTTGACGGCATTAATTGTACGGGATCTTCGTTCCACAGTAATCACAGCTTTTAGATTGGCTTGGGAGCACAGTATTCTGGGCTCCGCACCCCGGACAACGGATAGACTTAGGCAGTTGCGGCGGAGACTGAGGCTGCGCAGGTATCTGCTGCCCCGATGCTTGGGTTCTCCCCGTTCCTCCAAAGCCCGAAGTACTTTCAGGGTAACCTTGATTAGCTGCTGATGGTTCTGGCGTCTGGCGCCCTTCGGATAATGCGACATCAATATCAAGCAGTCCTTTATCCTTCAGATACTGGACATCTCTCCGTACATCACTTTCACTTTGGCCTATTCGTTCAGATATACTGCCAATATGCCGGATATTCTTATTTTGAATCAGCTCTATGTAAGAAGTGTTAAGCTTAGAAAGGGTATATTTAGCTTTCGCTGTCACACTGGCCAGTATAAAAGCTGGAGTCAAAAACATGATTGCAATTAAAATAAGCGTTGATACTAATTCAGAAGTTCCAAATTCCCCATTGAGCGCACTAGAAAACATGGCAATAGAAAGTTCAACAAACCCACCAATAAATACATGCATCAGCAGATTGAGGTTAGTCGGTCTGCGGTAATTTTTGTAATGCGTTGTCATCAAACGTAACAAGGCAAGCACGAGTCCAACTGGCATCAGCAGATAAGCAGCCGCGAGAATAACATAATCAAACCCGGTACGTTCGTATTTAAGCCGGGGAACGGCTGCATTTCCTCCCGGGAGCGGTGACGGCTCTTGTAGGTTCAAACTGTTCATGTAGTAAACTCCTCCTATTTAAGTGCCGCTAATTCACGGTTACGCCGCTGAAGTGTAGACTTTATACTCTCTGACATCTCATTTACTTCTACCTGCCAGCCCTCATGTGGCTCTTGGGTCGCCAGCAGTAGCTTCACGTGATCATGTAACAGGGAAATCTGCTGCTGCAGAATATCCTCTGTAGCATATAAAGACGGTTCTGATATCGGATCACTGTACTTAAATTTTTCCTCCAACATATCTAACACGTTCACTAGCTGCTCGGATTCGGAATTCTTCCAGCTACTAGCCAGCTCACTCATTTCAGTTAATTCGTTCTGATACCGCCGAAACTTTTGTAAAGACCTTTTGGCTTGCTGTTCCCCTGCCCCAGCATTCCACCCGTAAAGCCCTATCGCGGCCAAAGTGATCGCTCCTAACACAAGAATCAGCAATTGTTCGGCTGCGTACCACAAGGCGGGTAACTCCAGCAGCCAATCGAAGAGTAAGGCCGATACAAATACGATGGCTGCATAGATTCCCGTAATGATTGCGCCGCTGATAAGAAAAGGCGGAGTCTGGTGAATGCTACTTGCCGTTCGGAGCCAAAAAATACAATAGCCATAGATTACACTTTCTGCTAGCAGAACCGCGGATAAAGAAATTATGAACCGAAACAGTGAGTCAGAGAAACCTAATCCAATAAACGAGAACACTGTCAGTACTATAGCTACCGCATAAATGATGGTAATAATGTATATATATCTCCTGCTTTTGTTCATTAGGTCCTCCTTAGCCTGCTTTTGTTCCGCACTCTGCACAGAATTTTTGTCCAGCTTTCAGCTCATGTCCACAGCCGCTGCATTTAATCACCATGCTGTCTCCACAATGAGGACAGAATTTCACCCCTGGCGCTACCATAGTCCCACATTTACCGCAAGCTTTAGGCATTTCTTTTCCACAGGAGACACAAGAAGCCGCTCCCTCAGGATTATCTGCTTTACAGGATGGGCAAGGACGATAAGGATTCCCGCAACCTGGACAGAACTTAGCTCCCGCATTTAGTTCATGCCCGCATTCAAAACATTTGATCTTGTTCGCAGAGGGAGAACCTTGCGGGTTGCCTCCAAGCGCCTGCCCACAACCGCTGCAGAACCGTCCCTCTACTGGATTCATAACTCCACACTTAGAGCAGGAACGCTGCTCTTGACGTATAACTGTAGTCCCTGAATCCAAGTTCATCCCTCTAGTCATACGGTTCACCATATCCATAGCGGGTCCAGCAAATCCCATTCCAAGTCCAAGCCCCATCCCGGTGTTCATCATGCCCACTCCAAGATTGCCGGGATTACCTGCCGCTTCTTCCATCGTGTCAAAACCACGCTCCTGCTGATAGGTGAAGCCCATGATATCCATTTCCGCTTTTTTAGCCAAAGCTTCCTTCAAACGAATCGTTGCCGGATCATCCTCTGGAATATTGATCGAATCAATATAGAAATTATTCAGCTCAATGCCATTATCCAAGAAAGCCGAGGCTAGTCGGCCCTGAATATGTTTGGAGATCTCTGCAACATAAGCATTAATCTCCAGTATGCTGATTTGCTTGTGCACAAGGTAAGAAGAAATAAGTTCATTTATATTCGACATCAGCAGTCCGCGGAAATAACTGATAAGCGTTTCATGATCAAACTGCGGGAGTGTCCCTACGAGCTTCAGCAAGAATTTTCGCGGATCATCGATTTTTACACCAAACTGCCCAAAAGAGCGAACAGAAATCATGATTTTGTATTTAGGATCCTGAAGCTGTAAAGGCGAGCTTGTTCCCCATTTGACATTCATCGAATTCGTCTTATTCACATACCATACTTCAGCCGTAAATGGTGATTTTCCACCAAAAGGAAGATTAACGATATTGGATAAAATAGGTATATTAGCGGTGCTAAGGGTGTGCCGCCCAGCTGTAAAGGAATCAAGCGCTTGTCCGCCCTTGAATAGAATCGCTTCCTGGGATTCATTAACGATTAGTTGTGTCCATGTTCCCAGCTCCTGGTTAGGATATTTCCATGCAAATATACCTGGAGGACCGTCATACTTCACCACTTCTATAATTGCCATCTGCTATTCCTTCTTTCATTATCTTATATATAAATAACGTGTATGCTCCCAAATGGGAATTAGTGTATTTCGATATTTATTGTATACGATATATATCGTGTTTTGGGTTCTTTTATTGAAAAAAATTACTGATCTCCTCACAAAAAAAGCGCCAACTATGCCATCCCTTTACAGGAAAACCATAGTTGGCGCTTCATAGTCAGCTAAATATTAATAGTAGCTGCTGTTCTCAACGAATTCGAATTCGAAATCAGCGATACGGACAATTGTTCCTTCTACAGCACCGCGTTTACGAAGCTCTGCATCTACACCCATATGACGCAAAGTCCGTGCCAGCTTGAGAATCGCATCATGTGTGCTAAGCTGCATGCGCTTCAGCATACGTTCGATACGTGGGCTTGTGACCACAAATGCCTCGTTATCACGTGTAATAGTAAACGAATTATCTTCTTCTGCTTCCAGCTTATACACCTTACGTTCAGTAGTTTCAGCAACTTCCTCAACCACCGGAGCAACCGGAATACTGTCGAGAATATCCGTTGCACGATATAAGAGCTCCTGAACACCCTGACGGGTAAGGGATGAAATTGGCATGATTTCTAAATCCGGCCGCACCTCAGCTACGCGTTCACGGAAAGAAATAAGATTCTCTTCTGATTCAGGCATATCCATCTTATTCGCCGCCACAATCTGCGGACGATCGATTAGACTTGCATTGTACTGCTTCAGCTCATCATTAATTAGAACCCAATCCTCGAAGGGATCACGACCCTCAGAGCCAGACATATCAACTACATGAATGATGATACGCGTACGTTCAACGTGACGCAGGAATTCGTGACCCAGACCTATGCCTTCACTAGCTCCCTCGATTAATCCTGGCAGATCCGCCATCACAAAGCTTCGGCCATCCCCAACATCCACTACCCCTAAATTCGGTGTAATTGTTGTGAAATGGTAAGCTCCGATTTTGGGCTGAGCTGCGGACACAACCGACAGCAACGTAGATTTACCCACACTCGGGAAGCCTACAAGCCCTACATCAGCCATTACCTTAAGTTCCATAACAACATAACGCTCTTGGCCTTCTTCACCGTTCTCCGCAAGCTCTGGTGCAGTATTATTAGCTGTGGCAAAACGGGTGTTACCCCGGCCTCCACGGCCTCCACGTGCAACTACAACCTGTTGTCCATGACGCGTCATATCGGCAATGATCTCTTGCGTATCATCGTCAATCAGAATGGTTCCTGGCGGAATACGAACGATCATATGATCCGCATTCGCTCCATGTTGGCTTTTGTTCCGTCCTTTAATCCCTTTGTCAGCTTTGAAGTGGCGCTGATAACGGAAATCCATCAACGTGCGCAGTCCCTCATCTACACGGAAAATAACGTCGCCTCCACGGCCTCCGTCACCACCGGCAGGACCACCCTCAGGTACATATTTCTCCCGGCGAAATGCAACGAGACCATCCCCGCCGTCACCGCCTTTAACATAAATCTTAGCTTTATCTACGAACATAAATGTTCACCTTCCTCACATTTCAAGCGGTAATCGCAGCTCTACATAAGCCCTGCTAGGCTTAAACTGCTCTGCTTTCATGATTTTTCCTTGTACTATATTATAAATTTGCCCTTTGAGCAGCTCGGGATTGCCATGCTCCCCCTCGCCTTCGAAGGAGATAAGAATGTCTCCTCCATCCTGAAAAAAGCCAAGGCGCAGCTTGCGCGTCTCCCCCTGAGGAGCCAGCCCGTTGTACTGATAAGCCCGTATGGTCTGCATAATCACTGAAGTCAGCTCATCTCCTGCTTCTGGATTTAGCTTGTCCTCTAGCTGCAACCCTTCCTCCACCTGAACTTCCAATTCCAGACTAGACCTGTTAGTTCGGAAGGATTGGATATAGAAAACCAATGAAGGAATGCCCAACTTAGCGATACGACTATCAAGTGCTATGCGTTCCTTTATTCTTTCCACACACTCCACGGATTTATTAGGCTTTCCAAGCTGAATATATCCGTATAGAATCTGCAAATCGTTCATCCAATCATGTCGATGATGATTCAGTGTCCGAATCGCCGCCTGTTGCAGAGTGTTCTCTTGTATACGCAGCTCCCGTTCATAATGACGCTGGCTCCAGATAAAACTGAAAGCAACGATTGCCACTACCCAGATTCCGAGTAATAGACACGTCAGAAGAGAAGTATGCCAATACAAAAGACCTAAAGGAAGCATTACGGATAACATGACTGCCCAGATTGCACTTTTCCAGGATTTCATTCTTTCTCCCCGTCCCTCAGTTCGCAAAATTCATGACTTCGTTTAGATTATTTGTTTTGTTAGTATCATTTACCATTTCCTAGTATAACACACGCGTTCACTGTAGTTCACCAGAGATAATAACGAGATTTTCACATCTATCTAACCCTTCCAACTTTGCAACACAAATAATTATGAATATTCTACAAAAAAGCCTCCGGCACTCATGCCGGAGGCTTCTACTTGCTCATATGGTCCGTAAGCTTACGCTTCCAGTGCCGCTGCTACCGGAGCGACATCAACTGGGTACACGCTCACTTTTTTGCGATCGCGGCCCCAACGTTCGAACTTCACTACGCCATCCACCATTGCGAACAAAGTATCATCTTTACCGATGCCTACGTTAGTTCCTGGGTGAATTTTTGTTCCGCGTTGACGAACCAAGATGTTACCGCCGGTTACTGCTTGACCGTCAGCACGTTTCACGCCAAGACGTTTGGAATGGGAATCCCGTCCGTTTTTTGTGGAACCTACACCTTTTTTCGATGCGAACAATTGAAGATTCAATTTCAACATGTTGTCAACCTCCTTCTTTAAATATTTACTTGCTGTATTTGAATATACTTCCCGTATGATTCTGCGATATCATTCAGCATCACGACCATGGATTCAAGCAGCAATTGTACCTTCGCGGAAGTATCGAAATCTTCAACAGAACTTAATGTTCCACTTAAGAATCCGTTCTTCATGGACGTGTCCATGGAGATTCCGGTCAAGGTCTCAATCGAATTGACGGTTCCAACTGTTACAGCGGATACCCCGGCACATACGATATCTTCGCCACGCTTCGCATAACCCGCATGCCCCTTAACCTCAAAGCCAACGATAGTTCCTAGATCCGATAATCGTGTAATCCGCACGCTAATCATTAACGCACCTTCTTACGCTTGAATCTTCTCGATAGTTACTTTCGTGTACGGTTGACGATGACCTTGTTTCTTGTGGTAGTTCTTCTTAGGTTTGTATTTGTAAACTACAACCTTAGCGCCTTTACCATGTTTCTCGACTTTAGCTGTTACAGACGCGCCGCTTACTAGCGGAGTTCCTGCAGTCAGACCACCATCGTTAGAAACAGCCAATACACGGTCAAAAGTTACACTTGCGCCGTCTTCAGCTTCCAACTTTTCAATGAACAAAACGTCGCCCTCTTGGACTTTGTATTGTTTACCACCAGTTTCGATAATTGCATACATTTTACTTGCACCTCCTCATGTCTCAGACTCGCCTAGTCTAGGTGGCAGAATTCCCGTAGGAACTGCGCTTATGTACCCGATCGGAGCGGTTACAGCATGTGCAGGATCAACTGCATCAAACACATACTTGAAGATAGTATCATACTTATGACTTATCGTCAACTCATTCCAGCCATTCTCCAACTTTTCCGGTTCCCCCGCAGCACTGGCAAATCACAGGCGCAAAGCTGGCTGAATCATGCCTTGCCTTCTTTCTGGTCATCTCGAGCAGCCCGAGTCTTGTCCACCCCAAAATATGTGTTTTGGTGCGATCCTTGCAGATCACTTTCTCTAATCGCTCTGTGACCATCTTGCGGTGAAGCTCTTGTTCCATATCAATAAAATCGACAATAATGATTCCACCAGTATCGCGTAACCGGATCAAACGACCGATCTCCTCAGCTGCGAGCAAATTCGTATTGGTAACCGTTTCTTCAAGCGATGCTCCGCCAATGTATTGAGCGGTGTTGACATCAATTACGGTTAACGCCTCTGTCTCATCCCAGATCATTGTTGCTCCGCCCTCCAGCGTGATTTTGCGGCTGAAGCTCTTGAGCAATTGATCCTGAATACCATAAGCAGCGAAAATAGACTCCGCTCCATTATAAAGACAGACTGGCTTGTACCCTTCAGGAGCCATATCGTCCAGAAAGGCTGTTGCTTCTCTAGCTGCGGCAGATGAATCAATAATCAACTGATCCCGTTGCGGATTAAAGGCATCTCTTATAAAGCGTTGGACAATACTAAGATCACGATGTAGTAAAGCGGGAGCCTCTACCGTCTGTGCTTTACGTGTAATATTCTCCCATTGGGCACGCAGAAAGGAAAGATCGCCCTCCACAGCTTCATGTGGCTCGTCCTGAGAAACTGTCCGCATGATAAGCCCTTCTTCTTTCATTCGCAGACGTTCTCCGATTCCTTTGAGACGGCTGCGCTCTGCTTCCCGGCTTATTTTTTTGGAGACACCGACGTATTCTGCAAAGGGCATGTACACCATCCAGCGCCCGGGCAACGTATAATGAGTCGTTACACGCGCGCCTTTTCCGCCGCTTGGCTCTTTCCGCACTTGAACAACAATATCCTGTCCCGGCTGCAAAAGCGTCTCGATAGAGGGCTTCACATCAGGCTGTTTATCCAAATTAGGGTGCAATACATCATCAACATATAAAAAAGCATTCTTCTTCTGTCCGATATCAACAAAAGCAGCCTGCATACCTGGAAGTACGTTAATCACACGGCCTTTGTAATAACTGCCGACCAACCCTTGCTGCTGATCGCGTTCAGCCGCGTACTCCACCAGCCTTCCGTTTTCCAGAAGAGCCATTCGGGTAATGTGCTGCGTGCAGTGAACGATCATCTGTTTCATGGCTTCACCTCTGGTTTCGTTCGTTCATTCCTTCACATTCTCTGCATAAATACACTATATTCCGAAGTAGGTTGATATTAAGCGCTGTTCCGGCACAACAGCAACAACATTTCCTTTACCGTTTAACACATAGATAAAATGATATTGATTACGTTTAAATAGACGCAATATATCATCTAAAGGTTTCGCAGATAATGCAACTATTGGACGAGCTACGCTTCCTGTTCGCAAATGATACTCATAAACAGCCTCCCGATTCATCAAAAAAGCAACAAACCGGTACGGTAAATTACGATGGTCGGTAAAATTCGAATACAGCAAAAAAGCTCCGATCATGACCATATTCAGCCTAAGGCCTCCACCTGCTCCAAGAGGCAGCACCGCATATATAATCACAAGGACACTTGCGGCTACACTCACCCGTCCAGTCCATAACAAAGTGTAGTAATAAGGAAGCACTAAACTAATAGTGGCCTGAAGCACTTTACCTCCGTCAAGCGGCAGCACTGGCACTAGATTAAAAAGTCCAATCATGGCATTGGCATGAATAAAATAGGTCAGAAATTCCTGATTGCCATAACCGGCTTGTTGAAGTCCCAAAGCAATTACAATCATAATTCCATTTTGCAGTGGACCGGCAAGGGCAATTCCGATCTCACGACTGGCTGTAAGCCGCCCATGATCTTCAATAACAGCCACTCCGCCAAACGGAAGAAGCTGAACCGACTTAACTGTAACACCAGCCAAAAGAGCCGCAACGACATGTCCCATTTCATGAATGAAGACAATCGTAAATAAGGTGAGCAGCTCTAGAAATTGTCCCGTGATCACGGAGAATAACATAATGATCACGAACAGTGGATGTAGTGACAGTTCGATACCAAAGATCCTAATCAAACGATACCACTTCTGTAGGATCAATATAAGTCTTGTCTTTCATCACTGCGAAAAACAGTGTGGAAGCTGAGGATACGTCCTTCTCCATCATCCAACCGAGTGAATCCCCGCTCTGCACCCAGTCATCAACCTCCAGCTTGGTGCCGCTCAAATGTCCGTATTCTGCGGTGACACCACCTGAATGCTGAACAGCAATTCGAATGCCCCCTTCCAGCTCTTTAGAGATGGAGAGAATACGTCCCATGTCTATACTTTTCACCGTCACATTTAAGGTTGAATCGATTTGAGGCATAATTTCCACCCCTTTTAGCGTAGATGCAAAAGGCTGGACAACGCTCCCAGCTATCGGGGCAGTGAGTTGATGATGAGCGGCCACTTTTTGAGCAGGCTCATCTTTATCCCCAAATATCGGAATGAACGCTGGAGCTCCGTTAAAGTTCTCCTCATACCAAACTCTCACAGCCGTGAAATCCATGTCATTGCTTAACGCATCACTAATAAAAGCTTGCATCTTATACGACCATGGCTGATGTACCGCAAAAATCCCCCACACTGCTCCAAACACAAGAACACTAGCAACAAAGCGCCGAATAAAACCGGCAGTAAAATTTGAGCCTCCACCGCCATCATCCTCCCAGCCTCCACGACTCTTTTTCCACATCACCTCTGGATCGGGCTCTACAGAGGATTGATCCGCATTCTTAAATCCTGTTCCCCATTCCTTAAAGCTCGTACTCTTATCCGGCATAATAAATAAAGGGGGAGCCTCCGCTATTTCTAGTTCTTGAACTTCCGAAACTCCTGAGACTGCTGAGACTTCCGGGAGTTCCTCCAATAAACTACGAATACGCTCCTTGCGGCGATTCTTGATATCTGATTTCTGATCCATATTTATCCCTCCGGACGGGCTTGTTTTACTTCCATTTTATGAAGCACGGAAGTCTCTTTAGAACAAGCCCCTCCAAGACAGACCATTTAAATCCCGGAAATGCCATACATTCATATTTATTCAAAAAAAATAAGCCCCACCATAGATTTCTCTACTCGTGGGACCCGTGTATGCTTCTTATAATAGGATTGCTTAGTAAAAATTAAGCCATACCGAAAAATTTCTTAAGTTTCTTAAATGCTCCCGGTTTGCGGTCAAGCTGCATCAGGGGTACAGCATCACCTAAAATTCGTCGTGCAATATTGCGATAGGCAATAGCTGCTGACGAATCGGGATTCATAACTGTAGGTTCTCCGTTATTTGCGGCTTTAATAACTAGCTCATCATCCGGAACAATTCCGATAAGATCAATGTTCAGCACCTGTAATATATCCTCAATATCAAGCATATCCCCAGACTTCACAAGACCTGGGCGAATACGGTTTACCACCAATTTCGGCGATTCCACACTCGACTGTTCTAATAGTCCGATAATACGATCGGCATCCCGCACAGCGGCATGCTCTGGTGTGGTAACCACAATCGCTTTATCCGCACCGGCAATCGCATTGCGGAAGCCGTGCTCGATTCCTGCCGGACAATCGATCAGAACATACTCATATTCCTTCTTTAGTTCAAGAATGATATCTCTTACTTGTTCAGGAGAGACAGCCGTTTTATCCTTTGTTTGAGCTGCAGGCAGCATATACAATTCATCAAAGCGCTTGTCTTTAACGAGCGCTTGATTAAGGCGGCAACGTCCTTCCGCTACATCCACAAGATCATAAATAATACGATTCTCAAGCCCCATAACTACATCCAGATTACGCAGTCCAATGTCGGTATCGACGAGACATACTTTTTTGCCCTGCAGTGCAAGTGCGGTTCCAATGTTGGCTGTTGTGGTTGTTTTGCCAACTCCGCCTTTGCCCGAGGTTACGACTATCGCTTCTCCCATGGAGGCTACACCCCTTTAAACACATTTAAATCCTGACGTAATTTGACCAAATTATGAATCTTATCGATCTGCATAGCTCCGTTTGTTAAATATGCAAATTCCATACTGCTTTCACGGGTTTCCCATTCATCGGGCGGACGACTAATAATATCGGCAATTCGCAGCTGTGTTGGAGACATTAAAGAAGCAGCTATAATCGCTTCCTCATTCCCGTCTACTCCAGCATGCGCCATCCCTCTTAGCGAACCTAGTATATAAATATCGCCTGAACAGGTTATGGTCCCCCCAGGGTTCACATCCCCCAGATATAGAAGATTTCCGTTATGGTGCAGCACCTGACCGGAACGTAGAATTCCACTCATCAAAAACAATGCGTCATTATCCTCACTGCCGGGCGCTGGAAGCGCCTCTATAGATCGAATCAACAGATTTCCCTGTCCCTTAAGAATCTCCAGCACAGCTTCCTTGTCTTCCTCAGTTACGGTACGATTGCCCAGCTTTATGTCCACATGTACAATCGGTCCAGTTAAAATATTTTGATGGCTGTGCTCCAGCTTATAGCGAAGCTCGCTCAGAAGATCTTCAAAGGGACATTTGTCGTCTAGCAGGAATATCAGGCCATCCTTGATGCCCTTAATCCTTACATGCTTGGATTTTACTGTCATATGCCTGGCCCCCTATCCTCATTCATTCGTGCCGGGCCCCTTAAATTCCTGCTTTGTATAGAAAGAAAATAGAAGCTCTTTAAGCCGCTTCTTCCTTATTCGTTTCTTTCTTGATTAGCTCTAGCTGGCGCCGAACCGGTATGTAGAAGAGTAGCCCGATGGCAAAATGGAAAAGCATCGTCGGCAGCATGTGATTCAAAATCGCCCAGCTATAAGGTTCTTGATTAAGATTAAATACACTATAGATACCAAATAGTATACTATCCTCAAGTAGACTTCCAAGCAGAACCACAGTCATCATAAGGGGCAGCGGAGCACGCGGAATCTGAAATAAAAGGCCGATTAAATAAGCCGACAATCCCATCGCAAAAGAGTGTGCTCCAAGAATTCTGCCGTAAAAAACGACATCATGCAGCATTCCAAAACATAATCCCAATATAAGTGCTGTATGCCGATGATGATAAATAGTCACGAACAATAACACTACAAAAACCAGATTCGGAATGATTCGCATCTGCCACACATCTGGAATCAGCCAAGGTAAAATGGTTCCCTCCACAATAAATAAGAGGAACAGTAACAGAACAAGAACTGATCTGCGCATATTCACTATTCAGCACGCTCCTCCGTAAACACAACAATCAACTGCTTCCAGTCCTGAAATTCTGCTGAAGGCTTAATCACTGCTGTGGAGGTTAATCCAAATTCACCAACATCGACGCTTTCAACTGTGCCTATTGTCAATCCCCTTGGATACAACCCCCCAATACCGGAAGACAGAATAGTATCCTTCGCTGCAATAGGATCACCCGGTGGAATCTTAGTCATCAGCAGTCTGTTCGTCTCTGGATTATAACTCTCAATCATCCCAAAGGATTTACCCTCTTTATTTAAGGCAGTTGCCGCAATAGGCGGCTGGGAATTAGGATCATTGGTGTCCATCATTGTCATCAGCTTCACTGTGGAGGTGAAATTGCTCACCTTACTGATAACACCGACTAGACCATCCACTGAAATCACGGACATATTAGGTCTAACCCCATCTTTGGAGCCCAAATCGATAACAATCGTACTATTGCTTGGCTCTGTTGTCTGGCTAATTACCTGTGCAATACGATATTCATATTTATACAAATTTTTCTGTTCTTCAGTGAAATTCCAATTTCTCTCCAACTCGTCATTCCGCGCCTTGACGAAATTATACTGGGCTTTATCACGTGCATACTGGGCAGCCATAATTTTAAGCTGTTCATTTTCTTTAGCAAGATCACTCAGATTTCCAATATCTTCAAACAAGCCCGCTACATATCCAGCGGGCTTGTAGAACATTTTTTGCACGAAACCAGTCGAATCTCTGAGAAAGTTCTCCGGCCAGGACAAGCCTTTCCTTGTTGCCAAGCTGAAGCCCATTACCACAATGAACAGCACCAGTGTAATCAACAGAATAAACAGACGTTTATTGCTTAAGAGTTTAAACAGTTTCAACACCCTCTAACAACAGTATTTCTCCCATAACAGGGGTTGACTTACACAAGTGGTAGAACATCATCTTATCTCTTCGAACGAAGACTGGATCCGCTGCGGCTCTTGAACAAATGAATGTTCTCAAGTGCCTTACCGGTTCCAATAGCTACACAGTCCAGTGGATTCTCAGCAACAATAACCGGCATTCCCGTCTCACGTGCAAGCAGCTTATCCAAGTTGCGAAGCAAAGCTCCCCCACCTGTCAAAACAATTCCACGATCCATAATATCTGCTGCAAGCTCTGGCGGACATTTTTCCAATGTTACTTTAACCGCTTCAATAATAGCATTCACTGTGTCAGACAAAGCTTCACAGATTTCATCAGAAGTAATTGTAAGTGTTTTTGGCAGACCTGTTACGAGATCACGGCCGCGAATTTCCATGGTTTCAGCCTTTTCAAGAGGAAGGGCAGAGCCAACATCCATTTTGAGCTGCTCCGAAGTACGTTCACCGATCATCAGATTGTATTGACGTTTGATGTATTGAATGATGGACTCATCCGCTTCATCACCTGCAACACGCACTGAACGGCTAGTAACAATACCGCCGAGCGAGATTACGGCAACTTCAGTTGTACCTCCACCGATATCTACAACCATACTACCTGTAGGCTCCCATACTGGCAGATCCGCACCGATAGCAGCAGCAAAAGGCTCTTCGATAATGTAAGCTTCTCGAGCGCCAGCTTGTTTGGTAGCATCTTCTACCGCACGTTGCTCTACAGCAGTAATACCAGATGGCACGCAGACCATTACATTAGGGTGACGCTGGAACATAGAACGCTGTTTCTGTGCTTGACGAATAAAATATTTAATCATCGTAGCCGTTGTATCAAAATCAGCGATAACGCCATCTTTCATCGGGCGGATCGCACGGATATTTCCAGGAGTACGACCGATCATTTTTTTGGCGGATTCACCCACGGCTTCAATCGTCTTAGTATCAGTGTTAATGGCTACAACGGAAGGCTCTCTTACAAC
The DNA here is from genome assembly GCF_000758725.1 of Paenibacillus odorifer. NCBI lineage: Bacteria > Bacillati > Bacillota > Bacilli > Caryophanales > Paenibacillaceae > Paenibacillus > Paenibacillus odorifer. Next base: position 5,442,554 of record NZ_CP009428.1, read on the forward strand.
AACGCCCTTACCGCGTACGTAGACAAGCGTATTCGCTGTCCCCAAGTCAATTCCTAAATCTTTTGTGAAACCACCCAACATGCTAATTTCTCCTTTTCCTAAGTAAATCTACATTTATATTACATATGTCCTTTTTCTTTCAAGCTTACGAAACTGCTATCTCCGATAATTAGATGGTCCAGCACATCTATTCCGATAATCTCACCTGCCTGAAGCAATCTAGCGGTTAGGGAAATATCTTCTGGACTAGGTGTTGGATCACCACTAGGATGATTGTGCGCGCATATAATAGAGGCGCTACTGCATTTTATAGCTGCTCTGAATACCTCACGAGGATGAACGATCGAAGCATTCAGGCTGCCCATGGACAATGTTTCTTGTCCAATCACATGATTCTTCGTGTTCAGAAACAGACAGACAAAATGCTCCTTTTGCAAATAACGCAATTGCTCAGTCAGAATCTCTGCAGCGTCCCCAGGACAGCGGATAATGACCGGCATATTGAACCTGGAATTCGCAAGGCGCCTTCCCAGTTCGATGCCTGCTTTTAGTTGTACGGCCTTGGCAGGACCGATACCGTTGATTTTGGTCAGTTCTTCGATGCTAAGGTCAACTAGCCCACGCAGGCCACCGATCTTCCCCAGCATCTGCTGTGCAATATGAATAGCCGACTCGCGGCGTGTTCCCGTACGCAGCAGAATGGCTAACAACTCCGCTTGACTTAATGATTCCGCCCCATAATGCATCATGCGCTCTCTAGGTCGTTCTTCATGGGGGAGGTCCCGCAGCATAATTGGTTGCGACTCCATCCCTATCCCTCTTTCCCCAGGCTTCCTACCGGCTCAATACAGTTATACCGAACTCGGATAGCATTTCGCCAAGAAGCGACAAAGGCAATCCGACTACATTGAAATAACAGCCTTCAATTCGTTCCACCAAAATGGACCCAAGCCCTTGTATCGCATATGAGCCAGCCTTATCAGCAGGCTCTCCCGTAGCAATATAAGCAGCAATTTCCTCTTCAGTCATTGCCCTCATCGTTACGGAAGTAACACGGTGCTCCACTATAGTCTTCCCATTCGGGAGTCCGAGGCAGGCTACACCCGTGTATACCTTATGAGTTCGGCCCTGAAGTCTGGTAAGCATCGCTTTGCTGTCCAGCTTGTCCACCGGTTTGCCTAGCACAGTATTATCTAATACAACAATTGTGTCGCTTCCTATAATGACTGCGTTACGCTCTCCGGCCGCAGCTACTACGGCTTCTGCTTTTCGCAAAGCTAGACTGCGCACGATTCTCTCCGGCGTCCAATCCGGCGGTGTGCTCTCATCAGCTTCGCTGGTAATGACCTCAAAGGGCAAACCCAGTAAGGATAACAGCTCACGTCGACGCGGTGAACCTGAGGCTAGAATAATGAGTGGTGAGTTGTCCACGTTGTAAACGTCCCTTCTTGCTCAGTAACGAGAGTTACAGTCTGCGGTACAGCCATACAGCTGTAATAATACCGGCGAGACTAAGCATGCACAATTTCAAATGAATAGTGATGTCATAGGTTATGATGTCTAAATCGGCTCGCGGAGACCATTTGAGCACAGTCGATGTTGTTAGAAAAGACAGAGCCTTTACGGGCTGCAGCAGCTTGGCGATCCAGGCTCCAGCCAGCCAGCCTAGAATTAGAAATAACAGCAGTGTTCCTACATTTTTCTTCTTCATCTCAGTCTTCCCTCGCCATTTTTTGACACCCTAATTATTATACGGTGAAACGGTGATCAATACAAACGTAAAATCCCCTACGGTAATGTTTACCACCTTTTGCCCTAAAAGTTGCGGAACGATACCCCTCTCCGAAAAAAACAACAAGCCCCCAATTCCCCGGAGACTTGCTGTTATTTTGAATCCGCAATCCAAGCATTCAATTCATAGCAGACAGCAGCTGTTTTTGACTGGTCAAGAAGCTCAGCATGGATTCCTGCACTTCCCAAAGCAGGGCTTGCGCCTTGTTCTTGTTATATTCACTCAGTGCTGAAATTCCTTGGCTCATAGATTTCTCTAGCGCTGCGCAAATGCTTTTGGCTTCAGGCGTTATGCCTTGCTCCAGAGCTTTAACAGCTTCACTCCATTGGAGATGAAGATCACTCACAGCTGAGGTATTAGCTGCCGCATCCGTTTGCCCGTCACTGAGTAACGAAGCAGATTGACTGCTTAGTTCACTGAGCAGCTGTCCACTCACCGCAAAATAACTATTCACAGCCTCCGCATTTCCGGCAAACCCTAATCGTTCCACTCCGGGAAGCTCCACCTCTCTTACATAAAGCTCAATCCCTTGATTCTTCAGACCACTGCTGAGCAGCTTAGCTTGTTCACGGTCAGAGGACATTCCGGCATATACACGATTTCCGTCAGCAGGGTCCAAGCCCGCAGCCAAGCCAGCGTCCAACAGCTCTTGTCTAGCTTGTTCCGCGCCTGCCGGCGTACTGAATACGCCATACTGCAGCAGGTAGTAGCTTTGCGCAGCCACTTGAACAGGAATACTGTTTTTGCCGGCATCATCTGTGCCCGTAACCGGCAATCCCGAGGTTCCTACACCTGCTGGATCATTAGCTCCGGAAGTCTGCCCTGAAGTAGCCAACGTATCTGTTATCCCGGTTCCTGAACTACTGTCCATGTTTCCTCCATAAAAAAAGGAAAGTGCCGCATATCCTAATAGTAGACCCGTGCCGATCGCCCCCACCACAGACAGGGATAATTTCCACCAATACGATGGGCGACGAGTATGGTATGAGCCCCCATAACCTCCCGTGTAAACCTCTGCTGATTTATCTCTGTCATCCAGTACCAAATCTGAAAGCAGATACGATTGCTGCGTATTTCTGAAATCTCTATCCTGTTCGTCCCATTCTTGCTGGCGTGGATCTACAGTTCCTGAGTAGTAGTCGTAAGCATCCTCCGGTGGTGCCTCACGCGTAGAGCGTAAATTAGGTTCATGCACCCAAGTATGCTGCTGTGCTGGACCGACCTCCTTGCGCAACTCCTCTGCATATTCTTCAGCTGTGCCCAGTCCGCCACTGGACCAGCGCTCCACTACCTGCGGTTTTGGCTTAGGCTCGTCCTTATTCACGTCAAATCGGAATGTCATTCTTCCGTTATTCAACAGTAACACCTCACCTCATCTAATCTATATGGAAATATATGATAGACAATAGAGAGATATGCTATTTTTATAGCCAAATGAATAATGAAAGTTATACGGATTCAGTTTACATTACATGTAACTTTTATATACTATATAAAAAGAGCTAAAAGTGTGCACTATACTAGTTAAGCTAGAAATAGGATTTTAGTTCATTACAGTTTAGGAGGGCTTTTTCTGAAACAAAAAATTCAAGCAGCAATTGTGGGCTACGGTAATTTAGGAAAAGGTGTACGTAAGGCTATTAACCAAAGTGAAGATATCGAGCTGGTTGCGATCTTTACGCGCAGAGAGCCTGGACAACTGGAAGCCGGTGAAACCGGTGTGAAATTCGAGCATATCTCTGCCGTCGAACAATATAAGGGAAAAGTGGATGTTATGATTCTGTGCGGAGGATCGGCTACCGACCTGCCAGAACAGACACCAGCTATTGCCCGGATGTTTAATACCGTGGACAGCTTTGACACTCACGCCAAAATCCCTGAGTTCTTTGCGACCGTTGATGCCGCAGCTAAACAAGGCGGAACACTCAGCGTAATTTCTACGGGCTGGGATCCAGGCCTGTTCTCCATGAACCGTCTGCTAGCTGAAGCTATTCTTCCACAAGGTAAAGAATATACTTTCTGGGGTAAAGGCGTCAGCCAAGGTCACTCCGATGCCATTCGCAGAGTAGAAGGCGTTAAAGGTGGCGTGCAATATACGGTTCCAGTACAAGAGGTTATCGAGGCTATCCGTGCGGGTGAAACACCAGAACTTACTACTCGTGAAAAACATCTTAGAGAGTGTTTTGTAGTAGCTGAGGCAGGTGCAGATCAAGAGCGCATTCGCGAAGAAATCGTGAATATGCCGAACTATTTTGCAGATTATGATACTACGGTTACTTTCATCACTGAAGAAGAACTGGCAGCTCAGCATAGCGGTATTCCGCACGGCGGGTTTGTTATTCGCAGTGGTGTAACAGGAGAAGGCACGAAACAAATCGTTGAATTCGGCCTGAAGCTGGAGAGCAATCCTGAATTTACGGCTAGTGTGCTTGTGGCTTATGCCAGAGCTGCTCAGCGTATGAGTCAAGAAGGTCAAAGCGGAGCGCGTACTGTATTCGATATTCCACTTGGAATGTTGTCTCCGAAATCACCAGAAGAACTGCGCCGCAACTTGCTCTAAAATCCTGTCAACAAATAACCCGCGTAGGACTTTTAATGGTCCTCGCGGGCTATTTGTTGTCCAGAGCAGCAAGCATCTTGTCAGCAACCTTCTATACAAGACTAAGAATCTTACTCTTAACATGATTCATTTCATAATTCTTTAATAAAGTCTCATGCGCACGATCCGCAATAATAGCGCCAAGCTCAGGATTTTTCAGTAAATTCAATACACTTCCAACAACCTCAACCGAGGTATTAGCCAGCAAAATATTTCGGTTATGCTCACAATTCAGCTTCTCACACATGATAGAGCTAGTAACCACCGGCGTTTTAAGCGCCCAGGATTCCAGTATATTTCTAGAAACTTCGCAGCCTTCAAGGATAGGCACCAGAACAGCTTTAGACCGTCGTATGTATTCAGTAGAGGAATTTACTGGTCCAGTGACTATGACCGATTCATCTTCCTTAATCAAAGTCATGACCTCCGGGTGAACCTCTGAGCTGATAATATAACTTTTGATATCTGGCACTTGCTCCTTAATCATGGGATAGGTTTTTTTAAAGAATACTCGGGCTGCATCTATTCCCAGTCTCATATTCATATTCCAGTGCAGCACAATTGAATTTTCTTTAGTCACAGGCTCTGCAAAAGTCTCATACTCATTCATCTTGATGAAATGGGGGACAACATGAACCTTACGGGCATCTGCAAATGATAGAGATTTGAACGCTAGTGCATCCCATTCCGAGGTTGCTAAAAGCAGACCCGTTTTATTCATTAATCGCCGTTTATTCCTACGATCCCATGCAGCATTGAGTTTATTATAAGGATTCTTCCTGCTTAACTTTCCTGTCTCTCCGGAAGATCCTCCGCTTCCGTTTGCAAAACTATAGGTATCTGTGATCACACTGGCTTCTGGAAGCAAGTTCCTCACCATATCAATACATTTTCCCAATAGGACATGCGATATAAATACATGCTTATAATTATTGGAACGGCAAAGCTCCAAAATAGTGTTTTTCATATCTTTATCTATATGACTTAAATTTGAGAAATTCCGCAGTTTATGTAAGGGGCGCAACATTGGCCTCCAGGTCGTATAATCTTCGTTAATGTTATGAACCGTAAGTGCCGTCCGCTCATTAATAGACACGGTTTGGTTGGCACTTCCGTACGTCAGCAAATCTATATCAAATTTTCCAAGCAAAATCTCGAGAATACTCCCTGTTCTCATTTCTCCTTCTAGATCCTCTGCGCTTTGATTCTGGGCTGATAGGAACAGCATTCTTTCTCGCATGACTCTGGCTCCTTGTATTTTGTAATAAAAACCCCCATCTACCAACTGAAACTTTAGATGCAGTTCAATAGTAACTCATTTCACTTAAAAGTTTTGTCGATTTATAGGGGAAGTCTAAATTTTTTTAAGTTTTTTTCTGGTTCCTCAGAATTCTATTACAATTTCCCCTTATAAACCGCCGCTTTTTCTAAAAAACAGACTAACCCCCCTTTTTTCACGGCATACATAATCATGAATTGCTCAATTTATAGAGTTTGAAACGTTAGGTAATATGTACTACGCCTCTTTGCATACAAAAAAAGCGTCTCCCTCGCTTATTGTCGAATGGAAGACACTTTAGATGTCGTAGCTTCTAACTACACAGTTCCGGCCCTTTTTCTTAGCCTGATACAATGCAGTGTCACTAAGTTTGTAAAGAGTGTTCAATGAGTATCGTTCACCTGAATCCACCGTGATGATGCCAACACTTATCGTGTAATGCAAGGGTACACCATGAATGACCGCCCCTGTAACGGCTGTGCGCATCCGCTCTGCAATCATATCACTGTTTTGTTCATCGGCTCTATGCAGCAGCACAGTGAACTCCTCACCACCGAATCTTCCGAACAGATCGCCATTGCCAAGCTGCTGTTTTATTTTATGAGCCAGATCCTTCAGAACGTGGTCGCCGGTATTGTGGCCGTAGGTATCGTTTATACGTTTTAAGTGATCAACATCCAGCAGTAAAAAAGAATATGGCAGCTTCTTCATCGCTGAGGCAGCTATTAAAGGTCGGACACGCTGAACAAAGGATCTGCGATTCAAAATACCTGTCAGCACATCATAAGTGGCCACCCGCTCCAATTCTGTAAAGGAATCCTCTCTATATAGCAGCATGATTCCCGCAGTTCCTAAAAACATAAGCAAATAAATCCCCAGATAAAAAAATATCTGCAGCCAGTGAGAGGTCAGTGCATTCAGTCCTAACATCGAATAAAACGGTTCAAGTCCCTTGCCAACCAGCGTTAAAATTACAACACCGTACAACAATCCCATGGTTTGCTGGAGAGAGGTCTCTCTAATCTTCACAGCTAATATGTAAGCAGGTAAAGCTATGATCATAATCCCAAATAGACAAGTTGCAGCCATAACGAACCGCTCATCTGGCATAATTAAATGCAGTAGGACTACAACGACAATGGACACTCCGAACAGGATCGTATAATATCGTTCAACCCAGCTCCCAAAAACCCTGAGAAGCATCAGAAGCGCTAAGCTTTCCAGCGTACCTCCAGCTAAAGCAAGCAGCATACTGATTGGAATGGGAAGTCGCGAGTCTGTGAAATCGTTCAGCAAAAGGAGAATTAAAGCTGCCAGCTGCAAATATTTTGCCGTGACAAACAAGGTTGAAGTCCGTTCCTGCGCGTAACGCAAACGATAGACAACAATAAGCAATACCGTGAATGATTGCCACATAAAGAGGCAGACCAGCAGTGTCTTGAGATCCAGATGCATGTTAGTGAATTTCACCCCCTGTATTCTCTAAGCTCAATAAATATAATTGTATCTGACCACTCGGTTTCTTCCTTCTTGTTTGGCTTGGTATAACGCTTTATCGCTCAGCTTGTACAGCTTATTTATCCAGATCTCCTGATCCGGCATGATCGTAATTACACCTATACTAACTGTATATCCTTGTGAGAGTTTTTGTGTGGACGTCTTCATTACTGCCTCTCGTAACGCTTCAGCTTTCCGGTCACAGCTAGCTTCATCAAGCCCGCAAAGTATAACTGCAAATTCCTCGCCGCCAAGCCTGCCGAATAAATCGCTGTTTTCGAGGTTGTCCTTAATCGTCAATGCGAATTCTTCCAGAACAACATCACCGGTATCATGGCCGTATGTATCATTGATTTCTTTGAAGTGATCCAAATCCAGCAGCATAAACGAAAAGTACTCCTGCTCAGCAACTGCCTTCTCAAGCCGTACCTCAGCTTCCTGAAGAAATGCTCCACGGTTAAGGATTCCAGTCAGATCATCGTAGCTAGCGATTCGTTTTAGTTTTACAAAGGAATGCTCGTTAGAAAGTAGAATAAAGCCTGCGGCTCCCACAATCAATAATAAATACATCCCCAGGTAATATAAATACTGCGAAAGATTAGTTGTGAACACGTTCATCTCTGGCTCCCAGATCAGTGCAACAATCGCGCGGAGCAGCATAATCCCTGCAAAAGCGTAAAATAATATTCCGAGTATCTTCTGAAGAGGGGTGCCTTTGGGGTTCACCGTGAGGTGGTAAGCTGGATAGACAATAAAAAGTATCGACCATAGTGAGGTGCAGGCTATGCGCCAGCTGGAATGATGAAAGAAGACGGCAACAATACTAAAAGTAATCGAACTAAGTATGGAAAGCGTTATGTAATACAACTTTATCCGCTGCCCAAGGATGCCCATCATCAGCAGTAAAGCAATAATCTCCAGACAGCAGCCTAGAAGAATCAAAGCGTTGCTAAGTGGAATGGATAAAGCACGGGGAATATGGCCCCATAATAATAATGAACACCAGAAGAGCAGCTGCACCGCCTTAGAGCGTATGAATAAGGTGGATGCCCTGTCTTTAGGAGCGCTCCTCCGGTAATTGGTTATCAGTACCAATATAAATAGGTTTCCAAAAATAAATAAATACACTAACGTTTTGATATCAAGCTGGGAGTCCATGAGTCACCACCTACACGGAAAAATTGATCCTCTACTGACAGCACTATAGCACTCAATGGCCGGTTCAGCAAATACCCTATTTATTTCATTTTTTAGAATGTACTACACCGCTTAAGTATACAAAAAAGCACTTCCCCCTGCACGGAGCTCGGGGGAAGTGCTATGGTCAAGAGAATATGAATATTCTCGTGTAGGCCTGTGTTTGTATTAACGCTTCTTCAAGCCGTCCGCCAATGCGTATCCAACCTTCCAGATATCGCCTGCGCCCATCGTAATCACCAGGTCACCTGGGGCAATACGAGGTTTCAGATCAGCAAGCACATCTTCTTTGGTTGGCAGATGTCTTGCACCGGCGTTACTGTTCTGCACAATAAGCTCAACCAGCTTCGCAGAAGTAACCCCCTCAATCTGCTTCTCACCTGCGGGAGAGTAGATGTCGGTGATGATCACCTCATCTGCTTCGCTAAAGGCGCGGCTGAAGGCATCTAGCAGGAAGAACGTACGTGTATACCGCTGAGGCTGGAATACGGCAATAATCCGTTTCCCCGTTGCCTTAGCAGCACTGATTGTCGCCTGAATTTCAGTTGGGTGATGCGCATAATCATCGATGACCAGAATATCATCGACTTCTCCGAGTACTTGAAAACGGCGCTTCGCACCATGGAATTTCACAATCGCTTCAGCGATTTTCTCAAAAGAGATTCCTGATTTCAAACAAGCGATAACCGCAGCCATTGAGTTATACAGATTGTACTGACCTGGCACGGACAGTTCAATTTGTCCCAATACTACGCCATTATGGTTCATCGTATACGAAACCTGACGGTCGCCAAGAACGATGTCTGTTGCAATATAATCTGCTGTCTTCGACTTGATGCCGTAAGTAATCACCTTACCTGACACTTCAGGCAATAAAGAAATCACGTTCTCGTCATCTGCACACACAATCGCAGTGCCGTCTTCACGTGTCTGGTTCATAAACTGTACGTAAGCAGCCTTGAGACGGTTAAAATCTCCGCCGTAATTTTCCAAGTGATCTGCTTCCACATTCGTGACAATTCCAAGCCAAGGATGATAGTGCAAGAAAGAGCCATCGCTCTCATCCGCTTCCGCCACTACATAATCGCCTTGTCCTGCCTTTGCATTCGTACCGACATTCATAATCTCTCCGCCGATAATATACGTAGGATCAACTTCACACTCTTCCATTACAAGCGCGATCATGGAGGAGGTAGTTGTTTTACCATGCGCTCCGGCAACGGCTACCCCTTTACGTTCGTTCAATAAACGAGCCAGCATTTGTGAGCGGTGCAGAATTGGAATCTTAAGACGCTCTGCTTCCACCCATTCCACATTATCGCTGGACAAAGCCGTAGAGTACACGACCAGATCCGCACCTTTTACTTGTTCTGCTGTATGCCCAATATAAATCTTGGCACCTTTAGCAATCAATTTATCCGTCAATTCTTGGGCAGCCACATCGGAGCCCGTAACCGTATATCCCATTTCTAGCATTACTCGGGCAATCGCGCTCATACCGTAGCCGCCGATCCCTATAAAATGCACACGTTCAGTAGTATCCAACAGTCGTCACCAGCCTTTTTCAGTATCGGGTTGCTGCAAAAGTGTACCGCGCACGTCAGAAATCAAATACAGCGTACCAGATACGACGGCAAGGTCATCCTCCGCTGTAATCGACTTCAGTTGTTGCAGCGCTTTTCCCCAATTATGTTCTACTATGATTACCAAGTTTTCCTTGGCATATTTATCCCGCAGACTTTCTGCGATAACCTGCAGATGCTCCGCGTCCATTTTGTTCTGGAAATCCGGTTCGGTCAGGATGAGCGTATCCACTATAGGCAGTATATGCTTAAAGTAGGATTCATGATGCTTATTTGCCATCATTCCCATAAGTAAATTTAATTTACCGTATTTATAGAGCTGTGGCAGGCTTTTGGCAAGGCTCTCCGCGCCTTCCGGATTATGTGCTCCATCCAGTACGATCCTCGGAGATTTACTTACCTCTTCCAGCCTTCCAGCCCAAAATGCATGACGCAATCCTTCCAGAACATCTTCATCCTCTAGCATGAACGCCATATACTGGCGCAAAACTTCAAGAACCATCATGGCTCCCGCCGCATTGCTAATCTGGTGTTCGCCTTTCATCACAATCCCAAGTTCAAGCGAACGGAAGGGACCCTTAAAGTTAAAAGTCTGCACATCCGCATGGATTCCAGTAGCTTCATAGCTAAAATCTTCTCCGGCAAGATAAAGAGTAGAGCGGCAAGCCGCCGCTTTCTCCTTGAGTACAGCCACGACTTCCGGTTGATTTACGCAGCTAACAACGGGTACACCGGGTTTGATAATTCCGGCTTTCTCCATTGCAACCTTCTCAAGCGTATCTCCCAAAATATCCATATGGTCATGGCCAACATTTGTAATCACCGACACGATCGGAGTAACGATGTTCGTTACATCCAGCCTTCCCCCAAGCCCAGTCTCCCATACGACAACATCCGGACAAGAAACACCCGCAAAAAATAGAATAGCCACAGCTGTAGTTACCTCAAACATCGTTGGTGAGCCAAATTCCGTTTCTGCAATCTCATCTACCAAAGGACGAAGGGTATTCACTAGCTCAAGAAGAGTTTCTTCAGGAATGTCCGTATTATTATATTGGAACCTGTTCGTGAACTTCGTAATATACGGAGACGTGAAGGTGCCGACGGAATAGCCGCTTTGCAAAAGTGCGCTTGTCAAAAAGGCACAGGTAGAGCCTTTGCCGTTCGTACCCGCCACATGAATAAATTTCAGCCGACGGTGCGGGTTTCCCAGCTTGTCCATCAACATCTCAATTCTGTCTAAACCTGGCCGGATTCCAAACGGAATCAGGCCCTTGATCCAGTTAACCGCTTCGGTATATGTCGCAAGAGGGGCGGTGCTCCCGCCCCGATTTAGGTCATCCATGTCTCTTATCCTCTCAGCTCTGCTATGCGGGCAAGTACTTTCTCACGTTTGGCGGAGTAATCCGCCTGCTTCGCCTGCTCCTCTTCGATAACTTTTGCGGGAGCTTTGGCTACGAAGCCCTGATTGCTCAACTTTTTCTCTACGCGTTCTACTTCGCTGTTCAGCGTCTGCACTTCTTTTTCCAGACGAGCGATTTCTTGTTCAATATCAATCAGCCCCGACAAAGGCAGAAGCAGTTCCGCTCCCGTTACTACAGCGGACATTACCTTGTCTGGCGTTTCCGGATTCAGACCAGCTTCGAAAGAAGAGGTATTGCAGAAACGTCCAATGTAGTTGTCGTTACGAGTAATGATGCTCAGCGTTTCTTCATTGCTCGCTTTAATAATCAATTCAACCTTCTTGCTCATCGGTACGTTCACTTCAGCACGGATATTACGAACTGCCCGGATTACATCCATCAGCAGGTTCATTTCCGCTACCGCTTGCGGGTTCTCCAGAGCAGCATCATACTCAGGCCATGCAGCCAGAGTAATTGTCTCTCCTTCATGCGGCAGATGCTGCCAGATTTCCTCCGAAATAAACGGCATAAACGGATGAATCAAGCGCATCGTGCGGTCGAGTACATAAGCAAGTACGGACTGTGTCTTCGCTTTGGCTGCGGCATCCGTTCCGTAAAGCGACAGCTTCGCGAACTCAATATACCAGTCACACAAATCGTCCCAAATGAAGTTGTACAGCTGGCGGCCGGTCTCGCCGAACTCGTACGAGTCAATTAGACGCGTAATTTCACGAGAAGTTTCGTTCAGGCGGTGCAAAATCCAACGGTCAGCCGTACTTAGCTCACCAGTAATGTCAATATTCTCGAAGCTAACTCCTTCAAGATTCATAAGGGCGAAGCGTGACGCATTCCAGATCTTATTAGCGAAATTACGCGCCTGCTCTACCTTTTCCCAGCGGAAGCGTAAATCCTGACCCGCTGTGCTGCCGGTAGAAATCATATAACGCATAGCATCTGCCCCGTACTTCTCGATAACCTCAAGCGGATCTACGCCGTTGCCGAGTGACTTGGACATTTTTTGTCCTTCAGCATCCCGTACCAAACCATGCATCAATACGTCGGAGAATGGTTTCTCTCCCGTGAATTCCAGTGCCGAGAAGATCATCCGCGCTACCCAGAAATAAATAATATCATAGCCCGTTACGAGCACATCGTTCGGATAGTAACGTTTGAAATCTGCGCTGTCTTCATTCGGCCAGCCTAGGGTTGCAAACGGCCAGAGGTTGGAGCTAAACCAAGTATCCAGAACATCCTCGTCCTGTTTCAAGTCGGTTAGGCCGCTGATCCGGCGCGCTTCTTCCTCATCATTCGCCACAACCAGCTCACCGGTAGATTCAGAATACCAAGCCGGAATACGATGTCCCCACCAAAGCTGACGGGAAATACACCAGTCGCGTACGTTTTCAATCCAGTTCAGGTAGGTTCTTTCGAACCGTTCAGGTACAAAGTTAACCCCATTACCATCCTTCTGTGCATTGATGGCAGCTTCGGCGAGCGGCTGCATCTTCACGAACCATTGTGTGGACAGGTACGGCTCAACAACAGCTCCTGAACGTTCACTGTGTCCAACTTGATGCACATGATCTTCAATAGAGATCAGAACGCCTTGCTCCTTCAGATCCGCCGTGATGGCCTTACGGCATTCACTCCGGTCTTGACCTTGGTAAGGTCCTGCTTCTTCGTTCATTGTGCCGCTCTCATCCATTACGTTGATCTGCGGCAGATTATGACGTTGACCTACCTCGAAGTCATTTGGATCATGAGCTGGCGTGATCTTAACCGCACCGCTGCCAAACTCTTTATCTACATACTCGTCAGCGATAATTGGAATCTCCCGGCCGATAATCGGCAGGATCAGCGTTTTGCCAATCAGATCTTTATAACGATCATCCTCAGGATGAACAGCAACTGCCGTATCACCCAACATCGTCTCCGGACGTGTGGTCGCTACAGTGATATGTCCGCTGCCATCTTTAAGTGGGTAACGCAGATGGTACAGATGACCGTTAACTTCCTTATATTCAACCTCGATATCCGACAACGCCGTACGAGCCGCCGGGTCCCAGTTGATGATACGTTTACCGCGGTAGATCAAGCCTTTATTATAAAGCTTAACAAATACCTCGCGAACTCCCTTCGACAAACCCTCATCGAGGGTAAAACGCTCGCGGGAGTAGTCAAGAGAAAGTCCCATTTTAGCCCACTGCTCATGAATGGTGTTTGCGTATTTGTCTTTCCAATCCCACACCTGCTCCAGGAACTTCTCACGTCCGAGGTCATGTCTAGAAATCCCCTGCTCGCGCAGCTTCTGCTCTACCTTCGTTTGTGTTGCAATACCTGCGTGGTCCGTACCTGGCAACCAAAGCGTATCGAAGCCCTGCATCCGTTTGGTACGAATCAGGATATCCTGTAATGTGAAATCGAGCGCATGCCCGATGTGCAGCATTCCTGTTACGTTTGGCGGCGGGATCACAATGCTATAGGCTTGAGCATCCGGACGCTGGCCTGCACGGAAATATCCGCCCTCTGTCCAGTAGGAATACCATTTCTGTTCTGCTGCCTTCGGATCATACGTTGTTGGCATCTCGTTTTTAGATTCATTCGTAGCGGCAGCATCTGCCGCTGTTAGATGGTTTTGGTCAGCCATTCTCTGATACCTCCACTAGTTTACTTGTAGTTGCTTATAGTTGTTAATAAAGTTGCTGTATAGAGCGCACAGGTCTCTGAAAAAAACAAAAAGACCCCTCGTCTCAAAGGACGAAAGGTCATTCTTTCGCGGTACCACCTTTGTTTCGCGCCAATGAAAAATAAAACTACACTTCTTACCCAACGGATTCAGAAGCTTAGCGCGACACTCGTACAGATAACGGCTGCTACCGGCCACAACCTAACTTATCCTTCATAGATATGAAGATAAGCTCAGAAGGGCGACTCCGGGGCGACTTCGGGGGCTGTTTCCTACGGAATGTCACAGCACTTGCAATTCCGCTCTCTGAAGGGCTGACCGCCTACTCTTCCCGTTCCCAGTCTTTACTTAGATATTGCTTACTCCATAATACATTTTGAGCCCCCCCTAGTCAACCTGGATACGCCTTTGCAGCGGGACTTTAGGCTGAATTTCGACTTATTTCTTCTGAAGCATTCATTCCAACAATGAAACAGCAAAAATCCCGACCCTAAAACCTGATCGGGATTCACCTATTCATGTGTGTACGCATCACGATTCGATTACGGGATGTACAACACTTGGCCTTCCTCTACACTCTGCCCGGACAAGCGATTATACATCACCAGCTCCCGCGCACTTAGCTGATACTTCTCTGCAATGGTATCCAGTGTTTCTTCACGCTGTACAATACACAGCCGAACTTTGCGGAACATGTTAGCTCCGTCCGCGCTGGCAATGAATCTGCTCTTCCATTCCGTATTATTACCAACCTCTGGAACGTCCACTGCTGCAGATGTGTTTCCTTCCGACTGCAGAGCTTCCTGCTCTTTACGGACACGACTGGAGCTTAGTAAAGAGGAGAAGGTGAGATGTTCTTTTTCCGGAACCTCTGCTTCTTTTTTACTGCCCAAGGCGATCTTAAGATCTTGTTTCTCCTCATGAGAAGCCACACTCTCTTGTGAAACAAAAACTTCGTTCACATTCTCATGGATGGGTTCAGCATTCTCATCCTGTTCATGAAGCTCATGATTAGCCTCACTCTCAGAAGCAAATACAGGTATATCTTGATTCGCTTCTGCACTAGCCGTTGGAACAACGGTCTCTCTAGAAGCAAAAGAATATTCCTCTTCCGGCTGCTGCTTCTCTTCGCTCACATAACTTGCTTGATTCAGCTGGGACACTTCAGCTTCCTTGATCTGTGGCTCGGCTTTAAACCAGTAATCGGATAAACCCGCTTTGGCATCCTCTGCTTGTGACTCTAGACTATGTGTCCGGGCTTTTGCGCCCTTGTCCTTCTCCTGAGCGGATGAGAAATTGACTACAGGGGACGTATGAGCCGCTCCGCTTGAGACTAGTAACTCCTGTGCGTCCTCAGCCGCATCGGCCTGTTCATGTTCTTCTACAGCAACCTGTGATGCATCTTCACCAAAGGTCCACTGTGAATTTTCATAAAGGGTATCATTTTCGTGTTCTTGGTGCTCAGCAGTTGCTTCTATCACCCTGTCATCATTAACAGGAGAATAGGCGACTGTATACTCCTCTTGCTGCCAGGCCGGTTGAGGTTGAGGATCCGTACTACCGATCCCCCGCAGCGATAGTACGCCTGTTATATTCACAGTGCGCATCGTGAGCAGATCAATATCAAAATTCTCGATCTCCACCCCAATATCTTCAATCGAGCTGACGCGTGTAAGCGGAACAGTGATTTCGACGGGAATGGCATGCTCCAGACGTTGTGTTCGGTCATCTTCACTCCGGTAAAGCCCGGTAAGCAACAGCTGACCATATAACTCGGCCCGATCCTCCCGCTGAATCACCTGAATTTCCGGAAGTAGTTCAACCTCCTCCAGCTCAGCTATTCCCGGAAGCTCTTCCGAAAGGTGAATGCGTTCGTAAATATCAAACCGCAAGCCGTGGGACTGATCAAACACGGGATATGTCCTCCTTCTTGGCATAATCTAACCCTGAGACAGGCCCAGAGCATAAGCCCAAAATGTTACTCCCCACATGTATATGCTTCAAACAGAGAGGCATGACAACTTTGGTAGTACTAACCGGACAGGATGCTAATAAATTTCATGAATTTAAGAGCTCATCAAACCTTCAGCCTGCTGATAGATGCACTACTTCGTAAGAACAAAGTATTATATGCTGCTTTTATTAATAAGACATGGATAGATGTTTTTTTTCTGAAAAAAATAGAAAAAGAACAGCAGAACCAGCTTTTGCTGATTCTACTGTTCTTTAGTTGCTTACGTATCCGTCAGGGTGCTTCAGACAGCAGCTCTCGCAGCTGCAGCATATCCTCCGGCCACGGATCGCTGACTTCCAGCTGTTCTCCGCTCCAAGGATGGCGGAAGGACAACGACTCACCATGCAGGGCATGGCGGCCGGCAGCGCTGGAAGCCCAAACCGGGCCGCCATATAGTTCATCCCCATACAAGGGATGACCCATATGGCTGAGATGGACGCGAATCTGATGCGTCCGCCCGGTCTCCAGCTGCACATGCACCAGGCTTCCGCCATGCAGTGCCTCGCGCTCGATGATTCGCGTCACGGCAGATTGTCCGCCGGGCGAGACGCGTCTGCGCGCAGCGTGATGCCGATCGCGCCCAATCGGGGCATCGATCACCTTAAGTACAGGCGGCACTGTGCCTTCGACGATCGCGGCGTAGTGCCGTGAGATGCTTTTTTCACGCATATTCTCGTCCAGAACTAACTGTGCGAACTCATTTTTCGCATACATCACCGGACCCGTTGTATCTTTGTCCAAGCGGTGAATATGGCGCACAGCCACACTCTCGCCGGAAGTGATATAATGCGCAGCTACGAGGTGATCCAGAGTTACACCTGTTCCACTGCCATCTGGATGAACCGCCATCCCAGCTGGTTTATGAGCTACCAGGCAAAAATCATCCTCGTACAGCACCTCAAGCTCTTCCCATATCGGTTCAATCCCCACTTCACGATCGGGAAAAAGTGCCAGCCGAAGCCGGTCACCTTTCCACTGAATGCCTCCCTCGCGGCGTAACCGCAGATGAAGTTTCTCGGGCATGCCCACAGTTTCTCGCAGCCACTTATCAATCGTCGCCTGCGTATCCTCAGCTCCAGTAATGATTTTGCCGGGTGTTACCTCCAGCCATTCTCCACGCCGAGTCCAAGCGCCACCACCGGTTGTTTCTCCGGCTCCGATGCTCAAAGGGCCTTCAGGGCATTATAATGGCCCTCAATGGTATCATCAATATCCTGCTCACTATGTGCAGCCGATACGAACATCCCCTCAAACTGTGAAGGTGGCACACTGATGCCTTGGCTCACCATATGACCAAAATAACGACGGAAAAGATCCGTGTCACTCGTCTTAGCCGTTTCAAAATTGATTACAGGTCCTTCAGTGAAGAATGGACAAACCATTGATCCTACCCGGTTGATCGTGAGCGGAATGCCAGTCTCGATTGAATTCTTTCTCAAACCCGCTTCCAGACGTGCACCCAACTGTTCCAGTCGGTCATATACTTCCGGTGTCAACAGCTTGAGCGTAGTATATCCGGCTGCCATCGCTAATGGATTACCACTTAGTGTGCCCGCCTGATAAATCGGTCCAGTAGGAGCGATTTGCTCCATGATCTCTCTTTTCCCGCCATAAGCACCCACTGGAAGTCCGCCGCCGATAACTTTGCCAAAACAAGTAATATCCGGAGTAATCCCGAACAAGCCTTGAGCACAGCCGCGATTAACACGGAAGCCTGTCATAACCTCATCAAAAATAAGCAGCGAACCATTGTCAGAAGTTAATTTACGAAGCCCTTCCAGGAAGCCTGGAAGCGGTGGAACAACGCCCATGTTGCCGGCAATTGGCTCTACGATCACTGCCGCAATCTCATTGCCAAAACGTTCGAAAGCAATCTGAGTGGACTCCAAATCATTGTAAGGAACCGTAATGGTATTCATTGCAACGCCTTCTGGGACACCCGGGCTATCCGGCAATCCCAATGTAGCTACACCAGAGCCAGCCTTAATAAGCAAACTATCCGCGTGACCGTGGTAGGAGCCTTCGAACTTCAAGATCTTGCTGCGTCCAGTGTAACCACGTGCCAAACGAATCGCGCTCATCGTAGCTTCCGTTCCGGAGTTAACCATGCGCACGATATCTACAGATGCCACACGTTCAACAACGGTTTTTGCCATTTCCGTTTCGAGTAGCGTTGGGGCGCCAAAGCTTGTCCCTTTTACCGCCGTCTCCTGCAATGCCTTCACAACCTCAGGATGCGCATGACCCATAATCAGTGGTCCCCATGAGAGCACATAGTCGATAAAGCTGTTGCCGTCGATATCAAAAATACGCGAACCGATCCCATGATCCACATAAATCGGAGTCAGACCTACGGATTTAAACGCCCGTACAGGGCTGTTCACCCCGCCGGGAATATATTGTTTTGCTTCATCAAAAGCCTTCCGGGACGCTTCCTCTTTACGCGCCGTTGGCACATTACTCATGTATCTTCACTCCTATTCTCTTCTTGGTTACACAAGCTTGTACAAACATATATTAGCTGCCGCGATGTCGGTGTGATGAAGATTAGCCGCGCAGCCAGCGGGCTGCATCTTTTGCAAAATAAGTAATAATAATGTCCGCACCAGCGCGTTTCATGCCCGTCAGCATTTCCAGCACAACGGCTTGCTCGTCGATCCAGCCTTGTAATGCCGCTGCTTTTACCATGGAATATTCTCCACTCACATTATAAGCCACCAAAGGAAGATCAAACTGATCACGAATCGTACGAATCACATCTAGGTAAGCCAGGGCTGGCTTCACCATTAACATATCCGCGCCTTCCAACACATCGGATTCTGCTTCACGGAGCGCTTCGCGCAGATTGGCAGGGTCCATTTGATACGTTTTGCGATTCCCGAATTGTGGCGCTGAATCCGCTGCTTCGCGGAAAGGGCCATAAAATGCCGAAGCATATTTGACCGAATACGACATAATCGGCACATGCTCAAAACCGTTCTCATCAAGTCCCGCACGAATCGCGTGAACGAATCCATCCATCATGTTGGAAGGGGCGATAATATCTGCTCCAGCTTTTGCTTGGGATACCGCCGTACGAGTCAAAAGCTCCAGCGAAGCATCGTTGATAACATCGCCATGTACCACACCATTCACCGTATGCGTATGCACCATTCCACAATGTCCGTGATCCGTAAATTCACAAAGGCAGGTATCTGCAACGACCAACAGCTCTGGGTACCAGTGCTTGATCAAGCGAGTAGCCTCTTGCACAATTCCATCCTCTGCAAAACCGGAAGAACCGATAGCATCCTTCGTCTCAGGAATCCCGAACAACAATACAGCCGGGATGCCTAGTGCGGCGATCTCGTCCACTTCTGCTTTTAACGTATCCAGCGAAAAATGATACACGCCCGGCATCGAGCTAATCTCATTCTTCACACCTGTTCCATAAGTCACAAAAATAGGCTGTACCATATCCAGCACATTCAGTATCGTCTCCCGCACCATGCCACGAATTCCAGCAGAACCGCGCAAACGGCGGTGACGTGTAATTGGAAAGCTCATTTGTTCATCCTCCTGAAAAATAAAATATAAAACCAATTTATGTGTTTGGCAGCAAACCACAACTAGCCGCAGCCAAGTCCAAATTAGCCGCAGCCAAGTCCAAATTAGCCGCAACCAAACCGCCGACCACTGGCTAACTGCGTATAGTTGTAGTTTGTGCAACTATCTCGATGTTTTGTCCTAATTGTAAGCTTTAGTTGCATTCTCTACAGTTATTTATTACAAAAGAGCGAAGATTCCTCATTTAGCGGATATTTAATTGTACATACTACAACTAAACTCGACTTTAGCTGATATATAGGAAATTTAATTGTATGAAGTACAACTAAACCTAAACCTCAAGCAGACCTGTTCAAATTAACCTACCGACATATTCTCTACATACCAGTTAGTTTACAACCAAATATTATACTCCGAACTCCATAAGTAACTACTTTCGGAGTTCAATTTATATGTTACTTGAAGGTTGCGATGTGGCACTTTTGAGCGTAGATATAACGGCGAGCAAACCAACACATGCAATTAGTAAATGTAAGCGCAGACTCATTAATAACTACCAACTCACATGTAACCACCAACTATTTAGTAACTACCAACTCACATGTAACTACGAACTATTTAGTAACTACGAACTCACATGTAACCACCAACTATTTAGTAACTACCAACTCACATGTAACTACGAACTATTTAGTAACTACGAACAAAACTCTAGCCTGTAATGTAACTAATTATAAGCTGAGCGCTATATTTCTAAGCAGGCACTGCCTTTCTCCGTTGAACAGCTACTACTCTCCCCGCAGAGTAATCAGCTTCTACCTTCCCACCAGAAAGTAAGCTAAACAAGCCAAGCTCACCAGTAAACTATTGCTTCGTTCTATCCTCGATCCGAGCGCTACTGCAGCTGAGTCTCCGCATTCCAGCGGCAGAGCTCCTGCACCAAACCATCTATGGTTGCCTCTTCAGGCAAGAGTCCCGGTGTCAGTCCCGCGTCTACCGCAGTCTGCTCCGTTAACGGGCCGATGCAGGCGATTTTCACGTTTGCAAGTAGCGGGAGCGGATCTTCAAGTCCCATCCGTTTCAGGATGTGTATGAAATTACGCACGGTTGACGAGCTGGTGAAGGTTACCGCATGTACGCGACCTTCCTCTAGCAGCTTCAGCAGCTCGTCGTCATCCTCACCAGTGACAACCGTCTCATAAGTATCCACGTCTGTCACCTGTAGGCCAAGCTCTCTCAGCTTGTCCGGCAGCCAGTCCCGCGCCAGATCGCCGCGCGGCAAAAGCACGTTCTGCCCCGGCAGCAGCTGGGGACCGAACGTCTCAATCAGACCTTCCGCCTGAAACTTCGCCGGAAGTTCCTCAGCGATCACCCCGCGCTGCGCCAGCGCGGCGGCTGTGCCTGGCCCCACCGCTGCAATACGCGCGCGGTGTAGCCCGCGAATGTCCGCCCCCAGCTCCGCCAAGTGGCGCCAAAAAAACTCCACGCCGTTCGGGCTAGTGAAGAATACCCAGTCGTACGATTCCAGCGCGCCAAACGCCGCTGCAATCTTCGCCTTCTTCTCTGCCCCTTCCGGCATGATCGTCTCGATCACCGGGAACTCGTAGGGTTCCCCGCCGAGTTCTTCAATTCTATCCACCAGCTCGCTTGCTTGGCTGCGAGCCCGTGTCACCACGATGCGTTTGCCGAATAACGGCATCGCCTCGACCCACTTCAGCTGCTCACGCTGCAGCACCACGTCGCCGACGACGATGACTGCCGGCGGCTGAAAATCCGCCGCCTTCACCTTCGCCTCAATATCGGCGAGGGTTCCCGTCAGCGTCTCCTGATCCGCGCGGGTGCCCCAGCGCACAAGTGCCACTGGTGTTTCTGGCGGCCGCCCGTGCTTGATCAGCTGAGCGCTGATATAACCTATTTTAGCTACGCCCATCAGAAACACTAACGTGCCTGTGGCGTTCGTTACTTTATCCCAATGTATGGAATGATCCAGTTTATCCGGACTCTCATGCCCGGTGATAATCGACAGGGAAGAGGCATGATCGCGGTGCGTAACAGGTATACCCGCATAGGCAGGTACACTGATCGCTGACGTGATGCCTGGTACGATTTCGTAATAGATCCCATTTTTGCGCAGCAGCTCCGCTTCTTCACCCACTCGGCCAAAAATCGTAGGGTCCCCACCCTTAAGCCGCACCACTGTTTTCCCCTGTAAAGCCAAATCAACTAACAATTGATTAATCTGTTCTTGCTTCATCGTGTGGCGATCCGGCAGCTTGCCTACATAAATCTTCTCCCCGCCGGGTTTCATGCATTTCAGCAATCTAGGACTTGCCAAGCGATCATACACCAGTACGTCGCTTTTTTGGATACACTCGAGGCCTTTCACAGTAATCAGCTTTGCGTCCCCGGGACCTGCACCTACCAAATAAACCTTCCCCGTCAATTCACTCATCCCCTAACGTCTGACAGTATCTTCTCCGCTCCTCTTGCAATCAGCTTTTTAGCGACTTCTTCGCCGAGCTGTACCGGGTCAACCCCCGTGCAAGTTTCTTTCAAAATCGTTGAACCGTCCGGTGTTCCCACCATCCCCGTTAACGAGATTACTTTGTGCTCAGCGGTAGCAGCTTTGGCGGCTGCGTCAAGCACCGCATGAGCACCAATCGGCACTTGGCAGCCGCCATTCAGCACGCCAAGGAACGTGCGCTCCGCCGCTACCGTCAACGCCGTGTCGGCATCGTTGTATAACGCCAGCAGCTTCCGCAGGTCAGCGTCATCTGCGCGGCACTGGATGCCGAGTGCACCCTGCCCTACAGCGGGCAGGCAAACCTCCGGCGGCAGGTAGGCGCTCACGCGATCCTGCCAGCCCATGCGCGACAGCCCCGCCGCTGCCAGCAGGATTGCGTCGTATTCGCCGCTCTCCAGCTTGCGCAGCCGCGAGTCAATGTTGCCGCGCACGGGCTCAATGACCAGATCAGGCCGCAGCGCAGCAAGCTGGCTGGATCGGCGTAGGCTGCTTGTGCCTACGCGTGCACCCCGAGGCAGCTCGTCTAGCGAGACGCCTCCGTTAGAGATCAAAACATCACGCGGATCGACACGCTTCGGCACAGCACCATTGATCAGCCCATCCGGTAACTCGGATGGCATATCCTTCATGCTGTGCACCGCCATGTCGATTTCTTTTTCCAGCATCGCTTGCTCGATTTCCTTCACGAACAACCCTTTGCCGCCTACCTTGGATAAAGTAACGTCAAGAATGCGGTCACCTTTGGTGACGATCTTTTTCACTTCAAAAGTAAATCCAAAACCATGCTCTTCGCTAAGTCGCTCCAAATCAGCAATCACATGTCCCGTTTGCGTCAACGCAAGCGCGCTCTGTCTACTCCCCACTATAACCTTACGCATTGTCCATTCCTCCTGGTAACGTTCGCCTCTTACTCTTCACCACAGAACCTTGCACTAGAAATCCAAACCCAAACTAACCAATTAACTACTCTCACTCTAAAAAAGGCATTATTGCCTTTGAATTCGCTACTTCGGATGACTCCCACCAACCTGAGGCATTCTTGCCTTTCATTTGGCTCCTTCGGCGACTGTGGCTCGTTTAGAGGGCATTGTTACCGTTCATTCCGCCATCACAGCTACTTAAGTCCAATTCAACGGGATTTATACCGTTCATTTCACCATTCCAGTTACTTCAGCCCAATTCAACGGGATTTATACCGTTCATTTCACCATCCCAGCTACTTCAACCCAATTCAACGGGATTTATACCGTTCATTTCACCATTCTAGCTACTTCAACCCAATTCAACGGGATTTATACCGTAGATTCCACCATTCTAGCTACTTCAACCCATTTCAGCGGGATTTTTACCGTACATTCCGCCATTCCAGCTACTTCATCCCAATTCAGCGGGATTTATACCGCTCATTTCGCCATCCTAGCCACTACGAGCCAATTCAACAGTATTTATAGCGTACATTCCACCCTCTAAGCCACTTCAGCCGAATTCAGCAGTATTTATACCGTTCATTTCACCATTCCAGTTACTTCAACCCAATTCAACGGGATTTATACCGTTCATTTCACCATTCCAGCTACTTCAACCCAATTCAACAGTACTTATACCGTTCATTTCGCCATTCCAGCCACTTAAACCCAATTCAACGGGATTTATACCGTTCATTTCACCATCCCAGCTACTTCAACCCAATTCAACGGGATTTATACAGTACATTCCGCCATCCCAGCTACTTAAGCCGATTTCAACAGTATTTATACCGTACATTCCACCATTCCATCCACTACGAGCCAATTCAGCCATTCATTATGGTTACCCAAACAACCGCTCATCACTTCATATCTTAATCTAACCCAATTTTCTAATCTTTACAGTGTCCATGCGCACTTTTACTCCAACCGCTGCTCAGCAATCCAAGCGTCCATATCCTCCGGGCTCCACGCTATGAAGGTACCCTTGCTCATCTCGTTCAACACATCCAGCGCCCCAAGCTTCCGCAAAAGCCTTCCACGAACTTCAGCAGAAGGTTCTTTTTCCTTAATCCGGGTTCGCATGGCATGCACAAAATCCAAATATGGCTCATACGCCGCATCCAGCGCTTTTTCAAGCACATTTTTGATCTTCGTTGCCGCAAGCGGGCCAGCACCCGAAGTAGATACGGCTACCGTCAAACGTCCCCTCCGAACCACTCCGGGCGTGATAAAGTTTCCCGCTTCGGCATGGCTGGCCACATTTACATGAATTCCAAGCCGTCTAGACTCCCGCGCAACCTCTTCATTAACCGCCCTATCGTTAGTGGCTGCATATACGAGAAAGGCCCCACGGAGATCTCCGGGAGCATAAGTACGGTCC
Organism: Paenibacillus odorifer; assembly: GCF_000758725.1. Taxonomy (NCBI): domain Bacteria; kingdom Bacillati; phylum Bacillota; class Bacilli; order Caryophanales; family Paenibacillaceae; genus Paenibacillus; species Paenibacillus odorifer. The sequence goes on from NZ_CP009428.1 coordinate 5,467,023, forward strand.
ATCCAGATCAGGAGACCTTTTTCAGCTAGAGAATCAAGCGAATCTGTCAAAGAAGGACTAATCACCTTAACCGCCGCTCCAGCTTCCAACAGCCCGCTCACCTTACGTTCAGCCACGACACCACCGCCAATAACCACACAGTGCTGCCCTTCACAATCCAGCATTATGGGTAAATAACGCTTCATGCCCCTCACTCCCCGCTCCAACCGTGAAAATCAGACCAAGAATTCAACAGAAAATTTAAGATAATAAAAGCATATCCTAAAATCGCCCAGCGAGCCATACTTACTCCACTTTTCCGCCCGGACTTCTTAAAGATAATATAAAATATGTAAATCCCAAGACCGATAAGAGTCGTTAATACTTTTAAATCCTTCAATAAAAGCGTCCGTCCCTCAGATACTATAGATAAACCAGCCACCACCAGTGATATTCCCAGCAAAGGAGTGCCCACCAAAATAGCGGTGTAAGAGTATTTATCTGTAGTCTCCAGGTTCGGCAAACGACGGATCCGGTCGCTCCATTTCTTGCTTTTGAGTCTGGTGTGCAGGAACAAGTACAATATTGCAAAAACCGTCCCTAACGTCAGTGCTGCAAAACTCATATTTGCCAAAATCACATGCATCGTCAGCCAGCCATACACCGCACTCCAAGTCTCAAGCGTATGCCCACCCGCCGTCAGCCACACCCGATTAAGCAGAAAAACACTAAACCCGGCCATACTGAGCAGCAAAATCGTAAACTCGCCTCCACGTGTAAAAGCCACCGCAAGCGAAGTCAGCACAATACTAAACGCAAACCAAAACAAGAAATCATAAGGTGTGAAAATAGGCAGGCCTTTCTCCTGAGAGAAACGAATTCCAAGTCCTGCAACTTGCAAAAGACCTACAACAACAAGAAGCCCCGTGCCTAGCCGCTTCCCACCCGGACTCCTTTTAAGGCAATCCGAGAAAACAAACAGCAGGCTCAGGGCATAGACCAGCAGAGCGGCATCATATATTCCGTTCAGCAGTTGCATATTATTCACCCACCCAGCAAGCCTGCCGGAGCAAGCGCCGTCTTAGGCACAGAAAAATCAGCGCTGCCAGCCGTACGTTCTCCAGAACTAGAATCCTTAACCGAGGCAATATCTCCATCATCTGAATCGGATTTGAGCTGTTCCTGCAACGCAAAGATTTTGGAAAAATAATCAAGAGCTTCATTTCCCTGCTTACCGCCGGACAGCTCTTTAATTACATTGATCGGATCATGCATCATCTGGTTCACGATACTTTTAGTCAGACGGCGGATTACTTTCCGCTGATGCTCGTCCAGCTCGGGCAGCTTATTGAACAGACTCTCCATCGTTTCTTCATGAATCGTATTCGATTTATCCTGGAGTGCCCGGATCACCGGTCTTACCCCAAGCGTCTTGAGCCACACCTGGAACTCATCCATTTCCTCACTGATCATCACTTCGATCTTCGCAGCTTCACTTCGGCGCATTTCCAGATTGTTCTCCACAATGCCCTCCAGATCATCAATATCATACAAAAAAACATCCGGCACATTTGCCGCCGCAGGATCAATATCACGTGGTACAGCAATATCAATCATAAAAAGCGGCCGCGAAGGGCGGCGTTTCATAGCATGCGCTACCTTATCAGCCGTAAGCACATACCCATCTGCTCCTGTTGAGCTGATCACGATATCTACTTCATTTAGAGTTGTTAACGCATCTTCAATCGTACTCGGCTTACCCGAGAACTTCTCCGCCAATTCAATCGCACGCGACAGCGTACGGTTAGCGACAATCACTTCTGCCGCACCACTACTGTATAGATGCTTCACGGTAAGCTCGCTCATTTTGCCGGCGCCGAGAATCAGTACTTTTTTCCCAGTGAACATGCCAAAAATCCGCTTGCCCAGCTCCACAGCCGCATAACTGACAGATACTGCACTCTCGCCGATTGACGTTTCACTATGTGCTCTTTTGCCCAGCGTCACCGCTTGCTTGAACAACCGATTGAACCAAGTTCCAGTTACACACTCAGCCTGAGCTGTGAGAAAAGAACTCCGCACCTGTCCCAGGATCTGCGTCTCCCCAATCACCATGGAATCCAGACCGCAGGTCACGCGGAACAAATGCGCAATCGCCTGTTCGTCTTCATAAATATACATATGCTGAGCAAATTGCTCGCTTTTCACACCAAACCATTGCTCCATAAAGCCGCGGATGAAATAACCAGCCATATGAAGGCGGTCCATCACCACATAAATTTCCGTACGGTTGCAAGTAGCTACTAAGACCCCTTCTAGCACACCCTTCGTCTTCATCAGTTGATGGAGCGCTGCCGGAAGGTCACTTTCCGCAAAAGCAAACTGTTCCCGAACCTCCACGGGAGCCGTACGATAATTCAGGCCAACGACGACGATGTGCATCGATAGTTCACCATCCTAGTCTCTATAAGTTACTGAAATCCAGTTATATAAATTAATATCTTACTTACCGTTCACTTTCACAACATCCCAAAACACTGTGTTAAGTATATCACACGAAAATAAGACTTTTTACAGATTTTTTGAACGCTTTATGAAATCCAGATAATAATTATTATAAATAAAAAACCGTAGGTTCGCTACGGTTAGGATGAGTTATTTTTAGCTAATTTATAAGGTTGTGGAAGTGAGAATGAAATATTATGGCCTACTAGTTCTTAAAATCGTCAAAAAGTCCGTTCTCCAAAAAAAATAAGTCACTGCTAAGTGACTTAAAACTTCTCAGGTTTCTTAACTTTTATCGACGCTACTTCTCCACACCTTTTGCAAAATGTGAAGATAACTGGTGAGCCAAAAGAGAAGGCTTTCCCAATAGGCATGACGTTAGCATATCCGTTGCTCATTTCGCCTTTAGCGAATGTAGTATTCCCACATGATTTACAAACTAAATTGTCTTGACTCATGAGATCACCTCGGAAGTTGGACAAAAATATTAATTATATAGTAGACTCTACTCTTTTTAGAAGTCGCCGATGCTTAGACCAAACTTTAACCCAAACACGATTTTCATCATCTAGATAAAAACGAATATTCACTAATTTTAAAGGCGTCCATATTTCTTTAAAATAGTAATTTGGCATTTGGCGTCTCTCCCACGAGAATAATATTGATATAGTTATAAGTATAAAACTATTAAACAATATTGTTTGTCGTAATGCGCCTTAAGCCAAGATAAGAAAAAAACTGTTTTTGTCGGATTATAGTGTGAACGTTCTACAGCAGATTAGCGAAACCAGTTCTTAATCTGATCAAGGGTACTTTTTGCCTCCGGACCATTGTAACCAAAGGTGTTGCCGATCATTTTTACATACTCATTGAACGTTGTTTCTCTACTCTTTCGGTCACTCCACCAGCGTTTAGCGTTATATCCTGATGCAGAACCCACATACGTCAGCTCAATCTCCGATTTTTTGTACACACGACCAAAAAGAAATTTCACCCTCCGCATGTGAAAGTCAGAGGAAACAACAATCGCAGATTTAAAACCGTATTCTTTCATTATAGGAAGAGTGTACTCGGCATTCTGATAAGTGCTATCCGCCGCGTTCTCGGTATAAATAACGTCCTGTGGTATGCCTAAAGCTAGGGCGGTTTGGATCATATCACCCGATTTACTCGTTGACTCTTTAGCATTGGAAAGAATTATATAAGGAGCATAGCCTGCTTTATATAACTCAGCTGCCTGCTCCACACGACCTTGGCCTCCGCTTAGGACGATGATGACATCTGATTGTTTGGGAGGTTCAGATAGTGCTAAGAAGCGGCCTGCACTGAATAAACCAGTAATTAACAATAGCAAGCAAACGAAAAGGACCAATCTTTTATTAATTAAATTACCTTTTCTTTTCTTAACCGTTAAGTCGTGCATAAATCACTTATGCGATTCGTTACTAAGGATTTGTTGCCACCATTCAGCATTATCAATATACCATTGGATCGTCTGCGCAATTCCGGTCTCAAAAGTATAAGTTGGCTTCCAACCTAAATTCTCAAGTTTCGTTGGATCAATGGCGTAGCGTTTATCATGTCCTAATCTATCTGTTACAAATTCAATCAAATCTTCAGATTTCCCCAAGGTACTGATAATCGTCTTAACTACTTCAAGATTAGTTCTCTCATTATGACCACCTACATTATAAACTTCACCGCTTACTCCTTGGTGCACGACAAGGTCAATGGCCGCACAGTGATCCCAGACATGGAGCCAGTCGCGAATATTTTTTCCATCTCCGTATACAGGAACCTTCTCTTCGTTTAATACTCTTGAAATGGTTAGTGGAATCAGTTTCTCAGGAAAATGATAGGGGCCGTAATTGTTCGAGCAGCGTGTTATGTTCATTGGTAAATCAAAGGTCTCATAATACGCACGAACTAACAAATCAGACGCTGTTTTGCTAGCACTATAAGGACTGTTAGGCTGCAAAGGTGTTTCTTCGGTAAAAAATACAGTAGGATCAAAATCGAGTTCGCCATACACTTCATCCGTAGAGACATGGAGGAATTTAGTAATGCCGAATTTTTTAGCTGCATCCAGTAGTACCTGTGTCCCCATAACATTCGTACGAACGAATATCGCAGGATCAGTAATTGAGCGATCGACATGGCTCTCCGCAGCGAAATGAACAACATAATCGAATTTTTCCAACTCAAAAAGAGACAATATTGCCTCTCGGTCAGCAATATCAGCTTGAACAAACCGATAGTTGGATTTGGACTCAATATCCTTATGCTTCGTTAGATCACCCGCATAAGTTAGCAAATCCAAATTCACAATATCATAATGCGGATATTTATCTACCATATACTGTACGAAGTTGCCTCCAATAAATCCGGCACCACCCGTAACCAGCATCTTTTGCTTACTCAATGAACGCACTCCCGATCTATTAGCTTTATTAGTTATTGTAAAAAAAATTCAAATTAGCATCTTTTAATAAAGGCGCCTTCTCATCCTTGGCAGATAATACCGGTGTAATATGAAGAGGCCATTCGATGCCAATAGAAGGATCATTCCACAGAATACCCCCATCACATTCCGGGGCATAAAGCTCATCGCACTTATACTGAACCTCTACGTCTTCTGTTAGTGTCATGAATCCATGTGCGAATCCTTTTGGGATCAGCAGTTGCTTTTTGTTCTCAGCATTCAGTTCAATGCCGAACCATTTACTATAGGTAGGACTACCTTTTCTGATATCTACGGCTACATCAAAAATAGCACCACGTGTACAACGAACCAATTTCGTCTGTGCCTTGGGATGTAATTGATAGTGCAAACCACGTAATGTTCCTTTAGTCGCAGAGTAGGATTGGTTATCTTGTACAAACTCCATATCTATTCCATGCTCTTTAAACTTAGCTCCGCTATACGTCTCCATAAACCAACCGCGGTGGTCCCCAAAAACAGGCGGTTCAACGACTAATACGCCTTGCAATAAGGTTTCTGTAATTTTCATCACTGCCACACTTTCAGTTATTAGTATTGTATTTTACCTGTAGCTACTTTCATCAAATACTGACCATACCCCGTCTTACTTAACTTCTCCCCGCAATTCCACAAGTGTTCTTTAGTAATCCATCCATTAATATATGCAATTTCCTCCGGAGCGGCGATCTTGATTCCTTGATGATCTTCAATAGTCCGTACAAAGTTAGTTGCGTCGACAAGACTTTGATGAGTTCCTGTATCTAACCAGGTGAATCCCCGACCTAGGAGTTCCACATCAAGCTCACCAAGATTTAAGTAAGCTTCATTAATGGAGGTAATCTCCAATTCTCCACGTGAAGAGACCTCAACGTTCTTAGCAATCTCAATAACTCTGTTATCATAAAAATATAGACCAGTAATTGCGTAGTTAGATTTTGGCTGTGTTGGTTTTTCTTCTACGCTTAATACTTTACCTTCTTCATTAAACTCTACCACACCGAAGCGCTCTGGATCTTGCACGTGATATCCGAACACCGTTGCTCCTTGTTGTTTAGAAGAAGCACGTTGCAACATCTTCCGCATTCCATTTCCATAGTAGATATTATCTCCAAGGATCATGGCAACTGAATCATCACCTATAAAAGATTCACCCAAAATAAAAGCCTGCGCTAAACCATCAGGACTTGGTTGAACTTTGTATTGTAATGAGATGCCAAATTGAGAACCGTCACCTAATAAACTTTCAAATCTAGGCGTGTCCTCTGGAGTTGAAATAATAAGAATTTCTTTAATGCCCGCTAGCATTAATGTAGATAGTGGATAGTAGATCATTGGTTTGTCGTAAATAGGTAAAAGCTGCTTGCTTGTGACCATTGTTAATGGATATAGGCGCGTACCGCTGCCACCTGCTAGGATAATGCCTTTCATAATGAACCTCCACCTTTTATTCAATTTAAGAACGAAAGAATCATAAAATGTAATAATAAACCTAATCTATTATTAAATTCAAATCATCTAATTTACAAGTAATATATTTATTTGAAATTCATTGGTAATAGTTCGGAAACCCGATAAATCACACAAACTTTTTCACTGTTGTAGTAATTATCTGCTTAAATAATTTAATTATCTTTCTATTAACAATAATTACTAACAGAAATAATATTAACTCAATAAAAAATTCTTTAAATATAGTAAAATCAATAAATAATATAAATATTTGTATACTAATAAGCAATAAATTAAGCGTAATAATTCTTACATTAAGTTTCATATTGATATATTTTTTTGTATCATAATATCTTAAAACCCAAACAACAAAAAAACTAATCATTGTTGAAATTCCGGCTCCGTTAGTCCCCACTAAAGGTATGAAAATTATATTTGCAATTACATTCACTACTCCGCCAATCACTGAAGTTCTAAAGACTCCACCTGTTTGTTTAGCAGCTATATAATTCGTTCCTAAAAATCCCGAGAAACTAGAAAATATGATGCCAATTAATAAAAAAGGGACGAATTGCCAAGATTGATAGAATTCATTTGATACTAAAGTTGAAGTAATGAATTTTAAGACCAATAGAATTCCAGATGTTCCCAAAAATAATATCATTGAGAAATAACTAAATGTTTTAGAATAAAAATTCGATTTACCTTCATCGTTATATTCTTCGATAGCGGATAATTGCCAAGCTTGAAAAAAAACCGTATTCAATATAGAAAGTAGACTTGGTATTTTATTTGCAACTGCAAATAATCCATTTGCACTCGCTCCTACAAAAAAGAGAATGAAATATCGATTAGAAGCGTTTATTGTCCACCACATAAAAGCATTTGGTATAAGTGGTATACAGTAAACTAGCATTTTTACAGTTATTTTTTTGTTTATTTTATCAAATCTAATATAACTTAATATTTTGGTGTATAGTGTCAAATATACTATTGAAATTAGGTTTGCAATAATAATAGACAAAAAATACCCGTTAATACCCATGTTATATTTCACTAAGAAAATTATATTAAAGACTGCTGTAACCAATGTCATAATAATTCCATTCAAGGCGTACACTTTAATTTTACCAATTGCTCTAATAAATTGGGTCAGCATAGTTTGAAAAGCTTGTATTATTAATATTGTATACATATATTCCAACAACCCACTTAGAACATTAAAATACACAAATATTGGATAGAATAATAAAGCAATTATAGAACCTAAAATTGTAATTATTAAGGCGTTTGTAAATACAACATCATTTGGATATTTTTTATCCATTACAAATCTTAATACAGCGTCAAATATACTTAAAGAGATAATCGGTAACAACAAACTACTCGTTGTTGTAATTATATCTATCGTGCCGTACTCCACTGCAGTTAAGTAATATGTGTAAAGTGGAACTAAGAAAATTAAAATCAATTTACTTCCAAGGTTTCCAACTGCGAATATAGCAGAATTCCCGATTAATTTTTTGTACTTATTCAAATAGATTCACCACTCTTCAAACCTATAAACTTATCTAATTCCCAAAATTGTCTTTCAGATTTATCTAAAATGCTTTTGTTGATACCTTTGTTGTTTTCAAATTCAAACTCTATTTCTTCAATAGTTAGTTTATCTATTTCTTCAATAAATGTCATTGAATTAGACAGATTATAATCTGAAATTATGTCTGAGGTTTTTTTACTATATATGATAGGGTAAAATTTGCTATTCAAAATGTAAGCTAAAATTAGTGAATGAAACCGACAAGTGATGAACTTTTCAATGGAAGATATCTCTTGAAGAAAACTTTCTATGTTGCCTCTATAAAATAATGTATGAGTATCAGCTTTATTGATCCTATTTAATATATCATTAATAATTTCTTCGTCTCCTTCTATCTGACAGAAAGAAATTAGTGTAACCTGTTTTTTTTTTTCATTATAATGATTAATTATTTCTACCATTTTTTCTATATAAATTTCTTTATAATTAATTAAATCCAATCTATTTTCCAAAGAAATTAGGGATATACCGATCGAATTCTCAATCTTCTTTTGAGTGTTTGCTTCTAAGCTAAATATAATATCTGGTTCATTTCTAACATTATTTAATTCTGGGAACAACGAATAGGAATAAGAATCTCTGAAACATATATCCTCTAATTCCTTGAAAAGTTCATTATAACTCAGAACAAAATTTTCATCTTTATGTGGTCCGAAATTTGATCCAAGAACAAAATTCTTTTTCCCATTTGATTTAAACTTACTCCAAAGAAATCTTCTTCTTTCATACAGCCTTTTCCACCCTTTTATTTCCATAAAAATGGATCCACCGATGCTTACTGTAGCGGATAGATTTAATTTTCCCATAATATAATAGTGATAAATATTTAGCAAATTTGTTCGAAATAGAACTGTATAAATAATTTTCGGCAATCTGATAAGTCTGACATTCTTATATTCACTTAAAAAATTATATTTATAAGCTTTATTTTGACAGAAAATATACCAAGTCACATTTGGATATCGTTCTAATATCATCTTCAAAAATAAGTCATCACCTAGATTTTCTGCCAAATATATTTCAAGTAATATTTTCATTAATTTTCTCCCTAATCCCTATGAATTTAATTCATCCTATGTAATTTTATTTAATTTCAATATTAATATTCAATTCATAAAATCCACTTTTTTATCATTATAGTAACGAGTAATTAGATATCTATACATAGATTTATTTACATAAAACAAAGAATAGGCGAGTAGTTTAGCTTTTGATATTTTTTTTTCATTTAATAACTTTTTAGTCACTGAATTAAGAAAAGATACAACTTTTTCATATTCGAATTTATATTTTTTTTCCATTCTATGATATATGAGTACATTAAGAACACTAAAATATGAGGTGAATGCATAAGCATACGCTTCATTGACACTGCTTGTTTTTTTCTTTTTAATCACTTCAATAATCATATCAGTGAATTTTAACATATGAAAAACTTTTTCGTTGAAGCCTATTTTTGTCGCTGATCCAATGCGAATGTAATAATGATATTTTGCTTCTTTGCAGCAGACTACAGTTTTAGAGTTTAGACAAGCTTCAAAAAGAAAAAAAGCATCCTCACCAACAGATAATCCAAGATCAAATTTATGCTTTAAAATTCTCTTGTTAAAAACTTTATTACACACTGAATTACCAAATGTTTTCCTTTCTAGAAAAAAATCCGCACAATCTCTATCAGAATAGACTACATTATCATTTATCTGATGCTCTAAAATTATTTCAGTAGTACTGTTCATAAAATAATTACAACATGAAATATCTGCCTTATACTTTTCAGCATTTTCAATAAGTATTTCATACATATCAGCCTCAATCCAGTCGTCACTATCAACAAAACCAATATATGTTCCAATTGAAGCGTCTAAACCAGTATTACGAGCAGATGAAACACCATTATTTTCAGTACTAATAATTTTTATACGGTTATCAATTGTTGCATACTTCTCGCACATACTTAAAGAAGCATCATTTGAGCCGTCATTAACTAAAAGCAATTCAAAATTTGTATAAGTTTGATTAAGGATACTCTCAATACAACGACTAAGGTATTGTTCAGAGTTGTAAACTGGTACAATGATGCTAATCACTTTATCCAATCCTCTCTTTTCTCTATTATTACCTGATTCCACATGCAGCATATTTTCGTAAATTACCGTTTAAACAATTGATGGATTGTATAAATAGGTAGAGAAAAAGTCCTACTATAATTAGCACAGATTTAAAATAAGTATTTATCCATTTTAATCAAACTGTTTAACAAAGATAAATATTAAATTATTATAATAATTTGTTCTCATATATAAGTTAACTAGTCAACTTATTTGAATGTTGAAAACTGCCAAAAAAAACTATAGGGAACAACACCTTCTGACCCACTATTAAGCATGTAATAATAATAAAGGGTCAATAAAAAAAACATAGGCAAATATAATATACCACCAATACCCTTTAGTTTTATTAGTATTTTCGGAATAAAAATAATCATAAAAACACCAAAATAGTATGCCATCCGGCTAAATATAAATATCTTAGTACCAATTAAGCCAATCACAACAGAAAATACCATAAAAATTGATAAATAAAACAATTCATTTCGATCAATTATCTCTAATAGTTTTTTTTCTCTTGCTAAAAAATAAATTGAGATTATAGCTAAACACAATTGAGATATCCATATAATATAAGTACCTCTGACAGCTTTTCCCGCAAAAAATTGCGTTCCTTGATATACGTCATAATGACTTAATAAATTTAAAATAATATTATTTGAAAACATTAATAGAAAACACAAACTAAACGAAATAATTGTTATGTATATGAAATTTTTTGGTTTAGGTTTAATAAGCTTCAATGGCAAAATCAGTATAAATAATATTGAAGATAAATGAAACATTGAGGAGAGTAAAATAATTGCTAAAAAACTTTTGATTTTACCTTTTTTAAAAAAATAAAAAGAATTACATAATAATGCAACAGAAATGAATTGCCTTGATGCATTTAATGAAATACAAAAGTAGAATGTAGTCAGAAATAAAAATGTTGAAATATATACATTATCAGAGTTGTAATATACAAATACTGCAAAAGCATAAATAATAATTGCACTCGTTAAGATAGTAATAGCTTGTGGATCTACTGTAAATCTAGACAAAATTTTATTCAGTAATAAATAACCATGTTCAGACCTATATACTTTAAATAGATTTGTAATGTCTATATTAGCTACAGTTGAAAATATTTGTTGATACTGTTTAGTGTCAGTACCAACATTTATATTTCTAAATCCTGATACAAAAAAAATGGATGTAAATGCTATAATTACGAATATTCTTTCCTTTACTCTATTACTTCCTGTCATATAAAATAATAAGCCTAATATAGTTACAAAGGCTAAATTCATGAAATAAATGCTCATATAACTACTCCTTAATTATCTCTATATAAAAGTTAAAGATGCTTAATTACATTAAGTGTATATATTATAACTTTAATAACTTTATTCTCGAATACAATTGTATTGGAATTTTCACTAAATTAATATGTATACACAACAAACTCATTACAAATTTACGATTTAATGGCATAGGAGATTTTAATAAAAAAATATATTTACTTCTTAATTTTTGTGTTAGTTCTATTACTGTTTTATCGTTAAAAGATCTTTTATCAGCAAAACCATATAAAGAAATTTTTGACAATAGAGAGAAATAAGATCTTGCTTGCTTCATTTTAGCGAGCTTTATAATCTCTTGATCACCAACTGTTAATGCTAATGCCACCATTTGATCTCCTACAATCAAAATTTCCAAATCTTTATTTTGGAATCCTCTTCTAGTAATACTTGCACCATCTTGAAAGTAGAAATAAGAAATTTTATTACTTTTAACATATTTTCTCGCTCTTTGAAGCAACATAAAATTCGTCGCTCCATCTTCATATAATTGTCCTTCGGGAAATCTTATCTCGTTAAACAAATGCCGTTTATACAATTTATTCCATACAGGGAAATCTGCAATTCTTTTAGACATTCCTTCAAATAAATAATTATGTAAACTATCATTCCCCTCATAACATTTAATTTCTATTTTAGATTGATTTATATTTTCCTCACCTTTTGATAAAATATATGACACTGACGATACATCACAATCATATTCTTCTATTAAATTTAATAGGTATTCAAACATGTCATAGGTAATCCAATCATCACTATCTACAAAACCTATATACTCTCCCTCCGCTACTTCAATCCCAGCATTTCTAGCCGAACTTAAACCACCATTTTCTTTATGGATAACTCTTATTCTCTTATCTTGAGCAGCGAAAGAATCACAAATAATACCGCAATTATCAGGGGTTCCATCATTTACCAATATTAATTCAAAATCCTTATATGTTTGTGCAAGTATTGAATCAACACATCGTTTTAAATATTTTTCTACTTTATATACCGGTACAATTATACTAATTTTCGGCACTATGTAATTTCCTCCATAAATAATCAATAGTCTATATACATCAATTTCATAAATTCGAGTTTTAAATCATCAAGATTCAATTACCATTCACTGTGGAGTCTAATTTTACTCTCCTTAATAAATGAATCGCAAATCACACAGAAGAATACCTAACCCACTTTTTTGTAATATCGTTATATTTTTTAACTACTTTTGCAGGAGATCCGACTGCAATACAATTTTCAGGTATATCTTTATTAACAACTGAATTTGCACCTATAATACACCCATTCCCTATACTAACCCCCGGTAAAATACATACATTTTCGCCAATCCATACATTATTACCAATCGATACAGGTCTTGAAAAAATAGGTCTTTCATCTGGAGGAACATCAGGTGTAGAACTCAAGGTAGAATCAGAGTAGTTGCCATGACTAATATCACTTATAAATATTTTAGAAGCAAGTAAACAATTATTTCCGATTAAAACTTTCTCACCAGATGCAATATGGACATAATCACCAAATTTACATTTATGTCCTATTATAATTTTTTTGTTGCTTCCTGACCCAGTATCAAACATCTCAAACCGACAATTATATCCCGTTGTAAAACCCTGACCATAATCCAAAAACCTTTTACCTCTTACATATATTGGTCTCCGAACCAAACGTGCACCTTTATAAAAAAGTCTAGTATAAATAAGAGAGATCATATTCTTTAATATTTCCCCTAATCCATAATTATTTACCATTATTCATACAACTCCTTGATTACGACATTCATTTTTTTATTAAATGCCACTGAGGAAAAAAAATCATTAAATACTTTTTTGGTGTTTTTTCTCATTTCAACAAACTGTTCCAAATCAATATTTGTGATCTCATAAACTAATTCCTGAATATTTGTATCTGTAAGATTAAATCCTATTTTATATAGTTCCACAATTTCAGCAGTATCTGCCTGAATATTATTTATAATTGGTAAACCATGCTGGAAGTAATCAATTGACTTCATAGTTAGTCCAACGCAAACATCTTTCTTCATTATATTCAATCCAAAATGACATTGATCGAATATCAGTTGTTTCTCTGCTGCATCATAAAGTTTACTATGATACTTCACTACCGCACCTGTACTATTAATTTCTTCAATAAGGAGGTTTCTATTCTCACCATCTCCAATAATATGAAGAGTCGTAGGCTTTATCTCATGTAAGGCTTTTATAAATTTTTTAATTTGTTGAATGTCAATAATATTATTTATTGAACCTAAATAACACAGGTGAAATTCTCTTTCATTGAGAACAGAGTTATTTACAATTTTTATTTCTTTCTTTGCCAGGTATACTGTATCTTTTTTTGAGTTTTTTAATAAATCTTTCAAAATTGATTGGTATAGATTACATTCTGTAATAATAAAATCAGCAAATTTCAAGCTATTATCTCGCATCAACCTCCAAAAAGTAAAAGGTGGGAAATACTTCATATTTCCAATTGGCATAGTTTCTGGCCAAAGATCAACTAAATCAAAAACTAATTTTACATCATTGTTATTTTTTTTATATTCACCAGCAAACTTAGCAATTGAATTTGCTGGAATAACCGCATATAACAGTTCGGGTTTAATATTTTCAACTAATTCAAATGCTTTTTTTGCATAGGCATAATGAGACCTTAATCTTGCTATTGACAAATTTTTATTATAAGTGCTTGTATTGACAAATATATATCCAGGCTTCTCTTCAATACGTTTCGACTTCTTAAAGTGCCTGAAATCCGATTGTATAATCGTTACTTCATCTCCTCTCTTGCAGAAGTATTCATGAAGTAAATCTATTCGATCTTCGTAGGTATCGAAGCAGGTTACAATAACAACTTTCATATCTATTGATTCTCCAGTTCAGTTGCCATAATTGATTCACGTAAATTTTTTTTTCTGTAATTCACTTTATATATACTGATACTCTGCTCATAAACTAAATTCCCGAATATTTTATTTAAAACCCTAACATATCTTCTTAGAAGAAATAAAAAAGGATTAAATCCTTTTACTAACTTAATCTTTTTCCCATTTGCTTCAGCTATTATTTTCACCATTTCACTTGTATTTACATACTCATCGTTTTGTGGAAAAAATAATCCTCTTTCCTTATTTTCAATCATTAGTCTAATAAACTCACAAAGGTTATCTATATGAAGCATGCTACGCTGGTTATCAACGTTAGGGAATATTGGTGAGATACGGGATATTTTCGCTAATTTTAAATAATTCCCTTTAGAGCCCTTACCATAAATCATTGGTGGTCTAATTATCACTACTTTGAAATCATCACTCTCTAGAAGAGAAATACCTTTCTCTGCCTGAAGCTTACTATTACCGTAAAAATTTGATGGCTGAGGTTTCGTATTTTTATCTATTATTCTTTTCTTGTTGATATGGCTACTGTCACCATAGACAATAATACTACTTGTGAAAATAAACTGCTTAACGTGTTCTTCTTTTGCTTTCTCCGCAACTTCAATCGCCAAATCGCGGTTAACTTTATAGTATTGTTGCTCCATACTTGGGTCCGTAGATACATGAGCAATTCCAGCAACATGGAGTACTACATCATAAATTGAAAAGTCATGTTCCTTCCAATCCGTACCTCTAACCGATAGCTCCACAACTTCGTATTGATCTGGCCATTGTTCCAGCCACTTTATAAAATTTGTACCCACATAACTACCTTTACCAGTTATTAATATCTTTCGTTTACTCATCTTATAAAGTTACTCCTTTAGTAGAAGACACTTCCTGTTTTGTTGTTCCTTCTTTTACACCATCAGACTTCAAAACACTTAGAATCGTCATAAAAAATACCTTTATATCAAACTTAAAAGAAAGGCTTGCAACATATTCTCCATCCAGACTCGCCTTCTTCTCAATAGGCAACTCATCTCTACCATTAATCTGAGCCCATCCAGTCAACCCAGGTTTGATATCATTAGCTCCATATTTATCACGTTCAGCAATCAAATCATATTGATTCCATAATGCAGGACGAGGTCCCACGATACTCATTTCACCTTTTAGGATATTGATAATCTGAGGCAATTCATCCAAGCTTGTTTTTCTTAGGAACTTGCCTACTTTAGTAATGAAGAAATCAGGATCTTCCAGTAGATGAGTTGGCATGTCTTGTGGTGTGTCTGTTCGCATTGTTCTAAATTTTAGTATGTAGAATTCTGATTTATTTTTGCCTAAACGTTTTTGTTTAAATAATATAGGGCCTTTGGAAGTTGTCTTAATTGCGATCGCAATGATTAAAAAGACTGGCCATAACACTAGCATCCCAATTAAAGCTAATAGAAAATCTATGGTTTGTTTCGTGTAAACATAAGGTCTCATAAGTTCACCTGATCCTTTTAGTTACTATTTCTCCATATGTAGATCATCTCTATGCCAAATGAGCATAGAGATGATATTTTACTACTCTCTTAATCCGCCATTTTCGCAGCCAGATCTTTTCCCAACTGAAGCTGTGATTCAAATTCACTTTTATATTGACTAATAATTTCTGTACTGTACCCATTGCTGTTCAGTTTTTGTTCAGCATCAGCAACTATACTATTGAAGCTAGCAGTGAATGAGGCTAGTTGTTGTACCCCTTTAGCTTTAATACTTTTCTTACTCGCCTCATCTGTTGCTCCAACATACTCAAACGCAATACTCATTAATGTAGATTGGCTTTGATTTTTAAGCGCCGTAAGCTTAGCTTCTGTGTCACTAGTGATAGTTTCATATGAAACCTTTCCAGTTCCTGCAGAACCACCACCTGGTACACCTGTTGTATCCGTTGGCGCTGGTGTCGCTACTGGAGATGGGTCCTTAACATTGTCATTGTTTGTCGATCCATTAGTGGATTGTTCCTGATAAGCCTTGGAAGCTGCAGTAATGGTCTTCGTCTTCTGATCCCAGCTAATGTTATGACCTACAGATTCCGATAAAAAACGTAGGGGTACATATAAGGAACCATTCAGGATGAAGCTAGATTGGCCTATAGGCAAAGCCTTGGTTGCACCGTTAAATACATAACTTGCCTTAACTTGATTGAGGGCAATATTCTTCGCTGCTGCTGCTGAAGTACTATTCCCGTTCGTTGCATTCATTAGGTATTCTTTAATCACAACTAGCTCTGAGCTGCTAGGCTCTGCCACGGTAACTTTAACATTCTTAGCATCCCAAGCTACACTCTTTTGCAAGGCATATGACATAAACCGCAATGGAACATAAGTTGTATTGTTGTACATAAATACATATTGACCTGAGGGCGGCTGAATACTCACGCCGTCAAAAATTAAATTCACGTTCATACTTTGCACTTTAATTGTATTAGTTGCAGCCTTGTTCGTTGCACTTGGTACTGCCGCTGCTGATACTGATATAGGTGCGGATGCTGTTAAGGGTGCTAAACCAATTGAAGCAATTAACGATAAAGCCACGACTGATAATGTTGCTTTAGACATGTTTATTCACTTCCCTTTTCTTTCGCTTTTAATTGTTCTTCTTCAGCTATAATTTGGTCACGTGACTTCCCTTGACTAACACCATACTTCTTAGCAATCTGAGAAAGCTCATTGTATTGCTCTTCGGATACTTTACCAAGAATTATACTGCGTGCTTCCCGCTTTTCATCAAGCGTTAAGCCACCCTTTGCCAAATCTTTAAGACGATTAATATCCGATACACTAAGCTGACCAAGCACAATAGAAGCGACATCTGCTTTGTCTTTAATCGTTACATTTTCTTGAATTTGCTTAGCTTTATCCGTGGAGACCTGTGCTGTATAACCATCTGAAGAGCCATCTTTTTGTTCTGATGATGGAGCTTTGGTCGGTTCACTAGTAGTAGACGCTGTTGTTTCCCCACTAGGTTTATCGTTATTTTTAGTACTTTGATTACTACTTCCCTCATCATTTACTGGTGGGGTAGAAGGTACCGCAGACTCTACAGGTTCGACATTACCATCATCAACTGTATCAGTTGGTGCCGTTCCTTGATCTTGACCACCACCAACATTATCCTCAGACTCCAGATCAAAACCATCTGCCATTGAATTCATCAGCTTATCTACTGCATAATTCGCGGCGAACAAGCCACCAACACCCAGCACTACAATTACTGACAGCGTCCATAAAAGGATCTTTTTCCATCGTTTGTTGAACACTTTATATCCCCCTTTATGAATAGTTAGCTAATAGCAACTTGGGCAACGGGCTGCATTGGTACAATCTGATTGATTATTTCGCGGATGACTTCTGGTTCCTCAGCGAGAACACGTTCCAAACGTTTAAACTCCAGTTCTAACTGGTTCAGACTTATGACATTAGGTTTACCGATAAAGATTCTTCCATGATCGGTAGAGCCTAAATTCTCTTCATCTGTAAGCAACTCTTCATATAACTTCTCACCCTCACGAATACCGGAGAAATGAATATCAATGTCCTTATAGGGTTCATATCCAGAGAGCGTAATTAAGTCTTCCGCCAACGTTAGAATCTTAACCGGCTCTCCCATATCCAGAATGAACACTTCTCCGCCTTTGGCGAAAGAACCAGATTGGATGACAAGCTGAACAGCTTCCGGAATCGTCATGAAATAACGCACCATTTCTGGATGAGTGACAGTGACTGGACCTCCGGCAGCGATCTGTTGCTTAAAGGCTGGAATTACACTGCCGCGACTGCCAAGAACATTTCCGAAACGCACAGCAGAGAACTTCGTTTGACTTGTAGTGTGCAGGCTCTGCACATACATTTCCGCAATCCGCTTAGTGGCACCCATCACACTGGTTGGGTTAACCGCCTTATCAGAAGAGATCATTACGAATCTCTCGGCACCATATTTATCTGCACAATCCGCAACATTTTTGGTGCCGAAAACATTATTTTTAATAGCTTCCGAAGGATTACGCTCCATTAAAGGAACGTGTTTATGTGCTGCTGCGTGAAAGACTACATGCGGTCTATGGCCACTGAATATGTCCATCATTCGACTACGATCCTGTACATCTGCTATCACAGTCACAATGTTTAACTCTGGAAAACTCTTACGAAGCTCCATTTCAATCGTGTAAATACTGTTCTCACCGTGTCCAAGTAACATTAGCTTGTCCGGACCAAAAGGAGCAATCTGCCGGCATAACTCTGAACCAATAGAGCCGCCAGCCCCCGTAACTAACACCGTCTTATGATGTACATAACCTAAAATACTGTTCAAATCAGCTACGATCGGCTCACGACCTAATAAATCTTCTACGCTAACATCCCGAAGTTTCTTAACTGATATTTTTCCAGCGATCAGATCATTAAGAGCCGGTATAATCTTCAGCTTTGCTCCAGTCTTTTTGGCAAGATTAATAATTTCAGAAATCTCAGTACGTGAAACAGAGGGCATGGCGATGATTATCTCATGAATTTCTCTTTCTTTCACAATAGCTGGGATTGCATAACGATTTCCAATTACAGGAACACCCATAATGTACATATGGTATTTATTCGCATTATCATCAATGAAACCAACTAATTTGGTATGAGCAAAAGAGGGTCCCATCATTTCCCGAGCAATTAATATCCCACAATCACCAGCACCTACAATTAGTGTATGGGTCTTAGTGTCTTTGTAATTGATTCGATCATTATGAAGTACTCTCCACAAAAATCGGACTCCACCTACTAATAAAAGAATAGTCTCCATCGACCGAACTTCTATGGCAAGAGGTACTCTATCCGGCAAAATTAGATATGCCAGTGCAAATGAAAATAAAGACCCTACTACAATAGCTTTAGAAACCGATATAATTTCACCGATGCTGGCATATTGCCACATTCTTCGGTAAAGACCGAAGTATATAAGGCTTCCACCAAATGCAAATGTTGCAATCAAACCAAATTGCAGCATCTGTACAACGTATTCCTGAAGAGCATGGTTAGGGTACCGAAACAAATAAGATGTCACAATACTGAACCAAATGATCGCAAGATCAATGAAGAATAAAAGAATCACTCTAGATTTCGCTGTCATTTTCAGTGCCTCCAAAAATAACATTTTTAATTATGAATAAATCAATTTCCATAGTAGTAGTAATAGTACCCTTCACTAGCTTTACGTTTTACATTATTGAGAACAACGCCGAGCATTTTTGCACCTACACGATCTAGATTAGTTTTAGCTTTTACTGCGATATCGCGTTTTACCTTACCATAGCTGACAACCATAATAACGCCATCACTCTTCGAGGCCACAATTTGTGCATCCGTAACCGCTAATAATGGTGGAGTATCAATAAGAATGACATCATACCGCTGACGCAAATCCTGTAAAAGAGTGCTCATCCGATTAGATGCCATCATTTCAGCCGGGTTAGGCGGGATTGGTCCAGAGGTCATAATTGAAAGATTATTAACGCCAGAGTCTTGGACAGTGTCCTCAAGAACTGCCTGTTGAGACAGCAGGGAGGATAAACCAAAACGGTTACTTAATGTAAATGTCTTATGTGCCGTCGGCTTCCGCAAATCGGCATCAATCAACAACACTCTTTTATCTGCTTGTGCGTAAGCTGCCGCCAGGTTAGCAGATACCGTAGATTTACCTTCTTCCGGTCCGGATGAAGTGACCATAATCACTTGAATAGTCTGATCTACAGAAGAAAAATCAATATTCGTGCGCAATGCGCGAAACGCTTCAGAGACAGGAGAGCGTGGGTTCGTAACGGTGATCAGATGGCGTTGTTTATTTGGAAGCTGTGACATGTTCGAGGTCCCCCGCCTTTCTGGATGATTGTTTCTGTGTTTGTGCGGCACCTTGCTTGCTTTCATCTTGACCCAATCTTGTAATCATAGCTATGGTAGGCAAACCAAGATACTTCTCAATATCAGCTTCTGTCTTCAGGGTGTCATCCATATATTCCAGCAGGAAGGCAATCCCTAATCCAATCATCAAAGAGACGATAAAAGCAATAGCCATGTTCAGTAAAACATTTGGTTCTACCGGCCGTGGCTCAACAGTTGGATTCACTTTAGCTTCATTCAGAATCGATACATTTTCCACATTAAATAGACTTGGAATTTCTTCCTTGAACACAAGTGAAATGGCATTCACGATTTCAGCAGCCCGCTGATAAGAATTATCTCGAACGACAAGTGTCATCACCTGCGTATTATTTACGGAACTCACATTAACCTTTTTTAATAGCTCTTCCGCAGTGATATTGAATTGCGGATAATCCTTTGTAACAATATCAAGGATGGCCGGAGTCTTAATAATTTCCTTATACGTATTAATTAATTGAATATTGGTATTAATCTGGTTTAAATCAAGCTGCCCCACCGCTGACTGCGTTGGTGTTTGGTTAACGATAATCTTCGTGGATGCCTCATATACCGGGTTTTTAATATACAGACTATATACACCAGCAATACCGCACACCAATACAACTATGCTGAAAATGAGCCATAGTCTCTTCCTGACGATCTGAAAATAATCGCGAAGATCCAATTCTTGTGATGACAAGTGAAATTACCCCCAAGCTATTTCTGAAATATTTCGATGCCTGTTCAAATCTTCCCTATTTGCAAAAAAATCGCCTCCTCTCACCTACATGAGAGGAGGCTGTATACTATAAGTTTTATTTACTTGAAGTTAATAGTACGGTAGATAATTACTGCTGCTTCAGCACGGGTAGCTGTATCGTTCGGGTTGAACTTGCCAGCATTTCCGATAACCAGGTTGTGGCTTGCTGCAAACGCTACGCCATCTCTTAGGGATGCACTGATCTTAGCAGCATCAGAGAATTTGCTGATTGCAGTAGAATCGGTTTTTGCATCAGGATTGATAGATTTCAACGCACGGGAGATCATTGTTGCCATTTCTGCACGTGTAATAGTTGCATTAGGATCAAATTTGGCCGCACTGCGTCCAGTAATAATCCCTTTTTCTGCTGCAACTGCTACATATGGTGCATACCAAGCAGTTGAACTTACATCGCTAAAGCTTTGTACAGCAGAGTTGTTTTCCAGGTTAAGCGCACGAATCAGCATTTTGGAGAACTCAGCACGAGTTACGTTGCTCTTCGGTGCAAATTTACCTGCTCCGACTCCTTCAATCGCACCTTTAGCAGCTACGACTTGAATTTGTCTACCAGCCCATGCTTGTACAGCAGCAATATCATTAAAGGAGACTTTATTCTCAAGTACTGCGTAAGAAGAGAATGTATCACGTGGTTCTACGATGAAATCTCCATCAAGAACTCCACCTTGGAATTGCAGGTCGCCGTATACAAGTTTACCAACGGAAAGCAATTCTTTATCAAGACCATCAGTATTCTTAAGTGGCAATTTGATAGTAATTGGTTGTTTAAATGTGCTTTGTACTACACCGTTCACACTAAGTGTGAATTCATACACATCCGAAGCCAATTTCAGCTTGGTAACGGAAGTTACAACTTCTGGTTTAGCTGTAGTTACTGTCAATGAAATCGCTGTGCTGAATTGGCTTACAGGAATCGTTACAGTTACACCGTTGAAAGTAACGGCGATATTCGCAATACCTTTAGCTTTTGCAGCTTCAATAATGGCTTGGGAAAGTGGAACTTCAACTGTAGTAGCGTTTACTGTTCCCAGATTCAGGGTCAAAGTAAGACCAGTTTTACCAGGGTTCGCTGCAACTAGTTTATCAAATTCTTTAATTACATCAGCATCAACCAATTTCAAGGTTGCTTTACCGTCAACAATGCTTACGAGCTTAGATACGTCATAGATTCCTGGAGTTTGAACAGGAGCTACAGGCGTTGTAACACTTCCATTCCCGCTTCCACTACTACCATTACCATTGCCGTTGCCATTACCGTTGCCATTATCGCCTATTCCGTAGGCTTTAATATAAGCAAATGCAAGTGATTTCGCCGCAGGTTTCGCGGATTTAATATTATTGTTCAGGTTTTTCAGTGTTTCTTTCACATCACTAGCAGTAACTCCAAGCTTGTCCAACGCTTGACTTACTGTGAGTGCTCCTGTTCCTGTTGTATGGCTCAATACTTTCGCAATAGCTTCATTCAGCAAAGTATCGTAACCGGATTCGGATGTGAGAATTGCCAACAAATCTGAAGTGGACTTGCTGCTTACCAGATCACGAAGTTCTGTTTCAATACTGCTCAAGAATTCAGCAACACTATCAACAGTAAGTCCAGACACACCCGCTTTAGCTGCAATTTTGCTTACCAAAGCAATGTTTTTGTCATCGTTACGGATCACTTGGATTCCGGAGAAATCATTGCCATAGACGTCGTAGACTACACTAGTAACGCTTTGGAACAATTTAAGTGATGTTTTTGTTTCTTCTCCATCCAGTGAAAGCTTGTTCAGTACTGGAGCAAAAATTTCTGTAAATTCTTTCTCACTCAGTGCTGCAACCTCAGTCTTCAAATTGTAGAGATAAACTGCATCTGTTGCGGTCAATTGTTTGTAAACAGCAAGAACCTTATCCTTAACTGCTGCACTGCTACTAACTGTAGCCGCAGATGCTGTGCCTACTGCTCCAAGGCTTCCCAACGGAAGACCCGCTACGGATGCTGCTACCATACTTGCTGCTAATGTTGATACTACTAGTTTCTTTTTCAAAGTCACTAAATATCCACCTCTTCTTATGTATTAAAATACTGTACTACCATAGACCTAGAACAATTCGCCCAAATGCTACGCTATTACGTATAGCATTAAATCACCCAATAAAACCCATTCTACCACTATTAGGTAGATTAGTCAGCCCTTTCGGAAAAAAAATCCAAACAATTTTTGTCGGTTTCCCCTTGTTTGTACGTGTTTTCCATGAATAACCTCGCCATTAGTCATAATTTGCTGAGCATTGCCGCGAACATAGTCACGCAGCTCAGGGCCTAATTCTTTCTCCATAACCACATAAGCAGCGTTTAATCCAAAAGGACGATGAACACTGTCATGTGCATCAGAGGCCAACACATGTACTGCATTTCTACGGCATAGCTCCAGCGACAATTTCTGTAGCTTATTCCCGAAAACGCCTGCAAGACTCTGTGCGGTTACCTGCCCAAGTGATCCTAGCTCTATCAATCTCTCTAGTTTAGAAGGATCAGCAGCTATTTCAGCATTGCGCTCCGGATGGGCGATGACCGGAACGAACCCTTGAATGATCAGCTCGTGGCAGATTTCTTCCATGTTACGTGGTACTCGTGAAGAAGGCATTTCCAGTAAAATATACCGCGAATCTGCAAGACTCAGCAGTTCCCCCCGCTCCAGATCATTCAGCAGATCCCCGTAGATACGGATCTCTTGACCTGGAAGAACAAGCAGTGGATTACCAGCCTGACGAAGTCTTTCGTTCATCAGCTCCACAGCTTCTCTAATCTTGGGGGCGTTATTCATATATTGACCGTTGGCGTGATGTGGCGTGGCGATGACTGAAGTAATCCCTTCTCTGTGGGCGTCTTGCGCCATGGCAAGAGCAGCTTCCCAATCAGAGGCTCCGTCATCCAAAAAGGGTAAGATGTGGCAGTGAATATCTATCATATGTTATCTATCGGTCCTTTTCCATAGAAATTTTAGTTTTATCAACAAAAAAATACAACCATTCCCACTAGGAATGGTTGCTTGATTGTAAATGAGTTCATATCTTACGCTTCGGTTGACTCCTCTTGCTGAGATTCATTTGCTATCATTTCAGCATCCTCTGAATCCGGAGATTCATTCTCAGAAGGGCGAATATACCCATCGATTAAGCCCCAAAGCTCATCTTTGCCGAGACCAATTTCCGAGGAGAATGGAATAAAATTATCCCCTGGCAGCACGCCCAGCTCCTGCTTCATGGTCTTGATATGCTTTTGCCAGCGTGTCTTAGGAATTTTATCCGCTTTGGTCGCTACAACACACATAGGAAGATCATAATGCTTCAACCAGTCGAACATCATCTTATCATTGCTGGTAGGTGAATGCCGCAGGTCCACAATAAGCAGAACAAGCTTCAACGTATCGCGCTCAGAGAGGTATTTCTCAACCATTTTACCCCACACCGCGCGTTGCGTCTTGGAAACCTTGGCATACCCGTAACCTGGAAAGTCAACAAAATACATGCTGTCTTCATTGATACGGTAATAGTTCATGTGTTGTGTCTTACCAGGCGTGGAGCTTGTCCGAGCCAGATTCTTACGGTTAATCATTCGGTTAATGAGGGAAGACTTCCCCACATTGGAACGCCCTGCCAGAGCAACCTCTGGCAAGGAATCATCAGGGTACTGATCAGGGCCAACGGCACTGATAATAAATTCGGCAATATTAACTTTCATAGGACTTCCTTTCTAATGCACACTACTCGGTGGCTCACTGCTAATTTCATTATGATGCTCAACTAACGCATGATGCAAGACCTGATCCATATTAGATACCGGTACGAACTCAACATCATTACGTACGCTCTCAGGAATATCTTTCAAATCCCGTTCATTGTCTTTGGGAAGAAGGATCTTTTTATATCCAGCTCGGTGAGCGGCAAGAGATTTCTCTTTCAATCCACCAATTGGCAGTACACGTCCCCGCAAGGTGATTTCACCTGTCATCGCCACATCCTTGGAAACATAACGTTTCGTGAGCGCGGAGATCAATGCGGTTGCAATCGTAATCCCTGCAGACGGACCATCCTTCGGAATTGCACCTTCCGGGATATGGATATGAATATCAATCTTCTCATAAAAATCGGGCTGGAGCCCCAGCTCCTCCGCCTTCGAACGAGTATAGCTGAATGCGGCCTGTGCCGACTCCTTCATTACATCGCCCAGCTGTCCAGTAAGAGTTAGTTTACCTGTTCCCTGCACAACCGTAACTTCGATCAGCAGTGTATCCCCACCGACCTCAGTCCAAGCCAACCCAGTGACGGTACCAATCTGATCTTCAAGCTCGGCCATACCGTAACGATATTTGGAAGCCCCAAGATAATCCTTGATGTCGTCAGGAAGAATAATCACTTTCTCTTTTTCCTCAGACACGATTTGTTTCGCAGCTTTGCGGCATAATGCTGCAATCTGCTGCTCCAAATTACGCACACCGGATTCACGGGTATATTCGCGGACAATGCGTAATAAGCTATCGTCTTCGATAATCAGTTGATCTTCTGCAAGACCGTGGTTTTTCTTCTGCTTAGGCAATAGATAACGGCTGCCGATTTGCAGTTTCTCCAGTTCCGTATAACCTGGAATGAACAGCATTTCCATCCGATCCAGCAAAGGACGCGGAATATTATGCACTACGTTCGCTGTTGTTACAAACATTACGTTCGACAAGTCGAACGGCAGTTCTACAAAATGATCACTAAACGTGTTGTTTTGTTCTGGATCCAGTACCTCAAGCAGCGCTGAAGATGGATCTCCACGGAAATCCGCAGCCATCTTATCGATTTCATCCAATAGGATAACCGGATTAATCGTACCCGCCGTCTTCATGCCTTGGATAATCCGACCCGGCATCGCACCTACATAAGTCCGGCGATGACCTCGAATCTCCGCCTCATCACGTACACCGCCTAACGAGATACGGACGAACTTGCGGTTGAGCGAACGGGCGATGGAACGAGCCAGTGAGGTTTTGCCCACACCTGGAGGACCTACAAGACATAGAATAGGACCCTTAAGCTTCTTAACCAGCTGCTGAACGGCCAAATATTCCAATACCCGTTCCTTTGGTTTTTCCAAACCGTAGTGATCCTCATCAAGTACCTGCTCGGCCTTTTTGATGTCAAGATCATCCTCTGTCTGTTCACTCCAAGGGAGACTGAGCAGCCAATCTACATAGTTGCGAATGACGCCGCCTTCCGCAGAGCTGACTGGCATTTTTTCCAGACGATCGATTTCTTTCTCCATCTTTTCTTTCACGCGTTCCGGAACATTTTTCTCTTCCATTAGCGTCCGCAGCTCTTCCGCTTCTCCTACCCGGCCTTCCTTCTCGCCGAGCTCTTTCTGGATCGCTTTCATTTGCTCACGCAAATAATATTCCTTCTGCGTCTTTTCCATCTGCTTTTTGACACGTTGATTGATCTTACGTTCAAGCTCCAGTACTTCACGCTCATTATTAAGAATATCAAGAAGCTTCTCCAGCCGTTTACTAACATCAATCGTCTCAAGAATTTCTTGCTTATCCTTAATTTTTAGCGATAAATGACTCGTAATGACATCCGCAAGTCGACCAGGCTCTTCTATATCGGATACAGCAGCGAGGGTCTCTGGGGTCACTTTTTTGGATAACGTAATATAGTGTTCGAACTGATTGAGTACTGTACGCATCAGCGCGTCACATTCTTGATTGCTATCTTCATCTTCCGGCAGCTCACGCGCCATAACCTCATAGTACTCATCATTATCGATATAATTAATAATTTCGGCCCGTTCTACACCTTCAACCAGTACACGTATCGTACCGTTTGGAAGCTTCAGCATTTGCCGCACATTGGCGACAGTACCGACCCGAAAAATATCGTCCTGACCTGGCTCTTCAATATTCACTTCCGACTGGGAACAAAGAAGAATCAAATTATCTTCAACCATAGCTTTCTCTAGCGCCCGAACTGACTTCTCACGGCCCACATCCAAGTGAAGAACCATGCTTGGGTACACAAGAAGCCCTCTTAGCGGCAATAAAGGAAAACGACGACCTTTTGTTTTATTTGTCATCATCGCTTTCGCACCTCCCATGGCTCTCAATTAATCTCATATGCATTCATTCTAACAAAAGCAGCCCCAAAACACCAACAGAGTCCTTAGATTTCAAGAAGAACCGACTTGCTTTTCCTTAAATAGAGACAACATCTCTTATAGCATTTAAAAAGGAAGCAGCAGAATTGCCTGCAGCCTCCTTTATTTTACAGCGACAAATCTCACCTTATTCTTCGAATTAGGGATCAATTTAGTTTAACCCTTTGCAGATTCACCAGCGGCATCGGCCTTTAGGAGTGAAGGTGCAGCGGAGAACAACTCTCCAGCAACCGCAGGCAACCTTACATCAGCTGTATCGGCACCGAACAGATGACGGAACACCTCTTCTACTGTTTCCATTGGAATAACGCGTAATGGCGCGAGGTCAGCGAAGAGAGACTGCCAGTTTTCTTTTGGAATAAGCACTGTAGTGGCTCCAGCTTGAAAAGCAGCTTCTACTTTGGCGATTACACCACCCACTGGCTTAACTCGACCGTGGATGCCTATCTCGCCTGTGATCGCTACCGTGTTATCCACGGGAAGTCCACGAATAGCAGAGACGATTGCTACTGCCATCGCCACCCCTGCCGAAGGTCCGTCAATCGGTGTACCACCTGGGAAATTTACATGTAGATCATAACGATCGGGCTCCAGATTCATCGTACGTAGTACAGTCAATACATTCTCAACCGAGCCCTTTGCCATACTTTTTCGCCGAATCGTGCGGGAGCCTCCACCGATCTCTTCTTCATCCACCACACCGGTCACGTTCAATCTGCCTTGGCCGTTCACAGCAGGTGCTGCGGAAACTTCGATTTCGAGCAGAGTACCCATCCCTGGCCCATACACAGCAAGACCGTTTACTAATCCAATCTGTGGCGCGGAAGGAATCTTGCGTTCCGTACGTAGAGGAAGCTGGCTGCTGCCTGCCACCCATTCCACATCAGCAGCATTTAGTGTATCTCTCTGCTCAGTTAAAGCTAATCCGGCAGCCAACTGAATCATATTAACTGCCTCCCGGCCGTTGGTTGCATACTGTTGCACCACAGTGACTGCTTCCGGACTTGGTTTAAGCCCGATTTTCTGTATCGCGTCACGCGCGATGACGGCAATCTCATCCGGCAGCAGCGGGCGGAAATAAATCTCCATGCAGCGCGAACGCAGCGCAGGTGAAATCTCATCCGGAGAGCGCGTAGTAGCGCCAACTAGCCGGAAATCAGCAGGCAATCCATTTTGAAAAATATCATGAATATAAGCCGGAGTATTATTATCCTCCGAATTATAATAAGCGCTCTCTAGCAGGACCTTCCGGTCCTCAAGCACTTTAAGCAGCTTATTCATCTGAATAGGGTGAAGCTCTCCTATCTCATCCAGAAAAAGAATCCCGCCATGCGCCTTAGTGACCGCTCCCGGCTTCGGCTGTGGCACACCCGCCACACCCATGGCCCCTGCACCTTGATAAATAGGATCATGCACAGAGCCGATCAACGGGTCAGCAATACCACGCTCATCAAAACGAGCGGTAGTGGCGTCAATCTCTGTAAATTTAGCGTCACTTTTAAAAGGAGAAAGCACATTCTTTTTCGCCTCTTCCATGACAACACGCGCTGCCGCAGTCTTGCCCACTCCCGGCGGACCATAAATAATCACATGCTGCGGATTAGCGCTGCAAAGTGCGGCTTTCAGGGCGCGCAGCCCATCTTTTTGCCCGACAATATCTCCAATAGAAGCCGGACGTGTTTTCTCCGACAATGGTTTAGTTAATGTAATCATCCGCATTTTCCGTAACTTGTCCAGTTCCTTGCGCGACTCTCGTTCTACCGCTGTCTTATTTGTCTTCTGACCCCGCAGCAGATTCCAAAAGTATACGCCGATAACCAGCGCGAAAAAGAGCTGCACGATCATCACAACTATACTTAATTCCATAGGTCATCCTCCTGTTTCGTTCAGTCTACCTTTCCACCCTTGGCTACTATTAGGTAGTATAGCCGTTTCGGTAATTAGTAAACGCGAATTTGCGGATTTGTTGAATTGTTGCAGTAGGATAGACTCTGATAATTAACTATAAGGGCAATAATGAGTGTGGGGAGTGCAAATGTAGCTTATGTAAATTTTAAAAAGGAGATTGTTGAGGTGGTTAGAAAGGAGATTGGAGAAGAAGGAATGCGGAGAAATGCGGAGGAGTGCGGAAGTAAAGGAGGGATGAAGAGGAATGAAGGTTAATGATGGTGAATGATGGTGAATGATGGTGAATGATGGAGAGATTAGTGGAAAGGGGATTTGAGGAACTGTAGTGTTAGGAGGAATCGCCATACTTAGTAACTGAGGATCGAGATCGGTGCTATGTGGGGGTGAGGAACCTAGTTCTGCGACTGTACCGCTAAAGGTGAGGGAGTTGGGAGTTTCCTGTAGATGTTAGTTAGTTGAGTTCGTTGAGGTACTTTTAGAAGCTGAGTTACTCTAGAAACTAAGTCAGCTGGGCACGGTGAGTTACTTTTAGAGGCTAAGTCAGTTGGGGACGGTGAGCTACTTCTAGAGGCTGAGTCAGCTGGGCACGGTGAGTTACTTCTAGAGGCTGAGTCGGCTGGGCACGGTGAGTTACTTCTAGAGGCTAAGTCAGCTGGGCACGGTGAGTTACTTCTAGAGGCTAAGTCAGCTGGACACGGTGAGTTACTTCTAGAGGCTGAGTTAGCTGGGAATGGTGAGCTACTTCTAGAGGCTAAGTCAGCTGGGCACGGTGAGTTACTTCTAGAGGCTAAGTCAGCTGGGCACGGTGAGTTACTTTTAGAGGCTAAGTCAGTTGGGGACGGTGAGCTACTTCTAGAGGCTGAGTTAGTTAAGTTCGGGGGACTACCTCTAAGACGCAGAGTTAACTTAGTTTGCTGAACGTATGAGTTTGTATCTTCTATGTTCGTAGAAACAACCTATTTAGTACAAAATCTAAGTATCATTGGTACCCAGCCAAATAATTAGGGAAATACTCCCTATTTATCAGTAATTCACGACCTTTCAACTGCTAATTAGGGAAATCCTCCCTGATTATCGGTAAAATCACACATAATGAGGGAAATGCTCCTTTTATTAGGGAGTTTTTCCCTAAAAAGCTCGATTTTGAGCCATAATCGGCTTATTTCAGGGAGAATTTCCCTAATTGTTGCGTTTCAATTCATAACCGACTTCACATCAAGCTCCCTCACATACCTTCTTTTCAAATCCCCACCTTCAGCAAAAGTCATGGCCAAAATTGTTACGCCTATATGATCAGCCCCATCAAACCACTTCAGCTACACCTGCTCCATCAGCCAATTTTACTACTTTATCCGTTTCAACATTAGCTACGTCATCTACACCAGTTACATCAGCTACACCAGTTACATCAGCTACAATGGCACCAACAACTCCATAAGTTACACCAGTTATATCAATTACATTGGCTAAACCTTTGCATCATTTACTTCTATATTAACAACTTCCATCATATAGGCTCCATCAACCATCAACCATCAACCTTTACAATTATCAATCCCAGTAATAGAGAACATCACGAGCCAGCTTATACTCAACATTTTTGACGCCGATTCCCCTTTTTATGGGGGTTAGCCAGCCTTTTTCACAGAGACTCTTTAGCATCATGCGTACTGTTTTAGGATCTAGCGTGAAATAATCAGCTACCTCTTTAGGACGTATTATCCCAGCGTTTCGTACCACTAAACGCATGATTTCCTTCTCAGCGATTAGCAGCCTGTCACGTGGCGCATCTAAAATTTGGTAGCGGCTTAACGCCAAACGCAGCAGTGTAACACATAACTCAGGGCGCTGTTCAACATCATCGTAAGCAAATGAAATTACTTGATAACCCATTCCGTACAGAAAAGTTTCACGATTTAGCTCATTACAATACTTCAGCCTATCCATGTCTCTTACATGAGCTGCATACCCTTTAATCTCGAACAAGAGCTTGATCGGCCCCGGCAAAAAAGCAAAATCAGCAAAATAAGCTCGTCTCTGTAAATCCAGCACCTCATACTCCGGATGAAGATCATTGAAGTCACCACAAAGCGGCCACCAGACGTTCTGCAAAAATAATTTTTCTGCGTGGCCATGACCTCTCTCTAGCCTCCCCCGCCGTTCGCCCGTTCTGCTTGCAAGATGCTGCGCAATAAATTTTTCATGGGCTTGATCATAGTTCATGTTTACTCATCCCTTCCTCCAAAATGGAAATAAACGCAAAAAAAAACGCCCCATGGACCCCAGATTTACCGGAGCTGCACAGGGCGTTCTTCGCCACTTAGATCACCACTTACCTAACGTCACCCAAAATTACTATACGATGCTAAGAAGTGTTTATAATATTATGAGATTGAAAATTCTTATAAATACCA
This sequence comes from Paenibacillus odorifer, assembly GCF_000758725.1. Taxonomy (NCBI): domain Bacteria; kingdom Bacillati; phylum Bacillota; class Bacilli; order Caryophanales; family Paenibacillaceae; genus Paenibacillus; species Paenibacillus odorifer. Next base: position 5,498,632 of record NZ_CP009428.1, read on the forward strand.
TTCAGACCAAGTTACTTCGACTGCACCGGAGGTGCAAGGTTAGCGTGGGCGCGGCCTGGGATTTCGCCCGTTGCCTCGTAAGCCACCACGATCGCATCAATTTCCTTTTTCAACTCGTTTACGAGTTCTGCTTCAGGCACTTTACGGATCATTTGTCCGTAACGGAAAAGCAAACCTTCCCCACGAGCGCCAGCAATACCGATATCTGCTTCACGTGCCTCACCAGGACCATTAACAGCACAGCCAAGGACAGAAACTTTAATAGGCACCTTAAGCTTCGAAATGTATTCTTCCACCTCATTAGCGATGGAGAAAAGATCGATATCCAGTCGTCCGCAAGTCGGACAAGAGATCAGCGTCGCTGCGTTAGAGATCAGACCAAACGTCTTCAGCAGCTCACGCGCCACCTTAACCTCTTCAACCGGATCGGCACTAAGCGAGATACGCAGGGTGCTGCCGATGCCCATTGAGAGCAGTGCACCGATACCTGCGGAGCTTTTCACTGTACCAGCAAACAACGTGCCGGATTCTGTAATCCCCAGGTGCAGTGGATAAGGAATAACTTCCGCAGCCTGACGGTAAGCTTCGATAGCCATTGGCACATCTGATGCTTTTAGAGAGACGATAATGTCGTGGAAATCCAGTTCCTCCAGAATACCAATATGGTATAACGCACTTTCTACCATGGCTTCTGGGGTTGGGTATCCGTATTTCTCCAAAAGGTGATTCTCCAAAGAACCAGCATTTACACCAATACGAATCGGAATCCCTTTTTCTTTACATGCTTTAACTACCGCTTCTACCTTTTCGCGGCGACCAATGTTCCCCGGATTAATCCGTACCTTATCGATGCCGTTCTCAATAGCCATCAACGCTAGCTTATAGTTGAAATGAATATCCGCTACGAGTGGGATATGAATCTGTTTCTTGATCTCCTTGATTGCGGCAGCCGCCTCTTCATTGTTGACAGTTACGCGTACCAGCTGGCAGCCTGCTTCCTCAAGCCGCAATATTTCAGCTACAGTAGCCTCCACATCAGCGGTTTTGGTTGTACACATGCTTTGAATCGCAACCTCGTTGTTTCCCCCAATAATGAGCCCGCCAACATTGACAGGACGGGTTTGGTGTCTCAAGAACATGATTTTTCTCCCCCATAACGCCAAAGCTCCACCCCTTCGCTCCCGCTAATGTGAAGCGGGATAAGCGGAAGAAAGGTGGAGACTGTGACATGTATTGTTAAGGAAAAGCGGCTTACGCGCTTTCCTCTTTCTTCTTGTCTTTCTTAAGGTTGAGCTCAGGCAAAGCTTTCTCCTGAACGACCTGTTCCGTGATCACACAATCTTTAATATCATCGCGTGAAGGAACTTCATACATCACATCGAGCATGATGCTCTCAATAATCGCGCGCAGTCCACGGGCTCCCGTATTACGTTTGATCGCTTCCTTGGCAATTGCTTCGAGTGCCAATGGTTCGAATTTCAACGCTACGTTGTCCATTTCCAGCAGCTTGATATATTGTTTAGTGAGTGCATTCTTAGGCTCGGAAAGGATACGTACAAGCGTATTCTCATCAAGCGGCTCTAAAGTCGAGATGACTGGCAGACGGCCTACAAATTCAGGAATAAGACCGAATTTGAGCAAATCTTCAGGCAATACCATCGACAAATATTCGCCAGGCTTAAGATCCTTTTGTCCTTCAACTGCTGCGTTGAAGCCAATGATTTTTTTACCGATACGGCGTTTAATCATTTGCTCCAGACCGTCAAAGGCACCGCCAACGATGAACAGGATGTTCGTCGTGTCGATCTGAATAAACTCCTGGTGAGGGTGCTTACGTCCGCCCTGCGGAGGCACAGAAGCAACAGTTCCTTCCAGAATCTTCAGAAGCGCCTGCTGTACACCTTCGCCGGAAACGTCACGAGTTATGGACGGATTCTCGGATTTACGTGCTACTTTATCAATTTCATCAATATAGATAATGCCGCGTTCGGCTTTCTCCACATCGTAATCTGCAGCTTGAATGAGTTTGAGCAGAATGTTCTCAACATCCTCGCCGACATAACCAGCTTCCGTCAGGGAAGTAGCGTCTGCAATAGCAAAAGGAACGTTGATAATCTTCGCCATCGTTTGTGCTAACAAGGTTTTACCAGAACCTGTTGGACCAAGCAAAAGGATATTACTCTTCGTCAGTTCAACATCTTCGATCTTGCTTTGGCTGTTCACACGCTTGTAGTGGTTATACACCGCTACAGAAAGAGATTTCTTCGCTTGCTCTTGACCGATTACATATTGATCCAAAATATCGCGAATTTCCTTTGGTTTTGGAATATCCTTCAGATCAAGCTCTTCCTCATGACCGAGCTCTTCTTCCACAATTTCCGTGCAAAGCTCGATACATTCGTCACATATATAAACGCCCGGTCCTGCTACAAGCTTACGAACCTGCTCTTGTGATTTACCGCAAAAAGAACATTTCAATTGCCCTTTTTCATCATTAAATTTAAACATCTAACCACCCCTTTAAGATTTCATCGGTGAAGAAAGAACTTGGTCAATAAGCCCGTATTCCTTGGCTTCTTCCGCGCTCATGAAGTTATCGCGGTCTGTGTCCCGTTCGATTTTTTCAAGGGGCTGACCTGTGCGATCTACATAGATTTGATTCAGCTTCTGTTTCGTCTTAAGGATCCAGTCAGTGTGAATCCAAATATCAGACGCTTGACCCTGAACACCGCCGAGCGGTTGATGAATCATAACTTCGCTGTTGGTCAGCGCATATCTTTTGCCCGGAGCCCCAGCTGTTAGAAGGAGCGATCCCATGCTTGCTGCCATCCCTACACAAATGGTTGAAACATCCGGTTTGATATATTGCATCGTATCGTATATACCCATGCCGGCTGTTACTGAACCACCGGGTGAGTTGAGGTACAAGTGAATGTCCTTCTCGGGATCATCTGCTGCCAAAAACAGCAATTGAGCAATAACCAGATTGGCGACATCATCGTCAATCGCACTGCTTAAGAAAATGATGCGATCCTTGAGCAATCTGGAATAGATATCGTATGAACGTTCTCCACGACTTGTTGATTCCACAACCATTGGTACCAGACTCATGCCACCAACCTCTTTTCTCTGTACAGATTAGTCTTATCGTTTCAGAAATATTTTAACACGTTCAAGGCGCGATGTCATTTTTTCACTACAGTCGACTGTCTGCTGCTTGTGAATTGTGACGTTACTACCCCTATTACCTTATTGCCATACGTTCATACGGATACCTATGTAGTCACATATATTTGCGGCCGAGGATAAAAATAAGGCACGTAACGAAACTTACGTGCCTTATCATATCTGTATGGAGGCCGTGTAACTTGGCCGTTCTAGGTAGTGTTTAAAATATCCTACTCAGCTTTAGTGTCTTCAGCAGCTGGTGCTTCTTCTACTGCTTCAACTTCTACACTATTGCTAACAAGGAAATCAATGGTTTTACGCAACGAAAGCTCTTCGCTCAAACTGCCCAGTGAACCGTTAGCTGCCAAGATGCTGCGGATTTCTTCTGGAGTACGTTTGTAAGCTTCAGCCATAGTAGCCAACTCTTCGTTAACTTCTTCTTCGGAAACTTCAATGTTCTCTTGTTTTGCGATAACTTCCAATACCAGGTTGTTGCGAACGCGTTTTTCAGCATCGCCTTTCATTTGGTTCTGCAAGTCTTCACGAGTTTGGCCGGAGAAGCTAAGGAACATATCCATGTTCATGCCTTGTTGACGAAGACGAGTGTCGAAGTCACGAACCATGTTCTCAACTTCACTGTTGATCATAGCTTCAGGGATTTCAACTTCAGCGTTAGCTGCTGCTTTATCAACAACTGCATTCTCACGAAGGCCTTTCAGTTCTTCCTCTTTACGGGATTCGAGCTGAGCTTTCAGATCTGCTTTGTACTCATCCAAAGTTTCGAATTCACTTACATCTTTAGCGAACTCATCATCGAGTGCAGGAAGTTGTTTGCGTTTGATTTCGTGCAGCTTCACTTTGAATACTGCTTTTTTACCCGCAAGGTTCTCTGCATGGTATTCATCAGGGAAAGTAACTTCAACATCTTTGAAATCTCCAGTAGCCATTCCTACCACTTGCTCTTCGAATCCTGGAATGAAGGAGTTGCTGCCAAGCTCAAGAGAGTGACGTTCAGCTTTTCCGCCTTCAAACGGTACATCATCAACATATCCGTCAAAATCGATTACAGCGATGTCGCCGTTAGCTGCTGCTTCTTCTTCAACTACTACAAGCTCAGCATGACGTTCTTGCAGACGAGCAAGTTCAGCACTCAACTCTTCTTCAGTCACTTCAGCTTTTTGTACTGGAACTTCCAGACCTTTGTAATCGCCGAGCTTCACTTCAGGTTTAACCGTGATCTTCGCTTTGAAGATAAAGGATTGACCTTTAGCAAATTGCTCAATATCAACTTCAGGACGGTCTACAGGGAAGATGTCAGTTTGTTCAACTGCTTCACCGTAAGCTTCAGGAAGAAGAATGTCGATTGCATCTTGGTACAAGCTTTCTACACCAAAACGGGATTCAAAGATCGGCCGAGGTACTTTACCTTTACGGAAGCCTGGTACGTTAGCTTTTTTAACGACTTTGTTAAAAGCTTTATCAAGTGCTGCTGTTACGCGTTCTGCGTCTACTTCTACTTCAAGAACTCCAAGGTTCTTCTCTATTTTTTCCCATGTTGCTTTCATATTATACTTTTCCCTCCAAAATATAGGTTCACAAGTTTACTTCAAATAATGATACAATCCACGCACAGAATAACCATTATATTATATACAACATTACTTTATTTATCAAGTAGAGAAGTCTTTACAAAACCCTTGAGAGCACGATAAGCTCCCTCAAATTGAAAGCGCATGCCGTCTGTGATGCCATACATTCCACGTGTCTCTTCCTCTTGTCGGGAGCCGTTTAAACTTTCAGAAACAAATTGGTGCAAAGCTCCTGCCCAAATATCCAGCAAAACGTCTTCGCCTTCCAGCAATTTCCGATATTCGTCCGACCCATAAATCGACATGATGAACTGACCCCAGAGCTCTTGTGCAAAATAATACAGCGTAGGCTCATGCACCTCAGCCTGCTCGGCTACCCGTTCCAGCACATGACTCACCTCCGGAGGAAAATCCTCCGTCTGCAGTGGCACGCTCTCGATCTCTACGAGTACCGTTTCATGTCCGCGAATCAGCTTCACTGTTCCCTGCATCCCACGCCGCTTAAGCGTCTGCAAGGTCCGAAATTGCAGCAGTGGATGAACATTATCCCCCTGCAACCAAGTGGTCAGCTCCTCGTCAACGCCGCCACCTTCCAGATAGGATAGCTGCTCTAGTGCAAGTATTGTCGCCTCAGACAGAGGTTCATTCATCACCCGCTGCAGCAGCTTTTTGGGATACCCCGCATCCTCGTTCATTTTGGATTTGGCCAAAAAGCGGGCCATATCCTCTTCCCTTAAATCTTCGTCTTCGGGGTGAACAGCTCCCTCCGCATCTCCATTCTGGGACGCGTAAGGAAATGCCGTTTCGAGCCATTCCAGCAGGGACCGCCATTCCTCGTAATTTCGCTCTTCCTGTCCTTGACACTGCAGCAAAAAACGAAGCAGCTCCATCGCTTCCCCGTAGCGTTCACTTTCCAGCATCACCGTCAGCTGGATTTGATAATAGTCCAGTGTCTTGGGGAACAGGACGATATTCTCTTTGGTGGCGGGGGAATCCGAATGTTTAATGAGGGCACCTCCTTATGTCTACTTATGTGAATGGAATCCTAACCATTATAAAAGTTATTAATACCTTAAGCTTCTTCCGAAACTTAATAATTGTAGATTATAGCATACCCCGTACTCTTTTTAAAAAACAGCTTGAAAAAGATCATCCCATATGATATGATAATTCCTGCTTGCTTTTCTGCCAGCAACCATGTCCCGGTAGCTCAGCTGGATAGAGCATGCGCCTTCTAAGCGCACGGTCGGGGGTTCGAATCCCTTCCGGGACGTCATATAGAAACAGCCTTCCTTCGGGAAGGCTGTTTCTATTTTCAGGGGAAGGGTTGGGCGGAGCTCAGGGAGTCACTACTGGGACGAATAGACGACTGAACGACTGAGCTTAAGATTCGCGGCTCTGGATTACCCGAGTTTCAGGGATTCATGGAGCTTGGATTCGAAGCTCAGAACCTGATGAAAACTTAGCCTCGTCGGAGCTCAGGGTCCGATAAAGCTTAGCATTCGAAACTTAGAATTTGGTGAAAACCTGGGCCTCGTCGGGCTATGAGTCGATGGAGCTTAACTTTTGATGCTCGCTCGGACTTGGTCACACTTAGATCTCGTTGGGGCTCAGGGTTCTGTGAAGCTTAGCAATCGATGATCAGTTTCTATGAGTCAGTACCACATCATACCCCGCAGCATTAGAATATTAGGGTTGCTTTTCCGGAGATACGCCGCTACATGCTATCTAATTGCATTTTCTGCAACTAAAAGTACCCTTTTACCTCCAAAACTCGCTTTAATTGCATTTCATACACTTATATTCTCAGATTTACGCCTAGAATGGTCTTTTCACCATTTTTAACTGCACAAAGTACAATTAAACCCAAACAAACCTATCACCATCAAAAATAAGTGCATAAAGTGCAATTAAAAACCACTCTTATCACCACTACTCATCACTTATTACTCACCAACCACTCATTACTCATTACTCATTACTCATCGACTATTAATCTTCACATTCCCATTTCTGATTTTTAAATATGGGAACATTTTTAGCTCTCTATAACCGTGCCCAATCTAATTACTCAAAAGACACGCGCATTAGCAATATTATCGAAGGATGAGACTATCCTGCTTATTTAATCGAGAATAAAAAAACTGTTCACGGCGTTTTCTTCCGCCGAGAGACAGTTTTTTATGCATGTTCTTCCTTTATAAGCGAATCAGCGCCCTTTGCGGCGATTTCCAAGCCAGAGCGGAAAACGGAAAGCAAAGTTAATAAACAAAACTACAAATACTAGTACTGCCGCTGATTTGTCAGCGATTTGCCGCGCATCTTCTACAATTGCCTCAGATTGTACATACCAAAGGTGTACGGCCAGGGTTTCTCCCGGCGAGAACAGATTAAAGTCCCACATTTCGCCCGAGGTACTGAGACCAGCGGTAAGGATAATAACCGCAGACTCCCCGAAGGCGCGTCCAGCAACGAGACAAATCCCAGTAACAATGGCAGACATTGCAACGGGTAGGACAACTGTGCGGATCACGTGGAATTTAGTCATGCCCAGTGCATATCCAGCTTCGCGCATCTCCCCAGGAACAGCACGGACCGCTTCCTCCGTCACACGTGCAAGCATAGGCAGATTCAAAAGCGCCAAGCTTACCCCACCGCCAAGAATCGTCAGACCGATCCCAAAATATTCAGCAAATATCGCAAGACCAAGCATACCGAATACAATCGAGGGAACCGAAGAGAGCGCCTCTACACATATACGCAGTCCGCCTGTAAAAGCATTATCCGGAGCGTATTCCGCCATATAAATCCCCGCTCCTAAACCGATAGGGACGGAAATAAGCAGCGAGATGAACAAAATATAAAAAGAGTTGAAAAGTACAGGACCGATCCCGCCACCAACGTCAATCTCTTCAGGCTGTTTGATCAGGAAATCAGGTCGCAGCGCTGGCAGGCCTTTACTAAGAATCGTGAAGAGCAGCCAGAAAATTAGCAGCATGACTAAAGCCCCAAGCGTATAAAACCCAATAGTCGCGAGCTTATTGCGTCTCTGAGCACGCGCTGTATGCTTTGTACTTGCGAATCCGTTCACGCTGCATCCCTCCTTTTTCTACCCAGCACGCGGATGATCAGAATCAGTACAAAGGAAATCACCAGCAAAAGAAAGGCCATCATATGTAGGGCATAATTCCAGGTTGACTCAAACTCTACATTCGAGATTTGCATAACGATGTTACTAGTCAAGACCGAAGCAGGTGTAAATAAGGTTTTCGCCAACTGTGGTGTGTTTCCGATAACCATAACTACAGCCATTGTCTCCCCCACAGCACGAGTCATCCCGAGGATGACCGCGGAGATAATTCCTCTGCTAGCCGCAGGTAAAACAACACGCATAATGACTTGCAGACGGGTAGATCCAAGAGCGTACGCAGCATCCCGATATTTGCGTGGGACAGCGACGATAGCATCATCACTGATTCGACAAATCGTTGGCAGGACCATTAATGCGAGTACGAGGGCCGCAGCCAGCAAACCATCACCCAAGCTCTCCCCACTAACTCTACGCAGGAAAGGAAGTAATACCGTTAAGCCTAAATAACCATATACTATAGAAGGAATACCAACGAGCAGATCGAGCACCGGGCGAATGAAGGTCTTCATCCACTTCGGAGCAATCTCCGCACAGAGAACGGCCATGCCTACCGAAATAGGAACTGCGATCAGCAGGGTCAAAGCCGTCAGTGAAAGTGTATTTACAATGAAGGCAGCAGCCCCAAAGGAGTCCTCTTCAGGCGTCCAGTTAAAAGAAAAGAAAAAGTCCGCAGGCGAGAGATGACCAAACAGAAGCAGCGCCGTTTTGCCGATAAATAGGATTACAAGTCCAAGCACGAAACAAAGTGCAAGAATGCTGAATAAGAAATAAAAGCGGAATAATCGGTTGCTAAACATATGTCTACTGTGACGTTTGGAGTTGGCGCTAACTTCTGTAACGCCCTCCTTAACCTTAGTTGCCAGGTTGTGGACTGGTGCCCCCATACTTTCCCTCCTGTAAGCGGCCAACCCCGTATCAAAATCGGGGCTGGCCGCTGTTACCATTCAATATGATCTTCAGATGTTATTAACCCTTCATTGCTGCGATCGGAATGAATTTAAGCTTTTTCAGAGAACCTTGTTGGAACTTTTTGCTTTGTACGTATTCGATAAATTCTTTAGTTGCGCCAGTAGGCTGGCCTTTAGTCATGTAGTAACCATAAGCCCAAATCTTATAAGAACCGTTAATTACGTTGTCTGTAGTAGCTGCGATACCGTTGTGTTTCACTGCTTTTACGTCGCCACTTACATAAACAAGGTCGATATAACCGATGGAGTTAGGAGTAGTTCCTACTGCTGTTTTCATGTCGCCGGATGAACCTGTTTCTTTGTAGTTCTTAGCTTTTTTTACGATATCTCCGCCATCCAAAGCTTTAGCCTGATAGTTAACGCGGGTACCAGAACCGAATGAGCGAGTGATGACAACGATATCTGCATCTGCGCCGCCTACTTCTTTCCAGTTGGTGATTTTACCAGCGAAAATACCTTTAAGCTGTTCTGTTGTAAGGTTATCTACACCCACATTTTTGTTCACGATCGTGGCAAAAGGAATGACAGCCACTTTGTTCGCTACCTGTCCGTCAAAAGCTTTGAAACCTGGTACGTCGATGCTAGCATCCCAGTCGCAAGCGCCGATATCAGCGATGCCTTTTTTTACAGCTTGTGGTCCAGTTACAGAGCCTTTACCAGATGCTGCGATTTTCACTTTAGGATGCAGCTTTTGGAATTCTTTTGCCGCTTGCAACGTCAATGGAAGAAGTGCGGTCGAACCGTTAACGGTGATTTTGCCACTAAGTGAATCTGCTGCTGCTGCAATCCCTGCAAAAGATGCGGTTACCGCGATTACGGCTGTTAAAGCCGTTACTGTTAATTTCTTGAAGATTTTCATTGTACTATTTTCTCCTCTCGGCTCTAGGCCGTTAAAATATGTTTGAAATAATAATTATTTAGTCAGTTGCAGCCCTTTACCGCCTTGGATAACCCATACGCTGTCGCCGCTCACAATCGCAAGCTTGCTTCCGTCTTTAGATACAGATACTTCAGATACATCTTCAGCCGTACGGAACAGTTCGGTCTTTGCACCACTACCATCGATAGAATAGATCACTGTGCTTCCGTCTGCCGTAGTACCTGCCACTACCAAACCATTGCTTACGCCAGTGGACCAATTCACTTCGATATCAAGTGCAATATTAGTGCTGGTTGCGTCCGCTTTTACAAGCTTCAGGGTATTCTTCGCATTGCCGTCTGCATCTGCGCTCAGGTATGCCACATTTCCATCAGCCAAAATCTCTGGGTAAAGCTTGTTATCTGCTGTAGTTGTTAGTGCAGCTGGTTTAGCATCTTTTGTAGCCAAATCAAGCTTGTAAAGCTGCTCTCCTGCCGAGCTAAAGTCAACCGTAAGAGAATCTTCTGTGCTGTCTGCATCATTTTTAGCAACACCCGTCAAATTAACGATATAAACGGCGCTTTTTTCGTCAGCAGAAATACGCAGTTCGGATTTATTCTCAACCTTGTCAGCCAATACGGATTTAACATCACCAGTCTCTACTGAGATTTTAGCGATTTTTTCTTGCTTGTCTCCTTGGATGAAATAAATGCTTTTCCCATCTTTGGACCAAACCAGATCTGTCTTCACACTATTGTCGGTGCCTAGTGTTTTAACAGCTCCGCTAGACAAATTAATCAGATTCAGCAAACCTTTCTCATCATTAAAAGCTCCCCACTGTTGATCCGGCGATACTGCAAAGTCTACTGCACTGTCATTTGACGAAAACACTTCATAGTTACCTGGTTCTGTACTGAATTTGATAAGCTGAGTAGTTTCAGCATCACTTTTGTTCGCAATCAGGTTGCCAGCTGCCGTCCAGTGCAAAGTATCAAACAAACCTTCAGGACGTGCAAAGCTCAAAATCGTGCTAGCATCAGCGTCCAGCTCTCCACCTAATGCAGTAACTAACTTAGTAAGCTCTACATAGGTTTTACCGTTATAAAATACTGGAGCAACTGTGAACGATTCGGAATTACCATCTACTTGATAGCTCTTTGAGCCTGTTTTGAGTTGAACATTATGTAGTCCTTTGCTGTCATTAAGTTCAAACCCGCTTGTTCCCAGTACTACCTTAGCCCCAATTTCTCCAGCTACCTGAGTCAGCGAGTAAAGCTTGTAACCACTGCTGTTAATGGTGTTAAACACAATCGGCGTTCCGTTTACATTCCAAGTAGTTGTACCTTCTTTAACTGCTGTTGCAGCAGCAACTTGATTGGTAGCTACAGATTTTACATTACTGCCGGTGCTAGCTGCAGATACACTTCCAACGCCTACTGTTGCAAGAAGTGCTGAAGCCAACGTTGCGCTAATCCATTTACTGTTTTTCAATTAGATTCACCCTTTTCGTATAGGTAACTGCTAATGTCATTTTCGTCTACAATTGTCAATTCTGTTGCAGAGGAATGTAATGGAAATATTAACTAGTATTCTTTTTTTAAAAAAACCAGGTAACCAAATGAACTAAGCAGCAAAAACAGCCTCTTTTCGTAAAAAGGTGCTCGGTGTGGCTGCCTTATTTAGTTGGAGAATTGTTTGGAACTTTGGGGTGACGTAGGGACTAATTTGATATTGCAGGCGCGTGGAGGGAACTTGTTGCTGAGGTGGGTGGGTGGAGTATATTGCGGAGTTCGCTTGGAGTGTGGGGAACGTATTACGGTGGTCGCTTGGCGCGTAGGGGAAGCTTGTTGCTGAGGTCGATGGGCACGTGGAGTATATTTCGGAGGTCGCTTGGAGTGTAGGGGAAGCTTGTTGCTGAGGTCGATGGGCACGTGGAGTATATTACGGAGGTCGCTTGGAGTGTGGGGAACGTATTACGGTGGTCGATGGGCACGTGGAGTATATTTCGGAGGTCGCTTGGTGCGTGGGAGAGCCTTGTTGCTGAGATCGATGGGCACATGGAGTATATTGCGGAGGTCGCTTGGAGTGTGGGGAACGTATTACGGTGGTCGCTTGGCGCGTGGGGGAAGCTTGTTATGTGGCTGCTGCTTACAATTTAAAAACTAACTGGTCTGTTGTGGCGCATTCTGCGTAAGGATCATCGTAGGAGATTCGGCTGATTGTACGGGATTTATACCGTTCTTTTGAACTTTAGCGGGATAGACCTCATTGTAAGGGATTTATACCGTTCTTTTACTAACTTTAGCGGGATTGAGCTCACTGTACGGGATTTATACTGTTCTTTTGCTAACTTTAGCGGGATTGAGCTCATTGTGCGGGATTTATACCGTTCTTTTGCTAACTTTAGCGGGATTGAGCTCATTGTGCGGGATTTATACCGTTCTTTTGCTAACTTTAGCGGGGTTGAGCTCATTGTACGGGATTTATACCGTTCTTTTACTGACTTCAGCGGGATTGGGCTCATTGTACGGGATTTATACCGTTCTTTTGCTAATTTTAGCGGGATTGAGCTCATCGTACGGGATTTATACCGTTCTTTTGCTAACTTCATCGGGATTGAGCTCATTGTACGGGATTTATACCGTTCTTTTGCTTGATTTATCTAGATCATGCTTATTTAGTGGCATTTATGCCTTTCTTTTAGCTGATTTAACTGGATCGACGCCATTTAAGGGCATTTATGCCTTTCTTTTAGCTGATTTAACTGGATCGGCGCCATTTAAGGGCATTTATGCCTTTCTATTACCTAGTTTAGGCGGACTGACGCTATTTAGTGGCACTTTTGCCTTTCATTCAAATCATCTCTATATACATAGTAAAAGGACAAGTTGAATTAACAAACCTCAATTGGGATTAAGCTAATACTGTGGGATACATTTGTATAAAATATATGGTTTACAATTCCTAACTTTTGATGCAAGATAATGAGTGAGTACTCACTCATTATCTAATCAGAGTGTACAGAGCAGTATAATTCAGGAATATCTCAACACCTTCTACACCTTCATCACCATCACCACCACCTTATCAGCAACATCTTCAACTCAAGCAAGTATCCCAGAACATTCAGAATCGAGGAGATAAACATGGGTTCAGAGGTTCCAGTTATTTCAGTGAGCCATGTCGGGAAAGCGTTTGGAGAGAAACAGGTGCTCGAGGATATTTCGCTTCAAGTGGAACGTGCGGAAACCTTTGGCATACTAGGGCCATCCGGCTCAGGAAAAACAACATTAGTGAAGCTGCTTACAGGTATCGATGAGGCAACCTCCGGCGAGGTGAAAATACTTGGCGTGGCGATGCCGAAGCTGACTATGCTGCAACAGATTGGGTATATGGCCCAGTCTGATGCCTTGTACACGGAGCTTAGCGCGAAGGAGAATCTGGAGTTTTTTGCAGCGCTATATGGACTAAAGGGGGAGCAACGCTCCAAACGCATCACAGCCGTAATGGAGATCGTTAATTTACAAGATCATTTGCGAAAAAGAGTAGACCAATACTCCGGCGGGATGAAACGCCGCTTATCATTGGCGATCGCGCTGCTGCATGAACCGCCGCTGCTTATTCTTGATGAACCTACAGTTGGTATAGACCCGGTGCTGCGGCTATCCATCTGGAAAGAACTAAAAGCTCTGAACCAGAAAGGCACCACCATTGTGCTGACCACGCATGTCATGGATGAGGCTGAAAAATGTGACCGGCTCGGAATGATCCGTGATGGCAAGCTACTTGCCGCCGACACGCCTGCCGGACTGCTGCAAGCCACCGGTTCAGCTTCTATTGAAGAAGCCTTTTTATATTATGGAGGTGTGCGTTCATGAGAATCCGAGCGATCACCTTAAGGATTTTGCGGCAATTTATTCATGATAAAAGAACGATGGCATTAATGTTCATTGCACCGCTCCTCGTTCTAAGCTTAATGAGCTTGGTCTTCAACGGTGACGCCTATGAACCAAAAATCGGTGTGTCCGGTGTACCTCTAAATATGTCAGCTGCGTTAAAAGAACAAAATGCCACCATCAAAGAATATGCCAGCGTAGAGCTGGGAAAAGAAGCTTTAGTAGAAGGGAAAATTGACGCTTTGATCACTTTGAACGGAACCGCCGGAGATTCGCAAGTTACGCCTCAAGTGCTGTTAGAAGGTAGCAACCCTACAGCCAACAAGGCAGTAATCATGACGCTTCAACAAATCTCCCAGAAGCTTCTTCCAAGCACAAAGGAACAATTACAGCCGCAGATCAGCTATCTTTACGGTTCTGAGAATATGAAGACGATCGACCGTTTCGGTCCCATTATGATTGGCGTATTTGTTTTCTTTTTCGTATTCTTGATTGCAGGTGTATCCTTCTTAAGGGAACGAACCACAGGCACTCTTGAACGCCTACTTTCGACTCCATTAAAAAGATGGGAGATTGTGCTCGGGTATGTATGTGGTTTCGGCATATTTACCGTTTTTCAGGCGCTATTGATCTCATGGTATTCCATACAGATTCTTGGCATTATGATGACAGGCAGCTTTGGTTACGTATTGCTGATCACATTACTCCTATCGATGACAGCGCTGACGTTGGGCACACTGCTGTCGGCTTTTGCAGCCAATGAGTTGCAGATGATTCAGTTCATTCCGCTCATTATAGTGCCACAAATCTTCCTCAGTGGATTATTCCCGCTCGATACCCTTCCACTGTGGCTCCAGCGCGTTGGCCTCGCTACACCGATCTATTACGGATCAGAAGCTCTGATGGACATTATGGTCCGTGGCAAAGGATGGAGCGCAATTGCACTGGATGTCTATGTACTAATAGGATTTTCGCTGCTATTTATGCTGCTGAATGTATTGGCACTGCGCAAACATCGCAAAATGTAATTTCACAAAAGCTATTATCATTGAAACAAAATGAATCAAGCATGGAGGGTTATTGTAATGAAAGAGCAAGTTTCTACGGAACAAAATATAGAAGAGCAGTGGATAGAAGAGCTGCTGACCCTTGGCAAAGACGAGAAACTGACACCGAAGCAGATTTCTATTCTACAAGCGGCGATTGAGGTATTTTCCGAAAAAGGATACTCTGCGACTTCAACGAGTGAAATTTCTCAGAAAGCGGGCGTGGCGGAGGGAACGATTTTTCGCTATTACAAGACTAAAAATGATCTGCTGCTTGCCATAGTAGGTCCTACCATGAGTCGCATGCTTGCGCCTTTTGTGCTGCGGAATTTCAACGGCGTGCTCGATATGCCCTACGACAGCTTCGAAGAGTTCCTGAGGGCATTTATGATCAATCGGCTGGATTTCGCCCGCAAGAATTTTAAAATTCTTAAGATTCTTATTCAGGAGATTCCTTTTCAGCCAACAGTTAGAGCTCAGTTTGTAGAGAATATTCTTAGCAAAATACTGGAGCGCGTGATTGATATTGTTGAACATTTTAAAGAAAAGGGTGAAATCATCGAGGTGCCTACACCCACACTTATACGCTTCACACTCTCGTCTGTCGTAGGTTATTTGATGAATCGCTTGCTGCTGCAGCCAGATAAGGACTGGAATGACGAGGAAGAAATCAACCTGACGATCGCTTTTATCATGCATGGAATAAGTAAAGCAACACCCCCTATTTGATGCGCACGCCCGTTCTGTTATCATAAGTACTATATTAAATTCGGACTTTTCGAGATCAAGTTATGAGAAAGGAATTATGTTATGGGCTTTAGTGTATCAGAACGGGTTATCAAACTGCTGTGCGGCAAGTCTATTTTTGAAAAAGGATTAGCTTATTACCAAACTGAAAGTGTCGATATAATTGAAGTTGAAGAATACAATGTCTCCATTCCAGATTTGCCCCGCTCTCGATATGAAGCCATTGTTCAGGGGGCGATCGACTATGAAGTTATGGTGGTCATTGATATTGATGGGGACGTCCAGGCAGAGTGTAATTGTCCAGCCTACTCCCATGGCGGGCCATTCTGTAAACATATCGCGGCTGTGCTAATCAACGTTGACGCCCTTAAAAATGGCCGAGATCGTTCAGAGCTTACCGGAGCTTCGCACCTGTCTTCTATAGAAGATACTGAGATTCTAACCCCACGTATTTTTACAGATACTGCGCGAGACAACGGGGGAAAGTCCAGAGATCAACAGCTCGTGAGCAGCCTACTGGGGATGTTCGGCAACCATACACCGCGTCCTAGCGGTACGGGGGCTTTTGTAGATAACAGACTTCCTCTAAATATAGAGTTTACATGCAAGCCATTCACCTATAGTTATAGCCACACCATGCTGGGTATAGAAATGAAAGTCGGTCCAAAACGTCTATATATTGTTCAGAAAATAAGAGGATTTCTAGAAAGTGTACACCGCGGAGAATCCTTTGAATTCACGAAACATTTTATCTATGATCCTGCCATTTACAGCTTTCGGAAGGAAGATAATGTTGTTCTACAGAAGCTGATTGATATTGTATTAAATGAAAAAATGTACCGTGATAACGTCACTCCTTACTCACCTTATGGGGGGAGTATTGGGGGAGATCGGTTGCTGGCCGTCCCTCCTTTTTTCTGGGAGTCGCTTCAGCCTGCGCTTTCAGAGGTCTCTTCGGTATTTTTGCAACAAGAAGAGATGCTGTACGAAGGCATCCATGTGTCTAATGAGGCACCTCCACTCAGCTTTGAATTTGAACAGGCAGAAGAGGACGGATATCATCTGGATATTCAAGGACTTGAGCAGATTTCGGTCTTAGAAGATTACGGGATGGTACTATCGGAAGGTAAGTTGCTGAAGCTATCCCCTCAAGAATGTATACGCCTTGCTGAAATGAAAAAAATGCTGGATTCCTCCCGCCGAAATGGTATCGATATTGCCCCCGAGCAAATGGAGTCTTTTATGGACAAGGTTATTCCTGGTCTGAAAAAGCTGGGCAACGTCCATATCGCCGACTCCATTGCGGATCGGATTGTCCAACATAGGCTTATCGCGAGGCTTTATCTGGATCGTGTGAGAGATCGGCTGCTCGCCGGACTAGAATTCCAATATGGTGACATTGTGATCAATCCTTTAGATGAAAAAGCCCATGTTCGCGGGACGAATTTGATTCTTTTGCGAGACGGGGAGGGAGAAGCTCGTATTCTGGAGCTGATGGAGCACGAATCTTTCGCTAAAACCGAGGGCGGATATATTATGACAGACGAAGAGGGCGAATATGATTTTTTGTACCATACCATTCCGCTGCTGGAACCGCTACTTTCGGTTTATGCGACCTCCGCAGTCAAAGCAAGACTGTTCACGAGCACTACACCCCCAAAGGTGAGCATTAGTTGGAATGAAAAGACGGACTGGCTTGATTTTAAATTCGATATGGGCGGGATTCCAGAAGCTGAGATTGTTATGGTTCTGAAATCCCTGCAGGAAAAACGCAGATACTACCGCTTGCCTGATGGAGCCCTGCTACCGCTGGAGAGCGAGGAGCTTCAAGAAATCATTACCTTTATGAATGATATAGGCATCCGGGAAGGTGAGATCAAAGGGGTGGAGTTTTCTCTGCCCGTTGTTCGTGGGTTACATTTGACCTCCACGGATGCTAAGAGTGACTCCATTAAGCTGGGCAGATCCTTTAAAAGGTTACTTGCGAACATGCGGAATCCGGAGAATCTTGATTTCCCTATACCTGACAGTCTGGTTCCTGTGCTAAGGGATTATCAACAGTATGGGTTTCAGTGGCTGAAGACGTTGGCCCATTACCATTTTGGTGGTATTTTGGCGGATGATATGGGGTTAGGCAAAACGCTGCAAAGTATCGCTTTTCTCCTGTCAGAACTTCCAGAGATCCGCCAGAATGGGCTGCCTGCCCTAATTGTCGCTCCTGCGTCTCTCACTTATAACTGGCTTAATGAGCTTAAAAAATTCACGCCAGTGATCAAAGCTGTCATTGCAGACGGTAGTCTAATTGAGCGCGGGCGGATTTTAAAAAATACAGCAAAAGCTGATGTAATCATCACCTCTTATCCGCTGCTCCGCAGAGATGTTCAGTTGTATGCCAAAAAGTCTTTTCATACCCTGATTCTCGATGAAGCACAAACTATAAAAAACCATACTACACAGACAGCCCAAGCTGTAATGGCGCTTCAAGCCCGGCACCGTTTTGCACTTACGGGTACTCCTGTGGAGAATGCGTTGGAAGATTTATGGTCCATTTTCGGCACCGTGTTCCCTGGGTTATTTCCAGGCAAAAAAGCTTTTCACGATTTACCAAGAGAAACGGTTGCGAAGCGGGCGCGTCCCTTTTTGCTGCGGCGCTTAAAGAGTGATGTGTTAAAGGAACTTCCGGACAAAATTGAGTCCGTACAAGCATGTGAACTGCTGCCGGAGCAAAAAAAGTTATATGTAGCTTATCTTGCCCGTTTGAAAAAAGAGGCGCTTAAGCATTTGACCCAAGATAGTTTCGGCAATAATAATCGGATCAAAGTTCTGGCGGGACTAACTCGTCTGCGCCAGTTGTGCTGCCACCCTGCTCTTTTTGTCGATGGATATGAAGGAAGCTCTGCTAAATTCGAGCAGCTGCTCGAAATCATAGAAGAATGTCGCAGTTCGGGTAAACGTATGTTAGTATTCTCACAATTCACAGAGATGCTGGGCCTGATTGGGCGTGAACTAGGATATCAGGGCATTCCATACTTTTATTTAGATGGTCAAACGCCTGTTTCTCAACGAGTAGATTTATGTAATAAATTTAATGAAGGAGAGCGGGATATTTTCTTAATCTCCTTAAAGGCCGGCGGGACCGGGCTCAACTTAACTGGGGCAGATACTGTAATCCTTTACGATTTATGGTGGAACCCTGCCGTCGAGCAGCAAGCAGCGGATCGGGCTCACCGGATCGGACAGAAAAATGTAGTACAAGTAATTCGTCTAGTCACCCAAGGCACCGTAGAGGACAAGATGTATGAGCTGCAGCAGAAGAAAAAGAACTTGATCGATGAGGTCATCCAGCCAGGTCAGGAAAGCTTGTCTACCCTCACAGAGCAAGACATCCGGGAGATTCTGATGATCTAAATAACAATGTTTGAGAAAAAATCAGGGATATCCTGCAGCCTCTATGGCTATCGGGATATCCCTTTTCTTCAGATTATGCAATTGTAACTCCTGCACTAGCGTAGCCAGCAACAGTAGTTGCAACGTCAATGCCAGCCGTGACCGTCGAAGTGAAGACCAACAACAAGCGTTCTCCCACAGTTACAGGAATGCTTAAGCCTGTGGTATTACCACTGCTAATAGTTCCAAGAGCAATTAATCCTGTAAGCGGAGGACTTAACGTAACTAAAGCCCCAGGTACTGCTGTGAAGGTATTGTTAGGTGTAGTAGATCTGTATAATTGAGCCGTGATTGTTACCGTAGAACCCACCAAACTAACGGAAGATGTCGCACTGAAATAGGCTGCCATAGACGTAAGCGTTCCTGTTCTAGGAACTGAGAATGCAAAGTTCAGCAAGGTTCCAGCCGCTCCAGTAAGATCTATAGTACCGCCTGTAATACTGATATTGGTCGCACTGCTACCAAAACCAACTGCACTTGAAGTATTCAAAAGACCCCCTAATACAGTGGTCATAGCAACTGGAAGTCCAGAAGAATATGGAATGATTGCGCCTGCACCAGCAGCACCTGTTGCTCCGGTTACACCAGCACTTCCTGTCGCTCCCGTTACGCCAGCACCTGTCGCTCCCGTTACGCCAGCACTTCCTGTCGCTCCCGTTACGCCAGCACTTCCTGTCGCTCCCGTTGCTCCAGCGGTTCCTGTCGCTCCCGTTGCTCCAGCGGTTCCTGTTGCTCCGGTTGCTCCAGCGGTTCCTGTCGCTCCGGTTACACCAGCACTTCCTGTCGCTCCCGTTACGCCGGCAGTTCCTGTTGCTCCCGTTGCTCCAGCGCTTCCTGTTGCTCCCGTTGCTCCAGTACTTCCTGTCGCTCCCGTTACGCCAGTACTTCCTGTCGCTCCCGTTACGCCAGCACTTCCTGTCGCTCCCGTTGCTCCAGCGGTTCCTGTTGCTCCAGTTACGCCAGCAGTTCCTGTTGCTCCTGTGGCTCCAGCAGTTCCTGTTGCTCCAGTTACGCCAGCAGTTCCTGTTGCTCCTGTGGCTCCAGCAGTTCCTGTTGCTCCAGTTACGCCAGCAGTTCCTGTTGCTCCTGTGGCTCCAGCAGTTCCTGTTGCTCCAGTTACGCCAGCAGTTCCTGTTGCTCCTGTGGCTCCAGCAGTTCCTGTTGCTCCTGTGGCTCCCGCAGTTCCTGTTGCTCCAGTTACGCCAGCAGTTCCTGTTGCTCCTGTGGCTCCAGCAGTTCCTGTCGCTCCTGTGGCTCCAGCAGTTCCTGTTGCTCCTGTGGCTCCCGCAGTTCCTGTTGCTCCAGTTACGCCAGCAGTTCCTGTTGCTCCTGTGGCTCCAGCAGTTCCTGTCGCTCCTGTGGCTCCCGTTGCTCCAGCAGCTCCTGTCGCTCCCGTGGCTCCAGCACCTGTGGCTCCGGTTACGCCAGTACCTCCTGTCGCTCCCGTTGCACCAACGCTTCCTGTAGCTCCAGTAGCTCCAGTAGCACCTGTAATTCCTATATATTCTCCATATAATTCAGAGTAGACAAGGCGATGAGCAGTCACTAATTGACCTGTGCTGCTCTTCCCCCAAACTGAAATTTGAATGGGATCATCAATCATAGTAGGTGTTGTGAATAAAAATTCAAATGAATCAAAGTTTGCATAATAGTCATTAGTAATTACTTGATTAGGAGCTACATTAACCAGCTCACTTACATATAAAGTTCTTGTCCCATTCATATAATAACCTTCGACTTGAACCGTTGACGGAGTGTCATCGCTCTGATTAACAATTTTAAGAGTAATAAGCTGAGTAGGTCTTACGCCGCCTACCAGATTATTTTCTATGGGACCAGTAGATAGTTGACTCAATTTTCAACACCTCATTTTTTATGAAATTATAATACTCGTATTATTTGAATTTCGAAAATCAACTCACCTGAACAAAACTATCCTCAAGAGTTTCGTATAAACTAGGTTTTTATCTATAATCATTCCTCCCACCTGCTCTAAGTTGATAATCTATGAGCCTACAAATCAGTTCATATTTTTTGGCTCTTTATAGTATTATTCTTATTTTGAATTAAGGTGTGGACATCCATTTAAAAACTACTATTACACATATTTGATTTATTAAAATAAGCTAAAAATCTGTAATGGTTTAATAGAATAAGAATCTAATAAGCAACGTTCCAGTCGACTTATAACATATGCCAACAAAACAGAGGGTAACCCGAGAGCCGCACTAACGGCTACCGAATTACCCCTGTTATAAACACTGAACTTGAAGATAAATAAGCTTAAGTTAATTCATGAACAGACCAGACGATACCTGCTGAGTTCGCTCCACCCAAATTCAAAGGAACCGTCAAACCATTTGCCACATAGAACAAGCCAATCACATCACCTGCGGTTAATGCAAATTCTCCAGCCAGCGACACAGTACCACTTCCCAAAATTGCTCTCAAATCTAATATAAGTGCAACATTCACATCAAGTACTGGGAACAACCCACTTACCAGATTTGTTGCAGTAGGAGAAGTTCTCTGAACTACGAAAGCCGGATTAACTCCAGCACCAAGACTGATAGAAAGTGAGGCAGTTGTAGAATAATTGATAGTCGCTTCAATCGAATATCTACCAGTTGTCGGAATGGTATAATTTCCCCCAACTTCGTCGAAAGACGGGCTATCATAAAAAGGTGTTGTCACAGTCCAGCCAGTTAATTGTGTAGATGTGGAAATTGCCAATGAGGGCTTGAAAGCAGAAAACCCTTCTTGTTGAATGTTTGGACCTGTAGCTCCAGTTGCTCCGGTAGCTCCGGCCACTCCAACTCCTGTTGCTCCAGTTACACCAGCTACTCCTGTCGCTCCTGTTACTCCCGTTGTTCCCGTTACTCCAGCTACTCCTGTTGCCCCTGTTACCCCCGTTGCTCCTGCTACTCCAGTCGCTCCGGCCACTCCAACTCCTGTTGCTCCAGTTACACCAGCTACTCCTGTCGCTCCTGTTACTCCCGTTGTTCCCGTTACTCCAGCTACTCCTGTTGCCCCCGTTGCTCCTGTTTCACCCGTTGCTCCGGTTACACCAGCTACTCCTGTTGCCCCCGTTGCTCCTGCTACTCCAGTCGCTCCGGTCACTCCAGCTTCACCCGTTGCTCCGGTTACACCAGCTACTCCTGTTGCTCCCGTTGCTCCTGCTACTCCAGTCGCTCCGGTCACTCCTGTTTCACCCGTTGCTCCGGTTACACCAGCTACTCCCGTTGCTCCGGTTACACCAGCTACTCCTGTTGCTCCAGTTGCTCCTGCTACTCCAGTCGCTCCGGTTACTCCTGTTTCACCCGTTGCTCCGGTTACACCAGCTACTCCTGTTGCTCCGGTTGCCCCAGCTACTCCCGTTGCTCCAGTCGCTCCAGCTTCACCCGTTGCTCCGGTTGCCCCAGCTACTCCCGTTGCTCCAGTCGCTCCGGTTGCTCCGGTTGCTCCAGCTACTCCTGTCGCTCCGGTTGCTCCGGTCGCTCCAGTCGCTCCGTTTGCTCCTGTAGCTCCAGTCTCTCCTGCTCCGGTCGCTCCGGTAGCACCCGTTGCTCCTGTTGCACCTGTAGCTCCATCTGCTCCTGTTGCCCCAGTCTCTCCTGCTCCAGTCGCTCCCGTTGCTCCGTCTGCTCCCGTTGCTCCTGTTGCACCTGTAGCTCCATCTGCTCCTGTTGCCCCAGTCTCTCCTGCTCCGGTCGCCCCGGTTGCTCCGTCTGCTCCCGTTGCACCCGTTGCTCCATCCGCTCCGGTTGCACCAGTCGCCCCCGTTGCACCAGTTACTCCGTTTGCTCCTGTAGCTCCAGTCTCTCCTGCTCCGGTCGCTCCCGTTGCTCCGTCTGCTCCCGTTGCACCAGTCGCCCCAGTTGCTCCATCGACTCCAGTCGCCCCAGTCTCTCCTGCTCCAGTCGCTCCCGTTGCTCCGTCTGCTCCCGTTGCTCCTGTTGCACCTGTAGCTCCATCTGCTCCTGTTGCCCCAGTCTCTCCTGCTCCGGTCGCCCCGGTTGCTCCGTCTGCTCCCGTTGCACCCGTTGCTCCATCCGCTCCGGTTGCCCCAGTCTCTCCTGCTCCAGTCGCTCCCGTTGCTCCGTCTGCTCCCGTTGCTCCTGTTGCACCTGTAGCTCCATCTGCTCCTGTTGCCCCAGTCTCTCCTGCTCCGGTCGCCCCGGTTGCTCCGTCTGCTCCCGTTGCACCAGTTGCTCCATCCGCTCCCGTTGCACCAGTCACTCCATCTGCACCTGTTGCCCCAGTCTCTCCTGCTCCGGTCGCTCCAGTTGCTCCGTCTGCTCCCGTTGCACCAGTCGCCCCAGTTACTCCGTCTGCTCCTGTAGCTCCAGTCTCTCCTGCTCCGGTCGCTCCAGTTACTCCATCCGCTCCGGTTGCACCAGTTGCACCTGTAGCTCCATCGGCACCTGTTGCCCCAGTCTCTCCTGCTCCAGTCGCTCCAGTCGCTCCAGTTGCTCCATCCGCTCCCGTTGCACCAGTCGCCCCAGTCACTCCATCTGCACCAGTAGCTCCAGTCTCTCCTGCGCCGGTCGCTCCCGTTGCTCCTGTTGCTCCATCCGCTCCCGTTGCACCAGTCGCCCCGGTCGCGCCAGTTATTCCTTGCGTTACACCAAGCAATTCTGCATGTACAAGTCGATGGGCAGTCACAATCTGGCCAACGCTATTTTTTCCCCATACTGAGATTTGAATCGGATCATCTACCAGACTTGTAGTTGTAAAAATAAATTCGAACGCATCAAAATCGCCATAATAATCACGTGTTATAACTTCATTAGGTGCTACATTTATCAGCTCGCTTACATATAAAGTTCTTGTCCCATCCATATAGTATCCTTGAACAAGAGCCATTGATGAATCAATGTCACTTCGGTTATCAATTTTGACAGTAACATGCTGAGTAGGTCTTACACCCCCTACCATACTATTGTCTATCGGTCCGGTAGATAAATAACTCAATTTCTCATCACTCCTTTAACGTTAACTGTGTCACAAAAATAATTATTAAATTAATACTGCCTGCTTCTCCCACGCAACTATGCGATGAGGATCTACCAATGCCCCCGAGTTCTGTTTTCCCCAGACTGAAATCCCAACCTCTGCTTCAACTGCTTCTACTGTTGTAAACACAAATTCAAATGCGTCCAAATCGGCAAAATAGTTCTTAGTTAAAACTTGATTAGGTGCTAGATTTACTGTTTCATTCACATACATCGTTCTTGATCCGTTAAGAAGGAAACCTTGAATAACTAGATTATAAGGATTAAGAGAATCCCGATTAACTACTTTTACGGTTACCAGTTGCGACGGTCTGACCCCTAGGATCGGGCTGTTATCTATAGGTCCAGTAGAAAAAATAGCCATGTTTTATTCACTCCTCCCTTCCACTACAATTTGAAAGATTAGTGGCTCCGTATAGTAATATTCCTTGGCTTGAGTTAGCGTGTGGACTGTTGTGTAAAGGAACAGCTAGTCCTATAACAAGACAGCCTTCTTTTTTCAAATTTATAATCTACTAAACTGATAATCTAACAACAAAGAGCAACCAAGATTGTTAAGAAGCTAACCACTATTGCTTTTTATGAAATATTAGGTATACTGGTAAAAATTAATTAAGCATCGATGAGCGGGAGAGTAATTAACGAGATCTAGTCCTCAGCGAGCCGGGAGAGTGTAAGCCGGTACAGATCCCTTTAATGAAGCGCACCCGTGAGATGGACTTCTGAACCTTAGTAGGAAGTCCCGGCTGAAGGCCGTTATCCCGTAAGGTGGCTGAACAACTTGTTCAGCAACGAGAGTGGTACCGCGAGCGCTAAAGCCCTCGTCTCTTTTGAGACGAGGGCTTTTTTGTATTTTCAAAGGAGGGTATACCATGTAAAATCAAATCATCAAAGACGGAATCGAGCACAGTGTACACCGTGTATTCAATACTTTAGGAGCTGACTATCCAGAGGACATTGCCATTCTGATCGAACAGCCAGCAAATCTAGAACATGGTGATTATTCATGTAATATCGCTATGCAGCTAGCCAAAACTCTACGTAAATCCCCAATGGTCATAGCAGAATTAGTGAAAGCAGAACTTCAATTCAAAGGGCGTTTCGCAGGTCTATTGCAAAAAGTTGAAGTCGCTGCTCCCGGATTTATCAATTTGTATATGAATTGGCAAAGCTGGGCTGAACATTCCTTTGAACTGCCTGCCAGCACTGGCGAAAAAGTCATCATCGAGCACACTTCTATCAACCCCAACAAAGCCGCTCACGTAGGTCATCTAAGAAACACCTGTATCGGCGATACTCTAGTCAGAATTATGAAAAGAACTGGGTATAACGTAGAGGTCCATAACTACATTGATGATCTCGGCAATCAGCTGGCGGATACAGTTGTTGGATTATTAAATATACCTTTAGAAGGGAAACACAAACGTTTCGGTGATTTTTGCTGGGATCTTTATGCCAAAGTGAACAAAGAATATGCGCTGAACCCAGAGATGACACACAAGCGCACTGATATACTCCACTCACTTGAACTAGGGGGCGGTAACGAAGCCTGGCTGGGCAACCTTGTAGCTGAACGCATCGTTAGAGAGCATGTAGAGGAAATGAAACATTTTGGGATTTATTATGATTTGCTGGTATGGGAGAGCAGTATTTTAAAGGAGGGATTTTGGGCAGCCGCAGCTGAGCTACTGAAGCAGACAGCCGTTTTTGTACAAGAGACTGAAGGTAAACTCGCAGGCTGCTGGGTGCTGAAGCAAGGAACAGAGGCTAACATTGGAGCGGATTCAGAGGAGCATCATCTCGATAAGGTGCTGGTGCGTTCGAATGGGATTTTAACGTATACAGCCAAAGATATTGCCTATCATCTCTGGAAATTTGGTCTTTTAACCAAAGATTTCTCCTATAGCGAATTCTCGTCCGGTTTATGGACAACAGGATTAACTGGAACCCAAGAGTCTTATGGGCAGGCGGACAGAGTCATCAATGTGATTGATTACAGACAGGAATATCCACAACAGATGGTTAAGCAAGCCTTAGGGGCACTAGGTTATAACGAGCAAGCAGACAAACTCCATCATGTGAGTTATGGTGTTGTATCTCTTAGTCCCGCCTCGGCTGCCGAGCTGGGTATAGATATTTCAGAAGGCAAATCTTCTTATGCTATGTCCGGACGACAGGGAATCGGGATTAAGGTAAGCGATCTGGTGGAACTCATGGAACAGAACATCGAACACTCACGTTCCGATAAAGACGGCCTCTCCAGCCGAATGATTGCCACTGCTGCGATTCGCTACTATCTGCTACGGTTTAATTTAGGAACGGAAATCGTGTTTGATTTCAAACAGGCTACCGAAATATCCGGCAATACCGGAGTTTATCTGATGTATACTTTTGCGCGTGCGACAAGCGTTTTGAGTAAAGCTACGATCCCAATCCTTACAGCTGCCGCACAGCTTCAGTTCCCTTCCAAATTGGAAAAAGCAGAGCTTGCGCTGCTAAGACAGCTAAGCCTCTGGCCGGAGATATTACATTCAGCAAGTATAGAGTTAACGCCAAATACGCTCTGCACTTACGCCCATACCCTAGCTACCCTGTTCAACAACTTCTATTCTGTATGTCCAATTCTAAAAGGCGATTCAGCCACGATCGAATTCCGCCTCTGGCTCACTTCAAGATTCAAGGACATCTTGGGAGATGTGCTCGAAGTGCTTGGGTTACCGACACCGAGCCGAATGTAAAAAACACAAAAAAAGGGCAATCTCCGCGCTTAACGCGGAGATTGCCCTTCTATATATAATGTTACTTATAAATCTCTATCACATTTCCAGCTTCCGTGCTGAGACGATCAAAGTCCGCACGTTTGATGCGAACACCACCGTTACGATAGCGGTTAGGTGTACCTTCTGTTTGCACTTCCGTACCGTTGATAGTAATTCGACTGATCTCACGACCTGTAAGATGATAGATAAAATCTACCTTAGTGCCTGCATATTCAAAGCTAAAGTGCATTCCATCCAGCGATTCCGGCAGAATCGGGTCAACAATTAAGTCTCCACCTTCCGTACGGATCCCCAGTGCATTCGAGATTAACTGGTTCATATAGATCCCAGGACCGCTGGAATAGATTCTCCAGCCACCTTTAACAGCTACGTCACCATTGCGCAGTTTATCGAAATTCTCCTGTGCCTCATAACGGGTGTTAAATTTACCATCCGAGCTACTGAAATAGGAGTTAGCTTGACGTAGTTCAGCGTTTGGCACCACATCGCGGATTCCGATCGGATTAATCGCTGCCAGACCCTTCCAGACCTGATCGGTTTTACCGAGCTTGGCCATAGCCTCTACATAACGGATATGTGCATGCACATATTGAAGTCCAATTTCCCGGCCAAAGTTAGCCGCTTGCTCCGCACGTTTGAAATGAGTGCTGACCCCGCCAACATATTGAGCTGGACGATTCATCAGACGTACACCGTCAGGGCAGAATAGTTTATCCTGAATGACATCATAGTGTGCTTCGGCCTGTTCCGGAGTAAGCAGCTCACTGATCATACTGCGCGTCATTGGCAGCAGACGGTACTGGATACCTGTTTCTGTGTCACTTGGGTGCACCATAAGCTTAATCTGCTCAGGGTCCTCCATATACAGGAAGCCAGGAATTACTTCGGATTGAAGCATATGAGTATGGAAATCCTTACGGATTCCTTCCACCATCGCCTTCAGTTCCTCTGCCTCAGCTTGATCAACTGAACGAAGTACCTCTGAGAACTGATTAAGTGTCTGATAGGTAAGCGCCACTGTCCAGCTGCTAACCATATACTGCTTCAGCTGTGGATTTGCAGGCTGGAGTGTATCATCCCAGTCTCCATCACCGTAAGAAGACAGATGTGTGTCATGCAGGAAATGATCCTTAATATAAGCAATTTCCTTCCGCGCATGATCCAGCAACGTCGCTTTTTCTTCTGTAAAGTCAAAGCTGTGCTTACGGGTATACGGCACTGTTGCTCCCAAGATGCTGTAATCCTGAGTTACTGCCAAGTAGTCTCCAAGCACCTTAAGCGGCCACACAATAATATCTCCATGGCTCTCTTCTTGTTGTATCTTCGTGTATTTATCAAACATGAACCATTGTGGCCAGTTGCCATCATCTTCATATTGATGACTATACAGCGTCAGCAAAATTTCACGAACCTGTTCGTATTTTTGCGTAGCCATGAAATATTCCACAGGTCCCTGACATACATCCCGTGTTCCCCAAGCAGCGCCACCATATTGCTCTAAACCATGTGGAACCGAATAGTGAACCAGCATGTTATGTGTGTACCACCAAGTCAGAGCATTAACCTTAAACAGTTCACCTTCTGTTCCGTCCCCAAGCGTCAGGCGGAAGCCATTCATCACACCAGCATAAAATGCGCGATAAGCAGAAATCTCTTCCTCAGCTGAACGATTTCTTGGAGCAAGTGACTTACCATCCAGAAGGCCTTGAATATTCAAGGTCCATTCACTGCTGGCAGACAGCTCCAGTACTGCTAACGGTGCTTCAGTTGGTTGAACAGGAGAGACAAGTCTACCTTCATCCTGCAGAGTTAACTCCGCACCCTGTACCTGTAATTTATACTGTAAGTCAGGATATTCACCAGCACTTAGTGCGCTTCTGTCAGCCGAGAAGATTACTGCTCCACCTTCTTGCTTAGATTGATATGGAAGCTCGTATTCGTTAACGTTCATGGTGATTTGATTAGTGACTAAATAACGATAAGCTCGTCCGCTTTCCGAACGCACATTCAGGAATATCTCTGGCGAATCTTCGGTGGTGTAGTTCGTAATAATGAAGCATTCACCATCTGTTCTGTAATACCAACGAGCATAGTTGAAACCAACCTCAAATAGAGAAGGCATAGTCAGCAAACGATATTCACCGTTCCACTCTACATAAATGCGTTGTCCTGAAGCTTTTGGAATGTTAAGCGCATTTCTTGGATTGGACATTAGCTTGTTGAAATTGGTATTTCCAATTACCACCTGGGAGTTAAAGATCCCGTACATATAAGAAGTTGTTGTGATGACCTTATCATTAAGTCGAGCGTTATCCCCACTCATCAGGATATGGCCGTGTGGCCGCTCTACGCGCATTTCTTTCTCTTTTAATACTACGTGCTCATAATTCTCCGTGAAAAAAGAAAGTAGTGTGCCTCCTTCTCTCTCCTCCTGATAACGAACCGGAAACAAGACCTCGATCTCTTTCTCTGTCAGCGAATCTGCAGCCAGCGGTGCTCCCAGCTCCTTCGAAAAGAAAGAACGTTCAAGTGCTGCTTCAGCTTCTAAAGGTAAATCTTTAACAGCATCCCAAGCCGCAGCAATATCATTAGCAAATTCTAGCGCAGTGATCGCTTCTGGATGATCTTGCTTAAACAATCCGTAGAACACAAACCGTGTTTCCCCGCTCAGCTTCACCCGTTCCGATTGCAGCGCAGTATATGCGAATTCATATTGATAGATTTCATTACTTAATTGCTCACGACCCAAGCTCTCTGGTTGGTTGGTTTCTTTATAGGACAGTCCAAAGAATTGAAAACCATCTGTTGAGAAGCTCGTTGCCTTGGTAAGTGAACCCTGTTGCAGATATGGGAATTTCCCGCCCTGTGGCTGATTCTGTCTAGAGCAAACAACGTACCCTTTGGATTGATCCTCAAATACCGCATGATCGATATACTGTGACAAGTAAGCTTCATTACTGCGGACAGCGGCGATATCAGCAATCCCTACATCCTGTCCGTACACGAGATCTACCTCTGCATTTTGTCCAGTAAGCTTCACATCCCAGAACCAAGTTCCTCCTGCAGTAGGGGTGAAAATAACTTGATATTCTATATTTTCAGCAGTACCTTCCCAAACCAAACGGTTTCCAGCCTTACGTACAGTGCTTGAAGAATGAATGCCAAGCAAAGGAATGGCTTGAATGTTTCCATCATTGTGCACTCGCAAATATAGATTGGATAATGAGCCGTCCACAATGCTTGGCAGCAATTGATTGATCATTGTCCGTTCGTAAAGGACTTGGAACAAGTCCCCGCTGTTTGTAAAAGTGAAGGATAGATCCCCGGCGTTTAAACGGATGTTAGTATTCAAATTAGTAGTCATATTTTACACTTCCTCCATTACGGCGTTACTGCCGTATATATTCTACTTATGCTAATGTTAAGCAAAAATCCCGTTCTTTAACCTCATTGCTGTTCGAACCGACGAATAATTTAAATCGTCCCGGATCACTGCTAAAGCTTAGATCGCTATGATAATAACGAAGCTGCTGTTCGGTAAGGGTAAAGGTCACTTCACGACTTTCCCCTGGTGAGAGGTTGATTTTGGCAAAATCCTTCAGTTCCTTCATTGGTCTGACGACCTCTCCGGAAATGTCTCGGATATACAGCTGCACTACCTCTTCCCCATCTACTTCTCCAGTATTGGTCACCGTAACGGTTATTTCAATAGGCTGATTTTCAGTCATGATTTCACCGGACAGAATTGGTTCACTATAGCTAAATGTCGTATAGCTTAGTCCAAAACCAAATGGCAAAAGCGGCTCATTAGGAATATCCAGATATTGCGAGACATAACGTTTGTCGGCACCCGGAGCATGAAGTGGGCGTCCAGTGTTGAAATGATTGTAATAGACTGGAATCTGCCCAACGGATACCGGGAAAGACATCGTTAATCTTCCTGAAGGATTCTCATCTCCATAAAGTAGACTGGCAATTGCCGCTCCGCCTTCACTGCCTGGGAACCAAGCTTCCAGAATAGCATCTGCATGCTCGTACACACCGGCCAAGTCTAGTGGACGTCCATTAAACAACACCACCACGATAGGCTTATTCAGCTGTTTCAGACGTTGTAAAAGCTCAAGCTGCGCTTCGGGCAAACGGATATCTGAACGGCTGCCCGCTTCTCCACTCATCTCTGAATGTTCACCAAGCGCCAGTACAATCACATCAGCTTGCTTAGCAGCCGCTTCCGCCTCCAGCCACTGTTCCTCTGTAAAGCTATCGACTCCAGAACCTTCTGCAACAGTAATCTTACCCGCACCTGCGCGAGCTTGAAGTGCCGGTGCAAGACGGCTTGCCTCTTCCGTTGAACCCAACCACGACCACGGTCCAAGAATATCTCCGCTAGTAGCAAACGGTCCAATTAGCGCAATCCGTTGCTCTGCAGCAAGCGGCAGAACCTGATCATTCTTGAGCAGTACGCAGGATTTAGCCGCCAACTCACGCGCCGCATTTCGATGATCTTCACAGAAGATTACCTCACGCTCTTTCTCAACGTCAGCTCCGCGGAACGGATGCTCGAACAAGCCCAATCTTTGCTTCAATTTCAAAATACGAAGCACAGCTTCATCAATAATCTTCTCATCTACTTGCCCATCTGCAACAAGCGCCGGAAGCTGATGAACGTAACAAGCCGTCATCATCTCGATGTCTACACCAGCTTTGATGGCTTTAAGTGCTGCCTCAGCCTCATCCTCGGCGACACCATGTGGGATCAGTTCCTTCACTGCACCCCAATCCGAAATCAATACGCCATCAAATCCCCATTCCTCACGAAGCAGCTGGCGAAGCAGCTTAACGTTGCCGCTTATCGGAATCCCATCAATCGTATTAAATGAAGTCATGACCATTTCTGCACCTTCATCCAGTGCTGCACGATAGGCTGGCAGATAATATTCACGCAGCTGCCGTTCCGATAAATCCACCGTATTATAATCACGACCGCCTTCGGATAGACCATAGGCAGCAAAGTGCTTGATACAAGCCGCCAGACGATCCACATCACCAGTCAAGTCGCTTCCTTGAAATCCGCGCACAAACGCACGGGCAAACCTACCATTCAAATATGGATCTTCTCCTGTAGATTCCATTACTCTTCCCCAACGCGGGTCCCGTACAAGATCCGCCATTGGCGCATAAGTAACGTGCACACCGGAGACTGCCGCTTCTTTAGCCGCAATCTCGGCGCTCAGCTCTGCGCGATCCATATCCCAAGAGCAGCCAATTGCCAGCGGGACCGGAAAAATCGTCTTGAAGCCATGCACAATATCCGCCATCATCAGCAAGGGAATGCCCAATCTATTTTTGCGTAAATGGGCTTCCTGAACCGCAATGACTTGCGCTGCACCTGATAGACCAAGTACAGAGCCGCTGCTCTCGATCATGTGGTCCGTAATTCCCATGGATGCCATAGGGCCAGTGATTTGTCCTCCATCCTCTGCCCCTTCATAGAAATTAGCGGCTAGCTGCTGCAATTGTGCAATCTTTTCTTCAAGCGTCATCTGGTTCAACAAGGTAGTCAGTTGCTGCTCATTCATTTCAAATCCTCCATTGTTCAATTCTGCCGATGCCTATGAATGGAAAAACCCGTGTGCAAGAATTGCACGCGGGTCCTGTAGGTTCATTCCTACATGCATAGGGCGAAAGCTATTTTTTTAGATTGTTTAGTTCATCTAGAACCGGCTGAACGAGGGATTGTTTGCTCTTAACCCATTCTTTCCAGTTCGTCTCTAGATCGCCTGGTTTCAAAATCAGGTTAGTGTATTCTGTAGCATAGTCAAAGGAAGCCTGATTTTTAGCCTTGGAATCATACAACTGGTAATCCCAGTCATATTCAGCCGTTGCTTTGTCTTTTAAAGCAAGCTCAGCTTTTTCTTTGAACAGTTCTACAGAACGATCGCGATATTCTTTTTTGATCGCAGGGTTCACGATACTAAAGTCATCCGCCAAGACATACAGTCCTTCAAAACGGTTCGGATATTTCTTATCCAATGTTGTTCCTTCAGGGAGTAGGCTGATTAATTCGCCATTTTCGCCTTTTTTCCAATCTGTTCCTTCAAAGCCCAAGTTAACGGTCAATTGACCTTCTTTACTTGTTGTGTATTCCATGAAGTCCATAATCCGTTCAAACTTCTCTTTGCTAATATCTGGCGAGAAGATTACAGCAGACCAGAAGTTAACTTGATCGAGGTTACGATATTTACCGTCATCGCCAAGCACAATAGCTGTGTGTACTAGGTCATCACTATTTACACCTAGGTTATCTTTCATTTTAACGTCCATGTCTTTTCTGTAAGAAGCCAAACCACCTAGACTCGTAATACCGGAAACACCGTTAACTGTGAACTTTTGGCCAGATTCGCCATTTTTCCAAGTATAAAACTCAGGGTGCAGTAATCCTTCTTTATAAGTAGTTTGAAGTTCTTTCAGTGCCGCTAACGTTTCATCGTTGGCTGGACCCCATTGGTATTTGCCATCTGCATCTTTATAGAATGCTGACTCTACTCTGGAGTGCACGCTATTAGCCATTACAATATTAGTCAAAGCATCGTTGATGTCATAAGAAATAGGAATGAGTTTATCTCCTACCTTGCCAGGGTCTTTCTCTTTAAGCAATCTAGCAAATTCCATCAGTTCTGTAGTAGTGTAGGCATCTTTCAATTCAAAACCAACGGCTTTAGCCCAGTCAGAACGCAGAGCAATTACTCCGATTTGGTTAATGAGCGGATCTGCCGGCTTGTTCTCAAAGTATACCGGTCTTGGCAGAACATAAGTGCCACCTACCGCTTTCTCCAATTCATCGCCAAGTCCTGTCAGCTTATAAGCGGCTGCCACATTCGGCCAACGTTCTTTCCAGTCATCTGGCAGCTTGTACAGCAGTCCTTGATCAATGTAATTAAGCGCATCACCGTGAACATAGTTCCAGCTTGCTACGTCAGGAAGATCACCAGAGTTAATCCACAGGCGCAGCTTCTCAGCCCATGAATCCCATTCAATATAGTTGTAATCCCATTTAATATTGAACTTATCCGTAAAATATTTATGATACACGTTATCAAAATCAGATTCTGTTGTCTTAATGGTACTGGCTAACGAAATCTTCAACTCGTCTTTATATCCATCTGTTGGATTGCCTGAATTTCCGCTATTAGCATTGTTGTCTGAGCTTGAGCATGCTGCCAACATGATTGGAGTAAGACATAAAACACCGGCAAGGATTGACTTTACAGATTTTCTTTTTAAAATATTCATTTTGTCCTCCTTAAATTGTGTGACTGACCCTCTTTTGTATGGATAAATCATAAATCCCTAGGTCTTGATAGCCCCTGTCAGTACTCCTTTGGCAAAGTGCTTTTGGAGCATTGGGAAGAAACACATAATAGGAACCATGGTAACGAACACTGCCGCCATTTTCATACCCATGGAGAATGATTGTTTACCCACTGCGTCAACACTTGTTGCATTCGATGCATTCACTTGGGCTTCCATAATGATAGATCGCAACACGTTTTGCAGTGGCATCTGATCCGCTTTCCGCAGGAAGATCATGGCGTCATACCATCCATTCCAGAAGGCTACTCCGTAGAACAGTGTGATGGTAGCTACGATTGGAGCAGATAATGGCAGGACTACAGAGAATAGGATTCTCCATTCCCCAGCACCATCAAGTCGCGCAGATTCCATCAGGGACTCAGGCAGACTGCTAAAATAGTTCGACATCAGAATCAGGTTAAACGCACTGAAGCTTCCAGCCAGAATAACTGACCAAAGGTTGCCTGTCAGATGCAGATCCTTCATCACCAGATACAAAGGTACAATCCCGCCATTAAAAATCATTGTGAACAGGACAAGCATAAAAATCAGCTTTTTACCCGGGAATTTATTGCGGCTAAGGCCGTAAGCCATACTTGTCGTTAAGAACAAGCTAAGCGGGAGTCCTAAGATTAAGATCTTAAAGGTATTCCAATACCC
The DNA here is from genome assembly GCF_000758725.1 of Paenibacillus odorifer. Taxonomy (NCBI): domain Bacteria; kingdom Bacillati; phylum Bacillota; class Bacilli; order Caryophanales; family Paenibacillaceae; genus Paenibacillus; species Paenibacillus odorifer. The sequence goes on from NZ_CP009428.1 coordinate 5,533,311, forward strand.
TGTCCCGATCCGCCCATCAGCAAAGAGTGCCCGATAGGATTCCAGTGTTGGGTTCTTCGGAAATAACATCATAGGGTTATCAGCGTATTCTTTTTGCGTAGAAAAAGAAATCATAATGACATTCCAGAATGGAATAAGAATGGCCAAAGCGCCCACACTCAGAATTACGAAAATCACATAATCCATAGCGGTCATTTTTTTATGGTCTTGCATAATTGTCAGCTTTTTTTTACTCATACATTTGCACTCCTTTCTTACCGGAATAAACCGTCTCCGCCCATAAGTTTGGCAGCTCTATCTGCCAGAATCAGCAGAATCATATTAACAAGTGAACGGAACAAACTGACTGCAGTGGAGAATGAAAAGTCTGTTGAAGACTGGAACGTGATTCGGTAGATATACACATCTAGTACTTCTGAGACGTTTTTCGTTGCAGCGTTGCTCAAGTTAAAGATTTGGTCAAATCCAGATGACATCAGGCCACCGACGGAAAGGATAAACATAATCGTAATCGTCGGAAGAATGTTAGGCAGAGTAATGCGGAACATTTGCTGCAAGCGTGTAGCACCATCAATCTGTGCGGATTCATATTGGTCTGTATCAATACCAGAGATAGCGGCCATAAAGATAATGGCTCCCCAACCTGCTGATTTCCAGATATCCGTAAGATACAACATCGGAACGAACATTTTTTCAGAACCCAGGAAGTTAATGCCTGTCCCGCCAAACATTTGAATGAGGCTGTTGACCAGTCCATCATAGGAAAGCACATTGATAACAACCCCGGATACTACGATCCATGACAGAAAGTTCGGAAATGTGAACACCGTCTGTAAAGCTTTTTTGTAACGATTCATGCGCAGTTCATTCAGCAGCAAGGCCAATATGATTGGAAAAGGGAACTGAATAATCAGCTTGCCGATGTTAATGGTTAACGTTCTCCATACGGCGTCAATAAAAGCCGGGTCACGGAACACATAGGTGAAATTCTCGAATCCGCTCCATGGGCTGCCCCAAATTCCTAAATTCGCTTTAAAATCTTTAAAAGCCAGAGATAGACCACCCATCGGCAGATAAGCAAATAGGAAAAGCCACACTAGTCCAGGAAGCACCAGAGTATAGACCATTCTGTTCTTCCAGACTTCTCTTAGGAACAGTTGGAATCTGCTGTCGTTCATTTTTTTAGCCGGTATTGCAACTTCGGATTTCAATTTGCATCTCCTCACTCTGCTTATGTCTTTTAGTTGTACAAGAAATCAAAGGTTGTCTTCAGATGCTCCTCCCAGAATCGCCATTCATGAGTTCCAGGGGTCTCAACATACTGAAATTCATAAGGGGTCGTCTCCAGGTGAGCTGCGAATTCCCGATTCATCTCCACAAACGGATCTTCCGAACCACAGCAAGTCAGAATCGAAGGCAGGTTACGTCTATCGTCGACCAATTTAGCGGCTAAAGCGTACAGATCCTGATCCGGCTTAATTTGTAAGCGTTTTCCAAAAGTACCCGCCATCTCCCTCGCCATGTCCTTGGACATTTGCGGATCGTTTAATCGTTTCTGGAGATCGGTAACTCCTGATAACGAAACCACTTTGCTGTAACGCTCGGGATAGGTAAGTGCACATTTCAGAGCGCCATACCCGCCCATCGATAAACCAGCGATATACGTCTTCTGCGGATTATCATCCAACCTCATCATTCGGCCACAAAGCTCGGGAAGCTCATGGGTCACATAGTAGAAGTAGTCCAGTCCGTACTCCATGTCTGTATAATAGCTCCTGTTTACTTGCGGCATTATGACTGTACAACCATATTGACTTGCATACTGCTCAATAGTAGTCATCCTGTGCCAAGTACTGGCGTTATCACCAGCACCATGCAGCAGGTAGAGCGTTCCTCCAGACATGTTGCCTGAATCGACGGGGGAGATAATACTGATGGTCGTTGTCATTCTCAAAGTAGGAGAGCCTGTCTCAACTGTTAATAATGCCATGAGTTATCTCCTTTTCGTTCTTATTCATTTGTTTATTTTCTTGCAAGATCCCCGCTTAACCAGTACGGATTCGAATACCATATGTTTGTTTTGCGAATCACCTGTGATCAGGTCAAACAAAATTTCAACACTGGCCTTCGCCATATCCACTCCGGGTTGGCTGATCGTATCCAGAGATGGATGATAATATTCTGCCATTTCAATCCCGTCGAATCCGATAATCGAAACATCATTTGGAATTGATAAGCCCAAAGACAATAACGCCTTAGCAGCCCCAATGGCAATCGTATCTGATGCAGCAAAAACAGCAGTGATATCTTTTTTCTTATTGAGCAGACGTTTGGTAGCTGTAAAGCCAGAGCTTGGACTATATTCACAATCCTCTACCATTGAAGGGTCGTACTCAATTCCATGCTCCTCAAGCGCTTTGATATATCCCATAAGCCGCCGGTTGCCTGTCGTATTTTGTACCAGAGGAAATCTGGCCAAAAAGCAGATATTGCGATGTCCTAATGAGATTAAATAGCTGACAGCCTTATAAGATTCCTGAAGATCATCAATGATCACGCTTGAAAAAACAGCAGGATCGACTTCTTTTGTAGTCGTGATGGTAGTCAGAACAAATGGAACTTTTAATTGTTTGAATTTATCTTCGGAATGATCATACGTTCCGCCCATAAAAATTACGCCATATAGATTTTTTTCTTTTACAAGCTGTAGAGCGATATCGATCTCATCTACTCCATCTTCTACATGCTGGATCATAAGCGGACATCCCCGCAGGTTCACCTGGCGTTCAACTTCCTTGATCATGTCTGCAAAAAACGGGTTTGAGATCCCTTTTACCATTAGCGCTATGGTATTGGATCGCGTCTTTTTCAAGTTGCTCGCATTACCATTTGGAATATAGTTATGTTCTCTAACAACCGCCATTACTTTAGCTCTAGTTGTATCGCTTACAACACCGCTATTATTGATTACTCTGGAGACTGTGGCGATACCCACGCCTGATAGCCTTGCAATATCTTTGATATTCATATTTACCTTGCTCCACTCCTATGATGAGTCCCCCCTTCACCCGATGAAAATCAGGTTGTGGAAACGCATGAAATGATGGGAAACGTTTCCCGCGACATCATTTTGAGTCCTTAGCGTGTTTTTTCCGCTTACTTCGTCCATTATGAACAGGTAATTTTTATAAGTCAACTAAAAACACAAAAAAAATTGTGATTCATCACTTTTTATTTGGTTAAAATTACAATAAGTCTATAGTTACTCAATCTAGAAATTAGAAGTAATTGGTATTTATATATCAAACAATAGTTTTCCTTACTTTATTGACTTTAAAATAAGAATGGAATACCATCAATTTAGTGATTTTTATCGTTTTAACAGAAAACGTTTCCACTCATTTTTCTAGTTTTTCTTTTTGTCACTTCGCTACCTAGCTAGGAATATCAAGAGAAAGAAGGACTCTTTTTATGTTGAACATGGCTCAATTCGCAGCTAAGGCTCGTGAACGAAACCTGAATATCTTCAATGTTCGTGTGCTTCAAAACGGAAACCTTGTGGGAAAACTGGATCTCACGGAGGATATTCGGCGCTTGCAGCATTCCGTCAGCAAGTCTTTTACTTCTATGGCAGTAGGTCTTGCCATTGATGAAGGGAAGCTGACACTGGAAACAACGCTTAAAGATGTTTTTCCGGAGTATGTCTCTCCTCTTAAACAAACACCTCCTTCCATGCAGCCCGGAGATATAACTTTGTTCGATTTACTGCGAATGAGTACAGGGCACGATTCCCCTCCATTTTGGGCTGAAGAGAGATTAGCCTTGAAGGATAAAAATTGGGTGCAGCATTATTTATCTCTGACTTTAGACAGAGCTCCCGGAGAGAAATTTACATACAGCAGCGGAGATACCATTATGATCTCTGCAATGGTGCAAGCCCGCGTCGGGCAAACCGTAAAGGATTATCTGGTACCTCGTTTGTTTGCACCTCTGGGTATAAACAATGTGGATTGGGAAACAACACCTCAAGGGGTAACCCTTGGCTGTGCCGGACTTCAGATTAACACGGAAGAGTTAAGCCGGTTTGGACAGCTGCTTTTACAGCAAGGAAAGTGGCAGGGCCAGCAACTGATCCCCGCAGCATGGATCGATTTTGTTACACAAAAACAGATCGACAATGATGGAAACGGCGACTGGGGAGAAGGATACGGCTGCCAATTCTGGCTCTGCTCCCACGACGCTTACCGTGCCGATGGCGCTCATGGACAATTCTGTCTTGTGGTGCCGGACGCTCAAGCAGTCATTGCAATTAACAGCATGGAAGATAACATGCAGGGAATCCTGGACACCGTCTGGGAGGAAATCTGGCCGCTTCTTTAGGAGCGGTCTTTTTTATGGCTTAAGGTTAGCGTGCGCATAATGGGTAATTTACATTCTTCGGCGATTAGTACATAACACCGCCAAGTAACCAGCACTTGCTGTTGCTGAGGAGGCTCGCGGACTCAGATGACCTTATTTGCTCATTTATCGCCTTTTGAGATACGTTTCGGACTCCAGTGCAGCTATTCCTGAGAAAGCGGCTCTTTTGGGACACGTTTGGCACCAATAGCGACGATGGAGTCCGATAACATCGCAAATCCCACACTTTTCAGCATTTAAGGTCATCTGGGTCCGATAGCAGCTGGGTATGTGCAAATATGGTCTAGATGTTCGAAGTTTGATGTTCAACGATGATTAGTAGCTAAATACGCCCAAGCGTTCACACCAATCGATGCTCAAACCGTAAGTCCCCACCATCAAACTCGCCATGCAGTCAACAACAATAGATGCACAACACCAAGTAACCAGCATTACTCAGACCGAGGAGGCTCGCGGACTCAGATGACCTTATTTGCTCATTTATCGCCTTTTGAGCAACGTTTCGGACTCCAGTGCAGCTATTCCTGAGAAAGCGGCTCTTTTGGGGCACGTTTGGCATCAATAGCGACTATGGAGTCCGATAACATCGAAAATCCCGCACTTTTCAGCATTTAAGGTCATCTGGGTCCGATAGCAGCTGGGTATGTGCAAAATAAGTAACTCAACACACCAGTAACCAGCACTTGCTGAGACTGAGGAGGCTTGCGGACTCAGATGACGTTATTTACTCATTTAACACCTTTTGAGATACGTTTCGGACTCCACTGCAGCTATTCTTGAGAAAGTGGCTCATTCGGGGCACGTTTAGCACCAATAGCGACGATGGAGTCCGATAACATCGCAAATGTGGCACTTTTCAGCATTTAAGGTCATCTGGGTCCGATAGCTACTGCGTATGTGCAAATATGGTCTAGATGTTCGAAGTTTGATGTTCAACGATGATTAGTAGCTAAACACGCCCAAGCGTTCACACCAATCGATGCTCAAACCGTAAGTCCCCACCATCAAACTCGCCATGCAGTCAACAACAATAGATGCACAACACCAAGTAACCAGCATTACTCAGACCGAGGAGGCTCGCGGACTCAGATGACGTTATTTGCTCATTTATCGCCTTTTGAGATACGTTTCGGACTCCACTGCAGCTATTCTTGAGAAAGTGGCTCATTCGGGGCACGTTTGGCACCAATAGCGACGATGGAGTCCGATAACATCGCAAATTCCGCACTTTTCAGCATTTAAGGTCATCTGAGTCCGATAGCTGCTGCGTATGTACAAATGTGATCTAGTCGTTTGAAGTTTAATGTTCAACGATGACTCGAATTTCGACGTTTAGTTCAAGAAGGAAGACAAAGGTATCCCGTGTGTGACCTCGAACTAAAACTCGCGCACGCAAAAACAGCCTTCCCGAAGGAAGGCTGTTAATTGACGTCCCGGAAGGGATTCGAACCCCTGACCGTGCGCTTAGAAGGCGCATGCTCTATCCAGCTGAGCTACCGGGACATATAAGAAATAAATACTATGTATTGACGCAACGATATTTATTATACCTTATTCAGCGGATTTTTCAAGTCAAAACAACTTAGAAAAATAATAAAAGAGTTTTCGGTGCGGTTTTTTTACACGTCAGTATAACCACAGGAAATGAAAAGAACGGCATTTCTGCCGTCCTTTTCAGCGATTCCAGTGTACACTTTACAAGCCTTCGTTATTTACTCCAGCTTTCGAAAACGCTTCTCCAGCTGCTTTTTCAAATCCCCAAAAGTGAGTAATTCTCTTTGAAACTTGGAATGCTCATCTTCTGGCGACATGAAGTTGCTGCCTGTAAATGCACTCGAGGTCACATCTTGAAAAGCGTCATGCATATTGTTATCAAACCAATCGGTAGAGGTATCAGCATCATTAGTCAGAATACGGACAATCTCATATCCCTCTTCACGCCGATCCTCAACGATATACACCAAAAGCGCAGGATCACTAACAGCACCCGGCAAAACACCCACTTCTGCACAAGGCGCACCATCGTACTCCATCATTCTGCGAATTTTGGCGTCTTTAATATAATACACCTGTCATCCTTCCCTCCTGGCAAATTCCCCTCTCCCCTAGTGTTCGGATAAGGACATACATTTTATGCCTTCCTTCGGCATATATCTGTATTACTTGGCAAAAAAGTAAGGACAACAATCGCACAAAAGAGAGGATGAACCATCATGTGCGGAATAACCGGATTTATCCAGTGGCGCGGAGATCTCACTCAGCACTCGCAGCTGCTGGTCAAAATGACTGAAACTTTAGCAAACCGCGGCCCCGATGCAGCCGGAACCTGGATCTCAGGCCCCTGTGCTTTCGGTCACCGCAGACTTAGCGTTATCGATCCGGAGAACGGTGCCCAGCCCATGATCACCCGCCATGAGGAACAGGTATACGCGATTGTTTACAACGGCGAATTATATAACGCCCTCGAACTCAAACAGGAACTTAAGCAGCGAGGGCATCAATTCCGCACCCAGTGCGATACAGAGGTGCTGCTGCATTCCTATATCGAATGGGGGCCGGATTGCGCAGAGAAGCTAAATGGAATCTTTGCTTTTGCAGTATGGGACGGTCTTCGGGACCAAGTCTTTTTTGCACGTGACCGTTTAGGTGTGAAACCCCTGTTCTATAGCAAGGTTGATGACGTCCTAGTTTTTGGCTCAGAGCCTAAGGCGTTGCTGCAGCATCCCAAGGTACAACCAATCGTGGGTCCTGAAGGTCTCGCAGAAATCTTCATCATCGGTCCAGCGCGTACACCGGGTCATGGTGTTTATAAGGATATGCAAGAGCTTCGTCCAGGTCATGCTATGATCTATAACCGTGAAGGTCTGCGCAGTTATGCCTATTGGAAGCTGGAGAGCGCAAAGCATACTGACAATGAAGCAGAGACAGCCGCTAAGGTGCGTGAACTGCTCCAAGATACACTCGAACGCCAACTGGTCTCAGACGTCCCTGTTTGCTCTCTTTTGTCGGGAGGGCTGGATTCCAGTGCGCTGACGGCACTTGCAGTGGATTACTACAACCGGAATGGTCAGGGACAAGTGGATACTTATTCCGTAGACTATGTAGATAACGACAAACATTTCAAAAGTCATACTTTCCAGCCGGGAGCAGATGGGCCGTGGATTAAACGAATGGTCGATGAATTGAATACAAACCACCACTACATCTCGTTCGATACCCCGGAGCTTGTAGAAGCGCTGGATAATGCTTTGTACACTAGGGATTTACCAGGGATGACCGATGTAGACTCTTCTTTGTACTTATTTTGCCGGGAGATTAAAAAGAACGCGACAGTAGCTATTTCCGGTGAAGCGGCGGATGAGATTTTTGGCGGATACCCTTGGTTCCACCGTGAGGAAATGCTCTCCTCAGGCACTTTTCCTTGGTCAGTTGCGCCGAAAATGCGTGCAAGTCTACTTTCCCCAGAAATTAACGAGTGGATCCGTCCACTGGAATATTTGGGTGACAGATATAGCGATGCGGTGGCTGAAGTTCCAAAGTTGGATGGAGAAACGGGAAAACAAGCACAAATGCGCGTCATGTCCTATCTGAATATCACCCGCTTCATGCCTACTCTGCTAGACCGTAAAGACCGAATGAGCATGGGCGCAGGGCTAGAGGTACGTGTTCCATATTGTGATCACCGACTCGTTCAATATGTATTTAATATTCCTTGGGAAATCAAGAATCTGGGGGGCCGTGAAAAAGGGATTTTACGTAAATCTCTTGAAGGCATTCTTCCAGACGATGTGCTCTACCGCAAAAAAAGCCCTTACCCCAAAACTCATAATCCTGCCTATTTAAATGCGGTACGAACTCAGGTATTAAACATTCTGGATGACTCCACTTCCCCCCTACTTCCGTTAATTGATGCTGCCAAAATCCGTGAGATCGCCGCTTCCCCGGAATCCTCAACCAATCTGCCTTGGTTCGGCCAACTCATGTCCGGTCCTCAGCTGTTTGCTTACCTCGCCCAAGTGGATCTCTGGCTGCGTAAATATAACGTCTCCATCCAATAAGCGCGTAGACAACTGAGATAATCGACAAGCCAAACAGCAAGTCCCCGTATCCGGTGGCTTGCTGTTTGGCTTGTATTTGCAAGGATTACTCTACGATCTTATCTGAACGATCTTTAAAAGTTAAAGTTGTCCGGGTCCGGGCCAAATCGATGGTCTTTGTTCAAGCCCTCGATAGCTTTGACATCCTCATCACTAAGCGTAAAGTCAAAGAATCCTGCATTCTCCTTGATTCGATCCGCATGTACGGATTTAGGTATCGTAATGACACCTTGCTGCAAATCCCAGCGAAGTACAATTTGAGCAGGGGTCTTACCATACTTCTCAGCCAACTCTTTTAAGAGCGGTAGGTCAAGATTCCCTTGCATTAGTGGACTCCATGCTTCAAGCTGAATGCCCTGTTCATTGGCATATTTCAGCAGCTCACGCTGAGTCAACAGCGGATGGAATTCCACCTGATTCACCACTGGTACCACTCCGGTATCCTCGATGATATCTTTCAGATGATGAACCTGAAAATTGCTCACGCCGATAGATTTGATGAGGCCCTCTTTTTGCAGATGAATTAAGGCCTTCCATGTCTCACGATATTTTCCTGCCACCGGCCAGTGTATGAGATACAGATCTAGATAGTCCAGACCTAGCTTGCGCCGGCTATCCTCGAACGCTTTTAGCGTAGACTCATAACCTTGATCAGGATTTCGTACTTTAGTCGTAATAAACAGCTCATCCCGGGCCACTCCACAATCACGAATAGCTTGTCCTACGCCTTCTTCGTTATTGTATCCGGCTGCCGTATCAATACTTCGATATCCTAATTCCACTGCGGTTTTGACCGCATGAATAACCTCTTCGCCATCTTTAGTCTTATACACGCCAAGACCCAGCCACGGCATGGTCACCCCATCATTTAAAGTAGGACCACCCGAGAACGGTGCATTCAATTCACTCATCACTTAACCCTCCAAGCTTATTGTTATTTCGTTAAACATACTTAACCTTTTTACCCACTTAAGAAGCAAACGCTACCATAAAAAGTATAGCAGATGGCTTCATCATTCCCCAAATCCTTATAAAAAAACGGAGGCGTAAGCGCCCCCGCTCTTCTTTATTTCTCAATTAGTTTGAAATCATCAAAATGGAATTCAGGAGAAACAATACAGGATACCAGCGTCGGCTCTTTGCCTAACGAACGCGCGGCCTGCCATACTCCCGCTGGAACAACCACTTGTGGCTGCTGGCCTGCAGCAATATCGAGACCCAGAATAACTTCCTGCACATCCTCAGGCTTATCTCCATTACCTCCGAGACTAAGCACGATTGGACTACCGGAATGCCACAACCAAACTTCATCGGACAATACAGTATGCCAATCAGATTGTTCGCCTTCGTGAAGCAGAAAATAAATTGAAGATGCCGAATGACGTGATCCAGAATAGCTATCGCCTAACACTTCCTGCGAAATTTCAAATTCCGAATTCCAAAGTCTTTTGTACCAACCACCCTCAACGTGAGGCTGTAATCCAAGCAGTTCAACTAGCGGTGAAATTTCTTTTTGCGTCACAGTAGCTTCTCTCCTTCAAAGTTAGCATGAACAACAATAGCTTCATATGCATAAGGTTGTTTTTGCTTTTTACTTTAACGGAATAAGCTCGAATTGTAAAATCTATTTACTGTCCTTGCTCGCTTTGAAGACTTCCGCAATCGCTCCAAGACTTCCCAGCGTTTCAACAGCGCTAGTTGGCAAGAACACTTTATTAGCAGGGCCTTTGGCAATCTCAGCCAGAGCCTCGAAGGAACGATAAGCCAGCACCTGCTCATCCAGACCTGCTGAACGAATCAGCTCAATGCGTGATTTTTCTGCTTCTGCCACGGCTTGAATCGCTTTAGCCTCACCGTGTGCTTCCAGTTCCTGCGCCTGCCGTGAACCCTCTGCTTGACGGATACGCGCTTCTTTATCGCCTTCTGCTTTTAGAATCTTACTCTGTTTATCCCCTTCAGCGCGCAGGATCATATCCTGCTTGGCAGCTTCCGCTTCCAAAACAATGGCACGTTTGCTCCGCTCTGCTTTCATCTGCTTATCCATCGCTTCCTGAATATCCAACGGCGGTTTGATATCGATAACTTCCACACGCTCGATCCGTACGCCCCACTTCTCAGTAGCTTCATCGAGAGCAAGACGGATATCCGTCGAAATCTTTTCCCGTCCAGACAAGGTCTCATCCAATTCCAGCTTACCGATGATTTGCCGCATCGTTGCCGTCGAAATGTTTCTTACCCCATAGACATAATCAGAAATACCATAAGTAGCTTCCTCTGGTCCAACCACCTGGTAGAAAATAATCGTATCAATCTGCACCTGCACGTTATCCTTTGTAATTACCGTTTGCGGAGGTACATTTGCTTGTTGGATCCGTAAATCATGGTAGGTGCGCACCTGATCAATTACAGGAATCAGAATGTTCAGCCCCGGTGTCAGCAGACGATTAAATTTACCGAGCCTTTCCACTACGCCTACCCGCTGCTGTGGTACGATTTTGACTGTTAATGCCACAAAAACTACGACCACTACAATAATAATTGCGATAATTGCCCATTGCATTAGTTCATTTCCCCCCATCGTTCTACTTCGATAATCGTCGTGCCTCTTTTCACTACTCTTACAACCTCATCCTTGCCTAGAGACTGTTCAGAGGTCGCGCTCCACGTATCTCCGCCTACCTTCACTTGCCCGTAACGTCCCTGCTCTATCGGCTCAACAACTACTCCTTGCCTACCGATGATTTCTGTACCTGTATCCTTGAACCCACGTGAATGGCGAAATCTAGAAACCAGTGGTTTCGAGAATATAGTCAGACCAAGTGCGACCAGTGATCCAAGGACCACCTGAAACAAAATGGCTTCGGGAACAATCAGCGACACCAAACCTGCGGCCAAAGCACCAATACTAAGCCACAATAAATAAAAAGTAAGCGTCATCATCTCTACAACAAACAGGACACCGGCTGCGATCAGCCAAAACACCCACACAACCATCGGTGAGCCCACCACCTTCCGTATGATACTACTATAACGAAAAGAAACATCGATGCGTTGCATAGTTCCACAAATAAATATTTCAGGCATGTATATGATTTATATTCATTACATCGGTGGTTATGTGTTTCTTCATGAGTTTCTTGATAAAAGGCGAGTATACAAATCCAAAAGGGTTCACTTTTTGAAGAGTCACTATAAATTAGAAAATTGTCCCCCTATATCACCTGATTTTATCCCTAGCGCAATTGCAAGCTATGCTTGAGAATAAGAGTTACCATCACCCATTTATATCTAATTCATCCTAATTATCCAACTTCCAAACATCCTCCTCTATTCACTCAAACCATACACAGCATGTTACATCTTTAAAAATCCATGAAACAGCAGCACACAAAAAGCATAAAAGAAAGCGCTTACTGATTGGGTAAGGCTTGATTTGGACCGCTGCTTTTTTGCTGCTGAATCTACGAATTGAACTTCAATAGAGTGATAGGGACGCCAAGGGTGATGGTGCACTACAACCGACGGGAGGTGAAGGTCAGGACATCTTGCCGAAAAGAATTTCGAACTACACTTTGAATCTAGGAGGTAGAAATTCAATGATCTTCACGAAAAAAGCTTCACGCAAAACCTTTGCAATTGCGATGATCGCCGCGCTTGTTCTGACACTCTTTTCCACCCTGGGCGGCAGTCCCAAAACAGCCAACGCCGCACAGGATTACAAACTGGTTGGTTATTACGCTTCATGGGCCGCTTACGGGCGTGCTTACAATGTAACTGATATCGATCCTACCAAAATGAATGTCATTAACTACGCTTTTGCGGATATTTGTTGGAATGGCATCCATGGCAATCCCGACCCCACCGGACCTAATCCGGTGACCTGGTCTTGCCAGAATGAGCAAGGCCAAGCCATCAGCGTTCCGAACGGTACGATTGTTCTTGGTGACCCTTGGATTGACACTGGAAAAAGCTTCGGGGATGACAAATGGGATGATCCCATCAAAGGTAACCTGAAGCAGCTATGGAAGCTTAAGGAAAAGAACCCGAACCTGAAGACCCTAATCTCCGTTGGGGGCTGGACCTGGTCGAACCGTTTCTCGGATGTAGCTGCGACAGCTGCGACCCGTGAGGTTTTTGCCAATTCCGCGGTTGATTTTATTCGAAAATACAAGATGGACGGCGTGGATCTCGACTGGGAATATCCAGTAAGTGGTGGACTCGCAGGCAATAGCTACCGTTCTGAAGATAAAGAAAACTATGTACTGCTGCTGCAAAAAGTTCGCGAAAAGCTGAATACAGCCGGCGCGGCGGATGGAAAAACCTATCTGCTGACCATTGCTTCCGGGGCAGGCCCAACGTATATCAACAATAATAATCTGGCCGGCATTGCTTCCGTTGTCGACTGGATCAATATTATGACCTATGACTTTAATGGGAGCTGGAACACCACCACCGGACACAATGCTCCGTTGTACTATGATCCCGCAGCTTCCGCTTCGGGCTTAACCGAACCGCAAAATTTTAACATCGATAAAGCGGTAACCTCCTATCTTGCGAATGGTGTACCTGCGAACAAGCTTGTACTTGGCATGGCTTTTTACGGTCGTGGTTGGGGCGGAGCTCCTGCTTCAGGAAACGGCCAATATCAGGTGTCCGCTGGCATCTCACCAACGGGTACATGGGAAAAAGGCAGCTATGATTTCTATGATCTCGAAGCCAATTATATCAACAAAAACGGTTATATCCGCTATTGGAATGATACATCCAAAGTGCCTTATCTCTATAATCCAACAAATCAAACCTTTATCAGCTATGACGACGTAGAATCCTTTGGCCACAAGATCAGCTACCTGAAGTCCAAGGGTCTTGCAGGTGCTATGTTCTGGGAAACAAGTGGTGACCGGAACAAAACACTAACCAATAAACTAAACGCCGATCTTGGTGGCGGAGTGGTGCAGCCGACACCGACACCATCCACATCACCAACACCAACTGCAACCGCTACACCTACTGCAACTCCAACTGCAACACCAACGCCAACTGCAACCGTGACGCCAACCCCAACGCCTACACCGGGACAATGTTCTGCAGCGACCTGGGGTGCAACAACCGTATACACTGGCGGACAGCGTGTCTCCTACAATGGCTCAGTCTATGAAGCCAAATGGTGGACGCAAGGGGATCGTCCTGATCTTAGCGGAACTGATGGGGTCTGGAAATTCATCAGCGTATGCGGAACAGCGACACCAACTGCAACTGTGGCCCCAACTTTAACACCTACGGTAGCACCAACGCCTACCGCAACCGTTGCACCTACGCCTACTTTAGCGCCAACGCCAACTGCAACCGTTGCACCTACACAAACTCCTTTACCTACCGCTACGCCTACTTCGGAAGGGTCTAGCTGGGGAACAGGCGTTGCGTACAAAACAGATGATGTCGTCGCTTATAACGGAAAAACATATACCTGCTTGCAGCCCCACACTTCACTTCAGGGCTGGGAGCCAGCCACCACACCTGCGCTATGGAAGCTCAATTAAAGACTTGCTGGAAGCATCGTTCCTGAAATAACATTATCCCCCTTTGGAGGTATATTAAATATGATTGCAAAAGCACGTGCTAAGCGCAAAATATCCATAAGTTACCTTGCTGCGCTAATGAGCCTAATCGTTCTGGTTCCACTTTACACCGGGACAGGTGCATCCTTACCAGTGGCCCATGCCGCGGAAACAACACCTTCCGCTCCCGCTCCAGCAGCTGATCACCCTCGTAAAATCGTTGCTTACTTCCCAGAGTGGGGCGATCAGGAGAACAAAGGATTTTACACCGTAGACAAGATTCCGTGGGATAAAATTACCCATATTAACTACGCCTTCGCCAAGGTAAATCCTCAAACGAACAAGATTGATCTCATGGACCGTACAGCTGCAATCGAAAAAGACTATCCCGGTCAGCTGACCACCCTGCCTTTTAAGGGGCATTTTAACCAACTGGTTAAGTACAAACAGCTCTATCCTGATGTCCGCACCCTGATTTCTGTTGGCGGCTGGTCGGGTTCCGGAGGGTTCTTCAACATGGCGAATTCAGAAGCCGGGCGAGAAGCTTTTGCCAATAGTGTTGTGGATTTTCTGCGTACCTATCAGTTCAACGGAGTAGACATCGATTGGGAGTACCCTTCTGGCACTGGGCAGTCCGGTAATCCTAACGATTTTGCCGTGGCAGAACCGCTGCGTACAGTTAATTACAACAACTACGTTCTTCTTATGAAAAAACTCCGCGAAAAGCTCGATCTGGCAGGTGCTCAAGACAATCAGAAATATGACCTGACCATTGCGGCCACCGCCTCTTCCTGGATTCTTGGGGGCATGAAGCTTGGGGAAGCCAATCAGTATTTAGACTGGGCGAACCTTATGACCTATGATTTCCATGGGGCTTGGAATGGATATGTAGGGCCGCATTCTGCATTGTACCCGGATTCCCGCGATACTGAAACTGCTGCGCTGGGCACTCCGGTTCTGAATACCGACTGGGCGGTCCGATACTATCTTGGAACGCTTCCTCCGGAAAAAATCGTGATCGGAGTTCCTTATTATTCACGAGGCTGGAAAAATGTGAATGGAGGCATCAACAATACCGGCCTTTACGGCACAGCTCCGACAACCGGTGGGGGAGCAGATGGCCAATACGGGATCTGGAATGATCCCGCACCAGAGCAGCCTGCTGGTGCAAATCCGATCTGGCATGTGCTAAATCTGCTCAAAGATCCAGCGAATAAACGTTACTTCGATCCTGTTACCAAAACACCGTACTTGTTCAACGCAGACAAGAAGGTTTTTCTTACGTATGAAGATAAGGAATCTCTAGGCTACAAGCTGGATTACATTAAACAAAAAGGCTTGGGAGGCATGATGTTCTGGGAATTAACGGGCGATTACTCTGAGCAGAGCGATGGCACTTATACGTACGGCAATTCTCTGACCGATTTTGCCTATGATCAGCTGAAGACAGCCTCGCCGCCGGGCGGAGCTCCTAAGCCGCAGTTGCCTGAACCTAAAAACTTCAACCTCAGCTTCAGCGGCGCTTATGATCATCCGAACTATACCTATTCATTAAAAATAACGAACAATACCGGCACAGATATTTCCGGTGGCTGGAAGCTAGAATTCGACCTGCCAACAACTACAACCCTAACCTCGGCATGGGGAGCAGGTAGCGTTGAGCAAATCTCCACGGCCTGGGATTTCAACCGCTACCGTATTACAGGTACAGCTACTCAAACCATTGCAAACGGAGCTTCACTTGAAATTCCGGGTATGATGAAGCTGAATTTTTCAGGCGGTCCACAGCGAATCACCCTGAACGGAAACTCGTCCCAACAGGAATACGATAAACTGTACGGTGGCATTACGCCAACACCAACACCGTCTGCATCACCGACAGCAACACCTACTCCGACGACTACACCAACAGCAACACCAACGGCAACACCTACAACAACACCGACTCCGACGGCAACCGTGACGCCAACGCCAACTGTAGCGCCAACACCTACTCCTACGCCGGGACAATGCTCGGCAGCGACCTGGAATGCGGCAACCGCATATACTGGCGGACAACGTGTTTCCTACAACGGCTCAATCTATGAAGCCAAGTGGTGGACACAAGGCGATCGTCCCGATCTTAGCGGACCGGACGGTGTCTGGAAATACATCAGCGTATGTGAAACAGCAACGTCTACACCAACGGCAACTGTAGCTCCAACGGTAATACCGACTTTGACACCTACGGTGGCACCGACGCCTACTGCAACCGTAACACCCACGCAAACTCCATTACCGACTGCTACACCTACTTCGGGAGGGTCTAGCTGGGTAACAGGAGTTGCTTATAAAGTAGGTGATGTCGTTGCCTACAGTGGAAAAACGTATACCTGCTTGCAGCCTCACACTTCACTTCAGGGGTGGGAGCCAGCTTCTACACCTGCTCTTTGGAAGCTGATATAATCGGGTGCTCTCTTTGATTCCAACAAGAAGATTGTCCCATTACAAGGAGAACATCCCATTATTAGTGCAGAGTCATACTCATTCTCTGGGGCTTACGTTAAGGACCCAGTTGACGTTATTTACAAATTTCAAGCCTTTGGAGCTATGTTTCGGACTCCAGTGCTGCTATTCCTTATGAAATGCTTCTTTTGGGGTGTTTTTCGTGCCCATAGCGACTTTGGGGTCCAGTAGAATCTCAATTATCGGAAATAGCTACGTTTAAGGTCAGCTGTGTCCGGGTGGCAGCTTCATACGGGTAAATGTGTTAGAATCGAACGAAGTTTGAGGCTTAGTTCAAAGGGAAGGTATAAAAAACGGGGGTGCCCAGCAGCCATTTCGCGGCTTTTGGACACCCCCACTTTTATAAAAAACTCTATTCCGGCGATAGGCCGCCTTCAGCCGCCAGTTTCTTCTCCAGCTTCGCCGTCAGCAGTCGCAGTGCAGTTCCTCGATGGCTGATCTGCTGCTTCTCTTCCAGCGTAAGCTCGGCCATAGTTTTTTCATGTTCCGACAGGTAGAATAGCGGGTCGTAACCGAAACCACCGGCACCTGATGGTTCTGAAGTAATCCAACCTTCGACCGCACCTTCTGCGGTTAGCTCCTGCTTGGAAACTGGATCGTACAGCGATAAAGTACAGACGAACCTAGCCGTGCTCAGCAAAGGCTGATCTGTGTCTTCCCCCTGTTTCAATCTCTCTAGCTCGCTAAGCAGCTTTAGGTTATTTTCCCCATCCGTAGCATCTTCACCTGCAAAACGTGCAGAGTACACACCAGGTCTGCCATCCAAAGCATCTACACAAAGACCCGAATCATCAGCGAGTACCGGAATTCCAAGTGCGTCACCTACGGCTTTGGATTTTTTAAATGCGTTTTCTGCAAAAGTAGCTCCGTCTTCTACCACATCGGGCAGATGCGGATAGTCATACATACTCTTAACTGTCAGGCCCAGCGGGGCAAAAGCGTGCTCGAATTCGCGCACCTTCCCCTTATTCTTCGTAGCGACAATGAGAATATTGCCCGTGGAATTCATGTTACACCTCTTGGCCCGGCTGGCCGGAAGGGATTTTCAGAGCAATCGCTCCGAGCGCTTCTTTTTGTGCGGCAATCAGTTCATAAATCCCTTTCTCACCTAGACCCAATAAAAGATCCAGCTCTTGACGCGAGAATGGTCTTTCTTCGCCAGTTCCTTGTACCTCAACAAAAGCACCGCCGCCGGTCATGACTACATTCATATCCACTTTGGCTTTGGAATCCTCTTCATAATTCAGATCGAGCAGTGTTTTATCCCCTACAACACCTACACTAATTGCTCCCAAAAAGTCTGTTATAGGAAAAACAGCCAGCTTGTGCTGTAGTGCAATTTTATTAATAGCAAATGCCATGGCAACAAAAGCGCCTGTTATCGAAGCCGTCCGAGTTCCCCCATCCGCCTGAATCACATCACAATCCAGCGTAATGCTGCGTTCACCTAACGCTTGTAAATTCACCACGGAGCGAAGCGCACGGCCGATCAGCCGTTGGATTTCCATTGTACGTCCGGTAAGTTTACCGCGTGCAGCTTCACGTTGATTACGGGACTGGGTGGCCCGTGGAAGCATCGAATATTCGGCAGTTACCCAGCCTTTTCCTTGTCCTTTAAGAAACGGAGGCACTTTTTCCTCTACAGTAGCCGTACAAATGACTTTGGTGTCTCCCATCTCAATGATCACGGAGCCCTCAGCATATTTATTCGTTTGGGTCGTTATTGTCAGCGGCCGTAATTGGTCGTCAGTTCGCCCGTTTGATCTCATCTTTTCTGCCTCCTACATCGTATAGCTAATAGTTTAGTGTGAGTCCCGTTTCCCTGTTGTTCATTGCGGCAGTACACCGTTCGGGACGTTACGTCTTTTTGAGCAACTTTTATTCTACCAAAGAGGAGGCACAAAAGCATCTTTTAAACCTTAGAAGGTCATTCTATAACGGGAGCTCGTTCAAAAATTCAGGTGCAGAAACAGGTTTGCTATAATCCACATTGTCAGTGTCAGTAATCGATTGTTTGCCGTTCAAACGAATTTGAACCAGAGCATCTTCCGTATTTTGCGCAACAGTCAGAACAACCGATTCCAGCAATTCGGCAGGAACTTCCTTCCCATCTGCGAACATATCGTCAGTCAAGGATACAGTAACAACACCGTTTTGTCCGGCTTCAACCGAATCAAGTGATGTGCCCTGTGTCATAACCATTTCCAGACCGTCTCCGGATTCAGGTCCCGCAATCAGTTCATTGATAGCAGCAGTCAGCTGTTCTTGCCCTGCGGGTACAAAGCGCGTAACCGGAACATAATATTGGATACCGTCAGGAGATGTTGTGGAAAAATAAACAGTAACCGCACTAGAGTTCATCAAAGATGGACCTTGTTTAGGCAGGTTAATGCCCATTGTGCGGGACAGCGGGCGATCCAGCGGAGTACCTTGAAGCGGCATTTCCGTAAGCTTTTTACCATCTACCCAGAACTGTACACCTTTAATGTCATCTTGACCGGTCAGCGTCCAAGTGATCGCTTCAAGGATTTTGCGTTCATCCGCAGCATCGTAGTTGTTAAATTCCGAATTGAACTCAACAACTGCCAGATTCGACTTGTCTACCGTAATGCTTTGCACCTCAGTTCCAGCTGGTAGAATGCCTTGGAAGCCTTCTGGCAATGAGGACGCATATTCTCCCTTATTCACTAATGCCATTAAAGAGTTCTTGAGCGTGCTGGAATCTTTGCTTTTTGGCAGATTTAGCGACACTGGAGCGAGTAAGCCGTTTCCATCTTCCAAATATACGGTCGTCCGGTCACCGGAAGCCGTTGTTTTATCCGTTGCTTTAGCGGTTTTGGTGCTGTCCTTAACAGCTGTTTGTGCATCATCCTGAGCCACTGGACCAAATACACCTGAATCCAAAGTGTTATTTCCCTCTGTCTGTAGCATCTGCGCTTCAACCTCAGGTGGCGGAGCATCAATCGATGCTGATTCCGAACCGAACAAGCCACAACCGGACAGTGCCAGTGGAACTGCGAGTAGGCAGACCGCGGAAATCCCGCGGATTTGTTGCATTGTTTTCATCATTTATTACCCCTTTCAAGGTTAGATAGCATTTGTACTGCTATGTATACGAGACCTTTGTCCAAAAAATAACAACTGCTTATCCTAAATTGTTGGAAAAGCCTGTGTACTTTATTTTCAGGTTGGGTTGGATCTAGATTTTAATTCACATAGACTCCGCTTTCTGGACAAATACTTCTTCTAAACGTACAATCTGAGATAACACCAGCGCTTAACATCATGCTAACGAACGTTGTAATGCAAAGACTTAACTTACGAGGTGACTAATCATGGCTGATGAACCAATCGCAAAAATACCTTACAGTCTGAACAGCAAGGCAGTCGCAGATGCGACCAAAGTGTGGTTGAATAAGCGTGGAGTGAACCTGCAGGAAATCGCAGAGCTCGTTATGTTTCTGCAAAAAAAATATTATCCAAACTTAACAATGGAAGAGTGTGTCCATAACGTTGAGATGGTACTCAGCAAACGGGAAGTGCAAAATGCAGTACTTACGGGCATTCAATTGGACATGCTCGCGGAGGAGGGGAAGTTGTTTCCGCCGCTTCAGGATATGATCGAAAATGATGAGGGATTATACGGAGTGGATGAGATTCTGGCTTTCTCCATCGTAAATGTATACGGCAGCATTGGCTTCACCAACTATGGTTATGTGGACAAGCTTAAGCCAGGCGTTCTTGAACGGTTGAACGACAAAAACACCGGGCAGATCCACACCTTTCTCGACGATATCGTCGGAGCTGTAGCCGCTGCAGCTAGTAGCCGAATCGCACACCGTAAGCAAGCAGAGCGTGAGATAGACCTCGAACTTCCGCATTCACCTGAGGATCGCGAAGAAGCTGCAAGGAAACTTGCAGAACATGAAAAACAACCGGAGTAACCGGTGTTTTGGGTACACTCTGAGAATTAAAAAGCGATTGTTTCGTAGCCCTTGCGGGTTATGAGACAATCGCTTTTTTTGAGGTTGGGTTGGGTTGGGTTGGTTGGGTTGGGTTGGGTTGGGTTGGCTTGGCTTGGCTTGGCTTGGCTTGGCTTGGCTTGGCTTGGCTTGGGACCGTTTTAGGGAAAAACTCCCTAAAAAATACCGAAAATCGTTCAAAACCTAAGTTATTAGGGAATTCTTCCCTAATAACTCTACGAAAACCTTAATTTATAGCTACATCGTAGAATATTAGGGAGAAATTCCCTAATATCCGCTCTACACCTCAACAATCCTCAAAAAACAGGGAGGAATTCCCCAATTATTCAATACCAACACTTAGTTACTCGGCAAGATGTGTTTCTACCCACGAATAGCGGCATCTGAGTCCGAATGATCTGTGTGACGCATGAGTTAAGTAATCAAATGTTAGTTTGGTAATGCGTTCGGACTCAGGTGACACTATACTCACAATCCCCTTAGATTTGGACACTTTCGGACTCCAGAGTCGCTATTCACTCAAAAATGACCAATAACTACCCTCTGCACTAGCAATAACGCCTCTCCGGTCCGATACTAACCTCAAAAGTCCCAAAACCCACGAATAGCGGCATCTGAGTCCGAATGATCTGTGTGACGCATGAGTTAAGTAATCAAATGTTAGTCCGAATGTTCAGCCTGACGCATGAGTTAAGTAATCAAATGTTAGTTTGGTAATGCGATCGGACTCAGGTGACACTATTTCCATAAAACACCCTTAATTTAGTCACTTTCGGACTCCAGAGTCGCTATTCACTCAAAAATGACCAATAACTCCCCTCTGCACTAGCAATAACGCCTCCCCGGTCCGATACTAACCTCAAAAGTCCCAAAATCCACGAATAGCTGCATCTATGTCCGAATGATCTGTGTGACGCATAAGTAAAGTAATCAAATGTTAGTCCGAATGTTCAGCCTGACGCATGAGTTAAGTAATCAAATGTTAGTTTGGTAATGCGTTCGGACTCAGGTGACACTATTTCCATAAAACACCCTTGATTTAGTCACTTTCGGACTCCAGAGTCGCTATTCACTCAAAAATGACCAATAATAACCCTATGCACTATCAATAACGCCTCTCCGGTCCGATACTAACCTCAAAAATCCCAAAATCCACGAATAGCTGCATCTATGTCCGAATGATCTGTGTGACGCATAAGTAAAGTAATCAAATGTTAGTCCGAATGTTCAGCCTGACGCATGAGAGTTAAGTAATCAAATGTTAGTCCGAATGTTCAGCCTGACGCATGAGTTAAGTAATCAAATGTTAGTTTGGTAATGCGTTCGGACTCAGGTGACACTATACTCACATATCCCCTTTGATTTGGACACTTTCGGACTCCAGAGTCGCTATTCACTCAATAATGACCAATAACAACTCTCTATACTATCAATAACGCCTCTCCGGTCCGATACTAACCTCAAAAGTCCCAAAACTCACGAATAGCTGCATCTGAGTCCGAATGATCTGTGTAACGCGTAAGCAAAGTAATCAAATGTTAGTCCAAATGATCAGCCTAACGCATGAGTATGTAATCAAAGATTAGTTTGGTATGCGATCCGACTGAGGAGCTCAATATTCATATAAATAGCACCGAATTATACTCTCTCCTTAGTCACTAAAACCAAAACCCAAAAAAAGAGCAGTCCCAATAACACAGGACTGCTCTGTACCTCTACTTGATCATAACCTTCACATCTCAATTCATTCCATCAATCATCATTCATCACTCATCACTCTTCGAGCCCGCTAGAAACTCTAACTAACATGGTCTCCAGCACTTTCAGATGCTGCAAACAATATAGCACCGTCCGCCTCTATCATCACAGCCCGCTCCCGGCGCATCAGCTCCGCTAAATGCGCCAGTGTCTCACTCATCGCAAAGCGCATCTGGTGAACGGTGGTTACCCGGCTGCGAAACAGAATTTCGCAGACTGCGAAGCCGCTCAGCGGGCCGTTTGCGAGCAAGGCTGCAGCGGTATCCAGCCGCTCCTCATGATGAGCGAGCAGGCTGCTGACCCGGTGCGTGAAGCCCGTGAACGGTTCCCGATGGCCCGGGAACGCCATGCTGACCGGATAGCTGCCCAGCTCCCGCAGCCCCTGAAGAAACGTCTGCAGCGGCTGTGGATCGCTGCCTGGAAGCAGGCTGACATTGGGCGAAATCTGCGGCAGCACAGCATCGCCGCAGATCATTTGCCCGCTGTCCGCATGATACAAGCTCACATGTCCCGGTGCATGTCCGCCAGTTACAATCAATTGCCATTCACGGCCCCCCATCCCGAAAGGCTCTACCTCATTCAGATAAGTTACAACCGGCTGCGGCTCCACTTGAGCGTCAAAGCTCTCCAAATGCGCTTTTATTCCACTCGACCATTCTTCCGACATTCCGTGTCCAATGAAATATAACGGCAAAACTTCATTGATATCCGTGTCACTGCCCCACATCAACATCGCTTCGGCATGAGCACGTTCAGTCATCCATACCTTACATCCGGTCTGTAACTGCAACCATCCCGCCAATCCATAATGATCGGGATGATGATGTGTTACGACGATATCCCGCACGTCCTTCCACGACAATCCCAGCTCCTGCAGGATCGCCTGCCAGCATTTTTCTGTCTCCGGGCTACGCGGACCGGGATCAATAATAGTAATTCTGCCATCCTCATCGGGCAGAATATAGCTGTTCACTTGACGAAGCGGCGAGTCCATGGGCACCGAGACCTGAAGAATGTTCTCGTCCCATGAAGTGATATCCGCCTTAGACATGGTGCGATCACCGCCTTTGAATCTTTTTCCTGATACCATTACGATCGAATTCCACTAAAAATCATCCGCGTGGAGCTTTCTGCATTATAAACCTCATCTTCATAGCTGCCATGCACAGCTTCGAGCTGTAAACCCGCTTCCTCGATCATCCCGCTGAATTTCTCCAAGGTATACAGCTTCACACGTTCATGATATTGGCGAGGTGTAGAATCATTTTTAGAGGTTAAAATGATGTCCTTCTTCACGTACCCATCCTCGATCCGCCGCGACTCATCAATCAGATTTTTTCCATCCTCGCGGGTAGAATGCGGCACCAGATGACGAATTACATACGCAGGATTCAGATAATCAATAACAAACTTGCCACCCGGCTTCAACATCCGATAGATTTCACGCAAAACCTTTACCTGCTCCTCATCCTCTTCAAAATAACCAAAGGAAGTGAATAGATTAACCACAGCATCGAAACCTCCAGTTAATGGTAGGTCACGCATGTCAGAACGCAGCCAAGTTACCTGCTCCGCTCCTGTTTGAGATCTTGCCTCACGCAGCAATACCTCTGATAAGTCCACTCCAGTTACCTCGTACCCTGCTTCCGCAAGCGCCAGTGAATGACGTCCCATCCCACAACATAAATCCAGCACTTTGGAGCCTGGCGGTAGTCCCAGCCACGAGATCATTCGTTCAACTTCTTTACGAGCTCCACCAAAGTCTCGATGTTTGTATACGACCAGATAATCCTCTCCGAAGCTCTTTTCATACCATTCAGTCATGTTGTCTCTCCTCCCACAGGCGTCTTCCTGTAACTCCACTCTATGTATGTTAATGTATCGCCATTGTACAGTCTTTTACTCACAAACTCAAAGAAGAGTTGTCACAGTGAGCGTTCAGCCCCTTCATGACAACTCATTCCTACAGCTTCCTTTACACAAGCTGCTGCAAATATACTCGTGCTTCATAAGGTCGAAGTTTAAGCGGTTGGATCTGCTCATCTTTTTCCACGGAATAATTAGAAATTAACAGCTCTATATTTTCTGGTTGGAACTCTGCTGGCCATTCGAATACAGGCTCTCCATCATAAAAATTCAGAATAACCAGCAGCCGCTTATCTTCCAATGTCCGGGTATACGCATATATCTCTGTATGCTCTGCAAGCAACAGCTCGTAGGCTCCATAAACGATGACTTTATGTTTTTTTCTCAGGGCAATCAGCTGTTTATAGTAGTTGTAGATGGAATCGGGATCTTTAATCGCGTTGCCAGCGTTGATCTCCATATAGTTGGAATTCACTTCGATCCAAGGAGTCCCCGTCGTAAAACCACCTGCGTGACCATCGTCCCACTGCATCGGGGTGCGGGCATTATCCCGGCTTTTATGATGAATGGCAGACATAATCTGCTCTTCTGGAACGCCGTTTTTTCGCTTTTCCTCATAATAATTAAGCGTCTCTACATCCCGGTAATCATCAATGGATTCGAAACAGACATTCGTCATTCCAATTTCTTCGCCTTGATAAATATAAGGTGTGCCTTCCAGCATGTGAATGAAGGTCGCCAGCATTTTAGCCGAAGGAATCCGGTAAAAAAGGTCGTTCCCAAACCGGGACACTGCGCGCGGCTGGTCATGGTTGCAGAGATAATTCGCATTCCAGCCTTTGTCATGCAGAACCGTCTGCCAATTACTCATAATCTTTTTCAGCTCCAGTAGACTCCATGGGACGACATCCCATTTTCCACTACCTGCCGAAGCGGCATCCAGAAACATATGCTCAAACTGAAAAGTCATATTCAGCTCCCGGCGACCATCACCTACGTAATCTAGCGCCTGCTCCGGTCCAAGTCCTGAGGTCTCTCCTACCGTCATAATATCGTAGAAATAAAGCACTTTATCATATAAATTCTGTAGCAGGGTATGCACATCTGCCAGATTGGAGAACATTCCATAAGCCCGCACGGTAGGTGTTCCACCTGGATTATCCGCATCCGGGTAACCTTTCGTCTTCACGATATGTGCAATGGCATCAAAGCGAAATCCGTCCACACCCTTCTTCAGCCACCATTCCACCATCTCATGCAGCTTATCAATGACCACGGGATTCTCCCAGTTCAGATCAGGCTGATATTTGGAATAGAGGTGAAGGTAATATTCATCGGTCCGCGGATCAAGCTCCCACACCGAGCCACTGAAATAAGACTCCCAGTTATTCGGGGGACCTCCATTTTTTCCTTTTCGCCAAATATAGTAGTCCCGTTTCGGATTCTCCTTCGACGATCTGGATTCAACAAACCATGGGTGCTCATGTGACGTATGGTTCAGAACCAAATCCATCATCAGCTTCATCCCACGTGAGTGCATCTCCCTCAGCAAATGGTCAAAATCATCCATCGTGCCAAATTCCTTCATAATGTCACAGTAATCACTGATATCATAACCGTTATCATGGTTTGGCGATTTATAAATAGGGCAGACCCAAATCACGTCTACACCTAAATCCTGCAAATAATCCAGTCTGGATATGATTCCTTGCAAGTCTCCAATCCCATCTCCGTTACTATCCATGAAGCTAATCGGATAAATTTGGTACACGACACTTTCTTTCCACCATTTCGGGTTCATTTCTCGGTTACCTCCTATTTAGCTATATGTAGAGTTTAACCACACAAAGCCTAGTAGATAACAATTTGCTCCTACTTCCCTAGTCCCTTTTGATATTGTGAGGGCGTAAGTCCGGTCCATTTCTTAAAAGTAGCACTGAAGTGGCGTTCTTCCCCGTAGCCTACTAACTTTGCAACAGCGTACATTTTTAAGTTTTGGCGGAGCAGCTTTTTTGCCTCTTCTACCCGGTATTGATGCAAATAATCGAGAAAATTCACACCCAGCTCCTGGCGGAACAGTGAACTTAAATAAGTATTAGATACATAAGCTTCCTTCGCAACATATTCCAGAGACAGATTGGTATTATATTTGTTACGGATGATCTCGAGCGCTGTAACTACTGTTCGATGCAGAGGGCGATGTTTAGAAAAAGCCTCCACCACATTCTGCATGATCTTATTCAGGATCGTAGACAATTCTTCCAGCGTCTCGATCTGTGGTGCCTGCTCCATCCAATTGACCAAATGCTGCTTCCATTCGAATCCAGCTACTTGTTTTTCCTGCGCAAGCCTCTTAAGGCGAACGACAAAAGCTGTTGCCCGAATATTCACCTCCTGCTTGAGGCATCCGGGGTTTCCGCGAAAACGTTCCAGCCATTGCTCCAGCAGATCGAGGGCAAGCTCATTACTTCCTGCACCGACTGCCACAAGCATCTCATCCTCCAGCACATTTAATTCAGGATCATCTAAAATCCCGATCTCCTGTGCGCCACCCCCAATAACTCCCGAGCCTTCTGTATAAAAATAAACGCCGCCTTTCCCGTTCAGAAAGCGGGATTCCATGGCCTGAAGCGCTTCTTTATAAGACAGGTGAGCTTCCGAAATATCCGCACGACAGGAGCCTACAGCAATACTGATTGACAGCTTGAGGTATTTCTCCAGATTGCTTTGCAGCATCCCGATTTGCTCTTTTAAATAGATGGGGGTTCGGTAAGACTTGCGGGAATCCGTTCCAGCTAAACCACTGCCGATCCAGAGCAGGAGATTGCCATCATGAAAGGTCTCGATTTTTCCTTTATAGATAGGAGACAAGGTCTCACTAATAATATTTAGGGCCGCGTAACGTAAAAGTACAAAATCCTGTCCAGACCCACCGGCAGAGGGAGGATCAAAATCAAAGCTGACCAGCCCAATCTGCGGACCTTCGTGGCTAATAGCCATAGCTAACTCACCGATCAGCTCCTGCCGCCGCTCCAGCGGAACCGGAGGATGATGAATCCATTGGGACAGCACTTGGCTTTTGACAAGCGGTGCATTTTTATGCCAGGAACGATCTCTTTTTAGCTGCTCATTCTCCTGACAACGCTGCCTTTCAATTAGCTCCTTAGCCTTTAGTACCGTCTTCAGAATTTCTTCCGGCCGGCACGGCTTCAGCACATAATCGACAACCCCCAGCGCAATCGCTTGTTTCGCATAAGAGAACTCATTGTATCCAGATAAAATAATCGAGCGAAAGTCGTAACCGCGACGCCGTCCAGCTTCGATTAGCTCCAGACCATTCATCTGCGGCATGCGGATATCCGTTAACAATAAATCCGGCTGTTCAGACTCCATCAGAGCCAGCGCTTCACTTCCGTTCCCCGCCTCGCCCATTACCTCAATCTGATGCGAATTCCAGTCAATCATATTGACGATACCCTCACGGATGGTGTCTTCGTCTTCAGCAATCAGCAGCTTCAGCTTCATCATTTAGGGACCCTCCACAGTGATATGAATGATAATACGTGTGCCTGCTCCTTCTACACTCTCTACTTGCAATGAGGCTCCGGCAAAAAACAAAGCTAAACGTTCCTGTACATTCGAGAGTGCAAACCCCGAACGTCCAGCATTCTCCTCTTCCTCCGAAATAGAGCTTCCTCTCGCTAAACGCTGATGTAGCTCCTGAAGTCTTTCCGGCGTGATTCCCACCCCGTTATCTTGAACTTCGAGCACAATAGTTCTATCTTTGCGGAAGGCGCGAATCGAGATGAGTCCACTTCCAGCCAGTGGCTCGATCCCATGAATCACTGCATTTTCCGCCAGTGGCTGGAGCAGCAGTTTCGGAACTGTGAAATCCTTGATACTCTCATCCAAGGCAATTTCGAACTCAAAACGTTCTCGAAACCGATTTTTTTGCAGGAACAAATAATTCGTCACAAGCTCTACTTCCTGTTCCAATGTAAACGTATCCCGCCCATCATTTAAGCTCAGCCGGAATACTTGAGAAAGCGAATAGACCATATCGGCTATTTCTTTGTCGCCCTTTTTCTCAGCTTCCCAACAAATCGTATTCAGCGTGTTATATAAAAAGTGCGGCCTGATCTGTGCCTGAAGCGTTTTCAATTCTGCTTCCTGCTGCTTCAGTTTGGAGGCATATACATCATTGATGAGCGATTTGATCCGCTGCACCATTAGATTATAACCATGGCCCAAAAGACCAATCTCATCATTTCCTTCAAAAAATACGCGCTGCGTGAAATCCCCTGTCTGGAATCTGCGCATGGAGCGGGAAAGCTTTTTCAGCGGTTTCGTTATTGAGGCGGCGGCGAGCCAGGTAACCATTAAGCTAACTGCTAAGCACAGAAAAGCGATCGTCACCGTGACCTGTGAAATCTGTCCCAGCTCTTTGACAAGCTGCCGTTTGGAATGCACCACCACTACATACCAACCCGTCGTTTCTGACTGCAGATGCGAGACAATCCACTGTTTGTGATCCGCTGTAGACTCCAGTCTCTCCTTTAGGCTCAACTTAGGATCGCTGTCCGCAAAATACGGAAGATCAAGATCTCTTTTGCCGATCCAGCTCTTGTTAGAAGCCGTAATGATGAGCCCGTCTCGATCTACCACAAACATATCTACATCATCTTCAGAGTTGTCTAGATATTGGCTTCCAATCTTACCAGCATCGACCCCGATCACCGCAAGCCCTGCCGGTTTTAAAGTATATACATTCTTGATAATTCTGGAAAGTACAATCTTATGATAATGATCACCAACAAATATGCCATCCGTGGGTCTGGACAATCCAAAGGTTGGACTACCTGCGGCTTCAACGGCTTCCTTGTAGTACGAGGTTTGGATAAAGTTAGAGAACTTCATGCCAGTTGTCAATCCGGCTTGGTTCGCAGCAAAAGGCTCCGCCCCGTTATTCTGGTCTTCCAAAGAGTATAGAATCAGTGATTGAATCGAGTTGCCAGCGACCATCAGGTTGGTGACCGTTTTAAATACGGAATTTCGTTCTTTTTGTGCTTCTGACGACACTAAGAGCCGCTGCACACTTTCATCCAGAAAGAGTGTATTGGAAAAAGAAATCATTCCCCTCACCATCTCATCAATCTGCTCTGCTGTTTTTCGGGTCAGGTGATCCTGTGACTGTTTCATTTTCTCCACCACCTGCTGCGAAGAGATCTGATAGGAGTTCCACCCCATAGCGAATATAGTCACGAGAAGCAGCGGCACAAACCATAATAACAGCTTAAACTGGAGCGGAAGATGGCGATAACGGCTTAATAAGCGGATGTTTCGATTCATGAGAACCACCTTCATGTATAATCAATAAATGTGTAAACCAAGTATAACTGAAATCATTAAACCCTGAACCAGCTTTTTACAATCACTGAAAAATGCCTACATAGTTCTTAAATATGGACCATGTTTCTATCGGTCATAAACTCTTAAGATGGGGATGCAAGAAGAAACGACATTGTCGTCCTCGTTTGATGACAGCCGTTCTAGTGGAAATATATCTCATAAAAAAGGTGGGTTTTTGATGAAAGGTAAAGGAATAAAGCTAGCACTTATGAGTCTAATGCTACCAGCTCTGCTCGCAGGCTGCGGTGGCGGAAATAACAATGCGAAAGCTACCAATGCACCTACAAATGACAAGGCCGAAGCTACTGCCGAAGCAACAGCAAGTGCAGGGGAAAACACACCCGCCGAAAAAATCACACTGAAGTTCTTCACCGCGCTCGCGGATCGGGCAAATGGTTCAGGTAAGGTAGAGCAAGACATTATCGATGCTTACATGAAAGAGAACCCTAACGTCAAGATTGAAGTGGAAGCGCTTCAAGATGAGCCTTACAAATCAAAAATCAAAGTGTATGCCTCCAGCAATCAGCTGCCTGATATCATTCAAGCCTGGGGTCAGCCCTCCTTCCTGAGTCCGCTGCTGGATAACGATCTGCTGCTTGAACTGAACAGCGCTGACTTCGAAGGTAATCAGTTTGTGTCCGGATCCATGGACGGCTTCAGTAAAGATGGTAAACTTTACGGCTTGCCGCGTGGTGCCGACTACATGGTCATGTACTATAACAAAAAAATATTCGCTGACAACGGCATCGAGGTTCCAAAAACCACAGATGATTTGCTTGCCGCCGTCAAAACACTTCGTGCCAAGAAAATTAACCCGATCGCTATGAATGGTATGGACGCTTGGACACTGCCTATCTGGTATGAATTTGTAGCCCAACGTCAGACTGGCGATTTCAATACAATGGATGAAGCTGTTGCGCGTAAAATATCCTTTACAGATCCTAGTCTCGTTGCAGCCGCAACTGAAATGCAGCAATTTGCCGATGCTAAAGGTTTTGCCGATGGCTGGCTGACTGCCGATTACGGTGCTGCACGCAACTTGTTCGGACAAGGGCAAGCTGCCATGTTCTTTATGGGCGCTTGGGAGTCGGGTCTGGCAACAGACGAGAACTTCTCTGAAGAATTCCGCAATAACGTAGGTGCTTTCGCTTTCCCAGCTTCAGATAAAGGTAAAGCAACCGATGATGCTGCTTGGTATGGTGGTGGATATGCAGTCAGCAAAAACTCCAAACATGCTGAAGCCGCTGTTGATTTCTTGAAATATTTCTTCGCTCCAGAGCATTGGTCTAAAATGCTATGGCAAGCTGGCGCGGGTACACCTGCGCAGCAATTCGATCAATTCCTAACGGGTAACGAAACCCAGCTGCAAAAAGAATTGATTGAAGTGTTCAGCTCGATGACATCCTCCAGCGGTACTCCACTGCAGGATGTGGGTGACGATGAGTTCAAGCAAAAGGTAATGGAGGCGCATCAAAGCCTGCTTTCTGATGCAATTACCCCTGAAGAATTCGCCAAAGCACTGGATGCTGCATCCGATAAATTCGCTGGTAAATAAACCAGAGACTACAAAAAACATGAACCTTAGCGCTCCTGAAGTAACCTTATAGATGGCAGTGCGCAAACCCCGGCTTCCCCCAGAGGCCGGGGTTTTGTTTTCGAAAAAATGTATACACCGATCTGAAATTTACGGCATGTTCCGGTGCCTGGCTTCCCGTTACGATGGTAATAGATAGATTACTCTTTAAAAGGACGGAGATTTCCATGCACAGAGTGTTAAGCGACAAAAAAGCGATATTCTTACTCATCGCACCTGGACTGTTCCTATTTGCTTTTATGATCTGCATCCCTATCTTCATGAGCGCTTATTACGGTTCTACGGATTGGGGCGGAATCGGCAAATACAATTTCATCGGCTTTGATAACTACCGTGAAATTCTATTTCATGACAAAGTGTTCTGGAGATCGCTAGTCAATGCCCTGCTCCTGACCGCCGCCACTGTATTTTTACAACATCCCTTTGCCATTCTCATGGGGATATTCCTAACCAATTCCGGCAAATACGAAAAAATATTCCGGACGATCTTTTTTATCCCCGCTGTAATTTCCGTCGTCGTTACAGCCAAGCTGTGGACCGGAATTTTCCATCCAAACTACGGACTGCTCAACAAGCTGCTAAGCGGAGTTGGATTGGATGCACTTACGCATGATTGGCTCGGTGATCCAAAGACGGCCATCTGGTGCATCATCATTGTTGTTATGTGGCAAGGCTTTGGGTATGCACTGCTGCTGTATTATTCAGGTCTGCAAGGCATTCCGGAAGATTTAAGCGAAGCCGCAAGAATCGACGGCGCCAACAACTTCACCCTCTACACGCGTATCATCATTCCGCTGCTTTCGCCGATGATGCGGGTTGCCATCATCATTGCCGTCACCACCTGCCTTAAGCAAATGGAAACCGTATTCTTAATGACCAACGGTGGCCCTGCAAATAGCACACAATTCCTAGGGAACTATCTGTACAAAACCGCCTTCTCATCATCGTTATACGGCTATGGTAATGCCATTTCGATTCTGTTTATTGTGTTCTGCCTGATCCTAACCGTTATCCTCAACAAGATTTTAAAGAAAGATATCGGAGAATTTTAAAGAAACCCTGTAACCGGAGGAAATCCTATGAATAATTCCTTATCGCCTGCCGCTTCACCCCCTAAGCTAAACCTTCACAAACAAGAACGCAGAAAGCCTACAACGGGCAAAATCCTAATGATGGTGTTCCTGTGTATCATGGCGTTGATTCAGTTATTTCCGCTTATTTGGTTGATCGATTATTCCCTGCTCAAGAGCGGTGAGTTCTTTGGAAGCTCATTTCTGAAATGGCCCTCTCCACCCCAGTGGGAGAACTATCGAAACGCTTTTACCTACGGGCGTGTGCCACGTTATTTTGCCAACAGTCTTATCATTACAGTGATTACTGTTATGCTCTCTGCGCTGGTGTCCCTGATGATGGGATATGCGTTTACCCGGATGAAATGGAAGCTAAGTGGCATCGTCCTCTCTCTAATCATGTTAGGCATGATCATTCCCATTCACGCCACATTGCTGCCAAACTTCATTCTGTTTAACAAGCTTGGGATGCTGAACAATATGTACACATTGATTTTGCCTTACTCAGCCATTGTCATCCCCATGAGTGTCCTGATTATGACCGGGTTCCTGGAGACCATCCCACGGGCTATTGAAGAGTCCGCCGTTATTGATGGCAGTGGCATTTACGGGTTAATCTTCCGTATCATCCTGCCCATCACCAAACCGGCGCTGGCAACCATCTGTGTACTCAATTTCATCAGCACTTGGAATGAATTCATTATGGCGAACACCTTCCTCACCTCGGAAGATCTTAAGACGATTCCCTTCTCCATTATGAAATTCACTGGTGAGTATTCATCCAACTATGGTGCACAGTTCGCGGTTATGACGATCATCGCCATCCCAACCATCCTGATCTACCTGCTCTTCACAGAACAGATGACCAAGGGAATTACCGCCGGGGCGGTTAAGGGCTAACACAATAAACTTAATCATAACAACATAAAAAGGCTGACAAGACAGGTTTCGTACCCGTCTTGTCAGCCTTTATTCATTCTTACTGATATCTCTTACGGTCGTTGCCAATCCTCCCTCAGCCATTCAACCAAGAGGAGCTCTGGCACATTCACTTTATTAACTTCGGCATAGTCTCTCACCCGTTCAAGCAAACGTCCCGCGGTTCCCGCACTAACCTCTAAACCATGTGCGTTCAGAACATGCATGATTCCACCACTTCCGGAATGTTTACCTAACACAAAATGATGTGCTCTCCCCACCTCAGTGGGATCAAAGGTCTGGTAGGTGGCTGTTTCTTTCAACAAACCGTCAACATGTATCCCAGATTCATGTGTGAAGGCGAGTGATCCGACGATTGGTTTGGCATCGCCGACACTTCGGCCCGAGGCTGCGATCACCCTATCCGCCACCCCCTTCAGACACTCTGGACGCACGCTGCTCTCCCCGCCATAAAGATAACGCCAAGCCATCACTACTTCTTCCAATGCTGCATTCCCGGTGCGTTCACCAATCCCTGCCACCGTAGTGCTTGCCCAGACCGCACCCGCGGCAATACCGCTAAGTGTGTTTGCAGCCGCAAGACCAAAATCATTGTGGCAGTGTACCTCAAGCTCTACATCTGCAGGAACAGCACTAAGTAATGTGCTTACCCGCTCTGCCATTTGACCCGGATGATGAGCAGATACCGTATCTGCATAACGGAACCAACGAATGCCTTCTTTATATAATGTATTTACCAGTTCAACCAAGTACTCCATACTTGCCCTTGAAGAGTCCTCCATCCCCACCGACACAGTCATTCCTAGCCGTTGACCATATTCCGTCGCATGCAGTAATCTTGTCAGACCTTTGGCAGGTGTTAAACCTAGCTTACCTTGTAATTGAATTTCCGAGACAGGGATCGATACATGACTCCAGTTCACACCCGTCGCCCAAGCTTTATCGATATCACTTTCCAAAGCCCGATTCCAAGTCATCATCTTCATAGGTAGACCTAAATCAGCGATAGCCGCAATATCTTCTTGCTCTTGCTTGCCCATGGCAGGAATTCCTACCTCTGCTTGCTCCACTCCGCATTCCGACAGCAACCTTGCGATTTCCAGCTTTTCTTCCCTCGTGAATGAAACTCCAGCCGCCTGTTCACCATCCCTAAGTGTCGTGTCACATAGCCTGAGACTTTTCACGGTTTACCTTCCTCTCCGCAGCAAGTGCAATTCGGATTACGGGTAATATGGACGCTGTAACAGGCGAAGTCGAGTGAATTGAAGCGATGCATTACGCCCGCATAAGTCGTCCCTACCCTTGTAACCCATTTTACGGCTTCCAACGCAGCCAGACAACCCGCAATTCCGGAGGTTGCTCCCAATACTGGAAAGCCAAACGGTTCCCATTCTGGATTCACATCCGGATAAAGACACTCTAAGCAAGGGGTTTCACCAGGTATAACCGTTGTTAGTGAAATCTCAAATCCATACATCGCCGCCTCTACCATTGGCGTGCCGGTTTCTACACATAGGCGGTTCAACGCATATCTTTCCGGAAAATCATACCGTGCATCAATCACTATATTAGCTTGCTCTACCCAAGGTTTTGCCATATTGTATTCAATCTTCGAATTATATCCTTCAATTTCAACATTTGGATTCAGACGTTTTAGCTGCTGAATTGCTGTGCTCATCCTTTCCATACCCAAATGATCACTGTCCATCAAAATCTGTCGATTTAAATCTGGAGGCACAATGTTTCCTTCATGCGCCAAGATCAGCTTGCCGATTCCGGCAGCAGCTAAATAAAGTGCGGCAGTGCCTCCAAGCCCACCAATTCCAGCAATCATCACTGTAGCTTCTTTTAGCGCTTTCTGCCCGCCTTCTCCAAGCAGCTTCAATTGGCGTGCGTATCGTTCCAGTTCGGTGCCGCCTACAAGCTGCTCCATTTTGCTCCCTCCCTGTGGCTGAGCTGCATCATTGGAATCTAACCCTCCAGACCATCCGTTCCATAGAGAGCTGTCATTTCATTAAATTTATCCATAAAGGCCAGCCCTTCTTCTACACAAGCAACGCCGTAGCGAATTACTTTATCCTCCGAGGTAAAAGGAAACGGAAAACCTGCTCTCAAGCTTTTTAACACAAGAATAATCCGATCACTATATAAAAGAGCACGCCCAAATCCTTCCCCATTTATTTCAGAAGAGCTCTGAACCAGAACCCCACTTTTCTCCTCGATCACGCCCGCCACCGCCTGAAACAAGAGAGGAACCTGCAAACGGACCTTTGGAGAAACCGCGCAGTTAAAATCAGATTTGTTCTTGTCTTCAGGGGAAGCGAGAAACAATCGTTCGATCTTCTTCTGTGGTGAAAGAGAAGCATGCCTTCCAAAAAAGTCTTCTGTATCAAGCAATTGACACAACCGGCGTATGAGCATCTCTGCTATATCTTTATCCAGCTTTTTCTCCGTGGTTCGACAACGGCGTTTTAATACTGCCGCTTCCGGAGCAACCCGGCCCATTAATGCAGCACTCTCATTAGCTATGGGATCCATCTACACTCGCCCCTTCCGCTTCATTTTCAGCATGTAATACCTTGGCTAGCCACATCGGTGGTTTGCCCTGTAGCATTTCAACAATCCGCTTCACTTGCTCATCAATAGGACTGCCTGGTGGAACCTTTACCGGCATAATTTTACGACGTGTGACTCTTGCCGCTGCTGAGGCTCCAATCTGCATGATGAATATTAGCGTGCAATCCTCTACCACCTCCAGACGACTCTCTATTTTGCCTGCTTCATCCTGATTGAGAATCGTTGGCAGTTTACGAAGACCTATAAGCTCCCCGCCACCTTTGGTAACTTTATAAATTGCGAACATCGGACTCTGCCCAAAATGGGCATTCACTCTAATTCCATCCTCTGTAGCGAATGCTACTTTCACGATGTTCCTCCTCCCTTCGCATTAACAGATTCGCCGCTTTATTCGTCCACTCCATCGCTCCCCGATACCCTACAGAGGTGGCCATATAAGCACCAAGCTCATTCCAAACGGGAAATCCAGCCGCCATAAAAGCAGCATCTAACCGCGCCGCTCCATTTATCCCATGTGAGTTACCGATCCATAAATCTGCACCTTTGCCCAAAAGCTCAACATCATCCAGATCACCGACCCATACCTCTCGTTCCATCTCAACCACCAAAGGAGTTTCATAGGAGGTGACCAGGGCCTTTTGCTCCACCCCCAGCTCTTCGAGCCAAGAAGATACGGTATACAAATGATCTGGCTCCAGCGCGACAAGTGCAGACATCCCCGCAAATTGAAAATGAGCATCCAGCATGCTATCCAATAAATTCTCCCGTTGCCAGCAATAACGAAGCTGTACCGGCTCCCCGCTAATTTGATGCAGGAATTGCAAAATATCATCCGTTGCTTTAAGCCCCATCGCACTCTCGAATACTTTGTAGGGAGTTCCCAGCGCATTATGCAGTCTTCTAGCTGGACGCTCCATACTTCCGCCGATGGCAATGGTTAGACCCGAATGCAAGCTTTGCAGCATCGAATCTAGAGGCACCCCACCTCTTGTCAGCGGTGAAAATCCTGTCAGCAGATGCCCAGACAAAGAGGTCGAAATATCAGGTAGAGCGATTACCTCAAAACCGAAGGAGGATATCATTTCTTTCAGCTCCATCACATCACCCGGCGTCAGAAACGATCCCGGCAAGAGGGTAATCTGACGTGTATTTACACTCCTTGAACCCCGATGGCCTACCTGCTGAATCATCTCATCAAGCATCGCCTCCACGGTAGAGCTGAACCCCGATTCCAATGAACCACGAAAGTCTGGTAAGGTGACGGAAAAAGCAAGCCCACCCCGCATGTTCCGCTCCCTTTTATAGGTCTTGAGCATGGATTGATAATCCACTCCTGCCACATCCGTCAGCTCAGTCCCAATAATGCCTATAATGTCTGGTCGGTGTTTACTGAGTATGGTATTTAGAGCTTCCTCTAAATTACGATTCGCATCAAAGATTACATCCATCTCCTGCAAAGCAGAGGTCTGTACGGCTATAGGCTCACGAAAATGCCGGGTAAGCAGTGCCTTCGGAAATGCGGAACAACCTTGCGCACCATGCACAATAGGCAATGCCTTGTAGCAACCCTGAAATGCCAGTACGGAACCAAGGGATTGGCCTATTTTCATTGGATTAACCGAAGTCGGTTTACTCCTTTTGTTAACGGTCATAGGAAGGTTCCTCCTTATCCCAGGGAGCGGCACTGGCAGCCAGCTTCCAGATTGGATTAGCAAGAGAATACGTCAGCTCCTTTGCCAGCCTTAGTAAACCTTCGTAACCAGCATAGGCCTTGTGTCTTTCTTGATTAATATCGATAAACGGAATCTGCTCTTTCATTGCCACATACATATTCCGTCCGCCAGCAATCATAATATCTGCCTTACGATCCCGGACGGTTTTGATAATTCGGCTTGCCCCGCCCTCCGGGATATATTCGGTGTCATCACCAACACGATCCGCTATACGCCGTACATCATCTTCCGTGCTTTTGTTCGTGCCTACACCTACCACCTGAACGCCTAACTCCTTCAGTGCGGAAATAATCGACCAGCTTTTTACTCCACCCGTATAGAGAACTGCTTTCTTTCCTTTAAGCAGCTTGCGGTAGGGCCGCAGCTCCTGAATCAGTCTGTTTTCCTCTCGTTCCGTCAACCGATCCACACGCCGCTCCATCTCACGGTCATTCAGCAAATAAGCCATTTGACGTAAGGAATAAGTTGTCTCTTTGGCCCCATAGAAGGAGCCTTCGAAATAGGGAATGTGGTATCTTGCCTCCATTTCTTTTGCCAGACCTAACAATGCACGGCTGCACACAACCATATTCACTTTTGCATGATGTGCCCATGTAATTTCCTTATATCTTGCATCCCCTGTAATTCTGGACATTAGCGTAATTCCAACACTCTTCATTAATTTCTCGATATCCCACATTTCACCCGCGATATTGTACTCTCCAATCAAATTCACACCTAAAGGAATCTCAATCTCTGGTTCACCTGTGCCAATGACATATTGTAGCAGCGCTTCACCAGCCAGCCGATTTCCAAGATTCTTACTGCCTACGAATCCAGGGCTGTTCACGGGGATCACAGGAAGCCCCAATCTGCCTGCCGCTTCCTTGCATACCGCATCCAAATCCTCGCCAATCAATGCTGTCACACAGGTCGCATATACAAATATTGCCGGAGGCATAAAGCGCCCGGCAATATAGTCAATGCTATCTTTAAGTTTCTTTTCTCCGCCAAAAATAATGTCGTTATCGTTGAGATCTGTAGTAAATCCGTATTGTGAAAGTGATGGCCCGCTTGATAAAGCCCCTCTACTTTCCCAGCTATTCCCGGCACAAGCAGCCGGCCCATGGACGAGATGCGCAGCATCCATGATCGGCAGCAGCGTGATTTGGGCTCCGTCGAAGGAGCAGCCCCCAGCCGCTTCGCCCGGCTTGGGGCGTGGACATGGCTTCGATTTCGGAGTTAAGCTCCCGCAAGCTTGCGCGTCGAATACATCGTTTCTGATGGACTCCATCGTACCACCTCCCGTAACTGAATACTCCTTACTCTTAAAATGCTCAATTATTCAGTGTCACTACGATAAATATTGGACTAACGAACAAGATCGTGGTTGAAGCCAGATGAATCCTCATCCAACCCCTGCAGGATTGTATTTACTATAGTAGTTAACAAGTTCAAGGCACCTTGATAACCGATAATCGGATAACGATGCAGATGATGGCGGTCAAAAACAGGGAAGCCTACACGGATCAAAGGAACGTCGGCATCTTTGGCAGCAAATTTAAGATGAGAGCTTCCAATGGCCAGATCCACAGGATCATCAATCAGCAGAGAGCGCATATGCCACAAATCATTTCCGATATGAACCGTTGTTTCTGCTCCGTAGGGACTGGCAGCAAGCAGAGCTTTCGCTTCTTCTTTAAATCCGTTTTCCCCATTGGAGCACACAATATGAATAGGCTCTATACCGACTTCCAGACAGAATTCAATCAGGCCGATCAGCAAATCCGGATCGCCAACTAAAGCCACTCGTTTGCCATGCAGATAAGGGTGGCTATCGAGCAAAGCATCCACTACCCGGCCACGTTCTTCCACAAGCTCAGGCGGAATGGGCAATCCCGTTAATTCACTGATAGACTCTATTAGCCGATCTGTGGCATGAATGCCCAGCGGAGTCGACATCGCAACGGTCTGTTGTTTCCATGTGCCGCTGATGTATTCCAACGTTTTTTTGACAGAATATTTCTGAAGAGAAAGAGTTCCCAACGCATTAGCTGCCTTCGGCACATCTGCCAGCTTCGTTCCCCCATAATAATAGGAATATTCTCCTGTAGCCGGGGAATCAAAATTGCCGCTGTGGTCACCAAGGAAGGTGTAGCCTGTATCAAACGCGGCAAGGATTTTTCGAATTTCTGCAAAATTCCCCGTATAAGGCTCAAACCCTATAATGACATTCAGCTTCTCTCCAGTTCCCTCTCCACTGCCAGGGGTAGCTTCAATCCCAGAGCGGATGAACAAGGTACTGAGGATGGACTTTAACATGGAATCGTAACCTGTAATATGTGATCCGGAAAAACTTGGCGTGTTGGCGTAGGGCACTGGAATTTCGTTCGAAATTGCACCCTTCTGGCGGGCATTGGATATAAAAGCCTGCAGATCATCCCCTATAACCTCAGCCATACATGTAGTGGATACAGCTATCATCTCTGGCTTATAGAGCGCCACACTATTTTCAAGACCATCAATAAGATTGTTCATCCCTCCGAACACCGCACCATCTTCTGTCATAGAGGAAGAAACCGCGGGGGTTGGCTCCTTGAAATGACGGCTCAAATGACTACGAAAATACGCAGTGCAGCCTTGGGAGCCATGTATAAACGGCAGAGTTTTTTCGAATCCCAGCGCAGCCATCAAGGCTCCTAGGGGCTGGCATGCTTTATGAGGATTAACTACCAGTGAGGTGCGGGCAAAATTCTTATCCTTATATTCAGACGACTTCGAGTAGGCTAATGCTTCCGCTGTCTCTTGCTCACTGCAGGGTGCCTCGAATGCTTTTTTCCCTTCACGTTGCTTCACATAGGGTTCAGTTTGAAATAATGTATTGTAATCCGGGATCTCCAGTTTGTCCTTCATACGCCCGCCTCCTTTTTAGGGAGTGATCCTGTTTTCCCTGAATTGATCAAGCTCCACACTGGGCTGTTAATGGTCATGTCCATGTCCTTAGCAAAAATCTTAAACCCGTCATAGCCATGGTAAGGACCACTATAATCCCAAGAGTGCATTTGCCGGAAAGGAATACCCATCTTGTGATACACATATTTCTCCTTCACACCCGAGCCCATCAGATCAATATCAAGTCTTTGCGCAAGCTCTTCCAGCTCGTAAGCGGTTGGATCATCGTAGATAATAGTGCCTTCCGGCAGTTCAGGGAATGTTTTCTCGTAATCATCCTTGTGAGCGAACTCATAACCTGTGCCCACTACCTCCATACCCAGATCCTCATAAGCCCCCAGTGTATGGCGGGCACGTAATCCGCCTACCAGCAGCATGACCTTTTTACCTTCCAGCCGGGGTTTAAATTTAGAGATAATCGCCTCCATTTGTGGCGTGTATTTAGCGATGACTTTCTCGCAATTTTCCTGAATATACTCATCAAACCTTGCGGCGATGGCTCGAAGGCTTTCAGCTGTTTTGGTCGGCCCGAAAAAGTTGTATTCCAGCCAAGGAATCCCATATGCTTTCTCCATCGTCGTTACCATATAGTTCATGGAGCGATGACAGTGAATCAGATTGAGCTTCGCCTTATGCGCGATCGCCAATTCATTGATGGTTCCATCCCCAGACCACTGCGCAATAACACGCAGACCCATTTCCTCCAGTAAAATGCGTGAAGCCCAAGCGTCCCCACCGATGTTATAATCTCCGATAATATTAATATCGTAAGGACCACATTCCGCAAGCTCCTTCTTCCCCATCAGAAAATCACGGATCGCATCGTTAGCAATATGATGACCCAAGGATTGGCTAACCCCACGGAATCCTTCACAACGAACGGGAATGATCGGGAGACCTAGCTCGATAGACATTTTTTTGGACACCGCTTCAATATCGTCTCCGATTAGCCCCACAGGACACTCTGATTGGATCGAAATTCCTTTAGCCAGTGGGAACATTTCTTTAATTTCACGGCAAATGACTTCAAGCTTCTTGTCACCGCCAAATACAATATCTGTCTCCTGAAAATCACTCGTCACCTGCATAGCCGTAAAATTATCAATGCCCAGTGTTCCATTGGCATAATTCCGTCTTGTTCCCCAGCTATATTGTCCACAACCTACAGGACCATGGCTGATATGCACCATATCCTTGATCGGGCCCCAGACCACGCCCTTCGAACCAGCATAAGCACATCCTCTTTGGGTCATAACCCCCGGACGGGACTTCATATTCGATTTGATGGCGCATTTGCCACAGTTTATTAACTCTTCATTATTGATTTCAAAATGCTTCTGACGATCCTTCCGTGCCTTTTCCGGGTAAACCTCAAGAATCTCTTCGAGCATCTTTTGGTTATCTTCGATATTTAGCCCCATTCTGAATCCTCCTCATCCCTTAGAGTGATCCGGTGAACAGCCGTCTCTCCACTCCTGTTCACCGGACGAACCTAATTATTGGCCAGATGCCTTCAGCTTTTTCAGCGCGGTCTCTTCATCCTCAATCACACCAAATTCCATGAGTAAATCCTCCAGCTCTTCCATAGAAATCGGGGTCGGGATTGTCATCATATTGTTATTCAGAATCTTTTCTGCCAAAATCTCATATTCTCTAGCTTGCTGATGATGAGGATTATATTGGGCTACGGTCATTCTTCTCAGCTCTGCATGCTGAACCACATTATTCCGCGGGACAAAATGGATCATTTGTGTATTCAAACGGCGTGCCAGCTCCATAATGAGCTCATCCTCACGGTCCGTATTACGACTGTTGCAGATCAGACCGCCCAATCTTACGCCACCGCTGTTGGCATACTTTAGAATTCCGCGCGCAATGTTATTGGCCGCATACATAGCCATCATTTCCCCGGAGCATACGATATAAATTTCCTGTGCTTTATTCTCACGGATCGGCATTGCAAATCCACCACATACCACGTCACCAAGTACGTCATAGGATACAAAATCCAATCCTTCATAAGCCCCTTGCTGCTCCAAAAAATTAATCGCTGTAATAATCCCGCGGCCGGCACAACCCACACCCGGTTCAGGTCCACCGCACTCCACATTAAGAATGTCGCCATATCCCAACTGAACTACATCCTCAAGCTCCAAATCCTCAACCGTTCCTCTTTCAGCTGCCAATTGGAGCACTGAATTCTGAGCTTTGGTGTTCAGAATCAACCGTGTGGAGTCCGCTTTAGGATCACAGCCTACGATCATTGTTTTTTGACCAAATTTAGTGGCGAGCTGCGCCAAAGTGTTCTGCGAAGTTGTGGATTTACCGATACCGCCCTTACCGTAAAAAGCAATTTGTCTCATCATTCATCATCCCTTCGAAATCGATATATTTTCAAAATAAGAGCTGATCTTCACACTTTCGAGAATCACATCCTGTATTTCACCTTTACGCACCAGAGGCAATACCCCGGCTTTATTTAAGCTGGCGCGAGGGACATCGCCAATACCAGAGCAGAGCAATATTTGACAGTCCTGTAATATAGAAATAATTTCTTGTAGCGTGGTATTCTTATCCCCATTACAATCCGCTTTACCGTGGCAATAGGCCTGAATCTTTCGGACACCTAGCAGCTTCACGCTTACTCCATCTGTTTCATAAACCATGAACTCTGTCGCGTGGCCAAAATGTTGATTGACCTTATCCCCACCACGTGTAGCAACAGCGACTTTGGTGGTGTGCTGCCCTTGCTGGAAAGAGTTCTGCCTTAGCTCTTTGGCTTTGACACGCTGACGGATTTTGGCATCGAGTTCACGTTGAAAGAGCGCTCTAGCTTGCTCATTTATAACTGGATTTGCATCCATCTTTTCTAATATAAAATCCTGATTACGATCCTGACCTAGCAGCCCAATGGCATCAGCACGGCATTGCCGACAATGGCGCATGACCTTCATCCCTTCGCGCCCAAGCACTTCCTGCAGGTTGTGCAGTTCTTTAGGGCGCGGCGCCTTGCGCCCATCCCGTTCATACTGACTTCCCGGTGCGATAATTAAAGGCGTCACATTATGCAGAGTTGCCCCGAGCGCTTTAACTGTTCGCGATACTTCAGGGAGATGATGATCATTGACCCCTGGAATCATAACGGAATTAACTTTAACAAGAATACCTTGCTGTGCCAGCAGCTCCAAACCTTGAAGCTGGCGGCTGATCAGCAGCTCCGCTGCTTCTTGTCCTTCGTACCGGACCCCTTCGTCAACAACCCATGGATAAATTTCACGGCCCACATTGGGATCAATGGCATTGATGGTGATCGTGACATGACGGATACCTAGCGCTAGTATGGCGTCTACATGCCTGTAAAGGGTCAATCCATTAGTACTCAGGCAAAGGGTAACATCAGGGATCTGCCGCTTGACTCGTTCGAACGTGTCAAAGGTTCGTTCTGGATTCGCC
The DNA here is from genome assembly GCF_000758725.1 of Paenibacillus odorifer. NCBI lineage: Bacteria > Bacillati > Bacillota > Bacilli > Caryophanales > Paenibacillaceae > Paenibacillus > Paenibacillus odorifer. Next base: position 5,577,203 of record NZ_CP009428.1, read on the forward strand.
AGCGGATCACCCGGACCTGCAATCCCAACTACCGACAGTTGCATCAGCTGTGCGGCTACACCTTTCACTTTTCTTTCAGCTTGCTCTGGAGTTAGCACTTCACTAACTACACCAGGCCTGCTTTCATTCACACAATCGAATTTTCGGTTGCAGTAATTACATTGGATGTTACAGGCGGGAGCAACCGGGATGTGCATCCTAGCAAAAAAACGATGAGCTTCCTCGCTGTAGCAGGGATGGCGGCTGAGCTCCTCCTCTGCTTCAATGGATAACCTCGATGACGTCTGCGGCATTTCCCCACCTCCTAAAAGTTTTATGCAACATGAACTTCTAGTACTTCTTCGCAGTAAAACTCACTTCAACAGAACAACTGATGTAATTTTAGTTAACACAAACCATGTTCGATTGCTTTGATTAGTTTCATCATATTTTCATCAACCTACATCGTCAATCGAGTTTTTCCTTTTTAAGTCCTGTTTTTCCTTATGTTTGCAGTTTCGTCATATTAAATGTTAGTTTATATAACCTAAATGTATCATGTTTCCGTTTCCATTTTTATTCAATCTCTGTTGATTTCCGTCATCATGTCATGTTTCTGGCCATTTTAATGATTCTTAAAAGATAGAATCCATTTATTTCTGCAACTTTTATTGACAATGACTTTCATCTCGTATATGATCTCTTTAGGCAAGAACACATTGAATAATCTTAAAAATTTAATATATCCCGTAAAGGGGAGTAGCTGTTAAATAAAGTCGTCAATACGAGAATATGAGGATATTCTCCGGCTTTATTGGCAATTCACATTGTTAGCGAGACCTTTACCAATCAGGTTAGACCTTTATTCCAAAGGCTAATCTGTTTGGTAAAGGTCTTTTTTATATAAATTTGGTTAAAATGGTAGGGTAGATATCTTTTGGTAGATATTTGCATTCAAAAAGGGAGGACAACAGTAATGGATTGGGGATTATTATTAGAGTACGGTTGGGTATTGCTTGTTCTGGTAGCACTAGAGGGACTACTCGCCGCAGATAACGCATTGGTATTGGCAATTATGGTTAAGCACCTTCCTGATGAGGAAAGAAAAAAAGCGCTGTTTTACGGATTAGCGGGGGCCTTCGTGTTCCGATTCGGTTCGCTATTTGTCATCTCCTATCTGGTCGATATCTGGCAAGTACAAGCCATCGGCGCGATTTATTTATTATTTATCGCGGGTAATCATATTTTCCGAAAACTGTTGTTTAAGAAGCCCGTCACAGATGAAGCTGCTGAAAGCGGCACTGACGGTGCGGTCAATAAAAAGAAATCCAGCTTTTGGTTTACTGTTCTGAAGGTAGAAGTCGCTGACATCGCCTTCGCGGTCGATTCCATCCTAGCCGCAGTTGCACTCGCGGTTGCTCTTCCTGCAAGTGGTCTTCCAAAAATCGGAGGCCTCGATGGCGGACAATTCCTCGTCATCTTTGCCGGTGGATTTATCGGTCTGGTCATTATGCGTTTCGCAGCTTCCTTCTTCGTTAAGCTGCTGCATTCCCGTCCAGGACTTGAAATTGCAGCCTTCTTTATCGTAGGTTGGGTGGGTGTTAAGCTGTCAGTCATTACATTGGCGCACCCTTCACTTGGTGTTCTGTCCGAAGATTTCGCTCATAGTACCTGGTGGAAAGCCACCTTCTACGTTGTGCTCGTACTCATCGCTGTAATCGGCTGGTTTATGAGTAGCCACAAGGTTGAAGAGAATGTTGGCGAGAATCCGGTTAGAGAAGTAGACAAACAACTCGGTAAATAATCGTTAAAATACAGCCACAAACAATACCCCGTAAGATGCACCTTCTGAACAGGTGTACGTCTTTCGGGGTATTGTTATTTATCCTCGTTTTTGCTCTCGATATTCCTGCGGCGTACAGCCAACGGTTTTTTTGAAGAATCGAAAAAAATAGTGCTGATCACTAAACCCGAGCTGGCCGGAGATCTCGTGCATTTTTAGAGCAGTTCCAAGCAACAGCTCCTTACTCAGCTCCACTTTTTTCTCCAGAATATAATCAGAAATCCCCTTCCCTGTCGTTCTTTTATACCAGCGTGACAGATAGGACGGATTAAGTGAGACTTCCTGCGCAATCCGGGTTAAGGACAAATCATCGGCCAGATGGGATTTAATATATTGGTGGATCATGGACAGGATATTCGATTCATCATGTTTATAGGTAGCGCTTCTGTTCGAGATAATCCATTCAAAAAACGTGTGATAAAAAGAGATGACGTCCGACCAGTGTGTATTGATATTAAAATATAACATACGTGATAAATTCATACCGCTATGGGCTTTTTCCGTTAAACCTAACTCTTGTAAAGTCTGCAGCAGGGTGTTACTGATCCCAGACATTAATCTTAATCTCAAAAAAGGATCCTCCGGCCCACCTTCCCCCGAGAGCTCCACCCATTTGCGAAAAGATGTGCCCCAATCGAGATCACCTTCAAGCAGCCGTTGTTTTAAATAGTCGAGCAGTAGTTCTGCTGTTGCATTTCGATTATGCATAGAACCTGGACTTGGGCTCACTTCCTTGGTATTTATCCTCAGCAGCTTTTCCATCCCAAGTCCGGGGCTATCAAAAATGGCTAATCGTAAACGGTTCAAGGCATAGTTCAGCTCATGCCAATGCACTTCCTGATCACTGGCGATGATAGACACAGATAGTTGCAGACATTTGCCACAGGCTTGCTGAACGGATTCCATTGTTCCGTGGACGAAGCGCAGCGTTTTTAACCAGAGCTCTTCTTCCTTGATTGAGGATACACTTTCACTTTTAGGCTGAACAAAACAAGCTATCGTCCCCGGATCCAGATCCACAGCCTTAACTTCAACCTTGTCGCTGAGCAGCTCCTCCGCAATATTGGCTACCGCATAACGAATTAAACTCCGGTCTGAAGCCGTTTCATAATTTCGCCAAGCCTCCATCCGCAGAATAATAGGCAGGACGGATCCATCCGCGTTGAACGGGAGCTGAATGGCATCGAATTCAACCTGCAAGCTCTGCCGGTCTATCCGTTCGGTGCGTCTTAGAATATCGTGTAATAACTGCTGCTGTAACTGGGGCAGCGCGCGCGGGAGCTTGTCGCGAAGCCACTGGCTTTTATAGAAATAATCCTCTTCTGAAGATATTTTCTCCAAAGTCAGCTCCACAGCGGCACGAATTTTATCCATCCCCTCTGTCTTCAATAAATAGTCAACTACACATGGATTTCGGATCGCCTGATGGGCAAAATCGAATTCATTATGTCCTGTCAGCAGAATTACTTTACAACGTGGCCAGCGGTCGACAATTTCCTGAATTAACGCCATCCCATCCATACCTGGCATACAGATGTCACTAAGCACAATATCTATTTTTACGGTATTAAGCCAGTCTATGGCATGATCCGCTGAATGAACCTTTATGATCTCCAAATCTTTAAAATCTGCCTTTACAAAAAATTCGTACAGCCCATCCAAAATATTAGGCTCATCATCAACTATCATCATTCGTTGCATCCTGCACGTCCCCTTTAAGCGGTAAATTGACTCTTACACAAAGTCCGCCCAAACTGCTTCTCTCTGCCATCAAGCCATAAGGGGAACCAAATTTGATCCTCAATCTCTGATTTACATTTAATAAACCCGTGATCTCCCCCTGAATGGCATTCTGCTCGGAGAACTGGCGCTGCAAGAGATTTAACTTGTCCTCACTAAGTGAGTCACCGTTATCTTCTATTATAATAGTCAGCGTATGCTCAACTTTTTCATAACTCATTTTTAATAGGCCATTGCTGCTTTTTTGCTTAAGCCCATGCTCGAATACATTTTCAATAATGGGCTGCAGGAGAACCCGTGGGACTTTGATGTCCCGGCAATCCGCTGCAATCTCATCTACCTCAGCTCTAATTCTCGCGCCAAAACGAATCCGCTGTATAGCCAGATAGACCAAAGCATGCTCCTGCTCTTGCTGCAAAGTAACCTCCTGGGCGGAATCCCGGGTCATGTACCGAAAATATTGCCCTAAATAATCAGAGAATTCCTTGATCAGCTCTACATTTTCCACCTCAGCCATCTGTTTTATGCTAAATAGACTGTTATAGAGAAAATGAGGCGTGATCTGCGATTGTAAATGTTTAAGCTCCGCTTCCCCTGTCCGGATACGCTGCACGTAGTTCTCATCGATTAACGTATTCAGATGCTTAAGCATCTCATTGAAACGAGAATATAGATACCCAAACTCATCCCTGCGGGAGTGAGTTATAAAGATCCCCGTCTGCCCCTGCTCCGCTTTCTTAAACCCCCTGATAAGAATAGACATCGGGCGATGAATCATCCTGTACGTCCATAAAGAGAACAAGATAATGATCACTATCGAGACAACGAACAACAACCATAGCAACAATGAGTAGACATGAATCGGCTTCATGAGCACCGTATTGGGAATATTTGCGGTCAGCCTAAAGTTATTGCTGTGATCGTAGAGCGAATAGTAAAAAGAATTATCAAAACGATACCGCTGCACACTTACAGTCTCTTCACTATTTAGTGGTTTCTCTATGGGGAACAACCTGGGCTTCTGGTCAGAAGTTGATATCACATAATCGTTATTGCCGAAGGCTAACGTAATATCGCTCCCCCCTGATACCGCAAATTCTTTCAAACGCAACTCAAGCTCAGGTGAGGAAAGCTTCACTCCCAGCAAAAAATTAGGTGAAAGATTGCGATCCAGGTTATAAGGATTACTACGCAGTAAATATAAGTCGTCTTCGTATTTAGATAAAGCACCCTTCAGATTACCCATAGTGGCCAGCAGACTTTGCCATTCCTCGTTGGTGACATCCCTAACCCCCACCGCAGCGCTAACCCGCTTATTAATTTCCGGGACATAATACACAACATCACTAATATAAGGACTGGTTTCTTTGATTTGTTTTAGCTTGGTGTATATATTGTTCAGATTAGAATCCACTTCGTACCGGCTCATAATTGGAATACGGGTACTGAAGGTAGCCAGCGTTTCATCCTGAGAGTACTCCGTGACTAAGCCCGTTATCCGTTGCAGCTCAAATTCAAGATGGCTGTAGTAAAAATGAACCTTCGATTCGTTCGCCCTCTCCACTTCAGCTTGCATTTGGTTGGAGCTATAGTAGGTAATAGATATACTCAGCGCACAGAGTGGAAGCATGACCAATAGGAAAGCTCCGATCAGCTTGATCACAATGGAATCGGGGTTCCACCCGATGGAGAATGATTTCATTGGAATGTTCTCCCTCTTCTATCGAATAATAATAAAGAAGGAGCCATGTTCAGGCTCCTTCTTATATTTAGGTCCAGTCCAGTTTAACCCTTTACACTACCCACGACTAGTCCATGCACAAAATATCTTTGCAGGAACGGATAAATCGCCAGGATCGGAATGATAGACAAGAAGATCTGGGAGGCTTGCGTTGTACGGTCTGAGATTTGATTTAATAACGCAGCTTGTTCAAAAGTAATATTTTCAGTCTGGATCGATACCTGCTGAAGTATGGATTGTAAATAGGTGGCCAGCGGATAATGTTCCGGGCTTCTCATATAAATCATACCATCGAACCATGCATTCCAGTGACCCACCAAAGCGAACAACGTAATGGTCGCAATACTTGGCATAGATACCGGCAGATACACACTCCATAACGTGCGTAAGTGTCCCGCGCCATCCATCCATGCGGCTTCCTCCAATTCTTTTGGCAAACCTCTGAAGAAATTGAGCATAAGTAGAACATTAAAGATCGGCACCGCGCCCGGTATAACAAGCGACCAGATGCTATCCAGCAGCCCCATTTCTTTTACAATTAAATAGCCAGGAATCAGACCCCCACTGAAGAGCATCGTGAACACAAAAATCCAGGCGTACACGGTCCGTGAGCGGAAGGACTTTGCCTCTTTAGACAGCGGATAAGCTACTAGAATCGTAAACAACAAGTTAACGGATACGCCAAGCACTACCCGGAGCAGACTAGTTCCGAAGGAGTGAATGAACTGGTTGTTCTGAAGGATATATTTATAGGAAGAAAGTGTGAAATCCACAGGCCAGAAGGTTACGCTACCCGCGTTAACAGCTGCGCTGGAGCTGAAAGAGATCGCCAGAATATTCACGATTGGAAAAAGACAAAGCACCGCGAGCAAAGTCAGAAATACATAATTGCAGCGGAGAAACCAACGATAAGCAGTTGAAGTATGGTGCATTTAGTCCACTCCTTTCTCTCTAAAAAATCCGATATTTAGCAAAACGATACGCCAGATAATAACCCAGCCCGATAAATACGAAGGAAACTACCGATTTTATCAATCCTAGTGCGGTCGATACAGAGTACTGAGCATCCTGTAGACCAATTCGGTAAATCATCGTGTCCAAAATATCACCTGATTCATACACTAGCGGATTGTACAGGTTGAACACTTGGTCAAATCCCCCGTTCAGGACGTTGCCAAGGCTGAGTGTAAGCATCAGGATCATAATCGGGCGAATGCCCGGAAGCGTAATATGCCAGGTCTGCTTCCATCTTCCGGCACCATCGATTACAGCAGCTTCATAAAGAGAGGAGTCAATGCTGGTTAAAGCCGCCAAATAAATAATCGTCCCGAATCCAAACTCCTTCCATTGATCTGTGATCACTAGTACGTATGGGAACCAGCTATTGTCCGCTAGAAATTGAATAGGCTGCATGCCTAGTGCTTTTAAAAGCATGTTGACAATCCCGCTGCTCGGAGACAGTACATCTACGATAATCCCGCCCAAGATAACCCATGAGAAAAAGTGCGGCATATAAATAATCGTCTGAATCGAACGTTTGAAGCCGTTTACACGAACCTCATTAAGCAATAAAGCCGCTATAACTGGCACGGTCAGCCCAGCAATAATTTTCATGACGGAGATAAATACAGTATTCCATACGACCTGACCAAAACCGGGAAGCTCAAACAAATAACGAAAGTTTTCGAGCCCTGTCCAGTTCATATTCTTAAACCCTGAAATCGGGGAAAAATTCTGGAAGGCAATTACAAGGCCAGCCATTGGAATATAACTAAAAATAATGATCACTATTAAGGCAGGTAAAATCATTAAATGGAGCGGAATATTACGTAGAAATTGCTTAGTATTAAAGTGCATATGCTTTCTCCTCCTTGTATCTCAATTATAGAGCAGCCCCAAATTGCCTTAATAGTGTAGCGTATTGACTTTAAGTATCTTTTGTTGACCTGGCTATCGAACCGAATAGCTGTTCAGCCAAAAAAAGAACTGCCCGTTTGTCATTATCATGACTAGGGGCAGTCCTCTTCTGCGTCGTTTTTACTAGTTTGCTTTTACGATATCATTTACTTCTTTCGTTATTTGATCTCCACCGAGCTTTTTCCAGTTGGCTACGAATTTGTCGAATTCATCGATAGGAAGACTTCCGTAAATGATTTTGACAAAGGTCTCTGCACGCAGTTTATCCAAGGTAGCCGCTTTGCTGTTCATCGTTTTAGTTGGGGCATAAATGAACTCATTCATCAACACCAAGTCATTGTCGCGGTAGTGTTTGATAACCGATTGTGAGCTAAGCGGCCCAAAGATCCGTTCCATATGCCATTTATCAAGATCTCCACCGCGGTAGCTTTGAATATCATCATAGAATAATTTAGCTTCAAGGCCCATGTTTGAGGTATCTCCCGATTCAAGGGCTTTTTCCACTTCATCCTGTGCCTTTACATTTTTGTTCGGTGGCAGGTTGGATACAACCGCATTTTGGAAGCCCAGACCTGTGTCCCCGTTCAAATATTTTGCCCGTTCCGTTTTAGCGGACTCCCCAAACATTTTCTCTGCTTGGAAGTTAAGCAGCTTGATCAATGCCTCCGGATGCTCGTAGCCCTTACGGACCGCGAATACGCCACCAATTGTAAGATGGTTTTGAGTTTTGGCAGGTTGGTCATCAATAGATTGTACCGGATAAGGCACCCAGTTAACATTTTGATCTTTTTTAATCATGTCCTTTACTTGGAAAGGGGCCCATTGCGGCAAAAATAACATACCGGACTTACCAGCATTTACATCCTCCATCGCTTTGGCAAAGTCTTTCACTCCAAACTCTGGATCAATGACTCCTTCTTTATACAATCTTTGCAGCTCCGCAAGTCCAGCCTTTACCTCCGGTTGAATCGTACCATTCACAACCTCGCCATCGGCGTTTTTGATCCAAGTTTCCAGGTAAGCATGGTACCCGAGTAGAAACGCATTGATTGGCAAGTCCTTGTTCAACGAAATGCCGTAAGTATCCTGTTTGCCATTTCCGTCTGGATCTTTAAATGTAAAGTCTTCTGCAATCTTAATAATATCCTGCATGGATGTTGGCTCTGCCAAATTCAGCTTGTCCATCCAGTCTTTTCGAATCCATATCATATCAGAGGAATCCAGCGAACCCGGGAAGCTTACCATCGCCATCAGTTTTCCATCTTTCGTAACCGGCTTAAGCCCTGCTCCGTCCTCTTCAGCGTAATATTCTTTGACAAGATCCGAAGCATATTTATCAAATACCCCGGTCAAATCCTCCAACATGCCAGCTTCATAAAGCTGCTCGAATTGCACCGTGGACACCTTTAACAAATCAGGTAAATCCCCGCTCGCCAAGGTAACATTCATTTTATCGTTATAGTTAGCATCAGCCACAATCCAGTCATAGGACACTTTAATCCCAAGCTCTTCCTCGTATCCTCTGGTCCAGATGTTATTGGAATGTGTATCGCCCTGCGCCAACGTCTCTTTGCCTGTTTCGTTCATCGTGGAGCGAAGTTTGATCGGCGGATCATATTTGGTTAAAGGGCCGCCTTCCATTTCCGTTTGCACACTAGTGTTTCCCTCTGCGGAACTACTACTGTTTCCACTACTGTTTCCACTATTATTGCTGGAGCAACCACTGAAAACTAATGATAAAACAATGGCCGATGCCATTAAAGGCAAGCCTTTAATCTTTCTTTTCATCTATTGAACCTCCCTTATTTTCTATATCCTAATTGTAAGAAGAAAGCGTTAACACAGCGAGTGTGAACCGTTTACATTCGGTATCTTTTCTTTACCTATTCATGTTCGCCTAACAAAGCTCCGCTTTAGGGTCACTCTGATTATCATAATACTGTGAGTTTGTAAGTGTCTATGTATTGGTAATTAATTACACAAAAAAGAGGCTGATCTTTATGCTATCCCATAAGAATTTTAGCCATCAAGATTACCTATATAGTGAGCCGGCGGTTGCATAGTGTAAGAGGATTGGACTGAGGATTGCGTTGTGGATCGCGCTGAGGATTAAATTAAGCATTGAATTACGCGGCATTACGCAGCATTACGCAGCATTACGCGCATTACGCGTTTAATTGTATTTAGTACACTTATAATGCATCAAATCACTCGGCCAAAGGATATAAGTGTATTTCGTACACTTATATTCTTGCTTTTCTCGCCGATAGGTGAATTCTCTAGTTTTTAGTTGCAGAGAATGCAATTAAAGATTCACATTCACCTTTTGCACAAGAAATAACTGTATAGAATACAGTTATTTTACGGATTCCAGCAAGAATCGGCGCACAAAAAAATGCTGGGTGGAGACCGAAAACTGCATCTGCCAGATAGAGATGCTTCAGTCACTCCACCGCGCTACAAACTAAAAAGCCAGGCAGCGATCCTCCAATCGTCGGAGAATCGCTGCCTGGCTGTCTTTTTAACACTTATTGACCTATGATCTGATCGGTCTTTCCTTGCAGCTCCACTAGCTTCATGATCACCGAAGCCGCCAGCGCTTTTGTTACATTCTGCTGCGGATTAAACTTGCCGTTGTCATCCTTTAAGAGTCCCAATTTCACAACAAGAGCCACGGCCCCCTTATTGTTTATAGCTGAGCTATCACTAAACTGACTTACAGTCACATCTTTATCAAGATAAGCTGTGAGTTTATTGTATTTCAAGAAATTAGCCAGATGAACAGCAAGCTGTTCCCGGGTTAACTTACTCTCTACTTGCAGGCTTTCATCCTTATTGATCCATTTACGATCTGCTGCAAAAATAACTGCATCATAATATGAATTCTCTGGCTTCACGCCTGCCACAGTTTTTCGTTCATTATTATTATAATAATTGGTGAAATTTGGACTAGAAGCTTTGGCAAGATAGGATAACCAATCACCGACAGTTATTTCTTGATCCGGGTTCACTTTGCCATCGGCATCCGGTGTAATCACATGGTGGTTTACCAATTCTGATAATTCCCGCTCTGCTGCATGACCTTTGATATCCGTTGCAGATAGTTGAGCATCTTGCTGACCGAGGTAATCATACACCGCAACCCATTTTCCAGTGGCTGCATCCAAAACCTGATTCAATCCATTAGATTCATCAAAGGTTGTATCATATACCAGCTTCACCTTCGGTGCGACATAGTTACTATAAGTATTGTATCCGCCAACCTGAGTATACTTCAGTTTAGTCTGATATTTAGGTTTATAACTTTCGAGCGCTTCTTTCTTGGAAATTGTTGCATCAGGCGATAATGTGATTCCATCGATACCGCTTATCCGATTCCCCATGTAAGAAGTCAGTCTGCCGTAAAGATCCAAGCTTACCGTAATGGTGCTGTCACTCACAGGAATTCCTTGATGATATCTAATAAACTGGTATCCATATCCTGATCCGTCTGAAGTCAAACTCGAATTATCCCCGTATTCTACCAGCTTTAGCTTCTGGCTCGCCTGAGGATATAGACTATTAATTATACTAAGCGCTTTCACCTTCGCTTCAGCCTCACTAAGCTTCTTACCTCCAGCAGGTGCCGGCTCTTCCTTCTTCTTATCCTGAATAGCACCATAAGCTTGAACCTGGTACTGCAATACTTCACCGGTCTTTGCATCGATCTCGGCAGAGGATTGCTCTGGAAAGCCAGCACCAATGTAACGATCATTTCCATTACTGCCCCAGTATAGCTGCCAGATTTTTCGATCTGAATCCTGATAGTCATTTCTCAAGGTTTGCGAGATCAATTTACGATCTGCTGGAATATAAGCAACCTTCTCTACAAGTTGTGCTGCTTCTTTTGCAGAAAGCTCTGTACTAGAACTTCTTGCCTGAAAAACATCCTTACTCTTCGCTACTTCTGAATACACGACTGAGGTGGATACGGATTCTTTTCCTTCATAATCTATCCGCTTGCCCGTTAATGCATCGATAGGATATAGAGACTGATCTATTGGACGCCAGCCTAGAATCCAGTTGTTAGGTTTTCCGTTCTTATAAATAGGAATGTAAAATAGGCCCACATCAAACTGTTCCGCAAATTGCTTCTGTGCTTGCTCCAAGGTAATCTTGGGCTGTGCAGACGGGTACTCAAGCCCTTGAGCAGACTTAGAGAATTGCGTTACATTTCCGTTACCATCCACAACTATGTTAATGCTGTCCGATCCAGAAGGAATACCATTCTTCAGAATACTGAAGTTATACCCATATTGAACAGGACCGAATAATGATTCCGAAAAATAACTATAACCGACATTCTCATTTAATTGCAGCTCACTGCTCTTAACTGATGAGGCTGCCTTAGCCACAAAAGTCTTGGCGATCTCCAATGCCTGAGTCTGCGATACTTTCGGTGGATAATAGGACTCGTTCTTTTCCTGCGAGAATGAGAGATAGGTATTGATGATATCACCATTAATGGCGTCTACCTCACTGCTAAAACCATATCCCATATTCCCTTCTTGAACCTGCCACTGAATATGCCAGATCATTTGATTTGCTGGTGCTGGGTAGCTTTGGTTAGATCCCAGTTGAACATTGTTTACAGTTGCATCTTTTAGGGATGGGAATAGTTCTTTTAACTTTGCAATGGCTTGCTCCTGCGTGAATTTCACTTTTGTAGGATCAGCCTCAGAGTTCGTAGTCGTAGCTGGAGCCGCTGATTGCGTACTAACCTGCGTTACGGAAGTGTTGCTGCTAACAGATATAGAATCGGCTGCGGCTAAGCCAGGGGGTAAGAGTAACGCGAGTGCAACTGAAGTGATCAACACCGTTTTAGCCGTTTGATGAACAAAAAGAGTACTATTGCTTTTCAAAAGAATTCATCCTCCTCTAACACGTGATTCATATTATTATACAGATATTTTCTTGTATTTTCCATAATTATTTAACGACAGGAAATTACGACATTTTGGTGATGTGAGCTATAATGGTAAACAGTTGCAGCTATAATTCATCTAGAAAGGGGGTCACCGACATTACTGACTGGAACCTTCAGCCGCTTATTGACGGTATTACTAGCCTAGACATTCGCAGTTGTCTAATCGTTCAACATGGAGAAACCATACTGGAGCATTACCGTGATCCACAAATCGCTGCAGAGCTTGGCAAAATCAACTCGTGCACCAAAAGCGTACTTTCTGCCTTAGTTTGCATAGCCATAGATAAACTAATCATTCCACCTCCAGACACACCTATTTCTTTATTTTTTCCTTCATTAAAAGAAGATCGTGACCCACGTAAAAAAGAGATCACTATCGAACACTTATTAACGATGACCGGAGGCTTTAACTGGACAGAGTTCGGTGGGCAGAATTCTTTTCCAGCCATGACTAAAACCGCGGACTGGATAAAATACGTGCTTGCACAGCCATTAGCTCATACACCAGGAACCGTGATGACCTATAACTCAGGCTCCTCCCAGCTTTTGTCCGCAATCCTGCGTGATTGTTCTGGACAAGCGGTTGCAGAATTTGCCGAAGACCAGCTGTTTCAACCGCTTGGTATTCAAAGCTATCACTGGGAGAGCGATCCGCAAGGCATACATACCGGTGGGTTCGGACTTCATCTGAAGCCAGAGGATATGCTGAAATTCGGCTTACTTTATTTACAGGAGGGACGCTGGAAGAATCAGCAGATCCTTTTTTCGGATACAATTCAGCAATCCACTCGCCCTTACGTTGAAGCCAATCATCCGCAAAAAGGATTCTACGGCTGGCATTGGTGGGTATCCCAGTTCAATGCAGGTTCAGAGCAGCAGCCGAACGAGATCCCTTATTATTTTGCACTCGGCTTCAAAGGTCAGCATATTATTGTAGTTCCTGCTTACGAGCTGGTTGCAGTTATCACCGCGGATAAGTACAAAAAAGGCTCTCCTGCAAATGTTTTCGGCCGATTTATTGTGCCGGCTCTTCTAGGACAATAAGAACCAGGAATCACATGCAGTTCTATGTGTGGATGCCACACAATCCATAAAGCAGCCGCAGCCATAGACTGATAAAGTCTTGGGCTGTCGCTGTTTGATTTGAACGAAAGATCGTTCTCAATTTTTCATCAATTAGTTTGCTGCAAGCTTAAATGACACCAAATTTCTTTAATGCGTAGGCTATCCCGCCTTCACTTGCTTTTTTTGTAACAAAATCGGCTTTTTGTTTTAACTGTTCCGCACCGTTTCCCATCGCAATGCCCAATCCCACATACTCCAACATGTCGATATCATTTCCACCATCACCAAACGCGATAGCTTCTGACCTGCAAATATTCAGATAATCCAGCACTTGTTTAATCGCAATTGATTTAGAAACTTTTGTTTCTTCAAGCACATTCATAACGTATCCGTGAAAACGTTCGAACCGTAATTCAGGAAATCTATCTTGGAATTTTTGCGCTTCATTTTCGTCCGCATACAAGCATATACAGTAAACCTCCTCTGGCAGAGCGCTCATTTTTTCGGGATATTGTGTAAGACTCAAAGTCTCCTTTAATGCCTTCATAACGCGCTCATCCTCGGAACCCATTCCGTTCATGGTTATAAGTTCGGTGAAATAGGACATGCCATGTCCGTTTAACTCAGCAAAAGCCGAGAGTTCCCGCACGGTTTCTGTTGAAAGCATTGATTTATAGATAACGTTATCCTTACATTTGACAAGCGCACCGTTAGCAGAAATAAAGGTATCAATGCCCATAGACTTGAACTCTTCACATAAGTTATGCGGTCTCCCTGTTGCAACTACGACATTAATTCCTCTCTCTATCAACTTCTCAATTGCTTCTATCGTGCTAAGCGGGATGCTTCTATCAATTTCACTTACTAGAGTACCGTCCACATCAAAAAATACAATCTTATACATATTATGAAATAAGCCTCCCCGTTCGAACGTAACTAGATAAGATTATATTTCATGGGATCTAAAACAAGAAGGAAGCCGATCACATGGATCGGCTTCCTTCTTGTTTTCTTATTCAGCTTCGGCACAACAAACTTACGTCGTTAATTTTGCATATACCACAAAAAATAACATCATTTCACCAATGATCAGGTAATTAGGTATAAGGAACAACAAATCTACTGCGAAAAAAACACCAAGTAAACCTAATAATAACGCCAAATGGAATATCCCTAACCGTTGCTGTATACGTCTATATTTATGGAAGACCAGTGAGGTAGAGAAGAAGTAAAGCAGGACCGATCCAAAAATAAAACACACCATAAATATATAATTTAATTGATCTAAAAATAACAGTTGGATCGAAGCTGCAATCATACTCAAGGATACATAAATAAATAAATGCCCATAAATTATGGTTTGCCCGGCAGTCTCTATAGTCTTGTCCACTTTCTTTTCAACATTATCAAAATATTGCCACCACATAGCTATAATTAATAGAAAAGTTAATAATGCAAATACAATAGATTGCCACGTCCAGTGGCTAGACTGTAAAACCGCAAGGATACTGACCACTGATTCCCCAAGCAGAATAAGCGTAAACAACGAGAAGCGTTCTAATAAATGATGAGTATTGATCGGACTTTTCACCAAGTATTTCCGACCGACTAATGGAAGCAAAATGTCTACAGTAATTCCCGCATACAAAACTACATAACGCATCCAAGAGTCAAAGAAAAGTGATAAAGAAGAGATCACTAATCCAATCCAAAATCTGCTTCCCAGATACCGGGCAGTGCCCTTTCTATCATCCTCTTCATTCTTATTTACCGTAAGATATTGAATGGCTGTCATAGCTCTTAAACCAACATAACCTATTAAGAATGGCATATAATATTGATCAAAGTTAACCGATAAACTCGCCGTCATTATTAATACAAAAAATAATTGTAGAATCAAGAATATCCGATGTGAAAAGATGTCTTGCCCAAACCGATTCACAAAAAGAGATTGCCCTACCCAAGCCCACCAGATCGGAACAAATATCAAGATAAATTTGGATAAGTATTCAAGTGGGATTGTACCCGCCTCTACATGCAATAGGACATGGCTCGCTTTTGAAACTGCTGCTACAAAAAGCAGATCATAAAATAGCTCCAGCCAAGTAACTTTCTTCTCAGCAATGGATGCTGTACTGTGCTCAAATCCCGATGTGCGTTTATTCATCGTCTGACTCCCTTGGTTTGGATGTGTATTTCTAATTCAGTTTATCGAATACTTATCCATCTTAACCGAATTGATATACTAATTTGAAGCCCCTTTGCCTAAAATAAAACCAGCAAGCCCCCACATACGGGAGGCTTGCTGGTTTTTTCTGACTAGAGCTTTGTTCTTATTCCCCGGCAATACCGGAGCGTTCCACACTTTCTACGAAATGACGCTGTACGAACAAATACAGAATCAGAATTGGCAGAATAGTTAGAATACACGCCGCCATAACCTGATTCAGTCCAGTTGGGGCCATCCCAATAGAACCCGAAGTCATTTGCGACATCGTCTCCGCTGCCTGATTATTGGAACCATAAAACATCGCTAATCGCTGCGACAGATTATAGAAATCCGGTGTTGTTAAATACGTATTCGGTTCAAAGCTGTCATTCCAGTGCCATACCACAGAGAATAAGAATACGATCAGCATTGCGGGCTTGGCGATAGGAAACATGATTTTCCAGTACGTTCTGAATGCGCCTGCACCGTCGATACGTGCTGCTTCCTCCAACACTTTAGGCATTCCGCGGTAGAACTGAATAAAGATCAGTACGAATAATGCCCCCTTCAACCCGTGCCCAAACATAGAAGGAACCACAAACGGCAAATGTGTATTAATCCACCCCAAGTCACTAAAGAACAAATACAGTGGCACAACAATCGTCTGCGGTGGAACTAGAAAAGTAAACAGCAGCAGAACGAAACACACTGCGTAGCCTGGAAAACGGTATCTGGCAAAGCCATAACCGATTAAGGAACAGCTTAAGATTTGCAGAACCGCACTCCCGAAGGAAATAATCGCACTATTTGCGAACCCGGCCCAGAATTTTAGCGAATCCCATGCCAGAAAATAGTTGCCAAAACTAATCTTTTTCGGAAGCCATTGCACTGTGGCATCGGCCACGTCTGTTACTTGCATCATGGATTTGGATACCATGTATAACAAGGGATATAGGAATACGAACGTTAAGCTGAGAATAACCAAGTAATAAAAAGCGATATTCAGCACCTGAAGCGAACGTTTCACGACCCTGTCCAGCTTGCCGCTTGCTTTTAGACGAGTTGTCAGATGTTCCATGTTCGTTGTCCGAACCTGCTTTACGGATTCCTTCAACATCTTCTACTTCCTCCCTTCGGTGGCACCGAGCGACTTGCTGAATAACAGGAAGACCAAACCCAGAACCAAGAAAATAAACACAAAATAAATCCAACCCATCGCTGAGCCATATCCAAAATCATTATTCTTAAAGACGACATTCAAAATATGACTCATGATTTGATTATCTGCCTTCGTGAATGAGCTGACGATACTAAACAATGTGTTTACGAGCATCATCGGCATAATCATCGGGAAGGTGATTTTCCAAAAGCTTTCCCACGCGGTTGCTCCATCACATTTGGCCGCTTCATACAGTGAAACAGAAATCGTCTGTAACCCCGCTAGAAAAATCAGAATTTGCACGCCAGAATCCCACATCACCAGCGTTAAAGATTCTGCATATTTCAGCAACGACTTCAAAATGTCGCCGGGGATAAAGTTATGGAGCTTATCATATAAATCCTGATTATAAAAAATCGGTAAATTTGCGGCACCCTGATCCATCAATTTGCCCAGGATCGCCCCTGAAGCAATGATGACCGGCAAAAAGAACACGCCACGAAAAAAGGTTTTTCCTACGAGTCCTCGATTTAGCAGAATCGCACAAAAGAGCGAAAAGATAAGAATTAACGGAACCTGAGTCACCGTCGACACCATCGTCGATTTGAGCAGAGGCAAGAAATTAACATCTGTAGTAAAAGCGGCGCGATAATGCTCCATCCCAACAAAAGTGGCCAGTAAGCCGCTTTTGCTCACTTGGAGATCCTGAAAGGAATAATACAAGGAACGGCCCAGCGGAACAGCCATAAACACCAGAAATCCGACCAGCCACAGGCCGATGAAGGAATATCCTTCAACGAAATAACGCGCTCGCATCGATAGCTTTGATTTTTTCACTTCATCATCCTCCTGTTACCGCATAGCTGAATGCCTCGACGGTCTGACCAGACACGTCAACAGACTGCTCATTATAGTTGACTATAATGCTCACACCGTTTGCATAAGTCGTCCGAAAGACCTTACTTTGCAGCTGCTCATGATTCGTCATTTGCTGGTTACTAATGCTGTCATAGACCTCTTTCAATGCGAGATAATTCTGTACAGAAGGTGCCAGCCAGTTCTCAAGACTAGAGCTGAACAGCCGGTCTGCCATGGTTCTCTGAAGATCGCTAGTCGGAGCATAAGTTAATTCATAACTTGGAAGGGCTCCATATTCCAGCGCCCGTAAGGTTTGGTTACGGGAATCATCGTACAGATTAACCGGGCTTGCTGTATAAGGCACTAAGCCGTGTAACACTAGTTGATAAAAAGGAATCGCCCGATCTGTATAGACAAATTGACTGGAGTCGAGCGGCACTTGATCAATCCGGTTCACATGTCCTAATGTATAGGCAAAACCATAATCTACTGCCGTGTTAAGCTCACCCTTACGGAAGTTATCCAATGCATTAACATAAGTATCTTCTGTAAGCTGGCGGTCCGTAATGGATTTATTATCCTCATCGGAGTATAGCAAGCTTCCAAAGTGTTCAAACTGTACACCCTTCACACCCAAATCCTGGAACTTGCTCAGCTCAGCATTACTGCGTTTTGCGATAACACTAGGTTTCATTAAATAGAAATAATCATCCGTATTCCACCGGGTAGAGAGATAATAAACGTACTGCTTCAAGACTTCACGATTAATGCCGCGCACAGCATCTCTGCTTGCCTTCACGCTGTTGCTATCTTGGTAAGGTTTCACGTAGTTAGCTTTCAAATAAAGATTTACGCCCTTGCCTGCGGCATATTCCTGAAGCTCTTTAAGTCCCTTTTTACCTCCCAGCTTCTTTTCAACCGGAAATTGTTCTGGCTGGTTTCCGTATAAACCATTTTTGGACCATCCCTCGATCGTAATCTCTAGCTGAGTAACACCCTCTGCCTGATATTGATCAATCATGTCCTTGATTTGTTTAAACGTAGCTGCTTCTATAAAAGTTGAACCGATGACTTCATCACGAGAAATCCCACCGAGCACTTGAAGATACAATGGCGTGTTCTCAAGAACTACTTCCTTGACCTTTTTCTCTTCCATTAAATAATTACGGTATTCCTTCGCCATCCCAACGTAGTTAGCTTCCTCGCCTTGGAGCAGAACATAACGTACGCTACGATCGGTTTTGATCATCTCACCCTGATAATAAGGAATTTGGCCGGAATTGCCGACAAAAATAACATCATCCTTGCGCAGGGTAAATTCACTTGATGCTCTATAAAGCGAAATAGCGCGAATGCCTGATGGAACACCGTTTATTTTAGCGTCGGTATCTCCCTTAGTAACAATTGCTAAATATCCGGTGTCTCCCTGATAGATCCCAAACACTGGCAAAGCGATGGCTTTTTTAAGAGGTGCCGCCTTTTGCCAAGAGTTATCCGTAATTTCATGATTTTGTTTCACGAAGGTTTCGTCCCCGCCGTAAATGTACTCAGAATAACCTTTCAAATAAACGGGATGTTCTTTACGAAACTCCAGCAATGCCCCTGAACCATCTGGAAGCATCATTGCCCCCTCTGCATCTTCTCTAGCCGCATGAAAAAATGGCAGAACCTCCAGACTCGTGAATTTCGCATTCCCCTCTTCCTTCAAATACTCCTGTGGAATGGAAGCCTCAAATCCATTAGCCGTCAGTCTGTACTCCAGAGCAAAAGAAAGCTTCAGGCTAATAAAAGCAAACTCCGCGCGGACGACATCTTGCTCAATCGTTACGGTAACCGTGGAGTCCTCATCTTTAAGTGGGTAGACCTGTGTAATGTCAGCCCCCTGTGTGTATCTTGCATAAATCGGCGCGGTCGTGTATTTCTTAATATTTGGCATGGCTGTTCGCTCCAGCTGTGGAGATCCAAGCCACTCCTTGTT
The DNA here is from genome assembly GCF_000758725.1 of Paenibacillus odorifer. Taxonomy (NCBI): domain Bacteria; kingdom Bacillati; phylum Bacillota; class Bacilli; order Caryophanales; family Paenibacillaceae; genus Paenibacillus; species Paenibacillus odorifer. The sequence continues at coordinate 5,596,658 of NZ_CP009428.1, forward strand.
TGTGATTTTGTCTGTGATGCGAAGATTTCCCGATTTCTCATCTACATACAAAATATAGCGTTCGTTCTCCAGTGCTTTTGTTCCAGGCGTGACCGGCTGCAGCTCAACCTTCTGAACAGGTGCTGCTAAGACGGCTGGGGTCTGCTCTTCTGCAGGAACCACAGTCTCCTTTTCTTGCACGGCTGGGGTCTGTTCTTCAGCTGGTTCAGTTACCACCGTTGTTTCCTCTTGCCCAACCTCTTTGCTTTCTTCAGTCTGAACAGACTGCGCAGCGGTAGACGGATCGGCGGAACTGTGTAGGGGTTGAACATTTATCACTGCGAACAGCATCATCACAACAATACAGAGAATGCCCCGCACTTTAACTTTTTTTCTCATCGTGTTACCTTTCCCTCCTTACGCGCGCAATCTCAACTCTTTGAGCAGATCGACAATAAATGAAACAAATTGATTGGAAATACCAAACAGCAAAATACCTACGAACCAGATAATGGCGATTCCTATTACACTGATTATGGTGATAAAAATAACCTTGCGAATCTCAAAATCATGCAGGATCTTCACCTTCATTAAAATCAACCAAGCCACCCAAAGAATCACAAACTTGTGCAGCAGATTGAAGGTTGAAGCCTCATCCAGCGAAAGGACCAACGTTAACAGTGTGACTGGAAGGATAAAGAGCATGTATGGAACAAGGGCAAAGGCACTGCCCACAAAAATCTCTTTGAATTTCCCCTCACCATCCATAATCGTACTGACACCCCAGTTCGAGACACACCAGGTCAACCAAGGAACGATAAGCCAAATAAACTCATGAAACATGGAGATTTCATGCGGCTCTCTTGTTTGAAAAGCATACCCTGTAATCAGAATCGAGATCATTCGTGCCACAAAGGTCAGTAGAACGATGGCAATCCCCTGTATCCAGCGGATACGCTGCTTTCCTTGAATATCGTTATAGAACTGATAAGGATGAACTACAACCTGATGAATCATTCGCAAAGTGTTCATCCAATCTCCCCCTTTGCCGGATCCAATACTGCCTTGTTTCCTCTATACAGCCAGGCATGGAATCTCCGGTATAATCTCGGCGCACTCCAGAGCAGTACTAAGAACAGCCCGATTCCGCCGGCAAAGAAATAAGTAAAGTGCTCCCGGATATACAATTTACGATATTCGCGGAAAGCGGATGAATAGTCAGCTTTGGAATTTGAAAGCTTGAAATAGCTCATAGATTCCTTATATTGCTCTGCTTTATAAAGCGCTTTGCCGATAGCCTGATAAGCCATATCATAATTGGCGTTCAATCGCAGCACCTCTTGCCATAAGGATTGCGCTTCGTCATAGCTGCCATCTACATATAGCAAAGATGCCTGATGAACCAAATCCGCAAACGGCGTGTTCCGGAAGCGATCGATTCTGCCCCGTCCTTTATCCACTACATAGATCAGGCCATCAGCGGTTTGATCTACGGCGGAAGGAGTCACGAAGAGTCCATTCTGATCCCCGATCCCGCCGAAGCTGAATAACAAATTCCCCAGGTTGTCATATTGAAAGACTTTACTGGACTGCAAATCCAGCGCGGTTATAAATCCGTTCTTATCAATACTGATCCCCATAAAGGAAGCCATACTGAATGGACCCTCAGAGTAATAATCGCCGTACCAGCGTTTACCAATGTTCAGCGTATCTACGCCTACCGGAGATAACCGTTTGATCTGGTTATACTCTTCGCCCAGGGTTGTGCTGTAGATAAATCCTTCTTCATCCAGATCCACGTTGGAGAACTCAGAAGGTTTAACGGTCGCCAGCTGGTTCTGCTGCTCTTTGGTGGCCACCAGCTTAATTAAGAGTCGTGTCCAGGAGAAGCCTACATGGTTCGCTCCATAGAACCCCTTGAACTTACCGCCTGAGTCAATTTGCAGCAACCCCTGCGTGTTACCATCGCTCACCACATACATATAATCACGCTTATCTACGACTAATTTAGAAGGAGAATAAGAGAAATTAGCACCCAGTAATGGGCTGTCCGGTTTTAGAAACTCTTTTACGAACTTGCCATTTTTATCAAAAATAGCAATACGCGCGTTTTTTGTATCTGCTACATATACCGTTCCATCCTCTTTCACGAATACACCCTTCGGCTCTTGCAGCTTGCCGCTGCCTTCCGTATCGCCGATCAGATTTAGCAGACGACCGTCCTTATCCATATGAACAATACGGCTATTGCCCGTGTCTACTACGTAGAGTGAATCGTCATCACTAATAAAGAGAGATTCCGGATTTTTGAAGGACCCCGTATCTGTTCCTGTTGGATCGATAGAAGAATCGTAGAGATAACCATTAATCGAGCGGACCTCATTGCCGGACTGATTCCACGTATACCCCTCATATGGGGCTTCACCAGCTAGCGCCTGCCCTGGAAGCAGCAGCACTGGCAGTGTCAGCGTCACCATTAGCCCTGTTAGCAGCATTTTTTTCATATTACGTCCTATCATCATGACTCCCCCTATTCCTTCAGCCCCGAATGGGCCATTGTCTGAAGCACCATCCGCTGCGTTAATATAAAGACAAGAATAGTCGGGAGAATCATCAAGAAGCTTGCTGCTGCCAAAGTGCCTACCCTAGCAACGACTCCGGCTCCACCACTGATAGTTTGGATGGCGAGCGGCAATGTCTTCATTTCCTGAACAGTCGTATAGACCATTGAAGGATACGGATCATTCCAAGCAGAAATGAAGCTAAATAAAGCAAAAGTCGAAATCGCCGGCTTAAGCATTGGCATCACAACCACCCAGAATACCTTCCATTCTGAAGCCCCGTCTATGCGGGCCGCCTCTAATAAAGCGTCTGGAAGCTGCCGCAGGAACTGGGTCATAAGAAACATTCCCATGGGTGCAGCCAGATAAGGTAAGATCATTGCAAAATACGAATTCATTAATCCGCTGCGGCTAATCAGCAGATATTGCGGTATTTGCAATACTAAGGGTGAGAACATCAGCGCCGCCACAATCATACTAAAGATAGCGCTTTTAAATGGCATATTGTGCTTGGCAAGCGGATAAGCCGCCATTGCTGAAATTAAGACACCCCCGACCACAATCCCCGATGTAACGACCACGCTATTGAAAATAAACCGTGAGAACGGCACCGCCGAGGTTCCGGTAATTAACAACAAATCACGAAAGTTCACCATTGTCGGATTCACTACGAAAAACCGCGGTGGGAACAGGAATAGTTCGCTTGTTGGTTTTAAAGCAGTCACTGCCATATAGACAAGTGGCAGCAGCATAATTAGGCCAAACACCGTTAAGAACAGATATAAAAAGATGCCGCCATAGTCAATACGCCGTAAATTTATTTTGTGCATCCTAATCCCTCCCCAGCACTTTGAAGATGAGACGGTTGAGCCCAAGCATCAAAGCGAACAGTAATACAGCAATCGCTGACGCATATCCCATCTCAAAGCGGATAAATGCGTAGTCGAACAGATGCGCCATAATCGTATGGCCTGCATAAAGGGGACTCGGAAATCCAACAAGCCGCATACTGACGTCAAATACGGTAAGCGAACCGACCACCTGCATCACCGCACCGAATAACAGCTGCGGTTTGACGCATGGAATCGTAATGTACCAAAGCTCCTGCCAGCGGTACTTGACCCCATCAATTGAGCCAGCTTCATATAAATCTGTCGGTACATTTTGAAGTCCGGCCAGAAAAGCAAGGAAACCTACCCCCATACTCATCCATAAGGAAACTATGATGATAACGGGTACAATGGAATCCACATTTTGCAGAAATAAATAAGGTTCATTGATAATCCCCAGCTGAATGAGCCAGTGATTAAGCAACCCCTTGCGGTCGCCGGCGAACAAATACAACCAAACCACGGACATTGCTACTGCACTTGTAATCGATGGCACATAGTAGCATAGGGTATAGAAAAAGCGGAACTTCTGCGGAATCTGGCTAATCAGCCAGGCCAGCAAGAAGGCCATAATATAACCTATCGGACCTGTAATAATGGCAAATTTCAGCGTAATCCCAACAGCTTTAAGAAAGATATCATCGTCTACAAACAACAGCTTATAGTTAGAGAAGCCAATGAATCTCGGTGTCTCAATAATGTTGTAATAGCTGAAGCTTAGAACGACGGACATGATAATAGGAACAATAGTAAAAACGGTGAACAGAATCAGGAAAGGGGCCAAGAAATAATAGGAAACTTTATTTTTCTTGATATCTAACCAAAGCTGAGTCCATTTCCCGGGAGTTTTCGTCGGCTGCATCTGTACGGCTTCGTTCTGTGCCGGTGTAATTATTTCACTACTCATTTCTGACCTCCTTCCTCTTTGGCGCTTGAAGTCTGGGAAGTTTCAATTCCGAACTCTTCGCGTTTCTTACTAAGCTCTTTATTGATTTCACGTACACCTTGCTCCATCGCCTCCCGCGGGAATTTACCGTTGAGCACAATTTCATTCCAGATGTTGGCGATATGCCGGGTCGTGTAATATCCTCCAAGCACCACTTCGCGCTCTTTAAACCACTCCCACTGTTCCATAATGGCGTCGATATCATCTTGCTGCCACGGCAGACGTTTGAGTGCTTCAACATTGGCTGTATTCCAACGAGCTTCAACACCCAGCAAAGACTCAAGCTCTGAGCCGAAGTTCTCCTGTGCATCCGCACTGGTCCACCATTTCAGGAACTCCCAAGACTCTTCTTTCATCTCCGTATCCTTAAAAATAATTCCTGTCTGTGCAAGCCCGCCTGTAGAACGGTTAATCTGTCCATCGGCTTGTTCAATACCCGGCATTGGTTTCATGCCCCACCAGCCTGTCAATTCAGGTGCGGCAGTAGATAACAGAATGTATGTGGAATAATCAGCAACGCCGATTGGCATCTCTCCAGAACGGAAACGGTTATAGAAATCCGCTTGTTTCTGCAGCTTGTAGTTCGTAAAGAGTCCCGTCCACATTTTCATAGCTGTCAGTGCTTCTGGTGAATCCAGATCAGACAACATCCCATTATTCTTATAGAAATCCCCGCCATACTGGAATAAGAACGGTGCAAACTCATTAATGGCTAGACTCGGGTTGTTCGGGGCATGTGGATAATAGAAGTCCATCCCGTTTTGTTGCAGCACAGGAATCAGTTCCATAACCTCTTGCCACGTATCCGGAATATCCTTATCGCTAATGCCCAGCTGTGCCATAATATCTTTCCGGTAAAAGAGCATCGTGAAGTTCTGATTCTCAGGTAAGGCAAAATCTCCGTTATCATACTTATAAGGAATCAGTGCACCCGCTCTGAAACGTTCAGCAACCTCTTGATAATCTGAGAATTCATTCAGATTCACGAGTGAATTCCGCACCGCAAAGTCAATCGGCACTTCACCCTCAACCCCCAGTGCCACATCGGGAGCAAGTCCGGCAGTATTGGCTAATAACAGAATCTGCTTCTGATCCGCTGCAAGCGTAGGAATAATATTGACGTTCACCTTGATGCCCGTGTTTGGTGTAAAGTCCTCATCCACCATTTGCTTAATGATCTCCGCCCAATCACGTCCACGAGAGATCCAGACATCCAGCACCTTTTCATTTTTGTACGTATTCCCTATGCCGCTGTAATCCTTTGTAAAAGAACTAAAGAAGTCATACGTCATCGTCCCTACACGGGTATACCAAGGAGCCGCGTCTTTAGGCCATGGCTGATCTTCCGACTTCACTTCAATATAGTCCATTACAATACTCTGCTTCATTAATCCGTTGACCCATAAGCCAAGCGATGACTGCAGATCCGTAAATTGCTGAAGACGACCTGGAATACTTGAGGTATCCTTCGCCATTTCCAGGAACCGGTCACGTGCTTCATAAAGCGTACTCAGCTCAGAGCTTCCATCGGCAACGCCAAAAGCATACATATCCTGCACAGCATCATCCAACGTCCGCGCCATCAAATGTAAACGTGGCACAAGATTAGGAATGTTCTGCTCCAGCTGCCAATCCCCGTTTGGATCAGGGTTCGTTCCCGTTACCTGCGTGATTTCACGTCCCAAAAGAGACATTTTATGTGTAGTGTTCAGCACAGCTTCAATCATTCCGCCAACGCCCGATACTTGAACTTCCATCCGCAACGTATGCTTACCTTGTTCTAGATAAAAGAAGTACTCTCCATCCTCATTCCCTAGCTTGTTTACTTGCCATTCCGCTTTGTAAGGGAATTTCAAGGCATTCAGCTCTTGGAACGGTACCTCGCCATCAATCATAATCCGGCGTTCCACCGGTATCCCGTTTAGGAACCACTGGCCGTAACGAATTGCGATATTGTAGAGCCCTGACTCAGGAATCTCGAAATCCCATTCCGCCCATTGTCCACCCGTACGCCACCCGACACCCCCAAAACTATTAAGCACAATAGCATCTTTGTTAAAAGGTTCGGTGAGTGGCTCCCGATCCTCGATCCGCTTCAGCGTTGGATCTGAACGAAGGGAGGATTCTTCTGCCTGAATTTTGATCACTTGATTCTGAACAGGCTTGTAACCCTTATTCTCATACTCCTGCTTCACTTCCGCATAAGTCGGGAGCGGTTCTGGAGAAAATATTCTCAGTTCACTAAGTGCAGCCGGTTCCCGGATGGCTTCCAGCTTCACCGTATGCTCCCCTTTGGTCAGATAAAAGCGAAAGGGATCCGCAGTTCTGGCCTCGGCATCTCGAAACTCCCGATATTGCCAGCCTGTTACCTCTTCCCGCTTGGGATTAAATTCATTCCCTTGATTGTCCAGCCATGGCTCTGCACTTTCCTTCCACATCCGCTGGAATTCCATTTTTTTTACTTGAGAGAATAAATACTCCCCATCAATCTTTACGCTTCGAATGATCGAGGATCGTTTACCAGGAAGGGCATAATACTCCATCCCCATCTGATATAACCCATCTGCCGGAACCGTAAATTTATATTCCACCCAGCTATCCTCTGCTTTAAGCGCTAGTACCTTGCCGGGTCTCCCACCAAGATCCGTCATTACCTCTGTACCTTCAGAACTAATGGCCTTATAATCCGCCGAAGGAATAGCAAGCGTAAAATCCGATGAGTCCTTTGCTCCATCCTGCTGTTTTTCCTCGTAATAGCTTAAGTAAGAGGCTTCGAGTTTTGAATTCACACTATCGCTTTCTAAAATAGAGCTTTCATCAACATCCGCATAAACGGGGATGCCATCCATCGCTGAATTATCAAACCCTCGTGATTGATTCCACCACACTAGGGAGACTCCTAAAAGTACCAGTAACAACAAACTAATCTTATATTTTCGCAGTATGCGTAACACGCATCGGTCTCCTCCCATCTTTACGGGCCTCTCGGACTTAAGTGAATACAAGCAGGGCAGCTCTGGCAATTGCAGGCTGCCCCTCCTGTTATTAGATTTCCTTACGGCTGCATTCCCATTGCCTTTTTAAAGGCAGCAATTTCTTTAGACGCTTGCTTCAAGACATCATCACCAATTTTTTGAATAGCCGTCTTGGAATCTGTGTTCTTAGCCAGTGCATCACCGATCGCTGCTATAAAGATTTCCCAGCCCTTGTTATCCACTGGGGTAAGGTGTTTGACTGGAATATCGTTACTTAATTGCTCATATAGTTTAAATTCCTCTTGCCCACCCAGATATTCATTTTTAGTGTTTGCGTACCAATCAAGACTGGAAATATCCTTGTAACCCGGCTGAATGGAATGTTTTGTCCAAATTTTCCAAGCATTTTCACTTCTCATGCTCCACTGAATGTAAGCCCATGCCGCTTCTTTATTTTTGCTTTGCGAAGGGATAACAAAGCTTGATCCGCCCATTCCCACGTTAATTCCTATTGGCAAACGGGTTACCTTCCATTTTCCGGCAAGCTCAGGGAATGTTTCTTGAAGTCCGCGCGCTCCGAATGAACCCGATACGACACCAACTAAATCACCTTTTAGAACTAGCTGTTTACCTTCGTCTGAGCCATAACCGATATGAGGTGCCCAGCCCAGCTGTTGTCCACGTTTTGTAATATCAAGAACCTTCACCATTTTGTCCGTATTACGTGTCCAGTTCATATCCTTATCAAAGTAGCCGACTTCATCTCCTGCCCATACGATCGGGCCATCGCTCCACTCCATGAAATATTTACCGTTAGCTTTCAAAATTTGAGCCAGGTTCAAGAGATTCTCTTCATCTTGCATGTATTCGCCAAGCTCAGCAGGATCACTTGGCAATCCAAGCTCTTCAAAAATGTCTGCACGGTAGTAATAAACCCCCGGTGTCATATCCCAAGGCATACCAAGCAGCTGTGAGCTGTCTGGTGTCATCCAACGTTCCCAGTTATAAGGAGCAACCAGATCTTTATATTTTCCAGCGTTATAAGGCTCTTCCAAAAGATTCTCCAGCACATTGCCCGCCATATAGCGATTCAACTGATACATCTCTACTTCTGCTACGTCGGGCGCCCCGCTACCTGCGGCGATTGTCGTTTGCAGCTTGTCATGCAGGTCGCCAAAGGGCATAACTACCGTCTTCAGCTTAATTCCAGGATATTCAGCCATAAAAGCAGCGCCGACTTCCTCGAACACTTTTTCATTAAAGGCCCAAACGGTAACCTCACCTTGAATATCTTTGCTTGGCAGGTCGTTGGCAGGATCTGTTGCTTCCGTGCCCTCAGTAGCTGTTGCATTGGTTGGCTCACTAGCATTATTGGTTTTTTCAGTGTTCGTTTTTACGTTGTTAGCTGCATTTTTATTCGTCGTTGAGCTTCCAGCGCTGCTACAGGCTGACAGAATAAGCACAAAAACCATTAACATACATACGACTAAACTGCTCGTTTTTCTTTGCGAAATCATAACCTAACCTCCCTCTTAAATTGAACAAATAAATGCCTGTTTATAGTGAAGGAGTGAACTCCCTCCGTGACCAGCTATTTGCCCCCTTCCTTTAGTCTGAACACGGTCACGGAATATTTCGGGAATTCAAACTCCAGACTACCTTTGTCTACACTTATCTTTTGAGTTACAGGTGCCACCTTGTCAGGTTCAGCGAAGCTATTCTCAGCATTTAAATCGTCCGACTGAAGTACGGTAGCTGTTCCTTCCAGGCTTGATGTGGCAAGTCCGGCAAAAGAAACATCCGTGCGCTGAGCAGTGTCACCTGCATTAACGACTTTAACGATCAGCTCACCTGTGGCAAGATCACGGCTCGCAGTTTGGAACAGCGGCCCTGCCGGACTTTCATCGTTCACCTCTTGTATAAGCTCATCGTCGAGATAGAGCCGGATATTAGCACCTGATAATTCAATGCGGATATCGTACAATTTCCCAGTCTCAATCCTTACAGGAACCGTTCTTCCGATGACTGCTCTTGTTCCACCTACTGATTTTTCAATCGCGCTCTGCGTATTTCCCCAGCCGCCAAGATTCCACCAATAGAAGTTGCCCTCATCTTTAGAGCCGAACATAATGAGCATGCCTTCTGCTCCGCCAGTCTTTTTCGCCTTAAGAGAAAGTGTATAATCACTCCATGAAGCCTCACCGGCAACTGCGCGAATATCAATATCATTAGAAGTCTGCTTAAAAGTACCCTTGGATTGTTCCCAGTCCCCATTGTTTAGAGTCCAGGCTCCGGAATCCTTCTTGAAATGATCTTCAAAAAGAACGTCATCACCTTTCGCTACTCGTACATCGCTGTACTCTACCTGGGTGGCCCAAGTCCCCAAACCAATTCCACCTTGAATGGATTGCTTACCGGAGGTTTCTTCTTGTCCTAGAGCCACAAGTGAGGTTGGAAGAACTACATCCCCCTTATTGCTTCCGAACATCTGCTGCACATGATAAGAAGGTGTTCCGTAGCTAGTCGATGAATCAAACACAATAGCGTCCGGGTTCCAAGTACGATCCTTCGTATTCACAAACAATGGAGCATAGGAGGACATTTTCACGATATCAGAATTCCGTTCCATGCCCATCATAAAAGCGGCCTCGCCGATTGCAGCGTTCAGATTGCCTTCTCCAGCACCCTTGGTCACCGCATACTCACCAACATAAATCTCAGGACCACTCCGGTCATAAGTATCGTATCTGTTCGAGTTGCTGAGGAACCATTCAGAGGTTTCATAGTAATGCTCATCAACCAGTTCGATAGGCTCCCCTTCAACTGCCGCATTGGCAATGAGATGAATCTCTGGATACTTCTCTTTAATTGCCTTATAAAACAAGCCATAACGCTTAATATATTCACTCATCTGGAAATTGTTTTCGTTACCAATCTCTACATATTTCATATTAAAAGGCTCCGGATGACCATTGGCGGCTCTTTGTGCCCCCCATTTGCTAGTAACCGGTCCGTTTGCATATTCAATGGCGTCCAGCGCATCTTGTATCCACGGCTGAATTTCACTGACTGGAACGGTATTCTGCTTGGCTATAGGATCTCCGTTATGTGAAATCCCGATATAAGCTACATATAATGGTTCCGCTTTCAGATCTTCAGCCCATTGCAGATATTCGTGGAAGCCCAGCCCATCTGAGGAGCGATAATCCCAATATCCCTTATGACCGGGACGCGTCTCAATCGGTCCAATGGTATTCTTCCATTGATAAGCATCTGTTGGCGTTTTTCCTTCCACAAAACATCCCCCCGGAAAACGAACGAATGCGGGTTTCATCGCAGCTACCTTTTCAGCCAAATCGATGCGAAGTCCATTCTCTCTGTTGTTCCAAGTCTCAGGAAACAAAGACACCATATCGAGATAAACAGTACCTACATTTGCAGCAGAGATTACAATTCGTGCGTTTACTACAGTACCTGTAGAAGTCAGTGTGTATGTATATGGGTTCCATCCTTCTTTTAACTTATCAACGGTCTGTTCTGCATATAGCTCTTTGCCATCCGGGCTTTCTAACGTTATACGCAGTGGCATATTGTCCCCTGGCTCTGGCCGCGCATAGAAAGACAACTTGTAACTGGCATCCTTCGTCAAAGCGATCCCCCAGTAACCGTTATTCACAGCAGATACCGAACCGCCCTCGGCAGCAGATGATACTGTTAAAGCCATTGCCTGGGTCTGAGCATCGTTCAAAAGCTTAGTGCCGGTCAGAGCAAGCTTCCCTTTACTGCCTCCTTTTTCATCAATCCACCAATTGAACAATGTGACCGAACTATCCTCAAAGGAACGATTGGAAATCAGCTCTGCATATAGCCCTCCATCTCCCGCATGATTAATCTCTTCGAAAAAGGCTCCGTACAACATCGGGCTTATCTTAGCTCCCGGATTTTCCGTATCCACGGTCAACGTATACGCGGGTCCACTACTTGTATTAGCTGCTGTCGCCGGTGGAACAGTTTCCTTTCCCGCTTCACCCGTTGCTTCTACGGCAGATTCCTTAGACTGAGACAGTGGCGCGGTGTTTTCTCCCTTAGAAGCCCAATAATACGTCAGACCGCCAACTACAATCACGAAAATCAACACCGTAAGCCATAGTTTTCGTCCATATTTATTCAAAGATATTTACCCCCAACTTTTTATTAGCATTTTCATTTTCTTATGAAGCGAACAAATCCTTCCATTCGTAAAAACTTAAAATTATTCCGTAAAACCTAAATGAATCCGTTTCCATTGATAAAATACCATACTAAAATCTGGTTGTAAATAAATTAAACTAAACCTTTTTATACTTTTATGAATATAATTTCCAATAGATATGCAAGAAATTAAGAGATTTATTAGTTTTTTTAAAATAAATTCCCTCTTTTCATCTCACCATCTTTATATTCCTCTAAAATAAACGGGGGTTTACAGCCATAAGTAAGTTTATTTTTCATTTTTCCCTCCATTTATTTTACTGTTTTATTTTTCCATTCAAATAATGATGAAATTAAAATTAATTTTATTCTCACCAAAAAATCATATAAAAAAAGCTCCCCTTTGCCTAAACTCGGGCAAAGGAAAGCTATAGTTATATCTCAACTAAATTTAATTCCGCCACTTCATAAACTTGTAATCAAGAAAATCAACAAGCAAGAAGAGAATAAAACCGACCAAGCTGAACAACATAATTCCCGCATACATCTCCGGATAATCTAATCTTAACCACGCATCCATGATGAAAAAGCCCATGCCGTGCTCTGTTCCATAAATCTCCGTAAAAAACAGTACAGATATCGCTGTCCCTAGCGAAATACGAATCGTACTCAGAATCACTGACAATGCACCCGGCAGTGTCACATGCCAGAACTTCTGCACAGCGCTGGCACCTATACTAGTTAAGACATCATAGGTATTGTCCGGAATAGCCTTAACCCCATCCCTTACAGAGATGATGATCTGAAACAATAGAATCAGCATGATCATTAGGATTTTGGACGTTTCCCCAAGCCCGAAGAACAGCATCACTACTGGAAGCAGGGCAATTTTGGGAACCGGATAGGTCAAGTAAACCACAGGGTCCAGCAGTTTGTTCCAGGTCAACGAACGTCCCATTAGAAGACCTATAAGCAGTCCAATAATTAACGCCATTACCACACCTGCAAAAATTCTGAACAAGCTATACCCTACATTTATAGCAATATCCTGCGCCCCTAACTGAAACATCGCTTTATATACAGCAAAGGGACTTGGCAAAATCGAATGATTCATAAGTAAAAATGCGATATACCAGACTACATTCATACAAACAAATACAAATAGAAGCCTTACTAGATGATGAAGTCGACGTTTGTTTACCATATCTCCTGCATTACCTTTCTAATCCGCTTAGTCTGCTCAAAGAAATCTACACTGTCCCGCTTATCCTCATGCTTCATATGAAACACCAACTGATTATCAATAATCTCAGGTGTAGTTTCTTTGTTGGAAGGCATGACAATAATCTTTTGCCCCAGCAGAATCGCTTCTTCCACATCATGAGTGACAAATAACGTAGTCGTAGGGTTAGCCAGCCAGTTATCTAAAAAGAGGACCTGCAGCGTTTCCCTTGTTATCGCATCGAGTGCAGAGAATGGCTCGTCCAGCAACAGAATAGTAGGCAAAATGGCAAAAGCTCTGGCAATCGCCACTCTTTGCTGCTGGCCTCCACTAAGGGATAAGGGATAACGTTCTGCTAAATCAGAGATCGCCATCGACGAAAGCCACTGCTTAATCTGCGTCTCCCGTTCTTGCTTGGATGAACTTGCCGTATGCGTAATCTTCATCGCTATCTGAATATTATCATGTACAGTCTTCCAAGGAAGAAGCCCGTAGTTCTGCGGCACCAGCCCGATTAACGTTTCTTTCTCATGCACAGATTTCTCATTAAAAAGAATGTGTCCCTGATAGCTAGGCAGCAAGCCCGCAATCGCCCGTAATAAAGTTGATTTCCCGCTGCCGGAGGGTCCGATAATGGTGTAAATCCCGTGCTCCGGCAAAGTTAAATCTACCTGACCCAAGGCCAATTGTCCGCTCTTATATTCTACTTTCAGATCCTTTATAACGAGTCCTTTATTTCTTGAATTGGACATCAGAAATCACATCTTCGGCCGAGATATTTTTGCTGAGCAAACCTTTTTCCCGTGCCCAAGCAAATGCAGCCTCTACTTCCTTCACATCCACTTGATAAGCTGGTACATAATCTGGTACCTTGATTTCATCTTTTAATGTTTCCGGATATCCTACTTCTTTGATTACAAGATCGATATATTCGGATTGCTCATGGGATTTCATATAAGCTACTGCTTCATCATATGCAGCATACATACTGCGGATAGCCTCTGCTTTGGCATCAATTGCAGTTTGCGGGAAAGCTAAAACGAACGGATTTACTCCCGCAGTTAGCGTTGAGCTCAGTACACGCAACCCTGAGGTTTTGCCCATAGTTACAAAAGGTTCCGGCAAAATAGCCGCATCCGCCTTATTATTCTTAAGCAATTCTAAACGGGTCGGAATCTGTGGAACCTCTGTGACTGTAATATCATCTTCGGTCAGGCCCGCTTGTTTCAGCATCATTGCCACTGTATATTGTGTGGAGGTATTTTTAGACAAAATCACGGTTTTACCCTTCAAATCCTTCACATCCTGGATGGATTCATTTCCAGTCAGCAAATCAAACTCTCCAAAAGTTGTACTGGCGATCTTCACATCCAGTCCAGCCTCATTGTAAATGGAGATCGCAACCAGGTCAGCGCTTAGACCATCCAGCTTGCCTGCTTGAAAAGCTACATCCCGATCTTTGGCGCTTTTAAATGTTTGGATATCCAGCTCCACACCGTGGTTTTTATCGAAACCTTGTTCATGTGCGATGATAAAAGGAATAGCATCAATCGAGGGCAATAAACCTAGCGACAAGGAGGTAACTTCTTTTGCAGCTTCTGGAGCAGCTCCCTCTGACGATTCTGTATTTGTATTATTTTTCGAACCACAACCGACTGCAAGTGCAGCGATGACAACAACCATCATAGATAACAACAACATTCTCTTTAGACCTTTATTCTTCATTTAACTCTCCTGCCTCCATTATTCTTTCTATAGTGTAATTCTCTGTAATATTCTTTGCTCACTCATAAATGTGCATGCAAAAAAATCCTTAAGCTCTACAAAAAAAGCTTTAGGCATGTTAAGTTTACCACCAATCTTTATATTTTGTATATTTATAAATTTAGATATAAGTAAATAGAAGCGACGCAAAAAAAGCTGACAGCGGAATGGTTCCGCTACCAGCCTCAATTTCAATGTTATGGAGTTAGTAGATTTGTGTGGATTTTAATGACAGCTTTTTTAATCTGCTGCCCCGGTTGACCCATACCCGGTCTGTGAACATCATGAGGGAAAAAGACCGCGAACATGCCAGGCTTCAAAGATAACAATATTTCATCTGCTGATGGGGGATAAAGCGCATATTCTCCTTCGGCATCGTAAGGCTTAATGGGTTCGATCCCTTCTTGCAGGGTTGCCCAGCCAATCGTTTCTTCACCTTCGATCAGATAATGCACATCAATATAGGCCTCATGCTTCTCTGCGACTTGTTCCTCCAGCGATTTTGCCTCAAGAGCCATAATCGAAGCATACATTTCGTTCCCGCGAATTTCGATTCGTCCAAGATCAGGATCATGTTGTAAGATTACTTTCAATTCCTCGATAGCCTCAACAATGACAGGATTCTCATACTTGATATGCTCTTCCCAAGATGACAAAGAACCTAAGATCATAGCTTTCCATTCCCCTCACATCTTAATGTACTAAACCAGTTTCTCACTGACTGCTGAAGCTGTTGTTTCTTTATTAATTATGGATTGCTCACTAGTCTTCTTGAAATATTCTACATATAAAATATCAAGCAGATAGAGCTGCGATATCTTTGCAGATAATGAACCCCCTTGCAGCGGTCCTTCATTAGCACCACATAGCAGGGTCAGATCGGAGTACGAGGTTAGCGGTGACTTTTCAAACCTAGTAATGGATATTACTTTGGCTCCTCTTTCCTTTGCTTTTCTCGCAACCTCAATGCTATCCTTGGTCGAGCCGGAATAAGAAATCACAACAGCGACATCCCGGTTAGACATCAGTGCTGCCGACATCATCTGCAGATGTGAATCCATTAAACATTCCGTTTTGTTCGTAATGCGCATAAATTTAATTTTGGCTTCCATAGCTGTGACTAGAGAAGAGCCCACACCGAAAAATAATACACGTTCTGCATTAATCAAATACTCAATAGCCTCACTGATCTTCTGTATATCAATTAAATTATAGGTCTCGTTGAGTGCACTTACATTCGTGGTCAGCACTTTAGAAGCAACAGCTTCAATCGTATCATCCATCAGAATTTGATCGGTAAGCTGCGGGATCTCATTCTCCACAGTGATGCTATGTGCCAATGCGATCTTGAACTCTTGATACCCTTTATAACTTAAAGATTTGCAAAATCGAAATATACTTGACTCCCCAACATCACATGCATCTGCAAGATCAGTAATCGACATGTAGACTACACTTCTCGTGTTCTCCAGTACGTAGTCCGCTACCTTCTTCTCCGTATTCGTCAAATTATTGTATTTAGAATGAATTGAAGAAAAAATACTGATTGTCCGCAAAAAAGCCCCTCCTTTTCAATAAATTAATGTACGAATAAGGAGGAAGCTCCCAGCAGACCTGCCTTATTCCCTAATGAGGCTTTAACAATTCTCACTCCCGCAAAGCTTTCCATAAGCAAAGACTTCGTTCGTTCTTCTACCCTTCGAACCAAATCTTCTTGTTCCATTACGCCGCCACCAATAATAATCGCGGATGGATTGAAGATATGAGTGATAGAAGCTAAACCAACAGCCACTTCAGTAATCCATAGATCTAAAATACGTTCAAGCTGCTCATTTCCGCTCTGTATTTTATCAAATAAGGCTTTTCCATCCGTGCATTCGGGATCTGCCAGCTGAGCCCGCTTCACTAAAGCTGTGGTTGAAGCGTATTTTTCATAATATGGCAGTCCTTCTACTCCGGATGTGGCCGACAATGGGTGAGTAAAGATATGGCCAAATTCAGCCGCTACCCCATTAGCCCCTTTGTAGATTTGGCGATTAATGACGATTGCACCGCCAATACCTGTGCCAAAGGTTAGACATAAGAAATTGTTAAAGCTCTGAGCAGCTCCATAATAAGCTTCGCCTAATGCAGCTGAATTCACATCGTTCTCTACCATAACAGGTTTATGAAAATGATGGGTGACAATATCCTTAATTTTCATTCCAGTATATCTAGGTATATTTTCGTTAGCATAGACAATAAATCCTTCTTCTGCATTAACTTGGCCCGCGGTGCTTATGGCAATGGCATCAAAATGATCGTATTCTGCAATCTTTTCCAGCATTCTTGAGATTACATGAGGTCCCCCCAAGTAGCTTTCTGTTGCATACTCCTTGAAGTCATGTACATTCCCCTGTTTATCGCATATACACATCTTGGTATTGGTACCGCCAATATCTACGGCTACAATCCTCATTTCCATCTACCCTCTCTGGCGTTCTACTGAATAGCGTTCACAAACCGTTTCGTAATCTCCATCGGTCTCGTGATCGCAGAGCCAACCACTGCTGAATACACACCTAAATCAAACATGGTCTTTAATTCTTCAGGAGTGGAAACCCCACCTTCAGCTATAACGGGAACAGAGAAGTTGTTGACGATTTGTTGAACCAATTCAAAATCTGGCAAGTTGCGGCCTTTAGTAGCCTCTGTATAACCGCTCAAGGTAGTTCCAATCAGATCAAATCCCAGCTCAACAGCCTTCGCAGCTTCCGCAAATGTAGAACAATCCGCCATAAACAGTTGATCTTTGTAGGTCTCTTTTAAAAGTGGAAAAAGTTCAGAAATAGTAGATCCGTCCGGGCGAATACGGTCTGTAGCATCCATAGCAATGATATCTACCCCTTCGCGGTACAGCTCATCGACTTCCTTTTGAGTGGGTGTAATAAAGACTTCAGAGCCTTCATACACCTTTTTGATTATCCCAATGATCGGCAGATTCACTTGCTTTTTGATTTCTTGAATATCCGCTACGCTATTTGCCCGAATTCCAGAAGCCCCGCCTAAGTAAGCAGCATAAGCCATTCTCCCCATAATAAACGGGCTATGCAGCGGTTCTTCTGGTAAGGCTTGACTGGAGACGACTAATTTATGTTTTATTTTTTTAAGTACATTATTTTCAGTATTCATCAGTAACCCACTCCACATTTTTATTTATTCTTTAACTGCTCCTGCCGTAATCCCATTGGTGAAGAACCGTTGGAATAACATGAACACTAGCAACATCGGAATTGCAGCGATGGTAGCTCCGGCCATTTTATAAGCGAAATTAGGATTCAAATCCTGCATTAAGGTCGCAGTACCAACCATTAATGTTTTCATTTTGTTCTCTTGGCCTATAACCAGCTGCCACAAATAATCATTCCAGACTTGCACGAAATTTAGAATAAATAAGGCTCCAATACCAGGTTTGACAATAGGCAACATGATGCGCGTGAAGATTCTCCATTCATTTGCACCATCTATTCTCCCGGCTTCTCTTAAGGCATTAGGGGTTAAGTCGAAGAATCCCTTTAATAGGAACACTCCAAATGCACCCGCCACGTTCGGCCAAATCATACCGTTATAACTATTTACCATTCCAAATTGTTGGGTGATCCGGAATAAGGGTACAATCATAATTTCTTTAGGAATCATCAAGCTTGATATAAAGATAATGAAGATTATATTTTTACCTTTAAAATTAATCTTTGAGAATGCATAGGCGGCCATAGAGCCTACAACAATAACCAAAATAGTAGAAACACCTGATACATAAATACTATTAAACGTCCATCTTAAAGCCGGCTGGTTCTGAAATACATCCACATAGTTGGAGAATGTAATCGATTTGGGCCACCAGTCTGGAGGCATCTTCACAACATCCGAGCTGTTCTTGAGTGAACTTGTGAATAACCAATATAGTGGAAAAAGATTAAGGAGTGCGAAGAGGATAATGATCACATTCGATATCACATCAAACTTCTCTCTCTTTTTCTTGTTTTTAATCTTCGACATGTTGTATTCCCCCTCACTTCACCTTAATCATGCTTCGTAGCTGTGGCACAGACAATATCAATGTAATCACGAACATGATAAGCCCTACCGCAGAAGCTACGCCGAGTTGGTTATATTTAAAGGCATTATTATAAAGGTAGTACATCAGTGTTACGGAGGAATTGTTCGGTCCGCCACCGGTCAGTAACTGAATGACTACAAAGATTTTTAATACGGCAATAATATTGATAATCGTAATATAAGTTGTTGTAGGTCCTACCGAAGGAATCAGGATCTTTGATATCACTTGCCATCTGCTAGCACCGTCGATTTCGGCTGCTTCAAAAAGCTCTTTCGAGACACCAATCATCGCAGCTATATACAGAATAATTGCCTGGCCCACGTTAGTTGCGAAGGTTACAAATATCACGACTGGCAGAACCGTCTTTGGATTTCCCAGCAGATTAATCGTCCCTAGCCCCATGTCTTTATATAGATAAGAGATAAGTCCGTTAGCCGGATTCAGCAAAAAGCTCCAGACCATACTCATAACCACCATGGACACCATTACCGGGATATAATAACTTCCTCTAATAAAGGAAACGTACTTAGCATTTTTATCAAATACCGCAGAGGCTACGAACAATGCAAACCCCACTGTAAGTAGAACGATAAATATTACGAACACAACGGTGTTGATGGTAGCCTTAAAAAATACCGGATCATTAAACAATGTGGTGTAATTGGCAAAACCCACAAATTTCTCACTGTCATAATTAATCTGGTATAGACTCAGCCGCATCCCTTCTAAGATCGGATAGACAAGAAAGGCTAAGAATACTATCATCTGAGGTAAAATAAACAGATAACCTGTAATATTCTCTTTTAGGTAATTACTACGTAGTTTCATATCGTTTACCTTTCTAATTAACAGCCCCAGAGTCTCTTCAGACCCTAAAGGCTGTCAATCGTGTATTGTTTATCTGGTCTTAGATTATTGGAAAATTACAGAGCCAGCTTTATTGGTCTCAATCACCTTGTTGCCACTTGCCTGATAATCTTGCACAAACTGTTCCGGTGTCTTAGCTCCCATGTAAAGTGCTTGTAGCTCTGGATATAAGACCTCTCTTAATTGGCTGTATCCTGGAACGTTGCCTGTGAAGTTGAACAAATATTTAGAGTTGGCATCGTAAGCTGCAAACAGTGGATTCTCCGCTTTAAGTGCTTCGGCTACAGAACTTCTTACAGGAATACCATTCTTAGAGGATTTAACTAACTCAGGATCGCTTGAGAAGAACTTCACGAAATCTTTAGCTACTTCAGTCTTCTTAGCATCTTTGGACTTGAATACACTAGCGCCTACTACATAAGTAAAGGATAGAGGATCGCCGCTTTCCGACGGAATATTAGCAAGTCTCATATCAAATTTCGCTGCCGTACCATCCGCCATATTAGCTTTCGTACCATTAAACAGAATCGGATTAGTGAAACTGATTGCTAATTGCTGATTTTGGAACATAGCATTGGCATCATTAGAAGAAACAGATTCTGCTCCTGGATTTGTATATCCGCCGTCATATAGGTTTTTCAGCCAAGTTGCAGCTTTAACTCCGTTCTCATCGTTCAGGACAATGTTGCCTTGATCATCAAAGAACTTATTGCCGAACATTCTCATATAGGCAAGGTTCCATGTATCGCCCTGATTATTTACAGCGAATAATGCCATTGGATATGCATTCGAATACTTATCCTTCGGCAGATTGTTTTTCAGACCCTCAAGAATTTGTTGATATTCATCCAAGTTCCAAGTTTTGATTTCGGATTCTTCACCCACAAACTTTTCTAAGCCTGCTGCTTTAAACATGTCCGCGTTGTAAACCAAGGTGCCTGGGTTGTGCTGGAATGGATAGAAATAAATATCTTCTCCGAACGTTACAGCGTCCCAGTAGTTTTGAGCAATATCGCTCTTCGCGTCTTCATCAATGATGTCGGTCAAAGGAACCAATGCTCCACGGTGAACGTAATCCCCCATCGGGAATACACTCTCAAAGAACACATCTGGAGGTGTTCCTCCGCTTAAGTTAACGTTAAGCAATTGATCGCGCTGATCTCCAGCAATGACCTCTATTTGAATATCCGCATCATATTTATCATATTGTGCTTTGAATTTCTCAGCGGCGTGCTTTAGGAAGCTATCATAGTCCGCGCCTGCCTCCGTGGCATCCACAACACCCTTCCACTGTGGAGTCAGCCATACTCTGATCCCCACTTTTTCCTTCCCAGATGCAGAAGAATTATCGGATGTATTAGAGCTAGCAGCATTGTTACCTGAGCAACCTGAAATTAAAGAAATAATCACCATTAGCGCAACCATTGTCGAGAGTAAACGTTTTTTCTTCATTTATAAACCTCCCTAAAAGTTTTGTAAGCATTATCTTCTCTGAATCGCTTCGTACAAAACTTGCTTCGAAAGCATACGCTTAAAGTTTTGTAAGCATTAACTTCTCTGAATCGCGTCGTACAAAACTCACTTCGAAAGCATAGAACCCTTAATTTAAAATCCGTTTGGCATGGTATTGCACTAAATCGGCCATGCTACGATGTCCTTGCGGATCAAGATGCATATAATCAATTTCATTCATCGATACATGATCTCTGGAGTCTATAAAGTGGATGCCAGTTTCCGTTAGTAACGCTGCAAGATGCTCAGCGAGCTCCATAGACTTCTCACTACATCCGCTACCCATTGGTTTGCCAATAGGGGTATGAATATACTCTGCTCCAATCGGAGGGGGCGCGATTACTAGAACCTCTGGAGCCTTCCCCTCGGGTCCTGCACCGCTATCTTTAGCTTTAAGAGCCAACCTAACAATACCTTGTGCGATGTTATAAGAAGTTAGTCCAAACCTTTCTTTTGTATCATTGGTCCCAAGCATGATCACAACCAAGTCTAATGGCGAATGTGACATCAGGCAGGGATAGATATAGGAGATTCCAGAAAGTCCTTCAAATAGAGGGTCCTCACTGACACTTGTTCTGCCGGGAAGCCCTTCTTCGATCATTCGGTAGGCGTCACCCAATTCTGTATGAAGAATTCCCGTCCAACGAATATCATCCTTAAATCTGCGGTCTGTCTCTGCGTCGTAGCCCCAAGTATTAGAATCGCCAAAGCATACGATGGATTTCTTCATTATCTTAACCGCAATATCTTTCAATAGCTTGATCAATCAATTTCATAATGTCTGCGATCGGACCAGCATCCTCAGCGGCTACTGCCTCAAGCGGTGCTCTTACGCTGCCAATGTTTACGCCTCTTAATTTTAGAATCTCTTTTATTCCGGCATACATGGCACCTTTCAGCGAACAAAGGGCGATGATAATATCGTTGATATCGCTTTGAATTTGTCCAGCTTCTTCGAACTTACCAGCCTTAACAAATTCATTAGCTTGCAGGAACAGCTCAGGCATAACCGCATAGGTTCCACCGATTCCCGCATCCGCTCCCATGATTCTTCCCGCAACATATTGTTCATCCGGTCCATTAAATACCACTACATCTTTTCCACCCACTCTTTTGAATCTTTCAATATCCATAGTCGGCATGGAGGAGTTCTTCACACCAATCACCTTTTTGTTCGCAAGCAGCTTCTCAAATAAGGAAGGAGTCAGTGTATATCCAGTAGTCTGAGGAATGTTGTAGATAATGAAGCTAAGAGGGGTTGCCTCCATAATCTCGCTCCAATATTTATAGACCGCACTATCAGGTAACTTGAAATATATAGGCGGGATTGCGGATAATGCATCGTATCCTAAGGTTGCAGCATGTTTCGCTAACTCAATGCTATCTCTAGTGGAAGGGGCACCCACGTGGGCAATCAGTGTCATTTTACCTTTCAGGTTACTAGCTACGTAGCTTAGTACCGCTTTGCGTTCGTCGAGACTCTGGTAAATACATTCTCCTGAGCTGCCTCCCACATATACACCTTGAACTCCTTTTTCAAATAAGTAATCACATAAAGCATGCGTCCGGGATTCCGAAATATTTCCTTGATCGTCATAGCAGGCATAAAAGGCAGGTATAATTCCGTGGAACTTTGTGAGTGTCATTGTTAATCCCCCTTAAGTTGTGAGCGGTTTCTTTTCTACATAAACAAAATATCATTATATTTTGGTTTTGTAAATTATTTTCTCTATTTTTAGAAAAATAAAATTTATTTCCACCAATCTTATTTATGATTAGCAAAATAATGGTTTTCAGTGCAACTCGCAGCTAATAATCATTTATTTTTCCATATTCATTAGAAAATAATCCTGTAAATATTCCACCCTAAATTTATTTCTTCAGGGTAGTATTTGTTGGATATACGGATGTAAAAAAAACTAAAAAAGTGGTACTAATGAGTATCCTTTCAGCTCCACTAAAAATGTCTCCTACAGGGAGACACTTCTCTCCAGATGAAGCACAAAACCTAAATAACACACAATGTTCACTGAATAATCTGTGTTTTTCAGACGGACACACCTTTTAAAAAATGGAGTTTAGGATTATAATGAAAGCGTAAACAAAGAACTACAAAATCTATTTTGTTTCTTCGCCAAAGGAGGCTGGAGGAAATGCTAGCAGGACTTAAGGAACTTAAAAATTGGGTGACAGAAAACTGGAATCCAACATTGAATACAGGTAATGAGGACTACCGGAAAATGGAGTACTCCGTGGAGCGTCATCTCCACACTCCGCAATCTCCGAAACCACTTAGCTATGAAGAAGAGGCTCGCATCAAGACCGTTAAATTTCATTAACTAACCCTTCAGATAAAGATTGATTCATAACGAAGACATCAGACCGCCAGTTCTGGAAGCAACTCCAGTGGATGCGGTCTTTTATTATGCCCTGTAGTTGTATACCGAAAAAACCTCCTCCACCCTAAAGGGTGAAGAAGGCTAATAGGTTACATTCAAGGACATGGCAGTAGGTTATCAACCCAAACGCCTTGTTTAGTTCATCCTTCGATAAACCTCAGCGCGCGTTCCGATTGATAATCAGCTAGGCCTTGGGCGAATTGTTGGTCAGGAAATCCTCTATGTAGCAGCTTTAATCCACCTGAAGTTAAGGAGATATGATGGTGGAATTGATAAAATAACAGCCTATCATGATCCAGAGCATCGTTCTTTAAGTACCGATAGAAATCCCCAAAACGCATCTGCAAAAAACTATGCTCATGCTCAATATCATAAAACATTGCCCCTTCGATATCGATCAAAAAGGGTTCCAGTTTATCATTAACCATAACATGGTCAGGACCCAGTTCCCCGTGAATAAACCCATATTGCTGTCTGGGTTGAATTTTTGATTCAAGCTCGTACAACTTATCGAGCAGTTTGCTTTGATTAGACCTGATCTTCTCAATATGTTGGGAGGCATAGGCTAGCTGCACTTTCGCATTTTCCATTTGTAATAAATGACATTCGCTCATGCTGCTCTCGTTAGCATTTGCTTTCCCAAAAACATGCCTCTCGTTGGTATGCATAGCAGTAAGCATTTCCCCCACACGCTGAAAAACTTTATCTTGAACACGTGAATCGGGATGATAAAAATAGGTTTCTGCCATTCTTCCATCTATATATTCAACTAGAGCATAATCGAAAGAGTAACGATCTCTTTCCTTATTCAGATCATAAAGAGCAGGGGTCTGAACTCCATGTTGTGTTAAGTACCTGTTATTTAATTCGAATAAATGACTTCCATAGGATTGTTCATTTATATCTTCATTTGCTTTTTCTTCTTTAAAATAATTCATAGAAAGATCCCACACATACAAAACGCAGGAAAATCCATTACTGCACTCAATCTTGTAGACCACCTTTTGTGCGCCGCCATGCATGCGCGAAACACGAGCAACGAAATAACTGCTGCCAAACACCCTACTAATATAATCCTGTAAGTCAGTCTTATCGAGATGACAAGTAACGTCCATTAACAACACTCCATTTATTAGGTTTTGCCGGCTTCACAATAGTAAATAAAATCCAGCCGAAAGTATAGACTTATTCTTTCTGATCAATTATGATGTTGAATAAGGTCTTGAAAAAAACAAGCATACAAAAAGCCGTTGGAATCAATTTCAACGGCTTTTTTTTATGAAATATCTAAACAAATATAGAGGAGTACTTTCACAACATGTTCAAACGACTAACTGCACTATTTTCGATTCCCTCTTATGGCTTACTCTTTTTATGTATGTTACTGCAGGGGATGGGGATTTCACTCAGCGCACCCTTTTTATCCATTTATTTTACGGAACAGCTTGGAGTATCTGTCGGGCTGTTTGGTGTTTTTCTGGCCACCACGTTAATTGCCGGAATATGGATCAGTACACTAATCGGGAGACGCTCTGACCTTGGCTTAAATCGAAGAAACATTTACCTTGTCTCCACGCTCTGTAATGCCCTTGCTTATAGCGGATACTTGCTCATTGGGGATTTTACGATCTTATTCATTTACATGATTGTGTTCACCGCACTCGGTGCACCAGGGATGCCTCAATTGTTCGCCATAGCTAGAGAAGCAGTGAATAAGAGCGATTTTACAGATACTGCGTTTGCAAATTCTACCTTGCGTTCTGCTTTCTCTCTCGGCTTTATTACAGGTCCTTTAATCGGTACTCTGCTAATTGCTGCTGTTGGGTTTAAGGGGATTTTCTCGGGCACCATCGGAGTATTCCTGCTGGTTGCCTTACTTATTTCACTATTCCTGAAATCAAATACAGAAGTGAAAAGCAGTACTGCAGAAGTAAAAGTAAAAAGTTTCCGGTTGGGTCAGAACCGTAATGTTCTGCTTCCTTTTCTGATTATGATACTCATGTATGTAGCCCACTGGACGAGTAGCATCAATACTGCCCTCTTTATCACCAACAATCTAGGGGGAACAACAAGCGATGTCGGTTTAGTCAGCAGTATTTGTGCTGCGCTGGAAATTCCTTTTATGATCATGCTGGGACTACTTAGTGCGAAATACAGTAACCGCATCCTGATGATGTGCGGAGCCATTTTCGGAGGAGCTTATTATCTCGTTGTCATTACTTCAGGCGCGATGTGGCAAATGCTTGCAGCCCAAATTTTGCTTGCCTTTTTTGTTGCCGTTATTTCAGCGATTGGCATTAGCTACATTCAGGATCTGCTTCCAAACATGCCTGGGTATGCATCCACGCTCTACTCTAACTCATCCACGATTGGCAGACTGATTGGCAGTCTTGTTGGCGGGTTATTAGCTAGTGTTGTTGGGTACCGGTATTCATTTGTGCTCTGTTTCATACTCGTCATTATTTCTACAATCATGCTTGCGGTAAGCGGACGTTACTCTGTAGATGATCCACAAAAACTAGCGATTTAATCTAGCGGTTTAATCCGCTTTTTCGGGCTTTATTCAGCCCTTGAAACTTCTCCATATCTTCTCGCGACTAACTAACATATCCTCAAAAAAAAGGTAGGGGTTAGATGTTAAAAACTATTGCAAGAATGGTCATGTTGATGTCTTTAATCTTTCTGGCAGCATGTGCAGGGGACGTTAAACCAATCGAGGAGCCGAGCACAGGAGCAAATACGCCAACCCAAAGTCCAGCGATTAGTACGCAGAAGCCGCAAAACACAGAACCTAAGCAGCCAAATGAAGCCAGCTTTAAAGCAGAATTGTCGATAAATCTGAAATCATATTCAGATCAATTGACAGAAAATGATCTTCCCGCACTTGAAGTGCTGGAAAAAAACCTAACTGCTTTGGTTGAGCATGACCACACACTTTATCAATCCGGGTTCGTAAACAAAAAACTAGCAGAGGCTATGGAGCCTTATTATAACGAACAATATCAGTACAAATTCACAGACATTGAAAGCATCGATTCCATGTTACCCAACGAACATCAGGTGAATATAACGGTAATCGGACAACGCTTGGATATGGCCGCAGAGACCGTTGAAAATGTAAAAATGCTATACGCTATTCGGCCAAACGATCAAGGGGAATGGGTCATTTATATTATTGATTGATTGACTGACTGACTAGCTTATGAAAAATCGTCGTCCGATTCCTGACAGGGAATTTGAACGGCGATTTTTTTGTGAAAAAAACCAATTTCTCACCTTGCTAGCTCAGTTACACATTAATCGTTCGGAAGAGCACCGTGAAATGCCTTCCCATTATGCGAAGGATACCCTGCTACTAGCTACAGACAGCAAAAGTAATCTTCATCCTTTGCGAGATGCGGAGAATGGAATCATGTTTGTGGTAACCTTCTAGCTACCTACCCGATCTAATATTTAAGTAACGTTACGAACATCCTAAGACTTCTAGTCAAGAAAGCAGGTAAATCTTTGCATATAGATCCTATTGTCGTCAAAGCCAAAGCTGGGGACCCTGAAGCATTCGTGAAGTTGATGCAGGAGATAGAGTTACCTTTATACAGAACTGCAAGGTCCATCGTCAACAAAGAAGAAGATTGTGCAGATGCCCTGCAGGAGACGATGCTAAAAGCCTTTAAGAACATCCATACACTCAGAGAGCCCGCATTTTTCAAAACGTGGATCTTCCGGATTCTGATTAATGAATGCAATAAAATGCTCAAAAACAACGCAAGAACCCTCCCTTATGGAGAACTTCCCGAAGTCCCTTCCACTTCCAAGGATTATGAGAAAATCGAATTATGGGATGCCGTTCAACATCTTGAGGAGAACCTCCGGATTGTCATTCACCTTCATTACCTACAGGACATGCCGATCAATCAAATTTCCGACATTCTCGAAATTTCTACGGTAGCCGTGAAGACCCGGCTGCATCGCGCCCGCAAAAAGCTAAAGCATTCATCTCAATTCAATCAAGAAATGAGGTTGCGACATGGTAAACACTAAGTTAGAAAAACAATTAAAGAACTGCCAAAGCTTACTTCCCGATCAGTTATCGGATATTGCCCGCTCCAAGCTGAATGAGACTTACCAAATCATCAGGGAGACCGATAATTCTATTTCCCCCATTCAGAGAAAGATAGATGTATCAAGAACTTTTAATAAATGGTGGGTTTCCACTGCAGCCGCTGCAATCCTGGGAGTTACACTCCTTGCTTCCGGCTTTGTATCGCCCGCAATAGCTGATGCACTCAAGCAAATTCCGGTTC
Source organism: Paenibacillus odorifer (assembly GCF_000758725.1). Taxonomy (NCBI): domain Bacteria; kingdom Bacillati; phylum Bacillota; class Bacilli; order Caryophanales; family Paenibacillaceae; genus Paenibacillus; species Paenibacillus odorifer. The sequence continues at coordinate 5,624,367 of NZ_CP009428.1, forward strand.
TGGGACAAATCTATTCATTATGGGGCGAAAAAAACTTAGATCCCGGTGTTCAACAAGCCGAGGATTTCATCACAAACGTAAACCAAAGCGTGACCCATGGCGATGTGACGATGAATATCCCAACATTGTTATTTGACGGAACCCGAATTCTTATGAACCTAACCACTCCTGGAAACCGTCTGGCTTCGGAGCCCAATTCGCCGCCTTCCGATGCCAATAAAGGGGCGGTGGATAAGTTTGAGGTTCTCTATAAAGGCCAACCTCTGCTCTGGAGTTACGAACACATGGATGGTGAGACTGCTTCCAGCATAATGGTTCAGGTTTTGAACACTTATTATGAGCCGAGCACAACAACACAGACTGTCCAGTTCCCTGATCAGTTTGACTTGACTGTAAATATAACGTTAAAGGGTTACGATGTCCCGTTCGAATTCGTTCTGCCTGTTACCACATCAACGCCTGTTACCGCCCTAACTTCAGAGGAGACCAAGCATCACGATAACATTAACTTGCAGATCAGTAAGGTAGAAATCACCCCAATCACAACGCAGGTATCCATTGAGTACAAAACCAAACCGGGCCAGAGCGTAGAAGAAATGCTCGCTTCTATCCCTTCGAAATATAAGGGTGCTAACGGGGGCGTCATCGCTCTTCAATTTGACATTGTGGATGAACGTGGCGTTCAACTGAAGCCTGTCGGTGCTCACCCCGTAAGCGAATCTTATAATGTTCATTTTGAACCCTTCAAGACTATACCGAGTACCGTAACCATCAAACCGTACTTAGTCGTTTCCGAAGGTCAAGCCCCAGCTGGGACTAAAGGACTGTGGGAAGACAACAATATGGTCAAGGAATATATCCCTGAGCTGGAGACTGTACTTTCGGTCCAATAGTTCATTTGTAAAAGGGACCTTATTTTCTAGGATGAAAAGGGTATGCAAAACTACAAAAGACGAAGCCATAATAGGCTTCGTCTTTTATTTAGATGACTTCAGGTAGGTTCAATCCAATAAGGTTATTTTGATGAAGCCAGCTTCGATAATTTGTCGGCAATATCTTCAGCTTGTAACAAGGAGGAGTATGAATCTGCTGCAAAATATTTTTCCATATCAATCTCAATAATTCGATTGTTTTTGACCGCATCCAACATCTTCCATGTTTTGTCAAATAATAGGTGACTTGTCGAACACATTTGAATGGATCAAATCTGATGCCCCCGGAGAGTCTCCAACCAAGTCGATATAGCCAAGCCACCTCAGCTCTTATCTGCGGGATTTATCCCGTACATTTCACTATTCCAGCCACCTCAGCTCTTTTCTACGGGATTTATACCGTACATTCCAGCATCTCAACCACCTCAACTCATTTGTACGGGATTTATCCCGTACATTTCACTATTCCAGCTACCTCAGCTCTTTTCTACGGGATTTATACCGTACATTTCACTATTCCAGCCACCTCAGCTCTTTTCTACGGGATTTATACCGTACATTCCAGCATCTCAGCCACCTCAACTCATTTGTACGGGATTTATACCGTAAATTTCACTATTCCAGCTACCTCAGCTCTTTTCTACGGGATTTATACCGTACATTCCAGCATCTCAGCCACCTCAACTCATTTGTACGGGATTTATCCCGTACATTTCACTATTCCAGCCACCTCAGCTCTTTTCTACGGGATTTATACCGTACATTCCAGCATCTCAACCACCTCAACTCATTTGTACGGGATTTATACCGTACATTCTACCGTTCCAGCCACCTCAGCTCTTTTCTACGGGATTTATACCGTACATTCTACCGTTCCAGCCACCTCAGCTCTTTTCTACGGGATTTATACCGTACATTTCACCGTTCCAGCTACCTCAGCTCTTTTCTACGGGATTTATACCGTACATTTTGGACCTCTGTCAAGAAAGTGGACAGTTACGCAACAGACATTCTAGTCAATTGCTCAGCAAAACGAACTGGAGAAAGATACCCCAGCGCGCCATGCATTCGCTTGCGGTTATAATAAAACTCAATATATTGAAAAAGTGTCTGGTAGGCTTGCTCCTTAGTTTTGAATCGTGGATTACAATAAATGAGCTCCTTTTTCAAAATGCTGTGCCACGACTCGATACAGGCGTTATCATAACAGTTACCTCTGCGGCTCATGCTGGACTCCATGCCATACGCTTTCAACTGCTTCGTATATTCATGAGAAGTATATTGAGAACCTCTATCGGAGTGATGTAATAGACCCTTTTCCGGTTGTTTAGCTTCGTAAGCATCTTGTAAGGCGCCCGAAATTAAGCTAGTTTCCATATGGTCCTCCAAGCGCCACCCCACGATTTCACGCGTGCAAAGGTCCATCACACTAGCCAGGTACAAGCGCCCTCCCCGGCAAGGAATGTACGTAATGTCGGTAACCCATACTGAATTGGGTTTGAGTATTTTAAATTGCTGGTTCAGCGTATTCGGGGCAATCGGATGGTCATGATTGGAGTCGGTGGTCTGTACGCGATACGTTTTGGAGACAATGGAGCGAAGCTTCATATGTCGCATGTACACACTCACCGTGCGTTCGGTAACGGTATAACCTTCTTGATGCAACAGGCGGGTGATCTTCGGACTCCCATACCGCTTTTGATGGTCTGCAAAATGATACTGAATTCGCTTCATTATCGCAGCCTTACGAAGCATATGCGTACTGGTTTTTTCTGTCCGCCACTTGTAGTACCCGCTCCGTGACACATGTAGGGTCATGCACATCTTCTCCAAGAGAAACTCGGAGCGATGTTTTTCAATAAACTGGAATCTCAGTTCCTTGGTTTGCTGAAGATGTGCACTGCTTTTTTTACGATCGCTAATTCCTCTTCCACATCGGCAATCTTGTTATCTTTTTCTTGAAGTTGACGTTTCATTTCTTTCAACTGTGCCTCGAGTTCCCGTACTCGATCCAAGCTAGCTGCCGGTTCATTTTTTAGTTCTCGATACTGGCTCATCCATTGATGCAGGGTACTTTTTGGGATGTTGAGCTCTTCCGCCAAGTCGCCCACTGTCTTTGTTTGCTCTTGAATGAACTGCACTGTCTGTTTTTTAAATTCTTCGTTGTACCGTTGTCGATGTTCTCCCATGTGAACACACCTCCGTGGACTCATTATCGCCAGTCTGTTAACTACTGTCCACTTTTTATTCTAGCTTCATTTCACCGTCCCAGCCACTTCAGCTCTTTTCTACGGGATTTATACCGTACATTTCACTATTCCAGCCACCTCAGCTCTTTTCTACGGGATTTATACCGTACATTTCACCGTCCCAGCTACCTCAGCTCTTTTCTACGGGATTTATACCGTACATTCCACCGTCTCAGCTACTTCAGCTCTTATCTGCGGGATTTATCCCATACATTTCACCGTCTCAGCTACCTCAGCTCTTTTCTACGGGATTTATACCGTACATTCCAGCATCTTAGCTACTCATACAAAAAAATGGTGAAGCGCACGCTACTCCAGTTTTCGTTGCTCTATATAATAAATCGGCCTCTTAAATGAGAGTCCATTCCCATAGATAACCTACGCAAATTATCTATACTGGCAAGGTTTAGGGCCATCCTTTTACAGAATGGCCCTCTCATTGATTATGTTGCAATTTTGCTTACTTTAGTATTCTTTTTTAATTACAAAAAACGAACCCCGAATTGTTCCAGCTAGTTTGGACTTCTGCCTTGCAAACTTAAACTTCTCTTCTAGCTCCTTTGGGATCTCCATCCCCTCAGAAAGCTTAAAACCAACGGCTCGCTTCTTAGGGTCATCCACCGTATACATAACGTTGACCGCAAGGCCATCCTCATAAAAGACATAAGCAAATTTAATATTTTCCACTTGAAAACGCGACGTTTCTAAAGGCTTGGCCGCAAACTCAATATCACGTTCTTCTTTTAAAATTCGGTTCACATAATCAAGGGTCTCCTGACTTTCGCTGGCTTGTACAGCCGTAAATTCATGCTTGTATTTATTCATAAAATAACGGGCCTCATTAGCACGCAGACCAGCAAGCGCATCTACTACTGGTGAAGATTCTAAACCAACCGTAGACACATTTTTAAAATCAACGATATAGGACATTTCCATCTCTCCTTTTCTCTCATTATTCCCAAAAAAACTTATCGTTACTTAGGATACAGTTCGCGTGCTGTCTGTAACGGCAAGTTTCTGTGTTAACTGCTGTGCTCTTTTTCTACTAAAGTGACCATCTCACGCTTCCACTTTTCTCGCTCCTGTGGCGGTATCGGCTCCCCTTTGTCATACAGAAATCTAATCATATAGAACCCATCCTTCGTAAGCAGGCTGGTAACAAGTTCATGCTCTAATACATTATTGTTCATCAACTGCGTCTCCACTACAGAGCTATTATCAGTCTGATGCAGTACTTGAGCGGTCAACAAGGTCTCTTGGGAGATATAATCCGCTGTATGCTTCTCTACAGAAGATGCCTCTATCTTATCAAAATAATTAATCGTGAACGTATGCGAAGGTTCGTACCGATGGTATTCTCCTAGCGGATAATATCCGATAAATTGACTGTTACTGTAGACATGGAATGTTGCAGGTACATAGCTATTAAGCTGAAAATACGGGATGAATCGCACAATACCTGAATTGATCTCTTCTCCAGGAGGAATGACCGCATCCACACCACTAAGGAAATCACCCTTCTTATCTACAAAAATCGTGCTATAAGGGCTGTACCTCGTAATCCAAATTGAACCATTCTCCTTCACAGCCTCAACGTAATAACTGATAATTTGATTTCTTTTTTCCTCACGTTCATCGGCGGGGTTGATACAGGTATGAATATGCTTCCGAGTGTATGTAAAGACTGCTTTAGTAGCATCCATTGACAGCAATTCAAATTCGAGAATTTCAGATTTTATATTATAGATTTGAAATGTCATCATTAATTGAAAGTGATTTAAAAAGGACATTCCCCTCTTATCTGGATGAAATCTTTTGCTCAAACCTTCTTCATCCTTATCCATATAAGCCTGCTCCAAGCCTTCAACCAGGGCCTGCAGTTCCTCTTTTGTGATGCCTTTATTTTTCTTAAAGAAAAACATGTCTTCTCTCCCCTCATCATCAGTCTACTTCCAATTACTTACTCCTATTTATTATACGGGCACACCTGTGTACTTTTCTAGGAATGGTTTCTTTGAGTAGGTATACCTTACAGTCATCCCTACATTTTAAAATGTTCACGAACTAACCTAAATTGTTCTTCTACGCTCATATTTAGTGTTCTTTCTATGGTTTTGATGCCCAGCTTAGTGCAAGCGCTCTTTATTTCATTGGAGAACTTAATCATAGATTTATTACTGTGTTTAATTGTTTCTTCTGGATTTAACGTATAAGCGTTAATGCAGTCCAGAATCATCTTATGGTCTTCTCTAAAGTAATATAATCTCTCTATCTCCGCATCGGACGTATAAAAACATATCATTCTCTTTTCCGGGATAAACGGTATCTCTTCGACCACTTGAAATAACCATTGGCAATGTTCATCTACAGGTTTATTAAACCACTTATTCCAATCTAAACTAGGATTAGGGAATTGAAGGGCAGGATATTCCATAGGGCTAGAGAATGGTCTATATTTTAAGAGATCATCCCCTAATGTTTGAAAACCTAATTCCTCTACAAACTTCTTGGTCATAGTAGTCTTTCCAGCACAAGGTCCACCATTTAGCCAATATACATGTTTTAATTGTTCTTTCAAATAATTATTATTTATCTTCATCCAACACACCCCGTTTATATTTAAAAAGCTTACTCTGACACGTTGGTTGTGAGGGGTTGGCGGATTCTTATCTTTCTAGACAAAAAAGCCTTCCCCACCCTAAAGGGTGAAGAAAGCTTAAATGTGTATCCCCAAATTATGGGCAGCTATATTAGGTTTTCGTACCCGAGGGTGCCTTAGCCAACTGCTCCTCCAGCCACCTTATCGCCTCAGCCTCTCCGGAGAAAGCACCTCCGGGGCAGCCGTAGGTTCTTTTAGTGGACAACGCTGTAACTGGCTTGTAGACAGCAAGCAACTTAGCATTCTGCATTACGACCGCGATGCCTGAACAATATTGGGCGATTTCCCGCTTGTTCATCTTGCACCAGTTCATATACAGCTGTGTGACCGCACGCTCTGGACGTGTGTTTTTCTCTGCGGAATGCACCATCAGCAGGCCGAAGGCAGATCGGCGCGCGAGCAGCTCTTCCCAATAAGCGATATATTCTTCTACTGTCTCCTGATCAAACGCCTCCCCCAAACTAAGGCTTATGATCGGCCAAGTGGATTCATCCTTTGTTATAGGCATACGTTTCCCTCCTAAAATGTGCTGAGCATTGCCTAAGATGTGATGCGGAATCCAACGGACTGCTGTTGCAGCTTCCAGAGCCGGTCGTACAATCCGCCGCGCAGCAGTAAGGCATCATGTCGTCCCTGCTCTACCAGCTGACCGTCTTCCAGTACGATAATGTTGTCCGCACCGCGTATGGTTTTCAGCCGGTGAGCGATAACAATGACGGTCCTGCCCGTAATCAACGCATCAATTCCTTTCTGGATTTCGGCCTCATTCTGCGGGTCAAGCGATGCAGTAGCTTCATCCAACAGCACAATTGGAGCGTTCTTGAGAATCGCACGGGCAATGGAGATCCGCTGCTTCTCCCCTCCGGAGAGCGTGCTTCCGCCTTCGCCTACCGGCGTATCATAACCAAGCGGTAATTTCATGATGAAACCATGGCAGTGAGCCATTTCCGCTGCCTGCTGAATATCCCGCTGCGACGCCCCCGGCCGCCCAAAAGCAATATTGTTCCCAATGGTATCTTGAAACAGGTACACATCCTGAAACACCACCGATACGGATCCTAGCAGATGTTCTGGATCAATCTCCTTGATGTTGCGCCCACCTAGCAGAACACTCCCTTTTTCAGGATCATAGAAACGTGAGATCAGGCGCAGCACTGTACTCTTGCCGCTGCCTGACGGACCCACAATTGCAGTCAGTGAACCTTGCGGCATTTCCAGACTTAAATTTTTGAGAACAGGCTCTCCTCCATAGCTGAAGGTTACATTGTCAAACCTAATGGTGCTGCTTTTAGGAAGAGGACTCGTAGCACCTGTCATTACCGGCTGGCGCAGCAGGTCTACTATACGTTCACCCGCTTGTTCGTTGTAGCGGAATTCGGCATAATTGGCTAGCGCCGTGGTCAATGGATCATAGATTCGTGTGCCGACAATAAGGAATACTGCCAACTGCAAAATACCGAGCTCCCCGCCTAATAATAGATGAACACCTACGTATATCATTAAGGTCAGCCCCGCACGGAGAAGAGCCATAGCGGTTAGAATAACCGGACCGAACATCCCTTCCAGCTTCACACTTTCCTTCATCAAAGTTTTAAAAGAGTTATCCAGACGGACAAATCGTTCTCCTGTCAGATTATAGGCCTTCATCACCCGTATGCCGTTCAAGTATTCTTGCAATCGGTTCGCAGCGTTCAGCTTGGCCTTCATATGATCCGCTCCGAGTCTCCGCCGAAGCTTGCCCGATATATACATGATCAGAAGAGCAACCGGCAGCGCTACGAACATGGAAATCGCCATCCGCCAGTCCAGAAACAGTAAACCAGCAAGTGCAAATATCGGCAGTACAAAAGCCCCCGCAAGCTGTGGCAGCAGATGTGAAATGCCCGTCTCAACGAGCGTGAAATCACCCATCATCATATTGGCTAAATCACCTGGGTCCCGGCGAGTCAGGTAACCCAGCGGAAGCTTCCGCAGATGTTCTGCTAATTCCGCACGTCCCTGTGCAGCAACATTGTATGCCCCGCGGTAAGCGGTACGATAGGCGGGAATCTCACTCAGGAACATCAGCACCATGACGGCGACAAGCCCTGCGCAGATCCACCAAAGGCGTTCTGTCTGAAGTTCTGCGCCCACAGTAATATAAGGAGCAAAAATCAACCGCACCGCCTCAATTACAAGCGCGAACGGAAGCACACTAACTAGATTAGCCAGCAAGGAAAAAAGTACAGGCTTCAGCAACTGCTGCGGTTTGCCGGCAGTAATATTATGCAATACCTTCATAGCTGATCCCCTCCTTTTTCCATATGCCAATCTCCGGCGTCACTGTAGGCATGCCACATTTTGGCGTAAAGCCCGTCCGCCTCAATCAAACCTGCGTGCTCTCCACGTTCCACGATTTCTCCATCCCTCAGCACCAGAATTTGTGCAGCTTCACGTATAGAGGAGAGTCGGTGAGCAATGACAATAACCGTCTTGCCGCGCATAAGCTCCGTAAGTGCTAACTGCATATGAAACTCATTTTCCGGGTCGGCAAAAGCAGTCGCTTCGTCGAGCACGAGCACTGGTGCATTTTTGAGAATAGCCCGAGCTACCGCAATGCGCTGCTCCTCACCACCCGAGAGATAGACACCGCCTTCACCAATTAACGTATCGTATCCCTGCGGCAGCCGAGTAATGAACTCGTCGCATTGTGCCGCTCTGGCTGCAGCCTGGACTTCCTCCAGAGTCGCTCCCGGTTTGCCGACAGCAATATTCTCATACAAAGTGTCATAGAACAGGAAGGTTTCCTGAAATACAAAAGCAACTGTATTCATTAATTCATGGATTGCCATATGGCGAATATCGACTCCACCGATACGGATCGCACCCACTTGCGGGTCCCAGAACCGCGGCACCAAGCTGGCCACCGTCGATTTTCCCGAACCTGACGGCCCTACCAGCGCTGTAACCTTCCCTTGTTCTGCACGGAATGAGACTTCGCTGAGCGCCGCTGCAGTCCCTGCATCTTCACTGTAGGAGAAGGTTACATCCACAAATTCAACGTCAAAAGTATGCGGGGATAGCGGTTCTGCTATTTCTGATACAGGCTGCTGTGCCAAGAGACGGTCCATCCGCTCCACGCCTTCGCCAATATCCCGAGTGCTTGAAGCCAGCAGAAGTAGCTTGTAGAGCGGAGATGAAACGCCGGGCGCCATAATTAGAAAGAACAGCAGCACAAGCGCAAAAGACATGGAATCCGGTCGGCCGCTTAGCATGAAGATGCCCACCGGCAAAATAAAGGTAAACGGTGACGCCAGCAATGTTTTGAATAAGATATAACCTGTTTGATAACGGTCCGTATACTCCAGACAATAATCGCGGTAGCTGGTCATATCACTGTAGAACTTTCTGAAAGAATGCACCGTCTGCCCGAACACCTTAACCGCCGGCATCCCCCGTACATACTGCACCGCCGAAGTATTGATCTGCTCCAACGAATCATGATACTGCTTCACACTGGCCTTGCCTCTGCTGCTCATCATAAGCGCTGACTGCACACCTAATCCTATAATTATCGGCAGCAGGCAAGCTACCGCCAACGGCGGACTAAGCCAAAACATCGCCACGATCATCAGCACCGTAGAAGCCAGCACGCTGACTAAATCGGGAAGCTGATGCGCTACGAAATTTTCCACCTTGTCGACATTCTGCTCTAGCGTTTTCTTGACCACGCCAGTTGATGTCCCATTCAGGAAACCGAGCGGCAATCTGCCCAAATGCTCGGTCATTCGCACACGCAAATTATATTGAATTCGAAAAGCCGCAATATGCGAGCACATAATACCACAATACGAAGTCACCAGCCCTCCGATTAACCCTCCAAGTGCAATCCACCCCCAGCGGATCATATACGTACCGTCGACCTGTCCAGGCGATGAAGCATGGCGCAGCAGCTCTGCCAAAATGAAATAAACAGACAAAAACGGAATCAGCATTAATACAGCGCTGACAGATGACAATATTCCGGACAAGAGCAGCAAACCTCGCTTCTCTCCGGCGATCTCCAGCAGCCTTGGCATGCCGGTTTTGGTTTTACTCACAGCTGTTCCCCCACTCTTGGTAATTACGCACAAAAAAAAGTGCACTGAGAATGATTCTCTGTGCACTAGTGTATAGGAACGTTGTTCACGATTGCTACCGTTTAAGGGATTATAATTAACCAAAACAGGAGCATCTGTGCAGGAGGATACGGACTTACAACTTAATACCGAAGAGACGCTGCCTGCCGCTGATCAGATATTCTCCTGGACGCACACCGAACTTTTTGCGGAAGGCTGCCGAGAAATGACTCACATTACCGTATCCAACCCTGGAGGCTGCTTCACTTACAGTCATACTCCCTTGTTCCAGCAGCTGCTGCGCTCTCTGCATCCGTTGTTCGATAACGTAAGCATGCACGGTATAACCAAACATTTCCTTAAAGCCCTTTTTCAGCTTAAACTCATTGAGGCATATAATGCGAGAAAGGCCTGCAAGCGTTGGCGGGTGCAAATAATCACGCTGCAAAATCTCCTTAGCGAGCCGCAGGCTCTCCATATCCTCTCTGGACAGCTTGACCGAGCACGGAATCCGCTCTGCTTCATATAAAGATTCATTGAGATAAACAGCCATTAGCTCCAGCATTTTGCCCTCCAGATAAAGTTCACGCATGCCATGGCTATAGGAACAATCCGCAATCTGCGACAGAATGAAGCGGATGGATGGTGTGATGTTATTTTTTCCAAAAAACAAACCCGCACCAGCTCCAATGCGAAGCCGTGTATCTTCGGTCAGACCACTGGTCATCCGCTCAAATTGTGCCGGGCTCATATCTATGCTGATGAATCGGTACCCCGCCCCACTCAGGTATGTGCAGTTTTCACTTCTTACCCCGCCATGAAACAGCGCAATTTCTCCCGTATCTATAATAAAATAGTCCGATTTCAGCGAAGTCCCCCACTCAATGCCATGCCCTATGCAGAAAGCCAGCTCCGTACGCGGAGTGCTAAAATTGCCCTTTGCTTCGATATCCCGATTAAACCGGAGATTAAAATCTGTCATCTGGATATACCCATGGCTAAGCAGGCTGCGGCAACTGCCTTCCCCTATTTCGACTGGGGGTTTAATCTCAAAATGAGCCCCATTAAAACGGTAATTATAATCTACCCCTTCACATGTAAGCGTCTTATGGGCATCAATCGTTTCTGCTTCTTTCAGTCCATTGCTTCGCTCCATGCTCATCCCTGCTTCCTCTTACTTTGGGTTAATTATATATGCAATGAGAATGATTATCAATTAAACATTACGATTTCCTCTTCGTTCAAACTGAGCAGTTGGGCAAATAAGCTGGAATATAAACAAAAAACCTTCCCCACCCCGAAGGGTGAAAAAGGCTTACACGCATCACTTCAAAGACATATCTAGCATTCCTAGCTATTCTCGTTTCTTGCCAACTGCACCAAGATAGATAACAAATTCTTCATCGCCGTCTAATTCTAAAATCTCATCTATCAACTTTTGATCATAGATTCCAATTGCGCAAGCACCTGCACCGATGGATTCGCTGGCTAAATAAAGGTTCTGGCAGACATGTCCAACATCGATGAGGATTTTTTTGTGAGCAGAAATATCGTACTTCCATTCGGAGCGGTAGGGTGTGGTACTCCAGGCAAACAATACAGAAGCCTTTTTGGCAAAGTTAGGGACAAAGGGCTGATCCAAAGTAATAGCATCAATCTTTTGTTCAAGTTGATCTAATTCAAACATAAATAAGAGCTTATGTTCCACAGGCAGATATCTGTAGATCCCTTGCCCAATACCCTCTACCCGCATAATCATTAAATAGGTTTCAAAGGTGTGCGTCGCCCCACTGCAGGGTACAGTCCGCAGCGTAAGTCCGTTCTTATTCATACCGCTAATCCCTTGGGTAGCCCATAATAAATAGGATAACTCCTCCAGACTCATAGTTTCCTCAGAATAGAACCGTGTACTTCTTCTTTGATCTATACAATCAAAAATATTTTCTTTACTCACAACGTCTTTGCTGACCTTGGGCAAATCAATAATTAGTGAATCTGAATCAAATGGCTTAACAATTGGCGGTTGTGCAATTCCCTTGATCTTATCTGTTTTGATATGTTTGAATTCATGAAAATTGGATTTCAGAAAATTTCTTTGTTGTTCATATCTGGTCATAACAGATCCTCCTGAACTACCTTAATATCTCTAATTTATCATGTCATAAAAATCATACGGTGATCTAACTCACTCTTCAGTTGCTTTTGGTGCGTAAACAAAAAACCTCCCTTTGCCCCGAAGAGCAAAAGAAGGCTTAAACGCGTCACTTCCGAAGACATGGCCAGCTATATTTTCAGCTCCCCAAGCTTGATCAGCTCGACAACCGCTTGTGAACGGCCTTTAACGTTTAGTTTTTGCATTACATTGGAAATGTGGTTTCGAACTGTTTTTTCGCTGATAAATAATAAGCCAGCGATATCACGAGTCGTTTTGTCCTGCACGAGAAGCTCAAAAACTTCGCGCTCACGATGAGTCAACAGAAATTTGCTGTGGTGTTCGTTCCCCTTCAATGGTGTCACCCCTCCTTGCCCTGGGTTTGTTTGGTATAACAAGGTAAAGGGATACAGTCAAAACATATTATGTATTGTTGATGTTAATGGTGCTGTAACAATTATAAAATGGGCTTAGTTCATTCAAATGCAAAATCCTGAAATTTTCATGAATAAGAACATCTTTTTTCAGGGCAAACTACGGTTTGTTGTTCCTTATTAAAGGAGGTGTATGTATGAGCCATTCAAAAAACAATCAACCCACCAAAGCAGAAGTACAAACAACGAAATTAAACAAATTACCACTCGTAGGTAAATTCGAACCTGAATTTTCTGCAGAGGAAGCTGCAGAAGTGTTCGAAAACCAACCCTCTGCCGATCATGAATCCCATAATGAACGATAAAAAGCAGATGACCTTTGATCTTATTCTTAAGCAGATCAAACCTTCAAAGAATGGGACTGTCGCATTAACAGCTTAATTAACTATAAATGAGACGGTTCGCTTCATTTAAACATCGTAAACAATATAGAGCAGCGATTCGCCATTAATGGGAATCGCTGCTTTATGTTGTGGACCGTCGGCTGCCCGCTCCAATAGTGTATTCATCAGCCCCAACTGAGGCTTTCGGACCCAGATGGCGTTATTTGCAAATTTGTCGTCTTTTGAGCGAAGTTTCGGACTCCAGTGACGCTATTCCTTAGAAACAGGCCCATATTCGGTACTTTTCAAGTCAATAGTGACTATGCGGTCCGATAGCGACTCAAATAACGAATAATGCTGCATTTAGTGTCATCTGAGTCCTTTAGTTACTGCGTATGCCCAAAGATCAACTTGTCGGTTACTGCTGACTACGCATAAACGTTCTCTGAGGCGGTTACTGCTGCGTACGCATAAAGGTTCGCTGGGGCCTTTACTGCTGCGTACGCGCAAAGGTTCGCTGGGGCTAGAGCTGAGTTCGTTGTTGCTGAATATGCGAAGAGAATAGTTGGGCCGATTACATAGTACTGTGTACGTTCGCTGGGTCGGTTACTATTCTGCTTTTTCAATTGTAATCGGATACATTACCACAAACCATACTCCCAACCCTGGGAGTTTTTTTGTCGGGCAATTATTACAATGAGATACATCACATTTTTATATTGACAGTAATTGTATACGGACTTATGATAAGTCCAGCATAATTGATAACGATTATCATTTAGATATAAAAAAGGGGTGTTTTTTTAATGAAATTTACTTATGCGGTGCCTGCAGGTCTGCTTGCAGCCTCCATACTATTTACCGGATGTACCAATAACAACAATTCTACAAATACTGCTGCTAACAGCACTACAGCCACCACTGCACCGGAGACTGCTACGGCTACCACTGCACCGGAGACTGCCACCGCTGACTTTACGTCAGCTATAGATTCATATCGTACATACGTCATCCAGCAATGTGATGAATTTGTGAAGCAAACAGAGAGTTTCACCAACGCTGTAAAAGAGGACAAGATTGATGAGGCTAAGGCGCTCTACGCTCCTGCCCGCATGTATTATGAACGGATTGAGCCTATTGCAGAAGCACTTGGCGATTTGGACCCAAATATCGATGCCCGGGAAAATGATGTAGATGCGGCAGAGTGGCGCGGTTTCCACAAGCTTGAGAAAGCACTCTGGCAGGACAATACAACTAAAGATATGACAGAAGTTGCTGACCAATTGTTGAAGGATGCACAGCTGTTACGTGCGAAAGTTGAGACCGTTGAGATCGACGCGAATCTGCTCGTAACTGGTGCTGTTGAGCTTTTAAATGAAGTCTCCTCCTCCAAAGTAACCGGAGAGGAAGAACGTTACTCGCACACAGACCTGTATGATTTCGTCGCAAACGTTGAGGGCGCGCAAAAGATATACGAGCTGTTAAAACCAGAACTAGCTAAAAAGGATGCCGATCTTGAAAAAACCATTGGTGAACGATTCGCTGCCTTGCAAGCTGAGCTTGCCCCTTTCAAATCCGGAGATGGATATGTTTCCTATGAAGAGCTGAAAGAAGATGAAGTACGTAAACTGAGTCAGAATTTGGACGCCTTGGCTGAGCCATTGTCCAACATGGGAACTATTCTAGGAGTGTGACCCTCATGAATAAACATAACAAGTTCACTGGAGTACCAGGTAATCCTGAAAGTCCCCCTCTTAATGATCAATCGAAGAATGATCCTATATTTGGTAAAAAATTAAGCCGCCGCGATATGCTGCGGCTTACTGGCGCCACTGGCCTTGGTCTTTTGTTAGGGGGCGGAGGTGTCGGTGGAATTATAGCTGCGCGTAATGCTGTAGCTGAGCCAACGAAAGCCGCAGAAGGTGATTCCAGTTCCATTCCTTTTTATGGGAGCCATCAGGCGGGAATTTTGACACCTGCACAAAACTTTATTTATTTTGCTGCCTTTGATTTCACCACAACCAAACTGGCCGATGTGAAAAAACTAATGCAAGCATGGACCACTGCCGCTGCCGCTCTTACTACTGGCGAGCTTATTGGTGACGTAAATGACAATCCCAATCTTCCGCCCTCAGACACCGGGGAAGCGGACGGGCTAAACCCTGCACGGTGTACGCTGACCTTTGGTGTTGGCCCTTCCTTTTTTGATGAAAGATTCGGCTTAGCTTCGAAACGCCCAGCCCTATTGGCCGATCTTCCGGCATTTGCGGGTGACAATCTTGATCCGAAATGGTGTGGCGGGGATATTTGTGTGCAAGCCTGTGCCGATGATCTGCAGGTTGCATTTCATGCGATCCGCAATCTGGCTCGTATTGCCCGGGGGACTGCTGTACTACGCTGGACACAGGAAGGTTTTCAACGCACTGGAGCAGCGGATCCCAAGGGGGCTACGCCACGCAATCTTTTGGGTTTCAAAGACGGCACGGGCAATCCCGATACAACTGATAACGCTGAAATGAACAAAGTGGTCTGGAACAGCAGCAGTGACGGTCCTTCTTGGATGAGCGGCGGCACTTATATGGCGGTACGCCGGGTGCGTCTGCGTATTGAAGTCTGGGATCGGTCTTCGCTAAGTGATCAGGAGGCTACCTTCGGGCGTTATCGTCACACCGGAGCTCCACTCGGAGCTAAGGATGAATTCGATGAGTTGGATCTTTCAGCGGCGGACGCTTTCGGGAAACCTGTCATTCCGGCGAATTCACACTCCGCATTGGCGCATGGTGACGGTACAGTCAAAATGCTGCGCCGCTCCTACTCTTTTTCCAGCGGTTTGGATGTCACCACGGGCCAGCTTGATGCAGGTTTGTTATTCATAAGCTTTCAACGTGATTTAATGAAACAATTCGTTGCCATTCAGCAGCGCCTCTCTAAGACTGATCTCCTGAACGAATATATGACTCACACCGGCAGCGCGGTATTTGCCTGCTTCCCGGGTATCCGCAGTGGCGGCTTTATCGGGGAAACACTACTAAGCTAAATTTATGGCTGTCCATTATTGAAGGGGGATTATCCCGATGTTATCTCTTACGCATCCTAAACGGCAAATGCCAAAGGTTGCCTTGCTGATTCTTTTTGGCTTTTTGTGTATGCTTTTGCTCTCCAGCCCCGCGGGGGCGGAGGGCGATGGCACGGTCGACGAGCTCCTGCCGCCGGTCGGCAGCGCGCTCGTCGAAGCCGGCCAGAGCCGCTGGGACGCGGCCGCCGCCGATGTAGAAGTGTTCGCTGCGCTGTGGCGCACCGCGAACACAGGCACGCCGGACCCGGCACTCGCCGGTCCGGCTGCTGCCGTTGACGCCGCGCTTGCAGACGCGGCGAAAGCCCTTGCGGCGGGCGGCGGCGAGCCCGCCAAAACCGCACTGTCCACGCTCGCGAGAAGCGTGGACGCGTACGTCACCGCCGCCTCCGGCACGGTCGGCGGTGATACTGGAGCCGCCGGACGCGAGACGGCGGCGAAGCTTTTGCCCGCGGCGGAACGCACGCGGGATGCGGCGCGCAGCGCCGACTGGAGCGCGGCAGCGGCAGCGTACCGCGACATCGTCAGCGGATGGAAGCCGGCGGAGCGCAACATCCGGGCGGACGATTCCGCCGTCTACAGCCTGCTGGAGACGCGAATAAGCCTGCTGCGGATTGCGCTGCAGGCTGAACCGCTCCGTGAGGCGTCGGCGAAATCGGAAGCAGAAGCACTATATCAGCTGCTGGCTGATTACAGTGAAGGCAAAACCATTGACGCTGGGGACACTTCCAGTGAACCAGCTTCTATAGAGGGATTAATCAACTACCTGAACAAAGCATCCTCCGCTGCCAAAGACAATAACAGCACAGAGGCCGCTAACATCATGGAGCAATTCATCGTAGCCTGGCCTTCTGCCGAGGGGCAAGTCCAGATCGCCTCACCAACAGTCTACAACAATATCGAAAACGAGAGTGTGGCTGTCACAGGTTACCTGCTCTCAAATCCACCTAAACTGGATCAAGCTTTAACCATCATGGACAATATGCTTAGTGAACTAACGCCTTTGGCTGGTGAGACCACTTATAATGCTTGGGATGCCGCTTTGATTCTGTTGCGCGAAGGACTTGAGGCTATTCTCGTCTTGTCAGCTCTTCTTGCTTACCTGAAACGTGATGGCAACGCCAAAGCGCAAAAATGGATCTGGTCCGGTGCAGCTGTCGGCCTCACCGCAAGTATCGGATTGGCTGTTGTGCTCACTTATACCATTTCTCGGGCAGCTTCCGGGGGAGCGCGGGAGATGATTGAAGGGATTACTGGTCTTGTCGCGGTAGTTATGATGCTCACCATCGGACGCTGGTTGCATAGCAAATCAAACACTGCGAACTGGAACAACTACGTGGGTAGGCAAGTTGATGGCGCGCTGGCCAAAGGAAACCTTTGGTCACTGTCCTCCGTTGCAGCGCTTGCGATTTTACGTGAAGGTGCAGAGACTACTATTTTTTATGTGGGCATGGCTCCATCCATCAAGCTGTCTCAATTACTGCTTGGGATTGGATGTGCTCTGATTATTCTTGGTATTGTAGGTTATGCAATGATTGCCTTGAGTGCAAAATTACCGATTGCCGCCTTCTTCCGTACAGCTACAATTCTTATTTATTACCTAGTATTCCGCTTTCTTGGGGAGAGCATTCACTCGCTTCAGGTCGCTGGCAAACTTCCTGCGCATGTACAAGAGGGCTTGCCTTCAATTAACTGGCTTGGCATGTATCCAACTTGGGAAACCTTGCTTCCACAGCTGCTTGTCCTGCTGTTTATTGTGTGGGAGCTGCTTCGGAACAGATCGCCAAAAGCTTCACGAACAGCTTAGTTTTATTAATACAATAGATCTACCGGTCCGTCACGCCCTTGTGGTTACGCCGGTTTAGTCCGGTAATCTCTTGCATTTACAGTCTAATTTATGAAATGGATTCCATAGCAAGCTTTTTATTTGGGAGGTTATTTGCGGACAATATGATAAAATAAAATGACTATACACAAGCACCAAAGGGAGGCTGTTGTACTCTAATGGCTAATATTAAAGAAATTGCCCGTATGGCTGGTGTTTCCGTGACAACAGTCTCGCGGGTGCTCAATAATCACCCTTATGTAAGTGAAGTCAAACGAACCGCAGTTCTAACTACAATTGAAAAATTAAACTACACGCGTAATATGAACGCTGTGCATCTGATCACTGGGCGGACTCAAGCTATAGCTGTTATTATTCCGTATACCAACTTATTTTATTTCTCAGTCATTATAGCAGGCTTGGCTCAAGAAGCACTGCTGGCTCAATACCGGCTCGTTCTGTGCCAAACCGATTATCGTACTGAAGAAGAAATTAAGGTGCTTGAGATGCTGCGCAATAAAGAAATTGACGGTGTGGTTATGGTCTCTTCAACAATGAGCTCAGAAGCTATTGAAGAATATACAGCTTATGGCCCTATTGTGGTATGTCAGGATAGAGGAGAACGCCAATTTTCTTCTGTATATATTGAGCATTATTCTGCTTTTCGCAGCGGCCTTCAATATTTGAGTGATAAAGGTTACAGCCATATTGGCTACTGTGAAGGAAGACCACACGGCAGCAGCAGCTCTATCCGACAAATTGCCTTTAGAGACTTTCTGGCGGCTACAGATCATCCTTACATTGATGAATGGATGATCTATAACTGTGTGACCGAAGAGGACGGTGCCCGCGTACTACACCAACTGCTGCAGATGAAGAATCGTCCTGATGCCCTGATTATTTCAGCAGGCGATCATATAGCGGCCGGTTTAATCATCGAAGCTTGGAAAAAGGGTATCCGCATTCCTGAGGATCTGGCCGTCATCGGATTTGATGATCAGCCTATCGGCCGAACGTTAGGTCTGACCACTGTAGATAATCAGTTAACTGAAATGGGCATATCCGCTTTTCGGATTATCTATGATCAGATCCAGCGAAATGATGGACAACCCGTTCACCGCAAGCTTGAGTACCGTATTATAGAACGCAATACAGTATAGCATCCCTTTTATCTTATATCTCCGTCGTAATTACATCATTTAACGGTCCACTTTGCAGCCTTCTGCGAGTAGGCCGTTTTTTATTTTTGCATATTCCCCTCTAGTATTCATTTTTATCCCTTGCTTCCGAATGGAATTTGTTTTATCCTAAGTATGAAAATAATTTTCTACATTTAGTTAATAATTATAAAAATAATTTCAATACCCCATTGAAACGAGGTGGATGAATGGATGTCCCCAATACTGCATGCACTCGAGCATGAGAAGGCCAAGCTCTCTCAAATGGAACGAAAGCTGGCTGAACGAATTCTCTCCTCACCAGGCGAAATCGTTCATATGGGCATTACAGAATTAGCAGAACAATGCGGAATAAGCCCGGCAACGATCACACGTTTCTGTAAGGTGCTTCATTTTAAAGGCTTCCCCGACTTCAAGGTGAAGCTGGCAGCAGAAATTGCTCATAGTGATGCCGCGCCGCAGGATGGTGGCTCTTCTTATCAAGATATTGTAGCAGGCAACCCACTCTCCGTGATTGTGGAAGCGATGCAGACGAACCATCTGACCTCCATCAGGGACACTACTTCCCTGTTAGATCTGGAGCGACTGCAGGCAGCAGTTAATTTATTGTGCCAAGCACGCCGCGTTGATCTATACGGGATGGCGACCTCTTCCATTGTTGCTCAGGATTTCTATCAGAAGCTGATCCGCATAGGCGTAAATTGCACTGCTTTTGCTGATTCCCATATGCAGATTACCTCTGCTTCATCACTCTCCGAAGGTGATGTCGTGTTCGCAGTATCCTATTCGGGAGAGACTCCCGAGACCATTGATGCCTTGATGTGTGCGAAGGCTAGCGGAGCAAGCACTATCGCACTAACCTCTTATGGCAGCAGCACCTTGGCTACTCTGGCGGATATCCCCCTATTCTCCTCATCTTTGGAGAAAGGTATGCGCCGGGGAGACATGGCCTCACGCATAGCTCAGCTTCACATCATTGATATTTTGTTCACTGGAATGGTCAGCACCCGTTTTGGGGATTTTATTCCTAGACTGGAGCAATCTTATCTCAATGTCCAACAATACCGAAACAAACGAGGAGGACAATCCTAATGAATATTCTAAAGTTCCATAGTGATGAAGATTTCGTACAAACGGGTGCGAATCTTATCGCCAGCCTACTGCAAAGCAATCCTAAAGCCGTGCTCGGTCTTGCGACCGGAAGCTCCCCAGTTGGTGTTTATGCCAAATTGGTTGAAATGCACCAAAAAGGACTTGTGAGTTTCTCTAAAGCAACTTCCTTTAATCTGGATGAGTATATCGGCTTGCCTGTCGACCATCCACAGAGCTATCGCAGTTTCATGAACGAGCAATTATTTAACCATATAGATATTGATCCAGGACAGACACATATCCCTAACGGAAACGCAGCGGATATGGAAGCAGAATGCCTTGCATACGATAAAATGCTGGAAGAAAACGGACCCGTTGACTTGCAGATTCTCGGTATTGGCAGCAACGGCCACATTGGATTCAACGAACCCGATGCTAACCTCAGCAGCAAAACCCATGTCGTTGACCTGCTTGATGATACCCGGGAAGCGAATGCCAGATTCTTCGACAGTTTGGACGAGGTACCTCGGCAAGCGATCACAATGGGCATTGGAGGCATCCTAAAAGCACGCCAAATTCTCTTATTAGTTCGTGGTGCCGGCAAAGCTGAAGCCATCCGCAATGCTGTTGAAGGCCCGATTACAACCCAATGCCCTGCATCCTTGCTGCAGAGCCATCCAAATGTAATCGTTCTCGTAGATGAAGGAGCAGGCAAATGGCTGAAATAAATAAAGAACTAGAACAGTTGCTGTTCGGTAAGGTACTGACTCCCCAAGGTTTAATTGAGCATGGTGTGATTGCCGTATCTGGAGAGCAGATCCACTATGCTGGCGATGCGGCTTGGCTCCCAGAGCGTTACGCTCATTGGCCTGCCAGTGGTCAAGCAACGGATCTTCTGATCCCCGGATTTGTAGATGTACATGTTCATGGTGGAGCTGGCCACGACTTTATGTACAGTGATACTGAATCGCTGAATGCCATCACTAAGTTCCATAGTTCCCAAGGAACAACAACAATGCTGGCTACAACCATGACCGCTTCCAAGTCTGCTATTGACCAAGTATTCTCCGAAGTCAGCGCTTATCGTGCTGCTGAAATGCCTTACACACAAATTGCAGGCATGCATCTGGAAGGACCCTTCATCAGCCCGAAATGGTCCGGCGCACAAAATCCAGAGCATATTGTTCCTGCCAATATTGAGTGGCTAGCACAATGGGAGAACGATTATCCAGGAATGATCCGGCAAGTCACGCTTGCTCCGGAACGTGAAGGTGCCCTCGAAGCTATTCTCTGGCTGCGCAAGCACGGTATAACTGCAGCGCTCGGGCATACGGATGCTTCCTTTGAAGAGGTTATTGCCGCAGCAGATGCTGGACTTAACCAAGCTGTGCATATGTTCAATGCGATGACACCCCTACATCACCGTAAACCTGGAGCGGCTGGAGCTATTTTGTTCGATAAACGCATTCGCGCAGAGATTATAGCCGACGGGATTCATGTTCATCCCGCAGCCATTTCTATATTGACCCGTCTCAAGAAAGAGAACAATTTATTACTGATTACTGATGCCATGTCTGCAACTGGACTTAGTGATGGTGAATATACAATTGGTGATTTACCTGTACTCGTTCAAAATGGCATCGCCACCCTTAAAGATAATCCTGCTGCTCTAGCTGGAAGCACACTAACGATGATTCGCGGCTTCCGTTATCTGATCCAAGAGGTAGGACTCAGCTTGGAAGAAGCCTCCCGTGCTGCAAGCCTTACGCCAGCGGCGTCCATTGGAATGGAGCGTAGCATTGGTTCCTTGGAGGCTGGAAAACGCGGCGATATCCTGCGCCTTGATGCTGAATTTAATATTTGCGGCGTATGGATCGGCGGACGTCCAATCACCACTTCATAAAATTAGCTCCAAACAAAAAAGCAACAATTCTCTCCAGATGGTGAGATTGTTGCTTTTTTATTTAGATCACAATAATCATTAATAATTACGTGTTGGGAAAATTCGTTCAACCATGGTACGGAATTCATCCACAAATCCTTTTATCGGATGACCAGCACGAGCCTCTTCAGCATAAACATTAGCGCGTTCCACGAAGTCAGGATTTGCTGATACGTATACATCCTTAATTCTCGCATCATGTTTTTTAACTTCTGCAGCAATTTTATCTTTAATTGCTTTGGTAACTGTTTCTGTTTCTCTTGTATTTATGGTGTTATTTGTGTTATTTGAGTTATTCGTGCTATTGGTGTTGTACATATGCGTCGAATTACTTCTGTAATTCGTGTCATGGGTACTAGGAGTGGTACTGCGCATGCCCATGCCCATTCCAGTTCCCATACCTTTTCCCATCCCCATATCTACATCATGTTTCGAGCCATCGCTGTTCAGCAGAGGACCATTATTATAAGTATGGTTTCTTGTCGTACCTGTTCCCATAGTACCTGTACCTGTACCCAACATACCCGCTCCCAAATTACCCATACCATTGATTCCATTTCTGGTTGCCGGTCCAGTACTTGTTGTACCAGGAACTGTATTTACAGTACCTCTTAAGGCTCCGTTCATACCATTTGTTACAGCTCCAGTATCATTCATTCCATCACGGCCAATTTTCACTCTTCCTGTACCAGACATTACGCCAGTCGGTCCATAATTGTGAGGAGTGGTTGAAGATTTTGCCCGATACGATGGAGTCCCTTTGGCACGCAGGCCAGCAGTTGCATCATTTAAAGTTACTGCTACATACGCGCTTTTACCTGCAAGCATTACATTCGCTGAACGGACTTCAGGCATAGCAGCAATCCGGTCTGCAAGCTCCTGACTAACTTCCATCTTAGTGATGTTATGCGTGCCACCGTGTACGGAATTTACACCAATACGCCCATCATTTACTCCCCGGACACTATTGGTTTGCACATTAGATTTTTCTGCCGTATTGGTTCCACACCCTGTAATACTCACCAAGCCGAGAAGCAATGCAGCTGAGACTGACATACTGATCTTGGATCGCAACATGAATTCATCCTCCATCTCTAATGTTGTATGTGTGCAGTGTACGATCGTTAGGATGACCTTCTGAAGAACAAGCTATCCTGAAAGGATTTGGAACTATGCCACTTTGACCGTCACCCGCGAGTGCAGATCGGCGTATCTTATAAACAGTAAGCCATATCTCAACAAGTCGGTATTGCTCCGCAAAAGTCAGGAGGCTTGTGCATGAAAGTTCTATTTACGTTTTATGTACCGAGTGGCGGGGTGGAGACATTAAATAAGCTGCGATGTGAAAGTCTCCAGCGAAGTGGGATCGAATGCCATGTTTTATATCTAATGCCGGGTTCAGGCCAGAATACGACCAATTTTCCGGTATTTGTCTCATCTTCAGATGAAGAAATTAAAAATTTGCTGGATACCCATAATTACGATGCTATTATTGTTACATCAGATTATTTATTACTGAAACGTCTGCGTGAACTCGGTTACCGCGGTATTATGATATACGAATCTCAAGGCCTTGGAAAACGCAGTCATGCGGAAACTCTGATCAGAGATGCTGTCCCTTATTTACGTTCTTATTGTAATGCGGTACTAATCCCGCCAACCGATCATTTGTTGGAGCTGTTTATTGAAATCTGTCCCTGGCTGCATCGTTATGTAATTCCGAATATTGTTGATGTCCAGTCCTTTCAGCATATCCCTGCTGAACCTCCGGCTAATCCGGTTATCGCTTGGGTAGGCCGGCTAGAGAGCAATAAAAATTGGCGGGAATACTTGAGAATCGCCCATGAAATTCGCCTTTATAAACCAGATCTTCATTTGTGGATGTTCCATGATCCTAATTTAGCCGCAGAGGATCAAAAACAATCCTTTCAGGAGGAGCTACACGCCTTAGGGCTGAATGATCGTCTAAGTACTTTTACCAATATTCCTAATCATGTAATGCCGATTTATTATTCCTCGATAGCCAATTCTGGTGGATTCCTGTTAGCCACCTCCATTACAGAAGGATTTGGATATGCTGTTGCCGAAGCGATTTGCTGCACTTGTCCAGTACTTAGTACAGATTCCGATGGTGTTAGATCCTTTATTGTTCATAATGTCACGGGTAAATTTTACCCGCTTGGCAATATTCCAACTGCCGTCAACGAAGGACTGGAGCTTATGAACAATATTCCTCTGCGAGAGGGTCTCCGCCAGCAAGGAAGAGGATATATGGTCTCACGCTTCGGAACCGAGAAGTATGCGCAGTCTTTTCGTGAAATGATGAATTCATATGCCATCTTCTAACCGAAATCAAGCAAAAAAACCTTCAAGCCACTTCTCAAGTGGTACTGAAGGTTTTTTATATTTTAAGGACATATTACTAAGAGTTCCTCGCTACGATCTCAAACAGTGCATTCTGAAACAATTGTGTGCTTTTTTCCCAAGTGAAATGCTGTGAATCCTGCTCCCCCTTACGAGCCAGCCGCTGGCGTAAATCCGGGTCTTTAATTAAGGTTATGATATCATCCGCGAGCCGATTCTCAAACCGGTAGGACATTAAGCAGTTGTGGCCATGCCTGCCATATTCCATATTCCCACCGGAGTAAACAGTAACGAGTGCTGCTCCACAACGCATAGCCTCGATGCCTGGTAGCGATCCCGTATCATACGTACTTGAGCTTACAAAAATATCACTCTCACTATAATGGTAACAAAGTTCAGTATCATTTGCAGGAGTCCTTATATGATATCGTTCATCCATTAATAAAGTTTGCAGTGTAGTCGACTCAGCAAATTCACCAGGAGGAATAATCAAATAAAGTTCAACTTCTGGATGAAGTCTTCTGACCCGATTTAACTGTTCAAGCAAATAATCTTGTTCACGATGACCTGAGAATCCTCCCTCCGGCTTTCGCATAACCGCGGAAACTACAAGCTTATTTTCAGGTTCACGAATGTTCAGGTTTCTAAAAACAGGATTCACACCAATGGGCACGATTGTCCCCTTAATGCCATGATTCATCTGGACGATTTCTTGCTGCCAGCGGGAAAGTACGAGCAGATTGCTGGTTAAACTATAAGATGCAAAAGAACGGCTATTGTCAGGTAAAAAAGTGGGCTCGTAGCAAAGTGCTAAGCGAATATGAATCCCTTTCCCCTCATTACTTGCCTGCTGCGATACCTCGACTGTGGTATAAAAGTTGGAGACAATCACGTCCCCCACTGGAAAATCGCTGGCCGACAAATCATCATCTGCCGCATAACGCAATTCACAATTTATCTCGTATTCAACGACACCATCGCTGGGCAAGAGGATCGTAATTTCATGACCGATCTCTGACAGACGATTAGCCAGTTCTGCCAGCATCCGTTGTGCTCCGCCCCTAGATAGAGTTAGAACAGGAAATATTAATTTCATTCCCCTCTCTCCTTTAGCAGCAGATGCGATAGAACCCCGTGATGTTTTGCTTGTACCAGTTCTATCTCTCTTTTCTGCGCCTCACTATGAATCACTGAGCCCATCTCTTGATGCACTCGATAATCAAGCTGCGGATGCTCAATATAAGACCAGCTAAAATGCGGTAAAATACGCAGCCATAAATCATAATCTTGAGTATATAACAACATTTCATCGAACGTTCCTACAGCACGAAATATATCCATATGAAGAAGAACTGTACTCCCATTCACCGGACAACCCAACATCATAGTCTCAATAAAATGGGCCCTGCTGCTAAAAAGCATACTTACCGTATCTGAGATCCGTTCTCCCTGCTCATTTATATAATAATAGGCTGTATAGTTAAATAAAGTGCCCGTACTTTTGAGCTTTTCTATTTGGTTTTTGATTTTATCCGGGTGAAATTGATCATCTGCACTGAGCCAGGCAAAATACGTTCCGGTAGCCACTTCTATCCCTTTGTTCAAAGCAGAGGCCGTCCCGCCATTATCCTTTTGTATATAAATGATCCTGTCACGGAAGGGAGTCAACTTCTCCAGCCATAGGGTAGAACCGTCGTCGACTACAATGAGTTCTATATTCGGATAGCTTTGATTCAAGACACTTTGGATGGCGAGATCCACATACGAACAGTTATAAAATGGGATGATCACCGATACTTTAGGTTCTTCACTCATACGCGCTCACCTCCTTCACCCGGAGCTCAACTTTTTATACTGTTTTACAAGCAAGCAAGGCATCTACTGGTGCATGGTCTTCACCGAACGCTTCTCGAAACGATGGGTTTTGGGCATGATGGAAGCCTTTCAGTACCGTTACCTCATACCCCAGTGCAATAAAATCCTCCGGCTCCCATCCGCTCCGGTGCTTTTGATAATGCTCCCCCTGCAAATGATAATGATCCATACCCTCCTGTGGAAAAAAGCCCCGAGGGGTAAATACAACTACTCGGTTATTGGCGATTCTTTCGGCCATCCCGAGCAGTGTCTTCGCTTCATTTTTATTAAAGTGCTCTATTGAATCAATAAAGGTAACCGCTGAAAATGTTTTGGGGAGGAACAATTTATCCATATGACTGGCATCTGCATGTACCGGAATAATATGAGGTGCCTTATATTGACGATGCAGCAGGTACGGCCTGTGAATTTCTAATCCAAGCACTACTGCGGCTTCATATCGTTCAAGCAGGGTACCGGTGCCGCTGCCGATATCCAGAATACTCTCGCAGAATTTCAACTGTTCCAGTAAGACTGGCAGAAAGTCATTCACTTCAATTTCCCGGTACATTACCTTCAGCCCCCCATAGAAGAAATCAAGTGCTGCAGCGAATTCTTGTAGCGGGCATTGGTCGCAGCTGCCTCTGCCATAATTACATCAAAATATTTGATCGTTCCCATGCCATCATGAGTCCGGTAAGCTGTAAGTGATTGATTCAACATCACAGGTGGATATCCGTTCAGAATGGCGCGGAACCATAAGTCATAATCATGTGTGTAAGGAAGTGATTCATCAAAAAGCCCTATGGCTCCAAACACCTCTCGTTTAAACATCACCGTACAGCCATTAATGGGATTACCGTGTAAAAAACAACGTAAGTAATCCAGGTGACTAGGAAACAATGGCGCAGCATTCAGCTGAACCAGCTGCGATTGAGCGTTAATATAATTAAAGTTGGTATAGGAGATTAACAAGTGGTTCTGCTCCATGAACAGAACCTGATTGTTGATCTTATCCCGATAAAATAAATCGTCTGAACTAAGCCAGACCACATAGTCCCCTGTTGCATTCAAAATGCCGTGATTCAGTGCGGAGGCGGTTCCCCCGTTGCCTTTGCCCAAATAATGAATTCGGGAGAGATACGGTGTAATTAGATTGCTATGAGCGTGCGAGCCGTCATCGACAATAATGATCTCGTAAGGTTCCCAAGACTGGGAGAGCGCACTTTGCAGGGCGTGTTCAATATAAGGACAATTATAAAAAGGAATCACTACCGAAACCTTCGGTCTCATAACAACCTCCCCTCCCCGTTAACTCGGTAATAATTCAAAATATCCATTAACGATTGGCTAAGCCCAATCTCCGGACGCCAGCCCAGTGAAGACACATCAGCCTCAGGGGTTGATGCTTCTGAATGAACCTTCTTATCCGCTGTGGCTGCGATCTCTGAAATAGCCCGTTCAGCATCTGCAGGTCCCCAGTCCATTGGCACTGGTCCTACAGAATGACTGAGCAGCTGCTCCGCGATCTCCCCGAGTTCCCGCTGCTTCCCCGAATCGATGCGATAGATGGTTCCATTTGTACCTTTACGCAAAATGTAGTCATAAGCTCTAACGGCATCTCTAACATCTAAAAAATCACGCAGCGCATAACGAGAAGAGAGCTTAAATGGAGGTATTTCCTCATCTGGCTGGACTTCACTTCGAACAATGTGCTGTGCTAATAAAGAGCAGAAGCCGGTGGAAGGACCGGGACCAATCAGATTACACGGCTCAGCCAGCAGAATCGGCTGTTTAAATAAGGTGCCCCATGCGAGGGACACCAGCTCTTCTATTGTTTTGCTAAGGCTATACGGGTGTGGTGGCCCAGCCACCACACCCGGTTTGAACTTAAGTCTGGAGCCTGCCACTAGAATCCGACTGCTCGGCAAGCTTCGCATTGCCTCTAGTAAATATAAGGTGGCCATCACATTTGTCTCCATATAAAGCAAGGGATTAAGCCATGACTCGGGTACGGAGTTCTTCCCAGCCAAATGAAGGACAGCGTCCGGCGCAGTTTGCTTGATCATCTCAGCTACTGCTTTCCGGTCACTTAAATCACAAACATATATCTTTACTCCTTCTGGAAAAAGAGTGGAGGCAGCTGTCGATTGCGGCCGCAATACAGCGATAACCTCAGCCCCTCCTGCCGAAAATAATCGAACCGCATGTTGCCCGGTGAATCCACCGGCTCCGGTAATCAGAAGTCTTTGCCCTGTCATAAATACATCTCTGACTGTTTCATCCAGTCAGCCAGTTCCTGCAGCATTAAAGGATATGAAGGCAGCGGCAAGAGGAAATCCGCTCTTGTATTCACTAGTGTACGATCCTGAATATGTTCATCCTCAGGGATGATCTCCACATTTTCTTTATGAAAAGCCGCCTGAATATGCTGAAGCAGCTCATATTTACTTACTGGCTCTGGATGCGCTAAATGGATCAGCCCCGATACGGAGGAATCCAGCATTACATCCACTGCTTTGGCTAATTGGAGCGTTGTGACCCCGTTCCACATCACCCGCCGGTATCCTGAAACTTTACCACTCTGCGCCAGGAACCAATCCATCAGACCAATACCGCCTGAGCGGATTTCGGGGCCAATAATGGAAGTGCGAATCGTAAGATGCCCGGGTTTTTGCACCTCACCGAGGCTTTTCGAAATTGCATATACAGAGGTTCCATCAGGAGCATCCTCTTCGGTGTACCCTCCGCGTGTTCCTTCGAACACGCAGTCGGTACTGATATGGATGAGCCTTGCCTGAACATCCTCCGCCTTTCGCCACAAGTGATGAGGGAGAAAGCCATTCACGTGGTAAGCCCCAATTTTGTCACGCTCCGCGAATTGATTGAGAACCCCCATTGCATTGATAATGCAATGAGGGGAAACGATATCGACCAGCTTCTCAACTCCGGCTATATCGTTCGCATCTACATACAGCCCGCCAAGATCGCTCTTATCCCGGGTTGTATGGAAGACGTGATGCTTGCCCTGGCGGCGAAAATAATCCGCCAGCATATGCCCCGCCATACCGTTTCCACCTAGGATAAGCAGCTTCATTGCAGGAACCCTCCCCGGATCAAGATGCTTTTGATCTCTTCCCGATCCATCAGATTCGTCTCTGAACTGAAGCTATTGAAAGAGACATGAGGATAAGCGCTATAATGTGCCTTTAATTCCGGCATGTTCAGCGTAGGGAGAATTACTAGATACTGTTCATCGTAGACAACGGTAGTTAAGCTTTCGAAATCGCTCATCAGAATCTCGTGGATTTTCTCCCCCGGACGAATCCCGGTCTCGACAATACTCACATTGGACTCTCCGGAAGCTTCAATCAGCACCTCAGCAAGATCGATAATTCGGCAGGTAGGCATAGTCATGACGAAGATTTCTCCACCCAAGCTAACCTCAGAAGCTTTAAATAATAATGTAATAGCATCGCGTAGGGTAAAAAAGAAGCGGGTCATTTTCATATCCGTAATGCGTACCTGACCCTTATCCTTAATCTGCTTCATGAACAAATGCACGACGCTGCCGTTCGTTCCGAGCACATTACCTCCGCGTACAGTAACGAACCGGGTGTTTGAGCCAATCAGATTGGCATAAACGAACAATTTTTCCCCGATCGCTTTGGTCATTCCATAGAAGTTGGATGGGTTCGCAGCCTTATCGGTAGAGATGTAAATTGCTTTTTCAACGCCATTTACAATGGCAGCTTCGATCACATTTTGAGTTCCCACTACATTGGTTTTGAGTGCTTCATAAGGCTGATCTTCACAGACTGGAACATGTTTGAGCGCCGCCAGATGAAAGATGTAATCAACGCCACGGCAGGCTGCAATCAGCGCATCCTTGTCACGGATATCGCCAATGATAAAGCTGAGACGTTGATCTTCAAACTCCCGGCTCATCGCCACTTGAGCGGATTCACTGCGGGAGAATACGATGATTTCCTTAGGATTTTGTGGCAGAAGTTGCCTAATCAGCTCATGCCCCCAGGAACCAGTTCCGCCTGTGACCACAATCCTTTTATTATTGAACATGCAGGTTCCCTCCAAGCAAGAATTTAACTACCTTGACCGAAACATCCGGAGTCATGTATCCTTCCGGTGCCTCCCAATCCCGATTGAGCGCCGTCATCAGCTTGACGCTGCGAAGAATACTTTTCTGATCTACACCTGAGACTACATTGCTGCCACAATCCACTGTTTCTGGACGTTCCGTCGTTCTGCGAATCGTAACTGTTGGCACTTTCATCAAGCAGCATTCCTCCTGTACAGTCCCGCTGTCGGTGATGGCACATAAGGCGTGCTGTTCCAAATAGACAAAATCAAAAAATCCGAAAGGTTCATGAAATTCAACTAGTGGGTTCATTGGAAGGGAAAATTGCTCGGTAAGTTTGGAGCGAGTGCGAGGATGAATGCTGCATATTAAACGAATTCCAAAATGCTCAGCCACTGCGTTAAGACCCGACATAATTTGTACAAGGGACTCTGGATCGTCTACATTCTCAGCACGGTGGGCCGTGACTAGAAAATACTGTCCTGAGGTAAGCTTCAGCTGCTCCAGAATGTCGCTAGTTTGGATTTTGTGCTCAAAATGGGTCATGACCTCATGGATCGGATTTCCTGTTAACACGATACGCCTGCTGGGGAAACCTTCGCTGATTAGATGTCTTTTGCTCTGCTGCGTATAAGGCATATTAATGGTCGAAACGGCGTCGATGACACGGCGGTTTTTCTCTTCTGGTACTTGGAGGTCATAGCAACGGTTGCCCGCTTCCATATGCACCACCGGAATTCCCATACGTTCAGCCAAAATCGCGCATAACGCGCTGTTCGTATCGCCCAGAAGCAAGATACGATCTGGCTGTTCTTTTAGTAAAATGCTTTCTAACCCTCCGAACATGGCGGCAAGCTGACCGCCTAGTCCTGCTTGTTTATCCTGCAGCACATAATCCGGTGCCCGCAGTCCCAGCTCAGCAAAGAAAATGCCGCTGAGACTGGCGGTGAAGTTCTGGCCTGTATGCACCAGGATGTGCCGCTCAGCATGTTCGTCGAGAAGCGGAATGATTACACTGAGGCGAATGATTTCAGGCCTCGTGCCTAAAATCGTCATGATCTTCATGAGTTCACTCCCCTGCCTGTTTAATTATGGTCTGACTTGGCTCAGTCAGCGGACTGTGCTCTGGTTGCTGGATTGAGCTCTTTAAACGGGATTTTTACCGTTCATTGCGCTCAAGTTGCTGGATTGAGCTCATTTAGCGGGACTTATACCGTTCATTTGGCTCAGATTGCTGGATTGAGCTCATTTAGCGGGATTTATACCGTTCATTTGGCTCAGATTGCTGGATTGAGCTCATTTAGCGGGAAATGTACCGTTCATTTGGCTCAGGTTGCTGGATTGAGCTCTTTAAACGGGATTTTTACCGTTCATTGCGCTCAAGTTGCTGGATTGAGCTCTTTTTGCGGGAAATGTACCGTTCATTTGGCTCAGGTTGCTGGATTGAGCTCTTTAAACGGGATTTTTTACCGTTCATTGCGCTCAAGTTGCTGGATTGAGCTCTTTTTGCGGGAAATGTACCGTTCATTTGGCTCAGGTTGCTGGATTGAGCTCATTTTGCGGGAAATGTACCGTTCATTTAGCTCAAGTTGCTGGATTGAGCTCTTTTTGCGGGATTTTTTACCGTTCATTGCGCTCAAGTTGCTGGATTGAGCACTTTTTGCGGGAAATGTACCGTTCATTTGGCTCAGGTTGCTGGATTGAGCTCAATGAAGAGCATTTTTATCTCTCTTTGTACTCAGCTTGCCACTTCGCTGCAATCGAGGCATTTACGCCGCGCGCCGCCGTCCACCGCGGCGGGCCCGGCGGCGCTTGCCCCCGGCGGTGCTGCGCCGCCGGGCAGAACCTTTACGCCGCTTGCGAGCAACGCGGCGCAAAACCAACGGGCGCCCGCTTCGCCGGCGCGCCCGGGCTTTGCCGCGCCGCTTGCGGGCGACGCGGCTTGGCAGGCCCTTGCTTCGCGGCGGCAAAGCCGGCGACGCTGCGGGTAAGTCAGGCTGGACAGCGGGTGGTTCCACCACCACCACGCTGTCAGCCTCGCGCACCGCGGGTGCGCTGCAATAGCGGAGGTTCCACATCTCCGCAAGACCCTGCAGGCGGCTCCGATAAGCCGCCGGACCATAGACGGCGTCGACGCGCTCCCGCGCTTGACTGCCTATAGTTAACGCCATTCCTGGCTGCGCCAGCATGACGTTGACTCTTTCTGCCAGCGCGGAAATGTCCGATGCTGGCACGAGATTTTCGCCGCAGCCCGCTGCGTGCAGAATTTCTCGTAAGCCCCCAGAGTCGTAAGCGACCACGGGTTTTCCAAAAGCCATTCCTTCCAGAGCAGTCATGCCGAAGCCTTCGCGGATCAGACTAGGAACCACTAGCACATCCATGGCGCAATAAGCGGATGGAAGGCATTCAGCATAACCAACAAATTTAAACCGGGTGTACAGTCCCTCAAGCTTCACCTTGCGGACACAACGCTCATAGTAGCTTTTATCACCAGCAGACCCAATGACAACAAATTTCGAGCTTGGATGAACCGCGTGCACAAGCACAGCCATTTTCACAAAATGTTCTAGCCCTTTTTCCTTGTTGATAAAAGAAGAAATATAACCGACCAGCTGTTCATGCGGTTTAACCCGCAATTCCCGCCGCCGTTCGCTCCGAAGCTTGCTCCAAGCCTCAATCATCATCTCTTTATCATTCCAAGAGGGAGGCAGCTGGATCACTTTTTCCGCTCTCACGTCCTCTGGAAAGCAAGCTGCAGCTGTTTGTGAAATAGCTAATATCTCATCACTATTCCGATGAATCAGCCCTACACTAATAGGTGTATATTCATTGTCTGTTATCGTCTCTGATATTTTCCATATCACCGGAATGCCCAGTGACTTTGCAGCCATTGCTGGCAGAGCATGCACACAGGTACTTGTAATAACAAACGCCGGGCGCAGGGAATTCAGCCAGTCTGTTAACTCGTGATACTCCCTGCTTTCCTGGAATTTCTGAGCATCTGCCTCCAACCCTGCATAAGGAGTGTACATTCCATATAAAAGAGGAATCGAAAGCAACTGTACACTTATTCCACAGCTTCGAGCCTGAGAAGTCAGCTTGCCGTCCTGAGGTGCAACGAGAATACAATTAAAGTACGGAGAAAGCTCCTGAGCGAAAAACAACAATAGCTTCTCCGCTCCCGTAATACTGCGTGTATTGGATACATGTGAAAAGAGGACGATTGTAGCTTTGTCAGCCATGGCGTTTCGGCGCTCCCTAACGAGGGGCCTGGAGCAGCCATTCACCTCCTTAAAAAATTTACAAACTTTCGCTAAATTCTATCCTTCGCAGTAAAACTCTCTTAGAAGATAGTCGCTCCTGTGACTCGCAACATCGCTTCCGCTTAGCTCTAGAATCTCGTCAGTCAATTCACTTCGCTCCCGAGCTTCGCCCCTTCGCTTCCACTCTGCTCTCGAATCTAGCCAGTCGCTTCCGCTCCGCTATACAAGCCCGCTCCAGACGTTGCTTCTTTTCATCAGGCCACAGGCATAAGCTGAGGTTCGGTTCTACAGTATATCGAGGAAAAACAGATGCCGGCACGACACCTGTCCCCTGGTAAGCGCACATTTCCATTCCATTTTCGGGCATATGACCTAGCCGTAAATTACTGTTAACAGCTGGTGTATACGTTTAGTGTAGGTGTGATCCTTAAGCGTCCGTTCAAAAGCGCGCAGGGCTATCGCACGACGTTCTTCCTCATGAGTCAGGTAATAACGGATTTTATCCATCATTTCTTGAGGGCTTGCAAAAGTCTCAATTTCTTCACCAGGTTTGTAAAAGGATCCCATATCATCTCTGGCATCCACTAATTGCAGCGTACCCGTTGCCGCGATTTCAAAAGTACGCGGATTAGGAGATACCGCCGGAATCGAAAGCGTATTGTTGTTCACTACTTCATCAATGTGCGAGCGGTGGAGGTTGATGACGATTTTGGATCCGCTGTAAGCTACCGCGGTTTCTTGTGGTGACATCCATTTGCCGATCTCAATTCGATCTCCATAAAGCGCTGCTTCAGGCAGACGATCCCACCAGATGCCATTAATCACCGTGTTATAGTTCATCAAATCCGGAAGAATCTCACGGAAGAAATTAACCCGGTTCCAATAGGCAGAGCCAATAAAACTAACTTCGCGATTCAATGGTGAACGTGTTGTAGTTGGACGGTAATGCTCGCGGTGAGCGGCAAAAGGAAGATAATGAACTTCAGGGCAGCCAAGTCCCTTATAAAAATCAATACAATTACGCTCAAGTGTGAACACAAAATCGTAATGCGCCACAATTTTAACTGTAAAATCAGTGTAATAAGGATCATCTGTAAGCCAAATGGCTGTCTTAATCCCGCTAGCCCGAAGAACGGAGATCTGCTCAAGCGGTAAATCCATACCGTCCAGCACAAGTACCAGATCCGGTCTTTGAGCGGCGGCTAACTCCACTAAGTTTTGACGTACATCTGTTATCGTGACTTGTGCGGTTAATTTTTGCAGCGCGTAGAGGACTGCATCGTCTAATGGAGAGTAGGGATATCCTTTACCAGAAGCCACATACATTACATGAATATTCCGTACAGGAAATACTTCTTCTGGCCGACCATCCAAAATCGCAAGCCGCCCCCGTAAATATCCCTCATCATATCCGCCCTTAAAACCACTCAGACGACCACGAAGCTTTTCTTCCTCTGGAGGTGTCAGAGGTAGCGGTGGTGCAGGCATAATAAATTCATTGTTGTTCATCATCATCCTCGCTCCTTTGTCCCGTTATAGATTTCATACACTTGAAGCAATCACATTCAGCAAATGAGGCAAACGCGCAGTGAATGTATGGTTGCGCATGGTTGTCTGTAGTCCCCGTAAAGCGTAAATTCGGCGCTCTTTTTCATGCTTCAGATAGTACTCAATCTTCTCCTGCAATTCCTTAGCAGAGCCAAAAGTATCCAAGTCATAACCTGGTCGATAATAATTGCCCAGATCCTCACGAACATCCGTAAGCTGCATAGTACCGCAGGCACTGATCTCATAAGTACGCGGATTGATAGAGCGTGATGGTAAACGGAAGCTATTCCGGTTATCCTGCCCCTCCTCCCACGGACGGTGAATATTAATGACTAGCTTTGCGCCACTGTAATAGTTCGCAGTTTCCTCAGGCGGGATAAAGCCATTCCTAATAAAAGGGGCAAGCTGGTCATAAGTCGCAAGCCGTTCCCAGAACCCCCCAGCGATCAGCACCTTCTTATCCTTTAGATAGGGGGCAAGTTCATCAAACAGCGCTGTCCGATTATGAAATGCATTGCCAATAAACACAATGTCGTACTTATACTGCGGTGCCGTACGGCGTGGATAGAACATCTTTGGATTGACGCAAAGCGGTAAATAATGAACGGATGGAACCCCAAAGGATTGATAAAACTCCACACAACCGAGCTCATGCGTAAAGACGTGATCATAATGCCGGCAAATCACTGAAGTATCCTCTGTAAAATAAGGATCATCCACAAACCAGATCGCAGTCCGAATGCCCAGCTTTCTGATTTCTGTAATCTGTTCTAAATGATTTTCCGGAAAAACATGCAGTCCATTCATAACCAGCACTGCCCCGGGCATCTCCCGAGCCGCGGTCTCCAGCATAGCTTCTGGAGTGCTTATCACAAGCTCACTTACAAGCTGCTGAAGCGCCTCAATTACCCCAGTATCGATTGCATGGAACCCTTGAGGAACATACATTAGCTTAAATGGCCGACAGGCTTCGACCTCTACAGTACTCCGACGCTGCACAGCCTCACACATGCCGAGACGATATCCTTCGTGATAACCGTCGCGATAATCTCGCGGACGCTTGTGTTTTCTCCTTTTTGCTTTCACGGCCTTCACCCTGCCCCGTTGTATTCTCAAGACAGTATAACTATATGCGGAGTCAGCACTCGCCTCATGGACATCTGTCATTACTAGAACTAAATTGGCAGATGTACCCTGTCTTTTGCCCGGCTTGCCCGAACCCCGTCAAGATTTCATCCACTCGCTGGATGCTGTTATACTATAAAGGTCTAGCTAGAGGCACTAAACTTGTCATCTCTGTCCAATCTGTCCGAAGATGATTATTTTTTGAAATTCACAAGGGGGGAACTATGAATAACACCACGTTGTATTTGCGACACGCGGAGCTGCTGCGTGATCTGGTGCCATCCTTTCAAACCTATCCTTTTCATCTGCCTGCTGTTCGAACGCTGGATCGCCTGACTTTTCAAAAACCAGTGACCTTTCTTGTTGGAGAGAACGGCACGGGCAAATCAACCTTGTTAGAGGGAATTGCTGCTGCTTGGGGCTTTAACCCTGAGGGTGGAACGCTAAACTTTTCTTTTAACACTCGTTCCTCGCATTCGAATCTTTATGAGTATTTTAGAATTGCTAGAGGGGTTAGACGGCCGAAGGACGGCTTTTTTCTACGTGCGGAGAGTTACTATAATGTGGCTTCTTATATTGATGAGTTGGATGAACAACCCGGTGGCCCACCGATCAAAGACTCCTACGGAGGCAAATCTCTGCATGAGCAGTCCCACGGAGAGTCTTTTTTAGCTACATTCGTTCACCGTTTCGGCGGCCGCGGTCTTTATATCCTCGACGAGCCTGAAGCAGCGCTTTCCCCCTTACGTCAAATGTCTCTGCTGGTGCGTATGCATGAGCTGGTCGGGCAGGATTCACAATTTATTATTGCTACCCATTCGCCGATTCTGATGTCCTATCCCGGTGCTGAAATTTTTCTCTTGGAGGGAGAGGGGATACGTTCCGTCGCCTTGGAGGAAACTGAACATTATACCGTGACCAAAGCGTTTATGAACGATCGTCAAGGGATGCTGCGTGAGTTATTTGAGGATGAACAAGCATAAACGCCTTCGACGGCTATAAGGACGGTAAGCGTTTAAGCGAGAAATATAAGGATAATTTACAATATGGAACATATAAATTCTTATATTTTAATAAAAACAGCAAGTCTCCATAATCGGAAACTTGCTGTTTGATTTGTTCCATAAGCTAACGTCTTACAAATCCCACTACCTTGTGAACAATCCACCCAAACATGACCACGACCATCATATCGAAGCACACATTAAAGAGGAATAAATGCTTGCCAATATCAGCCCTTCCGTCTCCCAGAATCGGAACCAAAAAGGAGAAAATCCCTATTAGCCCTAGCAGCATCAGCAGCTCGCCGGCAATTTTGCCGCGAATATCTCTGCTGCGGAAATACTGGAACAAGGCTCCCGCAAAATACACCAGATAGAATATGGAGAGAAATCCGAGCGTATGCGGAATATGTTTATTTTTGAATTGGCTCCATCCACTGTAAGTATAGGATAATGCACCTGCTGGTTTATTCTCGCTTTTCTCGTAGTTTCCTAGATAATACGGGCGAATCGCCATGCTGTTACTCGCAGCGTATTTCATATTATCTATCAACCGGTCCGGATGCTTCAGATAGAAGAACAACACATCTTTATGAGATACACGGTCATAGAAGTCCGGAACCAGCGAAGGATCATCCTGCTTAATCGCTGTATCGGTCTGAAAATAATTCGTACCCGCCAGTACCTCCAGCCGCTCCGGTAATCCGAGATCCTGCAAGTCTCCCTTCACATCCGGCGATTCGTTTAAAATCCCAAAAAACACCGTTTGATACAGATTAATATGCTTCAGATCTTTTGGCGCTGCCACATACAAAACGATGGATACAAGAAAGATGGCAATCGAAAAACGTAAAGCCAGCTTCCTCCATTTGCCCTCTCCGTCAAGCATCATAAACCGCAAGAAAATCAGAGCAAAGGCAATCCCAATCGGTGCATTCTGGATTTTGGAGGTGACCAGAAACAGAATCGCGATAAAAAACAAAGTTAATCCTTTAGTGGTTGGCTTCTCTTGGCTGGTTAATCTTAATCCTAATGCAAATGTCAGCAGCATAAACACCAGCGACACCGGTTCTCCAAACAAGGAGTTGAAATAGGCCACATACCCGATATCGTAAAATACAAATAAGATAGCTGCTCCCAGCAGCAGCCCTGTAACATAAGAGCCACGAGCATTATACTTCACCAGCAGCCAAGTTGCCGCCAGTAAAAGAAGCCCATAAACTGCACCCAGCAAACGAACATCAAAAAAGCTGCCATGGATGAGCCCGCCGATCAACCTCGGCACAAGCACTATAAAAATCTGTGAGGAAGGATAAAAGCCCCTAAACAAATCCTCATACGCAAAACGAGAATGGCTAAAGCTGAAAAACTGATCGGCATACGATGCAGCAGTATCGTAGTAGTTCAGACCGATGGTATTCATCATACGCAGAAAATCTCCATTATCGGCAACACCAATAAATGGCCCTACGAATAGCAAATAAATAATGATACCGCAGCCGGCAAGGCCTACGAGATACTCCGGTTTCCAGAACTTTTTCATGATTCCCCCTATCTCTGTGGTAACAGCTTCACATATTCGTCGGACAAATTCATTAGCTTCAAAATATAATCATAATCAGTCTGATATTTTGTAAAATCCGATACTGGCTTAAGCGTATCCAGCGACACAGCTTCACCATCAGCAAAATCTCTACCAGGCACATAGAGAATATCATCATTAAAAAATGAACCGGAAGGTAAATAATACCGCATCCCTAACACGTTACGATCAATGTTCAAGAGGTCATGACCAAATGCTGTATAACCTTCTTCCCTTAAAGAAACCCCCAATAGGTTAGCTATTGTAGGAAGAATATCCAACTGTCCACCTGTTCGCTCTACTACCTTCCCTTGCTCCATTCCTGGTACATGTACAATCAATGGAATATTAAAGCGGCTGATCCGGGAATCGTATGGAATCCCCAGTGCACTTTCCACTTGCTCCGGTGGAACATCCTGCGGCTGCAAGCCAAAATGATCACCATACATCACCAGCACAGTGTTATCCCACATTCCGTTTTTCTTCAAACCCTCTATTAAAGTTCCAATGGCATAATCAGTATAGTTAATAGCAGTCAAATAATCGCCAAGCATCGTGTTTTTCAACTCATCAGGCACTGAGATCTTCTTAAAAGAGTCCGGAATTTGGAAGGGATGATGGCTGGATGCCGTCACCATTTGTGCGTAGAAAGGAGTTCCTTTCTTCTGCAATTCTGCCATTTTCTCGACACCCGTAATATAAAGCTGTTCATCGGAAGCACCAAACGCATTAAAATGATCATTAGTAAAATAATCTTTGTCATAATAACCGTTAAAGCCAAGCGCTGGATATAGCTCGTTCCGATTCCAAAAGCCTACTTGATTCACGTGAAAGGTGTACGCCTCATATCCTTTATCTCTCAGCAGACGTGGTAGGCTCGGCAGTTCTCTGTCCCCGAATCCAGTGGACATTGCCAACGTCCCGATTGGATAAATCGACGTGTTGCTCATAAATTCAGCGTCAGAAGTATTGCCCGGACCAATCTGTTGGTAGACATGGGGGAAGTAAAATCCCTCATCTGCCAACTTGTTCAACACTGGAGTCAGCTCTTGACCCTTCAGGGATTGATGCAACGGGAAGTTTTGAAAAGCTTCCATTTGAATGACAATTACATTTTTGCCCTTTTGCGAGCCGAAATACTCAGGTGCTGTGCCCGCGGCCTTACTACTATAAGGATAGGAAGCTTGCAGCTCATCAATCTTCGCGATTGTATCCTTAATATCTCCGGTTCCAATGAGATTGTTATCTTCCTTGACCTTGATTGCGGCAACGACCTCATAATTCAGGAATCCGGCACTTTCTGCCTGCACAAGTTCATTTGTAATTCCCCGCGCAGAATTGACAGAATTGGCCGAAAAAGCAAAACCTCCAAGAATAGCCACCAGAATCACCATCATATGTGCCAATCGTGTGTTCCGGGAGCTGAATCGCTCACGCTCATGCGGATAGGCTTTTCCATGCTTCCATCTGCGGATCAAGACATAGATCACCATGATCACAAGATCAGCGAAAAATAAATAATCAATAGTCTGTATCGTTGATTCTACGCTTGCCTTCACTTGAAATACCTGATTCAGTTCATATAAAGCCAGATACGTCGGAACAGAACCAAAGTGATTGAAATATACACTGGCTGCGAACAGCAGCAGCGATAATATCCCGTTAAATGTCCAATAGACGGCTGTTCTCACCCGCGAAGGAGTAATGACCGTCAGAATCCCCATGATGAAGAGGACTGGAGCAACATCTGCTGCAATCCACTCCCAAGCAATTCTATCAAAGAACAGCACTCTTAGCAGGAGCAGCTTCAACCATAGCAGCAGGACAACAATATAGAACTGAGCTCGATTCGGCCCGTGCTTTTTCACGTTTTAATCCCCTCTTACCTTTTCATTTGTTCTGATTATGAAATCTATTCATCTTTTCTGTAAAATATCAGATTGTTCTAGTATAACAATACTTACTTTTTTTATCAAAAATGTGCACCGTTCGCTCCCACTACAAATAGGGAAACCCCACGCCTTTTCGGCTGTGGAACCTCCCTATTTAAGCCTATTATGTTATGCCCTTCAATCTAAGACTGGCTTGCTGGCGAATCCTCTTTCACCTTCCAGATCGTTAAATCACTATCATAATATACAGTGATCTCAGGACTGCCAAGCTTATGAAAGGTGAGATTCCCGGGCTCCTGATCTCTTTTAAGCAAGCTATATTCGCCCACATCAGCAACGCTAAATATCTTAGTCAGCAGAGGCGCGGCCTTCTCACGTAGACGATCCCCATCAATTAGAGACAGCTCACGGTCTAATACCGTTAGTTGTTTGGGATCTGTTTTATCACTAGCACGAGGATTTGTATCACTAATCTGCTCAATCCTTCTAGTAACAGTATCGAGCGTAACCGAAACCTTTGATCCGTATTGCAGCGTAAGTCTATCCTGATCCTTGTCCATAGCCCGAAATACTAAACTAAGCTCTTCATCACCTCCGTTACCTCTCAACACCTTCAATGCCTCTTCCCCAGCTTGACGCGTCTCTTCTGATACCGCCGAGGCCTCAAGCGTGGCTGATGCGTAATCGAATTCACCATTTACAAATCCGATACGCCATTTCTCCGCCCTAAAGTTATTTTCAATTTTCACGCTAGAATGTTGTGTAGCATCATATTCAACATATCTGAGCACATCATAAGCTGAATCATTCGCATAACCCAGTTTGCCCTTGATCTCTTCCGCACGGGTTTTCATTTCAGCGTCGATCTCTGCAGTTGTCAGCATCGCGCTCATCTTCGTTTGCACCAGTTCTCCTGTCTCATAATCGATCCAGATATATGCGGAGTCCTCATCTTTCTGGTAAGAGTAAAATATCTGCTGTTGCTCCTTAAGCCATTCCCGGTGATCTAGCGGATAAGTCTTTCCAAGTAAACTCTGCATCACCTGATCTGCGTTCCGCTGTAGCTCAGCCTCCGTGAAATGCGACGAAACCTCAGTTTGCGCAGGGTTGCTTGATTCATTACCAAGGAACCTTCCGTTCAGAAAGAATATGCCTAAGCCCAACAGTACAATAAAACTTGCCACAGCCCACATTTGCACAGATAGTCTTTTTCCTGAAAAAGATTTCGTTCCCTGTTGATCTTCTTGAATTCGGCGAATGACGTTGTCTGCATGCCTCATAGTAAACTTTTCATTTCCAAAAGGTCCTTTTCGGGCCTGAGCATACCATTCCGGTTGATGATCCTCCATCATTCTACCCCCTTTAATTTGTTCTGAATTTTTTGCCGCGCTCGGTGCAATCTTGATTTTACCGTTCCGTGACTCAAGTTCATCAGTTCAGCTATTTCTTTTATAGAGAGCTCATATTTCAAATCCAGGACCAATATTTCGCGCAGCTTGGGAGACAATGCCATAATTAGATCCCATATCTCACCAATGGACTGATTACCCAAATACTCCATCTCCGCAGATCGGGCTATACCAAGAGGTTCAATAGTTTTTTCCCGCTGCTCCACATCAACCGTGGACAATGGCTGTACACCACCCCATAAGCCCGAACGAAAAAAGCGCGATTTCCGGTGCGAAAAAACAGTATTCCTGGCAATCGTAAGCAACCATGCTTTAAATGAAGAATTCCCCCGGTACGTGCCAATCCGGTAATAACATTTAATGAATACTTCTTGGGCCAGATCATCGGCCTGTTCAGAATTTTTGGTAAGATAATAGATATAATTCCATATATCCTCTCCGTAACGGCTCATGATTTCTCTTAATTGCTGTTCATTCATCGTCTCGCTATGCTGAAGACCTTCCAGTTCCAATTAGCTTCACCTCACTTAATACGACCTCATAAAAGGCACTTTAGTTCCCTTATGTTCATATTTTCTCATAAAAAAACAGGGGGTCCAGTGATCCCCTGCAAATAAAGATATCCGAATCGCCCTCTCTCCTCAAACGATCGAGGTATGCGTAAGTAATCTTTTAATAGAACGGTTAGCTTCATTTAGTACAATTTCTTTATCCACAGTCTTTAGCAAACCTCTTTCCATCACGATCTCCCCGTCGATTATCGTTGTCTCCACATCTGCCCGCGTAGCGGAATATACAATTCTAGAGATGGGATCTACGTCGTAAGAGGGGAAGGTATGAAAATTGTAGAGATTCAGGAGCACTAGATCTGCTTTTTTGCCTACCTCGATACTCCCGATCTTATCCTCCATCCCTACGGCCTTCGCCCCACCAATAGTAGCCATACGGAATACACTGCGGGCATCCATGGTTGTGGGTCCGTGATGAGGCTTTTGAATAATCGCCGCCAATCGCATCTCATTAAACATATCCAGATTGTTATTGCATGGAGCGCCATCCGCTCCCAGACTAAGAGAAACATGCTCATGAAGCATCCCTGGTGTGTCCGCAATTCCGGAGGCCAATTTCAGATTGGAACCCGGGCAATGACTTACATGCACCCCTCGATCCCGCAAAATCCGCCGCTCCTCAGCATCCAGCCACACGCAATGCGCCAGTATAAGCCGTTCATTGGCTAATCCTAGATGATCCAGATAGACGATGTTACGCATGCCAGTCATGGCCTGCACAATCTCAATTTCCCCTAAATTCTCAGACGCATGAGTATGCACCTTCACATCGTATCTTGCGGACAGATCCCGCACCTCGGTTAATAAAGGCTCTGTACAGGAAATCACAAAACGTGGAGAAAATGCATACTGAATCCGGCCGTTTCCATAACCATTCCATTTTTCCAGTAAATCGACACTTTCCTGCAAAGAAGATGCGGTATCCTCCTGCAGCGCCTCAGGCACATCTCCCCCTTTTTGATCCATCATCACCTTGCCGGACAAGGCCCGGATTCCACTTTTAGCTATAGCCTGAAACGCAAAATCCGTATGATGGACAGTCTCCATATCCACAATCGTCGTCGTGCCGCTGGTGATCAGTTCGCCGATGCCAAGCATAGCCGAATAATAAAGGGATTCTTCATCATGCGCGGCCTCTAATGGCCAGATTCGTTTGCGCAGCCAATCCATCAGCTCCAGATCGTCCCCTTTACCACGGAATAACGTCTGGCATAGATGAATATGAGTTTGGATAAAACCCGGAATTAATGTACGGTTCGTAGCATCAATGATCTTCTCGTCACCCTGCGGGATCAGGCCAGTGCCGATTTCAACGATGAGATCATCCTTAATCCGGACATCCCCGTGTAAAATTTCCTCTTGCTTGTTCATCGTAATGATTTCGGCATTTTTGATCAAAATATTTCCCATAGCCCTTCTCCCCCTCATTGAGTTAATTCCAGCACAACTTCACGCTTGTAACACAAAAAGGCCACAAAAATATGCCTGAGCATATTTTCGTAGCCAGAAATTTACGGTTCCCGGTAGAGACCCTTAAACCAATTATTAAGGATATACGAAAAAAAGACTATTCATTTGTAATTTGAATAGTCCAATAATAATCTAAAGACAGGTTACATGTCAATATACATGACACACAATATTGATTATGTATTTTAAATAGTGATTTATAAAAGGAAATCAGTATTACATGTTATTTTAAATAACACATAATACTTTTTGATCACGATTATTCTGTTTGAAAA
The DNA here is from genome assembly GCF_000758725.1 of Paenibacillus odorifer. Classification (NCBI taxonomy): domain Bacteria; kingdom Bacillati; phylum Bacillota; class Bacilli; order Caryophanales; family Paenibacillaceae; genus Paenibacillus; species Paenibacillus odorifer. The sequence continues at coordinate 5,668,774 of NZ_CP009428.1, forward strand.
GATTTGTGATTACGCTACCTTGTGAATCGTGTCATATTTACTGTCATAAAAACATAGAAAATAAGCTATCCGAGAGCTATTTCATGGCTTAAGAGACAGCCGTTTCGTACGATAAGGTCGAACATTTCGAATGATTAGATCGGCCATTTCGGACAGTATCTCTGCTTACTCTAACGCGTTGTGCTAAACCGCTGTGCATATAGCGCGGTATGGTGGACTGGTTAGAGCCCGAAAGTGTACGTCTAGCTCTATTCATACTTTTGAACCTATGCCTTCCCTACTGCTACTCAACTGCTACTTCAGCACTGCTACGGCTACTACACTACTCCTACTTCCGCACTTCTGCGTTCCCCTTGTGCCTATTCCACTGCTACGTCTGGAGCTTCTGCTTCTGCTTCTGCTTCTGCTTCTGCTTCTGCTTCTGCTTCTGCTTCTGCTTCTGCTTCTGCTTCTGCTTCTACTGCTCTCGCTACGTCCACACCACAGGCGAGTCATAATCCTCCCAAGTACTTTCGGACCCAGATGACGCTATTTGCACATTTATCGCCTTTTGAGCAAGATTTCGGACTCCAGTGGCGCTATTTCCTCGTTACAGGTCCAAATGCAGTGTGTTTTATACCAATAGCTGCTCTGGAGTCCGATAGCATCCCAAATGTGGGGAAATGCTACGTTTAAGGTCATCTGGGTCCGTTACTGTCGAGTCATACTCAGCCACTGATGCTTAAGGACCCAGATGACGCTATTTGCACATTTTTCGCCTTTTGAGCATGGTTTCGGACTCCAGTGACGTTATTCCCTCGAAACAGGCCCATATGCAGTGTGTTTTATACCAATAGCTGCTCTGGAGTCCGATAGCATTCCAAATGTGGGGAAATTCCGCATTTAAGGTCTGCTGGGTCCGTTACTGTCGAGTCACAATCAGTCACTGATGCTTTCGGACCCAGATGACGCTATTTGCACATTTATCGCCTTTTGAGCAAGATTTCGGACTCCAGTGGCGCTATTCCCTCGTTACAGGCCCATATGCAGTGTGTTTTATACCAATAGCTGCTCTGGAGTCCGATAGCATTCCAAGTGTGGGGAAATTCCGCATTTAAGGTCTGCTGGGTCCGTTACTGTCGAGTCACACTCAGCCACTGATGCTTTCGGACCCAGATGACGCTATTTGCACACTTATCGCCTTTTGAGCAGGGTTTCCGTAAGCGCAAATTGCTACCTAATCAAACAAAGTTTTTGTTTAGAAAACGGTGTTATTTCCACAAAAAGAGGATATCTCAGTAGCCATTAGATGGCTCATGAGATATCCTCTGGTTCTCTCGCTATGTTAAGCTTCCGAATTCCCGTGTTTTTCTAGAACCTTCTCGAACACCGGAAAATTAGCGGTACGCCCTGGAAAAGTTACCTCACCCCTGAGGTCATAACCCAGCTTGGGATATAGGGCGAGTGCCCCAGTGTTCTTAGCATATGTGTCCAGACGGATACTTGAATAACTATTCTGGCGAGCATATTCTTCTGCAAAAGTGCTAAGACGGCGTGCAATTCCCTTTCCTTGAACTTCAGGATGCACAGCCAATCTATGCATAATTAAATGAGGCCCTTGCGTTTCTGTCCAGTCAATCTTCCCATACTGCTCGGATTGGTGCTCGTCCAACACTAGAATGCCGGCCACCGCATTGTTCTCCTCACATACCCATAGATTGCCACGTTCAATATCAAGGGAGATGATCTCCCGGTTCGGATAATGCTCGTCCCACTGATCGCTGCCACCTGCTTGCATCACCTGTACGCATTTGACAATCAGCTCCATAATTTCATCAATCTCATCTTTGCGTGCTCTGCGAATCTCAGTATCCATGAATCATCCCTGCCTTCATCTTAACCTCATATTATTTTCACTTTCATTATGAAGTTTATCACATCGGCAGCGCAGCAAACCAGTCCGCACGAAAACCGCAAGACCCGCTCACGGGCGGAGCGGATCTTGTCATCTGTGTCCCCTAGCTGAATTCCAGCTTATGCCCGTCCTCGAAGCCCTTGGCGAAACCGGCGTCGAACCCCACGTTGTATGCTTCGGTGTAGCCCTGTTGAAAGGCGTCTGCCGGGGGCGTTTCCGGCGAAACGCCCAGCTCCGGGGGGAGCGGAATTACCTGTGGAGCAGGCGGAGCCTCGCTCACGGGTACCACAAGCACCGGTGGCTGTGAAACCCTTACTTTACGAACAAGCTTACGACGAAGTCTTCTTTTCTTGCGTAGCAATAGGACTTTTTTCGACTTCCCATAACGAGCAGTTTTCCGGGCAAGAACTCTGCGGGTTTTACGGGCTAGCCCTTTACGAACTTTTGCTTTCCGCGAGAGCAGCAATGTGCGTCTACGGGTTCTGCCTGAACGTAGCGTTCTGCGGCTTTTCTTCTTCATGCTTCTACTCCTCCTGTGCTCCATGTTCTCTGGAGGTTCCTACGGCGTATGCCTTACTCAGCCATGGCGCAGCAGGAATTCCCCGTTTAGGACGATGTAGTGAAATCCCGGACATCATCCGGCACATCGCACTCTGATACCCACTTAAAATCCTGATATTGTCGCTCAATTTGCGGGCCGTCAACTCAGATTGCTCCGTCAATTCGGCGATGCTCTCCAAGATGGCCGCCAAAGCAGCCTGACTGCGCGAAATGGAGCGAATCATCTCCAGCTTGACGGCATGTTCAGAGAGACGGTCCCCGCTCATTTGCTGTCTTCTCCAAAACTAAAGCCATCACCTGACATGTCTCCAAAACCTTCCCCGCCACCATCGTCTTCGCCACTGCCCAGCACTGCTTTTAAATTGCTGTAGAGTCCGTTCTCCAGTTTGGTCAGCCCTTCGACCATCTCCACGATGACCTCGTGTATAGAGAGGGACTCCTTCAGTTGCTCACTGTGGGAATCAAAGGCTCTAGCGTGGATATGATGCTGTGCCCACTGCTTTACCTTTTCAGCTTCAACCGCCTTAGCTTCCAGAATCAACGCAACGTTCCACTGGATGGCGGCGGTGGACTCCAGCATTTGCAGATAAGCCTTTTCTCTGCTCATCTTCCGCCTCCCGCTCCTATAGCGTTACTCTTCTTCTTGACCGTTCAATTCCTTAATCACTCTGCCTACCCCATCAGCCATCGCTTCTTCCAGATCTGCAAGTGCATTCAAGTAAGCAATAATATTCTTGTTTACCTGAGTTGAGCTTTCGATCATCCCGCTGATCCCATCAAAATCAGGCTCCGCATCTGGCAGATCGTGGACAATTTGCGACATACGGACAGCCACATGGCGCTCAGCGTCTAGAATCCGCGCCATCTGTTCGTGCGTATGGGCCATGTGCTGCAGGACTTTAGTTATTTTACTCTGCACCTTCATGTCTCCTTTGCTCAAACGCCCTGCTACAGCATATGCGGCAGGAGCCGTTACGGTGCCGGGGATCCTCGACAAGTTAAGGCTCTATAAGTGACTGGATGACATAAAGATTACGTTATTGCTAAGTACATTTAAAAGGATTAAAATGTGAAATGCGCAATCCTGAGTTTACCAATGATTGGTGGGGAATATATGAAGCTTGAAAGCCAGCGGATCGATCTAATACCTTTAACTGCCCCAGAACTCTCACTAGCAATAGATAACTATTCGGAGCTACAGCAACAATTAGGCTTAGCTGCCATCAGTGCGGCGCTTGATGATGAAATGCAATATGCTATGCAGATCAGGCTAAAAAAGGTGCAGCAGGACCCCGACCATTACCTATGGTTAACGAACTGGGCCATCGTCCATCGGGAAGATCAATGTATTATAGGATTCATTATCCTTAAAGGTTACCCGAATGAGAAAGGCGAGGTTATTATAGGATATGGGATTGATGAGAAATATAGAAGAAAAGGGTATGCAACAGAGGCACTACGCACAATTACTGCATGGATTTTCTCCCATCCCCAAGCTGTCTATGTAATCGCTGACACTGAAAAAGATAATACAGCCTCCCACAAAGTATTGGAGCGTCTAGGCTCTGAGAGATACAAAGAAACTGAGGATTTAATCTGGTGGAGGATTTCCAAACCCCGAGCCCTCTGAGTAACGCGTGATTTCAAAGCCCTTGCGGCTATCTATAGCAAGATTACAACAAAAAAAGCACTGCCTTATGGCAGTGCATCCTTTAACTTTTCCCCCGCCTCGTGCAAAGACTGGAACGTCCCCGCATCACTCCACCAATCCTTAAGCACATCATAACTAAGTCTGCGATCAGCGGCGTATATATTATTTACATCAGTAATCTCCAGCTCCCCCCTTTTGGAAGGTGATACCCGCCGGATGATATCAAATACAGCTTCATCGTACATATAAATACCAGTTACACAATAATTGGTCTTCGGATGCTCCGGCTTTTCTTCGATATAAGCAATCCATGCCGCATCTTGACTATCAAACACAGGTACACCGTATCTGCGCGCGTCCTCCACCGGCTTCAGCAACACCTTTGCAGTGCCCGCTGGCTGACGAAGATAACTCTCCACATAAGGCTTCAGATCATCCATAAAAAGATTATCCCCGAGCAATACAACAAATCGTTCCCCCGGGAAAATGAACCCTTCTGCTAAATCAAGAGCCTCGGCAATGCCTCCGGCAGCTTCCTGAATTTTATAGGTCAGAGATACACCAAATGCAGCACCGCTACCTAAAAAATCCGTGTACAGGCCAGCAGACTGCTTGCTTATGACCAGAAGAATGTCGGTAATTCCTGCCCGGCGAAGCCGGTCTATGCCGTAACAGACCATAGGATATTTGCCGACCGGAAGCAAATGTTTGTTCATAAGCCGGGTCAGCGGTTGAAGTCTAGATCCTGTTCCGCCCGCCAGTATGACTCCTTTCACTTACTTTCCTCCTCTTTATCTACGTCCTTTGCCTTCGGATCTGCACTTCATATGAAATTTATAGGGTCTACATTCCATTTATCTATAAAAATCTTGCGATTTCGTTCCACCAGTTCTTGCAGTCCGGTATTGTAAACTTGCTTGAAACTTGCACTTCCTTCATGGTGCACCAAGCAATCCCCGGCGATAAGCAACCGATATCCCTTTATCCTGGTACGGTAACAATAATCATCATCTTCGTAATGTCCAGGTGAGAATCTCTCATCCAGTAGACCTACGGAAGTAAGCAGCTCTCTTTTGAATAAAAAACATAATCCTACCAGCCGTCTCGTCTCCAACCATTTCTGGGGATTTGGAAGGTTCGCCCTCTCAGCAGCCTGATGAAAATCTATCAGACCTTCATAATCAGTCTTCACCTGTTGACGTCCACTAGCATAGTTTGTGACTGGCCCAACAATACCAACATCAGGAGCACTATATAGAGCTCTCTTCAGATTAGTTAACCATCCTTGAGATACCACTACATCGTTATTCAGCAGCAGTAATTCATCACCTGAAGCTAGCTGTAGCCCCATATTGCATGCAGCTGGAAAGCCGCGATTGTCAGGCAATGAAATAAACGTTATATGATTCGCACGGCAATAAGTGTCTGTTCCGTCCGTTGAAGCATTGTCCACTACGATAATCTCATAAGGCGGCGGAGTGTAGGCACGAATAGATTCCACACAGGCCCTCAGCAAGGGCAGCGCATTGTAGGTTGGAATAATAATACTCGTCAGCGTCATATGCGATTCCTCCAAGCGGCTACCTGTCTGCGGTACTCGCGCTGAGTCTCACTACTTAGCAGACCGCCAGCTTTTCGCCGCGAAAGAACCTCATGTAGAGCCTCAGCATGATCTCCTATGATCAGTTTTTCCACAGCATTTCCAACCCCTGTATTTGCCTTGCGCAGCCGATTATGTTTAATAACATTTACCGTCCCAGCCTTCTCCACCCGTAACTTTTCTAATACAGAACGAGCTTGGGCTTTAGGTGGAACCATTAATTCACGGTAGCCTATGGTCTCAAGCGCATGCCGCGAAAGCGCATGAGGAACAGCTGTCATAGAGCTAACCCCGAGATCGTACCTATCCAGAGCATAATTCAGAAACAGTTTGCTGCGGGTGACATCATCACATAATCCAAAAGAAGGCATCAGTGAGTCTAAATCATTAAGAGCTACATCAATCCCACGATCTACAGCCGCCGTGAATGAAACGAGCTGAGAGGCCGGAATGACCATATCTCCATCCAGAAAAAGCAATATATCCCCGCGACTCAGCTTCGCACCGATAGCCCGACCCACATCATGTCCGACAGACTCTGGGCAGTGTACTACAATGGCTTGACGATGTTGTCTAGAAATAGGAAAAGAGTTATCACTGCAGCCATTAAGTACGACGATAATTTCTGCAGGTTCAAGCCGTGCAACCTGATGCAGCAGACGTGACAAGGTCTGCTCCTCATTACGCGCGGAGATAATGACTGACAAAGTCCCGCGTAACTTCGGTAACTTCAGAGTCTCCTTGCCTGCCTTCGATTGCCGAGACAGAAGCGGGCGAGTAGCAGCGTTGCCTTTTACAGAGCGATTGGCTGACCTGTGACGGATTGGGCGTTTCTTTGCCGTTCGAGCTGCTGTGCCTCGTAAAGTTGCAACCATCATCTCACCATCTCTCTGCGCCGGGCTCCGTCGCCAAAGCCCGCTCTGATCCCCCGATGTTCCAGCAACAGGGATACAGCCTCCATATGATCCGCTGTAATCAACTGCTGCAATGGATCTTTGCCGTCTTCCTTGCGCCTTACCGCATTCAATTTCCCTACAGGCACTTTGTGAGCGGCTACCACATGCAGTCCACTAAGAATTGCCTGGGCATGCGCCAGTGGAGGACGTGATAATGAATCGCTCCCTAAAATATCAAGTGCTCTGCGGCTGATTGCGTGCGGAACTGCCGTCATCGAACATCCCTTCAGATCTGGACGGCCAAGCAGAATATTCAGTGCATGTTTAGACAGCACCACCGGATGGGGGGACAGCTTCCGGACCGGACCGGAATAATCATTAAGCGCTATGTCCACTCCACCACTAACAGCAGTGACGTAAGGACGCAGCCCCGAAGCAGGTATCACCAAATCTCCATCTGTAAACAATAGGATTTCTCCCTTGGCTGCCTCAGCTCCCACACTACGGCCAGCGTCGTGTCCAAGCGGCAACTCATAGGAAATAACACGCGCACCTAGCGATTGTGCAATCCCTGCCGTTTGATCAGTGGATCCATTCACGACCACAATTACCTCGCAGCGCGGATGGACCCCTCTGGCTCCAGATATCACTCCCGCAATGGTCTGAGCTTCATTCATGGCTGGAATAATAACCGAAACATAGGGATTAGGATGGTTAACTATAGGGACTACAGCGACTTGCCGCACTGGGCGTGAAGTCCGCCGCTTCATCCGAGAGACCCGCCGTCCTGTGCGGCGGGCAGAAGTTCGTTTGGGCTTCATGCTCATCCACCTTCCTTACAGAGCCAATTCTTCAGGCTGAGGGTTACATCACAGTTTATGTACTACAACGCACAGGGTAACGGCAATTGTCTCCTGTCGTTCTGAAAACAGGACAAATGTACTCCCCACCACACTTCCGCTTAGATACATTGCGCATAGCCAGCTGCCGCGGACACAATCTGTGGCGGTAACGAACGCAGATTGTGTCCGCGGCAGGGCGATTAGGTTAGGACAGTATCGGACAAAACCGAATCTGCAGCGGATGTTTAGACATTAGCGCTATCGGACACAGTTGCTCCTATTCGCCGCATTATCACACTTTTAGATTATTAACGGACTCCGTAGCAGCTATTGGCATGAAAAGAACTCAATAATGCTCTATTTCTATACAATTGCTTCACTAGAGTCCTAAACCAGCCTTAAAAAACGACAAACCTGCAAATAACGCCATCTGGGTCCGTAAGTAGCAGCGGATGTTTAGACTACCAGGCTATCGGACAGAGCCGCAGCCACAGCGAATGTTTAGAACCCGGCGATGCTGACATGTACCGTTCCCCCCCAAAAAAACAGAGCAGCGATCTCCAATAAGGAGATTCGCTACTCTGCTATTTTTAAGAGGAACTGCTTAAGGTTCAATCAAATACGCGATCATCTGCTGCCGGCTTAGCTAAGGGAGCGCCTATAGCAATCCAAGAGATAACCCCATAGAAATGCGGAGTCTCGCGCAACCGTACTACTTGAATCACTGCTTCTCCATTGGCTCTGCTCTTTAAGGAAGCGTAGAAGTAAGGCTGATTGGTCATGGCAACAAGCACATAACCCGTATGCCCAAAGCTCTCATCAAACGATACGGTCACCTCTACACTCTCTGCATCCCCATTGAACATAAATGCTGTCATTCCAAACTGCTGTAGTGCTTCTCGCTTCCCAGCTGTTTGAATCGGACTGAAGGACAGATGATCTGTATTTACAGAGTTCGGTGCCAGATGAGTCCCGTTTACTGCACCTGGGGAAATATGATATTCCTGAACACTCTCTTCTTCCAGATGGCGGGCTTGAATCGCAAACGAAGAGATTTTGGATGCAACTACCGCTTCATCCTGAAGCTCTGTTGTCCCTACTGCACCTTCTGTCAGATGAGCGGACTCGATACTGCCTTCCTTCAGCTTAGCTCCGTTGATACTGCCATCCGGGAGCAGTGCTGAGCTGCGTGTTTCATCCGCAAGATGCTCTAATTTGATGATGCCAGGCTGCAAATGCCGATCTGCCACGATCTTGTCAGCAAGATGCTCTCCGTAAACACTCCATGGTTGTAAATGTGAAGAACTCACGGAGCCTTCGGCGAGTTTTTCTTCAGTAATACTGCCATCTGGCAACAAATCCGCACTGCGTACCTCTTCTGCCAAATGCTTCAGGGTGATGCTGTCCGATCGAATATGGCGGCCTTCCACCGCATCCCCGGCCAAATGACCTCCAGAGACGCTGCCTTGGGCCAAATGGAAAGACTGGATCGTTCCGACTTCAATCTTCTCGCCTGTAATACTGCCTTCCGGCAATAAATCAGCGCTGCGCACTTCTTCTGCCAAATGATTCAGAGTAATGCTTCCAGCACGGATATGGCGGCTATCTACCGCATTCCCCCCTAAGTGTCCCCCATAGACACTGCCAGGAGCCAAGTGGTAGGCAGTAATAGATCCACCCTCCAACTTTTTACCGGTAATGCTGCCATCCGGCAGTAACTCGGAGCTGCGTACCTCATCCGCTAGATGTGCTAGCTTGATCTCACCTTTTCCAATATGGAGACCTTCTACTGCAGACGGACTCAGATGAGTTCTATCCACACTGCCAGGCACTAGATGAATTGCTTCTACGGAGGCTTCCGCCAGCTTCTCCCCAGTAATGCTTCCGTCTGGCAGCAGTTCGGAGCTGCGTACCTCATCCGCCAGATGTGCTAGCTTGATCTCACCTTCTCCAATATGGCGTCCTTCTATTGCAGACGGACTCAGATGAGTTCCCTCCACGCTTTCAGGTACAAGGTGATTCGAATTTATGGATGCTTCCGCCAGTTTCTCCCCAGTAATGCTACCGTCTGGCAGCAAATTGGAGCTGCGTGTTTCTTCGGCCAAATGAGCCAGCGTGATCTCACCATATCGGATATGACGTCCTTCTATTGTGTCCGGACTCAAATGACTGCCATCTACGCTTCCAGGCACCAGATGATTAGAATTTACGGATTCTTCCGCCAACTTCTCCCGAGTGATGCTACCGTCTGGCAGCAAGTCAGCGCTACGTGTTTCTTCGGCCAGATGAGCTAACGTAATCTCACCTTTTCCAATATGGCGCCCTTCGACAGAACCTGAACTTAGATGAACGCCTTCCACACTGCCAGGTACTAGATGATTTGAATTTACGGAAGCATGTGCCAGCTTTACTCCAGAAATACTACCGTCTGGCAGCAATTTAGAGCTGCGTGTTTCTTTTGCCAAATGAGCCAGCGTGATCTCACCGTATCGGATATGACGGCCTTCTACTGTGTCTGGGCCTAAATGGCTGCCATCCACACTGCCAGGCACTAGGTGAATAGAACTTACGGATTCCTCCGCCAGCTTCTCTCTAGTAATACTACCGTCTGGCAGCAGATCAGCGCTTCGGGTTTCATCGGCGAGATGAGCCAGGGTAATCTCACCTTTTCCAATATGACGTCCTTCGACGGAACCTGAACTCAGATGTCCGCCTTCCACACTTCCAAACACTAAATGAATAGAATCCACGGATGCTCCCGCCAGCTTCTTCCCGGTAATACTGCCTTCAGGCAGCAAGTCGGAGGTATATGCATCTGCAGCCAGATGAGCAAGCGTGACCTCACCCGGTAGGATATGTCGACCTTCGACAGAACCCGAATTCAAATGGCTTCCGTTCACACTTCCAGGCAGGAGATGGTTGGAATCTACCGATCCTTCAGCCAGCTTCTCCCCAGTTATGCAGCCGTCTGGCAGCAACTCAGAGCTACGTACCTCTTCCGCCAGATGAGCCAGCGTGATTTCACCAGGTAGGATATGACGACCTTCAATCGTATCGGTACACAAATGGCTGCCGTCTACACTACCAGGTGAAAGATGCTGAGAATCCACGGCACCTTTTACCAGCTTAGAGCTATTAATACTGCCCTCTTGGATTTGAACCGCAGAAATAGAATTCGGAAGGATATGACCATTCCCTATAGACAACGGCCGGATATGCGCCCCACTGACACTGCCGGGATTCAAATGTCTACTTTGAACGGCACTTTCGCTTATGGTTTTCGAACTTACAGCATTTACCGACAAATGCTCAGCATGAACTGCTGACGCTGCCAGTTTACTGGATTCTATGCTGCCGTCTGCAAGCTTAGCCGAAGTGACTGCTAAATCACTGATTTTATCCGTTGAGACACTTTCCGGTGAAAGCTTCAACGAGGTCACTGCATGATCGGCCAGATGATGAGGCTGCACAGCTCCTGCTGCCAGGTGAATTTCTCTCACCGCAGCGGAAGCCAGCTTATCTCCTGAAACTGAGCCCGATTGAATCGCAGCGGAAGTCACACTATTTTCACCAAGATGTCTTCGTTCCACGGCTCCCGTGGCCAAATGATCCTTATTTACCACAGCATCCTGCAATACACGGCCGCTCACACTGGCATCCGCCAGATGCTTTTCCTCCACTGTACAAAAAGCGATATGTTCACCACTGACTACTTCACGCGCAATCGTGCTCCCAATCACTGCACCTGCTGCCAGCTTAGCTGCATTTACACTTCCATCTGCCAACTTGGCAGAAGTAACGCTCTGTGCACGAAGATGCTCCCCGCCCACAGATTCTGAAGCCAGCTGTTCTCCAGTCACAGCACCGGAAGATAAATGTTGAGTCTGAATAGCTTCTTCCTTAAGCTGCTCCGAGCCGACCGCTTCCGCCGCTATATGCGAATGATTCACTGCTTCGCGTTCCAGATGAATAGAAGTTATGGCTTGCATAGCAATTTGCGGTCCGCGAATGGCGGATTTTGCAATATGTCTTGTGGTCACTGCTTCGTCTGCCAGCTTATGTGGGAGAATGCTTTGGTCAGCAATTTTGGACGAGGTTACCGCTTGCTCCACTAACTGTGCAGTTCCTACTGCACCCTCAGCCAGCTTTAAAAAAGAGATGCTGCGGTCAGCCAAATGCCGACTCGATATTTCGCCATCACCGATATGATTACCATTCACACTTTCTGGGCTTAAATGGACGCTTCTCACGACATCTGCACCAAGTTGCTTAGAGCCTATAGCTCCATCAGCTAAATGCCCGCCTTCGATAATACCCGACTGCAGCTGTTCCTTACCGATCAATTTGCTGGCAAGCTGATCAGAACCGATCGCTCCCGGGGCCAGATGTCTGGCGGTTATCAAAGCGTCGCTAAGATGGCGGCCTTCAATAACAGCATCCGCTAGCTTTGAACTGCTGATTTCACCATCAGCAATTTTATCGCCAGATACCGCTGCATCGGCCAGCTTGGAACGGTCAACACTGCCGTTAGCTAGGTGGCGACTTGTGATGCTGCTGCTTCCTATTTTGTCACTAGTAACGGCTCCATCTTCCAGTAAATCCGCAGTAATAATCAAATCGCTTAAATGGCGGCTCTCAATGGCTTTATCTGCAATTTGACCGCCGCCTATAATCCGATCAGCCAGCTTCTCTGGACTAATACTGCCATTTTTCAGCTTCTCTCCACTAATCGAATGATCCAGCAGCTTACCGCCACTAACGCTTCCTTCTGCTAAATGCTCGCCCACAATCGATTCTGGTGCGATTTTTGCAGAAGTGACTGCCTTGTCCGCGATATTAATACTCTGTACAGCGTAATCTTGCAGCCAAGGTGTACCAATAATGCCGAACTTTAGCTTAGAACCGTCAATGGTACGTGGAGCGATTTTGGCTCCGGTCACCGCTGCATCCGAAAGATCATCTGTATAAACGGGCTGAAAACGTTCTTTCTCTGGAGGAGCGAACCATACGGTTTCAGGAAGATTATCCGCCTGTTTCTGAAGCTGCGCTTCCTCTATAAGCTCCGGCTCCAATTGTAGAACTGGAGCAGAAGTTGGCTCCTCTAGAACGACTTCAGCTATTGCTCCCCCACTTACCTGAACTTCCGCGATCTCTGCTTCACTGACTCCGTCACTGTTATTCCCCGAGCTTCTAGAGCTGCTTTTGGTATCCAGCATACTCAGTTCCTCTTTATTGGGATTATCTACAAAATAGAGTCGTTTCTGTGGACTGCGCGGCTGCTTTTTTTTGGAACCCCTCACAAGCAGTCTCCTCCTTCCATCTAATGTTTCTCCTAGGCATCATATGCAGCGGTATGGGCTTATGACACCCTTTTGCGAAGAGGCCTTCATAAGATTATGTATAAAAAAAGGCATCTGCCTTCGCGCATTCGTCCACCCTGACACGCGGGTACAAACATACTATGACAAGAGTAGAAAAAGCAGGGATCATGTAACCGATGAAACAGGAGGAACAAACATGGGGCATAAGCTCGTTGGAATATTACTAAATGCCGATATGCACCGGGGCGTTCCCCGGCTAAAAACAGGACAGGAGTCTCTATCCAACTATGAAGAGGCCGCGGCGGCATACGGTTTAGTCCCTTGCTTCCTGAAGCTCGCGGACATCGATACGGACACTGGCTTTAGTGCCGCCTATATAAAGGGAGCCAACGGATATAAAAGCGTAGTTGTTCCTACGCCTGCTGTTATCCATAACCGGGCAATATACAGCAAAAACAGCCCGGGGATGCAGCGTCTGTTGAAGCACTATCCCCTGATTTTCAATACATGTAATCGATACGGCAAAGATGAGATCCATCAGCTGCTTGAAAAAAATACGGAGCTTCGCGAATATTTACCCGTAACAACGAGAGTCTCAGGCCTAAAAGAAATGATGAATCTTTATCCCGATCTGATTCTTAAACCTTGCCGTGGAAGTATAGGGAATGGGGTCATGCGGCTGGTCCGCAAGGGATCTCAGCGTTGGACCTTGAGCTACCTCTCCCCCTCGATGCAGCGCTGGAGAAATATTCCCGTAAATCAGGCGGCGTTGCCACAAGCGCTCCGCGCACGCCTAACCTCCGTGCCTTATCTTGTACAAGAACGTATTCCCCTTGCTGAGATTGGAGGACGTCCCTTTGATCTACGCGTCACCGTTCAGCGCGGCTGGGGAGGAGATTGGCAGGTCACTGGGCTCTTCGCCAAACTGGCTGCCCCAGGGGGCTTTGTCTCCAATATAGCCCGCGGAGGAGAAGCGTTAAGCTCCTCCTTGGCGCTAGAAAAAGCCTTTTCAAGATCCACAGCGGCCCACATCCGTATGTCTGTCGAAATACTTAGCCTTGCAATCGCACGGTGTCTGGAGCAAGACCTTCCCGGACTGGCCGATATCGGACTGGATATAGGCATTACTAAGGACGGACGACTCTTCTTCATAGAATGTAACGGTCGCGACCAACGCTACGGATTTCATAAAGCCGGCCTTACGGAAATTTGGAAAGACAGCTATCGCAGACCTATGGGATACGCGCGTTTTTTAATAGAAACGAACAGTACGGTATATAACAGTTATTGATTTGTCTCCTATTCTATGTCAATATAATGCAGAGCAGAGACGACCCGTATACAACCGTACTGCTGCATTATGGAAGGGAGATGGGCATGGTAAAACAATTGCTACGGCTGATGACCGAGCTATCCTCACACCGGTGGCTTTCACGGTTAATGGGATCTTTTTCTCATAGTAGAATCAGCCGTTTTCTTATCCCGGCATTTATTAAGACTTATCAAATCCCCTCCGCTCAAGCGGAGAAAAATCCTGGAGAATATCTCACTCTTAATGAGTTTTTCAGCCGCCGGCTGAAGCCGGGCATGCGGCCTATTGCAACCGATGCTGACGCTTTGGTTAGTCCCGTAGACGCAACGATTACTGCTATGGGTGACATTACCGCCGGTACGATTATGAATGTAAAAGGGCAGGATTATAAGATCGAGGATCTCCTTAATCACTCCCCGCATCTGGAGCTGTACAAGAAGGGTTTTTTCTTCGTTCTTTATTTGAGTCCTACCGATTATCACCGGATTCACTCTCCCCTTACCGGACAAAAGGTGGAGAGCGATTATATTCGCGGACGGGCCTATCCTGTCAACGATTTCGGAATGCGACATATGAAGGGTGTCCTGAACCGCAACGAACGTCTCATTACGTATATTGCCGGGAGTTACGGGGAAACCGCGGTAGTAAAGGTAGGCGCAATGAACGTCAGCAGCATCCGTTATACGGATGCTACGGCTGCCGAGTGGCAAATAGGCGATGATCTGGCTTATTTTGAGTTTGGCTCCACCGTAGTGCTGCTCACGGAAAGCGGTACCTTTACCCCGAGACCCAAGCTTGAGGTCGACTCGAAGGTAAAAATGGGCGAACTACTGGGAACGTTGCATCGACCTTTGTAGGGAGAGTTGGGCGAATGTCAAAAATTAGAGGGTGCCTCAAAAGCCATGAAATGGCTGCTGGGTGCCCTCTTCTTTTTGAGACTTAGTGTGGAGCACAGTTGCGGACACGAACCCTCTAGCTATCGTATACCTATCGTCTAACCATCGTGTACCTATCGTTAGCTATCGTATACCTATCGTTAGCTATCGGACCCAGCTGACCTTATACGCGGATTTTTGACACATTTGCGATTCTATCGGACTCCACCGCAGCTATTGGCATGAAAAACACCCTATTTGCGCTAGATCTTAGGCAATAGCGGCACTGGAGTCCGAAACTCCGCTCAAATGGCGATAAATGGGCAAATAGCGGCTGCTGAGTCCGTAAGCATTTGCAGAGCGTTGATCGAGGTTGGTCGAGCGTTAGTTGAGGATGGTCGAGATAGTGGAGGGCTGGTCGAGATAGTGGAGGGCTGGTCGAGATAGTGGAGGGCTGGTCGAGCGTTAGTGGAAGGTGTGCGCTCGCCGCTATCGGACCCAGCTGACCTTATACGCGACTTTTTCACACATTTGCAATTCTATCGGACTCCACCGCAGCTATTGGCATGAAAAACACCCTATTTGCGCTAGATCTTAGGCAATAGCGGCGCTGGAGTCCGAAACTCCGCTCAAATGGCGATAAATGGGCAAATAGCGGCTGCTGAGTCCGTAAGCATTTGCTAGAGCGTTGGTCGAGGTTGGTCGAAAGTTAGTTAAGGGCTGGCCGAGAGTTAGTTGAGGGATGGTTGAGCATTAGTGGAGGACTAGTCGAGAGTTGGTGGAGGGATGGTCAAGAGTTAGTTGAGGATTTGAGGGCTAGTGGAGCGTTGGTCGAGGATCTACGGAGCGTTGGTCGACGGTTAACATTCAACGCTTTCGCACCCAGCTGACCTTATACGCGCCATTTTCGCACATTTGATTGGTCACAAACACACTAATAGCAAAAAGGACAGCCCCGAGGCTGTCCTTTTATCTTTTCATGTAACCCACCTAATACGCCTGTTACGCTTATTAACCTGCTACGCCCTAATGTGATTATTACGCCGCCTGTTTTGCTTACTATACCTGTACACCCGTTATACTCAATACACCTGTTACGCCTATACGCTTATTACACGCCAATTACACATGTCCCTGCTTAGCAACATCAAGCGCCTTGGCCGCTACCTGTTCCGGATCTCCTAGATAAAAGCGACTGATAGGATTCATGTCCTCATCCAGTTTGTACACGAGCGGTACTCCGGTAGGAATATTGAGCTCCAGTAATGCCGCTTCATCAATATCCTCCATAAATTTAATCAATGCACGCAGCGTATTGCCGTGGGCTGAGATAAGCACCCGTTCTTTTTTACGCAAAAGAGGTACGATCCGGTTTCCCCAGAAATCGCCTACACGATGTACAGTGTCCTCCAGGCTCTCTCCACGCGGGATATCTTCCGGACGAACACCGCTGTAGCGAATATCGTTTCTGGCATACCTAGGATCATCAAGCTCCAGCAACGGGGGTCTCACCGATAAACTCCGCCGCCAGATATGCAGCTGCTCATCTCCATATTTTAGCGCTGTCTCGCTTTTACTTAATCCCTGCAATGCCCCGTAATGGCGTTCATTCAATTTCCAAGACTTTTGCACGGGTATCCACAGCAAATCCATCTCTTCCAGTACATAGTTAAGAGTTTTAATCGAGCGTTTGAGTACCGAAGCAAAAGCCAGATCAAATGTATACCCAGCGTCCTTCAACAGCTTGCCAGCAGTCTTTGCCTCTTGGATACCCTTCTCAGTTAAATCCGGGTCACTCCAGCCTGTGAACAAATTCTGTACATTGTACTGGCTCTCACCATGACGTATTAGTACGATTTCGTACATTTTCTCTCTCTCCTTCCAACTATGGACCTTATATATTCTACCGACGAACAACATTATGCGAAACGTATCGCGGAAAGCTCTCACCTTAGTAATAACCCAATCGTAGAAATAAATATCTACCGCTACCTCATAGTTAGACCAATTAAACATCCTCAAAGGTACGTGAATGAGGCGTGCATGGACCGTGAACGGCGTGTAGATAGTGCGGTACATGAGCTTACGCTTCATTGCAGAATGTGCAACAGAAAATCTTAACTCTCACTTGAAAATACATTACATTGTACTTTGTGCAATAGATTATCGTGATGATCTCTAGAAAGGCTGCTTCTCCTGAATTTGAATGTAAGATGTGCAACAGAATTCAAATCCGACTGCTTTTAGACTCAATCCCATTGTACAAAATACAACGTGAGGCACGATGTAATGTCCATCAGTTACTCTAGTCTTCGACTTAAGTTCATTATATATATCAATTTCTAACAACACAAAAAAACCGGATGCCTCATGGCCCCGGCTATTTATATTTTTAGTCATATCATGCGATTGTATGCTTGCTTGTTCCGTTTAGAACCAGCTGTCCACGACAAAAGCGTTCGCCTGCTTTAACCGTTTTAAGCGGTTTCTAAAAACACCTCCGCCTCCACTCTTACAATCCGTGTTGCAGATTCTGCGTCTGATGATCATGCCAAGAGTCTCCTTCCAAGAAGTTATGTAAATTCTCTGTAAACTAAACTGCAAAGTATTTACCCTTGGTTGAACAAACTGAAACAAAAAAAGAGAATCAGCGGATCTCAGATGGACTTTTTCCGGTATATTGCTTGAACTGGCGGCTGAAAAAGAAAATGTCACGATATCCGAGCGCATCTGCGACCTCAGTAACATTCATTCCTGCGTACAGCAGTAAATGCTGAGCACGCTCAATCCGGGCTCGGATGACATAAGACTGCACAGAAGAGCCCGTAAGCTCCTTAAACTTAATTGAAAAGTACCGAGGCGAAAGCCCCGCACGAGCAGCAAGATCCTCTACACGATGTGCAATCCCCGGATGCTGGCTCACATAGTTCGCTATTTCGTGAATGATTTCTGTCAAATGGTTGCTAACATAACGTTCTACTGGCTTCACACGGTCCTCCCTCAGCAGATGAATCATCAGCTGCTTCAGTACAAGCTGCCCTTCTTCCTCAGCGGCGTAAGTATCCACCAGAAATAGTCGAACGTACCTAGCAAGCAGATGTTCAAATTCAACGGTTTCTGTAAGCTCACGATAGGGCAGCGGAATATCCGTCACCTCTTCGGAGACATCAAAATGAATATATGTAAGTACAAGTGGCTTTTGCGGATTATGTGTAGCACTAGTATGGTCACCCGGACGAAAAAGGAAGCAGCTTCCCTTACCTACTTGAAAGGGTTCATCGTTACGCACAACCGTCCCTTCCCCGCTCCATACATAAAATAAATCATAATTTTGCAGCGACTTCTCTCTTTTTTGCCATTTCCAGCCCGGCTCGCATACAATCTTAGCCAGAGCCGGTAAAATAACAAAAGAGGACGGCGATGCATGCAGCATAACGTTCCCTCCTAAAAGTTTTGTTAGCATAAACTACCTTGAACACTTCGCAAAACTTGCTTCGTAAGCATTTCGCTTTGTTTTGTTAGCATAAACTACCTTGAACCACTTCGCAAAACTTGCTTCGTAAGCATCCGCTTTGTTTTGTTAGCAAAGCTTGCCTCGTAAACATTCGCTTAGTATTGTCAGCAAAATCTGCTCTGACTTCGCAGCGTCCATATAGTTTTGTTTAGCTTAATCTACTCCGAGTTTCTTCGTCAAAATTCGTAAGTATTCGCTTAGTTTTGCATTTCATCTTCTTTATCATACCTTGTCATGTTGCATTTTGTACATCTTCCCACGCCAGATGCAGGCTTGTTATCCCTTCCTCCAGCTCCTCGGCATTCAGATGGGCAAAAGAAAAACAAGCGGCCGGTGCTCCCGGTGATAGCTGATATAACGCGGCATCTCTAAAATCCGTGTCGCGCCTAAGCGCTGCCGCTCGGAAAGCAACAAACTCTTCACTGCTGCGCAGCCAGCGGGCATATACATGCAAGCCCGCATCACCAGGCAGCAGCTCGAAGAGCTCCTTAAGCCGTTCCGACAGCAGCGTCCTGAGGATGCGTCCGCGTTCACCATAGATGCGTGTCATCCGGCGCAGATGACGGCCATAGCCGCCTGTATTCATGAACCGCGCCAAGGCACGCTGCTCCAGCAGCCCTACCGGCAAGGGCTCATATAGCGCCTTGGCGGCGATAGTCGGCTTTACCAGAGAGGGCGGAAGCACTGCAAAGCCTAGCCGCAGGCCCGAAAACATCGTGTTTGAAAAGGAGCCTACATACACGACCCGCTCTTCGCGATCCAGTGCTTTTAAGGGCTCAATAGGACGCCCAGCCCAACGGAACTCACTGTCATAATCATCTTCAATGATTACTGCATTATGCCGCTGCGCCCATTCCAACAAGGTCCGTCGTCGTTCCAAAGGCAGTACCACACCCGTAGGAAATTGACGGCTCGGCGTAACAAACAACAGCCGGGCATCCCAATCCTCCGGAATAAGGCCGTTGCCATCCAGCTTCCCTGCCAGCAATCGGCCTCCAGTGATCTCTACGGCTCGCCGGATCCCGTGAAAGCCCGGGTCCTCTACGACCGCTGAGCCCCCTGCATCCAGCAGCAGCTGCGTCAAAATAACGATGCCTTGCATCGAACCGCTGAACAATACGATATGCTCTGCATCCGCGCGAATCCCGCGGGTAATCCGCAGATGTGCAGCGATAGCTTTCCGAAGTCCTTCATCGCCTTGAGGTGGACAAGTGCTTTGCAGCAATCCACCTTCCTTCCCTCCGGCATAAGAGAGCGCACTGCGCCATTCGGAGTAAGGAAAATGTTCCATCCGCATACCACTACTCTGGAAGCTCACTGCTTTCTTATTACTCTTTTCATAAAAGGGTATCGGGCGCGCAAGCAGCCGCTTTCCCCATGCTGAAATAGGAATCGTAGTCTCGATTTCACAATCTCCTCCAGCAGCATCTGTGGCTTCACCCAAAGCCTGATTCTCACCGTCACTGCGACTGGCAGCTGAAGCAAAGCTATCTTCCGATACGAATGTCCCCCGCCCCGTTTCAGTCCTTACATACCCATCAGCGAGCAACATTTCATACACCTGCGAGACCGATCCGCGCGACAGCTCATAGTGCTTAGCAAGACTTCGTGTAGACGGCAACGGAGTGCCTCCCGGAAGTGTTCCTTCCAATATTCCTGCGCGGAGCGCGTGATATAACGCTAAATATTTGTAGCGGTGTATCGCCAGATATTGATCGTATGCCAGCGTGATATTCATCGTTATCCTCCTTGACCAGCAAGTGGTCCATTAAAAACTATCTTAATTGGTCCTTTTTAATTGTCAACCACTCTACTATTCTTTAAAGAACAATTACATTGGAGCAGACGCTCTAGACTAAAAAGAAAGAGGACGTGATCCCTATGCGCAGAAAAGAATTTAAAGTAGATCAGGAGGAAGAATTGGTCTCTTTTCTAAACGGAATGAGTTTTGGTTTTCTCGGGACAAGCGATGAACAGGGGCAACCGCGGGTGACACCGCTGAATTTTGTATATACAGATGGTTGTTTCTATTTCCATGGCAGTCATGCTGGTGGCAAAATGAAGTCGATCCGCAATCAGCAGAAGGTCTGCTTTACGGTAGCGGATGAGTATGCTCTTATCCCGTCTTATTTTAGCGATCCCGAGCTGGCATGCCCTGCAACCGCCTATTTTAAAAGTGTGACCGCCTACGGCACAGCCGAACCTGTCGAAGACATTAATGAAAAAGCCGGCGTACTCTCCTTATTTATGAAAAAGCTCCAGCCCGAGGGGGGGTATGATTCCATCGATGCAGAGGACCCTAGATACCGTCCCCGTCTAAAGGGAGTTGCCGTTGTGCGCATTACCCCCGAGGAGATCACTGCGAAGTTTAAGTTTGGGCAAAACCTAAAAGAAGAAGAGCGCTCCGGCATCATTTCCGGCCTGTCCGAAAGAAATAATCCACGGGATGAAGAAACGATAGAAATGATGAAAAAATACTGCCCTTTCCACGCCGAATGATATTTTTTAAAAATCGTATCTTTCCAAGTGACGGTTGCAATTGGCGGTGATATAATGTTAGGCAATGTTAACAGTATGTTATCCCCAAAGAACCCTGGAAGGATGAAACTGATGAATCCACTAGCTGGACAATTAAACGAAAGTATCAAAGCAGGAAATGAACATGTGTATGATATGCTCTCTACGCTTGGCAAAGAGATTTACTTCCCAAAAGAGGGCATCCTGAGCCAATCCGCTGAAGCAGGAGCTCACGCCAAGAAATACAACGCAACCATCGGTATTGCTACTGAAGGTGGCGTACCTATGCACCTCGGCGTCATTCAGGATAAACTCTCCGCTTACAGTCCTAAGGATCTTTATAGTTACGCCCCTCCGGCAGGTAAACCAGAGCTGCGTACTGTATGGCGTGAAAAGATGCTGCGCGAAAATCCATCGCTAGAAGGTAAAACCATCAGCAATCCCGTTGTAACCAATGCCCTGACTCACGGGCTTAGCATTGTCGCTGACCTCTTCGCAGAGCCAGGTGACGCGATTATCTACCCGGACAAGAACTGGGAGAACTACGAATTAACCTTCGGAATCCGCCGCCATGGGGAGACCGTTAACTATCCGCTGTTCACAGAAGAAATGACTTTCAACAGTGCAGGTCTGGAAGACGCGCTGCTCGCTCAAAAAGAACGCGGCAAAGCGATTGTGCTGCTGAACTTCCCTAACAATCCTACCGGATATACTCCAGGAATTAAGGAAGGCGATGAGATCGTCGCAGCTATCCTTCGTGCGGCTGAGGAAGGCATCAACGTTGTTGTTGTAAGTGATGATGCATACTTCGGGTTATTCTTTGAGGATTCACTAAAAGAATCGCTGTTCGGCAAACTGGCTCATCTGCATCCTCGTGTGCTTCCAATCAAGATTGACGGTGCGACCAAAGAAGAATTTGTCTGGGGCTTCCGTGTGGGTTTCATCACTTATGCCTCGGAGGACAAAGACCTGCTGGCAGCATTGGAGCAAAAAACACTAGGTATCATCCGTGCCACCATTTCCAGCGGTGCGCATCCTTCGCAGACCTTCGTACTAGACGCCTTGAAATCTCCGGAATTCGAAGCACAGAAGGAAGAGAAGTTCCAGATCATGAAAGGCCGTGCGAATAAAGTAAAAGCACTGCTGGATAGCGGTAAATACGGCGAGGATGTATGGACGTATTATCCTTTTAACTCCGGTTACTTTATGTGTCTGAAGCTGCACACAGTTGCGGCTGAAGATCTCCGGCTTCACCTGATTCATAATTACGGACTAGGCACTATTGCTTTGGGTGAAACTGACCTACGTATTGCTTTCTCATGTATCGAAGAGGAACAGCTCGAAGATCTTTTCGATCTTGTATACGCAGGTGTTCGCGATTTAGAAAAAGCCTAACTGAACTTTATATAGCTTACAATCAGCTCCGTTTTCATGGAGCTGATTTTTTTTGTACACGACTCCGACATTGGCCTATACACGCCCCTCTCTCCGCACATACAATACGATGTACTCAAGTACAACACACACACCGAAAGGGGAATGAACATGAGCGAAGAAGTTAGAGGCGGATATGGATGTTGTGGAGGTGGCCCATTCACTAGCACTGGCGCCATCCTGGTTCTCTTTATCTTGCTGGTTATCATCAGCCGTTCACTTTTTGTCTAACCATTAATGACAGTCTCGGGAGAGAGCTTTAAGCTCTTTCCTATTTTCAATCCCTTTTTTTTACAATAGACGTGGGTGTCCAGTAGGTCATGATAATGGCCGCTGTGACGTCCGCGTCTTTTTTTATTCCACCTTGGTCTAAGCACCAACCGCACCAACCTTCGTTACCGCAGATCACATTTGCCCGCACAAAGCAGCTATCGGACACCCCTGACCCTAAAGGCAGTATAATCCCATATTTTACTTACTTACGGACCCCAAAGCCGTTATTAGCATGCCAAACCCCAAATATGAACCTCTTCATAGGGAATAACGCCACTGGTGTCCGAATTTCCCCGATAAAGGTTATATATTGGCAAATAACGTCTGCGGGGTCCGTAAGCCTCCGGGGATAATTATGATCGGCGGCGGAGTTGCAGGCTTAATGTAGATCTAGCTAATGCGAACTTCTAAACTTAGATACTCACCCAATAACCACACCTAAAAAAGGCTGTCGCAAACGTAGAAAATCTACGGATGCGACAGCCCAAAAGCTAAAAGTATCTTTACAACTGATGTATTACAGATTGTACAGGTTGTAGATCAAAACCGCTGCCTCTGCACGGGTGGTAACACCTTGTGGATGAATCCGCAAGCCGTCTCCCTTGATCAGGCCAGCACGTATTAGTGCTGCCACACTGTCACGTGCAAATGCTGATACTTGCTGGCTATCCGTGAAACTGGACATTGAAGCTCCGTTGCCGGCTGGAAGCTGTCTGCCGGCTGCTGCAATCGCTTTTGCAGCCAGTGTCATCATTTCCTGCCGCGTAACAGAAGCGTTAGGATCAAAGCTTCCATCTGGACGACCAGTGGTGATCCCCAACTGCTTCGCCATAGCCAACGCTTCATATCTGTAATCGCCAGGCTGCACATCTGTGAAGCTTTCTGCACTATCTCCTTCCAAGCCAAACGCTTTTATAAGCAGGAGCACAAAATCTCCCCGCTTCACTTCCGCTTGAGGCACAAATTGATCCTCTGTCATTCCGTTGATGATGCCTTTAGAGCCAAGCACCTCAATCGCATTGCGGGCCCACTCAAATTTGCCGATATCCCGGAATGTCTTCTCCGTAAAGGTGATACTGTACGTACCAGAGAGAATTCCTGTAAAGGAAACCATCCCCGTAGCAGCGTTATATCTGCCACTTGGAACAACCGTTAGAATCCCCAACGAATTCAGACTATGAATCGTTATATGTCCTTCTTTACCACGTTCTTCTGATTGTGGAGTATACGGCAGGGACACCTTAACCCGCATGTCAGAACTGTTCCATACGGCTTCCTTGCCATTGATAGTTACGCTCAGTTTAAATTCTGGGCGAGAATCTGAATCCACCTTGGTTATCGTAATTACCCATGGGGTTCCTGCCTCTTTTGCCGCTTGTTTCAGCAGACTACCTGGCAGCTCCAGCACACCAAATTCAGTATGAACGACCAATGAAGTCTTATCATCTGCAAAGATTATACCGTTTGGCAATTGCAGCTCATAACCCTTAGCTTTAGCTACTGCCGGTATATCAACAGTAACCGCTGAAGTTGCTCCACTTAAGCCTGCTGTAGCAGCCTTTTTCAAGCTTTCCAGGTCTATACTTGCTCTTGCCGCACCGGTATTACTGTTCAGCACTGGTGCTGCTGTAAGGATGGTGCTGCCTGTTACACTGCCTGCATTTCCGCTTGAATCCCCCCCTGTTGTTCCGCTGTTGCCACCACCTGAGGTACCCCCGCTTCCGGAAGTTGGTGCTGTCGTTGGCTGAGTAGTCGGTTCAGAGGTTGGACTTGGGGTTGGTTCAGGCGTTGCTGTTGGTGTAGGTGTTGGTGTTGGTTCAGGTTTATCCGCAGAAACGATATATTCAAAACTGGAAATATCACTTGGCTTCCAGCCCTCTTTTACAGCAATCGCCTTAATCGTCTTGCTCTTGCCTACATAAATCACTCCACTATACAGTTCGCTGGCTGCTGTAGGTACAGTGCCATCCAACGTGTAGTGAATAGACGCTCCAGCTGTAGCTGTAGTTAACTTCACAGCAACCTGCCCTGTATAAGTTCCCCCGGCAGGATCAGCCTGCGGTGCTGACACCGTCTTCATATCAACCGCTCCGCTGATCACATACGTGAATGGAGCTACAAAACTGTTCTCCATGCCCTCTTTTACCGCTATCGTACGAAGAACTGTGACTCCTGCTGCGTCAATAGTTCCGGTATAAAGTGGACTGTCTGCTGTAGGCAACGACCCATCGGTTGTGTAATGAATCTCTGCTCCTGATGTCGCTGTAGTAAGGCTGATCGTTTGTAATCCGCTGTAAGCTCCCGGTTTCAAAGAAGAAACAGGTAAGGAAGTCTTTGAATGAATCGGCTGCTCTCCTTCTTCCGTCCGTTCAAGCGTGAACCAATCTAGATTGGCACCGTCATTATTGAAGTTCATCCGTACTACCTGTTTTCCTTGCGCAAGTTGTACGACACCACTCGCCAGCGTGTAATTCGACCAGCCACCTGTAGTAGGCATAGGCACTGTCGAGAGTTTTGTACCATTTACAGATAGCGTAGTGCTTACTCCGCCTTGTGCTGTAGCATACCGATATACGATTTTATAAAATCCGGCTTCAGTAATATCAAGCATATAATCCATAGAACCACCTGCAACGGTAAACCCGACATTTCTAAAATCCAGCACATCGCCAGTCATGGTACTCTGAATTCCATTGGGTGTAGCATCGTAATAATTCTCGGCTTCCACTTTCAAAGAACCAGTGCCATCCATGATTACTTCAGTATAAGGTTCTATTTTAATACCACTAAGCTCGTATCCTGCTGATCCAGCTTGCAGGCGCAGCTTCTGTTCACCAGCCTTCAATTGAAGAACGGTGCGTATGCCAACGGTTTGCGAGTAAAGATTCGGCACATCAACGGTTCTTAATGTCTTCCCATCCTCCGTTTTATAAATAATGCCCTTAGGAGCACCATTCGCGGAAGTCACGGTAAGCGTAAAAGTATAGTTTCCATCCTGCGGCACATTTACCCAGTAATCAATGCTGTCTCCAGCATCAATGCCGGTCAGCTTCGCTCCACTGCCTTGGCCGCTGACTGTGATACCTTGCAGCTGGTAGAATTGATCCAGTGCGTTCAAACTTGTGACTTCTATAGGTGCTGTAGCACTAGTTGTTCCTAAGAGCTTAACCTCCGCACGCAGCACGCCACCACTTGAATCGGCATAAGCATTTGCAGGCACATTCACGGTAAGCTGCAAATCACTATAATACGGGGTATGATCATTCCATGCCAGCGTCAGCTTCACATGGGTAGGGTCAAGTAAGGCAGCTGCCCCAATACTTACATGCCCCTGATCCTTACCTGGGCCCGAGACAGAAATGCTCTGAATGGCATCAGGATTAAATGTCCCTCCTGTAAGGCTGACTACCAATTCATTCCCGTTCACTTGATATGGAAGAGTACTCGGAGAAAGACTAATGCTCTCTTCGTCGTTGATTGCTGTAACTATAAGTGGCAATTTCAGAACATGGACGCTGCCAAAAGACTGATTTGATTCTGTCTGATACACATCAGCGGTAACCGTAAGCGTACGATCAGTGTCGAAATCAATAGCTCGCGTCCCCGCTAATACGACCTTCGCTGTATAATCATCCACCCGGTATACGCTATCCACAACCGTACCTTCGTAACCTTCAATAGACCAATAAGCGGTGTCCAGGTCAGGTGCATATTTGTCATTTACTAGCTTGACGATAACTTCTGCACCCTCCTCATTTCCTTCTACCAAAGCAGTCTCCGATTGAAGCCCGGGTCCGATCGTAAGCGACTGCAGATGAAATCCTGTTCCATTTACCTTCATGGTCAGCGTCTGCTCCCCGGCAGGCAAGGTTACTGTTCCATTAGCTATTTGCCAATTGGACCATCCCCCCGTCTTCGTCAAAGCATAAGTCGCTGCCGTTACCGTTGCTCCATCCTCTCCCGTCAGCAGTTCCAGCTCTGCATCATCCTGATTAGTAGCATAGGAGATCAGGAGTGGGTAGGTACCGCTGGCAGGTACATTAATCTTGTACTTCACCCAATCGCCGGGGTCAGTATAACCCACTGCACCACCCGTCACTAACACCCCTGAAGCTGTAGTGTAGTCTTGCCCTTGAAGCACACCAGGAAGCTCATGTGATCCGGAAGGCGCTTGGCGTAAAACTAATGAACGGATATTATAACCGTTCCCGTTCGTCTTCAAGGTGAGCTTGTGAATGCCCTTGTTCAGAGAGATCAAGGATTGATAATCTGCAAAATCCGCCATACTCTCCGTCTGCTGCACAATTGGAAGCGTAGCAATGACCTTACCATCTTCACTAATCTCCACCGATTTTCCGGCGCCATCGCTGAATTGAGCGGCATGCTTAAATTGAAGTGAATATTCACCGCTCTCTTTAACATCAATCACATAGTCGAAGGTGGACGAGGCGTCTGGCGAGAACCCGCCAATATAACCCTGCTCATTCACAGTGTAAACCCCTTGCGCTTCTTCAAAATCAACAGCATTCACTACACCCGGCACCGTCTGTATACCATTCAGACGTTCCCAGCTATAAGTGCCCACTGATTTCGCCGGCAGCACAGCACTAATTTGCGCACCGTCCACTAGCAATTTGAACGGCTGTGGATCCGACGTCTGGTTGATTACTACCGTCACAATCTCTTTTCCATCCGGACTAGCAAAAGCTACGTTCGTTACAGTGCTGCTTGAGCCGTAGTCACTATCAATCCGCACGTACCCCGGTTTAACGAATTTCGTATATTGGCCCATCAGATAATATTCTGGCAGCAGCCAGTAATGGTTACGGTCTCCCGAATCCTGCACAATCGGGGTTGGGTCTGGCGTTCCGGTCCACTGATGAGAGGCAATATCACTGTCCAGCATCGCTACCCAGGAGTTATAGCTGCGGGCCCAATTACGGAAATATTGAGCAATGCGGTCTGCGCCTGAGGTACCCCAGACTGCGCGTTCGGTCAAATATACATTTTTGTCAGGATAGAGATTATGGAGCTGGGTCATCAGACCAAGGTCACCGCCATAATCATGAAAAGCAGTTCCGTCCACCGCATCGTAGGCACCTAATTCAGGATTGCCAAGGATTTGTGCTGGATAGGCCATCGTGTCACCAGGATTATGATCAAATGTCCACAGCTTCACGTCTTTGAAACCATGTTCATCTAATTCCTTCCGCAGCAGTTTAGCCAGCTGGGCTTCTTGCTCCCACGGCATTTTGGTGCTTGGATATTCAATTTCCAGCAAAGGTTCATTCTGCAAGGTCAGACCTTCAAAGGTAATTCCCAGCTTCTCGTACTCCTGTACGAATTTGAGATAATATTTGGCCAGTACAGGCAGATATTCATCCTTCACTTGGCCTTTGATCATACTGTCTGTAGTCTTCATCCAACCGGGAGGGCTCCAAGGTGAGGCAAAAAACTTAATGTCCGGGTTGATGTTTTGAATTTTTTTAACCGTGCTGATGATATGGTAGTCAATGTCCTTTTGGATGGAGAAATGCTCCAAATTAATGTCGGTTTGTCCTGGAGGCATATCATCGTAGGTATAAAATTGTTTATCTGTAAAGTCAGCCGTCCCAATCGTCAACCGGAGCATACTCATTCCGATCCCTGATACAGGATCAATCATTTTCCGCAGCAATTCCTCCTGCTTCGCCGCAGACATCTTCGCCAGATTATTAACCGTCGATTCCTCCATGGAGGTACCGATCCCTAGAATAGATTGATATTTCCGGTCAGGATCAATATGGATCTCTGTACCTGCCTTCACGTCAGGAACCACAATATCCAGCTTCGCCTGCTCTTCCAGCTTCAAATCACCCTCTTGATAACGGTCAGCATAATACCATTTCCGATCGGAAGGATCTCGCTCACTCGATACCCAGGAGCTAACTACATCTGACTTAATAACATGTTTAGTGCTTTCCCCGCCATCTCCGGGATTTGATGGATCTACAGGCACATCACCTGTTCGAGTGAAGCTCACCCAGTTCAGGTTGATATCCCCACCGGTAAATTCCAGACGGATCTTTTGCAATCCTGCCTTCTTAAACACAACATTTTCTACAGCTTTCGTCTGCCAATTCTGCCAGCCACCTGTTGAGGTCACGCTTAATGTTCCTAGCTTGGTTCCCTCTGCTGATTTGATGTTGATGCCTGTAGTGCCACTATTAACGGAATAGCGGAAATCGGCTTGATACGTACCTGCTTGCTCCACATTCACGTTATATTCGAGCCACTGTCCAGCCGAGGTATAGCCGACATCGAGACCGCCACCTATATCCTGCGTATTTTCAGTTTGCAGTCCTGCGCTTTTGTTCAAAAAGTCCTCTGCCTCAATTTTGCCGGGAACCGGCAGTGAAGGAATCTCTGGAGCTTCCGGATCGACAGGAGCAGTTGGAAGCTTTGGTGTTTTCTCATTTTTGGTCAAGCCATATCCTGTTTTGAACAACACATTAGTACTGTTATTGTCTGCCGGATAATTGTTCAAAGCGAATGGCCAACGAATTGGATTTTTGCCTACAAAATCCTTAGTACCAAATAACACATCAGCTACTCCAGCACCCTCTGTACCTGGTAGCCAAGCTGCCACAAGCCCATCCCAATCTTCCACTTGGCTGGCTATCGTCATTGGACGTCCAGACACCAATACAACGATAAGCGGAATATTAGGATCAGCAGCACGTATATTCGCAAGTGTCGCCAGATCCTGCTCATCCAGATTCAAGCTGGTCCGGTCGCCATCGGTCTCGGCGTAAGGTATCTCACCGATAACAGCGATCGCCGCATCATAACCCGCAGCTCCCCGCCCGTTCAGGTTATATTTGACCGTTGTAGAAGCAGGAACAGCCTCCTTTATCCCTTCGAGGATCGTCGTGCCTTCAGTTATATTGCCCGACTTCCCTTGCCAAGTGATCGACCAGCCACCGGCTTGGTTACCGATATTATTAGCGTTTTTACCTGCTACGAATATTTTATCCATCCCGCTTAATTGCGATAGAATTGGACTTCCATTTACCTCATCGTTCTTCAAAAGAACAAGCGACTCCGCCACAGCTTGGCGGGCTAATTTGCGGCTTTCTGCTGAGCCAAATGCACTCAACAGATCCGGTTCGCTTTTGGGATGCTCGAACAATCCTGAAGCGATTTTGACATGCAGGATACGTTCTGCCGCATCATCTATGCGCTCAGTAGTAATTTTACCTTCGCCTACAAGTTCTGTGATGTACTTAATCGTATCCTTCCAAACGGTCGGCATCATGAACATATCGACTCCGGCGTTTACGGACACATACAGCTGGTTCTTCAACCCGCTAACTGCTTTGCCCTCGCTATCCACTGTGATTTGCTGCACAGCGTTATAATCCGAAATCACGAAACCGGTAAAGCCAAGCCCGCCATTTTTCTTGTCACCCTTCAAAACATCGGTCAGTAAATGTTTATGGGCATGCATTTTAAGACCTTGGATGCTGTGATAGGAGGCCATAACCGTCTGCACCCCTGCGTCTACAGCTGCTTTATAAATTTTCAAATCCTTATCCATGATCTCTTGCTCGGTATATTTAGTGATGTTGCCTTGATTTACACCATTATCCGTATAACCTTCACCTAGATAATGTTTTGCTGTTGCCGTGATTGTATCTGTCCCTGCCAATGCAGCAGCAGTCCGTCCTTGCAGTCCAAACACATAAGCCGCACCTAGTTCTGCTGAAATATCCTGATTATCACTAAAACCTTCATAGGTTCTACCCCATCTTGCATTATGAGGGGAGGCTATCGTTGGGGCAAATGTCCAGTTCGCTCCTGTTGCGGCTACTTCCCTAGCAGCAGCTGCACCAATAAGCTCAGTCAATGCGGGATCATTAGCAGCCCCTAGGCCAATATTATGCGGAAAAAGCGTTGCGCCTTTGACATTGTTATGTCCATGTACCGCATCCACCCCATAGAGCAGCGGAATGCCTAATCTGGTAGACAATGCACCATCCTGATAGCTATCTATCAAGTCTCTCCAGTTATCGCGGGTACTGTCACTTTCTTTTCCGTTAGGGAATGAGCCTCCCCCGCTGAGTACAGAGCCAAGAGCATATTTCTGTACCTCCTCAGGAGTGACGGCAGCTCTTTCTGCTTGAACCATCTGCCCAATCTTCTCTTCCAGCGTCATTCGGGATAATAGATCCGCAGTGCGCTCCTCCACACTTTTTGTGGGATCATAGTACACTGGAACTCCTGCGGCATCCGCTGCGGCCCGTGGTATACCCGCCTCAAGCACATTCAAGAATAAGGATGATAGTAAAAGCGCCACCATGAATATTGATAATCTTCTTTTCACGCCTGAATCCTCCCCCAATACTGTTTTGTTGGTACGGATGACTACGCCTATGAATGGAAGCGTATACATGATGTAAGATACAGGCTTATTATGCTGGAGCTATCTGGTAAAAGACATACAGCATTTTTTAAATACTCTGTTCCGTTTTTGCAAATTTAAGGACTTGCCCGGCTCAAATTATGCTTCCAGCAAAAAAAGGCTCTCTCATTCGTAGAATTTCTCTACTGTGAGACAGCCTTTTTATTGTGACTATGAAATTGCCTTACAGATCGTCATCATCCAATCGTGCCGATTTACGGGACAAGTATCCTTTAAACAGAAAGACTACCACAACACCTGCCGCTAAGGTAAAGACCACTGGCATCAGACGGTCACCTATGGAAGCTAAGAAAGGTAATCCAAGAATCAATGCCACAACCAGATGCGCACGGAATACAAATTGTGTCGTGTTGTCCGCCTTACTGCCTTCAGGAAAAGGATACACTGTCAGCCAAAAAGACTCGCTATGCAATTTGCGGAGTGCCGACAATTGAACACCAATGATGAACAGGAAGAACAAATAAATTCCGGTGCCAAAGTAACTATCACGGTTCCACCAATTCAGCAGCAGAGCCAGCACCGATATCCGCATAATGATTCCAAAGATATCGCCCCGGGCAAAGCTTTTGGTTAGCAGATACCGATAAGCAGTATCCTTACGCCAAGGCAGCTTAGCGCCCCATTTGGAAAGATAACGGCGGGAATACACCCGTTGCTCACGGCCCGGTACATCCACGAACCAGCCCAGAACCATCAGCGCACGTGCACCTTGATTGTTTTCCATGGCGATCAGTCTTTCCCATGGCACAGCGTGACGTCCGGGCACAGACAGTGCAGCAAGATAGGCTGCTGCCAATAACACCATAAATATCAGGCTCGGGCCGGCAGGCTGCCACAGCCAAGCGGCAATAATCAAACCTCCAACTGCCCAGCGCAAGAAAGCAAACACACCTGCCATCGGACGTGACAGCATAGCTATCTCTTTCCATAATCCATAGCTCGCGATCAGCTTCACAGCAATCAGGATCAACACTGTAAATAAAAGTCGCTTAGGAGAATCATCTGTACGTATGTACAACGGCCAAAGGGTGATCAGTACAAATAACAAACGAATGATCTTCCACACGTTTCCACTGACCCAGGAGGGTGCAAAATATTCCTTCATGCGGTGACCCTGAGGCAGCAGAAAGATCGTATCCGGGGTCTGCAAATAGGTTCGGAAGCCGCTATGCACTGTCGCAGGCAACAGTAATGCTAACATAATCCAGCGAATGGGAATGCCTTCAGGTACATTTTGTAGCAGCGATGTATACCAAGCAGAGAAGACAATCAACACGAACAGGAAAACCATGGCTACGCCGCTTTGAATGATATATCCCACATAAGGAAGCATGCTTCCCATGAATCGACCGCGCCGCGTGCGCCGCAGCTCTTTCAAATCCATATTATTTCCCTCCTTGAACCAGCTCGTAGAACAGCTGCTCCAAAGTCAGCCCCTGATGCCCGGCAGTTGCCGCTATTTCCGTCAACGTACCCTGTGCAATCACCTTACCTTTATGCAATACAATAAAACGGTCGCAATAATTCTCTATTGTGGAAAGAATATGAGAGCTTAACAGAATCGACGATCCAGAGTTCTTTAGATCCATCATGAAATCAAGCAAGGAGCGGATACCTAGCGGATCCAATCCTAAAAAGGGCTCGTCGATGACATATAATGCAGGTCGTGCAACGAAAGCGCACATGATCATAACCTTCTGTTTCATCCCTTTGGATAGATGGGTCGATAGGGTGTCCATCTTATCCTCCATATGGAACAGCTTGGCAAGATGCGAGGTGCGGGATTCATAATCCTTTTGATCTACCCCATAAGCTCTGGCAGTAAATTCAACATGCTCACGAACCGTCATTTCGTCATACAGTAGCGGCGATTCCGGTACAAAAGACAACGCATTATTGTATCCAACGGGATCTTCAGCACGCGTCTTGCCCTGTACGGTGATATCGCCCTTATGGGGCGACATCAATCCTAGAATATGCTTCATCGTCGTACTTTTTCCTGCTCCGTTTAAACCAATCAAACCAACCATTTCGCCAGGCTGCACCTGAAGTGCAATATCATGCAGCACTGGCTTATTCAGGCTGTACCCACCACTGAGACCCGTAATTTGCAATACGGGAGCATTATTCATTGACCGTCACCTCTCGGAGTTTTGTCTTTCAACCACTTTGGAGCTCCTTTATTTTTACGGTTCTTCTCACGTTCCGCATTGCTGCTGCGTTTGCTCCGTGCAGGAGTCGCATCTCCGCGTGCTCCCGCAGAAGGATTCACGCTGCGCTGTGGATCGCGCTGTTGTTCTCCGCTTGTTGTTTCACTTGTGTTAATCGTAGCCATTCTTTTGGCAGGCGGTGTACCTGCTCCAACGGATGGCGACTGAACATTGGAGGCTCCAGATGTGCTTACAGGCGGCTTGCCGCTGCCTGGAGCGGATCCATCACGGCGTTGCCCACTGCCTTCACTACTCCGTCCCCGTCCATTGCGCAAAGCGCTGCGCGCTTCATCTGCTGCAAGCACCTTACCACCGACCATCTCCCGCTCCTCAAGCGCAATATCCAATTCGCGAGCGAATTTCCGCATGATAAAGGTTTGTTGCTCTGTAACAATCGTTACAGATAAGCCGCGGCGTCCCATCCGTCCGGTACGGCCTGCACGGTGTACATAATGTTCAGAATCAAAAGCCGGATCGTAGCTAACTACCAAAGAAAGATTCTCAATATCCAGTCCTCTGGCAGCTACGTCACTGGCAACAAGCACACGAAATTTACCTTCCCGGAAACCTTTTAATACATTGCTGCGCGTTACCTTATCGGCATCTCCGTAGAGTGCTGCCGCAGTAAGCCCAAGATGATTCAGCTTAGCCTCAACCTCGGCAATATCATCTGTAGCATTCACGAACACAATCGCTTTATCGGGATTGTAATGGCGAATCACCCGGCGCAGCATGTCCATTTTGTTACGCTCTTCAGCAACAACATAATGATGCTCCAAACTTTCAGCAGTCATTACACCTGGAGCAATCCCAACCTCTGCTGGGTTCTTCATTTCACGATTAGCCAGCGCTTTCGTCTCTGGTCCGATCGTTGCCGACAGCATAACAAGCTGGCGTGAACGCAGCGCACTGCTGACAATTTTTGTGACTTCGCCAGCTCCGCTAAGCTGGAACATTTGGTCCGCCTCATCCAGAACAATAGTACTGACTTCATGCATCTTCAATTTACGAAGTCCAATCAGCTCGCGGATCCGCCCAGGCGTTCCCACAACTAGCTGTGGATGCTCACGCAGCTTGTCAATCTGGCGTTTGATTGCGGCCCCGCCAATAAGACCCATAACTCGGATTCCGCGCTGTTCACCATAACGTTCCGCCTCGCGTAAGATTTGCATCGCCAGCTCCTGTGTAGGGGCGAGCACCAGCTTTTGGACCACCTTCTGCTCCGGATTAATCGTTTGAAGCAGCGGCAATAGATAGGCCAGCGTCTTACCCGTTCCAGTCTGGGAAGCTGCAATAACATCTCTTCCCTCTAGTAGAAGCGGTATTGTCTGCTCTTGTACCGGGGATGGAGCGTTAATGCCGAATTCCGACAACCGGGCAATGAGGTCTTCCTGAATGCCGATAGCCGCAAAAGAAGCTTTATTCATAAGTGTAATTCATCCTTTTCGCTTGAGATAATATCTTCATTATATGCCAAAAAGGCCTCTCCACCAAATGGAAGGCCAATAAAGCTGACAACAGGGTCTATTTTCTGTTCATCGCATTATAAGTAAGCTTGTCCGCCAGGCGAGGAAACAGCCCGTAAAGCCGTATGCCAAACCCTGCCAGACCCGGAAGATCGAGCTCTTCTTTGCCGGTCTCCATAACCTTAACGATCTTAGAAGATACATGCTCTGGGGTCATCATCATCCGGGCTACACTCTTCTCATAATTGCCAGACGGGTCTGCCGTTTTGAAAAAATCGGTGGCGATAGGCCCCGGGTTCACAGCCGAGACGATAATTCCACTCTTCCGCAGCTCCTGACGGAGCGCATTTGTGAATCCGAGAACAGCATGTTTGGTAGCTGTGTAGGCTACAGATTTGGCTGTGCCTATCTTCCCTGCCATGGAAGCCACATTTACAATCTGGCCGCTTCCCCGCTCCAGCATATGTGGAACAACAGCCTTCGTGCACCGGACAATCCCCATGTAATTAACATCCATCATATCGTCAAATTCATGAGGCTCCATCTCCGTAAAAGCAGCAAATTTGCCGTACCCTGCGTTATTTAGCAAAATATCAATTCTGCCATATGCGGCTAAAATTTGTGCGAAGGTCTTTTGAACACCTTCAGCATCTGTTACGTCACAGGTGTACAGTCCAAAAACGCCCGGGATACCGGCTGCTGTTTCTTTCAGCTTCGCTTCAGAACGTGCTACCAGGACGGGGATTGCCCCCTTTTTACTAAGCATCTGTGCTGTTAATGCACCAATGCCGCTTGACGCTCCTGTAATCACAACAACCTTATCTTTGAGTACCATGAAAAGTATTTCAGCTCCTAACTCTTGCCTAAGAGATCATCACCTGAATATCCATCTCTCCAACCCCATCCATCAACAACGGAATACTAAGCGCTTTACGAGGCATAAAAGACATGCTTTCCATCTTCATAATCTGAGGAGGACTTATATCCACCGAAACACCTTGATTATATAGAATGGTACTGGCATTCCCACTGATCATATTGCTCAGCTCTGAAATCGCACTTTGACCCATCTCATCCATCTCGGTGATCACAAAGCCTCCCATCATAATCGATACCATTCGCAAGGCTACCTGCTCCGCGATACCAAATATAATATTTCCGCTCAGTTGGCCTGTCATCCCTACTTGAATCCATATATGATTATCGATTAGTTCAATTTCTTTAATGCCTAAACTCCCCGTAGAAGGCGAGACCTGAATTACTTGTTCTATAACAGTCCGTGCAGACTCTAGAAACGGATTAATTACTTCTGCTTTCATGAATGTCTAGTCTCCCCCTTTATCGTGCTTTGGTCATATACCAAAAGTCCCAAGCAATATGGATATATTATACTTTATATATCGGCACAATTCAGCAAAAATTAATGCATATGTCGAATTCAAACCCAAGATAGTTTACGCAGCAACATTGCTCTGCCGGGTATTATCTCCTATAATTTAAACAAATGCCAACGTGGAACGTAAGATATTAACGCAATTACACATCCAATTCGATGGTCCAAAGGAGGTATTCCATGAACATCAGCCAGCTGGAGACACTAATAACAATTTCCAAAACGATGAGCTTTCGCAAGGCCGGAGAACTGCTTAATCTGACCCAACCAGCGGTTTCAGCACAGATTAAGAGCCTTGAAGAAGAGTTCAAGACTCAGCTGGTTGACCGAAACCAGCCTGTTACATTAACGGATAGAGGGACTGTCTTTCTGGAGCATGCGGAACAAATAGTGAGGATTGTCGAGGAACTTAAGGAACGGCTTGCAGATCTTGATGAAAATCCCCAAGGTCATATAGTTCTAGGCACAACTACCTCAATCGCCATTCAAATTTTACCGCGTATTCTATCTTATTTTAAAGACCAGTTCCCCCATATCAAAACATCAATTTCCTCTATGTCCTCATCACAAATTTATCAGCATGTCGAAAACGGCATTGTTGATGTCGGCATCGGTTATTTAATTGGACGTAGCCCGGGCATGTCTACTTCCATTTTGTATTATGATACCTTCGAACTGGTGGTCTCTCCCAGACACCCTCTCGCTCAAGTGAAGACCGCTGGGATAGAAGCCTTAAGCAAGACCCCGCTAATTCTGCTCTCACCAGATACAGTGGGCCGTAAATTTGCGGATGAGGTTCTGAACAAACATGGCATTCAACCTCAGGTCATTATGGAGCTGACCAGCAGCGAGGAAGTGAAACGGATGGTCGAGCTCGATTTGGGCGCCGCCATTATTTCCAAGCAGTCAGTAACCGCTGAGGTTCGAGCCGGCACCCTCAAAATTGTGCCAATTATTGAGCTGGAAGTCACCCATCCTGTTGGCGTGATCACAAAATCAGGAAAATACGTAAACTCTGCTATGAGGCAGTTCCTAAGCGATCTTAAAGGCATGCCAGAAACCCAATTTATCGGGTCTGAATAAATCCCACCCACAAAGTGGAACCGATTACTTCTGAGCTGATTGCATAACCTTGTTTAAAGGAGATGTTCTTGATGAAATTTGATTTACACACCCATCATTTCCGCTGTGGCCATGCTGACGGAACGATTAGAGATTATATCGAAGCTGGGATTGCCGCTGGATTAGGAGTTATAGGTATTTCCGATCATACTCCCTATTTCGGAGATCCATCCGATCAGGCTTTTCCCAAAATCGCAATGGCTAAATCCGAATTTGCTAATTATGTAGATGATGTTCTCTCCCTCAAAAAAGAGTACGAAGGCGTTATCGACGTACTGTTAGGCATCGAATCAGATTACTTCCCCGAACATGCTGAGATATACCGTAAGACATTATCCGCCTACCCTTTTGATTATGTGATTGGATCGGTACATAGTGTTGGTGGAGTCAGCATTTTTAACAAAGGGCGCTGGAAAAACCTTAGCAAAAATGAGAAGATCCGCGTGAAGTCTGAATATTACCGGTTAATTGCTGATTCCGCACGCAGTGGTATGTTCCAAATACTCGGACATGTTGATGCGATGAAGGGGAATTATCCTGCTTTTTCCGAAATCCCTGCACCTCAGCCGATTGACGATTGTCTGCGTGTAATCAGTGAATGTGACGTGGCCATCGAAATCAATACCTCAGGCGGGACTAAGCTGGTCGGCGGCTGGTATCCCTCTGAAGATATTCTGGAGCGGGCACTACATTTTGGCGTAGAGGTTAGTTTTGGTTCGGATGCACATAAGCCGTCCCGGGTCGCCGAGGATCGGGACGCGGTAGCTGCACAGCTTAAAGAAATAGGCTTTACACACTGGGTTTACTACAAGCAGCGCCAAAAAGTCAAAGTTTCTCTGTAAACAAGCTTAAACGCCTTCGCCGTCCCTATAAGGACGGTAAGCGTTTAAGCGAGAAATTAAATAATGCACCAAGCGT
The DNA here is from genome assembly GCF_000758725.1 of Paenibacillus odorifer. Lineage (NCBI taxonomy): Bacteria > Bacillati > Bacillota > Bacilli > Caryophanales > Paenibacillaceae > Paenibacillus > Paenibacillus odorifer. The sequence continues at coordinate 5,707,037 of NZ_CP009428.1, forward strand.
TATTGGTTTAGGGGCAGGGTTCACCCTCCGTTAAACCAATCTCAGCTTGGTGCATTTTTTTGTTTATTTACAGATTATCACAGCTAAAACCTTGTTGTTTCAGCGTACGTTTCGCATCTCCATATTCCGGGTTGATATCATAAAAATGAGCAATCGTACTGGTCCAATCTCTCTCCGTCATCCCCTGCTGCTGCAAGAATTCACGGTGGGTTTGATTATACGCCTCCAGGAGGCCTTGTACGTCCGGATTGTATTGCTCCTCATGAAATATAGCTTCCAGTGGCAGCCGCGGCTTCTGAGAAACCTCCTCCGCTGGGTATCCCACGCAAAGGCCGACGACAGGGAATACGTACTCCGGCAGCTTCAGCAGTTCAATAACACCCGCTGTGTTGCGTCGCACACCCCCAATAGGAATGATGCCCAGTCCCATGGATTCCGCCGCTGCAATCGCGTTAGACAATGAGATTCCCACATCTGTAGCTCCAACCAAAAGTGCATCCACATCTTTCACGGCTTCAAAAGACTTGCCTTCCAGCTCACTAGCTACTTTAGCTCTATAAAAATCCATGCAAAATACCAAAAAAACCGGTGCTGCCGCTACATGCTTCTGATTTCCGCACAAAACTGAAAGCTGCTGCTTACGCGCAGGATCTTTGATGGCGATTATCGATACCTGCTGTCCATGAACCCATGACGGTGCGGCTTGAGCCGATTCAATCATTGTTTGTAGCTTCTCTGACTCCACAGGCTGGTCTGAATATTGCCGGAAAGAACGATGATTTTTTAATGTTTGTACCACTTCATTCAAAATGTTACGCCTCCTTGGTCATTCCACTCCATAGTATGTTAATCATAAACGATCGGATTCGGTACTGCCAATCACTTACGCTACTCTTTTCAATCAAAAAAAATGGACCCGAATCATCGGGTCCCAAAGCAGTATATTTTTAAAAGGGGGTCATGTACTTAGTTTAACCGCACACTGTTAGAGTTTGATAACGGCATTATTTCATTTGTGTAACAATGTGAATACTTTCATTACATCGTCCAAGGAGCCGACTTTGGGCATCACCCGCTCCAGCTTCATACCGTTCTTGAGCATCACACGTTCCGATCTAATATTATCTCCTGTGCAGCGTCCTTCGATCCTTGTTATCCCAAGGGTATGAACACTATAGTTCAAAAACAAACCCACGGCCTCCGTCGCCAGCCCGCATCCCCACCATGCCGGGTCCAGCATATATCCTAAGGTGGCTGTGCCCTCACGGCGGTTCCAATTCTGCAAAGCCACTATACCGATCAGCCGCTGCTGCCCCTTTAAATAGATCCCGGCATGCAGCGCACAAGGATCGAAGGCAAATAACATCCGGTTTACCAGCTTCTCCACCTGGGCAGATGCTGATCCAGGGCCGGAGCGTACTAGAATATGGCGCTGCACATCTGGATGGGAGAGCAGCTGCCGCAAAGCTAAAACATCCTCAGGCATGATCAGCCTCAGATCAACTGCTAAACCATGTTGTGTCTCTAACAACACTGCTCCATAGGTGCTCATCTTCTCTCCCCTTCCGTGCAGCTAAAATTCCAGCCTAATCAGCTCATGGACCGATGCAGCGTCAGAACCGTTAATTCTGGCCTACACAATAACCGAAAAGGCATGTATGTCTCTCCAAACCCTCTATTCACATACACAGGCATGGCTTTGTCTTCTGTATAATACAATCCATTTATGTATTTAAGAGATCCATAAGGTGTAAATGGCGCACCTATAAAGGGCAGGCGAATTTGTCCGCCATGACTGTGCCCGGAAAGCTGTAGATCAAATGAATAGGCCTGTGCGGTATCCGCATAATCCGGCTCATGCATCAAAAGGACGTTAAAGGTTCCTTCAGGAACACCAGTAATTGCTTTCGCTGGGTCGGGTTTACCGTGTAACAGATCATCCAGACCCGTAACCGCCATGACTGCCCCGCCTCTTTTTAGAAGGTAGGATTTATTCCTCAGCACCCGGAAGCCCGCAGACTCCAGCAGCTCGGTAACCCGCTGGGTATTCTTGTAATCATGATTGCCTAATATAGCAAATTTACCCAATGGCGCACTTAACGTTGCCAGCACCGGTACGGCTTCAACAAGATCCTCAGGATCGCTGTCCACAATGTCACCCGTGAAGCAAATAAGATCCGGTTCAGCTTTGCTTATATGTTTAGCGAGTCGGGCCAGATCCCTGGCATCCTTATTAAATCCGAGATGCGTATCACTGAAATGAACAAGCTTCATCCCTGAAAAAGCGGAAGGAAGCTCCTTAAAACGCAAGTCCAGCTTAGTGACCTCAATCCAGTTCGGCTCCCCCTGCCATGCATATCCGCTTGTAAGCAATCCTGCGCCGATTACAGCAGCCGCACTCCGAGTCAGGAACTGCCGGCGGGTAATTGTAGACTCGCTACCAGAACGCCCCTTAGAGGGGTCCTTGTGGATCTTATCGCCATTCTTATTGGGAGAAGCCCCAGACGATTGTATCTTCATAGGGAGATTCTCCTTTCTTTACCTTTTCCCCGAAAAACAGACGGTCCAAATAATAACTTATATATTATTTCGGGCAGTTAGAACAATCCGGCATTCTTCTTCCGGAGTTTCGCTGTAAGCGCGTGCAATCCCTTTTTTTGCGATTTCTGATTTTTGAACTCGTCTCAGCATAAATGCTACTTCCAGGTTTTTTACAAAAGGAAACGGTTCAAGCATTAACGTTGACTTATCCTGCCACTCCGCTGTGATAACACGACCTGACGTAAAACTGAAATCTTCAGTGCCTGAGAACCCTTCACGCCACCATGGATGCTCCTCTGATTTCGGACACCCCGGCTCATTTAAGGCCAAATACAAGGACAGATCATCGCAGAATTCTAAAAGGCGGGCATCATAATACAGCTCATCTTCTCCGATAGGCTTAGAAGCTTCAAGCTCCCGATGGATACGTGCTCTGCGTTCCTCTTCATGTTCTTGATATAACGTTAGTTCTGGATAATCGAGTCCCGAAATCTTAATAAGCCGCTCAAAATGCAAGCTGCACAGCAACGCTCCGTACGGTGTGTGTTCCTCGATCTCATCTAATCCACGCTTATAAAAGGTCAACTTAGGCACTACAGGAAAATCAATAAAGGTGTAGGGTGCTTGCTCCGCATCATTCCAGAAAGGGGTCTCATCGAGATCAATCCAACCCCTATCATGCTGGGCTACTGCCCACAGTACCTCTTCCCGGCGTCCTTCAGTTGGCACATGCTGCTCTTTGAACCCAATGGCCAGCTCTCCGGCAAGTTTCCCGTGATCATGCTGCTTAACCATTACAATTGCTCCATCTTGCTCCCGACAAATCACGATTATTCCTCCTTGTTCCACAGCTAACATTACGTTAACAATGGATATTATAGCATAAATTGGTCAATATTCTGAACTTGCTCCAGCCCTGCAAGACTTTCCCGCCTCAAGCAGATAAGAGAGTCTTAACAACATAAAAAAAGCTACCCCCAGCGAATGGAATCCACTTTGAGGATAGCTCAATAGATAAACATTTGGCGGTACTATTAATTACACACCTAACCAACGTTTGAACATATGCTTCGTTGTTTGCTTGTTTATTTCTGCAATAGATGTCGTAAGAGGAATCCCCTTTGGACAAGCGCGTACACAGTTCTGTGAGTTACCACAGCCATCGATCCCGCCATCCTCCATAAGAGCGTCCAATCTTTCGTCAGCGTTCATTTCACCTGTAGGGTGAGCATTGAACAGACGTACTTGAGAAATGGCTGCCGGTCCGATGAAATCCGTCTTTTCGTTGACATTCGGACAAGCCTCCAAACATACGCCACAGGTCATACATTTGGATAATTCATAGGCCCACTGCCGTTTTTTCTCCGGCATCCGCGGTCCCGGTCCAAGATCGTACGTACCGTCAATCGGAATCCATGCTTTCACCCTTTTTAGCGCATTGAACATCCGGGTACGGTCAATGACTAAGTCACGCACCACCGGAAATGTCTTCATAGGCTCAATGCGTACAGGCTGCTCCAGATTGTCTATAAGTGCAGCGCAGGCTTGGCGGGGTTTGCCATTAATCACCATGGAGCAAGCTCCGCACACTTCTTCTAAACAGTTGGAATCCCAGCATACGGGAACTGTGCTGTCACCTTTGGCATTCACAGGGTTACGCTGAATTTCCATCAAAGCACTGATCACATTCATACCTGGACGATAAGGAAGTTCAAATTCCTCGACATACGATGAACTTTGTGGATCGTCCTGGCGGGTGATGATAAACTTTACGTTTTTGGGAGCTGCAGCTGTTTCCGCCATAATGGTTCCCTCCTCAAATTGCCTGATTTTATTTCATGAAGCTTGCCTCGCAAGCTATTCTGTTACTGGAAAGCATTAATCCTTCGAATAATCGCGTACCCGTGGAGGAATCAGCGAGACATCCACTTCATCGTAGGAGATTTGTGGACCCTCTGCAGTCCAGGCTGCTTTTGTGGTCTTCAAGAACTCCTCATCATTACGATTTGGGAATTCCGGTTTGTAATGTGCACCACGGCTCTCATTCCGCATAAGCGCTCCAAGTGTCATCGCTTCGGACAGCTCCAGCATATTCCAGAGCTGGCGAGTGAAGGCCACACCTTGGTTATTCCAGCGCGATGCATCATTCATATTGATCTTGCGATAACGCTCCTTAAGCTCTTTGATTTTGCCAATGGTCGCTTCCAGCTTCGGATTGTGCCGCACCACGGTCATATTGGCGGTCATCCATTCGCCCAGTTCCTTGTGAATCACATAAGCATTCTCTGTACCTGACATCGCTAACAGAGATTCATATTTGTCCGTTTGCTTTTTGTGGAAGCTATCGAATACGGAAGAAGAGATATCCTGCGATGATTTCTTCAGGCCTTTAATGTATTCAACAGCCTTTGGTCCTGCGACCATACCGCCGTAAATAGCAGATACCAGTGAGTTGGCGCCTAGACGGTTCGCTCCATGATATTGATATTCACATTCTCCGGCTGCAAAAAGACCAGGAACGTTCGTCATTTGATTGTAATCAACCCACATGCCGCCCATAGAATAGTGTACAGCCGGGAAGATCTTCATTGGTATTTTACGGGGATCATCCCCCATGAATTTTTCGTAAATTTCAATAATCCCGCCAAGCTTCACGTCCAGCTCTTTCGGATCCTTGTGAGAGAGGTCCAAATACACCATGTTCTCGCCATTAATGCCCAGCCCTTGATCCACACACACATTAAAAATTTCACGTGTAGCAATATCGCGCGGCACCAAGTTACCGTAGGACGGATATTTTTCTTCGAGGAAATACCACGGTTTCCCGTCTTTATAAGTCCAGATACGGCCGCCCTCGCCACGTGCCGATTCCGACATCAGGCGGAGCTTGTCATCTCCCGGAATAGCGGTTGGGTGAATCTGGATAAATTCTCCGTTGGCATAATGTACACCCTGTTGGTACACCGCACTTGCAGCTGTCCCTGTATTAATAACGGAGTTCGTTGTTTTGCCAAAAATAATACCCGGCCCGCCGCTTGCCAAAATAACAGCATCCGCAGGAAAAGTCTCAATCTCCATCGTCTTAAGATTCTGGGCACTGATGCCGCGGCATACACCTTCGTCGTCGATGATAGCCGAAAGGAACTCCCAGTTCTCGCGTTTAGTTACGAGACCTTCAGATTCCCAGCGGCGCACCTGCTCATCCAACGCGTACAGCAGCTGTTGGCCTGTTGTCGCGCCGGCAAAAGCTGTACGGTGCCGCTTCGTTCCGCCGAAACGACGGAAATCGAGCAGACCTTCCGGTGTGCGGTTGAACATAACGCCCATCCGGTCCATAAGGTGAATGATACCTGGCGCAGCTTCACACATCGCCTTAACCGGCGGCTGATTCGCCAAAAAGTCACCGCCATAGACAGTGTCGTCAAAATGCTCCCAAGGGGAGTCGCCCTCACCTTTTGTATTTACCGCGCCATTGATGCCGCCTTGCGCGCATACGGAGTGTGATCTTTTTACAGGAACTAATGAGAATAAATGGACATGCGCACCAGCTTCCGCTGCCTTGATGGTAGCCATCAAGCCGGCCAGACCGCCGCCCACGATAATGATATCGGATGTTGCCATGATAGTTCACTCCTTTTATCGAAAATATCAGAAAGGATTCTTAAATTAAATGAAGGTCTTTATGGACTGGGCAATAGTTGCTGCAGTTTGAAATTCACTGTCACGGAAAGTAACCAGCGAAATCAGGAACATGAACGTTACTAAGACAAATATGCCAAGACAGAGGTAAGAAGATACCCGCTGTGCACGAGGACCGACGGTAATTCCCCAGCTGATTAAGAAAGACCAGAGACCGTTCGAGAAGTGGAAGCATGCAGCAACGATACCGATAATATACAGTGTCAGCAGAAGTGGCTGAGTCACGATATCGTGCATGAGACCGCCTAATTCTTCGTGCTCCACATTACCCACTGCCACCTGAACCCGTGTTTGGAACAAGTGCCAGACGATAAAGATAAAGGTAACAATACCTGTAATCCGTTGCAGGGTATAACGCCAGTTTCTTTCAATGTTGAAACGGTTCAAGTTCGGCTTGGATTGATACGCAATATAAAGTCCGTATACCCCATGGTACAGCAGAGGAAGCCATATACCGAACAATTCCAGGAAGAAGACGAGCGGTAAGCTGTTCAGCCATAACACGCTGTCAGTGAAACCGGAAGCGCCACCCTCTACAGCCGCAAAATTCGTCATCATGTGCTCAATGAAGAAGGCTCCAAGTGGGATAACGCCTAGCAAGGAATGAATCTTTCTGGAATAAAATCCTTTCATACAAAGTAACCCCTTTCCGATTAAAACAGCGTTTTCATTAATGGGTATTCACCGCCGGAACTACATTTGACACAGGATAACGTTGACAATCCAATGACATAATTCCTTAATTTACCGTTATCCTAGAGTTTACCGGACTTAGTTTTATTTTTCACAAAATGTGAATATCTTGTGTCACTTTTCATGTTACTCTTTTTTCGCTTATAAGGGAATTGCAATCTAATTATTAAACGTTATACAATAAACGCATAAGAATAGATTTTATATGATAATAATTCTCATTTAGCGAAACAACATTTTCCGACATAACCTGATTTTCCTTATGTAATAAGAACAGTTACCCTTAAGGCTATGAATTTCATCACTACTGATCATACATCGCACTAGGAGAGGAACCTCAATATATGTTTGACGATTTAGATGTTTTTGCAGCAGTTGTGGAACATTCCAGCTTAAACCGGGCCTCACGCCAGCTCAATCTATCCCAGCCCGCCTTGTCTCGCAAAATTTCTAAACTCGAGGAACGTCTGGGGGTCGCACTGTTTAATCGTTATGGCAAACGACTGGAGTTAACCGAGGTTGGGCGTCTCACTTATTCCTATGCGCTTGAACAACGGCAGCAGCGTTCCAAGTTTCTGGAAGCCCTTTCTAAATTCAAAGAGGGGGAGCCAAGGCTTGTCACCTTGGGGGCTAGTCTTACCTCACTGCAGACCACGCTTCCGCCGCTGGTTAACGCTTATATGGACAAATATCCGACCGCAGAGCTGAAGCTGATTACAGGCCGAACGCATGAGATCGTATCCTCAGTTAGTGAGGGGAAATCAGATGTAGGTCTGATCGCTTCCTCTATTCAAGAACCTGGGTTACGCTGCATTTCTCTGTTTGAGGATCAATTGCGACTGGTCGTCTCAGAGCAGCATCCTTTAAATTTATCTTCCAAGCTAACCATGGATAATCTATCCCGGCTGCCTATGATTCTCTTCTCAAAGGGTACCTGGTACCGGCGCCTGACGGACGATCTATTCCAGCGCTGCGGGATTGATCCCGATGTGCGCATGGAGATTGACTCCTTCGAAGCCATCGTGCGGCTGCTTCCGACTGTCAAAGCGGCTGCGTTGCTGCCAAAGTCTTATCTGCGTCCAGAGCTGCTGAACGGCGGCGGACTGGTGTCCTTACATATCAAGGAGCTGGAGCAGACTCAACGGACCACCTGCCTGATTTACCGTGACGATGGAAGCATGAGCACGGCGGCTCGCAGTCTGGTGCAAGTAACCGAAGAGATGTTTCTGACAGAACGTGAGCAGTAAAGCCGGACCAAATGAATCAAGGGGCGCACCTATTGATCTCCAGATGAGGCAATAAGTGAAGCACTTATTGCGTAATTAGGGAATTTCTCCCTGAAATTTAGAGATTTCTGTTCAGCAGACTTATAATTAGGGAAAACTCCCCTAATTTTCGGCTGATTGAGTAACTAATAAAGGAATCCCACTGTTTATTAGGGAGGAATTCCCTAATGTCGTTCATTTAGAGCGAATAGCGGCTATTTTTAGGGAGGTTTTCCCTAATTAGTTACACCCACTCTGTACATCGTACAAACAAAGAACGCATATCGCCCATATTCCACCGTCACAGATACCACAAATCATCTACTACAGCCGTACGAATATCACACCTAACAACTCGTCAACCGCACACCCCAATAGCACAGATCACTACGCGTGATCTATAGTCATATGGCATAGTAAAATCCATTACTTTTCCTACTCTTTACTCCATAAAAAAGAAGCTGCCCCCAAGTAGAATTCACTACTTTTGAGTCAGCTTCTTTTACTATGATTCTTGGTTCACAACTTCACTCTCAAAACGGTCAATACTTTCATTAGGACCAATGAGTACCATAACATCGCCTTCACTTAAATAATCATGGGCAGTTGGAGCGACGATTATTCCGCTTTCCCTATTTAGGGCAACAATGCTGCAGCCATATTTAGCTCTTGTATTTAAATCGGACAAGCTTCTGCCGTTCATGCAGGATGGCACGGTCAGCTCGACAATTTTATAATCCTTGGACAGTTCAATATAATCCAGCAAATTGGGCGTCACCAGCTGGTGTGCCACACGAATCCCCATATCCCGCTCCGGAAAAATAACCCGATCAACCCCCAGCCGCGACAGTGCGCGGCCATGAAGGATGGAGATTGCCTTAGCCACCACTTGCTTGACTCCAATCTCCTTTAACAAAATGGCCGCCAGAATGCTTCTCTCCATATTGTCACCAATCGCAACAATCCCACAATCAAAGTTCCGTACACCAAGCGAGCGCATAATTCCCTCATCTGTAGCATCTGCTACTACCGTATGCGTCAGCTGATCGCTCATTTCCTCCACGCGTTCTTCATGGTGGTCAATGCCGAGCACCTCGTAGCCCATTTCCATCAGCTCAAGCGCCAGGCTTGAACCGAAGCGACCTAAGCCGATTACTACAAATTGCTGTGCTTTCATTTCTAATTAACTCCTATCCAATAATTATTTTACCTTCAGGATACTTATACAGTGGTTTACCCTGTTTGGGACCGAGTGCATACGCCAAGGTTAGTGGACCTAGCCGACCTGCAAACATCGTCAGACAGAGTAGAATCTTACCGATCGCTGACAGTTCCGGAGTTAGCCCCATAGTCAGTCCTACCGTAGCAAAGGCGGAGGTCGTCTCAAACAAGATTGCCAAGAAATTACTGTCTTCAGTTGTGGAGAGTATCATCGACACAGAGGCAATTAACAACAAAGCCAGCAGTGTGATCGTTAATGCCTTGTAGATGCGCTCTTGAGCCAGCCGATAACGGAACAACACAACATCTTCCCGTCCACGCAGCATAGCAATAACAGCACCAATCATCATCGTAAAGGTTGTTGTCTTGATCCCGCCGCCCGTTGAGCCTGGAGAAGCACCAATAAACATAAGAATCACTATAAAAAATTGTGTAGCCTGCCGAAGTCCAGCAATATCTACTGTGTTCGCGCCAGCCGTACGGGGAGATACGGATTGAAAGAAGGCCGATAATATTTTACCGCCAAAATTCAGTGAACCCAGGGTACGAGTGTTAGTAAACTCGAATATAAAAATAACCAAAGCTCCGATCAGAATCAGCCCTGTACTGGTGGACAGGACAACTTTACTATGTAGAGACAGCCTGCGGGTTACCCGAAACTCCACCAGATCTGACATTACAATAAAACCAATCCCGCCGGAGACAATCAGAAACATCACAATAATATTCACAAGCGGATCATAAACATAATCAGTTAAACTGCGAAAATCCCCAAAAATATCGAACCCCGCATTATTAAACATAGACACCGCATGAAATATGCCATAATAAATCGCTTTTCCCAACGGCATATCAAAAGCCCAGCGAATAGACAGCAGCAAAGCGGCACAGCCTTCTATGACAAGAGAATATATAAGGACTCTCCGGATCAGTCGCACAATTCCTTCCATAGAGCCTTGATTCATGGCTTCCTGTAGGATTAGCCTGTCCCGCAAAGATATTTTACGCTTTAACACCAGTGAAAATAGAGTGGCCATGGTCATAAACCCTAAGCCGCCGATCTGGATTAGGATCATAATTACGGTTTTCCCAAAAATCGTGAACGAAGTTCCGGTATCCAGCACAACAAGCCCTGTTACACAGGTTGCCGAAGTTGAAGTAAATAATGCATCAATAAATTCCACGGAATTCCCGCTTGTGCTTGAAATGGGCAACATAAGCAGCAAGGCCCCTATCAGAATAATCGATGCAAAACCAAGCACCAGTATCTGCGGCGGCGAGAGCTTCAGAAACTTAAATTCAGAAATCCTGCGAAACTGTGAAGCCACTATGCTCACCTTCTTATCAAAAATTCCAACAAAAAAAGCACTGGAAAACCAATGCTAACTTGGTTCCTGCAGTAAATTAGCCTACGAGGTTAGCTGACGGATTCGGACTGTGCAGGCTGCCCTATTCGTTCCCAGAACGAAATTCACCCCTGATGAAAGTGCCATTTATCTTGTATACTCCACTTTTCATCACTTCTTATGGTTCCCCCGTTTTCACCAGAAATTCGGCTACTATACAATTGCATACAAATTATATACGTTATTTAGTGAATTCACAAAGACACAATTAATGCTCATTCACATGAAAAAATGCGGTTTAAAGAGACTGCATCAAAAGGAGTACCTTTTCTCATCACTTTTCCGTGTTTTCCCTGCAATTACACCGATTCTCACCATTCGTACACAAATGAACACGATAAAATTCATGGTATAAATTCACATGACTATTCTATACTATCTCTATTACCCATAAAAAGAACATATAATGTTTTTTGTAACCAGCCAGGCACTAATACTATAATGGAACATAATATTGTCAGTACATAACAAGGAGGCGTTACATGAATCCCGTCGGCCAGCCCATACAGCAACGTGCCCTCTCCAAGAGGCTCATCATCTCGGGCATTATCGGTCTTATTCTATTTATTATGTTTCAGATTTCCCCTTCACTGCTTAGTAGCCCTACAGGTGAAGATACCACCGTCATTAGCAAGGCAGAAGCCCGTGACCAAGCCATATTATTTGCAGAACATAAGCTCAACTACACCGAAGCACCAAACGATCAATGGAATGTACTTTACGAGACGGACTCTTCCTTTTATGGTTATATGTCTCGCGAGAAGCTTGTGGAGGACTACACCAAGAAAAAATTGGATCAAAAATATCCTTTTGATGTCTTTCGTGCAACGCTTACTCCTTCAGCGGAGCAAGAGCCGCAAATCATCGTTGACCTCAATATGTATAACGGTAAGATTGTCGCTTTCTCAAAGGCTGCAAAAGTTGCCTCCGAAGAGGGGTCAGGCATCGCTTCCGTTGGTGCAAAAGAGGACAAGGGAGCTGACCTCACTCTAGCGCAGAAGGAGAATCTTGCTCGTCCTTGGCTTCAGGAATGGGAAGTAAATCCTGCCAAGCTACAAATTGAATCGAATACAGGAAGCCATGGGCTAGTGTATACGGATAGTACTGTTCAGGTCGGCGAATCCTTATTGCACTATTATTTTGATTTCAGTGGAGAGCAGGTATCCAGCTTTAATGCCGGATTCACTGCACCAGCTTGGCATACCTCCTACGTACAAGGACAGACCTCTTTAGCGGAAAAGCTAACATTATTCGGTTACGGTATACCCACACTGATTTTAGGAATTCTGGCACTCGTCTACAGTATTCTTAGAAGAGAGCATACTTCCTTTAAACGTGGAGTATTCCTAAGCTCAGCCTATTTTGTAATCATGATGATCAGCACCTATAATATGCTGCCTGAATCAACAGGCGAAGGGCTAGAAGCACAGATTACCTCTGTCATTATGTTTATCATTTATGCTTTATACAGCCTGCTGATGTCCTCCTTGCTCTACTTCTCTTTAGTGGGCGGCAATGGCCTATGGCGAAAAGAGGGAGGCATGAACCCTTGGCCCCGCGCCAAAGAGCCCGGCTATGGACAATATGTGTTGGATAGTATCCGGGCTGGTTACATCTGGGCTTTCGTTCTGCTAGGGGTGCAGACGGTTATGTTCATCATATTATCGTTTACCTTGCACAATTGGTCTACTACAGACGCCACCCAATCTCCTTATAACATGAGATATGCTTGGCTTCTGCCTATCGTCGCATGGCTCGCTGGTTTATCTGAGGAAGCCATTTATCGCTTTTTCGGAATCCCTATGCTGAAAAAGGTGTTCCGGAACACTTTCGTCGCTTGCTTGATCACCACGCTGGTTTGGGCGTTTGGCCATACGTTATATCCGATCTATCCCATCAGCTCCCGTCCGATTGAGCTGACCGTAATCGGGCTGCTGTTCAGTTATATTTTCCTTCGTTACGGATTTATTGCTGTCATGTTCAGCCACGTCGTGTTTGACAGCATCCTGATGGGCGCTACGCTGATCTTTATGAAGGAGAGCGTAAATGTAGGCGCGGGTATCTTCGCGATTATTATGCCGTTCATAGTCGCTTACATCGTCTATCGATTTAATCCACCACAGAAGACTAAGCCGGTGGAGCCTTCTTCTTTGATTTAAGAAAATAAAATAGTGTACATCCTATAACCAAATTTAAAAAAGGGTATCATAGCAGCTTTAGTCGCTGCTGTGATACCCTTTTTCTTTTGTCACCATTGCTATGAGGTTGGCTCTTCGTCCTTGAGTGCATCAAGAATTTGTCTTGCCAGCTTTTCTCCAATAGAAAGTGTACGGAAATCATCCACGGAGGCTTCTTTAATTTTCTTAAGCGATCCGAAATGCTTAAGCAGCGCTTTACGGCGCTTCTCACCTATACCAGGTATTGAGTCCAGCTTGGAGGTAACCATGGACTTCCCGCGCTGTTCACGGTGGAAGGTGATCGCGAACCTATGGACCTCATCCTGAATCCGTTGCAAAAGGTAAAATTCCTGACTGTCCCGGGCTAGCGCGACAGGTTCTGGCGGATCTCCAACCAAAAGCTGAGCCGTCTTATGCTTATCATCCTTAACAAGGCCGCAGACCGGAATGAATAATCCCAGCTCATTCTCCAGAATATCAATAGCAGAGGAGATTTGCCCTTTCCCGCCATCGACCACGATAAGATCCGGTATCGGAAGATTCTCCTTCAATACCCGTTCATATCGCCGCCGAATGACCTCGCGCATCGTTCCATAATCATCCGCACCCACTACCGTACGAACCTTATATTTACGATACTCTTTTCGTGCAGGCTTGCCATCAATGAAGACAACCATCGCTGAGACCGGGTTAGTTCCCTGAATGTTCGAGTTATCAAACGCCTCAATACGGCTCAAGCGTTCAAGCCCCAAGCTCTCGCCTAAGCTGATCGCTGCTCCAGAGGTACGCTCTTCATCCCGTTCAATCAGCCGGAATTTCTCGTCGATAGCCACTCTTGCATTTTGACAAGCCATGCCAACCATCTGCTTCTTAAGACCGCGTTGTGGCACAAGCACCTTAATGCCCAGCCACTCCTGCAGAATGGAAGCACCGCCAGCGGCATCCACGATCCCTGCTGCCGCAGCTTCCTCCGCCGCCGTCGCACGTGCCTCAGCCTCTTCAGCCGATTCAGGAGTATCTTCACCCTGTTGTAAATCCGCTTCTGCTGGAGCAGCTATGGCGATCTCAGGTTTAGCCTCTTTATTAGCCAGAGACTCCTCATCGAGCACATCCGGCAGCAGAATCTCCTGCGGCAAAGCGGGATTATCACTGTAATACTGCGTCACATAAGACATAAAGTCACTGTAGGCTTCACCATAGAACGGGAACACGGAGGAATGGCGCTGAATCATCTTCCCTTGTCTCATGTACAGAATCTGTACACACATCCATCCCTTGTCTACAGCATAACCAAATACGTCCCGGTCCTTAGTATCTGTAGTGTTGATCTTCTGCTTCTCCATCAATGCATCGATATGGATAATCTGATCCCGCAGTTCCTTCGCCCGCTCAAAATATAACTCCTCAGCAGCTTCTTGCATTTTTTGCTGTAAATCCTTTTTAACCGCCTCATGACCTCCGCCTAGAAAAGCAGCGATATCCTGCGTAATCTGCTCATACTCGGATTTCTGAACCTCCTTCTCACACGGTGCCAGACACTGGCCCATGTGATAGTAAAGACAGACCTCCTTTGGCATCACACCGCATTTACGAAGCGGGTACATACGATCTAGGAGCTTTTTTGTCTGCTGAGCAGCATAAGCATTAGGATAAGGGCCAAAATATTTTGCTTTATCTTTAATCACCCGGCGTGTAACCTCAAGGCGCGGGTGAGTTTCATTCGTTATTTTTATATAAGGAAACGTCTTGTCGTCTTTCAAAAGCACATTATAACGCGGCATATGTTTCTTAATCAGATTACACTCTAGAATGAGCGCTTCCATGTTACTGGACGTAACGATGTATTCGAAATCAGCAATATTAGCGACAAGCCGCTGCGTTTTACCATTATGACTGCCTGTAAAATAAGACCGCACCCGATTCTTGAGTACCTTCGCTTTGCCCACATAAATAATAGTGCCTTCCTGATTCTTCATCAGATAGCAGCCAGGCAGATCGGGTAGTAGTGCCAGTTTATTGCGGATATTGTCCAAAATGATCCCCTCCAGCTAAATTGGACCCATGATTAGTTGGCATTCAGCACACAAAACGCCTCCGGAATGAACCGAAGGCGCTGAGTGGCAGGGCCGAGGCCCGAACAGTAGCATCTATCAATTATTGATGTTTTGCTACGATATTTTTCAGGGATTCTTTGGAGTTCAGTCCCACAACTTTATCTACCGGTTGACCATCTTTGAAGAAGATCAGAGTTGGGATACTCATAACACCAAAACGGGAAGCCGTTTCCGGATTCTCATCCACATTCAATTTTGCAATTTTCACGTCGTCTCCCAGCTCTGTGGACAATTCATCCAAGATTGGAGCGAGCATTTTACAAGGACCACACCAAGGAGCCCAGAAGTCTACTACTACAGTACCTTGACCTTCCACTTCGTTACTGAAGGATTGGTCAGACACGTTCACGATAGCCATGATATTGTTCCTCCTTTAAGTTTTGCGAAGCATTACGCACATCTTAAGCCAAAGCTTAGTTCATGGAAGCTGCTCCGAAATATGAGTTAATAAATTGTTTCATGTAATATGATAACCAAATTACCACTTACCGACACATTACAAGTATAACATATCTTTATGGGATATGTGAAATATCACTCGCAATTATATTGCCTTCAATGTATTTTTTTTGCGTACTCTTTTCTTTACAACCTCCCCAGCATTTCGGTATACTTAAAGAAAGCGCATTAATTGTCAATGACTTATTTCATAAAACTAATGTCAATTTGCATCTAACAATACAGGGCTTGTCCCTGTAAGGAGGCAGAAACTATGGATGTTAACGCGCAAGTACGGGACCCACGAGAACATATCAACGAAGAACCCCGCAATGATCTTGGGGATTTAATGATCGGATTTTTCGGAATGACCACGTTTATGACGGTTGTCTTTTTCGGAATGGTCATCCTTAAATTCATTCTCTCGGAGTAAAGGAATCATCGCACAATAAAAAGAAGCTGTCTCAAAAGTAGTGAATGCTACTTATGGGACGGCTTCTTTTTTTGAGAATAATGAGGGAAAACCTCCCTGATTATAGCCGATAATTGCTATAAATGAACAGAATCAGGGAATTCCTCCCTAATAATCGGGAGAATATCTATTTTCGCTGACGAATCAGTTCATTTTTAGGGAGATATTCCCTAATTAGTAGTCTAATGAGCAGAAACCTCTGAATTTTAGGGAGGTATTCCCTAATTATCGATCAGAGTGAGTATGCCCGCCAGATGTTGCAACCGGAAAGTGTGTTTGGACAATTAAAGTACACTCAAGACTTCCGGCGATCCTGCTTCGCAGCATGGAAAAAGCGGCGTTTGAGTTCGAATAACTAAAAAAACGAAGAGCAGCGATCCTCCAATAAAAGGGGAATCACTGCTCTTTTAAATTTTACATTATGAATATTCCAGCTTATCTATTGGCCCCTCGCTGATTCTCCCCATGCAGTGGAAGCACATCCACAAAAGGAGCAATGCGATCCATTAGTCGTTGGCCTTTATAGACCTCTTCACCATCTTTGCTCGTAAAGCTAAGATGTTTCTCCAAGCCATCCAATGGATAATTCGAGGTATAGAAGGTTGGTTTGCGGTTCATCCGATAATTCAAGATCGCCCCAAGTACATGATCACGAGCCCAAGGATTCAAATTTTCCGCACCAATGTCATCAAAAATAAGCAAATCACAGTTTTTCATCGTATCGACAGTTTCCTTCATTTTCTGGCCATCCATCATGATCGATTTCAAGTCCTCTATAAAGTCTGGCATGTATACGATCACTCCGGTATATCCAGCAACAGCAAGCTCATGCAGCAAATAACACATCAAAAAAGTTTTGCCTGTTCCGAAAGAGCCATGTAAATAAATGCCGCGTGAAGTCAGGCCTTCCTCTTTAACACTGGTGATATAATCAAATATTTTATTCACAGCCGAGACCCGGCGCGGGTCTTTGCCCATAATATCTATCTCATCATAACCGCCGTTAAGTACACGCTCGTCCACATAAAAGCTACGAATACGTTTGCGGATATTATCCTGATTATCTTGTGCCACTTTAAGTCGGCATGCCGTCTTGCGTTCATATAGATCCACTGAACCATTCACAGTTTCTACCGTTAGTTTACTATAATGGCCAGGAAAATCATTTGGACACTTCTCTAGTCCTGGGCAGTTCGCACAGTTTCGGCTTTCCTCTACATATTGATACAGGCGACTCATATGAAGCCGCAGTCGTGATTCGTCCAGCTCAGGATGTTCGGACTGTAATGCCTTCACAAGTGGATGATTGAATAACCCCTGTTCAAGATCGCGTTGACGCTGCCGTAGAGTTGGATTGTTGATCGAACGAAGTACATCGCCCATAGACTCCATTGTTCCACCTCTCTTTCGTTAAGGCGTTTGCGATACGCCTTTTTTCTTACTAGCCTTAATTTCTGCCGCTTTCTTCATCATCGCCGCGAATTCCTCTTCCGATACTGTTCCGGCACTTCCATCATCCAGCACAATCGGAATTTCCGGTTTATTGGATCGGCCTGTATTTTTGGCATAAGAACGTGATCGTGTTCCTCCAGCAGTATTAGGCGTTGTCCCCTTGCCCTTCACTTTGGACTGATCTCTAATATATCTTACAGCCTTCTCATAGGTGTTCACTTGTTTAACCAGCATATTGGAGGCGATAGCCTCTACAAAATTGCGGTTCATCCGCTGTTCTCCACCCGAGGCTACCATAGTCATTAAATAATGAATGAGTACATTAATTACTTCACCGCTCAGCTTATAGTTCAGATCTATTTTCTCGAACATATCCATCAGATGGCTGGGCACTGCACCCGGGAAAAAGGTTTGTAGCAGTCTTGTATAAGGTTCGTTACGCAGCATCATATTATATTGGTGAATGTCGCATTTGGACAAAAATTGTGGCGGTACTTCTACATAATACTCCATCTCAACTGATTGCTCTGGTGGTGCTATAGAATCATCATTCTCTTCGGTCGCACTGGACCGGATGGAAACAACTTTTGCAGCCGCAATTTCACGTTTTTCCTGTCGTTTCATATCTTGCCTGAAATGTTGGCTCGCTTTATATTGCAACGCATCCAGCATTACCTCGCCCTCCGGTGAGAACACTCCATCCTCATCCAGCAAACGACATAAATCCTGCGGACTCAGTTCGTATTTATGAGCAACATAGTTAATTACACCCATTTGAGTATGGTCAAAGCGCAGTTTTTCTACATGAGCCCGATTCACAGACTCCCGTGGAAAACGCAAAATAATGTCACTATATCCGATTGCCTGCTCTCCGGATTCAAGCGTGCCGGGCTGTCGAACAGAGGCTACCTCCGCCAAAGCTTGCTCCAACTCATAATCAATGACATGTGTATTAAGTTGAAAAATATCATAAAAAGGCACGGAAATATTCTCTTTGCCTATAGATCTGCGACTCCACTCTTCCGGCTCGCGATTCCAGAACTGTTCCCGTAAGGACAGCACAGCAAATTTGCCAATCTTATCACGTAACAGCAAGGTTAAATGCTGAGTGGCAAAAAAGTCGGCTGGCGATAGCGGCGGCATTAGCTCATATTCATATAAATAATCATCTGTTTCCGGCACATAGATTCGACAGGTCTGCAACAGACCCACTGCTTCTAACCGGGAAGCCTGATCAATTAAATATTTGCGGCCTTTCTCATTGGGTTCAACACCCAAAGTCATAAATAGCCTGCGCTGTTGCTCCACTCCAGAATAGCCAATGCTATCTGCTGGCACATGTTCAACCAGCAAGCGATAGAAACTGATTGCAAAGGCTCCCACCATAGGTTGATATACAGAGCTAAGCATACGTCCATCTATAACACTAAGACCAAATTCGCGGGAAACGCAGTACCGATGATGTTCGGTGAAATGATGTAAGTTACTCATCCGCATCTACGGATACCCCCTTGTTTACACGAATTCATACAGGATTCTATTCTATCACAAATTAACATAGCGAAAATGTAAATAAAATCCCAATTTCGACTCTTTTCGCAATATAATCAACTTCTTCTTACGAATATCTACCTCTATTAAACAAGAAGAAACGGCTTCGCCGTCCTCTAAAGAGGAAGGTATCCCGTTTCTCGCAGAAATATAAGACTGATTCATAACATAGGCTCTTTCGAATCTTTAAAACATCTTGTAACCGCCAAAGCGCAGCTTTTGAATGGTCCATCCACTAAGTATAGCACCTGCAAGACCAGCGACACCTGTAAGATAATCAACAAAGTGGAAACTGGAGAGATGCTCCCAGAGCGACATCGCGTTTCTATCCCAAATAGAATAGATTACGACGGGTAGAATAATAAGTACGAATAGATAAGCGGGGAACCAGGTTGTCTTCATTAACATGTTAAGAATAAAGCCGATACCAAACATCATCACAAAGAATAAAACGGCTAGGATAAACACTGGAATAAATCCCATCTTACCGTCTCCACCCCTTTCTATAAAGAAGCGCACATCTTTTACAAGCTAGTAGTAAGTTTACTAGAAAAAATGTCACGAAGCAATGAACTTTATTCAAATTCACGCACTAATTCGCACACTTACAGGATGCCTCCGTTTGCTCTTGGCGGCTTGATTGCGATACAATGCAAGTAGATTAACCAGATCATACATAGCCTATGAAGCAGATGCTTCGTAAGACTAAGTTTATGCTTCAATTGCGAGTTTTACGCGATGTTATTTTGGGCGAGGCTTATGCTTCGTAAAACTAAGCGTATGCTTTCGGAGCAAGTTTTACGCGATGTTATTTCAACGAGGCTTATGCTTCGTAAAACTTTTAAGGAGTGAGATCATGATCGAAGCCGCTTTGACACTGGAAGGCTGGTATGCACTGCATGACTTCCGCTCTCTGAACTGGACCGCTTGGACGGCAGCAGATGATGAAGAACGTGCCGTTGCCCTGGAAGAACTACATGCTTTTATGCAGGAATGGAGCCCTGTTGAGGAAGCTAAAGAAGGCAGCACCGCAGTATACTCCATAGTGGGCCAAAAGGCCGATTTTGTAATGATGTTTTTGCGCGAAAGCCTAGAAGCTTTGAACCAACTTGAGACCGCCTTTAACAAAATCGCTTTTGCTCAATATACAACCAAAGCTTATTCATATGTAAGTATTGTTGAATTAAGCAACTACGCTGCTGGTGGCAGTGGCAGCGACGGCAGCGATCCAATGCAGAATCCGCATGTTGCCGCACGGCTAAAGCCTATTTTACCGCAAGCGAAACACATCTGTTTCTATCCTATGAACAAAAAACGCGAGCTTGCCGATAACTGGTACATGCTTGATATGGACAAACGCCGGGAACTCATGGCTTCACACGGGTTAATTGGACGTTCATATGCAGGCAAAGTGAAGCAAATTATCACCGGCTCCGTCGGTTTTGATGACTGGGAATGGGGCGTGACTCTGTTCGCTGAAGATGCACTGCAATTCAAAAAGCTGGTATACGAAATGCGTTTTGACGAAGTAAGTGCTCGTTACGGCGAATTCGGACCTTTTTATGTCGGCAATCTGCTGACTGAAGAATCTTTTGAAGAAATGCTCAAGCTGTAATAACAAAAAAGGGTGTGTCTCCAGTTCGTATGGAGACACACCCTTTTTATTGCCATATTATTAGATTAAGACACCGAAGTTCCTGAATCCTCATCTTCGTTATCCTCATCATCTTCACGTAAACTTTCCAGATATTCAGCCGTGGCCCGATCCCGAGCGCGCCCTTTATCCTTCAGGCGTTCGATACCAGGGAGAATGAGCAGATCAATTTCCTTCTGAACGATATAAGCCAGATCATACTGGTTCTGATCCTCCAGATAAGATCCAACCTCTATCAGTCCGTTATAACGGTCCAATTCTTCCCGAGTCAGCAGTCCGCGTACCTGTACGCTGCAATGGCGCATCTTATAAGAATCTTCCTTTTTTCAGAACCAGCGGAATTCCGCCGATAATGAACAAGTAGCGCATATCTACAACTTTTTTCAACTGAGCTGCAGTCCAGCCCTTGTAAGTTTTGCTGCCTACTACAGCGATTCCTTGGCCTTTGCCTAGGGAAGCTACGGTTCCTTTATTGCTGAATGCGAATTTCTTCGGCTGTTGATTGCGGATTGCTGCCACCAAATTATGCGCACAACATTCACCCTGCTGCATAGCAATTTGAGCGGTTGGCGGGTAAGGGCGTCCTTCCGGATTAATCATAAGGGAGCCATCACCAATAATGAAGATATTCTCTTGGCCCGGTGCACGTAGATATTCATCTACCTTCACGCGCCCACGCATAGCTTCAAATCCGGCAGCCTCAATAAGACGATTGCCACGGATTCCGCCTGTCCAAATAATTGTGGAGGCTTTGATTTCTTCGCCTGATGCCAGAATCACCCCGTTTGGCAGACACTCCTTGATCGCAACCCCCATCTTGAAGGTAACTCCCTTTTTGGTGAGCAAGTCCATCGCATACTCAACAAGCTCAGGAGCAAAACCAGGCAGTGCTGTCGGAGCAGCCTCTACGTTATATATATTAACCATACTTGGATCAACGTCATATTCTTTACACAGTCCAGGGATACGGTCAGCTAATTCAGCTACAAATTCGATACCGCTAAAGCCGGCACCACCGACAACAAAATTAATATGCTCCTGAGCATTGTTCTCGTTCTTGTACTTAGCGAATTGATATTCAATATGCTCGCGAATTAAACGAACGGAATTGATGCTCCGGATTGTCAGTGCGTATTTATCAAGTCCAGGAATACCAAATGTTTCAGGCTCTCCACCTAAAGCAATGACAAGATAATCGTACGATAGGGTACCATCCTCCAAAATAATCTTTTTCTGCTGAGTACGAATTTCCTGAACAGATGACTTCACGAGGTCGATCTTGAATTCATCGATTAGTTTCGAAATGGACACCCGAGTGTGTTCAATACTGTCCGTACCCGCGGCAGGCATATGTAGATGGGTAGTAAAATAGTGGTACTCGTGACGGTTTACAAGCGTGACATCCGCTTCATTATAATTCAAAGCCTTCTGCAAGCGCTGTGCGGTCAAAATACCCCCATAGCCCGCGCCTAAGATAACGATTTTGGGAATACTACTCATGTTCCGGCTCCTTCCAAGAGGTAAATCTGTCTTTGTATTTTTTATTGAAACAATGTACGGTCCTTTTTGTGAATTTATACACTTATATTTAGAAGAAATTCCAATCAAACTTGAAGCATTTCTAAATTGACCATATCCATTGTAAACCTTAGTGTAGCATTAATCAAACATTAAAATACTAAAAAACGTCACACTTTTATTGACTTCTAAAGTCTTTCTTTGCAGGTATGTGTCACAATGATTATAATAAGTAGGTACACAAGTATGGCAAATTGAATATATCAACTCGGAGGTGTAATATCCCGTGACCCAAGAGCAATCCAGCGTTCCTATGAGCGACCTTTTAATCATAGGTGGCGGGCCAGCTGGCATGTTTGCCGCATTTTACGGCGGAATGCGTCAGGCATCAGTAACCCTTATTGAAAGTATGCCCCAATTGGGGGGACAACTTGCTGCCCTTTATCCAGAAAAATACATTTATGATGTGGCAGGTTTTCCAAAAGTAACAGCACAAGAATTGGTCGACAACCTGTCTCGGCAAATGGATATGTTCCAATCCAATATCCGGCTGGAGGAGAAAGTGATTTCTGTTCAAAAACGGGACGAACGTCATTTTGTGGTTACAACCGATGTAGCCGAATACCACAGTAAGGCGATCATCATTACAGCTGGTGTAGGTGCATTTGAACCTCGTCGTTTGGAATTACCCAACGCTGGACGTTTTGAAAAAGCAAACCTCCATTATTTTGTAAATGATCTAAATGCCTTTAAAGATAAAAAAGTTCTGATCAGCGGTGGCGGTGACTCTGCAGTTGACTGGGCACTCATGCTGGAACCCATCGCTGAACAGGTAACCCTGATTCACCGCCGGGATAAATTCCGTGCGCATGAACATAGCGTTGAGAACCTGATGGCTTCCAAGGTTAACGTAGTTACCCCTACTGAAATTACAGAGCTGCATGGTGAAGAGTTCATTACTAAGGTTACATTGTCAAATATCAAGACCAAAGAAACTCAAGAAATTGAAGTGGACAGCGTTATTGTTAACTTCGGATTCATCTCTTCCCTAGGTCCTATTGCCGAATGGGGTATTGAGATTGAGGGGAACTCCATTGTTGTTGACTCGCGTATGGAAACAAGTATTCCAGGCATATTTGCTGCCGGCGATATCACAACTTATCCTGGTAAGCTGAAGCTGATTGCTGTAGGATTTGGCGAAGCTCCAACGGCTGTGAATAATGCTAAGGTGTACATTGATCCAGAAGCCAAGCTTTCACCGGGTCACAGCAGTAATATGAAACTCTAAATCTATTAACACAATAAAAAAGGGTATTCTTACAGGCCTGTTGATAACAGCCTGTGAGGATACCCTTTTATGTTTGTTTGTGCCTCGCGGTTTTATATATGTAGCCTGCTACAAAGTTATCCTTTGCGCTTTTTAATGAAGAACCGCATGTACTGGAGAGTGTAAGTTTCGTTTGCGAATTTCAACGAGTAGAAGAGCGATGAAATCATGCTCTAGTTGCAGCTCTATTGCTCTATGGTAAGAGTCAAGCAGCATCTCATCCGACAATTCAACCATAAACTTCATCTACCTTTCCTTTATTTGGATCTGAATCTATCATATCAAACTATCATTTTTCGAACAAGCGTTCGCGTTATCCACAAGTACATGTGGAAATCCTGTGTATAAAATGTGTGTAAGCGTTATAAAGGTACTAGCTACACAGTGGACTATGGGGATAATAGTTATACACAGGATTGAACCACTTGTATACAGCTAAAAATATATTTTTATTGTAAATAAATCACAATGTTATTTACCCCAAAAGAACGCAACTAAACGCAATTTTATCTTACTACTCTATTATCGTCAATTCTTAAAATAATTGTTAATTTATTGAGGTCTTGTATTAACCTCCAGAATCCATATTTTCCCTGAATAATCTACAGCATAATCAAAGCCCAGCTCACCTATTCCCGGAAAATGCCGTTCCATAATTCCGATACATACATGGGTTAGTCTCCGCATCTCTGCTTTCTTCGCTGAAGCTTTAATCCGCGGCAACGATCTACGAAGTCCCTCACGACATGATAGCATCGTTCCCCCTTTACAAAGATTGGTCACGAACAGACCTGGCCGAGCCAATCTACCTACCATGGAGCGAAATTCCCAAACATCACCATTCTTAACTACTTTGACCCGATAATCAATAGGCCGCCCGCCGATTCTCGCCAGGGAAATCCCTTGTTGAATCAAATATCTGCGTCTTGCTTTCACAGTATTAAGCGCACGTCTCATGGATCCAAAATCCTTGTAAATTCGAGTTCTGTCCATATAGGTGAATCCATAACCGCGACTATCCCGAAAAACTTTGATTACACCGTAACCTCCGCCACCCACAATAGGTTTAATGACAACATTTCCATATTTACGAAGCATTGCCAGGAGCGTTTCTGCCCTGTACCCCCTCGTCATTGGGATATAGGGTGCAACCCGAGCATCGGTCAGCAACGCCTCTGTCTTCAGCCACTTACTGGCCAATTGTCTTCCTGCCATCGTCCTTTCCCTCCCTTCACAATCCAGCCTACCCTATACATTACTCAGAGAAGGTCTCGCCCTCTTGTATGATTGTCCGTGTAAGATGCCGCTCTTAGCAAAAAGGGCTTAGTGTTTAGCACAGCATCAGTCGACAGCGACAGGGTACAACCGCGGATTTTGTAGATTCGGTTCTCAAGAAATTCGACATCATTATCTTAATGGATGAGTTCACTATAACTAGAATAATCTTCAAAATCGTTGTATTATTAATAGCGGTTACATTTTCAATTTCTACTATTATAGTGAGTACTAACAGAATCACTAAAAAGCACAGCGCGGGGAGGGCTCAGAATGGCACAGTTTTTTGAGGTTTTATATTGGGTGGCTATGCTTGGGATGTCCATTGTATTGGCTGGAACGACTATACTGATCTGCGCCATCGGCTTTAAATTTATTAAAGACAAACGCAGAGCACTGGGTACGGGCTGTATCGCCTTCTCCCTTGGAGCTGCAGCGCTCATCGTATTTATGATTAATTACAAGTTTATTATTCCAGCCTAATGTACGCAGGGACTGCCTATAAGCAGCTTATTTCTATGAACAGACGGTCCGACCATCGCAAAAAAAACAACAGAGCAGCGATTCTCCAGTTATGTGGAGAATCGCTGCTCTGTGTTTTTAATCAATAGCTATCTGCTTCAACAGTGTCGTTAACCCATAAGCGTTTCGGACCCAGATGACGTTATTTGCAGATTTCCAACCTTTTAGGCGTGGTTTCGGACTCCAGTGACACTATTGCTTAAAAAGAGCTTCATATTTACTGATTTCATAGCAATAGCAGCAATGCGGTCCGTTGGCACCACAAATATGGGGAAATGCGGCGTTTAGGGTCATCTGTGTCCGATACATGGTTCGCGATACATGGTTTGCTTCCTATGTAAAAGAATAAAGAGCTACCCCAGCGCACATTAAATGGCTTCTGAGAAACTCCCCTTTTACTCATAAATCTAGCGACAGGCGTATCATATCTATGACTTGAATCCCATTTTCAAAGATCTCTTCGCTGTAATGCCTAATAAAAAAGTCTCTATCAATTCCGGTGATTCTGAATCCGCATTTCTGATAAAGTGCCAATTGTCCAACGCTCGAATTTCCTGTGCCAATTTCAATGGTTTTTGCCCCAAGCAGCTTGGCATTCTGAATCGCATGGTTCAGCAGCTGTTTTCCTATACCTTGCCCGTGTTTATTTTCGTCGACGGCGATATTAACAATCTCTACAGTCTCCGGTCTTGTCTGCAGCACAACGTAGACTCCGATGATGCTGTTATCTACCTCAGCCACACAACATAACCCTCTTCGTAAATATCCGTTAACTAAGCTCTCCGAAGGATCTGCTAATAGAAGTAATTCTAATGGAGGCTGTTCACCAGCTTTTAATTTTCTGATTTCCATTTCCGAACTCCTTGTGATGATTTTTGTCATTGAGAATAAAAAAACTCCAAGCCTGTGTTGTTAGAATCCAACACGGGGCTTGGAGCCGTGATTGCTGCTATTAGCAAGGCTCTTCGTTAGGTTTCCCTGCATCCGTAGCTGTACGGAAGCTTGAGCCGCAGCCACAGGTTGCAGTAGCATTAGGGTTGTTGATGGTGAAGCCACCCGTCATGCCGGATTCTTCAAAGTCGATTTCGAGACCGTCCAGGTAACGAAGGTTCTCCTTCTCCACAACCACTTTCATGTCTTGAATGTCCATATATACGTCCTGATCAGTTTCATTATCATCAAAGCCCATAGCGTACGAGAATCCACTGCAACCGCCGGGCGTTACTCCAATACGGAGGAACATGTTCGGTACTTCTTGTTCAGCAAGCATCGCCTTTAATTGTTCTGCTGCCTTTTCACTAATATTAATCATGATCTCATCCTCCTACAAATTCGTCTCACTTCATAAGCGGAAACTTATGTTTAAGAGGCCTTCCGGCCAAAAGTTATTTCTTAAAAATATAAGAAAGTATAAGTGTTGCACCTATTCTTTATGTCTTATATTTCTCGCTCAAACGCTTATCACCTTTATAAGGATGCCAATGACGTTTATGCTTGATAAATTCAGTATAACCGACTATTCCGTTACCCTCAAGTCACAACTGCCTTAGGCATGACCCTTCACAGCAAAAAACACCATCAATATCAAGCTGTTGATACCCTTAGGAGAGTAGGTTTATAATAAGGAAGGCACTCTAAGTAAAAATTCGGAAATTTGTCACGGAGGCAAGCTCGCCTCTTTCTTTTTTAGAATGAACAGCTACCACTTGGGTACGTCTGGAATTTATCTTCGAGCAATCTGCTCGTAAACTTTCAGGAGGAAATCATAATATGTCTACTCTTTTTACCCCCCACACGGATGCCCGAATGGCGAACATTATTGATAAGGTTCGCAGCGGCGAAAGATTGAATTTGGAAGATGGCGTTTATTTATATCAAAGCAACGATTTACTTACCATTGGCCAGCTAGCGAATGAAGTCAATATCGCCAAGAATCACAACCGGGTATATTTTATCGAAAACATGAGTCTATATTTCACCAATGTTTGCGAATCGCACTGTGCATTCTGCAATTTCCGCAAAGATGATGGAGAAGAGGGAGCCTATACCCTTTCCGGTCAGGAAATGGTGCAATATGTCGAACAACATATCCACCCGGGCGTACGCGAATTCCACATTGTTGGTGGCCATAACGACAAGGTTCCCTTCCAATATTATGTGGATTCTTTAAAGGCTTTGAACGAACGTTTCCCTGAGGTTACCTTAAAAGCCTACACTGCCGCTGAGATTGATTTCTTTACCCGTATTAGCGGTTTGAGTATTCATGAGGTACTGGAACAATTGCGTGCTGCTGGACTTAAAACACTCACCGGTGGTGGCGCAGAGATATTATCCGACCAATATCGTAAAAAAATGCGTGTAGACAAAGCTAATGTGGAAGAATATCTGGAAGTCCATCGGACAGCACATCAGCTTGGGATGAAGACCCATACCACTATGCTGTACGGCTCCATTGAATCTCACGAAGACCGTATCCGCCATATGATGCAAATCCGTGATTTGCAGGACGAAACCAATGGCTTTATGGTATTCATTCCATTGTCAATGCAGCCTAAGAATAAAAACGCTGGCATCATGCGCCGCAACTCTGCTTATGAGGATCTGAAGACCATTGCGATCAGCAGATTGATGTTGGACAATTTCGATCACATCAAAGCGTACTTCATTAACATTGGCCCTCAGCTTACTCAAGTTGCGCTGAACTTCGGTGCATCAGACGTGCATGGCACAATTCTAAAAGAACGTATCAGCCACGCGGCTGGCGCCTTAACACCGGAAGGTCTGACTCGCGACGAATTGATCTGGCTAGTGAAAGGTGCTGGACGAATTCCTGTTGAACGTGACACTTTCTATAATGAGGTTAAGGTATACGAATAAGAAAACTACCTGAGATTTGTTATCCCATATTGGAAAGGAAGTTCGGTCAGCATGAGAACAATACTCGTTCTTGGCGGTGGCTACGGCGGCCTAGCCTTAATTCAAGAATTACTCAATAATCATCTTCCTCATGATGTTGAAATTATCTTAATTGACCGAATGCCTTATCAAGGAATCAAAACGGAATATTATGCGCTCGCCGCAGGTACCGTAACTGATTATCACCTGCGCATTCATTTTCCGGTTCACCCCCGGCTTACTGTCCGGTACGGTGAAGTGAATTCCATTGATTTGGAGAGCAAAATAGTCAGTATGGAATCCGGTGAGATTGTATCTTATGATCTCCTAGCCATTGCTCTTGGCTGTACCGATAATTACCACAACATCCCTGGTGCTGATCAATATACCTGCAGCATCCAGACCTTTGCTGGTACTCGAGAAACCTACCGCCGTTTAAATGATGTGAAGCCTTACGGAACGATAAACATCGTAGGTGGAGGATTAAGCGGTGTTGAATTAGCCGCAGAGCTTCGGGAGAGCCGTCCAGATCTTAACATCGCTATTCTGGATCGCGGTGAACGTGTTTTATCTGCCTTTCCGGCAAAGCTGTCACAGTACGTAGAGGAATGGTTTCATCACCATCAGGTGCAAACGCTGGGACGAATCTCTGTATCTCATGTAGAGAAGGATTCGATTTTTAACGGTACCGAGGAAATCCTTTCAGATGTGACAGTATGGACCGCAGGGATTCAACCTGTAAAAGTAGTTCAAGATTTGAATGTGTCGAAGGACCGCGGTGGACGGATTATGCTGGATGAGTATTATCGTATACCGGATTATCCTGAGGTATATGTGATTGGTGACTGTGCCAGTCTGCCATTCGCACCAAGCGCACAAGCCGCTGGCGCACAGGGTGAGCAGGTAGCTCAGGTTATTCAAGCGACCTGGCGCGGAGAGACTCCTAAGCTTCATCCTATTCGCCTGAAGGGTACTTTAGGATCACTAGGCAAAAAAGCAGGATTCGGACTTATGGGACAACGCTCCGTCAAAGGACGGGTTCCCCGCATCCTCAAGAGCGGAGTGCTCTGGATGTCGAAACGCACTTTAGGATAAGCCTAAGGCTGGTTCATAAGTATTCAAGGTAGCTACTCTAAGATAAACGCGAGAGTAGCTTTTCTTACGTTATTGGTGCGTATACCCTGCGGACTCAGATGACCTTATTCGCAAATTTTTAGCCTTTGGAGGAGAGTTTCGGACTCCAGTGAAGTTATTGCTTATAATGAGGTTCATTTATGCTGCTTTTCAGGTGAATAGTGACTATGGGGTCCGATAGCTATCCAAATGTAGGAAGACACTCAATATAAGGTCACCTGAGTCCGGTGGCACCTTCACGGTAGCACCTGCACTCTCCAATATGTTGCCTAATCGATCAAATTGGTGGATTTTGTTCAAGCAAGGTTCCAAAAAGAGGGAGCACTCCATAATTTAGATTATGGAGTGCTCCCTCTTTTTTTCTCGAGAAATTTAGTCAAGATCTATATTAAACCAAGCCTCAAGCTCTTTGATCTTGGCTTCAATTTTCTCTTCTAGCTCTGCAACAGTGTCTGCTGCAATAATGTCACCTTCAACCATGGCGAAAGGCATTAAATAACACTCTCCACAATTGTTCAGACATCCGTATTCAATGACATCATAATCCGGATTCTCCTCCAGCTTATGCATTAGCTTGTCTGTTCCGTGACCCATGTTGCTGGAACAAAATTCAATAATTGGTCTCATGATGATCTCCCTATTCCGCCTAACCATTTTATTTTTTAACTTTTTGTACTATAATGAACTTACGAAAGGAGTGATTGAGAAATGAGTGAGAATGCACAAAGCACCGAAATGTATGATGAAGTACTAGAAGTGCTGGATAAGCTTCGTCCGTTCCTGCAGCGCGATGGCGGTGACGTAGAACTGGTCGATGTAGAAGACGGCATCGTTAAGTTGAAACTTATGGGTGCCTGCGGCAGCTGCCCAAGCTCCACGATCACCTTGAAAGCCGGGATTGAACGCGCCCTCCTTGAAGAAGTAGAAGGCGTTGAAGAAGTAGTTCAAGTATTCTAAATCCCGTTCAATAACCCTCCCGATCCTCCTGTAAAGGAGATCGGGATTTTCTTATTATAGAGGATTTAACATTCTCTCACAACCTTAGAACATAAAACCCGCAAGCCAACTTGGCTGCGGGTTCTTGTTATGACTATAGACGAATTTAGCTTAATTCCTTAAAACGCTGGAATGATCGCACCTTCGTACTTTTCTTCAATGAAAGCTTTAGCTTCTGGAGAATTCAGGGCAGCAACCAGCTTTTTGATGGCTTCGGAATCTTTATTGTCTTGACGGGTTACCAAAATGTTAGCATAAGGGGAATCTACACCCTCGATGAACAGCGCATCTTTAGTTGGCACAAGACCAGCGTCTAGTGCAAAGTTCGTGTTGATCAAAGCAAGGTCTACCTCATCCAGTTGACGTGGGAGCATAGCTGCTTCCAACTCAATGATGTCGAGGTTTTTCTTGTTTTCAGTGATATCCGCTTTCGTTGCAGCAATGTTTGTATCATCTTTCAAGGTAATCAGACCATTTTTTGCAAGTAGGATTAGTGCACGGCCACCGTTAGTAGCATCGTTCGGAATGGCAACTTTTGCACCATCAGCCAACTCATCGATCGATTTGATTTTTTTGGAATAAGCTCCAAAAGGCTCAACATGAACGGATGCAACGGAGACCAGATCTGTTTTATTATTTTTGTTTTGGTCATCCAGATACGGTTGGTGTTGGAAAAAGTTAGCGTCTAACTCCTTCTCATCAAGCTGCACGTTAGGTTGAATATAGTCAGTGAATTCTTTAATTTCAAGGGTAATTCCATCTTTTTCAAGCAATGGAGCAATAGCCTTCAAAATTTCAGCATGAGGCACAGGTGAGGCACCAATAACCAGTTTCACAGGATCTTTAGTAGGTTCACTTGTTGCTTCTGCATTTGGTGCTGTTGTAGCAGCCGAGCTCCCAGCATTATTAGATGCATTGTTGTTACCGCAAGCCGCAAGCACCGCAACCAGTGTCAGGCTAAAAAATGTAAGTAGTACTTTTTTCATTGTAAATCCCCCTCTAATCTATATTTTGTATTGAATAAGGATATATATGGATGTACCTTATTTCCGTGTGTAATGTTTTACGAGTCGGTCACCGGCCATTTGTAGCAATTGCACCAGTACGACAATAAATAATATAGAAACAATCATAATCTCCGTCTCATAGCGGTGGTAGCCGTAACGAATCGCCAAGTCACCTAATCCGCCGCCCCCAACCATACCAGCCATTGCTGTATAGGAGACCAGTGTAACCAGTGTGATCGTAACTCCAGCTAGCAGACCTGGACGAGCTTCTGGCAAAAGAACACGCATAACGATTTGGTTCGTCGATGCTCCCATACCTTGTGCGGCTTCGATGACTCCGCGGTCTACCTCTCTTAACGACGTCTCTACCAAGCGGGCAAAAAACGGAGCTGCACCAATCACCAGAGGTGGAATCGTACCGAGTACACCAATGGAGGTTCCAACAACGGCTTTGCTGAAAGGAATTAGAGCCACCATCAAAATGATAAAGGGTACGGAACGTAGAATATTTACAAGTAATGATAAGACCGAGTAAGTTACTCTGATTACTATACTATTCGATTTCCCCCATAAATACAATAGAATTCCGAGTGGTAAACCAAGAATAATTGTGAACAATCCGGAAAAAAATATCATTTTTATAGTAGCAACCGTAGCATCCATCATTTCTTGCCAATTTAGATCTGCAAAATTCATTACGAAATCACCTCCACATCAAGGCCTTGAGCAATTAGTCTGGAGATCGTTACAGCAATTGCCTCAGCTGGCCCTTCAAACCGCACAATCATCTGTCCATAAGGCACATCTTTAATCGTTGAGATGGTACCATGTAAGATTGCAAAGCTCACACCCGTATCACGCACGACATCGGATAGTGCCGAGCCGTAAGTTTTTTCTCCGAAAAAAGTAATTTTGACAGCTTGAGAGTTATCCCCGGCAGCAGCATCAAGCGCCACTCGAAGAGGCCCTTCATTCTGTGTCTCACTGCGGATGAAATCGCGTGTAACCTCATGCTGCGGCTTGAGAAATACCTCTGTAACTTTGCCTTGTTCAACAATCCCACCACCATGTATGACCGCGACACGGTCGCAGATACTCTGGATTACATGCATTTCATGCGTGATCAGCACAATGGTCAAATGGAATCTTTTATTAATATCAAGCAGCAGCTTAAGAATGGAATCCGTTGTCTGGGGATCAAGCGCAGAAGTGGCCTCGTCACACAACAGCACATCAGGGTCACTGGCTAGTGCCCGGGCGATGCCGACCCGCTGCTTTTGTCCTCCAGATAACTGAGAAGGATACTTATCTGTATGTTCTTCAAGCCCAACTAGAGCGAGCAGATCTTTCACTTTTGTATCAATAGCTGTTCTAGATGTACCTGCAAGTCGCAGTGGAAAGGCAATATTATCATACACAGTCGCCGAAGAAAGCAAATTGAAATGTTGAAAAATCATCCCAATCTTGCGCCGCTGTTCCTGTAATTGACCTTGGTTAAGGCTAGTTAGTTCAACACCGTCTACCCAGACCTCACCTTCTGTCGGACGTTCCAACAGATTAATGCAACGGATCAATGTACTTTTCCCCGCTCCAGAGTGGCCGATGACTCCGAATATTTCACCTTTCTCGATGGACAGATTCAATCCAGAAAGCGCTGTTGCCGCATTACTCCCTTTTCCATAAACCTTTGTTATCCCTTTTAGATTAATCAACTCTCGTCGCCCCCCCTTTATATTTCACTTATTCTATACAAAAAAACCTCCAACGATCGATGCAGATCGCAAGAGGCTCTGTGGGTTTATTAAGACAATGCCTTCTCATCTGCCAACGACCGCAACCTGCGCCATTGTAGGAATTAGCACCATGACATTTGTACAACGCTTCCCGCGCTGGATACAAATCGGTTGCCGGGCTTCATCGGGCCTATCCCTCCGCCGCTCTCGATAAGATAAAGTTATGAAATTATATTTTTTCTGAAATCGTACATACTTTAATGCAAGCATAAGTATAGTGAGTTTATCGATTTTTGTCAAAAGGAAATATATTGAACGATTACGATTTTATGCTCTTTGCCCTGCTTATTTCCTTACGCAGCTGTTCATTGCTGTAGCTGAATGCCGCGATTAATGTCTTACAGTTCATTTCGAGCGATTGTTTTAAATCCTCAAGATGGCTATCCAGATCCTCGAGCTGAATTTTATCATGCAGACCTTGATGCCGCTGCCACAGATCATCCTGCATTTCAGAATTCATATAATGAATTTCAGCATTTCTGCGCTTGCGTAAATTCTCCAATGGATCGCGGTAGGAGTTCTTGATCTGTTCCAGTTGATCCGCTAATGCAGGATGCACATTCAATAATTGAAGCTGACGCAGCACTGTAAAGTAAGAAAAGTGCGTTTTTAATTTGGATGTTTTGAGATCATAAAAATGATTCAGTACCGTCCCAAGCTTGTCCAGAAGAGAGAAAACCCGGATAAAGCCATCTTTATAAAAATAAACATAACGTGCATAATCGCCCTGTTCCACCGGTGTCATATCATCCATATAACCCGCGATCACTAATTTCCGGTAAAAAGCGGCCGCGAACCAACTTTGCTCCAGTTCATCCAGAGAGGAAATCAGTCCACGTGTCCAAATCTCCAGCTTGCGGTATTCATGGTCATTATCCTCATGGGCACTCATTTCCTTGCGCAGCAATGCTGCAAAAGTGGCCATATTCTCCATCGCATCAGCCAACACACCACTGTTCTTTCGAGGCGGCTCTCCAAGTAATACCCGCAGCATATCCCAGTCCTCCTAAAGTTTTGTTCAGCGTCTGCTTCCATGGACTGCTTCGTACAAAACTCGCGACGTAAGCATCGGCCAATCAGCTCCACGATATACCGATTTCCACTTTATTATTCCGCGGGTGAAGCGCCTCTATCCACGGAGGGAATGTTCTACCAAGGCGGTGGAATCATTGGGTTCGTTACATTTTTTCCAGACACGACACTACCCGCACGATTTAGCTGCCAGACTCTTACACTCATATAACATAAGACACCAAACAAACTGGCAATCAGCAAAATATGAGCCAAAGCGGCAAATATGTACAATCTTTCATTATCTAGGGTGTAAACCACAGCCGCCCCACTAAACACCTGCATCAAGCATAACAGCACTGCAGCTACACCTAGCGCTCTAAGCTCTGGATAATCCTTATGTTTCCAAAATGCTAAATGCCCAAGCAGCGCAGTAAGCATGAATAAGAGCAAAGCCGCAATCCGATGCGTAAAAACAACACCTACACCTCCGGAAAGCTCCGGAACCCATTCTCCATTACAAAGCGGCCAACCCGAACACCCGCCCTGTGAATCCGTATGACTTACAAAGGCTCCAATATACACGACAATATAAGAATAGATGGCAGTAAGACAAGTTAAATTGCGAAAAGCCTTACTTACGGGCTTCTTTTGAGCCTCCAACGTATGATCATATTCGCGCGATTCATGCCATCTCTTGGTTCCAAGAGCCAACATCATAGCGCTCGAAAAGGCGATCAAAGAAAAACCCATATGCAGCGCCATTACAGCAGCAGATTGAGATTTAATTACTGCAAGCGCTCCCATACCACCTTGAACGATGACGAATAATAAAGTCATAAATGCATAGCCCAGCAAATCGCGCCGAGTACGGGCATAACGCCAAAAAGCAAACATCGAGGCAAGTGAGAATAACCCTGCCAAACCGCTAAACAAGCGATGGGTGTATTCAATCATCGAGCCTATAGTATAAGCCGGAATTAATTTCCCATGACAGAGCGGCCATTCATTTCCGCATTCCAAGCCCGATCCAGTCTTCGTCACTACCGCTCCTCCGAGTACAGCGAGGAACATGATAAGGCAAGTAAGATAACTAAGCCATTTCAACTGATTTGTCGTCAAAAATATCACCCGCAGTTTTTAGTAATGAAGAAGCAGCCAGACTTATATTTCAAAAAACCACCGCTTTTGCACAAACAGGCGAAAGCGGTGGTTCCTTAGGAATTACTTTTGAAGGCTTTGATGCACTTGGACCGCTTTATCAAGGAAATTTTCAATCTCTTCACGGGATTTGCGCAATTTATTAACGAATCTAACCAATTCCCGTCCATCCGAATATGCGACGAAGCTTGGAATACCCATAATATTTTGTTCTTGGCTAACATCGCCCACGGCATCAACATCTACCTCAACCAGTGTAAGGCGATCTGCATAAGCCTGCTCTACCTCTGGGATAAAAGGATCGATAAATTTGCAATCCGAGCACCAGTCAGCCTTGAAGATGGCCACTGTTAATCGAGGTGATTGAATGGCTACCTGAAATTCAGCAGGAGAACTAATTTTGTCCATGATTTACTCAGTCCCTTCTTCAATATCTGTCTATTTTCTACTCTTTAAGTGAAGCAAAATGCAGGGTAGAAGTCAAACCTATTCTCTCATACGAACACGTGCAGGCTGTAACTTCATCAGCGGATTCAATAATTTTTGCAGCGCCCGCGGATAACTGGAGATTTCCTGTTTAGTCAGCACGCCCAGCACAATAAGCAGTACTAGATAAATAACAACAACTGCGGCTCCTACAACAAGACAAGTGATCAGAAACGCCAAACGTGCCGGCATCAGATCTGTTAACAGAATCCCAGCCTCATTCAAGCCATAACCAATCCCGCCGGACACAAGTACCGCAATCGCGAAACCGCCCCAACGTTTGCCCATAATTTCAAAAGGCACGATCGATTTCAGCATGCGTAAGTTAAGCAAAGTAATGACCACGAAACAAAGTGCTGTTGCACCGATGATTCCGTAGATGCCAAATACCTTACTAAGTAATAAGCTTGCCACTAATTTTACAATAATACCCGCTAACACATAATACATGGAAATTCGCGATTTGCCCATACCTAACAAAATAGAGTTCGTTGTCATCATCGTAATCTGAAAGATCGTTCCTAAAGTAAGCATGGCTACGATACCACTGCCATCTAAACTGGCGAACAATAATCCATTTACAGAATAAGCAGCTGCTACAAGCGCCAATACAATCGGCATCCCTGTCAAAATAGAAATCCGCAGAGCAAGCGTTATCTGCTTTTTCAAATGCCCCTCATCACGGCGGGCATAGGCAGCCGAAATGATCGGAATCAATGAAGTTCCAAGTGCAATAGCTAGAACAGGTGGAATGCCCGCTACACTCTGAGCACGATTGGATAAAATACCTAGCGCTGAAGTGGCACTATCCCTACCTATCTGATCAATCAATAATCGTACCGTAAGAGAAGTGTCAATTACATTCACAACCGGAATCGTAAGGGAAGACAGCACAATGGGAATAGACAGTGTAAAAATATCCTTGTAGATACCCCAAATCGGTAATTTTTGAGCAGTATCATAATTCAATCCTAATTGCTTGTCCTCACGGCGAAGTTTGACTGCAAAATAAATCATTACGCCAAACGCCGCAATACTACCGATCACGCTACCAAAGGATGCTCCCGCAGCAATTGTAGTGTTGCTATAACCTTGATGTAATAAAATATAAGCCAGCAAAATAGCGGTCAGTACGCGAGCGAATTGCTCCACGATCTGAGAAATCCCACCTGCCATCATATTGTTGCGGCCTTGAAAATATCCACGCATCATCGCTATTGCCGGAAAAAGAAGCAGGGCAGGCGCAATAGCTTTTATCGCCATCGCCGATTCAGGGACATCAGCAATATGAGTTGCATAAAATGGAGCCCCTATGTACAGCAAGACAGTCATAAACACCCCTGCTGCCACTGAAAACAGCAGTGCAGCATGATACACTTGTCTCGCCTCTTCAGGACGATTCAAGGCGTATCGTTCAGAGACCATTTTGCTGAGTGTACTTGGAATCCCAGCGGTGGCTACGGTTAGAAGCATTAAATAGATATTGTTAGAAACTCCGAACGATGCTCTCCCCACACCGTCAAAGATATGGTCCAGCGGCACACGCTGGACAAGCCCGAGTACCCTTGCCACCAAAGCTGCAGCAGCAAGGATAAGCGTGCCTTTAACAAAAGACTCTTTCTTGGACAAACTCTTTCCCCTTCTTCACTGTTAAATTAAAACCGGGCGACCCATATAAAAAAGAGGACGACCATAATTACCTGCAACACGATTTTGACCAAGGTGCTGCTAAATAAGCCGAGTATGGAGCCAACACTTACCTTAGCAGCTTTAGAAGGTGAAGATCCCACGATCAATTCTCCAATAAAAGCCCCTAGAAATGGCCCAATGATAAGACCAAAAGCCGGGATAACAAAAGGTCCCAAGATCAGCCCGATCGTGCTCCCGATAATCGATGAACGTGAGCCGCCAAATTTTTTGACACCCCACGCTCCTACAACATAATCAGCAACAAAAAGAACTACAACAATCAGTGTTTGAATAATCCAGAACCAAACCCCAAAGGGCTCAAAAGAAAAGAACCAGCCGTATACAAAAAAGGCAAGATAGATCGCTAACGCACCCGGCAGTATGGGATACACAGCCCCTGCCAATCCTACAGCAAACAAAACAATGATAAGAATCCAACCCAGGATCGTCAATTCCTTAACCTCCTACTAGCATAATGCTCCATGGATTCACTTCGCAGTACTGCTTTTATTATTTGCTGCCTACAGAGGCTGCAGCTTCGGTAAAGATATACTTTTGGATGACCTCGGCAATCCCGTCTTGATTATTGGTCGCCACCACAACATCAGCCTCTTGTTTAACCGTCTTTTGCGCGTTGCCCATGGCAACCCCAAGTCCAGCCTGCTGGATCGCCGCCAGATCGTTAAGGCTGTCGCCCACAGCTACAACTTGCGACATTTCTATTCCCAGCAGCTTGCAGACTTCCTTTATTCCTGCTGCCTTATTCACGCCTAGAGGATTAATCTCCAGATTGTGCGGAGAAGAGTTTGTAATCTCCAGTCCACCCATATCTTGAAGACGAAGCAACAGCTTATGGCGAAGCTCATCATCTTCAGTGTGATAACCGAACTTAAGCCATTCTCTACCCGTTACATCCCCATCCCAGTTATCCTGTTTGAGAACTTCGTCCAGAGAATAAGCCCAGAACCAGATGTCATCTGCTTTTGCAAGATCATACATTTCTTGTACCAGCTTGGGATCCATTAGCGATCTCCGGTATATTTCATGTGGCGCTCTCCACACCTCACTGCCGTTCACAGTGATCATCGGTGTCTCTAAACCTAGCTGCTCTGCATAGGGTAAGGCACTTACAAATGCCCGGCCTGTCGACAGACAGACATGAACGCCTGCGTTGACCGCCTTTTGAATCCATTCCACCGTTGTGGGTGTAATTATCTGTTCATCATTCAGTAGGGTTCCATCCATATCCAATGCAAGCAGGCGGTATTTGGCAATCATTTGCCACCCCTCCATTCTTGTATGCTCTCTATTGAGAAGCTGTTTATTTTTTTAAATCTTAGCCATAGGGTCAGAGTTACTCGGTACCTGTAGTCTCTCCCTCCTTCGCATTATCATTAGTATTATTGCCAGACTGGAGACTTTTCTTTGGAACTCCATCAAGCCCATATTCCCAATCATAGGCATCAAATATTTTACGTGCGACTGGTGCCGCACTTTGTGAACCAAAGCCACCTTCAGGGATTACAACCGCCACAGCCAACTTAGGATTATTACGTGGAGCATATGCAATAAATACCCCATTATCGCGAATTTCACCCTTAGCTACTTGCTGAGAGGTTCCCGTCTTACGTGCAAAGTCATAAGGGAAATCAGAAAAAGCACTAACTTCACTTCGCATCCCCTGCTTAATTTCATTCCAGTAGGACTTATCGAAGTTTGTTACTTCATCAAGCACCTCACGTTTAAACTCTTTGATTATATTTCCATCTGCGTCAGTAATCTTGCTAACCAGTTGAGGTTTAATCCGCTGTCCTTCATTAGCAAGTGTAGTAACATACTGTGCAAGCTGCATTACTGTATAACTTCCTTGTTGTCCGAAAGAGGCATAGACCAGTGCGGACTGCGCACTACCAGCAGCTTCTATATTGGTATAGTTTCTTTGACCCAAGAATTCATTAGGCAGGTCAATTCCCGTAGATACACCAAGGCCGAACTCTTTCATATAGACATCCCAGATGTCTATCCCCTTGCTTTTATATTTGTCATACAATCTTTTACCGACCATATCGACCATAAATGCATTCGAGGATTTCTCAATGGCTCTAGCAGGATCCAAAGAACCATATACGTGGTTAGAAGAGTTTCTTACCTTCGTTTCATGCCCAGACTTACCAAAAGTCGCAAAACCTTTATCCTGATAATAAGAAGAAGTTGAAAACAACCCTTCATTCAGACCCACGAGTACACTCAAAGGTTTAATCGTTGAACCTAGAAGCAGTACAGATCTTAGTCCGTTCCCTGAGGTTCCCGAAGAAATAGGAGTGATCGTTCCGTTCTGATAATTATCCATAATACTGTTCCAGACATCTGAAGACAAAGAACCTGATGTCCAAACATTCGTATCATAATCAGGCATACTCGCCATAGAGACAATATTACCAGTATCTACTTCCATCGCTACTGCATATCCCGTTAAAGCATTCGGATGCGTTCTGCCTTGTACGGTATTAGAGTGCAACCATTTGAGCTGATCTGTTATCGCCTGTTCTGTCTTCATCTGAACATTCTTATTAATCGTTGTCCAGATGTCATTTCCTTTGACAGGCGGAACGACACGCTCAATTTTCTCCGCCATATTCTGTGGATTGACGGAAATTTCCTGATATCCGTTTTGCCCGCGAAGCTCACGCTGATATTTCAGCTCCAGCCCATCGAATCCAACAAATTCATCATCCTTATACGTTAGCCCTGGCTCCGGATTGTTTTTCATAGCACTAAGAATGTTTTTATAAATATTAAGACTGTTCGCGGATTTGAAGGGTTTGATATATCCAATCGTCTGTACAGCAACCGTATCTTTATCATAATGACGAATGCTCTCCTCGACAATCTCAAGCCCCGGATATTCTCCTTTATGTTCCATGAAATAAGCTACTTCTTCAGTAGTCAGATCAGCCTTAATTCGCCGTGCCATAAAGCCAAGTGATTTACGAAAATATAAATCCAACGCATCAAGTACATCTTTCTCCGTCATCTTCTCTGCATTTGGATTACCATATTTATTGAAATCAGCTACCAGCTTGGCTGCCAAGGCATCAGACTTGGCCTTAGCCTCTGGGGTCAGCGTTGTTTTACCGGTGACTTTATCTGTTTCCTTAGCCGTATACTCTTTATTGAGCGTGATATACAGCGATTGAACAGGTGTGGAATAAGCTAGCTTCTCACCGCCTGCAGCGTATATAACCCCTCTCATGGAAGCTAACGGTACATTTTTAGTATCTCTACTCGTCTCTACCTCAGTTAAAGTTGGACCTTCCACGAACTGCAGGACAGCTAGCCGGATGATGATTACGCAAAATATAACGAACGTGCTAAAGAAAAACACGTTGAGTCGCAGGCCAATGGAACTTTTGCTGCTGGTCTCGTCAGGAGGTGAGGCCTGCTTACGGAAAAAACTCACAGTTTTTCTCTCCTTTTTCTCTAATTTAAGCTTATTGTTATTGAACGGGATCTGCCACAGGAGGAATATTCTTCTTTGGAACCCCATCCAGCCCATATTCCCAATCATAAGCATCAAAAATCTTACGGGCAACCGGAGCTGCACTATTGGAGCCAAAGCCGCCCTCCGGAATCACAACCGCTACAGCCAGCTTCGGATTCTCACGTGGAGCAAAGGCAATAAAAACCCCGTTATCACGGTTTATATTTTTTCTATCCGTTTTTTCAGAGGTTCCTGTCTTACGGGCAAAATCATAAGGAAAATCGTCAAAAGCACTAACTTTACTGCTCATTCCCTGTTTGATTTCTCTCCAGAACGATTTATCAAAGGTTACTTTATTAAGCACTTCTTTTTTAAATTCCTTAACCACCTTACCTTGCGCATCCGTAATCTTACTTACAAGCTGTGGTTTAATTCGCACACCTTCATTTGCAAGTGTAGTAGCATACTGGGCAAGCTGTAATGTAGTATAACTGCCTTGCTGGCCAAAAGATGCGTAGACGAGCGCGGCCTGCGAGCTCCCTGCAGCCTTGAAATCTGTATAGTTAATCTGACCTGGTGATTCACCGGGAAGACCACTTTGTGTTGACACACCCAGTCCGAACTTTTTCATATATTGGTCCCAGACCTCTACGCCTTTATCTCCCAGGTATTTCTTATAAAGTTGCTTTCCGACCATATCCACCATAAATACGTTAGAGGATTGCTTGATAGCATCAGCCGGATACAGTTTTCCATAGACATGACCTGATGAATTTCTAACCGATGATTTATCATCCTTACCGAAATAGGTAATCCCCACATCTGGATAAGTGCTCGAGGTGCTAAAAAATCCTTCATTTAAACCAATTAATACACTTAACGGTTTGATGGTCGATCCCATGAATACAAGAGAGCTAAAATCATGACCCGATCTCCCGGAAGAATTCGAGGTAATAGTACCATTCAGATGATTGTTCATAATTTTATTCCAGACGGATGTAGGCAACGAGTCCTTTGTCCATACATTCGAATCGTAATCCGGCATACTCGCCATAGCGACAACATTACCAGTCTCTACTTCCATTGCTACTGCATAACCTGTTAAAGCATCAGGATGAGTTTCGCCTTGAACAGCATTGGTGTGCAGCCATTTAATCTGATCCAATATGGCCTGTTCAGTCTTCATCTGAACATTCTTATTAATAGTCATCCAAATATTATTGCCTTTTACAGGGGGAACGGTCTGTTCTACCTTCTCCGCCATATTTTGAGGAGTGACCGAAATGACCTGATAACCATTTTCTCCGCGCAGTTCGCGTTGATACTGCATTTCCAGACCATCAAATCCTACATATTCTTCCGTTTTATACATAAGTCCCGGTGAAGAATTGTCTTTCATTGCACTACGAATATTTTTGTACATCGCTATGTCTTCGGTTGATTTAAAAGGTTTGCCAAAACCCACCGTCTGCACAGCTACCGTATCTTTATCGTAGTGGCGTACACTTTCTTCCACAATGGTAATACCTGGATATTCATCCTTGTGTTCCATGAAATAAGCTATTTCTTCTGAAGTTAGCCCTGCTTTTATACGACGCGGTACATAACCCAGATACTTTTTAAAGT
Source organism: Paenibacillus odorifer (assembly GCF_000758725.1). Taxonomy (NCBI): domain Bacteria; kingdom Bacillati; phylum Bacillota; class Bacilli; order Caryophanales; family Paenibacillaceae; genus Paenibacillus; species Paenibacillus odorifer. Next base: position 5,749,641 of record NZ_CP009428.1, read on the forward strand.
CCAGATCAAGTAAATCCAGCACGTCCTGCTGCGTTAACTTGGGGGCATCTGCACTTCCATATTTCTCAAACTCCGCTACTAATCTTGCTGCAAGGTCATTAGACTTATTTTTCGCTTTTTCCGTTAGTGAGGTTTCACCCGTTACTTTATCGGTAGTTTTAGCTGTATATTCCTTATTTAGGGTAAGATAGAGCGACTCAACAGGTGTAGAATAGGCTATCTGCTCACCCCCGGCAGCAAAAATAATCCCTCGCATGGCTGCCAGCGGAACAAACTTCGTATCCCGTTTAATCTCTTCTTCTGTCAGCAAAGCTCCCTCAGTAAACTGCAAACCTGCAAGACGCACAATAATGATACAAAAAATAAAAAAAGTGCCAAAGAAAAACAGATTCAATCTCAGACCTACAGAATGTTTCGAAGATTTCCCGTCCGCAGGCGGGAGCTGCTTCCCAAAGCTCACCAGCTTTCTTCCCTTCTATATAAAAATAATGTCTGAATTGCCTTAGCCAGCGACATTGCTCTTATAATGAAGGTGATTTCTAAGAAGCTGATTGTGAGCATTGCACTCGCATTTATGTTAGAGCAGTTGGTATGAGTTTATTGTACCACACGGAAGGAGTGCGGCGCCCTCACTCAGAGTGCGTTCTCCCTAATATGCGTATCGTCAAAATCCTTCGGATTAAACCAATCTCCGCTGCTCGCCCAAGTGGGATCCAATGGAATCCAAGCTTGCCGGTCACTTATATAAACTTCATTCCAGGCATGTGCGCCATACCCGCCTCGACCATCATAGCCTTGCCCCGTTACAACGCGCACCTGTAACCCTTGAGAGCGGGCCATAACAGCGTAAAGACGGGCATAATCAATACATACCCCTATGCGTGTGTCGAAGGTATCCTGCGGGGTCTGTTCATGCCAAATTCTATTTTTTTCATAATTTTCCGCTTTGGCGTAATCATAAGTTACTCGTGTTCCTACCCAATCATACAGTAGTCTGGCTCTCTTCTCGTCTCCTTGCGCTTGTCCAATAATATCTTCAGCAGCTCCCACAATATCTTGTGGAATGTCATGATCGATAACTTCATATTTTCTGCGCAGAATATCATTCATCTCAGCTGCAACGGTCTTCGTCAGAATAGGCAGCTTTTTCTGCACTGTCTCCCCAACAAAGGGTTCAAATACAGCGGCAGCGCTTTGACTGTAGATCGGAGAAGATTCCACATAACGGCTAAATTGACTTTCTGGATTTAGGCCAACACAAATGAAGAGAGCGAGCACAATAATTAAACCACGAGTCAAGCCTATAATTAATCCTATGATAGCTCCACCCATACGGCTTACTTGCGTAATCTTTCTGTCCTTAAATGTCTTGGTGCGCCGTAGCTGGTGGAATGGAAGCAGCATAGACAACAATCCCAGAAGCATGCGAATTAAGATATAAGAGAGCAATAACAACAATAGAAACCGCACCAGCGGCGATTCCGCCAGCACAGACACAGCCGTATAATAAATTTGCTGCCACTGGGTCAGCTGTTTATCAGGCAGACTTATTCCTGCTGCCCAAGTCTGAACATGAGGATTGAGATACGCCGCAGCAGGAATGGCCAGCACCAAAGAAGCTATTGTAAACAGTCCTGTTCCCAGCAGACCGAATAATCTTCCGGTAGCACTTGAGAACCCTCTGCTCCAGCCTTGCAATAGTGAAAAGACTACTACCAGCAGGAGGGCGATGGAGATGATATTTGCATCACTCAGACTAGTCAACCAACCGTTTATCATATCCAATCTCCCCTTTCAGCCGCCCGCTTGCTTGTTTTTGATAATGATTTAAACTGAGGCCGTTTATTGATGTTTCCGAGCTTCCTCGATAAATGTTTGTGTGGTATCAGTAATACTCCACTTCCCAAGACTAACTCCGCGGAAAGTAACCTCTACCTTATCTTCACCAGTAGTACCTTTCACTTCAATATTCGGAGTTGTGATCGTAAATGTTCCGTCACCATTTGAAGTGTACTTCGCATCCTGCGCCTCTTTAAGCATGACCTCTTGTGCTTCCTTCTTCAGCGTGCTTACCGTTCCATCTGCCACCTTATTCACAGCGTTACCAATTTGGTCCATTGTCACACCACTATAGATGAATAGACCTACAACGATAATAATGACAATCGCCCATTTCAACATCGTTTTGACCAAATTAACAACCGCGAACAACAGAACAAGCGCAATAACAATAACTAACCAATTCTCTCTAATAAACTGTGACCACACCTCTGGATCCATCAACCTCACAACACCCCTATCGCCTAGTTTCGTCCTAAGGATTATCTCCTCCATAGACATGACGCCAATATTAATTATTATACATGAATGCCCATCATAATTCATGGTTCCACAGCCAGAGAAAGGTATACCTGCTTACAGGAATTAAAAAAGCGGTATAAGCCCTCTCTGTCCCACGTAAAGTACAAGTAGTTGCTTAAATTTGATCTTCTTAAAATACGCCTTCCTGCATTAACCTTTATTGTAGGTGGCTCTCGGAGGTGTTTCCCTGTGAAAACTGCGCTATGGCTGTACCTGTTTCTTTTTCTGGCGTTTTTTGATTTACATGCACAGTATCCTATTCTAACGCCCTTTGCCATCTCTCTTGGTGCGGGACCCGCCTTTATTGGCTGGATGATGGGCATGTATTCGTTGACCCATCTTCCTGGCAATTTGCTCGCAGGCGTACTCGTCGATCGTAATGGCAGCCGCCGCTACATCGTCTTTAGCCTTGTTACTGCGGGAGCCATTCTATTGCTGCAGGCTCACGCTCAGCTTCCGTGGCATTTGCTGATGCTACGAGCAGCAAGCGGGTTCGCGCTCGCCTTCCTCTCTCCGGCGTGCATGACCTTGCTGGCTTCATTATCATCTGATGCCACTGAGCAGGGGAAATATATGTCCGGACATGGTATCGTTCATACCTTAGCTTCAGTGGTATCCCCAGCAGCGGGTGCCTTTATCGTAGCTAAAGCTGGCTATTCCGGCACCTTCACCACATTGGGATGGCTGCTTATCGCTACAGGAATCATGGCTTTTTTCAGTGTACCGGCGCCTGCCCGGCGTTTAGTACGCCCTGTAAACTCAGCAGCACCTCCTTTAAAAAATCAGGATCTTCCTTCGGTCCCTATATCCGATCCCAATCCAGTTTCCAAACGTTATTATCTGCTGCCTTTTTTCGTTTCTTGTTCACAAGGGGTTCTGTTCTTTGAGCTTCCTCTATCTCAGACCGGAAGTAATAGCATTGTTTCCACAGGTATTCTTTTATCGCTCCTTAGCTTAGGGGCTTTGGTAACACTCAGTTTGTTCTTCCTGAACCGCTTTTCCCCAGGAGGAAGAATAGCCGTGGCCTTGCTAGGAATGGCCCTTTGTTTTTTTGCGCTCGCCTCACTTCACAGCATTCCCGCTTCCGTTATTCTCTTTATGCTGGGTGCAGCCAAAGGAATATTATTTCCTGCAATGGCTTCGCTCTTTATTAGTCTAGGTGGACCAGGACGTATGGGACGCACCTTCTCCATGCAGTCGATAGCCATGTCACTAGGTGCATTCGCAGGGCCTGTGGCCGCAGGACAACTAAGAGACGTTGTTTCGCCTTATTTCATTGCCTTTCTATTGCTGATGGTTGCACTATTACTGCTTCCGCCAAAAAATTCAGCCAAGCTGTCCACCTACTCTTCCAAATGGAATGGGCGGGCCGCATGATTTATTGTTTTTACGACATTTCCCGGGGAATGAAGATTTTCCTGTAGAAACAGTTGTTAAAACTGCTCCTCCTTCGGTAAACTATAATGAGTCTGAAAGTTCAGGCTTCATTTCCGGAGGTGATTGTCAGCAAATGTCCATTACGATTATTGTCGAAGGCAAAAACGATCGCAGCAGATTACGACGCGTGCTGGTACCGGAAGTCGAAATCCTCTGTACCTTTGGTACATTAAATACGCTCAAACTCGAGTCCCTGCGACAAAAAGTAGGAGATGGAGAAGTATATCTTTATATGGATAACGACAGTTCAGGCAAAAAAATACGCGGGATTCTCCGCGATGCCTTTCCCGATGCTGGTCACATCTATACGCGCCGGGGTTATGCCGGAGTGGAGGGCACTCCAGATGAATACAATATTAATCAGCTTGAAAAAGCGGGTCTGGAAGAGTTCATCATTTACCCTGAACCCATCCCTTTTTGATTCGCGATATATTGCCTAAGAAATTAAAAACGCCTTTTTCGTTATCCCTTCAATAAACGGGATTCGAAAAAGGCGTTTCTGTTATGCGGTTATGTTCTATTCACGAGCCAATTCATTCAGCCTATCGGCAAGAAATTCAGGCGTTACGTTATCCGTATCTCCTGCGTCATACAATGCACGGAGACGATTGTCCCGATCAACCAATGCTATGCGATTCGCATGTACGAAATTTTCTTTACTATTCCCTGCAATTAGTACTTTAAAAGAATCAGTTGCCAGTTTACGAATCACTTCCTGATCCCCCCGTAAGAAGTACCAACCCTTATAATCTGCCTGGAAACGGTCCGCAAAGGTCTTAATGGCTTCACGTGTATCATTCCCTGGATCAAAAGAAATGGAGACGAACGCCGTATCTTTTCCAAAGCTGCCCTCGTCGACCAGAATCTTCTGTGTCTGAGATAACAGGAACGTAGTTATAGGACATACATCCGGACATTGCGTGAAAAAAAAGTATACCAGCCGTGCCTTACCTTGTGTATCAGCCAGAGTAATCTGGTCTCCATCCACATTTTCAAGTGAAAAGTCCTGCACTTCTCCGATTACCGGCAGTTTTTCTTTTCCTAAATTCAAAGAATTAACTGCCAGATAACCAGCCATTACCAAAGCAAGCAATAGTAGAATCCAGGTCCATTTATAACGCTTAAAGGTCTGCACGGACAATAATACCCTCCCTCTTCTTAACCGTGAATCGTATTTAATACAAGTACGATCAAACTTACCGTTAGGTAGTTAATGGAGAAGAGGAAGTTCTTCTTCGCCCAGACTTCGTCATCTTTTGCTGCAAAGCCCATCAAGGTTATGATTAACCAAGCCAGGGACAGCGCTGTTGAAATCACCAGATAAAAAATGCCTGCATAATCGTAGGCGTACATTAACACTGGAATAGGCAGTAACAGTGCTACATAAGGAATCATTTGAAACTTCGTACGACGTGTTCCTTTGACTACAGGCAGCAGTGGGAAACCTGCGGCTCTATATTCTTCTTTACGTCTAATCCCGAGCGCCCAGAAATGGGGAGGTTGCCACAGAAACAACATCGCAAACATCAGCCAAGCCCCTAGATCAACTGTTCCCGTAACTGCAACGTAGCCAATTACCGGTGGCATAGCTCCAGAGATCGCACCTACTGAAGTGCTCCATGTTGATGTCCGTTTCAACCAAAGGGTGTATACTACAACGTAAACGAACATCCCTACAATCCCGAACAGACCGGCTAAAACTCCGGAAAAAGCAAACAGCACAATCAAACCCGCAATCCCAAGCCCAATAGCATACAGCAATACGGTTTTGGGTTTCAATCGTCCTGTAGGAAGCCCACGATCGCGCGTTCTTTCCATCTTCATATCCAGATCACGGTCGAAATAGTTATTAAAAACACAGGCCGAAGCCATAACCAGCATTGTACCGAGCAGAGTCAGAACTAATCTGCCGTATTGAACATCCCAACCTGAAGCCAGCCAATATCCTGCAAAGGCAGCGATGAGGTTAGATCGGATAATACCGGGTTTTGTTACGGTAATGAAATCACGCCAACTTGCACCTTCCGGTGGAGATTTTGCAGACATAGCTGCAGAATCGGAAGAAGCTTGAAATGTTATATGATTATCCACACCAAATGATCCTCCTTCTAAACAAACTTCTAACGTTCTAGCCGAAGCACTAAATAGACTTCGCTGTTAACTTTATCATATCAAACCCGAGGAGACTTTGACAGTCATGGCACAGTATGTTCATGAATTTGACAATTACGTGACAATATTTATTTTCAGCCCCTTAATAACCTAAGCCGTATTTGGGTAATTATTAATAATGTACTTCCGAACAACAAAGGAGAACTGACCAATGGACACCGCTACACATTTAGTTATGGGCATAGGGTTAGCCGGACTTTCTTTCGTCGATCCCGTCGTTGCTTCTGACCCTAAACTGGCCGGGGCCGTTATGCTGGCAACGATTTTAGGCTCACAGGCTCCTGATGCCGATACCGCATTACGACTAAAGGACAATGCAATATATATTCGTAATCACCGTGGAATCACACACTCCTTGCCTTTTCTAATTTTGTGGCCCGCTCTGATTGCCCTAGTCTTAGGGCCTCTGTTTGGGTTTACTGATTTGGCAGCTTTAAGCCATGTTGCACTCTGGGGTTTCATAGGTGTAGGCGTGCACGTCTTCTCTGATCTGTTTAACACCTATGGAACTCAGGCGGCCCGTCCATTCACTGAGAAATGGATCGCCTGGAATATCATCCACATTTTCGATCCATTTATTTTTGGCAGCCATATCGCAGCTATTCTGCTCTGGATCACTGGGATTGTTCCGCCTAAACCTTTATTTATTACGCTTTATGCCTGTACCATTCTTTATTATATTTGGAGAACGATTGTTCATGCCCGCCTTACACGAAACATCAAGCTTAAAGATATACACCATACTGCTGGCGAACGTTATATTGTAATCCCTACAATTTCACTTAAACGCTGGAACGTAGTTAAAGTGAAAAAAGACGGCAGTTATGAAGTTGGGCAGCTACTGAACAACCGTCTGGAATGGTTCAAACATGCGGTCTGCTCGAATCATCCCGCTGTGGAAATATCCAAGTCGCATCCAGATATTCAGTCCTTTTTATATTTCACCTCTTATGCGGTGGCCGAAGTGGAGGAGCTTCCTTCAGGATATATGGTGCGCTGGGGAGACGTTCGTTATTTACACCGCAAACAATACCCTTTTGTGGCTGTATTAGTTATGGATAACCAATATAAACCTTTAAATACTTATGTAGGCTGGCTTAGCAGCGATAAGCTCGACAAACGATTTTCCATCGACCCTGGTTCTTTACGATGAAACTGTAGACTTACTGAGAGAACTATTCTATAATCACAAAAAATCCCGGAGTATTTATAATACTCCGGGATTCATTTTAGCAGACACGGAAAGGAAGGCTCTTAATGGGTAAAGGACTCTCACTTTGGTTCGCTTGTTCTTCTATTCTTATTCTCACTGCCGCTTCAATCGCGATCAGCTATAGCTTCTGGCTAGCACTTCTGCTTGGTTTTCTCTGCGTATTGAATATTGGCTGGGGATTTATCCTCAAAGCCAGAATTAGACGCAAACAGGAAAGTTTAAGCTCTGATTAGATTAACGAGCTGGCAGAAAGCCCATCCGCTCTTTTACGCCATTCAATGTCTCAGCTGCAACAATACGTGCGCGTTCAGCACCTTCGGCAAGAATATCAGTGATCGCACCTGAACTGCGAATTTCATGATATCTTTGTTGCAAAGGCTCAAGTGTGGACACAACCACTTCCCCAAGATCCTTCTTAAAGCCACCATACATTTGTCCCTCATAACGATCGGCAATTTGCTGGAGGGACATTCCAGAACATTCCGAGTAAATACTCATCAAGTTACTAATCTCTGGCTTATTAGCCGGATCAAAGATAACTTCACGTCCAGAATCAGTCGTTGCGCGGCTGATTTTTTTACGGATCACATCCGGCGAATCCAACAGGGCAATATAGCTGCCTGCATTTGGGCTGCTCTTGCTCATTTTTTTAGTGCCATCATCCAGAGACATAATGCGTGCGCCCACTTCAGGGATATACGGTTCAGGAATCGTAAAGAATTCGCCAAAACGGTTATTAAATCGGCCAGCTAAATCACGGGTCAACTCCAAGTGCTGCTTCTGATCTTCACCTACTGGCACAAGATCCGCATTATAAACAAGAATATCTGCTGCCATTAAAGAAGGATATACGAATAGGCCCGCGCCAACCGAATCCTTACCTGATGATTTATCTTTGAACTGTGTCATACGCTCAAGCTCGCCCATTGCCGTTAGCGTAGTCATGATCCAACCCAATTCCGCATGCTGAGGCACATGGGACTGCATATATACATTCGAACGCACAGGATCAATTCCTGCCGCGATAAAGAGTGCAGCTACAGCTTCAGACTGCTCACGCAGTGCCGCAGGATCTTGAGCAACGGTGATCGCATGCATATCGACAACCATAAAGAAACATTGATGATCGTCTTGCAGCTTCACAAAATTTTTCAGCGCTCCGATATAGTTACCCAAAGTTAGAGAACCGCTCGGTTGTATGCCTGACATTACTTTTTTCAACATAATATAGACCTCCGTTAGATGTGATTTCCAATTTCCGAGAACGCAAAAAAGCCTCATCCGCAAGGGACGTGAGACCGTGGTGCCACCCTTATTCGCTGCTAAACCTTTGTATAGTCAAAAGGAAACAGCCTTAGTCTTCCGTTAACGGGGAAGATCCGGCCGGTCTACTAGGGTATCTTGCTCCCGTTCAAGCGCGGCGCTCAGGGGTCCATTCATCAAGAGTGTCCTACCGGTTCGCATCAACCACCGGCTTTCTGAAGGTACATTTCCTGCCTACTTGTCCCCGTCATCACATTCTCATCATAATTTAATGCCTTCATCATAGAACCATAAAGAGAAGTTGTCAAATCACTTAACCACTTCCGTATAAATCTGTTATGATAAGGTTATCCATGTTCTATTCGATTACAGTTACGATAAAGGAGCATATCTCATGAAACAGGTGACCAAAGGGCAGTGGGGCGGTTATGATACTTATATTTTGCACAGCCGCGAACTGGAAGTCACGCTTTTGCCGCGACTAGGAAACAACGTGATTTCATTGTTTGATGTAAAGGAACAACGGGAAATTCTGCGGCGGCCTGATGAAAGCGATCAAGCTTTCTTTATGCAAAAACCTTACCATTTTGGCATCCCGCTCTTAATTCCACCCGGAAGAATTCGTAAAGGAAAATTTCAATTCGAGGGTACAAGTTATCAATTTGACCAGAATACCGCTGGTGACAATCATATCCATGGTCTACACCGGACTCAATCCTGGTGTGTCAGCGATATTGAAGAAGACGAGGACGGTTGTGCAGTCACTACTGAATTCCTTACTGAAGATGATCCACACTGGATGGAGCAATTTCCCATTCCACTCAAATTCGAAATGACATTCAGGCTTCAGGATGCCCGGCTCAGCCAGACTTTAAAGGTTACAAATCTCGGCGATCATCGTATTCCCTTTGGGATCGGTTATCACACCTGGTTTATGATCGATGGAGAACCTGAACGCTGGAATCTCAAATTGCCCGTAAACAGCATTTATGAACTAAACGATGAATTGCTCCCTAGCGGCAATCTAATTCCACTCGGTGATCTAGATTCTCTAAATTCTGGAATTAACCTACAGGGAACTAATTTTGATACCGCTCTGCGTATTGGTGACAAGCAGCCCGTAGAAGCATTGTTATTACGCGATGATGGTTATGGTCTTCGTTATACGGCCGACGAGAATCTTTTTCGCCACTGGGTCCTGTATACCAAAGGACCAGCCGATCAATTTCTGTGCATCGAACCTTATACCTGGCTCCCGGATGCTCCTAACGTTTCCGACGATCCTTCCTTCACTGGCTTGCTGAAGGTAGAACCAGGTCAAAGCCTTGAGCTGTCCACTATGCTGGAAATGATCTATCCCGAGAATTAAAGCAGATATACATTATATCGGTCTTCCCTTGCGTTTACGTAAGAGAAGGCCGATTTTTTGTGCGAGCTTAGTTATTTAGGCTTTCCTACCCTTACTTTTAATCGACTAATAATTACCATCCTTAAAACCTTTCGATAGCATGCATGAATTAGCCTCTTAGCGCTCATACTATCTTCACAACGGGCGAAGGAGGTGACACACATGGGTCAAGCAGGTCAAGGTCGTAGCAGCCGTTCCAATAACCTTGTAGTTCCTCAAGCAAATGCAGCGTTGCAACAATTGAAATATGAAGCAGCACAAGAGCTTGGAGTAACGATCCCAGCTGACGGTTATTACGGGAACTACACTTCCCGCGAAACTGGTTCTTTGGGAGGTTACATCACTAAACGTCTAGTACAACTGGCAGAACAACAACTGTCCGGTCGTCAGTAACATCGTTATCTTAAGTGTTTTATCCGGCTGAGGTCTTAAAAAGCCCATTGCCGACTAGCTTTCAAACCTCTCACACTTCTTCCAGAAGCTGTGGGAGGTTTTTCTAATTTATACCCTATAATCCGAGCTGCATGCAATCTTTATGTAAAACGTTTAACTTAAAAATTGATCAGCACTCTCGGCGTAAGCATTACGGGGAGATCGAATCATCAGATTTGCCATATTATAATTGGACTCCAGCGTAGCATCTACGATTAGCTTCCCCTGTCTTATAGCGAATTCATAGCTGATCTCACCATGAGTCCAGCGCCGTTTGTATTTCAGACTCTCCAGTGCCATTAGACGAAAAGAAGACTGCTGACTCTCCGTTATTCCTTCCTTTACTTCTGTGAATCCACCACCCCGACCGGCTAGAGGGTGATGACGTATGCCGAATTTGCCAATGGTATTATTTCGTATTTGCACAAATACCGTACCGGAAGATAGTCCCGATAATTCCTCTTGCAGTTCCCTAAACACCAAATCCATCTGTCTTGCTAAGGATAGCTGTTCTGTCTTAAGCATATCTTTCCTCCTAAAAGTTTTGTGAGCTTAGCTTCTTCGAGTTCACTTCGTCTTTTATAAATCGAACCCTAAATATTTAGGCTAAGGATCCGTCGCTACTGCGGGGAATGTTTGGACTTCCAGCCGCTGTTGTCTCCAAATTTCTTGAATTCTTACGCGTACAGCGGGTGAAATTCGGAGACAAAGGCGGTCGCTCCCGCTCTTACAGTTCCAAAATTCCCCTCCGCCACTCCTTCCCCTTTTCCCAAGTTTCTGGTTCGATTTATATTGTTTGTGAGCTTAGCTACTTCGAGTTTACTTCGTACAAATCGGCTTAGTATGCGCTTACTTAAGCTTTTTGAGCTAAGCTCATTAGTCTTCCTTGCAAGCCTTATATAAGGCTCAAGGCTCATTATAGACCCCTTAAATACGCCAAACAACATTATTCTACAAAATTGGGTTATTATCCCTAGTAATGCGCAAAATTCATAGATCATTCGTATATTAATTTTTATAAAACGGGAGTTTTCGACATTTAACCATTAAAAAAAGACCCCTTAACCGGGGTCTTTGCGTGTTCACACTGAAATTCCGTTATTTTTAGCGCACTGAAATTTGTCTTATTTTAGACATTTCATGCTAAATGCTCAGTCATCTCCAAGAACTCGTTGATATCAGCCACGATCAAATCTGTAGCCCCTTGCCAGAAATCTGGCTTAGTCAGATCCACACCCAAATGTTTGAGCACCAAATCCTCCAATGTCATCACGCCGGTATCCTGCAACAAGCTATCATATTTGTCTGCAAAGGAAGCTCCCTCTTGTAATGCCAGACGATATAAGCCTGTACTGAACATATAACCAACAGTGTACGGGAAATTATAGAAAGGTACATCTGTGATATAGAAATGCAGCTTCGACGCCCAGAAGTGAGGATGGTATTCAGAAAGCACACCACAGAAAGCTTCTTTCTGTGCTTCCACCATCAGAGCAGACAGTTCCTCAGCATTTACAAGGCCTTCCTTACGTTTTTCATAAAAGCGAGTCTCGAACAAGAATCGAGCGTGAATGTTCATAAAGAATGCCACACTGTTCTGTATCTTCGTTTCAAGCAGTGCCAGCTTCTCCTCTGCATTGCCCGCAGCTTTAACCTGAGCATCAGATACAATCACTTCTGCAAAGGTTGAAGCGGTCTCTGCAACGTTCATTGCATAATTCTGATTAAATACAGGTTGATCATCAAGCAAGTAGGAATGATAGGCATGTCCCAGCTCATGGGCCAATGTTGAAACATTGGAAGGTGTGCCGCTGTAAGTCATGAATATCCGTGATTCTTTGCTCTCAGGGAAGGAAGTACAGAATCCACCAGGACGTTTGCCATTACGATCCTCAACCTCGATCCAGTTATTATCAAAGGCACGCTCTGCAAACTCAGCCATCTTAGGACTAAATTTACGGAACTGTGTGACGATATCCTTCGCAGCTTGATCATAAGGGATTTTGCCGGAGGATTTGCCTACAGGAGCTTCGACATCGACCCATGAGAGGGAATCCAACCCCAGCAGCTTGGCTTTGCGCTGAAGGTAGGACACGAGTACAGGTTTGCTCTTCGTAATTACGTCCCACATCGTATTTAAGGTGTCCTGTGTCATACGATTGATGCTGAGCGGATCTTTTAGAACATCGTCCCAGCCTCTGCCCTTATAGAGCTTCAGGCGGAAGCCTGCTAAGTGATTTAAAGTATCTGCGCAATTATCTGCCGCTTCAGTCCAAGCCTCTTCCCATTTATGGAACATCGCTTGACGCACTTTTGGATCTGGATCATCCAGCTTATTAAAAGCTTGACCTGCAGAAAGCAGCTTTGTTCCTTCTTCATCCTCAAATGGGATCTTGATTGAGCTTACAATCGTATCATAGTGTCCGCTCCATCCATGATATCCGTCAACAGCTAATTCCAACGCTAAGCTTTCCAGCTCAGGGCTCATCTTCTCACGGGCCAAATCACGGCTCTCGCTCAGTACGAACGTTAAAGGAGCAATCTCTGGACGAGCCATCCACTCAGCCCATACCTTGTCCGTAGTCTGACGCAGTACATTGCTAAATTGCGAGCTGATCCCTTCGAATCCGGCGCGCATGCTTGTCACTTTGGCTGCCAGTCTTACCGCACCCTTGTCCATCTGATTCTGAGCGCCTAGACAGTCTGCGAAGGAAGTGACCTCCACAAGTCTTCCTGAACAGCTCTGAAGCAATGCTATAACCTCATCCAATGCTTTTGTAGACGCAACATCCGTTGGTGCCACAGCATCCTTCACAAAGCCCTGTAAGGATAAAATATCTTTTTCAAGCTTGCTCAAGAAACCTTCTAGTTCTGCAGACGAAGACCCCCCCGGAAAAATAGTATCCAGTTCCCAAGTCAGTGATAACGGTTGTTTCATTTGTACTCACCATTCCTTTGCTTTCATTTGACTTTCTTTGTAATTGTCTTAACACCATGGTAAAGTGAATAACGATATCTGAACATTTATAGCCGATAAACTTTAGGAGGGCATTCATATGAAGCCACTACAAATTTCACCGGAAACAGCCATTACGTTATCCAAGCAACTAGGCGTTCCTTTGGAACACTTGATGCATATGCCCCAACATATTTTACTACAAAAAATAGCGGAGCTATCCAAAAAACAAAATCCCCCACAAACTGAGGGCGAAAATGAACAGACTCCTTCTGGGAAGGACTCACAATGATTCCTTTTAGTCATACCTGGCCTTATGACATCATTCTAGGCGATATGTATGTGCAATACTGTCCATTCTGCAACTCAGAGAATGTGCTTCTGCCTATGAAGCCAAAAGAATTACAAATCGTTCGTGACGGCAAGAAAAAACTGCTTGTCTTCCCCTGCTGCAGCGCCAGTCCTACAGTTATAGATAATGACGGCGATTACCTTTTGTTCGATCGAGCTGTCAGATAAGCAAATCCTAACATTTTCTTTCTACAAAGCGCAGAGGAGAATTAAATTCTCTTCTGCGCTTTTTGTTGTTCGCAAATCGTTATGAACTTGAAGACAAGCCTTCGACATCAACCTCAACCTCTACAGCCTCAGCACGCATTTGCTCCCGTAAAATAACCCACTGCTCACGTGCCGCTCGAATCATCGCCGCATCCATAATCTTCTGATCATTAATCAGACGGGAGAACCACATCACAGCCACTGAGTATTCTCCGATGCGCCGATTAAGTTCGCCGATCAGGTACATGAGCCGGGCATCATTGCCGGCAATGCCATCTTTTTCATAGACCTTAACATACTCGTCCAAAGAATAACGTAAAAAACGCTTCTCCTGCTCAGTCTCCCCTTGGTAGCGATAGAGCCAAGCAATGTGATGCAGCAGACTTGCAATAATCCGATCTTTATCGTTAATACTCTGAGCACATAAAAGCGCCAGCTTATAGGTCTCGAGCGCAGTTTCCCAGTCTCTTTTCTCCCCAAAGTCACGGCTCTTCCAGCGTTTCCCTACCTGCTCATTAAATGCCTTACGCTGACGTTCCGTCAGCTTGTCAGCCGAATTTTCTGTGGAGGCAAACCCGCAATTGGGGCAGACCCGTACAACATAATAATCCGGATTCTCATTTTTATAATACGCGCAGAAATCAGCATCACGCCGAATAGCCTTTTTTAGACTAGGACGTACCCGCGAGGTTGAAAATTCATTTTCACAGTTGCAACACTTGACCTTAATAGAATATAGGGGTATTAACTCTGTCAAGTACTCTCATTCCTTTCAGGATCAACCTGTCCCTTGTTATTCCTGGGGCATGTTAACAAAATGATGTGCAGGACCTGCAAGGCGGCTAAGCACGAATGAACGCAGTGGTTCTTCGACTCCAGTCTCCACCAGTGCCTCTTTCATACATTGTAGCCACTCATCAGCACGTTCTGGTGTAATAGGAATATGCATATGCCTTGCTCTCATCATGGGATGTCCATGTAATTCCGAATAAAGCGGACCCCCGCCAAAAAACTGTGTCAGGAATTGATATTGCTTCTCCAGAACTGGAGTAATATCTTCAGGGAACAAGGGTCCCAGCTGCGGATGAAGCTGTACCTTGGCATAGAACACTTCCACCAACCGATGTAGTGCTTCAGCCCCCCCTAGATTGTCATATATACTCTCATTTGGATTCATTGAGGTTACCAGCCTTCTTCCATATTAATGAAACGTTACTTATTTTATTATACCAAAGATAAGCATAACACGGATATCCGTCGAAAGTGCTCTCTAAACTACAGAAAAAAGGCGCTAAACTATAGTTCAGCGCCTGAAGAGTAAGGTTAGTAGGTCCTAAATTCCTCATCACCAGGAGGGACGAGAGAGACCCGGATTACATATACAAAAGCACAAACGAGAACTCCGGCTATAACGCTCATCGCCATCACTCCATCCCATTTAATCGTGTAACAGAGGGTGCATTTATTTATTACATAATATCATAATTCCTGCGAAAAAGCACAGATAATTGTAACCGCTTTCTCCATTTTTTTGTGCTGTTTGTCCCTCTTTTTGCATACATCTAACCATAGACCAGGAGGCGTTAATTATGACTTTTAAAAAGATTGGCGGCCCGCTGCTGGGATTCATATTGGCTGGTTGTATGCTGCTGATGTTACTTCATCCTGAAGCATCTCTTGCCGCAGCCTTACGTGGCCTGGCCATCTGGTGGGACGTGCTCTTCCCTTCACTGTTTCCATTCTTCGTCATTTCTGAAATCATGCTAGGCTTAGGCATTGTCCATCTCTTCGGCGCTTTACTTGATCCACTGATGCGCCCCCTCTTCGGTATACCTGGCAGCGGTGGTTTTGTCGCGGCCATGGGATATGTATCAGGATATCCCGTTGGAGCCAAATTAACCGCTAAGCTGCGGGAGCAGAAGCTGATCAGCAGAATCGAAGGTGAACGCCTTGTAGCATTTACAACCTCCTCCGATCCTATTTTTCTACTAGGGGCGGTATCCGTTGGGTTCTTTCGCGATGCTTCTTTGGGGCTAATATTGGCACTAGCCCACTACGGAAGTGGCTTAATGGTTGGTCTCCTAATGTCATTTCATGGACGTAAGGAACAAAAGACTCCCACCCAAGACCCAACAAAAAGTAGTTCTGACGCCCCCTCTGCTCCAGCAAAACAAGGATTCGGCAGAATACATGCCGCACTCCTTGCGATGTCCGAAGCCCGGCGCAAGGATAGACGGAGCTTCGGGGAGCTGTTAAAAGGAGCGATCCAATCCTCGCTACAGCTTATTATTGTCGTAGGGGGTCTGGTTGTATTCTTCAACGTGCTAATGGAGCTGCTTGCCCGTGCCGGAATCCTGCCCTCACTATTTAGCCTGGCCGGATCTCTCGTCTCCCTTGTTGGAGGGCCTCCCGAATTAGCTCAGGCCTTGATCAGCGGATTGTTCGAGGTCACCATAGGTGCTCGTTCTGCTGGTGAAGCCGCTTCTTCCATCCCGCTTCAATTCAAGGTCGCAGCAGCTGCCTTTATTCTCTCTTGGGGCGGATTATCTGTACATGCCCAAGTCGCCAGTATTTTGAACGGTACCGGGCTGCGTTATCTGCCGTTCTTAACTGCACGACTAATACATGCCATACTCGCAGCAGGTCTCGTGGTGGTGCTATGGAAGCCTGTGATGGGATCAGGATTGTCTTCTGCCTGGGTCTCTCTGCCTGCCTCCACTGCCTTTACACCATCAGCCTCAGGTGTCACTGCCAGTCTAGCTCTACTGAGTCTTATACTAGCCGCTGCTCTTCTAGTGTCACTGCTTATCCCTGCCTTTATGGCAATGCTCCGATTGATGCGCCGAAGTTGATTACATATTGTGTTCCGGGGCAAGATTGATTATGATCGGTGTATGACGGAATTATATAAAGGAGCTTGTACATCTTGAGATATTATGTTCTGGACCGCGGTGATGAGCTGTCAATCAAACTTGCCGAGCAATTTCACAAGCTGGCGGCGGAGCGGGATTTGCAACTGGATGCCGAGTCTCCGGAAATCGTCATCTCGATAGGTGGAGACGGCACAATGCTGCACGCTTTTCATACCTTTATCGACCAGATTCCCAACTTAGCCTTTGTAGGTGTGCACACAGGACACCTCGGCTTCTATGCGGACTGGCAAGCAGAAGAGCTGCCCACCTTAATCGATTATATGTGCGGAACCGGTGAATCTGAGCCGCAGAAACCGCGTATTGTGAAATATCCATTAATAGAGCTGGAGATTCACAAAAAATCGGGATCTTCGTCTCACATTGCCCTCAACGAATTTACCCTTAAAGGGGTGGATGGAACTATAATGATCCAAATCGACATCAACGATGTCACCTTCGAAATGTTCCGGGGCGATGGACTTTGTATTTCAACTCCCTCTGGCAGTACAGCTTATAACAAAAGCCTAGGGGGCGCTATGGTTCACCCTTCAATAGAAGCGCTGCAGATTGCCGAAATCGCGTCTATTAACAACCGTGTATTCCGGACAATGGGCTCGCCGCTACTACTGCCAAAGCATCATCATTGTGACATTTTTTCATGTAAAAACCAGCGTTTGCTGCTCACCGTAGATCATAACAACATTCCTGTTGATGACCTGATTTCAGTACGCTGTCAAGTTTCAGACAAAAAAGTCAGCTTCGCAAGATATCGTCCGTTTCCGTTCTGGAACCGTGTCCGTGAAGCTTTCTTAGTCTGAGATCAGGGGATCAAAAAGCTGGAGATTTCAATATCTCCGGCTCTTTTTGGTGTGACAAAACTAACACCAATTGATAGACATAGAGAGAAATCAAATGGTATAATGAGGCTATTTTACAAAGAGTTACATAAAAGGAGAGAGTACTGTTGAAAAAATTATTATCCCTCTTGAGCATAAGTCTTCTGGCCCTGATACTGGCGGTCCCGGCTTTTGCTGCTTCAAAACCGATTGATGTTTATATCAACGGCAGTAAGGTTTCCTTTACCGCAGGAACCCCTTACTTAGCGAACAATTCTGTACTTGTCCCTTTCCGGGTCATCTTCGAAAAGCTTGGACTGCAGGTGCTTTGGGATGCCAAGACTGGAACAGTAACAGGTAAAAGTTCAAATCTGGCGATCAGCCTGAAAATTGGCAGCAACCGTGCAACCGTTAACGGAACCGTGAAAAAACTGACCACCGCACCAGTCTCCTCAGCTGGCACTACATACATTCCTTTACGTTTTATCGCAGAGGCAACCGGAGGCACAGCCGTCTGGAATTCAACCAGCAGAAGCGTGCAAATTACCACCCCAGTATCCAAAGATAAGGACGAAGCAGCAATTACAGCATTAATCCGTTTGTCTAATAAGTATTTTAATGAAGAAAAAGCGATTAGCTTCTATTCCCTTATGGATTCAGAATCCTCTAATGCGGAGTCAGTGGCGGATCTCAATGCATCCTTTGAGATTTTTGATATAAAAAATACTATTGAAAGTTTGGAAATCATTGATATTACAGGCGATGACGCTACTGTTTATACATTGGAAAGCTCTCGTCGGACAGGTGGGGCCTATACGCCAGATACAGAGGACGAATACATGTATACACTTGTCCGCAAGAATGGAAGCTGGAAAATATCATCTGTGGAATCCCAAAGCTCCGTGATACTGCTGACTCGTGAACAAGCTCTAAAAACAGCAGCTAACATTCCTCAAAATGATGCGGATGCCATCAAAGGTAATATCACCAAATATTATCAAGCTATGAATGAACAAAATCCGGCGGCTGTTCTTTCCACCATGACTTCATACGGAGAAGAATATGATACCTCCCTTAAGGAAGATCTGGAAGATTTCTTTACTTCATACGACGTCACTTATACTCCAAGCGTTTCAAATATCTACTATTTTAGCGCCAAAGAAGCAGCTATTTATGTGGAAAACAAAGAGAAAGATGCCAGTGAAGAGGAAACTTTTGAGCAAGGCACTATCTTCATTTTATCCAAGTCGGATAGCGGGGTATGGACTACTGATAACACCTATAGCGTTTACTACAAACTTGTGAAATCCTAAAACCATACGTCACAGAAAGTTAATTCGTGCAGTGTATACTTTCTTATCTTATAAATTATATAAAAAGGGCGTATGATTCCATGAAATCCAATAAAGTAATAAGTGCACTTCTAGGCAGCTGTCTGGCTTTATCCCTAACTTTTGCTCCAGTAGTTTCTGCTGCCGATGCCGCTCAGGCATCTACAGATAACCGTGATCTTATCAATGAAGTCATGAATATTCTGGAGAACTATAACCTCTCCGGTGTAGATAAGGATACTTTGATTCGTGGAGCCATTGACGGCATGGTGAACACCCTGGATGATCCTTATAGCCAATACTTCAATACCGAGGAAGCGGCACAATTTGAACATGATGTTGATCTGGAATACGTTGGTATTGGTGTTAGATTGCAATATACCGCAACAGAACTCTACATCGAAGACATAACACCCGGTTCGCCTGCAGAACAAGCAGGTCTGAAACGCGGTGATACGATAGTCAAAATTAACGGAATCCCCGTTGAAGAGACCGAAGGAGACGAGTTAAGCGGAGCCGCAGGCACCAAGGTCACTCTGCAGGTGCTCCGGAATGGAGTGACTAAATCATTTCGTGTAACCCGAAATGAAATCAGCTCGACTTCTGTTACCGGAACTATTGTTGGACAGAAGATAGCCTACATCACACTGAGTGGTTTCACACAGAATTCCGATGAAGAATTTGCCGCTATGCTGAAAAAGATGCGTGCAGCAGGTATGAAATCGATGGTGCTTGATTTGCGTGACAACTTAGGCGGCTATATGGATTCAGCATACAACATTGTCTCCAATTTCATGGATAAAGGCATCATGATGTATACCTCCGATCAAACCGGAGCACTTACTCCAGTAACGATTACCAGTGGCAGCAAAATAGGCGTACCCGTCGTTATTCTAACGAATGAGTACACTGCCAGCGCTTCTGAGGCGCTTACTGGCGCATTACGCGACAATAAGCTCGCTACCGTCGTAGGCACTCGTTCTTTCGGCAAAGCACGTATTCAGAGCCTGCTTCCAATGTCCAATGGAGACATGCTGAAGCTGACTACGCAGAAATACCTAACTCCAAATAAAGAAGACTTTAATCACATCGGGCTTGCACCGGATATTGAGGTTAAAGGCAAAACTGCGCAGCTGATTACCGCTCTACAGATTGCAGGAATGAAAAGCATTGAGGTTTCCGGTGATCATCATATCTTGAATGTCAACGGGGTTGCCTTTGCTGGTAATGTGGGTCTAATAAAGCAAGGAGATAAGACTTATGCTTCTTCGCTCGTACTAGGTGCACTGATCGAAGGCGACATCACATGGGATGCCAAGAACAAAAAAGTCATCGTAACGAACGGGACAGGTAAAGCGACCGGCTTTACGTTGTCCTCCAAAGAGGCGCTTTCTCAGAACGGCGAGACCTTCATTGAATTAAATGCCTTTAAGAAGAAGTTCCCTGCGCTTGTATGGAGTTACAATGCAACACAGAAACAATTGAAATTATCTGTAAAATAGATCCTTAATCTAGCTAATCATTAAGCTGCTGAATCAAGCACCCATGAGTAAAAACAGGAGCTGTCACATAAGCCATGAAATGGCCGTTGGGACAACTCCTGTTTTTTGTTTAGTTTGATAATATTTGCACCTACGAAACATCTGTAGCACCTATCGGACATGGATGACCCTAATCGCAATATTAATCCATATTTGTTATGCTATCGGACCCCATAGTCGCTATTGGTATAAAAGACACCATAATTACTCCCCTCTTTCTAACGAATAGCATCATTGGAGTCCAAAACCCTGCTCAAAAGGCTGAAAATTCGCAAATAACGGCATCTGGGTCCTTAAGCCTCGGGGGATGATGAAACTGCTGGGTCAAGCAGCCAACGACTAATAGTATAGAGCAACAGAGCAACAGAGCAACACAGAGTAGCAGAAACACTGAGCAGCATAGCAACACTGAGCAACACCACAACACTGAGCAACACACAGCAACACTGAGCAGCGATCTCCAAGTACCGGGAGAAACGGTGCTCTGCTATTTTTTATAAGAAAAAAAGCTGGCTCATTCGTAGAAGGACTCTACTTATGGTTCAGCTTTCATCATTAAGGTTGTGAATTTTCTATGTTTTGATTGTTCTGGTTGTTTTGATTATTTTGATTGTTTTGATTGTTCTGGTTGTTTTGAGCGCTTTGAGGTTTTGGTGTGTTTTGGGGCTTCTGAGACTGACCTTGTGGCGGTCTGCCTTGGAAATCCTTTTTGGATTTCTTGCCCTGTGAATCCTTGCCCCGGTGATTTCGGCTCTGATGTTCTCTCACAGGTCTATCCTTCGCCATATTGTCCTTAGAAGAAGTCATCTCTTTAAATGCCAATGAGTGATTCGAGCCTTGCTTAGAGGATGTTTCTTTAGCAGAAAACTCTTTATCTGCAGCCGCTTCATCACTAGCTTCCGATTCTTGCTCCAAGGCCTCTTCATCACTCGGCTCTGGTATTTCTTTGATCAAAATATCCTTGAACATGCCTTCTTGTGGTACCTCTTTCAATTTATGCAGCACAAAATAAGCGCAGCCAAAATTGCAGTATTCATTAATATAATCAACCATACCCGAAATCGCTGTATCCCGATTCACCTTAGGATGGTTGTCCCGGTAAAAACCTTTCAAACGCAACTGACTGTAACCCCAGTCACCGATAATATAGTCGTATCTTTCCAGCACCTCGCTATATCTCCCGCGAAATGCCTCCGGATTCCAACCATCCTTATGATCCAACATAAGTTCATAGCCTTTTCCGCCTATTACGATCAAACCTTTTGCCGCCTGCCTTTCTTTGGGAATCATGACGTTGATTATACCACCATCTATGTGGAATATTGGGCTTTCGGTCGCTGTTCTCGAACCGCTCCTACAGCTCCAATATTCCCCTCCAATGACGCAAATCAACGATTTTTATGGGTAACCTAAGAGCAGAGATTTCAGAACGCTGTCGCTCTTCCTCCTCTTACTAACATTCTCCGTGAATTAAACCACAGAAAAGCAATAATTAGCTAGAAGAAACCGCACGCTCCTCGCGAGCTTGAGCTGCAGACTTCACCTGCTCATGCGCATGATAAGAGCTGCGAACTAGCGGGCCTGATTCCACATGGCTGAAGCCACGCTTCATTCCCTCTTCCTTCAACAGTGCAAATTCCTCCGGTGGATAATATTTCTCGACATTTAAATGTTTTGGAGTGGGTTGCAAATATTGTCCTAAAGTCAATATATCACAATTTACGGCTCGCAAATCATCCATTGCTTGTAAAATCTCATTCCACTCTTCACCGACACCAAGCATGATGCTCGATTTGGTTGGAATATTTGGTTTCATTTCCTTGGCTCTGCGCAGCAATTCCAAGGAACGAGGGTACTTCGCTTTAGCCCGTACACGATCTGACATCCGTTCCACGGTCTCAATATTATGATTAAGAATGTCTGGATTACTGTTCATGACAATCTCAAGACTATTCCGGTCTCCTAAAAAGTCTGGAATAAGCACTTCAACACTACATAACGGAAGGCGTTTACGAATCGCCGCGACCGTCTCAGCAAAAATCTGAGCGCCACCATCCGCAAGATCATCGCGGGCCACACTAGTCACCACACAGTGACGAAGATTCATTTTCTCTGCAGCTTCAGCTACACGTTCAGGCTCCTGCAGGTCCAGTTCTGTAGGCATCCCTGTATTTACTGCACAAAAACGGCATGCGCGTGTACAAATATCACCTAAAATCATGAAGGTAGCCGTACGGTTTGCCCAGCATTCATAAATATTCGGACACCTAGCTTCTTCACATACGGTATGTAAAGTTTTGGAACGCATCATGCTTTTGATTTCCTGATAGTTGTCACCGGTAGTTAGCTTAATCTTAATCCAATCCGGTTTAGGTTGCTTTGCTGTTTTATTAGACAAAATGATAAACCCCGCTTCCTCCTGAATGTGATGCTGCAGATGAAAGTTGCTGCCTCATATTATAACATGTGCGATTTACAATTGCCTGTTTTTGTGAAATATGCAGGGTGTATCATCTGGAGTTTCCAGCGAGATTTTTCTGGTACCTTTAGACAAGAACGGATAAAAAGTAGTATTTTGCACCAATCTATAAAAAAGCTTCATCCGAAGTGACTACATTCAATTTAATGCCCGGACAAAAGGAGGCTGTTATCTTGCTGGCCCTATTTAAAAATATTAAAAACCGGAGAACCCTGTTATGCCTGTCCGCGGCCGCTATCCTTTGGGGTGGTTTAAACCTTCCCGTTGCAGCAGCTGTAGCGCGGCCTACTATCCAACCGGTGATGAGCAGCGGGGATCCCGCTAGTGCTAGCAAAGAAGCGCAATGGTCTGGCCGTAGACAGATTTATGAGCAAATGAGCGCAGCTACTGGTATCCCTTGGTTTAGGTTCGCAGCCATTGATCAATATGAACGCACGCTCGCCAAAAAGGGAGCCTCAGGGCAGCCTGTCTCCACGCGCCTTACAGCCATAAAAATCCCGGCACCGGTATGGGCTGGTCCACTTAATCCGGATCAAGGGGATACTTCCCCGAAATCCATTAGCTTCTTTGATGGTTTTGGCAGTGATGGCTCAGGAGACGGCATTGCTGATCCAGAGAATGATGCGGACGTTCTGTATAGTATGGCTAGACACTTATTGAAGTATGGACAATCCGCTAGTGATTTCAGTATCGGGGTCTGGGAGTATTATCACAATGGCCGCGCCTCGCAGCGCATCACCCAGTTCGCGAAGTTATATGAACATTTTGGACGGCTGGACCTATCCGGCAATGCCTTCCCGCTTCCCCTAAGTAACCTTTATTCTTATCGTAGCACTTGGGGTACTGGAAGAAGCTGGGGCGGAGCACGTATCCATGAAGGAACAGATTTATTTGCACCTCAAGGAGTGCCAGTACGAAGCACCTGCTTTGGCTTAGTAGAGACAAAAGGCTGGAACCGATACGGCGGCTGGAGAATTGGCATTCGCGATATCGAGAACCGTTACCATTATTACGCTCATCTATCTGGATATAACAAAACCATTTCTCGCGGAGATATAGTCACCCCCGGTGAGATTATTGGCTGGGTAGGCAGCTCGGGTTACGGCAATCCCGGAACACAAGGAAAATTTCCTCCACATCTACATTTTGGCATTTACCGCGATCGCGGAATTACCGAATGGGCTTTTGATCCGTTTCCGTTGCTGAAACAATGGGAGAAACAGGAATATAGAGACTTAAAGAACAAAAGAAGCAAAAAAAGTGCTGTAAATTAGAATAAGGTCCCTTTCCTTAGAGAGGGGCCTTTTCTTTTTTAATACAACATCAAACAGCCAAAAGGTTCAATGCTGACCGTAAGCTTATTATTATTTTTAAAAGTTGCTCCAGACAATAAATCAGTTAATTCGTTCTTATCAGCTCGATATGGGCTAAGCTCTAGTTGGTACGGGTTTGGAGAATTATTGATAATCAGCCCTATCTTCTCGTGCTCCACACCCCGTATGTAGCCAAACACATTACGAACTTCATCAGTAAACCAAGGACGAAACGAACCTTTGCGCAGAACTTCATGGCTTTTTCTCAGAGAAATCAATTGTTGATACCACTTATGCAGCACTGCATTCTGAGCTTGTTCTTGCCATATCATAGCTTTTCTACAGTGGGGGTCTGTCGCCCCTTCCATCCCAACCTCATCCCCGTAATAGATCATTGGAATACCGATATAGGTCATCTGGAAAAAAACAGCCAGCATCATACGTTCAACAGCGGTACTCACGTGGTCCCAACCACGCCCACCTTCTTTACATGCCGTAAGAAACCGCAGGGTATCATGGCTGCCAAGCAACTGAAACATTGCCGAATTCGCCTGGTCATTATACAATGCCTCCTGATGGAGCAATTGCTCCATAAAGCGAATTGGCCCCGTAGATTGTTCCGCAAAAAATTCCAACACTGCATCACGAAGCACATAATTCATTCCTCCATCGAACTGATCCCCTCTAAGCCATGGCCCAGAAGCATGCATAATCTCACCGATCAGCAGGATTTCAGGATATTCAGATTTGAGCTCTTGCCGAAACCGGGACCAAAAACGCGGATTAACTTCATTGGCCACATCCAGACGCCAGCCGTCAATCCCTGTCTCGCGCACCCAATACTTCGCAACCTCAATCATGTAATTCGCCGTATCCGGATTGTCCATGTTCAGCTTTGGCATATGCGCTTCAGCTTTGGCAAACGTTTCATAATTGGGTACGGGCGTCTGCGTAACCGGAAAGGAATGAATGAAGAACCAATCTTTATACGGAGATAGCTCTCCTTTTGCCAACACATCTTTAAACGCGAAAAAGCGGTCTCCCGAATGATTAAACACAGCGTCTAAAATCACTTTGATTCCATGCCTGTGTGCCTGGCTGACCAGCACCTTCAATCCTTCCATATCCCCAAATACTGGATCAACCTTATAGTAATCGGAGGTATTATATTTATGCTCTGAAGGAGACTCAAATACAGGCGTCATATAAACAACGTTTACTCCTAACTGTTGCAAGTAGGGCATTTTGTCAGAAATGCCTTGTAAGGTCCCTTCGTTATAACTGCTAGGATAGATTTGATAGGTTACTGCATCCATGCTCCATGAAGGTAACTTCAACGCCTCAGAATGATGGAGATATGCATATTGAAAAGAACCCGCACGTTCGCGGTTCTCCGACGCCCCTCTCTCTCCATACCAGACATATTCACCCGCAGGATTAGTTACATGGAATAGATATCTGCATTTTTTCGTAGGGTTCTCAATGACCGCTTCATGTATCTCATAAACACCTGCCGACCCAATCCGCTCCATCTGCAAAGGAACTTCATGCCCCGGAGAATCATAACGGTCTGAGTAGATGACGGTACAGGATAATTGCTGTCCAGCTTGCGTGAACAGTCTGAGCTTCAAGATGCCCGTACCCACAGGATAGGCAAACGGATCTTCACTTGTATGATATAAAAACCATGTATGAGGCATAACTTCCAAACTCCTTTTTTATGCTTTTATCTTTAAATCTATGAGACTCTTTGTGATTAGAGAGACTGCTAAATTTGTGTTATTATGGTTACAAATACCGTTCTGGATTATGAGGGGAAGACAATGAAAGTAACCATTTCTGATATTGCCAAAGCAGCCAATGTGGCTAAATCTACCGTATCCAAAGTATTAAACGATTCCCCAAAAATATCACAGAAAACGAAACACAAAGTTCGCGAAATTATGAAGCAGATGAACTATACACCAAGCAGTATCGCTACTGGATTAGCCAGACAAAGCAGCTGTAATATTGGTCTCCTGGTCGATATGTCCAAGGAAAGTGAATTTCTAAACCAGTTTTTCTACAACATCATCGGTGGAATAGAAAGTGTAATTGCGCCTTTAAAATACGAGCTGACTATTTCCAATGTGCAGCATAGTAGTCCGGAAGGACATTTTCTAAATAGACTTGTATTCAGCAAACGTGTCGACGGAATCATAGCGAATAACTCCGTACTTACGGAAGAGCTTTGCGAAGAACTGAACCGCTTGGAGTTTCCCTACATCTCCATCGGCGAAATTATGACTCCCGGAAGCTGGGTCGATTTCGATAATGAAGCAGGCGGCAGCATGCTGACCTCACATTTAATAAAGCAGGGGTATTCCAAAATAGCCTTCACAGGCGGGCAGCAGCAGGAAAAGATTTATACCCATCGTCTGAGTGGATATTTGCAAGCATTGCAGCAAGCAGATCTTGCGGATCAGCAGCAATGGATTATCAATTGTAAGGCTGATGAACATGAGAGCTATCATGCTGCACTTGAGCTTCTACAGAGCGAAGATCGACCAGACTCCGTAGTATGCATGAACAGCTATGTTGCCTTCGGGGTGCTTCAAGCTGCAAAATCACTGGATATTCATGTTCCATCACAGCTCGGCATCGCAGCTTTTGATGAATATCCTCTGTCCCGTTATACTACGCCACCTCTAACCTCTCTGAATATCGACACGTTCCAGCTGGGGGTATCTTCAGGCGAGCTGCTGATGCAACGCATTCGTAATAACAACATACCCTCTAGGCATTTGCTTCTCGAGCCAGAACTCATTCCTCGTGAGTCAACTATGAGATCCCAGTTCCCAGCGGGAACTTAGTGAAGAGGCAGGAAGCTTGATTGAGCTTGTGTAGCTGACTGAACTTTATTGCGCTGCGTGCTGATTCGGCTTGATTGTCTGGAGTAACTGCTTTAGCTTGATCGAATTTGAGTAGCTAAAATGGCTACATCGGATTTAATTGCATTTTGTGCAATAGAAATCCTTATAAGATGGGTAACATTCGATTTAATTGCACTTTGTGCAGTCAAAACTCGTGAAATCGGCAAAAAACAGCCTTTTTCCTGAATTCTACTGCACAAAATACAGTTAAATCTTTCTTCCAGCTTCAAACAGAAAGTCTAATTGTACTTTCTGCAATTAAAAAACTTCATACTGCTAACCAAGGAGCGGCCCCATACGGTAGCCGCTCCTTGTTGTGTTTAAGCTGTAGATATTATGAAGCTTATAGATCCTTCCAGCGCTGAACCGTCAGATTTACGGTTTGTGCACCGCCTGATGGCGTAAGGGTTCGATTGGAAAGATCCGATCCATTCGAATTCACCTCCACATTAGTCCAAGCGCCTCGTGTAACTTTGTATTGAATTGCTGTTCCCGCCGGTAGACTTAGTGTGATGGAGTAAATACCATCACTGCCCTTCGTCAGTTGGTAGTTCGGATCTGCCACATTCCAGCTATTGAAAGAGCCGGAGAGATAAACGGGACCACTCACAGGAGTAGACGCAGGAACAGTTACTCGGAATGTAACACTATCCGCTTGTGGTTCTCCTGCGGTGATGTTGCCATTCACCATACTCCAGGTGCCCGCAGCAAAATGATAGTTATTGCCGCCATTGTTATCCCATGTGCCACTGCCATTATTAAAGGCTGCGGTCAGCCCAGCTGCCGTGCCCAGCTGAATCGTAACCGCCTTATATCCTGTAAAAGCAGAAGCTTGGAGCTGCTCGCCTGGAGACGTCGTCCAGACCGTTGAACCATCGAGCTTATAATGGATATAAGAGCTGCTATAAGCCGCATTCTTATAATAGATCGTTGCCGTGCTGCCGACAGGTGTTGCCGTTGGCGTTGGTGTAGGCGTTACGGTCGGTGTCGGAGTTGCCGTTGGCGTTGGCGTTGGCGTTGGCGTTGGTGTCGGCGTTAGCGTTGGTGTCGGTGTTGACGTTGGCGATACCGTTGGCGTCGGTGTCGGTGTTGGCGTTACGGTTGGCGTCGGTGTCGGCGTTACCGTCGGTGTAGGCGTTACGGTTGGTGATGGTGTCGGTGTTACCGTTGGTGTCGGCGTCACTGGTCCACCCGATTGAATATTGCCAGTTGGTGTATAAGTCCAGGTGCCGGCACTAAATAAATAGTTGCTGCCCCCGTTACTGTCCCAAGTACCGCTGCCATTGTTAAAGCAAGCTTCAAGCTGGCTGGCTGAGCCGATATTAATCGTTATTTTGTTGTAGCCTGCTACATCAGAGACAGGTATCGCCACACCTGGTGATGTCGTCCAAGTTCCTCCTACAGGGCGATAATGAATATAAGGCGAGGTATAGCCCTGCTTATAGTAAATAGTGACACTGTTCCCCGCTGGTGTTGTCACTGAAGCAATCGCGCTAAGGAGGGATAGATTGCCTGCTGCATCCATTGCTTTTACCGTATAGTCATACGTAGTACTGGCGGATAATCCGTTATCCGTATATGAAGTAGTTGCGGATGTACCCACTTTGACGCCGTTGCGATAAATTTCATATCCGGTCACACCTACATTGTCGGTGGAAGCGGTCCAGCTTACTAAAGCACTGGATGCATTTTGAACAGTTGCGGTCACGTTAGTTGGTACAGTTGGAGCCACTGTATCTGTAGGAAGCTGTTGTTTTGCATAAATTTTGGCTGCATTTGCACCCACGGTTACAGTGATCTGCTTGCCAGTTGCTCCACCCGATTGTACAGTTACCGTATCCGAAGTGTTCAACTGGTTATAAAGAACCGTCCCGACTGCCAAGCTGCTCTCTGCACGCAGTGGAATGGTAACGGTCTGCGAGCCGCTGGATTTATTACTAAATACGGAGATAACTTCCTGCCCCAGATTAGTTCCAGTGTCGATACGACGTGAAAAAGCATATAAGTTCTGTGCAGACCACATTTCACGTTGAGTGCCTGTACGGAGTGCCGGATTATTTTTCCGAATCTCATTAAGTTTGGCTACGTGCTTGTAGGTGCTGGCATTCTCATTAAAATAATTCTCTAATACATTGCCGTTTGCATCCCGTTTCACCATTGACCAGCGGTTCCAGGTATCGGCGATGCCTCCCGTCATAATCTGTCCATTACCATTGCCTTTGTTCTGTTCCGTACCTTGGAAGACTACGGGTGTTCCACGCACTGTAAAAATAAAAGTCAAAGCGTTCTGCAGCTTATCTACGCTTCCTCCAGCTTCTGTGAGAAAACGATTGCGGTCATGATTGTCGATAAAGGTAACCATGTGATTGGCATTTCCGTTGTAGTAGGAATCCTGTGCCAAGGTGCTTTTAATATTGGAGTCAAAAGACTGCCCATATGCGAAGCTATTTAGAACGGAGAAGAACATTGGGAAATCAAGCATGCCCCACTCCTTGTTGTTGCCGACCCAGCGTGAGACAAATTCAGCATTGCCGTCAAAATTCTCGCCAAAGGTATTAACCCCCAGATAATTTTGCAGTTCACCAATATCAGTCGGCTTCATCAGCTTGGCTGCGTCTACACGTGCACCATCTGCTCCTGTATAGTCAAACCAGCCTTTAATCGAATCAAATACGGCTTTTTTAGCGGCAGGGACATCGAAGTCAATGTCATCCAGTCCGCCTAGATCATGATTTTCTAAGTAATCCTGTGCCCATTGATCGTATCTTCCGTCTGCCAAAGACCAGTTGATATCTCCATTATGGTGATACCAAGCCGGGTTATTAAAAGGAGCTGCTGGCTGCAGACTAGGGATATCATAGTAGGCTTGGGTACCCAGCATATAATCCCCGATATGGTTCGGCACAACGTCGATCACTACCTTGATGCCAACCGCATGTGCGGAATCCACTAACTCCTTAAGCTTCTCCTTTGTACCAAAGTAGGGATTGGCTGCGTTAGGGTCCTTAACATTGTACCCGTGATACGCTGTATTTTTACCGCTGCCATTGTTCTCCCGATTCGTCATTTGCGGCTCCGCCACTGGGGAAATCCAGATCGCGGTGTAGCCCATATTTTTAATATAAGACAGCTTGTCGATCACCCCTTGCCAATCTCCGCCTTTCATATAACGGAAATCTTCTTCAGAGTTCTCGCCATAGCGAATTGCCGCTCCCGTAGCATTGTTGGAAGAGTCCCCGTCATTAAACCGGTCAACCATAATCTGATAAATGGTATCATTCTCGTTAATCGTACCGATGCTGGCCGCATCTGCCTGTTGTGGCGCTAAGATGAATAAATTAATCACAGTAGAAAGAAGAATAGATGTAATCAGAACGGGCACGTACCATAACTTACGTTTCATCGCGCGCATCTCCCTCTCTTATTAAAGCGTATTCATAACACACTAAAACCTACTTCTTGGATTAAAAACGACCTTTCCAGCGATGTTTTTGGCATAGAAACAAACGAATTT
Source organism: Paenibacillus odorifer (assembly GCF_000758725.1). Taxonomy (NCBI): domain Bacteria; kingdom Bacillati; phylum Bacillota; class Bacilli; order Caryophanales; family Paenibacillaceae; genus Paenibacillus; species Paenibacillus odorifer. The sequence continues at coordinate 5,780,279 of NZ_CP009428.1, forward strand.
TAGGGAAACCGGTTTCCCTACTAAAAATTACCATGACACCAGACGCGTTGTCAAGCCTTAAAATTGAAATGCACAACAAAAAAAGAGCTCCTATTTCGGAAGCTCTTGGGGTTGAATATTTAGTGTTTGAGTTCAACGTCCTGTACTCTGAATAAACTGCAAGACTTCATTCATAATTCGGTCCTTCTCTTCACAATGGCACACCATATGACCACTGTTGTCGACCATCAGCACCTGTTTTTGGGTCGCCTTGATCATATGATGACGTAGGTAATCGGCGCTTCTAGTCTTCACTAGATGATCCCGTTTCCCTTGCACGATCAGGGTTGGAGTCTCAATATGCGGATAAACAGAAAAGCTTTCACGAACCAGTCGCTGGAACTCTCGAGTTGCTTTTGGAGGCGTTGAACTGAATTTACTAATATAAGTTTTTAGCATGGAAAAGCTCGCAAGGGTCTTAATAATTTCTACAGGATTCAGCGGAAACACAGGGGTAGACAACAAAGTGAGAGATTTAATCCAAGGTTTATAGCGCACTGAGAGATGTGAAGCAATAAGAGCACCGGTTGAAAAACCGATCAGATGAACTCCGTCATTTGTCTTTAACAGCTCTGTTAATTCATCCTCAGCACTTTGCTGCCAATCATGTCGATCCGAATGCAGTAAATCATTCCTGCTGCCCCCGTGCCCCTTTAGGGTAAATGTTCTGGAACGATAATTATGCTGCTCCATAAACTGGGACAAGGGAGAGATTTCATGCTCACCTCCGGTAAAGCCATGAATAAATAAACAACTTTCCATAATTGTCCCTCTTTTCACATTCCAAACTGAATTCCATCTTTATTGTATAATGCCAATCCCCTTTATTTTCTATTCATTCCAACCTTCTATGTAAAACCTTAACCAAATGATGTCAAGGTTCACCACCGTTATAGGTTCAAAATAAAATATATATTCTATTGTTCCCACCAAAGAAGACCGAGTGCAGAAGTAATCGTTAAACCTACGGCCGAGCTAGATGAAGTTACGTTAGCACAAATAGCAGTCCCCGGCGGAACGATGATGCTGCCCGTAAAGTTCTGTGAGAAAGCGCCTGGGGCTAATTGATAATTGTAAAGCGTCGTCCCCCCGCTAATTGCCGCTGTTGAAGATTGAACGGTCATCGCACTTGTAGCCGCGCTTCCGAGATTATTATTTGTTGGTGTCAAGGTTGCAGGAGAGGTTAACGTCCCCCCTTTGACAATTGTAAAGCTTCCAGACATAGCCGATAGCAGAGAAGATCCGCCGATACTGCCGCTTATACGAGATATATATACGGTTTTTCCGCTGCCAGCAGCATTACTAATCCGAATAGAAGTAATTGCAGAAATAAGACTAAGTACGACCAAACTAGACACGGATGTGTTGGTAGAATACAAGACCGCAGCCTTCGAAGCACTTATTTCAGGTGGCGCGCTGATATCCGGAGCTTGGAAGGTATTGACCATATCCACATAAAGAGGTTGATCATTGTCGTTAAACACATATTGATTAGGCATGATTATCCCCTCCCAGTTCTAATATTCCCACCAGCTGATAGATGTTGTCGCTGCTGAAGTTCCCGATGCAATCGTGATGGACGTGGTTATGGAATTTCCGGGAGGAACAACGATTTGTCCAGTAAAGTCAACAATGGCGGGACCCGCTGCCAGTAATAAAGATACTAGAGTGGCCGGACCTCCCGTAGGGGCAGCAGTCGAGGTTCTGGCCGTCATCACACTGGTTAACGCACTTCCAAAATTAAAATTTATCGGTGTAACGGTGGTTCCGGTGACCGTAGCGTTCCGAAGTAGAGATAACGTAACCGCAGCTGTTGCCGAGCTAGCTGCAACACGGGATACATACAATGTACGTCCGCTGCCTGCCGGATTACTAATCTGAACAACTAACGGTGCAGCAGTCGTTACCGTAGAAGTAAAAGGGATTCCAAACAATAGCCCCGCCTTAGCCGCTCCTCCCTCCGGAGCTGAATCTATACCAGGTGCAACATACGTGTTGACTTGTTCTGTAAAGAGTGGCTGGCTACTCTGATTAAATACTGAATCGTTTGGCATGCGCTATCCTCCCCGTACTTGAGCTTATCTTATTTTATGCCGCTCTAAGTAACAGGTTGTTTGGGAAGGTGCGTATTTTTGCTTTTGCAGCCCAATCACCTCTTATTTTTCACCATATATTATTATCACCATTCGAATGGCTAAGGATTGTCCCTAACGGTTCGCGGCTTATTGGACTGCGGTTTATTGATGCTCAGGGCTCAAACGACGGTTAGGGTCCTTTTATGGATAGGGTTCCAGAAAACCCGTAGGAGGTGAATGAAATCCATAACGGTCTGGAACTAAAAAAGCGCAGCAAAATAAAACACAAAAAAACACAGGGGAATCGCTCTCGAAATCCGCAACCTTTTCTACCTCCAAATGGTCGAAGAAACCGCCGTAAGGTCACGATCAGTCCTTTATTTTCCGAGCATCAATTTATCGGATTCCCCGTTTCCAGCTCCATTTCGCCTCTGCCTTGGCAAAAAAGCGGAACTAAAACGATGATCTCTTACGCAGTTATGAACCAAGGAGACCACCCTGTTAGCGTCCGCTTGGAGATTAGTCCGAACAGTCTTGATTCTTTTATAGATTCAGAAGAGATCGTGGCCGCAAAAGAAATGAAGGTGCTAGTGCCAAGCAGATTTTTAAAGTGGACTCGGATATCCGCCTCCACGCAACAGCCAACGGGTTTAGGCAAAATTGATGTATACGTCCAAGCCCAGTCTATAGGTATGAGTTAACAATTTTATAAGAGAGGGACGAGGAATTTTGCCTAACTACAGCTCTTTTCAAGCTAATCCCGATAATCTACGAACGCTTATTTTTGGCCGGGATGCCTCGCTGATTGATCATCCGCTTACTACAGATCCAGGCGGAAATCTAACGACAATTATCCTAGATGGTACGATTTCCAATATACTCGGAGCTACCATCACTGCGGGTACTTTGTCCTCAGCAGGAACAGTTACTAACATTCTTAACGGGACTATCACTAGCGTACTCGGGGCTACCATCACAGCGGGTACCTTGTCTTCCGCAGGTACGGTTACCAACATTCTTAACGGGACTATTACTAGCGTACTCGGAGCTACCATCACAGCTGGTACTTTGTCCTCCGCAGGAACCATTACTAACATTCTCGATGGCACGATTACCAGCGTGCTCGGAGCTACGATCACTGCCGGGACTATTACTAGTGTACTAGGCGCAACCATTACCGCTGGTACTTTGTCCTCCGCAGGAACCATTACTAACATTCTCGATGGCACGATTACCAGCGTGCTCGGAGCTACGATCACTGCCGGGACTATTACTAGTGTACTAGGCGCAACCATTACCGCTGGTACTTTGTCCTCAGCAGGAACAGTTACCAATATCCTTAATGGGACCATTACTAGTGTGCTAGGAGCTACAATCACTGCGGGTACCTTGTCTTCCGCAGGTACCATTACTAACATTCTCGATGGCACGATTACTAACGTACTTGGAGCTACCATCACTGCCGGTACTTTGTCTTCGGCTGGTACGGTAACCAATCTCTTAAACGGGACCATTACCAGCGTGCTCGGAGCCACCATTACGGCTGGTACTTTGTCTTCCGCAGGTACGGTCACCAACCTCTTAAACGGGACCATTACCAGCGTGCTCGGAGCTACGATCACTGCGGGTACTCTGTCCTCAGCAGGTACCATTACTAACATTCTCGATGGCACGATTACTAACGTACTTGGAGCCACCATCACAGCTGGTACTTTGTCTTCAGCAGGTACGGTTACCAACCTCTTAAACGGCACCATTACCAGCGTGCTCGGAGCCACCATCACAGCCGGTACACTCAGTAGTGTGACCTCTATTTCACAACGCAGCTTTATCGAACAGACGACGACGGGTATTGCAACTGCTAATGCCTATACTCCACTGCCAGCAGTGACTACGAGCGTATTGGGGACCTATTCCTTTTTCATCAATAACACTGGAGCTAACCCAGTCAACACACGAGTTGAAATCAGTGCTGACGGAACGAACTATTTCGTCGATACCACAGGAGATAATCCTTTAGCAGCAGGTTCTATCGATGTCATAGTTCCGGCAAGATTCCTGAAATATACACGCTTATCCTATCAATCAACGAATGCAGGAGCCGCCTCAACAATCAATGTAAGTTTCAACGCGCAGGGAACGTAATGCAGATGCCCATCATATGTTGTAACGAAAGAGTGCATGGATATCCATGTGCTTTTTCTTTTGATAGCAAAAGCTGATTTCTACTTCTACATATGTAACAAGGAGGAAACAACGTGAACAATATTACGCTTGGCGTCCACCTCATCGTTAACAATGAAGCTGATCTTCTGCCCCACTGTCTCACAAGCGTAGCAGGTGTTGACGAGATTGTGGTCATAGATACAGGCTCTACTGACGAATCCATAGCTATTTCCCAAGCGCACGGGGCTAGAGTATTCCAACGGGAATGGACAGAAAACTTTGCTGCAGCACGTAACGAAGGTCTCGATCAGGCGGATACCGATTGGATTCTAGTCCTTGATGCCGATGAACGCCTACAAACTCCACTTCCGGAACTCCGCAGCCTCCTGCAAAACACGCAAGCTCAGGCTTTTACAGTACACATTGATAATTGGCTTGGCGTTCGGCCTGAAGATAAGGTAAAGCACAGTGCGGTTCGTTTATTCCGAAATGGACAGGGTTATCGATATAGCGGAAGAATTCATGAAGGAATTGACGCTGCAATCCTTAAATCACATAACATCTCGGCGATTGAGCATAGTGATATTGAGATTGAACACTTCGGATATATGCCGGAAATCATGGCACGAAAAAATAAAATCAAACGCAATGAACAGCTGCTGCGACTCGCTTTAGCCGAACAACCGGAAGATCCTTTTCACTCGTATAATTTAGCAGTCACCTGCTGTCAGGACGGTCGTCTTCTGGAAGCAGAGACATTACTTCGCCAGACCCTTCACCATGTGCCACTTGAAGCTTCCTACCGTCCTACGATGATTAGAGATCTCTGTAAAATTTATCTGGCTCAAGGAAAAACCAATATCATAGATCCCTTGCTGTTGCCTGAATTGGAGCGTTATGAGGATTACTCTGACCTGCATTTTTTATTAGGCCAATCTTTGGAGAGTCAAGGTTTGTTAGAACGTGCTTTTCAAGCTTATCAGCGTGCAGCATCCATTTCTGGAGATCAGGTTAATCAAAAATATGTATCTGAGCAAGGGATGAACACCTTCCGCCCACTTTATCGACTAGGATTAATCTCAGAGCGGCTTGAGCTTCAGGAGGACGCTGCGAGATTCTACCACCGTGCGCTTCAACACCACTCTTTATATAGGCCTGCCTTGCAGGGAATAGCTTCTGCTTTTCAACGCTTAGCTGTAACCGATGAGGAGATTGCCACCTTGCTGATACAACTCGTCCCCCCAACTAATGCTGCCCAACGAGCTGCGATTATTGACAGTTTATTTGCGATAAATGCTAATGAGGCCATCACTAACTTATCCCGAGACACTTTTCCCTTGGAATTAGAGACGGCAAATTGGATGATCTCTTCGCTCATCATTACCGGCAAGCTGGAAGACGCCTATACAACGATAAGACAAATGGCCTCCTTAGCTACGCAAGATAACCATGATTTAGAATATCTGAAAAAGTGGGCTACCCTCTGGGCTATTTGCTCTTGGTCGCTTTTTGGAGAATTCCACAATGACCTGCTAACCTATGTACCAGACGAACTTCGCTTCGGACTGCAATACATTCAGAAGTGCCACCAGCAACAAAAGGTAGATCCCGTCGAAGCAGAGGTAGATCCATTAACATTACATTCCTCATTCATTTCAGATTTGATCGAACAATCAGTAAAACTACACCAGCCCGCGTTAAGCGAAGCTTTGGTAAATTTGTTCCCTACCTTTCGGTCTGAATTAGCCGCAGCATTATATAAAGAAGGGAATAGGAATGCGGCAGGCGAGCATTTTATCAGGTTAGTTAGCGATCAAGCGGCTGATGCGAAGGTTCTTTTTTATATAGGTGAGATGGTCTTTGACAAGGGGCATTACACGGAAGCCAGTGAATGGTTTCAACAAGCGCTGGAGCAAATGCCTGAGCATGAGGCTGCCCGAGTGGTTTTAGCACTCTGTTACCTTCAGCAAGCGAAGCTTAGCATGGAGGATGCTCTGAACAGCTTGGATGCAGCTAACGTCCACGGTCCACTGCAAACGGATATTGGTGCCATCCATAAATCCATCTTTTTACTAAATCGTACACCGTGGCACACACAGTGGAGCTTCCGCCAGAGCGAGGGGAGGGCAGCCAAATGAACATGCCAAGCCAAAAACCTCTGATTTCGCTATGCATGATCGTTAAGAACGAAGCAGATAGCTTAAGCCAATGTTTAAAAAGCGTACGTGGTGTCGCCGATGAGATCATAGTAGTCGACACTGGCTCTACCGACTCCACGCTACAAATTGCTCTAAGCTTTGGAGCTAAAGTTGTTCACCATCCTTGGAATGGCGATTTTGCCGCTGCCCGCAACGCGGGTCTTCAGCAAGCCCACGGACAATGGATTCTCATTCTGGATGGAGATGAGGAACTGGATGCGAAAAGTAAGGGGGAGCTGTTGCTGTGTGCGGAGCATTTGGAGTATGAAGCTTTTTTTCTGCGCATTCATAATCATAAAGGTTTAACCGAAGCTTCACAGACCATTACTGTTAATCCGATTATCCGGCTATTCCGTAACCGCCCGCAGTACCGTTTCAGCGGCATCATCCACGAACAGATTGCAGAAACGATCGTAAAAGCTACACCCAAAGCAGCTATGCATTTAAGCACCGTAGTCATCCATCATTACGGTTATGCAGACGGCGTAGTAGCAAAAAAAGATAAGATCAAACGAAATGTCGGGCTACTCAAGGAACAGCTAAAGTTAAATCCCAATGACCCCTTTCACCATTTCAATATGGCTGTTGAATATATGCGGCTTAGTGAATATCAACCGGCTCTAGAGCATATCAAAAGATCACTTAACGAAGCTCCGCCCGACACAAGTTACGTTCATCTGCTGCACAAATATCAAATCCGCTGCCTGGCAGAATTAAAAGATTTCAACGCGGCGCTGGAAGCTTGCGATTTAGGGATAACCCTACATCCAGATTATCCTGACTTGGCTCATATCAAAGGTGTGCTGCTGTTTCAAATGGGAGCCCTAGCTGAGGCCAAAACAGCATTGCTGCAAGCCTTAGTCATTGGAGAAGCCCCTTCCGGTTACCATACCGAGTCTGGATTCGGATCTTATTTGACATTTTATTTGCTGGGACAGTTATGCGAAGAAATAGGCGATCAGACCGAGGCCTGTGCCTGTTATACCAAAGCTGCTCAGCTTCATCCCGATCCAACGCCCATTATAACCCGACTGATCCGAGCCTTAAAATGTGCTGAGCGCGAAAATGAAATTTCGGGCTGGCTTCACGCTCATCTACCCGAATACACAGCTGCTAAAAGCGGACTTCTCTTAGATTTATTGCAGATTGAGGGATGTGATAAGGCAGCAAAACAGCTGATGAAGACCACAGGGCAGCCCTCATCTAATGACTCGTTATTCAACCCAGCCTATCACCCAGGGCGTTCGGAGCTTTTGTTGGCGGATCGTCTGCTTGCCTCCCTCTCTTCTTCAACCCCCTATTCTCCAGCGGCTAAAAGAGTGCGGCTCGCACTTCCACTGCCCAGAGTTTCAGATTAGGAAGGACGTATTCCTATGACCACACCGGATATTACACTTTGCATGATCATTAAGAACGAGGCAAACCATCTGGAGAAATGCTTATCCTCTGTGTGCGGGCTAGTATCTGAGATTATCATTGCGGATACAGGTTCAGAGGATAACAGTAAAGAAATCGCTCAGAGGTTCGGTGCAAAGATTATCGACATTCCTTGGGAAAATGATTTTACCAAAGCTCGGAATATAAGCCTAGAGTATGCAACTTCTGCTTGGGTTCTGGTGCTGGATGCCGATGAGGCTGTGGATCATTGGAGTGAGAATCTGCTCCAGCCCTTGCTTGGTGCCGAGTATATTCATGGGTATTGGCTGCCCATTATCCACTATGTCGGTGATATACCTAAAGCGGATTTTGTTACAGATCATGTCTGTCGATTATTCAGAAATGACAAAAGAATTATTTTTCGCGGAAGTATTCATGAGGAGATTGCCAGCAGCATTTGGGAGCTTCCAGCGGGGGAGATCGCTTATGCAGATTTGCGTATTTTGCACTACGGATATTTAGAAGATGAATTGATGCGTAAAAATAAATATAACCGCAATTTAGCACTTATCAACAACGGTCTGCGGCTTCAACCAAACCATCTTTTTCTTCGTTATGCGTTAGGGGCAGAGTATTATCAGCAGGGACAATATAAAGAAGCGGCAGAGATCCTCCTTCCGCTGCTCACCTCCACTCCAGCCCCTTCCGGTTATGTCTCAGATATTTACCTTAAGACGGCTTACGCCTTACAACTATGTGGCCGAAAGCAGGAAGCTGAGGAAGTTTTTCGTACGGGGAGCGGTCTTTTTCCCGATTTCACGGATTTATTAGAAAGCTATGCCCTCCTGTTACTGGAACAAGGGAAGCTCAGCTCAGCCAAGCACTACTTGGAGCAAGCACTTCAGAGCGGGAATACAGCACATAAATACCCTTCTTCCTCGGGCAGTGGAACGTATCGAACAGAACTACTAGCCGGGAGAGTGTGTGAGAAGTTATACCAATACCCGGATGCGTGGAGACATTACGAGGCTTCCATACAACATAAGCCTGATTATACCGAAGCGTGGAAAGAATTTGTCCCACTAAGCCTTTTTTCTGGGGAGAAGGTGATGCTACGAGCATTGACCCACAACCATCTGCACTCTTTATCCCCTGATACTTTGAGTTATCTTCTGCCCGCAGCGCTCAATGCCCGCGATCCGGAATGGCAAGCTGAGCTTTCTACAGCCAGCCAGTTACCCTTATCTGTTCAGGTTGCATTGCAGGCGATTCTGGAAATAAACAATCAACCAGAACATCTTCAGACACTCGCACCGCTTGAACAGCTGCTTCATGATCCTTCCCATCTTTCCAACCGATCCTTTGTACTTGGCTACCTGTGGGCTTTCTCTTGCCGTATTGGAGATACTGAGTCTGCCATGCGCTGGCTTGTCTGTCTATTGCCTTACAGACCGGGGATTTTATCGATCCATCATCTTTTAGCGGGGAATTATAGGCTTAAAGCTGATCTTTCGGATCTCAACTATGCAGCACAATTGCTGCTTCAGACTGGTGCTTGGAATAGTTTATTAGCACTTTATCGGCATTCGCAAGGTTCTTCCTTTCAATGGTCCAGTCTGCCGCAGCCTTTACTTTACGGTTTACTCGAAGCCCCCACCTCCATAAAAAAACAATGGTGCTCTATTTATGTCAGCAAGCCTCCTCAATATCAAACGCCTGCGGACTGTACCGAGTGGCAATTATACGCTGCGATAGCCTACTCCTGCGGAGAGGTGCCCATCCTTCATATAGAAGATGAAGCCGCTTTGCGTAGAGTCGGGGGGGCTACCGCAGCCGTGAGCCTCGCTTATTACAAGCTGCAGCTCGCAGCAGAAGTTTATCCGCAAGGGATACCGTCAGCTCATATCTCTTCTGCGCTGCTTCTGAGATCTGCCAGCCGGACTTAGCCGGTTGGCAGGGCAGATGCGGATTTCAATGCTCCTCTTGCCATTCTACCAGATGGGGCTGCTCATCAAGGATAGATTCGTACTGCTCCAGACTACCCCAGCGCCCCTCTGGATCAAGCTCCAGGTAACGCGAGTATTTTCGCCGAAGCTCCTCAGGGGATATCGCCCAACCATAATGTTTCACACGCAGCTCGGTAAGAAAACCCGGCAATACCGAATAAGAGAGCGGAAGCCTTGGCACATGATGATCCATTTTCGGAAAAAAATAATGAAAGGTCGGCAAATAGCGGACTAGTGTACGGGTATGTTTCGTGTGGATATTCCAATGCTCATCTTCACGGTAATGTGTGGTGCCGCCCCAAAAATCAAATAATCGGAAGGATACCCAGTCATACACATCCTGATCGATGAGTCGCCTCATCTCCCGTTTAGCAGACTCTTCATAGAACTCATCGGCGTCCACAGACAGCAGCCAATCCGGATTCGTAGATACCGCCAGCTCCCACAATGTTTGCCGCAGCTCCCATTCACGGTTAAACAAAGAGCTTTGCAGGGTTACGAGCTTCTTAACTTTGGCAAAAGAGAGACATAACTGAGCCGTATTATCTGTACTTCCATCATCCACGATCACAATATCATCCACGAACTCACTTAATTCCTCCAGCACCTGCTCTAAATACCTTCCGGCTTCGTTCCTAACCTGCATTATAGCAGTCAGACGATTGCCAGATGTTTTGCGGAGTGGCCCTCTATGACTACTCATCCTCCACTCTCCTTCTCAATCGTCTTACAGCCTCTTCGAGATCTGCCATCTCTGACAAAAGTGGCCATGCCTGATTGTCTTGCCCTCCCGCATTTAAAAAGCTGCGGATGGCCTCGTGCCGCCTGCCATACAGCAAGTGTATGGTGCCTTCCATGGCTTCATCCACATTTTCTTCCTGCTCATGTTGCAGCACTATTGCCTTTTCCCATTGAAAAGTCCGCACATAATTTTGCACCAGCAACGCTTTTGCCTCGGAAGAAGTTAGCGGACTTAAAATTCTAACCGCCGCTGCCTCATCCTCATTCAGGTGGAACAACTCCGCGCGAACCAGTTCATCCTGCCCGGAATGGAGCCAGCCCTCCATCCTTTCTACTGCTTGCTTCTCCTCTGCGGTAAATGCTGTAATCGCAAATTGGCGGACTGCCGTTTCCAGATTCCCTGTCTTGGCTTCTATTGCAGAAAAAAAACGGAAGTGTGAAATAAGGCAATCCAAATATTCATACAACACCATTAACTCAAAGGATTGCGCCAGATATCGATTCGCTGTGGAGTCCCCAAGCAAATACAAATAAGATGCTGCCAAATAATGTACAACAGGCTGGCTGGGCAGCTTGGCGCACATTGAGGTATAATAATCAGCCCTAAGCTGTAGTTGAATCCTAAACCAGTCCGTAGAAAGGAGGGGCTCCTCCTGCCATAAGTTCTCAATCGCCTTACTCCACAACATCTCATAATCTGTCAGAAAATAAATCCGCTCGCGCTGAAATACAACTCCATAGGATTCCTGCTGATCCCCGTCGAGATAAATAACACTCTCCCTGCACAAGCTCTGCTCCAGATAGATCCGTTCTGACCGGGTTCCTACTAGATCAGCCTTTGCTCCAAGCAAGCCGCTGTATTTATCCCATAAGACCTTATTTTCTTCTTCCGGACAGCGCTCTAACAAAGCCACTATATACCCTGCTTGCAAAGAAAGAACCTCGGGCAGCCAATAAGGAGAGGAGACCAGAAATGTGTACTCCCTCGCCTTGAGAGTATGAATATCCGCGATCATTACCGGCTTGATCTGGCTGTTAATCTGCTGCTCAAGAGTCATTCTTCCGGCAAAACAAACCTCTTCCCGCTCGGGAAGAAGATCCAACAGTCTTTTATATTCGTATTCCTCCCAGGAGCCTCTGCTCAGAATTAAATATTTCATGAGTGCGCCTCCCTGCCCCTGCTGCTATCTGCCTTCTTCCCCTGCGGTTCGGACAAATCCCCCACATAACCTATAGTTAGTGAAGCTTCAGGGTGAAGCTGCAATTGGTGCGAAGTGGACGCCTTACAGGTAATCACTCCAGGCACATTCCCGCCTTTATGAGCAACTCGCTCTAGCGGAAAAACAATTCCCGAAGGGTCTCCCTTAAGCAAATGCCCCACCTCTTCGTCCATATCCGTAGATAAACTAACGATCAGATCCGCGGAACCTTGGGTGATCGCTTTCACTACCCGTTCAACGTAATATTTCTCATACCTGATAGAGTCTGATAAATACACAGTTATCTCACTCTCAAATAATGCAGATGCATTCTTCAAAGCCCGCAGCCAAGCCTCTTGACCACGAACTGTAATCACTACATCCTGTTCATTTACTGGCAAGCCGGAAGCTGTGTTCATCCAGCTGTCCTTGATCCAGATCCAGCGAATATTCTTGTAGCTCTGCTGCTCCTGTGTAGCTGCCCATTCCTGCGGAAGATGGTCCCCATTCCCATCCTCTTCACAATAAACAATCGCCGTCACTAATGGCGTTGCCAAGGTTGCCTTACCGAGTGGAATAACAGGTTGTGTTGATTGTAAGAATCCATTCTGCGGTACAAGATGTTCTTCGTCTTCTAAGACATCTTCCAGCGCCCATTTTGTACTGTACGCCCGCCAGCCATCCGCAAGTGTTGGTCCGTTCAGCCTACTCTGGCCTCTATCAAGTGAATGTATAGCATGGACATACACAGCATCACTTAGCGCCAGCTTAGCTCCAGACTGCCGCGCTCGAAGACACCAATCGGCAATCATAAGAGGCCGCGCATGAAGCGAGGTGTCCAACCCTCCAATACGCTGAAGCAGCTCTTTAGAGAACAGGAGGCAAGAACCCGTTAGTACATCCATCTCTCGCCATTCTCCTTGGTGCCGGCTAAGACTATAGCTCACATGCGCAGCAAACTCATCATAGGTGCCGAAGTGAAGACGTTTCTTCCCTTCCCCTCTTTCGGTTGAAGAGCGAGGGGCAACCACCTTAATAGAAGCGTCATCAAAAGGAACCCACAATAGCTCATTTAGCCAGCCAGACGATACCATGGTCGAATCTTCAAGTAAAACCGCGAAACTGGTTTCGATCTGTGCCAGAGCCTGGTTAGGCATGTACTCCTCTTTCTCATAAGGAACAAAGAGAATCGACTGCTCCTGTGAGAACTGTCCGGCTAATGTATCCATAGAAAAATCAGGAGTCATTGCCACAGCAATAATGCGCACAGACTCTCCAGAATGGAGCAGCAGCAAGGGTAAGCAAGCCGCGGCACAATCCGGGCGGCTTAGCTCAACTACAAGGGTGATCCCATCTATACTCGGCAGTGGAAGTAGTCCCGTGCGTTCCAAGAACCCATACCTTCCCGCCAAGCGTTCCACATTCAGAGATTCTTGCGACATTAGGATTCACGCTCCATTTATTAAAGCTGTTCTACCTATAGTCTATGAGCGCTGAAGCGTGATATCCCCTTAATTTCCTCCGCCCGCTCCTTTATCTTCTTCCGTATGGTCTGCACCCGTACTCGCGGGATCAGTTGCCGCTGGAGACGGGTTGTTATCTTTCTGACTGTTGCTGGAGGTATCCTTACCCTGATCCACTGCTCCACTCTTATCCCCACCTACAGCTGGAGCAGGAATAGCAATTCCCGGAGCACTGCTGCCGTTCGCCCCCACAGGTTGACCTTGATTATCGTAGTAATACATAGGTACATCTCCAACAACCATCAGATAAGACACAGGAATTTCTGTATCCACTACCTGCGGCTCCATATCAAAAGGAATGACGACTGCAACCTCTGTCACAATATGAATATATACCTCGACCAGAATCATATTGATCCCAGCGTTTTGCTGGCGAGTACTGAGTTCAACCTTAACCGCACCTTGTGGTTCAATCTTGATCGGAATATCGGGTCCATAAGAAGCGATAAGGGGACTGCCCAGCGCCTGCCCCAGCGGAATATATTCTGTTCGATTATGCAATTCCTGCAGCGTAGACTGAATGACCTGTGCCGCTTGCGAAGTAATACGCATATGCTCCGCGTAGTTGAGCATGAACCCTGATATTTTCCCGTTCTTATCCGTCTTCCAATCAATTAGCTCTTCCGCATTCCCTCCATTCGCAACCTGAGAGGTAATCGCCTTATTAATCGATTCCGTAGCGATTTGCTTCACACGTATTTGTGCTAAATGCAGGATGGGCGGCTTCATATGCAGCTCCACATAGCGAAGTGACTGCAGCACCAGCACAAGTATTACTAAAGATGCTATCAGCCAAAATTTGCGTCGGCTTCTTGGCTTATGTGTTTTTCCGCCTGCAACCGTTACCTTACTCTCTGGCCGGCTGGATAACCTAAAGCGGCCTTTGCTACGTTTGGCTTCAAAGCGCGTACGCTGCGGCCTAACCGCTGCCCGGCTGGGTTTTGACTTGAATGCGGAGCTTCTTGCTGAGAATCTCCGATTCGTGTCCCCATTTATTTTTGGCAGCCGAAAATGGCCTAGATCAGGTATTCTCAGCCTTCGGTTCCCCCATTTTTTCAATCTGCCCATTGCAATAGTCCCTCCCGCCTTACGCAGAGGTCAAGCCACCTCCACTTAATTTAAGGTATTCGCTAAGAGGACAAAAAAGAAGAACGTTCCCTCCGGCAAACTACGCCTGAAGAAACGTTCTTCATCCTTTAGATCATGAACTGGGAATATGATATTAGTGCATTCTGCTCCGCTTATCCTCCTGCAAATGGTCCCAATGACGCCGAATAAAGATGCCAATGAGAATAGCAATAAACACCGCATACCAGGTAAGATAACCATTCCATTCTTCACGCGGAACAATTAAAGTTGATCCAATCGTACCGAATAACCATATATAAGATAAATTACCAAGCACGGTTCCCCATATAAAGGATGAGGCTTTAATCGGTGAAACAGCAGACATGAAATTGATTACATTGTTCGGAATAATCGGAATCGTACGCAATAGTACCAGCGTCCAAATCCCGTATCGATCCAAGTAACGTTGCCATTTATCATAGCGCTTCAGTTTGGTTCTCCATTTTCGGTCAAACCAGTTATACAGATATCTCCGAATAAGAAAATACATCAGTATTCCGCCTAGATTGCAGGCCAGCCAACTGATCAGCATGCCTCCAATTACGTTAAAAACAGAGACATGCAGCACGATCAAAATTACGAATGGAAAAAATCCTAATATACTCTGCAAAAGTGCGAGCGGGATGGTCACGAATAAAATAGATGGCCCGCTAAGGCCCAGCGTTTGCAGCAGCCAATCAATCCAGGTATTTATGGTCTCTGTCATGAAGCAGTCTCCTCTCTTGACTCCTTGCAGCAGCTGCCTCCTGATTTACTTTGACAAAGCATAAGTCTAAGTGTGTAAACTAGGTATCCATTCTTATTGAAATATAAGCACAGTACATTAAGAGCTTGTAATACTTTGCTTATATTCCCAAGAAAAACACCCCTTACGGGGTGTTTTATTGAATGAGCTTGCTTATGAAGTGTAATGTGTAAAGAACAGTAGTTAGCGTACAAGTTACATTTTTGTTTCCATTTATTCTTCACATCATAACACAGTTTTTAATTTACTTACAATTCTATACCTGCAACCCAAGCATTCACTTTATCCGGATTGCTCTCAACCCAAGTTTTAGCGGCTTCTTCTGGTGACTTACCACCCTGAACCTCAATCATTACTTTAGCCATATCTTCCGCTGTCCATTCGAATTGATCCAGGAATTTGTAGACATTCGGCATGTCATCTTTCAGACCTTGGCGGACCATCGTGTGGATCTGTTCATCCGCACCATAAACCCCTTTTGGATCTTCCAGATACTTCAGATCCATATTGGCGAACATCCAGTGTGGTGTCCAACCTGTAACAACGATTGGCTCGTTGTTGTCATAAGCCTTTTGCAGTTCCTGAGCCATCGCTGCGGATGAGCTTTCAAGAAGTGTGTAATCGCTAAGATCATATTCCGCAATAGCCTTTTCTGTGGTTGTCATAATGCCAGCACCTGGCTCAATGCCGATAATGCGATTGTTCAGCTTTGCTGCCATATCACTGTTCTTCAAGTCTTCAATAGAATTAATATCCATATAGGCTGGAACAGCCAAGCCAACCTTAGTTCCGTTTAGATTCGCACCCAAATCTTCAATTTTTGCACCATACTTTTCTAGATAAGCCGCATGGGTGCTTGGCAGCCAAGCTGCAACCATTCCATCCGCACTACCGTCTGCAACCCCAGCCCACATTGGGCCAGCATCTACCTGCAGCATTTCAACGGTAGCTCCAAGCTTAGTTTCAAGTACTTCCTTTACTACATAAGTACTCGCAATTTCCGAATCCCATGCTACATATGCTAATTTTACCTTCTCTTTACTTGATGAAGAACATCCAGCAATAACAGCAATCATCATAATAACTAACAGGAATACCCCTATATTTTTCTTCTTCATTTATTTAAAACTCCTATCTTTGTTTTGGTTTTAGTGCGTTCTGTGTCAAACGGTCCAGCAGAATGGCAATAATAACGATCGCAATCCCTGCTTCGAATCCGTCTCCTGTCTTAGCCTGTGATACCGCACGGTATACATAGGCACCCACGCCCTGTGCACCAATCATCGATGAGATAACAACCATTGACAGTGACAACATAATTGTCTGGTTCACACCTGCCATAATTGTTGGTAAAGCGATTGGAAGCTGCAATTTAACTAATTTCTGAGTAGGTGTCGATCCGAAAGCATCTGCTGCCTCTACCAGTTCCTCCGAAACCTGACGAATTCCGAGATTGGTCAAGCGAATCGTTGGCGGAATTGCAAAAATAATCGAAGCTATAACCCCTGGAACTACGCCCAGTGAGAAAAAGGATACCGCTGGCAATAAATATACAAAAGCCGGCATCGTCTGCATAAAGTCCAAAATAGGCGTAACTATATTTCTAACGGTATTTCTCTGCGCACATAAAATACCAATCGGCACACCAATTACTACAGCCAATATCGAGGCGGTTAGAACAAGGGCCAAGGACTGCATAGAAGGTCCCCATAATCCAAGATTATCAATCAGAAGCAGCCCAATGACCGCAAATAGTGCCATGCGCCATTTACCGATCCAATAAGACAAAGCTGCAATAATCACGATAAGTACTAGTGCTGGCAGGAAGGTAAGTGCATTTTCAATGCCAGCCACCATACCACCGATAATCGAATGGATGAAGTCAAACAGGGGCCCACAATAAGTCGTCAGCCAATTTTCCAACCACTCGAGTGCCTTTCCCAAAGGCAGTTTAGGAATGTCCATTATAATCCTCCTTCCGGTACCGCGTTGCCGGCGAGTGCGGAAAGAACGGCTCCTTTAATCACAATACCCTTCAATTTATCCGCTTCATCTACGACGGCTACAGGCAAATGTGTCTCAGATATTAATTCAAAGAAATCATTGAGTAGCGTTTCCGGTTGTACACGTGGGATTTCTCTCCGCGTTACTTCCAGAATAGATTTATTATCATTCAGTGCCTTAAGGGCATCCTCAGCTGTAATAACACCCAGAAGCTTATTTTCCTTGTCCACTACATACAGACTGAATATACCACTGTCACGCATTAATTGAAGCGCTACCCGAGGCCCGCGTTCAGGTCTGACTGTTTCCGGCTGACGCATTACATGAGCTGCAGTCAACACCTTGGACAAGTCCACATCCTCCACGAATCGCTCTACATATTTATTGGCAGGTTGGATGAGGATTTCTTCCGGTGTACCAATTTGCACAATGACTCCGTCCTTCATCAGTGCGATCCGATCTCCAATCCGCAAAGCTTCGTCTAGATCATGAGTGATGAACACGATGGTTTTCTTCACTCTGGCCTGTAATTCCAGCAGCTCTTGCTGCATGTCTTTACGAATAAGCGGATCCAGTGCACTAAATGCCTCATCCATAAGCAGGATATCCGGGTCGTTGGCAAGGCCCCGTGCCAGTCCAACACGCTGCTGCATCCCTCCACTGAGTTGATCAGGACGATGATTCTCCCAACCTTTCAGACCTACCAGATGCAAAGCTTCCGTTGCCAGTTCAGTTCTTTTCTTTTTATCTACGCCCTGAACTTCAAGTCCGTATGCTGCATTCTCCAGTACGCTTCGATGTGGAAATAATGCGAACTTCTGAAACACCATACCGATGTTCTTCCGTCTGAATTGGCGCAGCTGCTCCGGATTCATTTTCACAACATCTTTCCCTTTAAAAAGAACTTGCCCCCCTGTAGGCTCAATCAAGCGGTTCAACAAACGAACCAGCGTCGACTTACCGCTGCCGGACAAACCCATAATGACGAATATTTCTCCTTCTTCAATGCTGAATTCGGCTTTGTTGACTCCGACTGTCAACTTCAATTCCTGAGCAATTTTTTCCTTCGACATCCCTTGCTCTAATAAAGGAATCGCGCGTCCCGCATCATGACCGAATACTTTGGTTAGTTGTTTCACCTCTATAATAGCCATGCCGTCCTCCTTCTCCCGAAATGTTATCCGGGTTTAGTTCACTTATAGTAGTTTACCGGACTATTGAAAATTCATGCAAACACCATATACGGATAAAATTTAGTGTACAGTTTTAACTTTACGAACTTTATGTATGGAATACTCTGTTTTACGCCAAATTCCTTTCTTCATGAATTCTTTACTTATGGAGGGGGATTTGATTACAATACATTGTATAAGGTTGCAGTCTATCGACCTATTCCTCAGGAGGGACATCATGAACGATTTAGAAGGGCTTACGCCCGAACAAATAGAGAAGATTAGTAAAGCCCGTGAACGTGTGATCGATTCTATCGGCAAAAACATGGATCTGTATGGCATTACCTTGTCTATTGGACATTTATACGGTTATATGTACTTCAATCAAGGTCCAGTGACACTGGATGAGCTCAGCAAAACAATGGGAATGAGTAAAACGTCCATGAGTACGGGAGTCCGTACCCTTCTAGATCTGAAAATGATCGACAAAGTATGGGGGAGAGGGACGCGCAAAGACTTGTTCACCACTGTGCCTGACTGGCATCAGAACTTCAGTGATTACTTCTCTATTAAATGGAGAAAAGCCGTCGAAGGTAATATGATCTCACTAGCGAAATCACTTGCAGAAATTAACGATATGAAAAAAGAGTATAGTGACGATAGTAAACTTATGCAGCTCTTAAATACAGATGAAGAAAAAATAACTGAATCCATTAACTACTACCGCTGGTTGCTGAAACTAATAGAATCTTTTGAGAGTGGCAAAATTTTTGAATTTATCCCTAAAGAAACTTAAATCTAACCCACAAAAAACACACACAAAAAAACGACAGTGCTCCTGTAAAAAGGAAAACACTGCCGTTTTTTTCGTTTACCCTTCGATCAAGCTTACATCATCCAAATAAATTGTACTGCCCGCGCTAATTTCACTATTCGTCTCCGAACCGTTCCCATCTATAAGCCCTAGCAAAAACACCAGATGAACACCTGCGTCTGTTGCCCCATTCATCGTAAATGTGTAGCTGTATTCGTCCATATTTTGGGTCAAGGCTACAAGCTCAGCTTCCATATATTTGGTGTAATCCCCGCCTTTATGCTCCACAGCTACCTGAATATTGCGGTTTACTGTAGAACGAGCTTTAAACTTCAAGGTGTACGTTTTTCCCTGAACAAGTTTCAGATTTTCGTAATCCACCTGTGCGCTAAAAGGGGCTTGCCCGGTACCTGTTAAGTTGATAGCAAATTCCCCCTCTTGAACAGAGGCAGATCCGATTCCGTCAAAGTACTGGCTCCAGCCCGTTGCATCTACATCGAAGGTTCCATTATCCAGCGTACCGCTTGGCGGTATTACTGGTGGACCCCCTTGTACCTCCCTGACCACAATATCGTCAAAAGAAATCGTATGCGGCGTACTGTTAGCCGCAGGATCAGCGCCCAGCGTTTTGCCGATCAGATAATTAAGCTTCAGCGGATTGCTGTTCGACACCGTAAATTGTGCTGTATAAGTAGCCCAATCCGCATGAATATCAAACTTAGCTTGTGCGGAAGCAGCTGAAGTATTGGAGTATTCTAACACAATTTGCCGCGGAACCGTTGATTTCGCCTTGAAGCTCACCTCATACGTTTTTCCGCCCTCCAGTGGAATACCCTCTTGGAAAAATTGTGTATGCCACGCTTCCCATCCGGCCGACGTAATCAGGATTTCAGCTACGCCATCCTTCACATTAAACGCGGAGACGCCACCTTCTCCGGACCAGGTAGTCCAGCCCGTCTTATCGCTGCCAAACGAACCATTGATGACTAGATTGTTATCATTAGCTAGAATAGTCTGCGTGACAGTTGCAGTAACATAATGTTCAGCCTCAACAGTAATGGCATAACTTCCTTCGTCCGGAAATACTGCTGCTTCAATTGTGATTTTTCCCGGTTCAATAGTGTACTGCTCTGCATTAAGTATTGTACCGTTAACCTTTACCGCCATGATTTGATTCCGCCAATTTGCATTGTCGATAAAAGTAAGCTCAATCGGCTGCGAAACTCTGTTATTGCTGCTGTCGCTTAGCAGCTCCTGCGGTTTGGCCGGTGCATTTTTGATCTCAAATTTCACATTGTCAATGATAATATCATGGTTTTGAGGAATACTAATCCCCTCAACCTTCCCAAGCAGGAATTTTAGAGACAATGTATCCTTGCTTCCTTGCCGGAATTCGAATCTGTAATGATTCGTCTCCGGCGTTACCTCCACAATATTGCTGAACGAGGCCTGATACGTACCATTTTCTACTTTCACCCCGATTTTGCGGATTACGGTTGAACTGGCGTCAAATTCAACCACATAATCCATTCCAGCAGCAGCTTTCAAGTTGTTCTGAAACAACATTACAGAATACGCCTGACTGCCGGTATTCGTAATGCTAAATTTCGCTGCTCCATCTGCAACCGTAGCGCTGCTCTGACCACCCTGCTCTGTCAACAGGCGGTCCCAGGCGCTAAACCCAAAGTTAAATTCACCATTCAAGAGTGGGTAGTATATTAGCGATGGATCAAAATAGAAGCTAGTACGCAGCATCTGGAAATTATCCAGAATGACTGTATCCGCAGCACCGTTTAACAGTAATACGAATTGTCCTTCATGATCGGTTGCACCTGCAAGATTGATAAAGGTAGCTTTAATTTTTTGCTCACCTTCGCTTAAGTTAACCGGTTGTTCTGCCTGTACACTGCCGTCTTTCCCTAGTAGTTGAACCGTTCCTGTGCGTGCAGAGGAGACTGAAGCATTGAACGTAACCTCATAGTCCTGCCCTTGAATGAGCTGAATTCCCTTCTGAAGTAACCGAACCTCACCATTTTCACTGCCGCCAATCTGCAGCTTTAACTGGCCATTGTCATTAACGCTTGATTCTACCATGGCACCACCAGTTGCTTCCGTATGCCAATAACTCATCCGATTGGGTTCCCCAATATCGAAAGTACCATTGTACAGATGATTACCGTTGGCCAGCGGTTCCTTCACACTATCATGCGGGAATTGAATATTCTCAATCTCTTCTAATCTGACATTACCAAACCATACCGGTGAAGTATTGGTACCCACGTTGAACTCGACGCGTGCAGCAATATCTGAGTTTTCCTTCATTTGAAACATCGTCTCGTAATGGGTCATCGCTGAAGTTAGATCTACCTTAAGCGATGGAGAATACGCTGCAAATCCACGAGATTCTCCACCTGTTAACCGGACGCTCATACTGCGGGACATATCGGTTTTGGCATCGAAGCTGAGTTTATAGAACCTGCCTTTAGCTATAGATACGATAGCTTGGGGTTGAATCGAATAAAAATTGCCGCCACCACTGCTGATATCTACCTTCACATAATTGCGCTCCCCAATAGGAACGGTAGAAACCGTAGCTTCAGCCCCTGCTTCTTTATAAAGTACCCAATGTGCGGTATTCGGGATTCCCATACCGTCATCCCCCGGCACCTGCTCCGAATAATTGTTGTTATAGACCATGTTGCCGTCTGCCAGTGCAAGCTTGGAGCCTTCTGGATAGGCTTCCTTCTCCAGTGTAACTGGAATAGGCTCGCGGTACTCACGACCTGTCAGCTCATAGACTCTAACGTAATCGATCTCCATCGATTTTGGAAATACGGTTTCGCTAGTCGGATCACCATCAAAGTTACCGCCTACGGCCAGATTTATCAGCAAGTGGAACTTCTGATTAAACGGCGCTGGATACACATTATTGGCAGGCTGCCCATTGCTGATGCTATACCAGTCATTTTTGGTCGAATATAATTCACCATCCACATACCAGCGAATTTCGCCCGGCTCCCACTCAATAGAGTACGTATGGAACTGCTCAATCGTAGCGTTATCCGGAAATACATACTCTTTGCCGGAGTATACATTGTTCGGCGCCATACCGCCGTAATGAATCGTCCCCGCTACCGTGTTTGGACGACTGCCCCAGCCTTCCATAATATCAAGCTCACCGGAAGCAGCCCAAGTCCCGTACACATCGTTCTCCGGCAGCATCCAGATCGCCGGCCAGTACCCTTTTCCAGTAGGTGCTTTGGCCCGAATTTCAAATTTGCCATATTTTTTACTAAACAACCCTTTAGTCTTAATCCGTGTAGAAGTATATTGTTTGCCAGCTTTTTCTTCTTTGTGGGCCGTAATGATCAGGTTACCGTCCTGTTCCTTTACATTCTTCTCATCGTTGGTATACCACTGCTTCTCATTGTTTCCCCAACCTGGATTGTTGTATTGCGAACCATCTCCAAGGTCATAGGTCCACTTTGTAGCATCAATGTCTCCATCATCAAACTCATCCCCCCACACCAGTGTCCACGGATCAGTGGTCGGTGTTGGCGTCGCTGTTGGTGTCGGTGTTTCGGTTGGTGTTGGTGTCGCTGTTGGTGTCGGTGTTTCGGTTGGTGTTGGCGTTGCTGTTGGTGTCGGTGTTTCGGTTGGTGTTGGCGTTGCTGTTGGTGTCGGTGTTTCGGTTGGTGTTGGCGTTGCTGTAGGTGCCGCCGTTGCTTCAGGTGTGGCGCTTGGCGTCGTTATTGGACCTACATTCCCCGAACTGCTTGGCGCTGAGCTTGCTATTGGCAATGTTGTTTTGCCAGTGTTTCCTTTTTTCATTGCTACACCGCCAATCGTCACTCCATCGGCTTTGTTATCTATTGTGGTTACGCTTCCGCTGCCTTGAATTGCTGTAGCTCCAGCGCTCGCAGATAGGATTAGTGCCGCCACTTGTGAATTGTTCTCCAATGTTAAATGGGTCGGACTTCCCAGAGTAAGGCTGCCGACAGTTCCAAGGATTCTTAACAAAGAACCGCTGACTGCTGAGTCTGCTGAACGAACCGCTCCAAATGTTCCGCGAAGCGAAATATTGTGAGGAACGACATCCATCTCAACATCCCCAAACCCTGCCCCGGTAAGATCGCTGCTTTCTTCCAAGATTGACCCAGATAGCAGCTGCACAGTACCCACAGCTGTCGACCCGCTGGCATAAATCCGAACCTTACCATTAGGCTTGGCTACTTGAAGCAGTCCAAGAGAAGTATGGTGTAAGCCGATACTTTGCTCGCCGCCTCCCCGTACAAAAGTAGTCCCTGTTACCTTTACACCTTCAAGCTTTGCATTCCCTTCAGCTATCCCCTCGGTTAGATAAAGATTACCTTGGATGACCGTGTCTTTAAGAATCACATCAGCCCGATTAATGACTACATTGCCCTTTACTGTTCCTAGTGAAATCTCTCCTGATTTCAGGAGGAGTCCCGAAACCATTCGATCAGCCAACTGAGCTAACTCTGCACGGGTGATCCCACCATCAGGCTTAAACAAACCTCCAGGATAACCTTTTACATAACCTGCACTCGATAGAACGGCTATTGCTTTTGCGGTTTCATCGCTGACTCCGTTCAGATCGGTGAATGCTGTTGTACTGCTTTTGTCTGCATTGAAACGAAACACTTTCTCCAATGCTAACGCTGCCTCCGCGCGCGAAAGTGCTTTTGAAGGATAAATATTGTTCTTCTGATCACTGCTTAAATAACCAGCTGCAATCCCTTTGGCTATATCATTTTTATACCAGTCTGTGGTCTGGACATCAGCGGGAACCTTATCCGATTGCTCCTGATAATTAAATATACGATTCATAATAGCAGCGAATTCTGCCTTCGTGACTTCCTTACCCGGACGAAACGACCCGTCGTCATATCCGCTTATGATCCCATTTGTGCTCCAACGCTGTAATGGACCTGCGGCCCAATGATTTGGAGATACATCGGTAAACGCTTTCAATCCATTGATTGGTTCATTTTCCACTTTCGTTGCCGCTGAATCAGGTGAGTTTTCCTTTAACGCCTCTGCCGCTGAAGCATTCATGCTCCCAACCGGTGATAGCAGCCCGGTGACAAGGAGCATAGCAGCAAGTGCTGCTGTGAAATTCCTTTTCATCCTAAACATCACTCCTCGAATTTCGTAATATTCGTAATTCAAGCGAAAAATCGAAATCGGTTTCGACAATGCTATTGTTGCTTAGTTTTCTATTTTTGTAAAGATGTAATTTTGAATTTTTTTACATAGATTATTTTGGAGTAAATCTGCATAGTGAAATATATATTTGACTTGTTTCGGCAATAATAATAGACTGAAAATAATTGAATTTTCATTCACCCTATTCATAATAACTCGCAAATAACCGCTCTAGAACAGTCTTTTTCTCAAATTTCAACGATTTAGCGGAGGGTGGCATTATTAACTATGAATATCAAAATGATTGCCGAAATGGCCGGCGTTTCTGTCTCGACTGTTTCGAAAATTATGAACAATTACAGTGATGTTTCCGAAAAGACCAAGCAAAGAGTTTTGGAAATCATCGAACAAACCGGATATTCACCTTCCAACTCCGCCAAGACACTCGCAACTAAGAAGTCGAATCTGATCGGGGTTATTTTTGCTGGCGAGCTTAATGTCGAATTTACACATCCCTTTTTCGTAGAAGTGCTAAATTCTTTTAAAAAGCAGATGGGCGTTCTGGGCTACGATCTCATTTTCTTTTCCAACGAGAAATTCATCAGCAGCGGCGATTATTTCGCTCGATCTGTTCATTTTAATGTGGATGGATGTGTTATTATTTCCGGACAAAAGATGGAGCCTACCATCCGCGATCTGGATATGAGCAGTATTCCTTGTATCGGGGTCGACCTTGAGCTAAAGGGCAAAAAATCCGGCTTTGTGATGTCAGATAACTTTCAGGTTTCTTCCAAGGTCGTGGAGCATTTTTATCTGCTTGGCTATAGAGAACTTGGATTTATCGGAAGTGCAGCGGATTCAGATATTTCTAACCTGCGGGAATCCGGATATGTCAAAGCTATTGAAAGCTTCGGCCTCACTTTGAACCGTCAGTGGTTTGTTCATGGCGACGATTTCTTTGAGCCCAGCGGTTATACGGCTATGCAGCAATTAATTCAAGCCGGAAATTTACCAAAAGCCATTTTTGCGGCTTCTGATTTGCTGGCTCTGGGAGCCATCCGGGCTTTGAAAGAACACGGTCTCAGCGTGCCTGAAGATATTGCCATTATCGGATGTGACGACATTGAAGCCTGTAAATATACCAGTCCAAAACTGTCGACCATCCGCCAGAACAAAGAACGGCTTGGCATCCTCGCTGCCCATATGCTCTATGACTTGATTAACAATCAGTCTGGCGGTGGATCATTTGTAGTGGAGCCTGTGCTTATTGTGCGTGAATCCTGTGGCAGTCAATTAAATACTTAGTTAATCAACAAAAAAAGACAACGGCTTATGTAAGCGGGTTTCCGCAAACGGCGTTGTCTTTTTATTGATTATCGAAAATGTTTCGTTATCTATCTTCATTGGTCTCTAGCTGGCCGAACTCCACCTCTTAATATGGAGTAGGTATCCCTACCTGATGATCCAAATTCAACTCAATCAATTGTCCTGCCTGGGTTAATCCGGCACCAAAACCATACATCAGGATCTTTTGTCCATTTTGTACCTTGCCCTCGCGGATGCCCAAATCAAGTGCTAAAGGAATCGTGGCAGCCGAAGTATTCCCGAAATTCACAAGACTGTGCAGCACCTGCTCCAGCGGATAATTTAATCGCTCGCATATTGGCTCAATCATTCGCATATTAGCGCTGTGTGGAATAAACCAGTCTACTTCCTCCAGACCTACCTCCGCTTTTTCTAGCAGCTGTTGCACACCTAAAGGAACCGTTCTGACCGCCCAGCGAAACACTTCTCGTCCGTTCTGTACCAGCATTTGTGTATCTACCAGCTCAATATTGTTTACAGTATGGGCAAGCCCCGTACGGTAAACATGATGTGCCCCACCGCCATCACTTGCCAGCTGGAAGCCTAAAAATCCCGTCGTCTGCTCATCACTTTCCACAAGCACTGCTCCAGCGCCATCCCCAAAAAGAATACATGTACTGCGGTCAGTATAATCCGTAATCCTGGAGATCGTATCCGCACCAATAACCAGTACCTTGCGATGCATTCCTGAAGCCACATAACTGTGAGCAGTATGCAGTGCATAGACAAAACCTGCGCATGCTGCACTCAAATCCATAGCACCAGCAGTCTGCGGAATGTTAAAACGATTTTGAATCAAAGAAGCTACTGAGGGAAAGGAAAAGTCAGGTGTACTCGTAGCTACCAGGACCATATCGACATCCTGAACGCTTTTTCCATAACGAGTCATAAGATCCTGCACAGCTGCTGCACATAAATCACTTGTATACTCATCCTGCCGACTAATTCGGCGCTCACGGATTCCGGTCCGTTGCACAATCCATTCATTATTTGTATCTACGATCTGCTCCAGATCGGCATTAGTCAGTCTTTTGGCTGGGACATAGGTTCCGATAGCGGTAATTTTTGCACCTGTCATTCCAATCACCTCTTCAATTAGTATCTGATATTAGTACTTGGTACTAATTATAACTCTGTGCCTGCTAAAAAGTAAAGAAGGCCGGTAAAGCATCCTAGCTTCCCGGCACTTCCGTAACTTTACGAACCCACTTAGAAACGTTTTCTATTACGCTGCTTTCTTTTTCTGACGAACAATATAATCGCAGTTACAACAACCACCACTAAAATGATAAGCACAATCACGATATTCCATACATTAGGCACATAAACCTGCATTTGAATTGGCTCTGTATCCGCTAGTGTAACATTCCAAGTAAGGGTTCTGCCGTCCTCCACATTTGCATTATTGTCTCCATATAGATCCACAGGTAACGTTAATTTAAAGTCGAAAGCCATGTTTTGCAAAAAAGCCCGAATAATCGGCTTCGATAAACTGAGCGATCCCATATTATCCATTATGGTGTCTATGTAGCTATTTAATTTGGGCTTCGCCTCAACGTCATATTTGGTATAAAACCAATTATCTTTGGTATCTAATTTCAGGTCCACAATATCCAAGTCACCAGAGAGTGCTTTCATATCCTCAAAAGAGGCATAAGATTTCACGAATTCATAGACTGTAGATTTTCCATCTTGGCTTTTCTCTAGCTCAATCCCCTGATCCTTAAGTTTGTTTACCAGAGCATCTTCCATTTTTCCGCTAACCAACGCTTCTGCACGCGAATTCACTTTCATGTTCACTGCAATATCTACGCTTCCATTCTTATTCACTGTGACATGAGCAGTGCCTTTAGAACAGCCTGATAATAGTACAAGCATTAAGAGCAGCCCTAGTAACGAAAACCCTCTCCATTTTGACAACAACATTTCCCTCAAACCCTTCAGTAACATGTATTTATATAACGGCTACCCATTCTATAAAGGCTAACTCATTTATATCATAGAATCAAACTCTATATGAATGAATAATCAAATTTGAGAACCGTCAAACTTAAACTTTATACGCGCATAAAAAAGAGGCCCTCACAGAAGTAATCATTTCTACTCATGAGGTAACCTCTTTCATAAAAACAGCACACGTAATGTTACTTCGAACGCTAGTTGTTCATACGATGCTCAATGTTACTTGGAGTGCCTATTGTTACTCAAGATGCTCATTGTTACTTGGAGTGCTCGACGTTACTCGGGATGCTCAATATTATTCGGAGTGCTTATTGTCGCTTGGGTGCACGGTGTTACTTGGACTTTCAAAGTCGCTTTCGGACTCCAGAGCCGTTATTTCCGCACAAACGTCTCTTTTCATAAGCTATCGGACTCCAGAGTCACTATTGGTGCAAAACGCCCCCATTAGGAGCCATTTTACGAGGAATAGCGCCCCTCCAGTCCGAAACTACCCGCAAAAGGCTCTGAACCGGCAAATAGCGGCATCTGAGTCCGAAAGCACCTGTCCTCCCGTAACCGCCCAACTACCGCTCTCCTGCAGCCGCCCTACTGCCGCAACAAACAACGTCCGACTCTTAAACCACTCCATTGCCCATCAAGCTAGGCTTATAGAGTCCCGCTTATGTGGTTAACGAGGTGCTTCTTTTCCCGGCTCCATGTAGTGAAGCATTCTCTTCACTCAAGCCGATATCCGCTTGGCGGAGAACCTTTCGCCCCCTCCAGCGCGCCAGAACAAGCAAGCCTCTCACCAATTCGTCGGCTATCATACAACAATAGATACCCATAAGTCCCCAGCCGACGCTGATTCCTAACCAATAGGAGCAGCCCACGCCAATTAGGGACATAGACACGATGGAAGTATACATCGTATAACGCGTATCCCCGATAGCGTTCAGCGCGTTGCCGAGGGCCATATTCAGCATTTTGGAGGGCTGGAGCAATAGATTTAGAGCTAACAAAGAAACCCCGATCGCAATAATCTTCGGATCAGATGTGAAATAACCGAGCAGCTGTTTTCCGAACAGGAATAGTAACAGCATGTTAGCTGACACAATGCTCAAACCAATAAAGAGTGTACGATACGCACTGCGATAAGCTTCTTTCAATTTGCCTGCTCCAAATAAATGAGCAATCTGTATCTGCCCCGCCAGCGCAAAAGCATAACCAAGTGTGAAGCAAAAGGACTCCAAGGTATTAAGATACGTGCGTGCTGCTAACGCTTCGGCTCCAAGTGCAGCCAGAAAGGAATACACAATAAGCTGGGAGAATACCCAACAGGAAGAATTGATCCCGAGAGGCCAGGCAATCTTCAAAATTTGCTTGAACAGCTTGCCATTGAATATGCGGAAATCTCTAAGTCTAACCTTGATCTCGAAAGAACGCCGGAATAAGGAGTAGAGAATAATCACTCCGACCAGTCTACTGATAATACTGGAGATCGCGATGCCCGCAAGGCCTAGCTGTGGCAGACCGAATACACCAAATATAAAAATATAGTTCAGAATAATATGAATGACATTGATTATAATCCCTGTGTACATCGGTCCTTTGGTATTCCCTGTGTTACGGATAGCGGTACCGAGGGAAGCGATCATCCCGACCATAAAAAGTCCACCGCCGACGTAGGAGATATAGACATTGGAAAGTGACAATAGCTCAGGTGCTATATTTAGAACCCCACCAATAGGGCCCGCATAGAAAAACAACACAATACTCACGACAATCCCCAACACGAGGCTAACCGATACTCCCATAATAGCAATCGTGCGCGCTTCACCAAAACGTTTGGAGCCCATTCTCTGCGCGATCAGAATCCCCGCTCCACCCGCAAATGTTGTGAAAAGCGTGGTCAATGCACCGAACAATTGATTGGAAATGCCGACTACGGCGACTGCATCATCAGAGATACGGCTGACCATTAATGTATCTACCGTACCCAGCAGAGTCTGTAGAAATACCTCTATAAATATAGGCCAAGCCAATACCCAGAGTCCAAAAACCTGTCTTTCTTTTTTCACTATACAAACCCTCCTCGTAAACCATGCCTACAGACTTAGCCTAAAAAAATAACATCTTTATTCATTAGGTCAGACTAAATTATAGATGATATACTTTAGATGATGGTACAGATTTCAAACCAATTATTACATTATTCCAACCTCACTAAAAGGAGCTTCTGACATGAACATCTTGAACTTCACCGTTCCTCCGTTGCTGTACTACATTGTAAGCGGATTCCATACTTTCTCCCCCGGCCATTATCATATGAGCCGCCATAATACCCGGGTGTTCGATTTGCTTGTAGTTAAACAAGGCTGTTTATATATGAGTGAAGGCGGCCTCCCCTTTCAAGTAAAAGCGGGTCAGGCGCTCTTGCTTCGTCCAGACAGCCATCATTTCAGTACGGACAGCTGCAAGGAATCCACCTCTTATTATTGGCTGCATTTTCAAACGGTGGGTGAATGGAATATGACCGAGGATACGGCTGCTGCGCTTGAGAAGGACAACGTCAAAATAGAGAACTCCCTGCAATCTGACGAATTTGATATCCGGCCGTTTAGCTTACGCCTGCCTCAGTATACGACTCTGCTGCAGCCGTCCAAGATAGAAGAGCTGCTCTCACAGCTGAATCAGCTTGTGCCTAATTCCCATTTAAGCGATACTCCATTTCAGCAGCAGCTGTTGTTTCAGGAGGTTATTCAGCAGTTATCCGCCTCCCTCAGCCATGAGCGCCCCTCGCCCTCCAAAACATGTGCAGAGCAAGCGGCCTCCTATTTACGCAGCCATTTTCGTGAGCACATCACTGCGCAACAGCTAGGGGAAAGCCTAAGCTTTCACCCTGTATATATCGCTCGTTGCATGAAGAAGGAATACGGCTGTGCGCCGATGGAATATCTGCTGCATTATCGAATTCAGCAAAGTAAACTTTTGCTGATGCAGACCAGCTACACGATTGCCCGTATAGCCGAGGAAGTCGGCTTCAATCAGGCCCCTTACTTCAGCTCCAGCTTTATTCGAATAGAAGGGACCACTCCGCGGGAATTCCGCCAACGCTTTTCGTAGATCCTGAAGACTCTAAAAAACACAAAAAAAAGGATGCTCCCCATTTGGCTTAGGGAACAACCCTTGCTACTTTTATTATTTCAAACCCTTCTCCTGCACATAAGCGTCCCATTGCTTGATATATTCGGTCTGGATTTTCTCAAGGCCTGCTTGCTTAGCCTTTTCCATAAAGGTGGCTAAACCCGCATCAACATCCTCTACTAATCCAGCTTGCAATGGATACAGGTATTGCTTTTCCACCTGCTCTAGTGCTGCTTTTTCCGCCTGATAGGAGGTATAATCCTCAGCAAAACCTGTGAAAATATCCGGTTTCTGAATTTTGTCGAGCTCAGCGAAGATTTCCTTCACGCCGTCATAGGATTTATCAAACAACATGAACTCCGGATTCCGCCAAGCCCAGCCATTCATTCCCTCGCGTGTAAAACCGTTTGTTGAAGCATCACCAATAAGTTCATAGTAGCCGTTCGCATCAATTTTATAGTTCTTTCCTTCCACACCGTATTGTGTGAGTTGGTTGTAACGTTTATCCATGACCATCTTTTCATAGAAGGCCAGCGCACGTTCAGGGTTCTTGCTGCTCTTCGGAATGGCGAAACCATTATGAATAGGATGAACAGGTGTTGCATAACCAATGGTATTGCCATAAGGATAGTAACCTAGATCCCAATCCGGATGTGCTGCTTTCACCTTCATCAACGTATCGTTGAAGCGAGTCGGATTATCTCCGAAGATGCTTGCTGCCTTGCCCGCGATAATCGGCGCCTGGATGGTATCCTTCAAGTTCAGGACGTTTTTGGAAATCAATCCGTTTTCCTGCCAGCGTCTCATCGTCAGCAGCTCTTCTTTATGTTCCTCCGAGCCCCAATAGAGATAAGCTTTTGAAGGATCATCGTACTTAATACCAATACCGTAAGGCAGCGGACTGCCGACCTGTGCGGTAAGTGTTGAATATACATCATGAATGTTACCTCTTACATCACTGTTAAAAGAAGCCGGCGACATCTGCGGTTCATTTTTCTTGATTCCTTCCATGTATGCTTCATAGCTAGCCAGATCTGTCGGCTGAGGCAGATTGTATTTCTTGCGCAGATCCTCACGCCATACGAAGCCATTCGTTACATACTCCTTATAAGTCGCAGGAACGGTGTAAATCTTGCCATCAATCTTCACGGCATCCCACATTTCCTGTGGTACGAATTTCTGGAGCTCTGGGGCAGCTTTTGGCAACAGATCATCTATAGCCAAAAAAGCTCCCTTTTTCGCATAAGCCTGATATTGTGTCCAGTCCGCAGTGAAGATCAGATCGATCGATTGACCCGACGACAGCAGCAGCTTATATTTCTGATCCCAATCTGTCCAGGTTGTATAATTGAATTTAACGGTTGCATTCAGATCCTCTTCAGCCATTTTGTTAATTTCGGCTTCAATGCTTGAGAGATCCTTCGGCGCATCGCCTAGCATATAGAATTGCAGCTCGACCTTTTTGGAAGTGTCCAGTCCGGTCTTCTCCTCAGTAACTGCGTTCGTACTTTGTGCTGTGTTTCCTCCGCTATTGCTCTCTTTTACCGCCGAATTGTCTCCGTTTGCAGAATTAGAATTCCCCCCGCAGCCTGCCAGCAGCGTCAAGCCCAATACTGACGTAAGCAGAATAGACATACGTTTGCCCCGTTGTTTATTCATCTGAATCCTCCCTTTTCACTATGCTTCTATGTTAGCCGACTGTACCTTAACCCGGTAGTGGGCAGGTTGCGGTTCTAACCTTTCACAGCGCCGATGGTTAGGCCTTTGACAAAATAACGCTGAACGAACGGGTACAGAAAAAGAATAGGTCCCGTCACGACAATTGCCATCGCCATTTTGGTAGACTCAGCAGGGACCTCCGTAGCCAGTGACACCCCGGTTCCCGCCCCCATCTGTGCGATAAACTGTGCTGAATTAATAACATTGTACAGATAGAACTGCAGCTGATATTTATGCGTATCATTGATGAACAGTGAAGAGGTGAACCAGTCATTCCAGTAATACAAAGCCAGAAACAAACCGACTGTAGCGATGCCCGGCATGGAAAGCTTGAGTACAATCTGCCAGTAAATCCGGAAATCACCAGCCCCGTCTATTTTGCCAGAATCGAATAATTCCTCAGGAACTGCAGATTTGATGAAGTTTTTCATTAAAATGATCAAAAATGGCGTCATCAGACCTGGAAGCACCAGTACCGCATAGGAATCCAGCAGACCGAGGTATTTCGTAATCATGATGTACCACGGGACAAGTCCTCCCCCAAACAAAGTCGTAAAGTATATATAGAAGGAAAAGCTATTTCGATATTTGAAATCTTTACGCGCCAGTACATAACCGGCCATAGTCATGAAAAAAAGTCCCATTACCGTTCCAATCGCAGTTGTGCTGACTGTGACCGCATATGCCCGCAGCACCTCATCCGGGAAGATGAATACCGTCTTGTAGCCCTCCAGTGAGAACTGTGCCGGAATCAGATGATAGCCATCGCGGATAATGGACTCATTGCTGGTCAAAGACGCAGAGATAATTAGCAAAAAGGGCAGCAGGCAAGCGATCGACAGGCCAATAATGACCACATAGGCAATCCAATGAAGCATTCGCGTATATTTATCCTTTTGAATTTTCATTCCTTATCCTCCTAGAACAGGGCGTAGTCATCGTTTATTTTGCGGATTATATAGTTGACCGTCATAATGAGGACGAAGCCGAACAGGGATTGATAAACCCCGGCAGCCGTTGCCATGCCCACATCAAAGGTTACTTTAAGCGAACGGTATACATAGGTATCAAGGATATCCGTCGTATTGTAGAGCAGCCCGTTATTGCCTATTAATTGATAGAAAAGATCAAACTGGCCCTTCATAATACTGCCGAGCGCAAAGAGCAGCAGCACCACAAAGGTTGATTTCAGCATCGGCAGCGTTATATACCAAATCCGCTGGAAAATATTAGCGCCATCAATTTTGGCCGCTTCATAATATTCGTCACTAATCCCCGTAATCGCCGCCAGATAAATCACCATGCTGTAGCCAAGATTTTTCCATAGATAAAAGATAATGATCAGAAAGATCCATGCCCAAGGTTTACTGTAAACGTCGACCGGATCAAGGCCAAATTGGGTAAGTATTGTATTCAAGAAACCGCTGTCATAATTAAACAAGTTGTAGACAATTACACTGAGAATTACAAAAGATACGAAGTAAGGCAAAAACATTACCGATTGGCTAATCTTTTTAAACCATTTTCCATTGAGCTCACTCAGCAGGATCGCACAGACAATTGCCAGCACATTCCCTAGTACAATAAAAGCAATATTGTATCCTATCGTGTTCATCGTGAGCTTCACCAGCGTACCGGATCTCCAGAGGAACTCGAAATTCTGCAACCCGACAAACTTGGAATTGAACATACTGCTGTTGAAGTCGAATTGAGTGAACGCATAATAAATGCCTACCATTGGAAAATAGGAATTCACCAGAAAAAAGACCAAGGTGGGCAGCAGCATCAGAAACATTACCCGATTGTGCACCAGCTCATACAACAATCCTTTCTTCTTTCTTGTCGTTCGTAAGCGTGCTCTACCATCAGCCTGGATGCCAAGTTCGACGTTTGAAATTCCTTTGGATGAGGTTTGGCTCAAGATCTCTCACTCCCCTTAATATAGAAACTGCATAATTCCACTATAGGGGGATTCTTCTGAACACAGAAGTGAAGCTTACAAGCCTTACTGCACAAACTGGCGAAACAGGAACTGAACAATCAGGATGTTTATGTAAAAGTCTTCGGAGACCCACAGAGCTTCTCAAGCTTCGCTAACCCCGTATAATCCTTGTAGAAAAGGCTGTTTTGTACATGAATATTTAATTTGTTCACTCCCTTCAGATTGGAAAAATGCAGGATTATAAGGTTGCTCCACTGTTCCGTTCACTCTTGGGGACTTATAATAAAGGAACTTCATAATATGAATTCATCCAGAGTCTTGTCCGAGTAAGTCATATGATGATCAGGGGGGACGGTATGAAGAATAATGATCTACGGAGAAAAAGACTACTGTATGGCAAGCTGCTCACTACCATAACCCTGTGCATATCGTTAACCCTTCTTATCTCTACTTTTGTTTACTATACGTACTACATCGGTGTCGAGAAGACGCAAACCTTCCGCTCCGATCTAAGGGACCTGACCCAGACCGGCAAAAAAGTAGTCAACATGGCTGAAGTCGCGCAAACGCTTTCATTTCAACTGTATCGAACCAGCACGATTTCTCATCTGTTGTTCTACAACAAGCCTTCTATTTATGAGGTAACCGCAGCGATGTCCGATCTCGGAAACTACTTAAATTCCATGCCCTATATTGAATCCATCTATGTATATAATCCGAATAATGACACGGTTTATATTTCGGCAGCACAGGGCCAGAATGGCGTATTCACCACCCGCGAACTGGTGGACACTGAAATTATTCAGATGCTGAATCATTATCAGGATTACAAAACATTCACGCCGATTCCGCGAACCTATTCCATAAATGAACCTGAGAAGAAAACCATCTCAGTCTATACTTACCTCTGCTATGATGCCATCAATTGGGACCGCTCTATTAACTCTGCGGTTATTGTTAACATATCCGCGGCTTGGATCAATAAAGAACTGGCTAACGGCAATACACCCGGTAGTGGCAGTACCTACATTTTAGATGACCAAGGCCGTTTTCTGTCGGGGAATAAGCTGACACTGGAGAAGCTCTCCGGGGATGAAAACAGTTGGCTGGAGCATCAAGTAAAAGCACGCTCTGCCGGCTATTTCACTGCCCCTTTTAGAGGGAATAAATCACTGGTGTCCTATACTTCGCCCGATTCGCTTGGCTGGCAATATGTGCGCATTACTCCTTATGAGGTGATTACTGAACAGACCAATCATATCCGCAATACTACACTTCTGATTTCTATAATTATTCTATTGTTCGGTCTTGTTATTTCTAGAGTACTGTCCAAACGGCTTTATCTGCCGATTGATTCGATCGTAAGCCGAATGAATACCCTTGAGGCGGATAAGCGCAACAGCATGTTCACGATCAGGCAGAATTCATTACGCAATCTGGTGCTTGGCATTAAATCTCCTCATAACAACCGGCAAAATGATGTTCAACAGCTGGGTATTTCTTTTAATTTAAACGAGGGCTACCGGCTAGTATTACTACGCATTGATGAGTACGAAGCTCTGCGAAAGGAACGAGGCTCTTATCTCCTTCCGTACAAGTTTGCCATCATGAATATTGCCTCAGAGATCTGTGGACAGACTTATCAGGTGGAAACTGTAGATATGAATGACGATAGCGTGGTCATGTTGCTTAGCAGCATGACCTCCACTGAACATCTGGATACCGAGCTGATTGAAGTGCTACTGCGGCAGATCCGCGTGGCCTGCTGTGATTATCTAAAAATCGGACTGTCGTTAGTGTACAGCCCCATCAGTGATAATCCAGATGTACTAAACCGGCTGTACAGTCAGGCCAGAGAAGCTTCCAAACATAGACTGTTTTATGGTCATGGCAGCTTGATCAATGCTGAGCGCATTAGCGAGCTTCAGAACAATCTTTACTCCTATCCGGCTGACAGCGAGAAAAAGCTGGTCGATGCGCTCACAAGTGGCAGAACAGACGAAGCCCGCAGTCACTTCTCCGAAATGGTACGTGAAATGGAGCAATATCCCTATCATGTGCTGGAACTTACTGTTTCAAGGGTGACGCTAACGATTAAACGAATCGTCGATAACATCAAGAAGCTTAGTCCTACCTCCACCGAAGGGATGATGGTGATGCCTTCGCTTGAACAGTATGAAACGATAGAAGAATTTGAAGCGGCTTTTTACCAGCTTTTCGATCATATTCAGGAATTCCAAGCGGATAAGCGCAGCTCCAAGCAAAGCGATCTAATCCGGCAAATCAACCAAACCATTCAGCAATCTTACATGGACCCTTGCCTAAGTCTGAACCAAATCGCGGATGAACTTAATATGTCTCCGATTTATGTCAGCAGACTTTATAAGCAGCAGACCCTAACCACTATTGTGGATGTCATTATGGAGGTACGGATGAAGGAAGTATGCCGCCTGCTTGTAGAGAGTGATTTGTCGGTATCGGATATTGCTGAAGTAACTGGCTTCACCAGCAGTTCTTATCTCCACCGGATGTTCAAACGCAACTTCAGCCTTACACCAATTGAATTCAGACGGACCAAAAACAGTTCATAACATGAATCACCTATCCCCCAAAAAGAAGGGTGTTCCAGCAGCCATTAACCCAGCCTTTGGAACACCCATCGATATCCTATGAAATATTAAAATACCTTCGCAATATTTGCTTCATTCTCACCTGCAAGAATGGTGTATTCTTTGGTCAACAGATTCGCTTCAAGCTTCGCCACACTGTTCTCATTTTTCCAAGTGATGTTCAGCTCATTCTCACTACCTTGTTCAATCTTGATCTCACCATCAAAAGCTGGACAGCTATTTCTGAATTTTAACAATGCGAACAGCTTTTGAACAACAGGACGTTGTACCTCAGCAGCAATTTCATCTTTAGAATAATAATGGCGGTTAATATTGCGTCCTTCTTTTGTGCTTTCGAGCAGCTCAATATCATTCTCGCCAGCCAATAGACCTACATAATAAATCTGTGGAATACCAGGGGCGAAGCACTGAATAGCTCTGGCCAAAAGATATGCCTGATCATCATTGCCAAGTGCAGAATAATAAGTGCAGTTAATTTGATAAATATCCAGATTATTATAAGCGGCGGAGCTATATTTTTTCTTAACATTCGCTCCTTGGCTATATAGGCTTTCTCTGGTCATTTCAGCTTCTTCGTCGGTCATCAGGTCCTTAACATCCACTACGCCGATGCCGTCATGCGTATCCAGGGTAGTGAATTGTTTTCTCGGACAGATTTCCAGCCAATGCGCAAGCCGATTTACTTTTCCACTATACAGAGCATGTAATACCAACATTGGCAGGGCAAAATCATAGACATAATAATCCTTGTCTGCAATCTTCAATTGAATGCTGTAATGCTCATGGATTTCCGGAAGAACAGTTACGCCATAAGGTGCTACTACTTCTTTAGACAAATTCAACATTTCCCAAATATCCGGTTCTACGAAAAAGCAGTTGGTACCGATCTTTTTGTTGGCATAGGCAAAAGCGTCCAGCCGGATAATCGATGCTCCTTTATCAGCAAGAAAGGTCAGATTGTCTTTCACGAATTTCTTCGTAGTTTCCATAGTCACGTCCAGATCAATCTGCTGCTCATCAAACGTACACCAAACCTTTTCCTTCGTCCCATCTTTAAAAGTAACCTCTACGTATGGCGCCCGCGGTTTACGTTTATAAATTAAATCCACATCAACCTCAGTTGGTTCACCGTTAGGCCAGAAATCCTTGTAACGAATGAATAAATCCTTATATTCCGATTCATCCTTCTTCTCAAGGAAATCTTGAAAATATGGAGACTGCTGTGAAATGTGATTGATCATGAAATCATACATCATGTAGAACTTCTGGCTCATCTGTTCAATTTCCGCCCAGTCGCCAAAAGCTGAGTCAACCTTGGTGTAATCCATCGGGGCAAATCCCCGGTCGCCCGAAGAGGGGTAAAACGGCAATAAATGAACCCCACCCACGACTCCTTGCAAGTGTGTATCCAGTACTTCGTTTAGTTCTTTTAAATTGTTTCCCATGCTATCTGCGTAAGTGATAAGCATAGCTTCATTTTTAATCTGCATATTGGAGTTCTCCTTCTATTTCAATTTATACACTCTTGCTTCATAAGTCAGAGAAATCATCAAACTAATGTAATTTAATGAAAGCGTTCTCCTAAGGATCCTGTTCCTCCCTAGATGAACGTTTATTCAAAACCAATTTTATAGATGTGCAAATAATATGTCAAACGTTTTCATATAATTATATTCATATAATATAGACAAAATTATTGATATTTAATATTATACCTGAATATTTTGTGGTAACGTATAACATACCTATTATAACTATCAAAAACAATCTATGCTTTTACAATTGTTAGTCTTGATTAGTGTCAACAATCCAAGAAACGTTGTAGAATATAGATTAGAGCATTTTATGAAACGGGGATGAGGGTATGGCAAGTATTAAAGATGTTGCCAAGGAAGCGGGCGTTGCTGTAGCTACCGTGTCCAGAGTAATGAACAACCGGGGATATATCAGCAAAGAGACGCGTAAAAAAGTTGAACAAGCGATGGACGCCTTAGATTATCATCCTAATCAAATCGCCAGAGCCTTACAGAAGAATCAATCCTTTTTTATTGGGATTATTGTTCCAGATTCGAACCACCCTTTCTTTTCCGATCTCATCAAGTATGTTGAAATGAGTGCTAATGAAAAAAACTATAAATTGCTAATATGCAATTCTCTTGACGATCCTGAGAAAGAAGCCAACTATATTAGCATGCTTCGCCAGAATCAAGTAGATGGCATTATCATGTGCAGCCACACCATGAATATTGAAAGCTATAAAAAGGTCCCTTTCCCTATTGTCTCTTTTGACCGTTTTATTTCCTCCAACATTCCTTGTGTGGGATCGGATAATTACCGCGGTGGTGAGCTAGCTACCGAACATTTGATACAGCTGGGCTGTAAACGGTTGCTACATATCTCCGGCCCGCTAGATCTGGATATTCTAGCGAATCGTCGTCGGGATGCTTTTGTCATCACTAGTATGAAACATGGTGTAACCTACGATATTATCGAAGGTGCGCACAATAAGCTTACCTTTGATTATTTTTGGTCCTTTGTCACCGAAAATATCTCTCCAGCCCAACTTCGAGAATATGATGGAGTATTTTGCAGTAATGATATTGTGGCTTATGCTTTATACATTTATGCTGAACAGCAAGGCATTCGAGTGCCCGAGCAACTGAAAATCATCGGTTATGATTACCACAGCTTTACCCGCATGCTTCAGAGTCCTAAATTGACTACCATTATGCAACCTAGTGATCGGATCGGGGTCATGCTGACCAATACTCTCCTGCAAATGATCGAAAGTGCTGACGGAGAGCTAATCAACAACACTACTGTAGACGTAACTCTTATTAAAGGAGAGACTACTTAACGTATCTATTAAAAAGGTAGACTACCGTAATTAGCGGTGGCCTGCCTTTTTTTTGTATTGCTTCATTAATAACGACTTTCAGGAATAACGGCTTTCAGGGCAATTATTGTAACAACTTCCGCTTCTCAGAATATGCTGATTGGGCAGGTTCCCATTTTTTAAAGGAATGAACAGGAGAAGTTCAAGGAGGAGATATAGAAATATGCCTGATTACAGACCATTTAAAGGCGATGCTATCCTAAACAAGCATGGAAGGATCAGCAGTCCTATTAGAAAGAGGGAGTGTAACGCACTATTAAAAATAGTCACTGATCTCTCTGCAGTGGTACCCCCCGTACTTACGAATCCCACAACACTTCATATTGTCAATCTCCAAAGAGTGTTAAGAGAGCTATTGGAATTCTTGCATACTTCTAAGTTATGCAGCCCTTTTAGAACTGAGCTACTTTCTGTAGTAGAGATAACCATTGTATCGACCGAAGTCAGTCCCTTCTCAGTCGTAAGCGTTGGCACTAATCTTCAACTGCTATTAGCTGAGTTATTATCTTTTATTCTCGCCACGAAGATTGACCCTAATTGCAAAGATCAGCTGATTATTCAGATCAGACATATTCAGGCTTCTATTACACAAGCAATTGGATTACCTATTAAAGGTGTGACTGGACCTCAAGGGCCACAGGGACCACAGGGACCTCAGGGGCCGCAAGGATCTCAGGGGGTTCCGGGAGCAACGGGAACTACAGGGGCAGGGCTGCAAGGAATTGTTGCTTTTAATCCTGCATTAAGCCCTACTTATCCTGCCGGTCAAGTAGTAACCTTCAATGGTAGTACCTATATAGCTACTGTTGCGGGACCAACGGGAACACCTGGAAGTTCACCAGATTATTTATTAATTGCTGGGGGCTCCACAGGCCCCCAAGGACCTCAAGGCCCTCAAGGAACACCGGGACTTCAAGGACCTCAGGGGCCGCAAGGGGTAGGGCTGCAAGGGATTGTAATCTTTAATCCTGCACAAAGTCCTACTTATCCAGCAGGTCAAGTAGTAACCTTCAATGGCAGCACCTATATTGCTACCGTTTCTGGACCTACTGGAATACCCGGGAGTTCACCAGATTACTTGTTAATCGCTGGTGGCGCGATGGGACCTCAAGGACCACAGGGTGTGCAGGGGATTCAAGGGCCAACAGGTGCGCAAGGACCAGCAGGTCCAGGCGTAGGAGCAACTGGAGCGACTGGCTCGACTGGCGCTGCAGGCTTGGCAGGCCCTGCTGGTGCAACGGGCGCGACTGGCGACCCCGGCGCGGTCGGCGTTGCCGGAGCTACGGGTGCAACGGGTGCGACTGGTGATCCCGGTGTGGTCGGCGTTGCCGGAGCTACGGGTGCAACGGGTGCGACTGGTGATCCCGGTGCGGTCGGCGTTGCCGGAGCTACGGGTGCAACGGGTGATCCCGGCGCGGTTGGAGCTACTGGCATTACCGGAGTCACTGGTGCAACCGGTAACGGTGCAATTATTCCGCTGGCATCCGGAGGACCTATTATTATGACCACGGTTTTAGGTGGTTTGGTTGGAACAACAAGCCTTGTAGGCTTCGGAAGTTCAGCCACAGGCATTTCTCTTGTTGGCGGTAATATTGATTTAACAGGTACTCTCCTTGGACCGCTTATCAACTTTGCATTCTCGACTCCTCGTGCAGGGGTGATAACATCCCTTGCTGCTTATTTCAGTAATACCATAGCTTTATCGCTGCTTGGTACTACAATAAATGTAACAGCACAGTTGTACCAATCGGCCACACCAAATAACACATTTACTGCTATTCCAGGGGCATTAGTAGCGCTCCCACCTATCACAGGTACTATTAATCTAGGAACTTTTGTCAATGGAATTACAAATGATATCAATTTTGCTGTAACACCACAGACACGTCTGCTTATGGTATTCTCAGCCACTGCTACAGGCCTCTCCCTTGTAAATACAGTCACTGGTTATGCAAGTGCTGGCTTTACGATTGTATAATCATTAAAACAAATTCAAAAAAAGGCATCTGCCATTCCTTCTAAGGAGTGATAGATGCTTTTTTGGTAATATACGGTACACTTACTTGATCTTTCGGACTCAACTGCCGCTATTCGTTAATTTATCCCTGTTTAGAGAGATCATCGGACCTGAGAGGCGCTATTGGGCAGAAATGGTGCTCAATAGCGTCTATTTTGTACAAATAACGCCTATGGGGTCCAATAGCAACTCAAAAATAGGAAAATATTGCAAATAAGAGCGCTTGAGTCCGATAGT
This sequence comes from Paenibacillus odorifer, assembly GCF_000758725.1. Classification (NCBI taxonomy): domain Bacteria; kingdom Bacillati; phylum Bacillota; class Bacilli; order Caryophanales; family Paenibacillaceae; genus Paenibacillus; species Paenibacillus odorifer. The sequence continues at coordinate 5,822,526 of NZ_CP009428.1, forward strand.
CTGTCAATGTCACTCCCCGCTCTTCTTCTCTCCTACTCATGTCCGGAGGCTGAATCCCTATTACCGAAACCTTCCTTTCCTTTGGTCTCGATCAGGAGCTGCAGATACGCTGCTTATTACACCTCCTTCTATACACTTACAATCACTACTTAGAGTCTACTGTTTCTTTCCCACGTCGGATGAGCTGCTTACTATGCCTCCCTCTATACACTTACCTTAACTACTTAGGTCTACCGTACTCTCCCACGTCGGATGAGCTGCTTACTACGCCTCCTTCTATACACTTACCTTCACTACTTAGGGTCTACCGTTCTTTCCCACGTCGGGTGAGCCGCTTACTATGCCTTCCTCTATACAATTACCTTAACTACTTAGGTCTACCGTACTCTCCCACGTCGGGTGAGCTGCTTACTACGCCCCTTCTATACTCTTACCTTCACTACTTAGAGACTACTGTTCTTTCCCACGTCGGGTGAACCGCTTACTACGCCCCTTCTATACTCTTACCTTCACTACTTAGAGTCTACTGTTCTTTCCCACGTCGGGTGAGCTATATTTGATGCTGTGGTAGGGTAGGGACATTAAGTGGCGTTCTAGGTACAATATGCTTGTAAATGTTCAACATCCACCGGTTAGTAAAATACCAAAGGCTGGCTCATTCGTAGATTTCACTACTGATGAGCCAGCCTTTAGTTAGATATCCATTATATTAGGGAAATCCTCCCTAATATTCATCGATAATCGCTTTAAAATAAGGTTTTTAGGGAAATCCTCCCTAAAAATTCATGCAAATACCCATTTATGGCTAAAAACATCCTATTATTAGGGAGGATTTCCCTAATCCACGTTCTAGGAGCCATAATTCCCTTCACTTTAGGGAGAATTTCCCTAATTCACGTGCTAGAAGCCATAATCCCCTTCACTTTAGGGAGAATTTCCTTAAAGTTCTACCCAGAAAGACGTCCCATAGCCAGCTCATTCCCCCTGGCTATGGGACGTCTTTTTCCACTTAAACGCTTCGCTTGTAAAGGTCTCCCTATAGATCAGCTAATCTGCTGACTGCCCTGCTGCTTCTCCAAGAAACGCTGAAGAATCGCATTGAATTGCTCCGGCTGGCACAGATTACTTGGATCTAATGCGTTCGGAATAATCGCCAACTGCGCATGTGGCAGCTGGGACACCATTTCCTTCATACAATTCACTCCAAATTCATTAAAGTCCCCTACAATACATAAAGCAGGACGTTTAAAAGCCTTTAAGCATCTGGTGTAATCAACATGGCTCGTAGCCAGCCTTTGCCGATAAAGCTCCCGGGGACGTTTGTCCAGCAGCCCTCTTCTAATCTCATTGTAGGCCAGACTCCAGCGCTCTCGGTACATCATCCGAATCGAAGGCAACACCAGCTCGCTTGGGAGATAATACATTAGCAAACTGCAATATGCTGCCATAGTTTGTATTTTCCCTACAATTGTTGATCCGTGAGTCCTACAGAAGCTGTCTGCGACCACAATTGCTTTTACACGCTCAGGATATTGTTTGGCAATATGCTGAACGACTAAGCCACCATAGGCGATTCCTACAAAAACTGCTTCACGGATACCTAGGTCATTCAACAGCATAATCAAATCCAGACATTGCGTCTCAATAATCTCATGTGGGGCCTCCAGCAGTTTACCAGACTTACCATTCCCCCGTAAATCGCACAAAATCACTTTATATTTATCGGAAAAATACTCCAGCTGTGGTTTGAACATACTGTGTGTTAATCCATGTCCATGGATAAACACAACCGGAGTGCCAGTTCCATTGATTTCATAATAGAGCGAAGTTCCGTTCAGTTTAGCGATAGGCAAAGGTAACACCTCTTTCATAATAAATTCTACGACTATATCTGCTTAAAAACGCAGCAAAAAACCACAGAGGGATTCTCTGTGGCTATTCATCACTAAACACGCCATTCATCCTCTCTCCATACGCTTACGAGGTTAGCTGTCGGATTCGGGCAGTGAGAGTTGCCCTACCTGCAGGGATGCATGTTATGCACCCGGAACAGGATTCACCCCATAACCAGTGCCGACTCTCACATCGGCTGCCAGTTGTTGGTTCCCCCGCTTTCCAGAAACGGAAATTAAGCGGATTGCTTATGTAATTGTAAATTTAAGATAATTGTCAGTTCTGAGATGAATCATACTCTTGTAAGGTTTGCTTGTAAAGGAGGGCTCTGGTCAAAATAATGTTGAAAGCAATGCTTTTCATTTCATATTGAGCATACTCTTCATTTTCTCTTTCTTTTGCTCTTGTTTACTCGTTTTATTTAAGAAAATGGCTCTGAACCAAGCCAAACGGAGGTTAAAACACCAGTACTTTCTATATAAAGGCCATCCTTTTCACTGGAGATATGAAAAAAGCTAAGCAGAATCAGAGATATTCCCCTGTCCACTTAGCTTCCTCTTACAATACTATGGCTACAAAAGATCGGCGTTTTTCAATGCATGCTCCCAGCTTGGAAAAAAGAACAGCGCACTTCTCATAAGCTCAGGATCGCTCTGCTTTACTTGTTTTTTACTGATCGAGCTTCCGTCGCTTTGCAGCTTTTTGATCCGACTTAATACTTCATCAGCCTCCAAAGGAATTTCCATTGAAACACTCCTTTCTCAGTGACCTGTTTCCCTTCATTTTCTCCATAATATGTTTATTTATTCCGTACTCTTTATTTCCCCAGATTAAACCATCTGATAGATGGGTTGTTCAGCAATGAACCGGCTAGGAAGCATGGGATATTTGTCTGCTAAGATTTCAGCTAAATATTTCATTCCCGGCGCTTCACTCTCCGCATGACCTAACATGATGAGCGCTTTAGATCTGCCTTGGTGCCCTGCATCCCGCACATATTCCGGAGTCTCCCACTCTGGTCCCTCTCCAGCAATAATTAAATCAAGATTGTGATCATTAAAATGCGGAATAGCCATCGTCCCGCCTCCTCTGTAACCTACTAATATCCCTACGCGTTTGCAGGACAGAGACAGGTCACCAGCAGCGCGTACATAAGAGATCCCTAGCTTACTTTTAATATACTGAGCAGCTTCCAGTACAGTCATAGCAGGAATAGTGAGAATCGTAGCAGCTGCTTGCTGCTCTTCCACGTATGCGGACCAATCTAGTTCTCCCAGCAAACCCACCATAATTCCATCCGGCTTTTGCCGATGCCAATAATCATGATAACGAAAAATAGCAATTTGGGAATGTTCGATCAGACTTTTTTTCGCATGATAAACCGGATCACCTTCTAACCACTCGCTCGCCGCATGATGGCTATAAAATACACCTTCATGCGTGATCAGCAAATTGGCTCCTAACGCTATTGCTTGCTCCACAACATTTTGTGTGGCAGAGAAGGCCGTAATAATCCCTGTGACTTCAGTTTCCGGTTCCCCTGGGTTCAGAATATCGACAGTGCCTTCTACCTGTTCCACAGTTCCCATTAAATCTTCCATAATCGCTCTAATCGTGAGGCTCACTATCATCATCCCTCGATTCGAAATCTAATAAATCTTTCTGCCTTTAAGATCCTCAATTCCGCTCTTGCGGTAAAAATACGTATTGATCCGATCTCTCCATTCCTGCGCATGCTCTGCTTGCTCTTCAAGACGTTGCTTCACTTGCATATACAATCCACTATCCACGCTGCCTTCAAGTGATTCCCATGTCGCTAGAAGCTGTGCAGCCTGCTCTGCCCCCTCGAAATGAGTATCGTAAATATGTTGTATAACCGTTTGCCCCGATTGCAGAACATGCGTGTATGGAACATGATGAAAGAACAGCAACAGCTCTTCTGGACAAGACGCTAGATTCTCATAGTTTGATGCATTAAGACCCATATACTGTCCACTATAACCCGTTCCCGATTTGACTGAACGATCCACACCAATGCCTTTATGATCCGCATAATGGTACGTTCCCCACTTGGCGTATTCATACCCATCCACATTCGGCCCATAATGATGATCCGGATTAACCATCCAACCCACACCTAATGGAGCTGTGTAAGATTCGTAAATCCTCCATGAGTCCATCAACATCCCGCGAATAGCAGCCACTAGACCTTCATCAGTGCCAAAGGTAAGCCGAATCCATTCCTCAGCTATTTCTTTTGCCGTCAGCTCCGGATTCCAAATTAATCTTCCATATCCATACAGATTAGCTTGAGCTAACCCATGCCCCGTCCAGTTCATGTCATCTCCAACATTAGTTACAGCAGCCACACCATTATACTTATTTCCCCACACCGATCCGTCCACAATATGTTTCACAAGCGTAGTTTGCCCTTTGGCATAAGTATTGAAATCAAGGACTTCTTTCCACTGTGGAACAAGATAACAGAGATGCCGCTGCTGCCCCGTATATTCTTGAGCAATCTGAAACTCCATCAGATGATTGGTATGTTCCAGTGCGCCAAACAGCGGAGATACCGGTTCTCTAACTTGAAAATCCATCGGTCCATTCTTGATTTGCAGCACTACATTATCATTAAACCGGCCATCCAATGGTTTGAAATGATCATATGCCGCTCTGGCCCGATCTGTCTTACGGTCACGCCAATCCTGCTTGCAGTTATATACGAAACAACGCCAAATCACGATTCCGCCAAACGGCTCCAGTGCTTCTCCCAGCATGTTGGCGCCATCTGCATGGTCACGTCCGTAAGTGAATGGTCCTGGTCGATTTTCTGAATCCGCTTTGACCACAAACCCGCCAAAATCAGGTATCGCCCGATAAACCTCACTAGCCTTATCTTTCCACCATTTCCGCACCGCTGGGTCCAGAGGATCAGCTGTGTCCAATGCTCCGATCTGTATCGGGCTGGCGAAGTTAGCACTGAGGAATAGCTTAATCCCGTATACGCGGAATATTCCTGCAATCAACGCGATATCAGGCAAATATTGCTCCGTTATAAATAGAGATTCAAGCTCATGAACATTCACATTGTTAATCGAAATCGCGTTGATCCCCACAGAGGACATTAATCTGGCATAATCACGTAGCCGCTTTGTATCGTTAAGAAATTGATTGGACTCGTAAAAAAAGGAGCGTCCAGCATAGCCACGTTCAATACTGCCATCAAAATTATCCCAGTGATTAATCATTCGCAGGCCGTTCACCGGATTCATAGATAAATCTAGAGCGTCTATCTCGCTTTCTGTTCCTATCAGCCGTAAAAGATGGAATACACCATACAAAATTCCAACAGACGTTAAAGCACCGATAGCGATACATCGCTCAGTAGCGTTTGTACGTATAAGGAAACCTTCAGGACCTAGTGAATCGGTTCGCTCTCCTCCGAATACTCTACCAATTAACGGATTCCCCCCTTGGAAGGTTCCTATAACGATACACGGTCCTTCTGGTTGCGCTGTGAGCAGTGGCGCTTTGCCCAGCATAGAGGTCATCCCCTGTATGAATTCCGCGGCTGCTGCCTGAATCGTCTCGTTGTCCTCCGTTACAACCAACTCACCACACCAATTTAAATATTGATTGTATAGAGATCCAGATTTCAGCTTGCCATAGTTGAGCCAAGCCTCATAAGCGGTATTTGTCATGTATATTCCTCCCGTATAAATAACCCGCCCTGGATTAAAAAGGACGGGTTCAAAATTCGCAAGCTTGAGCAGATTACCCGCTCTATAATTTGGTGACAGCGTTAAGCAATTGATGATAAGCCGGCTTAGGATTATGCTGCTCATCGAATAGAAATGGCCAATTTTTCCGTCCCCGAACAGGGAAGCCGTCCAGCCATGTATAGTCATCCGCTGCTCCCCAGAAAGTGACTGAGCTAATCACGTCGCGGTATTCTTTCAACAGAGCAAACATCGCTTCATACCGCTCTGCCTGCAGCTCGAGCAGTTCGGCAGGTGCAACCTTTAAATCCATTCGTTTGTCATCGAAACGGAACATGGACACATCCAGCTCTGTCAATTGGAGCTGAAGCCCTAAAGATGCATACTTCTCAATAGCAGCACGTATTTCATCTAAGTCCGGATCGTATAGATTCCAGTGCGCTTGCAATCCGACGCCATGGATCGGTACTTCCTGTTCCAGCAGCGACTTCACCATTTTATAGATTTTGTCGCGCTTAAGGGGATTAGACTCGTTATAGTCGTTGTAGAATAACAAAGCCTTTGGATCGGCTTCATGAGCGAATTCAAACGCTTTGCCGATAAACTCCGGTCCGACAATATCCAGCCACTTTGACTGGCGAAGAAGTTCTTCTCCTTCATCTGCAATAACTTCATTTACAACATCCCAAGCATAGATATCTTCCTTGTAACGCCCAACCACGGTCTGAATATGTGATTTGAGCCGTGCAAGCAATGTCTCTTTGCTTACACGCCCGCCCATCTTATCCTCAAACAACCAGTCCGTAGTCTGGTTATGCCAGACTAAAGTATGCCCACGCATAGCCATATGATGTTTTCGGGCGAAGGCAACCAACTGATCTGCTAGTTTAAAGTTATAAATGTCTTCAAGCGGATGCAGACTTTCAAACTTCATCTCATTCTCAGCGGTAATGCTATTGAAATGATAGGCGAGCAAATGCTCCTGTGATTGTATCGTCAACGGGTTAACGGCTGCGCCAATTTTGAAATCCTCAGCAAATATTGTTTTTAGAACAGGTTCTGTGTAATCACTAGCTTGTCTCAACAAGTTCCCTCCTGACAAACGCATTTATATCAGTATTCTAATAATTAAGACTGATAATCGAACCAATCGAAGTAGGCAGGCACCTCAGCTACCTTGCCATGACCTGTCGCATATAAGCCGATAAGAACACCCGTAAATCCATTTCCTTTTACGGCTTGGGGGGATAATGGATAAGCTGCCGCTGTTGATAGCGTATTCCACTCCTGCCCATCCAAAGAATACAGGAAGCTGTATTCGTTAAGCTCAGCCTTAGCTTTCAAATAAATTCGCTCGGCAGTAGTTGGAATCTCTGCCGCTGTATGGGTTATTCCATCCATGGTCACATGAGCTGTAATCACTCTTTGGCCGTTTTTTTGAACAAGTCCAATTTCATAATGAGCGTTCTCATCTAATCTGGCGCAAAGTCCAGCCTCCACATCAGCAATAGATGAAGGCATTTCAAGCAGTGTGCTCCATTCTGCTGAAGTATGCTGCTGTCTTCTGCCTACAAAAGCCACTTGGCCTACTTCACTGAGACCTTTCGGTTGTCCTCGAAGAGATAACCATCCCTGCCGTTCGTTTAAGGACCAGCTTCCCTCAGCCGGATTCCGCAGAAAGGCTAATCCCAGCGGCAATACATGTTCATCAAAATCATATCTTCCACTAGTCTCAGGTTTTGGTGATTGACCAGGTACACGTGAAACCTTCATTTCCAGTCCGACAGTGTCTTCATTATTATCGATCATCGGCCATCCGTCTTCAGTCCAGCTTACGGGAGCAAGGAAAGTCTCTCTTCCAAGCACAGTAAATTTTGCATCTACTAGTCTTACTCCAAGGAATACGGCCCACCAATCCCCGTTACGATCCTCAATCAAATCGGCATGCCCTAAATACTGAATGGGATTATCAGTACCGCTGTGCGTCAATATCGGATGCGGCAATCGTTCAAATGGTCCATAAGGAGAGGAGCTGCGGCCAATGATCTCCCGATGTTCCTTTGCCGTTCCTCCTGAAGCCGTCATGATATAGTACATTCCATTTATTTTGTACAAATGGGGGCCTTCCGTCCAAGGTCCACCATCCCCAGTCCAGATGACAACAGGTTCTGTTAACGCTGCTCCCGTAGCAATATCTATCTCATATTGGATGGCATGGGAGTCATAATCTGCCCCCTGCTGGGTGGTTACATAAACCTTTCCATCCTCATCAAACATTAGAGAAGGGTCAATTCCTCCATAAGGAATACTAATCGGATCTGACCACGGACCCGCAGGATCCGTAGCCGTAACATAGAAATTCCCTTTCCCGTGTATTTCGGTCGTTATCATGTAAAACGTTCCTTCATGATACCGGATCGTTGGGGCAAATATCCCTCCAGAGCTCTTGCTTTTACGTGTATCCAGCTGACTTACACGATTGAGCACATGACCTATTTGGGTCCAGTGAATCAAATCCTGACTATGAAAAATAGGTACGCCAGGGAAATACTCAAAGGAGCTGCAAACTAAATAGTAGTCATCCCCTGCCCGGATGATACTTGGATCAGGATAGAAGCCTGGAAGTATCGGATTCGTGTATGTGATTGAAGATGGGGTCATAATTTAACAGACAACCTTCCTATTACTTAATAGTGATTGCAAGCTCCTTATTCCTTCACGCTTCCTACGTTCATTCCAACTACAAAATACTTTTGCATGAATGGATAGACTAGCAAAATTGGAACCGAAGCAACAATAGTAACGGCTGCACGAATGGACTTTGGAGTAACCATTGACCCCGCTGACTCTGCAGTTACCCCTGCCCCGTTAGCTACACTTGCGTTACTGTTCGCATTCATACTAGATGATATTAGTTTCATTAATTCATATTGCAATGTACTCAAGTGTTGGCGGGAAGAAGTGTAGATAAAAGCATCAAACCATGCGTTCCATGCACCTACCGCGACAAAAAGGGCGATGGTAGCAAGAACAGGTTTACACAAAGGGAAGACTACTTTCATGAAAATCTTGAATTCACCTGCACCGTCGATTCTCGCGGATTCCATAAGACTTTCATGCAAGCCGCCAATGTAAGTACGGATGACGATCATATTAAATGCACTTATCATAGTCGGTATTACATATACCCAAAACGTATTAATCAAATGAAGATCCTTAATTAGGAAATAGTTTGGAATCAGACCCGCATTAAAATACATGGTTAGGACGAAAATAAAGGTAATCTGTTTGCGGAAAACATATTCTTTCCGGCTTAAAGTATAAGCAAGCATTGTGGTTAAAAATAGATTCAGGATCGTAGATATCACTGTTCGTGCTACCGAAATCCAAAAAGCAGGAATAATTGTACCAGAGGCAAAAACTGCCTTGTAGTTTTGTATGGTCCACTCTCTAGGCCATAGATAAATGCCGCCGCGGATGGTATCATTCCCCGCATTAAAGGAGACTGCTATAGTATTCAGGAATGGATACAAGGTAACAATAACTAGACAAACCATAAATATAGTATTGAAGGTGCCGAACACTACGGGTTCGAACCCCAAATTTCTCATCCGTTTTCCAGCATTACTTTTTGGAGATTTTTGAGGAATCAATTGAGTTTTTTCCATGATTATAACAGCCTCTCTTCCCCTAGCCGCTTCGAAGTCCAGTTAGCTAATAGCAGCAACGTTACACTTACGACTGTTTTAAATATACCACCCGCAGTAGCTAAGGAATAATTCCCTTGCCCAATCCCGTATTTCAATACAAATATATCAATCGTATCCGACCAGTCTACAGTAAGCCCGTTCCCTAATAAGTACGGAACCTCAAATCCGACATCCAGTACATGTCCTATGGACATTATCATCAGGATTACAATGGTTGGTCTAATTCCCGGCAATGTTACATTGAACATTTTTTTGTACCGGTTAGCCCCATCAATCTCAGCAGCCTCATATAAAGCTGGATCTATAGAAGCAATAGCAGCCAAGTAGATGATAGTACTCCATCCAACCTCTTTCCAGACGGTTGAAGCACCCACAATACCCCAGAAATACTTCCCTTCACTCAACCAAAGAATCGGTGAATCGATAAGATGTAATTTCATGAGTACGATGTTGATAATCCCGTCGTTAACCGAGAGGGAGACACCTACAATCCCTGTTACAATAATCCAAGAGAGGAAGTGAGGTAAGTAGGATATGGTCTGCACGGTTCTTTTCCAAAATACATTTTTGATTTCATTAAGAAGTAAGGCCAATGTTATTGCGGTTATAAATCCTAGAAAGAAATTAATTAATCCCATAGCCAGTGTGTTTCGTAGTACCCTTAAAAAGGTATCGTCCGTAAATAGAAACTTGAAGTGTTTCAAGCCAACCCACGTTTGTTCGCCAAAAGCCTTAGCTGGTTTATAATCCTGAAAAGCCATGGTCCATCCCCAGACGGGAACATAAGCAAATAATATAATATAAAGCAGCAATGGAACCGACATCCAAATTAGCTGTTTCTGATTCTTAATCAAATTCATAGTAATAGGTTGCTTCTTTTTTCTTTTAGGATGCCGGTTAACTTTTTTTCCCGTTAAAATCTCATCCATATATTTTCTCCCCACATCATCCATATATTTCAGAAAGTGGTTGGCTAATAAGCCACCACTTTCTGATTTTTAAGCATGCTCTAACTATTTAACACTCCAAGTATCAAATCTCCATTTAAGCTGTTCATTGATTCTGTCTTCGTAGGCTTTAACATCCGCTTTATTAAGTTCTTTAACAAATTCAGCCCAAACTTTATCGAAATCGGAAGGACTAGCCAAGATTGCTTTTGGCAAGAACTTGGTTTTAACTTCTCCCATCTTCGTATCGGCAATTTTTGCTGGAGAATTTTCAACAAGATCTATGGACCAAGCAGGGTAAGCTACTGGATTCGGTCCAGGCTTACTGAAGAAATCTACATAACTGTTGAATCCATATGCGTCGAGGACTTCCTTGTCAAACGCTTCCAATCCTGCCTTATATTCTTCTGGTTGGGCTGCCGCATCCGTTGAGTTACCGTCTGCAAAGTACCCTTGCATTTTCGGAGCGGTAGCATACCAAGCTTCTGCTTTGTTACTCAGCTTCCAAGTAGCATCAACTGCGTTATCCCGTTGTTCTTGGGTTCTCATAAAGCGGCCGTTTTCCACAATATAATCTTCGCCTTCAATACCCCAAGTGAGAGTTTTTTGCCAATCTTCTTGAATCAATGTGTCCATAAGTTTAAGGATTCTCACTGGATCCTTAGCATTGATAGTAATCCCGAATCCATTATTCAAGTTAAGCGCAGGGCGATCCAGATAATAATCTTTGGTGTTGGTATCATACACAAGAGGCAGACCTACATAAGTTCTCATATCTTTTTCTTGAGTCTTGAGTGAATCTTCTGCTTTACCAAAGTTCCAGTGCTGATCAAACATTCCTAGAACGGCTCCGCTGGACAATTTAGCTAAATATTGGTCATAATCCATTGTAAATGCTTCTTTATCAATAATACCCAATGCATTCATATCATTAAGCTTCTTATAGTACTGCTTAGCATAGTCTTTATCCGCAAAGATTTCTGCCACGTTATCCTTAACCACTACTCCGCCATCATTAGGATGTCCGATCAGATGCTGAGGAGCGTTAAACAATCCCCAGTTTCTCCAGTCTTTGTTATGAATTTCAAACCCAACTGTTGGTTGTCCATCAATGGTTGGATTCTTCTCTTTATACTTAACGATAAGATCGAAATACTCATCCAAAGTTTTAACCACTGGATAGCCAGCATCTTTAAGTACAGCTTTCTGAATCCAGAAAGCTGGGCCAGAGTAATAGGTTGAATTCACATCACCGTTATACGCACCATAGTTTGGAAGTGTATAAATATGTCCATCATTTGGATCCTTCATCATGTTCCAGTAAGCTGCGTAATGCGCTTTCAAATTTGGAGCGTGTTCTTCAATCAAGTCCTCGAGAGGAATAAATGCACCTGCTGCCGTCAGTTGGGTATTAGAACTCATTAGATCTGGATAATCCGAACCGGCAATCATAACGCCAAGCTTCTGTTTAAGATCTCCTGCCAAGAATTCGAAATTGAATGAGGCGCCTGTTTTTTCTTTAATCATTTTATAAATTTTATTATCTGGTGTTGGTTGCTGGCCTGCTTCTCCAAGAAAGATACTAATTTCGAAAGGTTCAATCTTATCAGAATTTGTTCCTGCTGCAGTTGAAGTGGCTGTTTCTGCTGGTTTGTCTTCCCCCTTAGCCGTCGTATTGTTGCTGTTATTTCCTCCGCACCCTGCTAAGGTAAAGCTTAGGGATAACACAGCAATCAGACTAAGTTTCCATTTGGATATTAACCTGCCCCCCATAAAGCACCTCCATATATTTGTTGGTGTAACAATGTTGTAAGCCCTTACAAGTTAAATTATAGAGGTGATAATCTTCTGAAAATACGCCAGAATTAAAGATGTACCCCCAAAAAGTTTAGGTATTAGTGTTTTTAAATTCGTTAGGACTCATATGTAGTTTTTTTTCAAATTGCTTGAGGAACTGACTATAATTGCCATAGCCCACTTTCTCAGCGATTTCACTATTTTTTAACTTATTTTGTTGAAGTAAATGTACTGCCTCTTTTATTCGGAGGTTATGCAGCTGTTCATTGAAGTTAATTCCGTTCTTCTTGATCAATAATTGTCCCAGATATACCGGGTGCAGGAAAAACACCTCTGATAGCCTCTTAATGGTAAGACATTCGCGAAAATGCTCTTCAATATAATTGTTAATCTCCTGAACAATCCCCTGTGATCTTAGGTTTTGTTCCTTAAGAAGGATATCAATACTGGCCTCACCGCAGAATAGCAAATTACGCATTAAGTCCGTCAAGGTGATCATTGAGTCTAACATCGCGGGAATTCTAATTTGATTAGATAAGGAGGACTCATGGACTTCACTGGCTTCCGAGGTAAACTCAATAATCTTATACATCATATGAATAACAATTTTCTTCACAACCTCTGGAGCGATGCGCTGCTCACGGAAACTGCGGGCTGCCGAGTTCACAGCTTGGCTAAAATCTGCGGAGTCCAGCGTATTAATAGGTCTTATCAAGTCATCCATCAGTTGAATTTGATCATAATGATAACTGAAGGGACTATCCTTAATCTCTTGATAACTCAGGACCTCTGCATTTTCAGGATAATAAAAATAATACATTAATGCTTCTTTCGCCGTTCGGTAACTGTTCCCGATCTGAAGCAAGGAGCCTACGCCAGCGCCAGCTGCAATATACAAAGCTTGTTTAGGGTGTTCATTCAGCAAGGGAGTTGCGATCTGATCGATCACAGCTCCCTCAGTGGACAATGAATTGTATCCGTATACGATTCCAAAACAATGACTCTCCAGATCCATCAGAAACATCGAATCTTTATCGGTTAGGAGGGCTGAGGCTTGCTCTCTGATCTCTGTATATAAAACCGGCTCTGTCTGTATCAGACAAATATTCCAATGGCTTTTCCCTTCCGATAATCGGTTAAGTACCTCCTGATTCGACTGCTCAGCTTTCTCATGCAGTATTCCTTTCAGGAGAGAAACAGCCTCCTCCGCGGAGGCTATTTGATTTAAACTGCGCTTCTGAGCTTCCTGCTCCAGCTCCTGATAAATCTCCAGTAATTCTTCTGCCGCTTCTTCTGGAAACACTGGCTTCATCAGATAATGATTAATTCCATAGTGTATAGCTGTCTTGGCATATTCAAACTCACTATAACCACTTAGTATGGCAAACTTAATCTCCTTAATCTCAGCTCGTTGCCAAGCTGCGACCATCTCCAGCCCATTCATTAGCGGCATATTAACATCCGTAATTACAAGATCTGGTTCGAGCTGTTTCATTAACTCCAGCCCCTCTTTGCCATTGCTGGAGGTTCCACATACCTCAAAGCCAAGCTCCTGCCAATCAATCCATAGCTGCATCGCTTCAAGCGCACTAGGCTCATCATCGATCAACAATACTTTGTATTTCATAGGGGGTCCCTCACTTTCTAGCTATTCTTCCGTTCCAGGAGTTTTAATGGAATATCAAAAGTGACAATGGTCCCTTCATCCGGAACGCTGCTGATATCAAAACGGACCTGATCTTCATAATACAATTCTAATCGGCGGTACACGTTGCGGATTCCGATATTCGTTCCCGAAGACGCTTCATTTTGCACATTACCTAATAATTCTTGCAGCTTCTCTGGCTCTATCCCTTTACCGTTATCAGAGACGGTAACTTTTAAGCGTCCCTCCTCCACTAACGTCTTCACTTTTATCACACCAAGTCCCTCTATGGCCTGTAGACCATGTTTGCAGGAATTCTCAACGAGCGGCTGCATGCTTAGCTTGGGAATCTTATATTGAAGCGACTGCTCATCGATCTCAAATTGATAATCAAATTTATCCCGGAACCGGAATTTTTCAATTTTTAAATACATCTCGATGAAAGTCATTTCTTCTTCCAGAGTGACGAGATCTTCTTTCCAGCTCAGCAGCCGTCTAAGTAATTTGGATAAACTCTTAATAATATCTGTAACATCCGAATAATTATTTTTAGTACAGACCACCAAAATGGCATTTAACGTATTAAACAGAAAATGCGGATTCATCTGGCTTTGCAGAAAATTCAGTTCAGCTCTTACTCTTTCCATCTCCAGATTATTTTTTTGAATCTCCAGTTTATATACATCATTGATCAAGGAATTAATGGTAGTGGTCATCCTGTTAAAATTACGGATCAGTCCCCCGATCTCATCCTGGCCTTCATCGATTCGAATCAGCTCAAATTTCTCATTGGATACTTTCTGCATATGTCTGGATAACCGTTTCACCCGATAATTATAGGATCTTAACATCACATATAAAAAAGCGGTTGTGATTAGCGTGACAATGGACGCCAGAATCCCTGCATAAATCCGAATCTCCATTATCGCTTGGGTAATACGCTCACCTTGTGTAATTCCTATTATCCGCCAGCCCTTTATATAACTAGCTCCGCCGACGGGTACAATATGAACGTCCTCCTTGCGCTCATCATCCTGCAGCTTGAACACGGGATAAGGTTCCGCGGTGCCTCTTTGATAGCCGCTTTGTGCAGACATAATAATCTCGTCCTGCTCGTTAACTAAATAAAGACTCAAGTAATCTTTTTCTCTGATAATCACGTCATATATTTTACTGAGATCCAAATCAATTCTAAGCAGCTTTTCAAACTTATTGTATGAGCTGTAAGCGTCCATTCGCTCAATAACACTCAAATAAGGCGCTGTAGAAATCACACTAGAGGTATCACTCATATGATAAGCGGCAAGAAACAGATGTTTATCCGCAGCCTTCGACTGCTTATACCATTCACTATTCATTACCTTTTCATTGATGACCTGATAGTTGCTGCCGGAAACAATGGAATCATTGTTCGTAAATACAGTAATCCGTTCAATCTGATTATTCACCGGCATATAGCTGTTCATGCGGTCTCTCAGCTGTTCATCAAAAGTGTCATAAAATTCAATAGAGTTCCCATACGTCCGCTCAAGCAATTCATACAGGTTCTTATCAGCAGAAAGCGTATAGCTGACAGCTACCCCACCTTCAATGAAATCATGAATATCCTTTCGGGCTCTTTCTAAGGATATCTCCAGGTTCTGCTGCTCTCTGGATTTGATCAGATCGGAAATCCGATCCAAAAAAACAAGGTTAATAATAATGATAGGGAGAAGAACACCTATGATATAAATAAGGGAAAATTTATAATTCAAGGGAATATCATTCACTACTTTTCTAAATCTGAATTTTTTTCTCTCCATATGAAACACCTTGCTTCCCCTAGAGCTGTTGGTTCTTATTCTCATTTTTATACACGGATGGTACTACCCCTACAAGCAGCTTAAATTTATCTATAAAATAATCAGTGTTAGAGAATCCCACCTGCACCGCTATATCCGATATCTTTAGCTGTGTTCGTTTCAGCAGACTTTTCGCCTCTTCAATCCGTTTAGCATTTAGGTATTCACTAAAGCCCTGACCCGTTTGCTTTCTAAACAGTTGTCCCAAATAGGTAGAATTAATATGAAATTGTTGTGCCAAATCCTGAAGCTTTAATTTATTCCGAAATTCACGATCCACATACTGAATAACCTTGTAAATCGTATTTCGTTCATTCTGCTGCTCTAATTCAGACAGATAGACGGCAGCACGTTCACACAGACTTTGTACATAACGGCTTATTATAAAATAATCACTGAGTTCACCTAGATTTCCGTATTCTTGCTGCAGCTTAATCATAATCGTATCCGGGTCTCCATTCATTCGAGCTATAATTCTACAGATCGTAAGCTCTAAATGGGCCACTTTTGCTTTTACAACTTCAAGGGTCAGCAGATTCTCGACGAAAGCAGTGAACGCTTCTTTTACACAAGGCTGGATCTGTTCCGTATCATTCGTTTGGACCTTATGCAGCAGCTGTCTGAAATGATCCTCATGAGGTTCTTCCTTTTTCAGGTTCCTAAGCTCACTATAATAAAAGACCCCTCTTTTCTGCTGGTGCGTTTTTCGTTTCCATACCTCAAGTGCCTGCCTATAAATCTCTCGAATAGAGCTCACCCCGACTATTCTGCTGCTAAGTGCTAGAAAGACCAGCTCCTGTGATTGTTCAGTGAGATCTGAATGCATCTGGTTGACGATAGTCTCCAGGCTCTCATTGCCGATAGAAGCAGACTGAAGAATGATCCCCGCTCTTCCCGATCCGTCTTGAAAGAAGCAGAAGTGTTCCTCGGAAAAATAATCACTTATCTGCGGTTGGAATGGATTCATAGAGGAGGCGGGTTCGATAAGAATACACATTACCTCTGCATCCGCTTGAAGCTTCAAGGTGTTTCGGGTTAGAAGCTCTAAATTTTCGTTATACTCCCCTTGGATCAGGCGGTTGATGATATTATTTACGATAAAAAATTGCTTTTTATCAAACTCCTCATTGGAAGCGATTTCATTTTGGATTATTGGAGTGATCCTGCTTAATAAAGCCTCTATTTCTTCATCATCAATGGGTTTTAATAAATATTCATTTACCCGCTGGCGCAATGCCGTACGTGCATACTTGAAATCATCATATCCAGACAAAATCACAAATTTAGGAGGTTTCTCCATCACCTCATTCAACTTTGTAATAAGCTCAAGACCGTTAATTACAGGCATATTAATATCCGTAAGAACCAGTTCCGGTTTATTCTCCTGGATAAGCCTCATCGCATCCGTGCCGTTTTGAGCTTCACCACAAACTTCATAACCGAATTTTCCCCAGTCGATCATCGTCCTTAGCCCCTCAAGAACCCAGGGTTCATCGTCCACGATCAGAACCTTAAGCATGATGTTCGCTCCAATCTTATTAAGATAAGCCCGCGCTTTACACCAAAATATATAGATCATGCTATCATACTTGGATAATGATGTGAATTCATAAATTTTCCTTCTTTTGTTTAAAACAGTACTTTTTTTACTTGAAAAAACATACTAAAAACAGCGTATCCTAAATTTCAGACACACCTTTACAAGGGCCCATCATTCCATTATTATAGTTTACATCGAGTAAACCTTTACACAGTGTAAACTATATGGGAGGGCTATGATATGAGCAGCTTATCTAAGTCTGCTAGATTTCCACTTTTCATTCTGATGTTGAATCTATTTATCGCCTTATTGGGGCAAGGTATGGTCATTCCCATTCTACCTGAATATCTGAAACTGTTTAATGCGTCAGGGGCTGCCGCCGGATATCTTATTGCGGCTTTTGGAGCAGCACAGTTTATTTTTTCACCTATAGGGGGACAGCTTTCGGATAAATGGGGCCGAAAATCAATGATCATTTCCGGAATGTTTTTAACCGTCCTTTCAGATCTGATATTTGCTGTATCTACGACATTGCCCCTACTTTACATCGCTAGATTTATTGGGGGTATAGGTATCGGAATCATGGTCCCTTCCAATATGGCCTATGTCGCTGATATCACCACCCATGAAACCCGTGCAAAAGGTATGGGGTACTTGGGGGCTTCCATGAATTTGGGTATGGTACTTGGTCCAGGGTTAGGCGGGATTATCGCTGGGTTTGGCATACGGGTGCCTTATTTTTTTGCGGGTGGACTTGGGCTTATCGCTACGATACTTTGTTTTTATATGCCAGAGACACTACCAAAGGAAAAACGGAAATCCGTTAACAAACAGGACCCTCGGGAATCCATTCGTAATCAAATCGTAAATTCATTCCGGACGTCCTATTTCCGCTATCTTCTGCTCATTCTGATCATGACATTTGGTCTGATGAATTATGAAACGGTGTACGCCCTTTTTGTGGAACAAAAATACGGTTTTGATGCAACGAAAATCTCAATCATTATTACGGTTGGTGCTATTATAGGCATTATTGTGCAGATCTGGCTGCTTGATCATCTGATTAAGAGACTTGGCGAGATAAAGCTTATACGTATATCATTGGTGATGACCGCTATAACCTTATTGTTGATGATATTCAAGATCAATTTAGGTTATTTATTAGTTGTATCCGGTTTATTTTTTGCTTTTAATGCTTTTTTGCGCCCCACAGTAAGTACATTGATTGCCAATTCAGCTGGCGATCGGCAAGGATATGCTGCCGGATTAAATACAACGTACACCAGTATAGGAAACATACTTGGACCCATTTTAGCGGGATTGATGTTTGACAAACATATTAATATTCCCTATATTTTTGGGGCAATTATCCTGGCATCTGCCTTTTTCATCACCTTACAAAAACCAAAAAAAGAGCAAGAAAGGAGTGTCGCCCATGACTGAGAACTGGCACCAGAATTTAAAAAACAAAAACCGGGAAGAATTAATTGCTGCGGCGAAGGATCTTTTTATGAAGCAAAGCTTTCTCAAAGTTAATATTAAGGATGTCTGCGACGTGGCTGGTGTAAGCCGGGTTACCTTTTATAAGCATTTCCAGTCCATGAACGAACTGATTTTTGAGGTCCAGATGGAAATTCTGGAGAGCATGACGCAATTTGTTAGAAGCGCACCTTCTTCAATTGAAATGAATGGTAAGCAAATGCTTGCTTCGATGCTTAATGCTTGGATTGATTATGCCCGGCAACACCCAGGTTACATCAAATTCATTCTTCTATTCGATTTGCATTTTGAAGCCTATGATTACAGTAAAGAACTCAAAGAAAAGTACAAAGATTTTGTGATGCGGAGAAAAGAACGACATTTCTTAATGGATGCTCTGGAGGCCGGAGTTAAAGATGGATCGTTAAAATTTGATACAGAACCCTTATCCACTGCTCATTTCATCTTCACGTCTATGATGGGTTTATTACAGAAAATGAGCCTGATTTCCAAAGACGATTTCAACAACGAACTTCAGGATATTCAGATTGCTAACCGATTTGTGGACATGTTAGTTCAGTATTTAAGTACAGAAAGTGATGAATCTCCTGCCTTGAAGTAAGGGGATCCATCACATTCTACGTAATAGAGAGAAGTAGTTTAAATGAAATTATTCTGATTTAAGGAGCGGTTAGACTCATGTTTGATTAACCATTCTTTTCTGGCAAGCCCGCCTCCATAACCACCCAATTCACCATTGCTGTTTATCACTCGATGACATGGAACCAAGATTGAGAGTTGATTGGTACCATTCGCCCTTGCTACAGCGCGGCAAGCAGAGGGATTGTTGATTTTCTCTGCAAGCTCCTTATAAGAAACTGTCTGTCCCAGAGGTATTTTCCGGAGTTCATTCCACACCTTTTGCTGAAAGTCTGAGCCCAGATAACGAACCGGCGTTGTAAATTCCGTAAGTTCACCTGTGAAATACAGCTTCAATTCCTCCTCAATTTGGTGAAGGACGGCTACCTTTTCAGGTAATATAGTTGCATTTAAGCGAGTGCGTAATCTTTTGATTTCATTTTCAAGACCCTTGCGATCCACAAATTCCAGCAGTAAAAGACTCTCTTCATCGGAGATGGCCAGCATGGAACCCAATATCGTTTCTATCCAAGTACAGTACAGCACTTTAATCTGCTTGGAATGATTCGGGACAGTCCCCATCGTTCGTGAAAAGGCATCCCTAAACCCATTGCTCGAATCGTACCCGCTTTCCAGTTGTGCGTTAATGATTGAATCCCCATTCCTAATATGTTTGAATGCCAGTCCTAAACGTCTAGAACGTGCATATTCGATAAAGGTCATCCCGAATTGTTTCTTAAATTGGCGGCGTGCCGTGTTTGCACTAATAGACAGCTCATCAAAATCTTTATCTGTCCATTTTCGTTCCGGATTGCTCTCAATAGCCTCTACTAGCAGCTTTACTTCAGGAGACATTTTTGTTGGATTGGATAGCGGCTGACACCTTTTACAAGGTCTATATGAAGCTAATAAGGCTTCCTTGGCTGTAGCAAAAAACTCACAATTTTCTTTTAATGGCTTTTTAGCGGGACAAGTTGGCCTACACATGATGCCCGTTGTTTTCACTCCTACAAAAAATACGCCCTCATAATTCGAGTTTTTCTCGACCAGCATCTTATAATATTTATTGATATCCTGCTCATTAGTTATCATAGTATGGTTAGCTCATTTCTAAATAAAGTCCTGAGGCGTCAAGCGTTTGCCGGGCATTTTCCTGAAGATTATGTTGTGCCTGAAAGAAACTACGCGGGCCATAGCTAATACGTTTCACGCCAATTTTTTGCAATCCATGATTTGAAAGCATACCGTCCATAACCATGATATTCACAGGCAGTGGCGATTTTTTGACAAATTGTTCAATCAAGCTTGGATCAGCGAGCCCCGGTATAAAAATCCCATCCGCTCCAGCGTCAGCATAAGCATAGGTACGTTCTATAGCTTGATTCACTAGATCCATCGAATGTTCCTTATCCTTGAAAAAAATATCCGTTCTAGCGTTAATAAACACACGCTTTTGCAGTTTGGAGGCTACTTGTTGTATGGTTTTGATCCTACGGCTTTGTTCGCTGGTCTCCCATAGTTCATTGTTAGGATGATTTACAATCTGATCTTCAAAATTGATACCACAGATGTCTAATTGAAATAACTGCTCCATGTTATGCGCTAAAGTATCCTCATCTACAGCATATCCACCTTCGATGTCTACGGTCAATGGAACCGCTACTCGTTCGGCAATCTTTGAAATCATCCAAAGCATAAGCTCAAATGTAAGCTGTTCACCATCCGAATATCCCCACGCTTCCGCCATGGAATAGCTGCTAGTTGCTACCGCCTTTGATCCAGCTTGCTCTATTGCTTTAGCTGAGGCTACATCCCAGCAGTTGTACAGGATCAGTGGATTTTTTTGATCATGCAGCGTTTTAAAATAGTCATAGTTTTTACTGTTCATAAGTGGTCATCTCCATTTAGTTAAGAATAGAACCACTATATATTAGACATCCATTATCGATACCAGAAAAATTAACACCAATCTTTTTTTCCACAAAAAAAACACCGATAGATAATCTAATCCTCTCAGGATCAGATCATACCATCGATGTCAGTTTGCCGATTAAAGTTCTACCTTACGGAGTGATTGTTTTGGTGATAGTTTGGATGACTTTTCCCCTGTCCCCATCGGTAGGATTTGTGGAGCTGCGATCCCGATCAGAACTACGATAATCCCGATCCAGCGAAGTAATGATACCTCTTCTTGCAGAACTAACACGGAGGCTACTACAGCTGCCGGTAACTCCGCTGCCCCTAAAATCGCGCCTAGACCTGAACCCAGCTTCGGAACCCCGATCGAAAAGAACAGAACTGGAATTACGATGCCCAACAAACCTAGAGGTAGGCCGTATTTCCAAAGCCCATCGGTAATCGCACCGTCATATAAAAACGAAGGAGAAAAAACAGTCATAATAATAACCATTGCACTAGTGGTCATATACAAGCTTTTATTAACGGCAGGTACCTGCGTAGCTACTCTTCCACTCACAAAAATATAGAAGGCAAACGACACGGCTGACATTAAGCCAAAAACCACACCAGTGGTCGTGATTCCACCTACACTCGGCTCAAGGATGCCCCCCGCTAATACCGTACCAATTAGAAGGATAACCATCGAAATCACTTTTTCCCGACTAGGAAGTTTTCGATCTACAACCGCCTCCAGAATTACACCGATCCAAGTAAATTGGAATAACAGTACAATCGCAATCGAAGCAGGTAATTGTTCAACGGCGAAGCCATAAAATATGCCAGTTAAACTGATGGTGATCCCAGCGGCTAATAATTTTCCGCCTGTTTTTAGCCCTAATTTCTTTCGGGAAAATAATAAGACCAGCAAGAGCAGCATACACCATCCAAAAAAGTATTGTGATCCTACCAATTGTTTCATTCTAAAGCCATCGTTCATTCCAAGCTTGACGATTGTAGAAAGCGAGCCATAACTACAAGCGCCTAAAAAAACTAGTAAAGCATATTTGAATAACTTCATATTCATCGTAAACCTCTTCCCTTTCTCTTGAGCAAGCTCATTAACATAATAAAGCCCCTTGTCATCGAAATGACAAGGGGCGATTGAAACCAAAGAATACATCTTTGACAAAATTCCGCCACTCCATCCACTGGATAGAGTTTGGTTTATTTACTTATAACAACTCCAATCATAATATGATAAATCACACAGGGTGTCAACTTGAAATTTAAGGATTTAGCTGGAACAATCGATAGACAATAACAGCTGCCTGAGCACGAGTTGTCTTGGCTTTAGGTGCAAAGTTATCTTTGCCTACACCTTGAATAATCTTTGCTCCGCTCATGAATTGTACAGCCTCACGAGCGTAGGATGAAACGTCAGCGGCATCATTGAAACTCACTGGCTGGTCCACTCCCACGACCGTAAGTTTGGCGAGTTGTGCTGCACGATAAGCCATCAACGCCATTTCCTCACGGCTAATTGTTTCATTAGCACCGAAGGTTCCATCAGATCTGCCCTGAATAATTCCTAGCTTCTGAGCAGCAGCAACGGAGCTGTAGTACCAAGCATCCAGCGAAATATCCTTAAATGTACTTGCCGCACTACCTTCCTCCAACTCTAGTGCAAGCATCAGCATCTTCAGGAACTGCGCCCGAGTTACATTCAGCTGTGGCCCGAAGTTATGATCTCCGGTGCCATTCAGAATATCTCTGGCGGCAAGGGCTTGAATGCTATTTTGTGCCCACCCTAGTCCAGCGATATCCTTAAAGGAATTTTCCGCATATCCTACTACGAATCTGCTGGAATTGTCTGGTCTGAAGATGATCTTGCCAGTTGTCGGATTAAACTGGGAGTTTCTAACCACCTCTACAGTCCCGTCTTCACGGATTTGGTAGGCTACTATTTGTTCTACACCTGAAGTTGTCTTTGGTTTGTAATCCCGTTCAACCTTCAGTCCACGCCCAAAGCTGTCAAACTGTTTGCCATCAACAAAGAACTTAAACTCATAAATATCCCCGACATCCGTCTGAAGCGACAGTGTCTTCGCGTCAACTTTGCCAACTACAAGCTTAACGCTTGCGGCGTCAGATCCTGCCATCGCAAGAAGCAGGTCAGCATTTATTCGGAACGTAGACAATCCCATGTCTATTTCCAAAAGTTGAATTGCTTTTGCTCCCGCTCCAGCCAACTCACGAGCTGGCAAGGTCAGTTCAACCACCGAGCTGGCAGAGGATGGCTTCACTGTGATTCTCAATACTCCATTCTGCATTGAGCCAATTGCTTGTTGCAGAATCGTCGAGGATACCTCTGCAATAGCTTTACCATTCACATCCGCTGTCACGGAAAGAGTAACTCCATCTGCGTTCACAGTTGGTTCCGGTTGTTTCACTGGTTTGACTGTCGTTGAAGATGAAGTACCGCCCGATTCTGAAACCTGCGATTCTGCCTTAATCTCAATGGACATCGTACCTACAACACCGGAGTCATCTTTAGCTGTCGCTCTCACCGTTACTTTGCCTGCTGCAATTGCAGTGAGCAAGCCGGTATCCGTAATAGTTGCTCGCTCAGTAGCTGATCCATCCTCATTCACTACTGACCAGGTCACTGCTGGATCGGATGCATGGTCCGGCAGGATTACAGCTGCCATTTGCAGGGTTTGCCCTGACTTGATTTCGCTCACATTATCTTTGGAGGAGACTTTTATCTCCATGACGGATATAGGCATGACATGAACAACCGATTGTGCCTCATGCAGGATGTCAAAATCAACATCTGTGTTGGATCCTCGGAAAGAAATAAATCCAAGCGGCACGGCGATTTCACGATTTGTCTTCTTCGCTTTGAAGATGATTTCAAAGAATTCCGCATCATCGGTCAGGATATTTCCTGCCTCCGTTCCAGCTACACTAACTGTTATTAGACCTGGGCTGTCCTCATTAATATGAGTGATGCTGAATCCGTCTGGCAAGGTCTGAGCGGATATGAATTCCACACCAGATACGTCATATGCCATGGTAAAGTCTACAGCATACACTTCCTTGTAGACGGAGGTAGTAACATTTGTAAGCCCTACACGGTAAGTGAAATCCTGTCCTGCCACCACTGTGACCGGTCCGTTCAGCGTTGCAGCGGGCAGATTACGGGCAATCTCATCTTGTCCGCTGATATTAATCTCTAGGCTTCCGGATACTCCACTTCCATCTAGAGCTCGCGCAGTTACTTGTACGCTACCGTTCTTTCTAGCTGTCAGCAAGCCCTTCTCATTAATAACCGCTTTATCCGTAGAGGTTATCCCATCTGCTTCAGTTACCGTCCAGATAACTTTAGGATTCGTCGCATTCTCTGGAAGCACAGAGGCTTGCAGCTGCAAGGCACCGCCCTTCGACTCAATGCTGCTAATTCCATCTTTACCCGTTACAGTAATTGAAGAGACATGTACCGCAGGTATCTGCTCTTGACCCACTAAGATCTTGGATTGCTGTGGATTCCAGCCATCACTTCCACCAAGCACAGCTTCAATCGTATAGGCAGCTGCCTCTTCTGCTGTTATTTGTTTGGACCAGCTGTAACGTGAAGCTGCATTAGCCCCCTCTCCGTAACTTAAAAACTCAGAGAACCGTGCAGTTTTGGAACGACCTTCATACCATTCATGCCAGCCAGTAGCACGAATATGAGCTCCCATCTCCGTGTTAATGAAGGTAGAGCTGCCATATTCTCTCCATGGCCGGCCCAAATCAACGGTTCCAGCAGCAACGCCCTCACTGGCAGTTAGTCGATTATTGATGAACACATAACCAGGCTTACCCGTTGCCGTGGAAGGCGCAGTAACATAGCCAGCACCCGCACTTTGAATCACATTATTCTCGAATACAGCAGCGGAATTACCAAAGATAAAGTCCACTGTACCTTCAATATGGCTGTCGACGAAATAAGCTCTTCCCTTGTCTGCGAACAGGGTATCCTGATATCCAAGAAGTTTAACATTTCTGTACACTCCCCGGTCTCCTTCAGCATATAAAGCGACTGCCTGACCGGCATCCCGCCCAGCACTGTTCTCAACCGTCATGTTCTCCAGTGTGAAATCAGTTGCCGCAACCTTTAATGTATAGCTGCCGCTGGTGCCCATTTCTTTACCATCTGAGCCAATGGTCTTCGCGGAGTCACCGTTAATAAGTACGGTACCTTCCCGGCTCTCACCGATGATACTAATATTCATCTTACTAGAAGGTACAAGCACCTTCTCCTTATACGTGCCGTTCTTCACTTTAATAATCGTGGTTAGGGCACTATTATCAGGTGCTGCTTGAATAGCGTCATTAATCGTTTTATAATCTCCTGTCCCATTCTGAGCAACAATAATGACAGGAGCTGGAATTCCCTTGACCACCTCGGATGGAAGACTGGCACCCTTATCACCGATGGCGATTACCGCATATTGATAGGCAGTCCCGTTGCTCAAGCCTTTATCGGTATAATCTGTTGCTTCGATGCCGTCGGCCACGACCGCATAACTGCCACCGCTCTCCGAGCGTAGAATTTGATAGCTGCTAGCTCCATCAGCTACATTCCAAGTCAGATGGATATCCGTGTTGCCAGGCTCAACGCTAACTCCTTGTGGAGCCTGCGGCTGGCCGGAATTCTTGTATGGAACCGCTGGGGTAGCAGCTGAATCTAGACTACTACGGGTACCGCTTATTGCTTTGACTTTGTAATAATACGGTGTTCCGTTTACGAGCCCAGCATCAGTAAAGCTTGTGTCTGATAAATCAGACCCGAGCACTTCATAAGGACCATTCGCCGATGAGGCACGTTTGACAATGTACTGGCTCGCCTCCTCAATCGCTAGCCAGCTTAGTTTCATTACACTGTCACCAGCTTCCGTGGAAACGACAGGTGTTCCCAAAGGAGATTGCGGAGTAGCTTCAACAGGCGCTGATTCTTTTCCCTCCCCGGCCACATTTGTTGCAGCTACGACGTAACGGTAGGTTTGCCCGTTGGCCAAACCTCCGACGCGGTAAGTTGTGCCGGTGATTTCTTTTGCCACGAGTTCATAGCTACCTGAAGTCTCATTCCACTTCTTGATGCTGTAGCTGGCTGCATTCTCCACAGCTTTCCAACTGAGATCCAGTTGTGCATTCCGACTTACAGCCGCAAACGATTCTGGCGCAGGCAATTTCACCGCCAAAGCGGATGGGGTAATACTAATTTCATTGGAATTTCCCGATTCACCAGTGGGCGCCGTCGCCGAGATAACATAATAATAGGTAGTTTCGTTGGTAACTTCATTATCAATATATGATGTCTCTGTAATAGCATTGGCAATAGTCTCATAAGGCCCCCCGCTCTTAAGACTTCTCTTAACATTGTAGGAAGTTGCGCCTTCAAGAGCAGGCCATGATAGCTGGGCTGCTTGGTTTCCTGGAAGCCCAGTCAGTCCAAGCGGTGTTTCAATGGGCTCAACATAGATCTTTAAATTGTCTAAGTAATAATTTCCTGAGCCGCCGCCCGGTGTCTTGGACAAGATACGCCCAATGCCGTAGCTGGCGAAATTCGTGGTTGTGAACGGAAAAGAGCCCGCAGGCTGATCATCGATATATACATCCACTTTATCGTTGTTCACATCCACCTTTAGCTTCAGGTTGTACCATTGTTTTAGGGAATAAGAGCTCATCAGTTGATGATACTGGCTGCTCCCCCTGCTCATGGTTAGCGTATATTTACCTGTAGCTTCAGGAAGCGTTGGCTTTCTGCTCTCAATGGAGAATGCCGTTTTGCTTCCATCTGTACTCTGGGCCTGCAGGAACACCGAGGTTCCCGATTCTGTCGCAAACATAAAGTCAGTGTCAATAACCAGTGCACCTGTAATTGGCGCAAATTTGCGGATAAACTGCACGCTGCCGTTCGCACCATCGAACACATTCAACACTTGATCTGACGTATTCCCTTTACTGTCAGACGGTGTGGGAGATACAATAACCTTTTGAATTTCAGTCTGTGGATTTGGAGTTACATCATAATACTCTGGTGTCACACCTACAGCAACCTGCTCGAAGTCTTCATCCACATAATAGACATTACCTGCTTCACCTTCAGCTGTAGCGCTGGCCTCATCGGAATCAAAGCTTTCACCAAGCTCATTCACCGCGCTGACCACGTAATAATAAGTTTTTCCGGAGCTGAGTCCGGAATCAGTATACAAGCTATCTTTAATTTCAGTATTAATCGTTTTGTAGGGACCGCCGGAAACCTCGCTACGTTTAACACTATACGACTTGGCAGAAGCAACGTCCTCCCAATTCAACTTCACTTTCTCTTCACCGGCTGTGGCTGTAAGTCCACGGGGTGCGGCAGGAAACTGATCACTAAGCGGTTTCAGCTCCACCTCACTGAAGACAGACGCATTATAACGATTAACCTCGTTATCTACCTTAGCAGCATCGGCTGCAAGACCAAAATAAACCGTATCATTCAGGTCAAGCTTCACCGTGCCTACCTTGCTCCATGTTACTTTATCCGGCGATACCAGACCTGTCACTTCGTTACCAAGACGAACCAGCTTCACCCAATAAGGTGTATTGATGAAACTGTCCGGTTCTGTTTTTACCACCTTGGCTCCTGTGGTGGAGCGGGTAATCATAACTCCCTTCTTGCCATATTTGACATAAGGGATTGCCAGCATCGTCATTTTAGAATTGTCATTGAGATTATCACGAATCATGACACCTGCTTTGGCATAATCGTCAGTTCCCGTTACGGAGTCGATTCTAGCAATAATTTCACCATTGCCTGTCAGGGTTTGATAAGCAAACTGAAAGTTATCAACAGCAGTTTCGCTCTCTGATGTAGCTCCGATAAGTCCAGCCGATTTGAGCGTAATTTTCCCGCTATCTGGATGAAGTGTAGTCACTCCCGCTATCCCTGGACCACCAACATCCACTGAAGTCCACGGAAGAACGGATCCAGAGGTGTTGACATGTATAGCTACGTTATCGGATTGTGTCTTGAGCCCTTTATTGTCTATAGCCTGAACAACAAGATAATAGGTACCATCCTGCACATTGTTCCAATTGAAACTATAAGGTGCTGTGGTAGCTTCGTCTTGCTTCACACCATTAACGATAAATTCCACCTTAGCAATACCATCGCTATCACTGGCAGAAGCTGTAACATTCACCTCGCTGCCTGACTCTATGATTTGGTTATTCACAGGATAATTGATAGCGGTTACAGGATTGTCCGTATGCTCATACCCTGATTTCCCTAACACAATGAGATCATTCAGATACACTTCTAAATTTGTATATCCCTCCGAAGATAACGTCGACTTCTTGCCATCCTCAGGATCGGTAGGATCTAGTCCATTAGCAATCTCCCAGCTATCATCCATACCGTCATGATCCATGTCGATTACATTGGAAGCTGTCTCTGTATAGTCTGGGTAACCGCCTATTTCAATAGGTGAATTAATATGCTGTCCAGTGCGATTCTTCACATCATTAATGACACGCGCATCGTAAGCATCACGTCTTGGCAAAGTGGCACCAGCATCAGCCATTACATTTGCGTAGGCTTCCTCCGCCGACACTGCCGTATATGGGTTAGGCATCTTTGCCGGCTCCGCAAGCTTAGAGATATTCGAATACTTTTGCACACCCTTCCAGTTGTCTTCGGTAACCTTCGGATTACCATCCATGATGTTCCCATCTATAAACAACCGGGTTTCTGGAGACACTTCCCCAAACAATTGATTTTTTACACTGGTGTAGGTGTTTGGACCATTTTTATAATAATTGTTAGTGATATTATATCGATAATCTTCTGCTCCCCCACCATAGGTCGAAGCGAATCCCCAGTTATAGATAACGTTATTAGACATTTCCGTCAGGTCCACCAATTTGGTCACCGTCGGCAAACGGGGGTTGCGGCTGGTGCTATGAGCAATCAGATTGTGAAGGAAACTGGCATTTTTGCCACCCCAGATTCCTCCGTAGCCGTGACGTCCCTTCTGGTGAGTCGTCATCAGCATACTTTCAGCGGATATCGACCATTGTACGGTAGTATTCTCGTTGTCATACAGACTGACCACTTCATCCACCGACCAGCTGAATGAGCTATGATCGATAATGAGATCCTTATGGTACCTTGATCCAAAAGCATCATCTTCACTAGCTACCCGGTCGCCTAACCGGAAACGCATATAGCGCATAATAATATTGTCAGCTTCAACAGAGGTTGTGTAGTCGGCAATTGTAATTCCGTCACCTGGAGCCGTTTGCCCGGCAATCGTCAGATTTGAGCCGGTAATCTTGAGGGATTCCTTCAGATGGATGGTTCCCCCCACTCGAAAAACAATGGTCCGATTACTTTGACTTACCGCATCGCGGAAGGAGCCGGGGATCGGAGTTTCCTTGATACCATAATCAGCCAACGTCGTCACTTCATACACAGGTTGAGCTCTTCCGCCGGTTACATATTTGCCGCCGCCTTCCGCACCCGGAAAGGCAGGAAGCGCTTCCAAAGAAGCGGCCTCGACACCACCAAATGGCATACATGTTGCAAGAAGACTCGCGACCAGCGCCCCAGATAACCATTTTTTCTTCATACAAGACCTCCTAATATCTATTGGAATAAGAAGGGGGCCCTGTCCTCAGAGCAACCCCTTCCTTAGTAAAGCCGTGTGTATTATTCCTTGCCCTGATAACGGAAATATGCGAAATCAGCACTGCTGCCACCGAACTGCTGCATATCATGCGCCGCAATGCCAACAAAGTTCCCAGTGAAGCCTCCCGATAAAAAGCTGATATTCTGCGGATCGCCAAGTGGCTTCCACTCCGTATCGTCACCCTTAAGATAAACAAATTGCCCAGTCACTTCCTGCACCTCAACCGCGATCCGCAGTGTCTCCCCTGCATTTAGTTCAATCATTACAGGCTCCGCAGTGAATTCATCCCGCTGACAGCGCATTAACCGCAGCACCTTGCCACGTCCTTCTTCATGGCTGATATACGCATAAAGATAGTTATCTTCATTCAGGTATAACAGTAGTCCTGCCATCTGCAGATAAGTATTCGGTTCATATTCAAGCGCTGTTTCGGCGCGGAAGCTTATATCCGTCTGGCGAATAGCCAGAATATGATGCTCAAACAGACTCTGCACGGATTCCCCGGCCCTGATTCTTAACCAGCCCGGTCTTTCAGCAAGGGAACACCAGCTTTCATTCCTAGGAATCCGCAGTGTATTCCAGTTCTTTTTCAATTCCGGGCCGTTAAAATCATCCTCGAATTCAAGCGTCCGCACTTGTTTCAGGACCTTCGTTCCTTTAGGTGCTGGTACCTTGAGCTGTGGCGCATTTCCGCCTGAGGTTAGTCTTAACCAGCCCTCCTCATTCCAGTGCACCTGCTGAACGGCAGTCTCTCTCCCCAGTATGGCGTATTCGCCTTCCAGGGGTCGGGTACACAAATGGGCCATATACCATTCACCTTCTGGTGTCTCTACCAGACTTCCATGGCCGGCACATTGAAGCGGCAGCTCGGGATTATCCCGTGAGGTCAACATCGGATTGAGCGGATCCACCTCATACGGTCCAAGCAGCGCCTTGGAGCGCGCTACGGTTACGGCATGCCCCGATCCAGTGCCGCCTTCTGCCGTAATTAAGTAGTAATAACCTCCCCGCTTGTAAATATGCGGCGCTTCCGTCTTCTTCAGCGGCGTGCAATCAAAGATTTTCACAGGTTCACCTATTAATTGGCATTGCTCTGGATCGTACTCCTGAATTACAATTCCGCAGGACTTGTTGCCTTCCGTAATCCGGTAATCCCACAGCTCATTCAGCAGCCATTTGCGCCCATCCTCATCATGGTACAGAGATGGATCAAACCCGCTGCTATTCAGGTATACCGGGTCAGACCAAGGTCCCTCAATATCCTCCGCAGTGATCAGATAGTTATGACAATCTTTAAAAGGCCTTTTAGTGCTCTTAACATCGGTATAAATCAAATAAAACAAACCGTCATAATAGCTAAGCTGTGGAGCCCAGATACTGCAATTTTTCGGATTTCCCCGCAGATCCACCTGATGAGTCAGAATATCTGTGCAATGCTCCCAGTCTGCTAAGTCCGCTGATTGATACACCCTCACACCGGGCAGCCATTCAAAAGAAGAAACAGCAATATAGTACATCTTCCCCGCTCTTACAATACAAGGGTCAGGATTGAAGCCTTTTAATATGGGATTGTGAATAATTCCAGTCTGAATATTATCTGCAATCATCTTCATACTCCTTCCTATTTCCATACATCCGCACCCTTCACCCTAAGCAAACCTGCAGTCTATCCTGTTCAATTATCAATCTGCCTGCTCACTTAGATCTTCCTGTGACGGGACAACGGTCACCTGCTGCACTAACTCTTCCACTTTACGGGTGTTTCTCGATTGGCAACCGGTGATATCTACCGTTTCTCCATTTTCAATATAAAAAGCCGGTCCCTCATGATTCTCGATCGTCACTTGGCGGAAGCGGATATCTCTTACGTTGCCAAGATAGAACCCACGGTTGTTCATATCCTGGATTCCTGACATCATGGCTGGACGACCAGGGATTGCATTCTCTGCCATGGAAATATCAATATCGGAAAAGGTGATTTCTGAAATGTATTGCTCCGCAAGGCCGTAAAGAAAACCTGCAGCAGCATGAACATTCCGAGCAGTAATATTAGCAAAATGAATCCGTCGGAAGCAGGGGGTCTCCTCCGTCACCGGATAAGGATTCTTGTCCCATACGTATTTGTCCTTACCACGTGGTCCGCAGAAATAATAAAGATTAAGAATAAACGGACAGATCACGTCCTCCATCACGATATTACTGACACGAATATCTTCGACAACACCTCCGCGCCCGCGTCTGGACTTCAGCCGAATTCCGCGGTCTGTCTGCTTGAACACGCAATTGCTGATCACGATATTACGGATATCTCCGCTCATTTCGCTTCCCAGCACCACACCGCCGTGACCATGAATCATCGTGCAGTTAGTTATCGTGATATTCTCACAGGCAACCCGCTCCTTCGTATCCTCCGTCCCTGCTTTAATGGCGATGCAGTCATCACCCACATCGATATTGCAGTTGCTGATGCGGACATTCACACAGGACTCTGGGTCAATGCCGTCTGTATTAGGCGAATCCGCCGGATTATAGATCGACAGATTATCAATCGTAACGTCATGGCAACAGATAGGATTCACAGTCCAGCTTGGGGAGTTCACGAGTGTCAGATCTCTAAGCGTGACTCTACGGCAGTTGTCGAAGCTGATAAGCTTCGGGCGAGGATACAGCAGTGAATCAGGAGAATTCCGATGTTTATCCCACCAAGGTGCGCCCCTTCCATCCAGCTTGCCTGCACCTGTAACCGATACATTCTCTAGATTTATTCCAAAAATACATGAAGCATGGACGTTCTGTTTCACACCCTCCCAACGGGAATCCACCACCGGATAATCGTTAGGATTAGAACTGAAGCTAAGCTCAGCTCCAGGACTGAGCTTCAGCTCAATATTGCTTTTCATGAAGATAGCACCCGTCTGATAGTGCCCGGAAGGAACATATACTGTTCCTCCCCCTGCCTCGCTTGCCGCATGAATGGCACGGGCTATAGCTTCCGTTGAAGGCTCTGGACTATTAGGATGTGCTCCGTAGTCATTTATATTGTAGATAGACATGCGCTTCACTCGCTCCCTTTCGTCGCGTCAGGACGCTGCAAATATTCATATTCTCCGCAAGCCAGGAGGAATGCGCCAAGCCCCTTCTGATCATTGGTAACGATCGGTTCACTGATATAATAGGCGTAAGTACCATCTCTCCGGTCCTCACCACCGAGTCCTGCGACCTGGCAGTTTTTATTCAGGTTAACCCAGCCATTTTGGGTTTCCAGCACAAATTCCGCAATAAGACCTTGATAAGCACGGTCAAGAGTCTCGAACCAACTATCATCGAGTACACCGATCCGAATGCCCTTAGCCATTGCATAGGTGATCATGCTAGAAGCGGAAGCCTCCAAATAATTGCCTTTACGGCCGCCCATGTTTACAACCTGATACCATACTCCAGCATCAGCATCCTGAACCTGACGAAGCGCTGTCAGCGTATCTGTCAGAATACGTGCCAAGATCTCGTAATCCGCGTGTTCCTTAGGGAGCATGCCGAGTACATCCACTAGCGCCATCACATACCAGCC
This sequence comes from Paenibacillus odorifer, assembly GCF_000758725.1. Lineage (NCBI taxonomy): Bacteria > Bacillati > Bacillota > Bacilli > Caryophanales > Paenibacillaceae > Paenibacillus > Paenibacillus odorifer. Next base: position 5,855,929 of record NZ_CP009428.1, read on the forward strand.
CAGCGAACGCCCCCAAAAGTTCGGAGACAACCCCGTTTCAGGATCGCACCACGGCTGTACCCGCTTTTCATCCCATGCGTGAAACAGGAGACCCGTCTCAGCATCCTTAGTATGACGCTCGCACAGAATAAATTGCCGGGTCACATCGTCCAGACCCTTGCCGCCTTCATACTCAAGTAAATACTCCAGATAGAAAGGAGAGCCCATATACAAGCCATCCAGCCAAATCTGATAAGGATATACATTCTTATGCCAAAACGCACCTTCCGAGGTTCGAGGATGCGTTGTTATCTGCTTTCTTAATAAATCTGCAGCCATTTTATATTTCGCTAACCCAGTTTCTTTATGGAGCACAAACAGGATCTTCCCGTTATTTAAGTGATCAATATTATGTTCGCTCAGGCGATACCCCTTCACAGAGCCGTCTTCCTCAATAAAATAATCCATATTATCTTTGATGAATTGATAATATTTAACCTGCCCGGTCTGTCTCCACAGCAGCTCAAAACCCTTCAAGATGACTCCATAATCATAAGACCATTTTCCATGATATCCGTTATCCTCATATAATCTTGGCGTTCGCTCCATAATCGAATCTGCCATTCGAACACCCCAGCCCATACTCCTAAGTGCATTGTTGTCTTTCATTTTTTCCTCCTGTTTGAATAGATATGGTCCTAAACGCAGCCTCCCCATTTAGGACCCATCTACTATTTTCTTAGAATATAGTCTGTAGTACTTCTTAAGGATTTACAGCTTTATAAGCAGCTTCATATTCAGTAATGATTTTGCTGCCGCCGGATTTCTTCCACTTTTCAACCTCAGCTTTAAATCCGTTCAAATCAATTTTGCCAAGAATATATTTATAAGTGGCATCTGTCATAATCTTCTGCAATTCAGATCCTTGAGTAGAATAGGTCTCAGATTCCAGAGAGTAAGCAGGATTCAGTACAGCATATTTAGCATTCTCAACGATCAGCTTATCAGCTTCAACTTTGAGTGGATCAGCATCATGGATAATGAACCCATTCTCTAATGGACGAGATGCCGAAAATGGCTGAACTTCTTGCTTCCAGAGATCCGTATCCTTAATCGTAACCGCTTGTTCTCCATCAATTGTGTAGTGAACATCCTTAATACCGTAGGTCATCAAGCCATAGACATCTTCATTCATAAGATCATTAACAAATTTCAGGATCCGTCTTAACTCATTTTCATCCTTAACTTCGGATTTCGGGAAAGACAGCAGTCCCCCAATTCCGTTATTACCAGCCCAGATGGCACGATCTGCTTCATTGCCAGTGGAAGTGATATCGTTAACCATAACCAAATCCATGCCATCCTGTATGCCCTTAGACAGATTTAGCAGGTTCTTGCTGTCAAACAAGGCACCCACATAAATTCCAGCCTTTCCTTGCGCAAAATTCTGCTGCTGATCTGTTTTAGCCGTCACAGCAAAATCCTGATTGATATACCCACCATCATAAAGAGTCTTCATATAATCCATGGTTTTAACATAAGCCTCTGTATCGAACTCAGGTGTCATTTTACCCGCATCGTCAACGCTCCAATAGTTCGGTGTTCCAAAGTATGAGCCCAACGTCTTAAATGCTCCATATACAAGATCGCTGCGGTCCATGAAGCCTGTGGTATCCTTCTTGCCATTACCATCAGGGTCTTTTTCGGTAAACGCTTTCGCAACTTCCATCAACTCATCTGTTGTTTTTGGAACCTGCAGTCCAAGCTTATCCAGCCAATCTTTACGGATAACAACGCCGTTTCTAGCCAAGGACTTCTGGAAAGGAACCCCGTACAGCTTACCTGCAATCGATGCCGATGTACGTGTATCCTGTGAAATTTTAGCCAAATTCGGGAACTCATCAAGATAAGGACTTACTTCCCAGAACATACCGGCCTTCAGTGCATTACGTACAGAAGAGTTATCAAGAATAGTCAGGGTAACGATGTCCGCTAGGGAATTCGATGCTAACGAAGTATTAATACGTTCTTCTTTGGAAGGATCCGGAATCCATGAGAATTCAATCTCTGTATTCGTTAATTCTTCAATTTTTTCCAGAATAGGACCCGTTGGTGTTGTAGACGTTTGTAAAATGTTCAGCCAGCTAATCTTTGCTTTAGCATCTAGCACATCTGCAGGTGCAGCAGTTGTTTTAGCAGTTGAATTCGTTCCCCCATTTGAAGAATTTGACTCCTTCGCGTTATTGCCTCCTCCGCATGCAGTGAGTACTAACCCGCTACACAACATTAAGGCTGCAATTTTTTTGTAATTGCGATTCATCAACATTACCCCTTTTACTAATGTATTTGTTGTTGTATCTTCCACCTCTGCCCTTAAGGCAGAGGTAAGAATTCAGCATACTGTGAAGCCTAGTAAACACCATCTTCGCCGATTTTTTTAGCTAACTTGTTCGACAGCATTACGAGAATCAAGCCAACCACACCCTTGAACAGACCTACTGTGGTACTGAAACTCAATTGTCCGTTCTTTAAACCAGCTGTATAGATATAGGTATCGAAAATTTCTCCAACTTCGCGGTTCAAGGAATTGATCAGCAAGTACATATGCTCAAAGCCCAGATCCAGCGTGTGGCCAATCTTCAGAATAAGCAAGGTAATAATGATTGGACGAATCGCCGGCAGGGTGATATGCCATGTTTTGCGCAATCTTGCCGCTCCATCCATCTCAGCTGCTTCATATAACTGCGTATCCACTACGGTAATGGCTGCCAAATAAATAATGGTTGACCAACCAATTTCTTTCCAAATGATCTGTCCGATATACACGGTACGCAACCACTCGGGAGAAGTCAAAAAGCTGATCTTCTGCATCCCAAAGGCCGCTAACATCTCATTCAGCACCCCTCCATCCACATTCATAAATACATAGGAAATGGAGACGATGATAACCCATGACATGAAATGGGGGATATAAATAATCGTTTGAATGGTGCTCTTAAATAACTTGTGCTGAACTTCGTTAAGCATCAGCGCCACTATAATAGGTAGCGGGAAGAAAATAACAATGTTTAATGCAAACAAGATAAGTGTATTACTCAATAGCATAAAGAAGGTAGGTTCTGTAAACAATCGGACGAAATGCTTAAACCCAACCCACGGGCTATCCGCTATACCCAGAAACGGCTGATAGTCCTGAAATGCAATGATAAGACCGCCCATAGGCAGGTACTTAAAAATAACAAAATACAAAAATCCCGGGAGTATCATTAAATACAATAACTTGTTTCTTTTTAAACTCAGCCAGCTAGGCCCCGTTCGCTTTTTTCTTACTGGATTAACTTTCGTGTTCAGCATGGTGACGTTTGCCTCTTTCACCTGATCGGCCTCCTTGATCGCGTTTCTTTACGATTCCCAGATTACGATCATTCGTCCATTACGTATATAATCATCAGATACTGATACTCCAAGAACCCTACAGCTATAAGGTTTTCCAGACCCGTGCATCTTATAGTGATTACTACAATACATAAAGATCATCTATGCCTTATCACGCTTTTTCCTCCCAAAACAAAGCCCAAGCTAATGATTATATACGGAATAACAGACCCCTGTTAAAGTTTCAATGAAACGATTACAAGGAGGATATCTGCATGTCGCAATCATCTTTTAAAAAAGAAACTATGGGTAGCCGGCTGTTTACTATTGTAAATACCACACTGCTTACACTCATTGCCCTAGCCTGTCTTTTACCCTTTGTCAATGTGTTTGCCAGTTCCTTTGCTTCAACACAGGAGGTAGTAGAAAAAAGCTTCATCCTGTTCCCGACGACATTCTCTTTGGATGCTTACCGTTATATACTGTCAACGCCTACTATCTTTAAAGGGCTTGGCGTATCCATCGGTGTAACCTTAGTGGGTACAGTTGTTAGTATGGTTCTTACCTCTTTAATGGCTTATGGATTATCTAGAAAATATCTGTACGGAAGAGATTTTATCAATTTCGTAATCGTGTTCTCCATGCTCTTCAGCGGAGGGATGATCCCTACTTTCCTAGTAGTTAAATATTTCGGGTTAATCGATTCCTACTGGTCCATGATCATGCCTGTTGCGATCAATGCTTTTAACCTGATCATTATGCGCAACTTCTTCCAGGCGCTGCCGGAAGGGCTAGAGGAATCAGCCAAGATTGACGGCTCTAATGATTTTGGTGTATTTTTCAAAATCATGCTTCCGCTGGCGATGCCATCTATCGCGACCCTCTCCTTGTTCTACGGGGTAGCTTACTGGAATACTTATATGAGTGCAGTTTTATATATGACGGACTCCACAAAGTGGCCTATACAAGTCCTGCTGCGCCAAATTGTTATCGTCGCCAGCGGGATGCAGGGAGATAATGCTTCTGTTGATATTATCCCACCTGCTCAAACCATCAAGATGGCGGTTATCGTAGTCGCAACCGTTCCAATGCTGCTCGCCTATCCTTTCGTACAAAAACACTTCACCAAAGGAGCCCTGCTGGGTTCTGTAAAAGGCTAAAACATTGCAGCTATACAAAACAGCCAGCCCCGGTCTCCCGGGGCTGGCTGTTTGTGTTCAGCGCCTTACTTCTCCTGTTTCTGGGTTCGGTATGCACCTGGTGTTACATGTTCTTTTTTACGGAAGGATCGAATAAAGTTCTGCGGATTATGGTACTGCAGCCTTTCAGCAATTTCTTTAATGGTCATATCCGTTTCTACAAGCCACTTCTTAGCCATTTCCAGGCGATAGTTCATTAGATATTCGCTAAACGTCATCCCGTACTCTTTTTTGAAAATACTGCTTAAATAGTTCGGACTGTAATGAAGGCGATCACCGATTAATTCTAACGTTAAGTCCTGATCAAATTCTGAGCGGACAATCACCGCAATTTTATCAGATAAAAGGCGGAACTGACGGTCTGTCTTCTCCTTAACGCTGGTCACCATCGGATGAATAACTTCTTTGACCAAAATGCGTTCGATCTCTTCCGGATTACGGATGTCTAACAATCGGTGGTACAACGTAGAATTGTCCTCTGTCAGCAGAACCTCTACACCCAGCAGCTGCTCCAGCTGAATCAGATTGTTGACGAAACGTATTAATGTGACTTCGAAATTCAAAGGATTCTTACTGTGCTTCATCATTTCCCCGAGTAATGGATACAGAGAACAGGAGACTTGTTCTTCATCTCCAATCCGAATCGCGTCAAATAACTGGGACTCAAACTCAGACGGATAATGCAGTAGAACTGGACCCGAGATTACCTTCGATATATCCTCATAGAAAATGATGGACTCTTTGCCCAGATTTAAACGATGGTGCAGCGCCTGCTTACTCATCTCACAAGCTTCCTTACTAAATAATAAATTATCGTAAAAATTGCTTATTCCAACACTAACGGATAGTTTCAGGATTTCTCTAGCTGTTCGAATAATTGTCTTCGCATAGTCCAGTGCTATTCTCCGGTTCTCCTGTTCATTCGCTCCCTCAAAAATCAGGATGGTCGCTTGTGTACGGTCATTTAATAGGATAGGAATCATCCGCTTCTCCTGCGGAATCAGCTCTTCCACCAGTTTGTTGACCGCCACAAGCAGAAGGTCCTTGTCGCTAGCCTGCCGTTCCCCATAGTTATCCAGCTGTATCAGCAGCGTTGCATACACCGAATTCTGTGACAGCTCATAACCGAAACGAGGCAAACCTTGATTCAGCTCTTCTTGAGATATCCGGCTACGAAATAGATTTAGAATAAACTGAGTTTCCAACTTAGGCATCTCAGACTCAATAAGACCCTCTAGGCTTTCTTTCTCCGATAAGATGGTATCAATCGAATTAATAATCCAGTCTACCTCATTCTTGGGCTCTAGCTCTGCATTGGCAGGTAATAATCGGCGCTGAATCTGCCGGAATGGCTTGGTGAAATACAAAGAGATAACGTAAGCGACTACCGCAATCAACAATGTAATAAGCAGTACCATCATCACAATCCCGAATCGAGTTGTCTTTAGTGCATCTGAAATTTCTGATTTATCCAAAAGAGTTACGTAAATCCAATTATTATAAGAAGATTTAGCATAAATAGCTTTTATCGATTGGTGATCAGCCCGCTCCATGGCAATCGTCCCCAATTGCCCCCCGCCTCCGGCAACATTAGTAATATGGCTAAGCTGATTACTAGTCAGCAGGGACTTCCCGGTTTCCGACTCATATAAAAGCTCACCCTCCCGGTTAAGAATAAACACCGGTGTGTTTCCTTCGGTCTGAAGGGTGCTCTGCAAGGTCTGAAGTGATATATCAGATAAGGCAATCGCCTGTTTGGTCTGTGAGAATACCGGCAGGGTATTTACAAAGCGGATGCCTTTATCCGTCTTAACCCAAAATAAACCCCGGCTACGGTTATTGATATAGCTCTCATAAAGTGTCCTGCTCTCTTCTTCCGTTAAATGTGAAAGCTTCCCATTAGAAATCTGCCATTTCTGCTCCAAACTGATTAGAGAATAATTAACAAAATCCATCCCCATACTGGCAATGTAGTTAAGCTGGGAATTAATCTCGCGATACTCCTCAAAATCCTGCTCCGTGATCGGATTCTGCACAACCTCTCTGAAGGAACTGGTGGTACTGTAAGTATTAAAAGCGTATTCGATGGTCTGAATTTTCTGTTCCAGAGTGTTTTTAATTTGGGTAATTAAACTCTGTTTATCATCCGCTACTCTCTCATTTACCGAATTAATCGTTGTCAGATAAATATAGCCACCGAAGCTAATAACCAGGCCAATCCCCAGCACTAGAATAGGAACAAAAATCTTGTAGAATATCCTGCCTTTTTTCATGATAGACTCCTTAAGCATGTAATTATTTTCAATTATAGCGCTTCCAATAGGTTAAACCAAATGTTTTAAATGTGTATAATCGCAACCCTATTTTTATTAAAAATAGAAAACAAAAAAACAAGGCAAAAAACGCTTCATCAAGCCCAGTGCTCAATGAAGGTTTTTTGCCTTATATTATAATGCCTTTATTCCCTATCCTTATATTTCAATCTCTTCCGTTGAATCCGAAAGACCACCACTCTGCACGCCATTGTTATTGGCTACCGCAAGAACATATACTTTATATTTAACACCCTTAACAATTAATGCACCATTAACATCTCTTCTCGAGGCTACAATTGTAGGATTCGTTCCGTTAGGCGTTATCGACGTATAATACGAGGATTTCACCTCAATTGCTTCCGCTGATCCAAAACCTTGTTTGGACGGAACCACCAGGATTCGATATTCCGAAATGTTAGACTCGTTAGAGGAACGGTTGAAACTTACTAGTATTTTACCCTCATCCACACTGTACGTTACATTAGTGACAGAGGTTACCGGCAGCTTAGTGGATAAAGTGATGGCATTCGACTCTGAGGACAACACATTAGTGCCTGAGTACTTGCCGCTGCCAATCGTTAACACATACACTCTGTAACTGATTCCACTCTTTATTAAATTTCCGTTTACGTCTCTGGCTGAAGAATCCAAGACTTGACTGGTGTTATTTCCTGAAGTGCCTACCGCAGTGTAATTGGAGCTCGAAACAGCATTCGCCTGGGTTAAACTAAAGCTGCTGTAATAGGAAGTAGGAACAATCAGGATTCGATACTGGCTGATGTACGTTTCATCCGTGGCATGGTTAAAGGATACTTTTAAATCCCGGCCGTCTTCGTAATCATTAACGTCCCTTACATCCAAGCTCGAAATAGGAGTCAATCTGTAATCTACATTCAACGTAATTAACTGTGAACCAGAAGAAAGAATATTGCTGCCCGAGTAATTCCCGCTTCCGACCGTTAACACGTACACTCTGTAATTGATTCCACTCTTTATCAGGTTACCGCGCACGTCCCTTGATGACGAGGTTAACACTTGATTGGTGCTGGATCCTGTTGTGCTCACTGCTGTGTAGTTGGAACTGTACACATTATTGGCGTCAGATAAACTGAAGCTGTTGTAATAGGAAGTAGGTACAACCAGGATTCGATACTGGCTAATATACGTTTCATTCGTAGCGTGGTCAAAGGATACTCTTAAATCCCGGCCATCATCATAGTCATTTACGTCGCTTACATCCAAATTGTAGACAGCACTCACATTGTAGTCCACAGCCAACGTAATTAATGTTGAATCCGTTGAGAGAATGTTGGTGCCCAAATTCTTCCCGCTTCCAATCGTTAACACATACACTCTGTAAGGTGTTCCATTCTTAATCAAATTACCACGCACGTCTCTTGCAGATGAGGCTAACACTTGACTGGTGCTAGATCCTGTTGTGCTCACCGTTGTGTAGTAAGAGCTGGAGACATTATTCGCCTCAGATAAACTAAAGTTGTTGGAATAAGCTGTAGGCACAACTAGAATCCGGTACTGGCTGATATACGTTTCATCTGTAGCGTGGTTAAAGGATACTTTTAAATCCCGGCCATCTCCAAAGTCACTAACGTCGCTTACACTTAAATTAGAAACATTGACCGAGGACAGCGTAATCGCAGATGAAGCAGCAGACAATAAATTATTGGCTGTATTACTGCCACTATCTACCCCCATAACAAACACACGGTAACCAACTCCCGTCTTAATGAGGGCACCATCCACATCCCTCGCTCCAGACGATAAGATCTGGGTAATATTGGAGCCTGTTTTGTTGACCTGTGTGTAATTTGAACTGCTAACAGCATTTGCTGCCGCCAAATTAAAAGAAGAATAATTAGTAGCTTTGACTACAAATATCCGGTAAGAACTCACCTTGGATTCATCCGATACCTTATTAAAACTTACGGCTAAATCGCGGCCATCACTATAATCGCTCACATCACTTACTTGTACATTACTTGGGGCAACGACTACGGTATTAGTATTAAGCGATATAGTCGCAGAACTATACGAAAGAGCGCTGGTATTATTGCCTTTGCCCACTGCAAAAACATAAGCTACATAGGTCTGATTACCTTTAATGAGGTCACCATCAACATCCCTTGAATTTGCGGTCATTCTAATCGTAGGATTAGTGCCTCTAGCTAAAACAGTAGAATAATTGGCGGATGTAACCTTTTGTGCAGATGAGATATTAAAAGTGCTCCAAGCCTTTACAATCATTACCCGGTAATGATCCACAAGAGCTTCATTAGAAGATTGGGTGAAGCTGACCTGAAGATCACGGCCGTCACCGTTATCACTTACATCCTTCAACTGTACATTCGATGCCGGATTTACAGTTCCAGTTTTACTGCCGGAAGTCGTTATGGTCACTACTTTGGTGCTTGGGTTCCAACCCACATCATGACCCAGTGCCTCACTGACAAACCGTGTAGGAACCATCGTTCTCCCTTTCAAATTCTGACCAGGCACATCTAGAGTTACAGCTTTATTGTTAATCGTGGCTGTCTTTGAGCCAATCTTTAACATAATCGTTGTATCATCTTTAGTTGCTGTTACAGTTTGTGTTTTCTGATTCCACTTGATAGAGGCATTAAAGGCTTCAAAAATTGCCCGTAAGGGTACCATTGTCCGTCCATTCACCATCACCGGTGCTTGATCTGTGGACAATCGAACCCCGTCAATAAAAATACTGATGGGCGCAGTAGCAGCTTTCACTGAAGATTGAAACATCATCGGCAAAACTAATAAGCCCACTAAAATAGAAATCCATAACTTCTTCACAGATTCACCCTCCTGGAATGACGAATACATTTTTTTCCTACCCCTTTGACGCTCATACTAGGATAAAAGTTTCACGCTTTATGGTTACAATATTTTAATCTAGAACCCGTTCCTTTCATCCGCCACAAACCGCTCTGTAAAAAGAAAAAGAAAGCGCAGATCGCGCTCTCCTTTGTGTTATTCGCTGATACTTTTATCCACATTTTTCTTCGGAATTCCATCCAATCCGTACTCCCAATCATAAGCATCAAAAATTTTTCTCGCTACAGGTGCTGCACTACTAGATCCAAATCCGCCTTCAGGAATAACTACAGCTACAGCAAGTTTTGGATTTTCACGTGGTGCAAAAGCTATAAACACTCCGTTATCACGGTTTATGTTTTTACTATCCGTCTGTTGTGAAGTCCCTGTTTTACGTGCAAAATCATAGGGGAAATCACCGAAGGCACTTTTAACGTCACTGTTCATCCCTTTCTTTATCTCCCGCCAATAGGATTTATCGAAAGTAGTCACTTCATCAAGCACTTCTCGTTTGAATTCTTTGATAACTTTACCTTTGGAGTCCGTGATCTTGCTTACTAGCTGTGGCTTGATTCGTTGCCCTTCATTGGCTAGTGTAGCCGCATATTGCGCCAACTGTAGAACGGTATAACGTCCCTGCTGCCCAAAAGAAGCATAAACAAGTGCCGACTGAACTGAACCCGCTTTAGCTTCAGCTTTATAATTCAAATCACCCAAGTATTCCCTTGGTAAACCTATCCCTGTTGGAACACCCAGACCGAATTCTTTCATATATGTGTCCCATACCCCAATGCCCTTAGACTTGTATTTTTCGTACAATTTTTTCCCGATCATATCAACCATATATACGTTTGAAGATTTTTCAATGGCTGTATAAGGGTACAAAGAGCCGTATACATGATTGGATGAGTTCCTTACATTAGTCTCATGTCCTTCTCTACCAAATGAGGTGATCCCCTTATCTTGATAAGTAGAAGAAGTACTTATAAAGCCCTCTTTTAAGCCAATTAACACACTCAATGGTTTTATGGTCGAACCGAGCAGCACGGTAGATTCAAAATTATGCCCTGATCTTCCCGATGAGTATGGAGTTATCGTTCCATTTTGGTAATGCTTTTCAATTTTTTTATACACCTCTGGAGAGATCGAACCCGTAGCCCAGTTGTTGGTATCATAGTCAGGTATGCTTGCCATAGCAATAACATTACCTGTATCCACTTCCATGGCTACAGCGTAACCTGTTAAAGCATCAGGATGTGTTTCTCCCTGAACGGTGTGTGAATGCAACCACTGAATCTGATCTTTAATGGCTTCTTCGGTCTTTAGCTGAATTTTTTTATTAAGGGTAGTCCAGATAGTGCTTCCTTTGACCGGGGGTTCAATACTGACAATTTTTTCTGCCATATTCTGCGGATCTACGGAAACTTCCTTATAACCATTCTGTCCCCGAAGCTCCTTCTGGTATTGCAGCTCCAAGCCATCAAAGCCTACTAGCTCATCCTCTTTATAGTTAAGTCCAGGGTTCTGGTTATTTTTCATCGCCTGAAGTACATCCTTATAAAGATCTAAACTAGTAGAGGATTTGAAAAATTTCACGTAGCCAACAGCTTGTACAGCCACCGTATCGGTATCATAATGTCTGCTGCTTTCCTCTATCACTTCAAGGTTTGGATATTCGTTTTTGTGTTCTAAAAAATAAGCGATTTCTTTCTTAGTTAAACCTGATTTAATTCTTCGCGCTACATAACCAGAGAGTTTTTTTGAATATAAATCCATAGACTCAAGGATCTCTTCTGTGGTTAGTTTTTTCTCATTAGGATCACCATAAGTTTCGAAGGCTTCTGCTAACTTGCTGGCGAGTGCCTTTGATTTATTATTTGCCTCAGCAGTTAAGGTAACTTTTTTCGTAGTTTTATCTGTTTTTGTTGCGGTATATTCCTTATCCAAAGTAAGGTACAAAGATTGAACGGGCGTTGAGTATGCCAATTTCTCACCATCAGCGGCGAGGATATTCCCTCTCAATGCCGATAATGCCACTATTTTCGTATCCCGGTTAGCCTCAGCTTCAGATAACGTAGGTCCTTCGACAAATTGCAAGACCGCAAGGCGTAGGATAATTACACAAAAAATAATAAAAGTGCTAAAGAAAAAAATATTGATTCTTAATTCGCCAGAGTTGTTAATAGTTTTGCTTCCGTCTTGTACACTTTTTCTGTCGAAAAGCCTCACATAATCCCACTCCTTATTTCCAAAATTCTACAGCATAAGATTAAAGTATAAACTAGCAAACGAAAATATACAAAATTAAGAATAATAGTTAAATAATTGTTCACAAATCGATAATATCCAATTAAAAAAGCAGCTTTCCCCAGTATGGGAGAATCGCTGCTTTTTGTTTATGGGCGTTGGTGGCCTGCATCAATAAATTGTCATCATTCGCCGAGGCTTAAGGACTCAGATGACGTTATATGCGGATTTTTAGCCTTTGGAGCTTGGTTTCGGACTCCAGTGACGTTACTCCTTAGGAAGAGGGGAAAATTAAGCACTTTTCATGCCAATTGCGACTATGCGGTCCGTTGTCACTTCAAATGCGAGATAAAGCTGCGTTTAAGGTCAGCTGTGTCCGATAGCTGTAGCGTAAGCGAAAATCTTAATCGAATGAAACGAAGTTTGAGGTGTTCTAGATGGAGTAAGCTCAAATTAATCAGGGGGTGCCCCAGCAGCTATTTTTACAGCTGATGGGACCCCCCCTGATTTTTCCATAGCAAAATCTAAACTTTTCTAACCTGTGACCGGTACATTAAAAACAAGAAATACGGAGCCCCAATCAGCATAATAATAAGGCCTGAAGGGATTTCTTTCGGCGCCATTATGGTTCTTCCGAGCGTATCGGCAATAACGAGCATCAAGCCGCCAAGTAATCCTGACAAAACAATGGATCGTCTCGTATGATGACCAATCATCATCCGCACCGCATGCGGCGCCATGAGTCCAAGGAACCCTATTGTTCCTACACTTGCAACGGCTCCCGCTGCAAGCAAAACACCGATAATCATAGCCCAAAGCCGCGTTCCTCGAACCGGCAAGCCCAATCCTGTTGAACTCTCGTCGCCAAATGCCAACAAATCGCATTTCCGTCCCAAATAGTATGCAATCGGTACAAGTACAAGCAGGAATACAAATAGGATGTAAAATTGATTCCAGCTTCGTCCATAAGTCGAACCAGTTAACCAAATTAAGGAGCTACTGCTCCATAAACTTCCTTTGACGATCATAACCTGGATTCCCGCAGAGGCAATAGCCGAGACTGCGATTCCAAGCAAGATCAGAACCGATGGATTCAAGGACCTGCGCCAGGCCATAAAAAAGACAAAAGCAGCAGCCAGTGCCCCACCCACGATTGCGGCAAGCGGAACTGCAAATACCGTCAATGCTGGCCAGACGGTCATTACGGCCAAAGCACCAAAGCCAGCCCCTGAGGTCACACCAATAATAGAAGCATCTGCCAGTGGATTTCGAACAGCACTCTGAATCAATACACCACTGATTGCAAGTGCGATCCCTCCTGCAGCCGCTACGAGTGTACGGGGAAGCCGTAAATTCAGCAGAACGGAATAGGATTGATCCCCCCTATGGAACAGACTGCTTAGCAATTCACTGATCGGTATTTTTGTTCCCCCAAACGATAAGCTTACGAGGATAATAACAATGAGCAGCACGGTCATAACTATAGCCGTCGGCACAAAGCGCAGACGCAGCCCCGCTCCACCGATGCTCATCGATGATTGGCCAGAGCCTGAGCCCGATATATTTTTCATCTTGGTGAGTACTAGCCAAATGAGCCACGGGGCTCCAATAATCGCCATAACTGCACCAACAGGCATTTCACCCACACTGCTTCGCACTACACGCGCAAGCGTATCCGCTGCCGTGATGAGCAGTGCTCCCCACAATGCGCTTGCAGGAATGAGCAGGCGATGTTTGCGGATCCCGCTAAGCCGGACAAGATGGGGAGCCACTAAGCCGACGAAGCCAATCGGTCCAACCACGCTGACTACAACCGCAGCCATTAATACCGATAGGCCAAGACCCGTCGCCCGAATTAACCCTACTCGCTGTCCAAGTGAACGGGCAGTTGACTCATCGAGCTCCAGCGCATCAAATTGTCTGCCGGCAAATATCGCTGCCAATAGCAGCACTACGACAAAAGGCCAGGCATATATAACACCGTCCCAATCCAACTGGATTAGGGAACCAGAACCCCATAAAAACAGATTTTGTGTTTCAGTTCTTTTAAAAATATGTATGGCCGATGTAAACGCTCCGAGCACCATGGAGACGATCATACCTGATAAAGCCAGCCGAACAGGTGTGGCTGCCTTGCCTCCACTCAGTAAATAAGCGGCTAAAGCAGCAAGCAGTCCCCCTGCAACTGCCAGCAAAAATGGAAATTCATGCTGCAAAGCAGGAAAAGCTACCATACCAAGAACGACCATAAAGTATGCCCCGGCATTAATCCCAAGTGTATCTGAGGAAGCAAGCGGGTTTTTCGTTATAGTTTGCAATAATGCGCCAGCCACAGCCAGAGCAGCCCCGGCCAGCAGACCAATAACTGTACGTGGCATGCGGATACCCCAGAGCAGATTATGTTCCATTATATCTTGGCGATTCAGCAAGCCATCTATTACAGTAACTGCAGGGATCTTTGCTTCCCCAAAGCCTAAACTTAAAACGAACAGAATGAAGAGGACGGCAAAGCCGCCCCCAAATATTCCAATGATCCGCCAGTTCATTCCGATAGAGGCTTCTTTGCTACTCTTTTCGTTCATAACCGCACTCATTTCGTTAATGTATTTACAACTTCATCCACGATAACTTTGGAGGAGATCGGACCGCCGAACACCCAAGTAGTACTGCTCAATCCGAAGGTGCGATTCTCTTTTACAAAGTTAAGGCCATTCCAAACGGAATTATCCTTCAGTTCTTTCGTGAAAATATTATCATCCTCTTGGACGATGTAGATCAGATTTGTATCCTGAACCGCAGGTAATGCTTCAACTGTAGAGGTGCTGAATCCGTAAACCTCGAAATTTTCGGGTTTCCAGTCGTTTTTCAGACCGATCCGATCCAAAGTTTGTACCGCAAGTGAATTATCTGTAAAAAGACGCATCGTTGCTGCATTCTGGTAGCTGTATGCTTGTGTCAGTACATAGTTCAAGCCTTCCTTACCTGCATCAGCCAGCTTTGCTTTTGCGTCTGTATAATGTGCATCCAAATCAGCAAGAACCTTATCGGCTTCTGCAGTTTTGCCTACTGCCGCTGCAATCGTTTTGAAAGTATCTTCCATCAGCGTGTACTGATTGCCTTCTCCTTCATTCGGATACAAGCCGAAAATCAGTGTTGGAGCGATACTTTTAAGTTGATCATAAATTCCTTCGTGCCCACCCGTATTGGCAATAATCAGATCAGGCTTTAATGAAGCAATCGTCTCCAGATCTGGCTCGTCACGGGAACCAACATCAGTCACATTTGCATCAAGCGGTGCTTCAGAAGTCACATACAGCTTATAGTTTTCGTTATCTGCATTACCTACTGGCTGCACTCCCAGTGCAATAACATCCTCCGTAAAGGTCCATTCCAATACCACAACTCTTTGCGCAGGTTTGTCCAGCGTAATCTCACCTTTAGAATCCTTTAATACAATAGGACCGCTTGTAGATTCACTGCCCGCGTTTTCAGCAGCTGGTTTATCAGTTGCTCCCGCGTTCGATGTTGAATTGTTCTTTTGGTTAGTACCACAACCTGATACGACCAATATAATAGCAATAACCATAAATAAACTAATTAACCTTTTGTGCATTTGCTTTATCCCCCTGGATTCAACGTTCGAAGTTGATTCCATGATAACTGTTATCAATCTATTGATAATGATTATCACAGAAAACATATTAGTAATCTTATACGCGATTCTCCCGAAAGTCAAAGTTAAAATTTAATGCTTAACCGTCCCTACTCCATGATCTGGTTTGTAATTCTTTCAATGTGTATGGTCAGATACAGCATTTCATCATTTGTTAACTCACGATTGTATGTTTTATCAATATAGATTTTAATTTTCTCAACGCTTGCGAAAGCTTCCTTATACTGCTGCTTTACCAAAATAAATAAGCCATTCTCATTATCAGGAGGTGGAGTACCGTTGATGAGACGTTGTGCAAAAAATTTCAAATGAGTGATAAAACGGTAATAAGCAAGGGACTCCTCATCGTACTCTAGCCTGAAATGGCGCTTCACGATATTTAGGATGTCGTTCATGATCTTGGTGATATTCACCATGTTAGGCATCTCTTCATTTAGTTCAGCATTCACCAGATGGAGAGCAATATGTCCAGCCTCATCTTCGGGAAGTCTGACTCCGAGCTTGGAATGTATAATTTGAAGCGCAGCTTTCCCAACCTCATATTCTTCTTTATAGAATCTTTTGATTTCCCAAAGCATGGCGTTTTTAATCTTCATCCCTTTTGAGAATCTCTCCAGCGCAAAACTGATATGATCTGTCAGACTAACATAAATACTGTCATCCAGCATTTTACCGAGCTGCAGTTTGGCGAAGTTGATAATCTCTTCTGAGAGCTCCATGTGCTCGATTGGAATCTCAGAAAGCAGCGTTTTTAGCTTATCTGAAAGTTTTTGATTGCTTAAAGTGAATATCTTTTCAATTTTATCTTCTTCTAAAAAGTCTCCACGTTTTTTCTTAAAGGCCAGTCCTCTTCCCATGACTACTAGTTCAAAATTTTGGTCATCTATGACAGTAACAACATTGTTGTTTAACACTTTTTCGATCCGCATATTACAGCTCCTTACCTTTTCATTTTACAAAGCTAGCTCTTTTTTATAGTATTCTATAATAAAAAATCGATCTCTAAGTAGCAGTACTAAGAGATCGATTCCATTCATACCTTATGACTCTTCAATAGATCACACTACAACAGTCAGCAGATCTTCACCCGGTGTAATAGCTGTTTTATTGGTACCAATCACATCACTATAATTAGCCGTATTGGTAATAATTATCGGCGTTGTGCATTGATAACCTTCATTTTTTATTTGTTCAAAATCAAATTCAATCAATAGGTCACCCTGTGTAACTGTTGCTCCTTCTTGCACCTTCACATCAAAGTATTTACCTTTTAGCTTCACGGTTTCTATACCGATATGAATCAGGACCTCAACACCCTTATCCGATACTACCGCAATACAATGACCTGTTCTGAAAATAGTGGATACAACTCCACTTACCGGTGAATAAAGCTTGCCTTCTGTGGGTTCAATTGCAATCCCCTTGCCCATTGCTTCAGAAGCAAAGGCAGCATCATCTACTGAGGTTAAAGGGATTACATTACCAGCCAGAGGGCTTACAACGGTTGAACTTTTCACGGCGTGAGAAAGGATAACCTCGCTTTTTTCAGTATTCGTTTTTTCTTCTACAATATTCACTTTCTTTTTATCTTCATAACCAAATACCATGGTAATTACCATAGCCAATACAATGGTCACACCTGCTATAATCGCTTGAACGGCCAGCGGAGAGAATGCGGGAAGACTTAATACGCTCACAAATGCGAATACTTCCATCTTCACTTTGAAAAGACCACTAAGTGCTCCACCTACACCGCCCGCAATAGTTACATAAATGAAAGTCCGTTTGTAACGAGTCAGCAATCCGTAAATAATAGGTTCTGTCACACCTGAAAGCGCGCCTGGTATAAATGTACTGCCGGCCAATGTTTTCAACTGTTTGTCTTTTGTTTTCAGGAAGATCCCCAACGCTACACCCAGCTGAGCGAAGATGGCCATGCCGGCCATTGCATATATCGGATCTCCACCCTTAGCAATGTTCTCAAGAATAATTGGCACAAGTCCCCAGTGCAATCCGAGGACAGTCAAATATGTCCAAGCTATTCCCACAATTGCCCCTGTAACAATACCGCTTTTCGTACTGAGGAACAAAATAGCGTCTCCAATTAAATTCCCTACATTCACGCCAAACGGTCCGAACGCTAAAATAGTTAACGGTACAATCACAATCAAACATATCATAGGGACTAAGAACATCTGCAAATCCTTGTGTATAAACTTTCTTAGCTGCTTATCCAATAAAGCGTATATACAGATGGCGATAAAAATCGGAAACACGCTTGATGAATAGTCCGAAATTACTAAAGGAATACCTAAAAAATGTGGAGATTCAACACTTGCTAATCCCGTAATATTAGGCTCAAGTAAGGCCGCGCCGATACTACCACCCACATAAGCATTCACGCCCAGCCTAATCGATAACGTAATCCCTAAGAAAATGGGTAGAAAATAAAACACGGCATTACTAGCGCCCGCTAATACTTTATAAGTTTCGCTATCCGCACTTAGAACATGTAACGAAGCCAGTACAGTTAATAGCGCTTTCAACATACCCGCACCTGCTAAAGCACCAATCAGAGGCGAGAAGCTTCTGGAAATAACATCAAAAATCAGAGTCCCTATGGGTTTCTTTACCTTGTTCTCGCCAGAGTCACTGTTAGGGGATATGGATTTGGCAATTTCTTTATACACATCAGCAACATGGGTACCCACTATAACTTGAAACTGTCCCCCTTTGCTAACTACCCCAATAATCCCTTTCATTTTCTCCAAATTTTCTTTATCAGCTTTTTGCTCATCATTAAGTGTGAATCTTAGTCGCGTGGCACAATGAATCACATTGTTAATATTCTTCTCCCCACCGACAGATTGGATAATGTCTTTACTTAGCTGTTCATAACTCATTTTTATACACCCCTTTGTAACAGATCAATTAATCACGGATATCAGGGAACACAAAAAAACCTAAATCACATCTATGTACGAGAGAGATTATCCCCGTAAACATAAATGAAACTTAGGTTTTGCCTGCTATGCAGTAGCAATCCTGATATCCGATTAATTTATTATTTACAAATTAACATGTTCAATTAATGATGTCAACAATAAACCAGGGTCTGTATAATATTGGATAACAAAAAAAGCCCTGATAGATCAAGAATATCTTGATTACCAGGACTCTTTTTATTAGAACAGGCTTTGTCCATTCGATTCGATTACTTCTTTGTACCAGTGGAAGGACTTCTTACGGTATCTCTCCAGTGTACCTGAACCATCATCATGACGATCTACATAAATGAAGCCATAACGTTTCTTCAGCTCGGCGCTTGTTGCGCTAACCAAGTCGATGCAGCCCCAGCTCGTATACCCCATAACTTCCACGCCATCGGCAATAGCTTCTGCTACTTGAACCAAATGATCTCGCAA
The DNA here is from genome assembly GCF_000758725.1 of Paenibacillus odorifer. Classification (NCBI taxonomy): domain Bacteria; kingdom Bacillati; phylum Bacillota; class Bacilli; order Caryophanales; family Paenibacillaceae; genus Paenibacillus; species Paenibacillus odorifer. The sequence continues at coordinate 5,874,989 of NZ_CP009428.1, forward strand.
ATAATTGATCCGGTAATCGTCGTTTACTATCTTCTCACCGTTCCCGTCTACAACCAGCTGATCGACGGCGCCAAGGCCATTTTCCACGATAAATAGCGGTTTTTGGTATCGGTCATAGAACATATTCATCACATAACGCAAGCCCTGCGGATCGATCTGCCAACCCCATTCGCTCGCTTCCAGATATGGATTCGCTACCCCGCCCAGCAGATTTCCTTCTCCTCTGATCTGTTTCTCCGGATCGGCCGTTTCACATGTGCTCATATAGTAACTGAAAGATATGAAATCCACGGTATGCTTCAGAATTTCTTCGTCCCCTGGCTCAAAATGAATGTGGATTCCATTTTCCTTAAAGAACCGTTTCATATATCCTGGATAGTAACCTCTGCTATGAACATCCGCGAAAAACATATTTTTGTGATCGCTTTGCATCGCCTTGATCAAATCGTCCGGATGCGGAGTGAGCGGATAAATTGGCATGCTCAGCACCATACAGCCTATTTTGAAATCAGGATTGATCTCATGACCGATCTTCACCGCCAAAGCACTTGCAATGAACTCATGGTGAATGGCCTGATACAGATCCTGCTTACTCAATTTCTCCAATGGAGTATTGATTCCGCCACTCATAAATGGGAACTCTAGGATAGAATTGATCTCGTTGAAGGTCAGCCAGTATTTAACCTTATTCTTGTAACGATTAAAGATCGTTCTCACATATCGCTCGTAAAAATCCACCATCTTACGGTTAACCCATCCATCATACTCTCGTGCCAAATGCAGCGGGGTCTCATAATGGGAGATAGTAACTAGCGGCTCAATGCCGTATTTATGACACTCATCAAATAGATCATCGTAGAACTGCAAGCCTTGTTCATTCGGCTCCGGCTCGTCCCCTTTCGGAAAAATCCGTGACCAGGCAATAGACGTCCGGAATACTTTAAAGCCCATTTCCGCAAACAGCTTAATATCTTCTTTATATCGGTGATAGAAGTCGATGCCAATCAACTTCATGTTATCGTCGGTAGGAACTTCTGTAGGCGCAGACTTAATGCCATGTGGCATGACATCTTGGGTAGACCAGCCTTTGCCATCATCCTGATATGCCCCTTCAAGCTGGTTAGCGGCTACAGCCCCACCCCATAGGAATCCTTCTGGAAATTGTAAGTTCATATTTCTTCCCGCCTTTGCTATTGTGATAGTATAGGTTTACTGCTCTAATCCGAATCCTAAACCTTGGAACGCGTTACATGTCAAGGATTAATCTTGCAAAGGAGATAAGCCGATGTCCACACTTGACGAAATTGCTAAGCTGTCAGGCTTTTCCAAAGCTACGGTATCCCGAGTCCTGAACGATTCTCCCCATGTCAGCAAGGAAACTAGGGAGAAAATTCTCGCCATTATGAAAGAGACGGACTATGTTCCCAATCGGAATGCCATATCTTTATCCAAAGGCCAAACCCAGCAAATCGGCATGATTACCTTAGACCTAAACGAGCTTATTTTGTGCTTCATGAACAGCTTCGTCGAAATCTCCGGCCGTTACGGGTATCAGACGATTATTTATACCACCGGCGGAGATAAGCAAAAGGAACTTCAGGCTTTCGAGGATCTCAAACAGAAAAGAGTCGACGCCCTGCTTATTCTGACCGCTGTTAACGATAAAAATGTCATAACTTCCTACTGCAAATACGGCCCGATTGTGTCCTGGCAACGCATGGACCATCCTGAAATACCGTCAGTTGCCATGAACCAATATGACGGATATGCACTCGCTCTAGAACATTTGATAGAGCGGGGTTATACGCGTATCGCTAATGCTTTTGGCCGCCCAAGCAGCATAAATACCCAGAGTAGACGACTAGCTTATGAGCAAATCATGGCCAAATATAATCTTCCCATCGTTGAGAAATGGTATTACTCCACGATTTATGGAATCCCTGACGGAGAGCAATTGGTGCGAACCCTAATAGGACAACCAGATCAGCCGGATGCCATTCTGTGCTCCAATGATTTGGTGGCGGTGGGCGTTCTGAGCGAAGCACGTAGACAGCAGCTGGATGTGCCCCGTGATCTAGCCATCATTGGTTTTGATAATTCGGAGCTGTCGCAGACGCTCGGAATTACCACTGTTCGGAATCCGATTGCGGGACAGGCGGAGAACGCCTTTCTTCTGCTGGCTCCAACCCTGCTTGGACTGGATATGGAGCTGCAGCCCCTATCGTTCCAACTGATCGAACGGGAGACAACATAGGTTGCCCATTCCCAGAAGATTACGACTGTACATTCCATAAAAAAAGTAAAATTGTATTGAAAATTATGATGAAGATGGGTGTTTTTTATGACAAATAATAAATTGAATCCTAGGGTTGATAAATTCTTAAGTAAAGCGAAACAATGGAGGGAAGAATATGAGCAGTTGAGAACGATCGTGCTTGATTGCGGGCTGACCGAAGATTATAAGTGGATGCATCCATGTTACACATTTGATGATAAAAACATAGTGTTAATTCATGGATTTAAAGAATATTGCGCACTTCTCTTTCATAAAGGTGCCTTGTTACAGGATACCAATGGGATTCTAATTCAACAAACAGAAAATGTGCAGGCAGCGCGCCAAATTCGGTTTACGAATGTGCAACAAATCGTTGAAATGGAAGCTGTTCTGAAAGCCTACATTCAAAATGCCATAGAAGTTGAAAAAGCGGGTTTGGAAGTCGAATTTAAAAAGAAAGAGGATTACCTCATTCCTGAAGAGCTTCAGACTAAATTCGCTGAACTTCCTGGCTTGAAAACTGCTTTTGAAGCCCTAACGCCTGGACGGCAAAACGCATATATTTATCATTTTTCTCAAGCCAAACAATCCAAAACCCGCGTATCACGAATTGAAAAATTCATCCCGCAAATCCTTGAGGGTAAGGGATTAAATGATTAGCGTTGCTGACAATGAGTCAATTAAGCCTTAGGGTTTATTGGCTCTTTTTTTATTTTGTCTTCTTTTAACTGCTTGTAATAATCCTCAACAAAGGCCTTGAACTTTTTAGCGACATTAGTCATGTATCGGTTGGTATACCATGAGATTTCAATGGTGCGGGTACTTATGGGTTCTTCAATGGGAAGAAGTACCACTGAGGATCCTTGAGAACCACCCCAAGTTACAGCGGGGATAAAAGAAACCCCTAGTCCCGAACGGACTAGACTGCGTACCATCGAAGGCTCATCGCATTCATAAATGATACGCGGAGCAAATCCGGCGGCGTAACATAGAGAATCCGTCGTTTCGCGCAGCTGCTTGCCTATTTTCAAACTAATAAAGCCGTCTTCCGCGAGTTCATTCAGATGTACACTTTTTCGGGTTGCGAGCCTGTGCTCATTAGGAACCGCCAGCATGATTTCTTCCGTTAATACCGGTGTGGACGCTGTTCCTGGAATCTTGAGCGGAGTAGAAGAAATACACAAATCAAAAGCCGGATACCGTGAGATCTCCTGATCCTGCTGCAATAGCTTAAATTGAGCTTCCGGGTACTTCTGGCGAAATAATGTGATCATATCCGGAAGCAAATAGGAACCCGCCTGGATAAAAATCACCACAGTTCCTGTCGGTCTCTCAGACAAGTCCAATAGCTCTGTTTTCCCCTCCTCTAACGTTTGTAGGGCTGAATCAACTTTCACAAGAAACCGCTTCCCATATTCATTTAATCGAATGTATTTTCCTGTGCGATCAAACAATTTGACATTTAATTCGCCCTCAAGATTTTTGATCATTTTACTTATAGCCGGCTGTGAGATTTGGAGTATTTCGGCTGCCCGGGTCATATTCTCAAGCTTTGCAACCGTTTGAAAGTATCGAAGCGAAAGTAAATCCAACAAAACCACCCTCTTCTATAACCTTAGAGTTATATATTTCATATAAAATAATATATTTTTCATCATCATAGCAGAACACTATAATAAAGAGAATTATAAATACACAAGAATCTGCAGGAGAAAGGGGAATTATAAATGAGCACACGAGAACCAATGAAAGAAACCATTACAATCTCCAGCGGTCAGCTTAAGGGCATACGTCTGCCAGAACTTGGGGCGATCGCATGGTTAGGAATTCCTTATGCGGAACCCCCTATAGATAAGCTCAGATGGAAGGCACCACGTGAGATAGAACCTTGGACAGGTGTATTGCCTGCAAGCCATTTTAATAATAGCAGTGTCCAATTCATTCAAGGGGACCCTGGCGGCAGTGAAGATTGCCTCTTTTTGAATATTTGGCGACCGGATCATGCCGAGGCAGGCTTACCCGTATTCGTCTTCCTCCACGGCGGCGGAAATATTGGGGGTTCGGGACGGGATTTTCAAGGTGGAGAATTGGCGTGTAAGACAAATAGTATAGTGGTTACAGTGAACTACCGTTTAGGAGCAATGGGATTTTTCCGGCATCCCTCACTCCGAACGGGGGACCCCTTGGATGACTCGGGAAATTACGGTCTCCTCGATATTCTTCATGCGCTAAAATGGCTGCACAAAAACATTGTTTGCTTTGGGGGGAATCCAGGAAATATAACATTAGGGGGCCAGTCTGCAGGTGCAAGAAATGCATTAGCTGCTTACCTTTCCCCGCTAGGCAGAGGGCTCTTCCATAAGCTTTTTATTATGAGTGGAGGTTTAACGACGGCTGCTACGAAGCAAAGCGAAGAAAAAGCAGACGACATTTTAACGGAGTTATTAATAAAAACAGGAATAGCCAGCACTCAAGATGAGGCGCGAGTATGGATTTCCACACAATCTGCGGATAAGATTTCCGACTTCCTATATCGTCAGAATGCCTTTCACTTTGTCGAAATCATTCGGGAGACTGGGCTTCAGATGGCTGCTTTTCCTCATTTGATCGAAGACGGCACGGTCATTCCTATTGGTGGCTTCGACAATCTAAATAACCGCGAGCACCCTTGCCTGCCGATCATCCTAGGCAGCACTGCCAGCGAATTCTCCGAGTTCACTTTATGGGATACTCATTTCTTCTCCCTAGTGCAAAATGAAGAGTTAGCCGGAAATGTGGAAGAAAAGAAGCTATATGAAGCATCAGTCCAATATGGGAGCGATCTGTATGCAGAATTTAATGTAGAGCAGACTACAGAGATATTTTTAACCACAATTCCAGAGATGCCGATTTATGCTTACCAGTTCGCCTGGGGGTTAAGAGACGGAGTGATCGATCCTTACATCCGTTTTCTTATTGGTGCCCCGCATGGTGCAGACATCCCCTTCTATACAGGTGACTTTTCCGGTGTCCAGGAAAGATTCCCTGCGGGAGTAATTTCCGAGCATAACGAGCCTGGGCGTAACATGCTCTCTTCCCTGATGAGGGACTATTTACGGCATTTCTTATATACCGGTAATCCTAATGCTGAGGGACAACCTGCTTGGCAACGATGCACCACCCATCCCCGGTCTGCCGAAATTCTCAGGTTAGATGCTAACCAACATCAGGCTATTGTTCAATCCGTCTGCAAACTTGTAAAAAATGATATCCTGTCCCAAATGGACAATGATCCCCGTTTAGCAGCAGAACAGCGCAATTGGCTAAAAAACAATTTATTTGCGGGACGTTTTTTCTGGTAAGATAAATGATTGTAGAATTCACGTAGAGGAAGGAACATGCTGTTGTGCTAACTTACTTACTGCTCTTAGTCATCGGGCTAGCAGCTGGCATTTCCGGTTCATTGGTCGGACTTGGCGGCGGGTTCATCGTTGTGCCTGCGTTGGCTTTCCTTTTTCCTGATATGGAGCCTTCACATCTGGCTGGCACATCAATGGCGATGCTGCTTTTCAACTCCATCTCAAGCACTTATGTGTACGCAAAGCAGAAGAGAATCGATTATCAAGCAGCGCTCACCTTTGCCGCCGTCTCGATTCCGGGTTCAGTAATAGGTGCACTCTTTACCAAGCAAATGGGCGGGAGAATGTTTTTCGTAAGCTTCGGGATTTTCTTAATCCTTGTCGCTTTATTGCTCTTGTTCAAGCCGAACAAACCCATCCATTGGCCTTTCAAACCAACCGTGAAGCGAAGCTTTTCCGATAATAGCGGTGCTCATTTCGAATATGCTTATCATATGCCTACCGGCATAATCATCAGTTTTCTTGTTGGCTTTGTAGCAAGCCTATTTGGGATTGGCGGCGGGAGTCTTATGGTTCCGACAATGACCTTACTTCTCGGCTTTGCGCCACATATCGCTGTTGCAACTTCGATGCTTCAAATTTTCCTGTCAGCTATCGTAAGCACCACAACACATGCCTTTTTATTGAATGTTGAGTGGTTTATGGTGTTAGCCCTAGCACCTGGCGCAATTATCGGCGGTCAAATTGGCGCACGCCTGGCAAAACGCCTTCCTGCCCAGCTGCTTCTAAAGCTATTAGCCGTTTTTCTCATCATCGTTTCGCTTCGTTTGATGATGAAAGGGTAGGTCATTATGTAAAAAGTCCTGATGGATCAAGAGTTTCTTGATCCTCAGGACTTTTTTATTGTGACTGTGGGACTGATACTTGGCTAATTCTATCGAATTTTAAGTCTCTTCAGGATTTCTTTAGAATTCCCCCACCTAATTCCTCAGTTTTTTTAGTTAAGATTTCTGTATTGAAGTAAGCGAAGGAGGTGTCATATTGGCCAGTAATACCATTTTAGAGCTAATCAATCAGTATGGTTATCTGATTTTTTATCTTGCTTTCACGCTAGGCCCTTTTGGAATTCCAATTCCTAATGAAATTACGATCCTCACCGGAGCTACCCTAAGCCACATGGGGATTATCAATTTCTGGATGACTTATTTCTGCATTTTGTCAGGGTTATTAACGGCCTTTACGGTTGCCTACTTTGCAGGTAAATTCTTTGGGCAAAAGCTGAAGTGCAAATTTGAAGCTAATAGACATTTTAAAAAAGCAGAGCAGATTCTAAAAAAACGAGGGCGTACAGCTATGTACATCGGCATGTTTATTCCAGTTGTACGTTACATCATTCCCATGTTGATCGGGCTCAGCGGTACAAGCTATAAACGATTCGCCCTTATTTCATATCCCAGTGCTTTAAGTTGGACCTTACTCTTCTTCTTTGTAGGAACGTACTTTGGAGATCACATCCTATCAAAAATAATAAACATCTAAATAAACTCTGAAATTATGGAGGAATTCCAAATGAGCTTCAATGAAAAACTCTTATTTTTAAGAAGTTTTATTCATGATCCAAAACAGGTAGGCAGCGTTACCCCGAGTTCCCGGTTTCTGGCACACAGCATGGTTAACCAAGCCCCTTGGCATGAAGTTAAAGCAGTCGCTGAACTTGGATCAGGTACAGGTGCAATCACCCGTGTAATCAATACTAAGGTAACTAGTACAACGAAAGTGTTACTATTTGAGATGGATAAAACCATGAGGCATAACCTGAAGACAAACTATCCGGATTTCTCCTGTTATCATAATGCTGCTAGTTTAGTAGAAACAATTAAAAGTTCACATATTCATCAGTTAGATTGTATTTTTAGTGGGCTGCCCTTTTTCAATTTTGAGCCCGAATTAAGAAATACATTAGTTGAACAGATCTACCAATCCCTTAAACCTGAGGGATTATTTATTGCCTTTCAGTATTCACTTCAAATGAAGAAGCAACTCTCCGAATATTTTAATATTGATACAATAAAATATGTGCCATTTAATTTCCCTCCCGCTTTCGTCTACGTCTGTCGTAAAAGGGAAACATAATAAAATAAATACAGAAGAGGGGCAGCGTCCATTGAATACAATTCTTGTTGCAGATGATGATTCTGAAATTCGAGATGTGATTCATGTTTACTTAAGGAATGAAGGTTACCAAGTGCTTGAAGCTGCAGATGGTCAAGAGGCGTTGAATACAATACAAACAACATCCATTCAATTAGTTATCCTTGATGTGATGATGCCTCAAATGGACGGTATCACAGCCTGTCTCAAAATTAGGGAAATATCAAATATCCCAATTATTATGCTCTCAGCCAAGCAAGAGGACATTGATAAAATCACAGGTCTAACTACCGGGGCAGATGATTACATGATCAAACCGTTTAATCCACTGGAACTACTGGCCCGTGTAAAAGCTCAGTTACGGCGTCAGTCCTTAATTGGAAAGGAAGAATTCAACTCTCTGCTTATAATTAAAAACCTGATCATAGATAAAAATAAACATTCCGTAAAGTTAAACGGAATTGAAGTTTCATTAACTCCACTAGAGTTTGCGATTTTAACCCTGCTTGCAAGCCGGCCTGGGCAAGTTTATAGTTCGGAGCAAATTTACGAGAGTGTATGGAAAGAGCCTTACGGATATTCTGACAATACCGTAATGGTTCATATTCGTAACTTAAGAGAAAAATTAGAGGAAAACCCAAGAGAACCTCTGTATATTAAGACAGTCTGGGGAGTTGGTTACAAAGTTGATTAGAATCATACGAAATCTACAAATAAATAAACGCATTCAGTCCAATATTTTAATCAGGATGGTGTTGAGTTTCATAATTACCATTGCGATAAATACCTCACTTAGCATCTTGTTCTTTCATTTTGGAAATGCAACAAAATTGGATTGGGTGTTCAATTTTCTTGCCTACCTTCTTACTCCGATGTTTTTCATTATTTTCGTTATAACATTTTTTACATTGACCCGGCGAATCGTCAAAGATTTAATTGCGCTGGAACAAGGACTTCAGATTATATCCGAAGGTAATTTGAGTTATCGGGTAAATGTTGTTCGCCAAGATGAACTAGGACTGGTGGCTTTGAACATCAACCGGATGGCAGAGCGCTTAGAGCAACAGATCATCAAGGAACGCGAAATAGAAAAATCCAAGATGGAGATGATCACGGGGATCTCACACGACTTACGCACCCCTCTTACAAGTATTATCGGGTATATTGAGCTTTTACGTACAGAATCGTACCAAGATAAAAAAGAATATACACGTTTTATTCAAAACACCTATAACAAGGCGCTTCATTTGAAGAAACTCCTCGATGATTTGTTTGAATATACCCGACTTAATTCGGTGGACTCCCGTTTAAATCTGGAGAGAATCGATTTGTCGCAGCTTTTGAATCAATTGTTATTCGAATTCGAACCGATCGCTCAAGAAAACAATGTCCACCTTATAAAAGATATAGATAAGAGTCCTATTATCACCTTAATCGACAGTGAGAAAATAGCCAGAGCCATAGATAATCTACTTATGAACGCCTTAAAATATTCCATCAGCCCGGGAAGCATTAGCATACGAATTACAACCGATTCTGAACACTGTACCATTGAGATTGAAAATAAAGGAACTCCCCTCTCACAGGATCAAGAAAACCGTCTATTTGAACGATTTTATAAGGTTGACCACTCAAGAAAAAGTCAGGGAATTCAAACCGGGGCAGGACTTGGTCTTTCGATAGCTAGGAATATTGCTGAGTTGCATAAGGGTACTTTAACGCTTAAACACACTCATGGCGTCTTCACATTCCAACTGAGATTGCCTTTCGGAGAGGATTGCTAATTGATTATGTCTGAATACTTACTTTTCTTACAAGGCTTCCTCAAAGATCCAAAGCGGGTAGGAAATATTCTACCCAGTTCGCAATTATTAGCCAATAAAATAATCCAGTCTGTACAATGGCATAATGTAAATGCCGTTGCAGAGCTTGGAGCTGGTACAGGTGCTATTACACGTCTCATGACATCACAATTAACGAATTCTACAAAAGTGCTTTTGTTTGAGCGGAATAAAAAAATGAGAGAACACTTAAAAGCAATTTATCCGGAATACATTTTCCATTCCAACGCCAGCTAATTACTTAAGAAATTGAATCAGGAAAGCATCCGTGAGTTAGATTGCATAATTTGCGGATTACCATTTTTTAATTTTTCAATTGAAACGCGTGACAAAATCCTACATCAGATTGTTAAGTCACTTAAACCAGGCGGAATTTTAGTTGCATATCAACACTCGCTGCACATGAAAAAAAGATGGGCTAAACAACTGCTTATTGAGAAAATTGAATTTGTGCCTTACACTTTCCCTCCAACATTCGTATATATTTGTCGTAAAAAAGAATGACACATGAATACTCGGAAAATAGTAATTTCTAAAGAATTTATAAGTATTGAGAATGGAAATGACCAGGCCAATATGCAGCCAATACTGTTGCAAGATTATTAAAAAAGTCCTGATGATCAAGATTATCTTGATTATCAGGACTGGATTTACTGTGAAAAACTACGTTACAAACGGTGATAATTTATCCCCGCTGTCTCATTCCCTCAAACAGCAATATCGTCGCCGCCATTGCGGCGTTCAGCGATTCCGCGCGGCCCGCCATCGGGATGATGATACTCTTGTCCACGAGACGCGCCGTTTCCGGTGAGATGCCTTTACCCTCGCTGCCAATCAGCAGCCACTGGGTGCCGTGGAAATCGTGCTCATAGCACGATTCTTCGCCCTGCAGCGAAGTGCTCACCAGCAGCGCCCCATTTTCCCGGGCCTGTGGCAAAATCTCACTTAACTCCCCCTCCACCACCGGAAGATGGAACATCGAGCCCATCGTGGACCGGATGGTCTTTGGATTATAGAGGTCGGCACAGCCTTGTCCGAGGATCACGCCGTCTGCTCCCGCTGCATCCGCGCTGCGGATAATGGTGCCGACATTGCCGGGATCCTGCACGCCGTCCAGCACAACCACAAGGCTATCCTTCTTCGCTAGGATAGCTTCTACAGCCTGCTGTTCCTTCCGCACGATGGCAAATACAGGCTGCGGCGTATTGGTGCTGCTGCATTTTGAGATGATCGCCGCCGAGACACCAATCACTTCCATTCCCTGAACGGCCTGAAGCAGCCCCTTAAGTTCAGCTGGCATTCCCTTGTCGAGGTCATAAGCAAGGCATTCCACATCTGCTTCAGCCAGCAGTGCTTCCTGAACCAGATGAACGCCCTCTACGATATATTTACGAGCCTTGTCACGGTGCTTTTTCTCCTGTAACCCGGCCCACTCTTTAACCCGCGTATTTTGCGGAGACATGATTTCCATAAAGTCTTCCTTTCTTCTGCCTTGCCATTTATTCTTTGTTCCTACTGATACGCCATCTCCAGCTTCGTCAAATTATCCTTATGCCCAACAATAACAAGGATATCGCCATCGATCAGGCGATCCTCTGCACGGGGAGAGATGTTCATTTCTTCACCTTGGCGGATGGCCATTACGTTGCAGCCAAATCTTGCGCGGATGTCGAGCTCCTGTAGATTTTTTCCGAGCATCGGTCCGGATACCTTCATATCCAGAATACTGTAGTCCGGCGACAGCTCAATATAATCCAATATATTAGGCGAAGCAAGATGATGCGCAACCCGCATTCCCATATCCCGTTCAGGATAAATCACCTTGTCCGCACCAATTTTGCTTAATACTTTGCCGTGCAGTTCACCTTTGGCTTTTGCCAGAATTGCAGGCACACCCAGGTCTTTTAGAATAAGTGTTGTCAGGATGCTAGCTTGAATGTCCTCGCCAATGGCTACAACCACCACATCAAAATTGCGAATACCAAGGGCACGCAGCGCCTCCTCATCCGTGGAATCTGCAGATACGGCATGAGTTACAATACTTGAAATCTCCTGTGTTCGCTGCTCGTCAGCATCAATCGCAAGTACATCAAACCCCATGCCGCTGAGCGCCTTAGCAACACTAGATCCGAAACGCCCCATACCGATGACGGCATATTGTTTTTTGGCCATGTCTATGTACCTCCCGTAGCATTCTATATCTCAAACAGTATAGCATAAGCCAAGAAGAAACGTCATTGCCGTCCTTTATGGATGACAACCGTTTCTCGTAGAAATATAAGGATGATATATATGTGTCAAACTTATACTATCTTATATTTGGACAAAAACTTGAATTTCCAGCTCCTTTGCAGGGCACATTATAACGAGGTCAATATCACTATATTTTCAAAAAAGGAGGTACATTATGCCCGTTACCATTGACTTGCGCCAGGCGATTCTTCATAAAGTGCACGGTCAATCTGAAGAGGATTTACGTCACATGATTGAAGGCTCTGTGGACGGTCCGGAGGCAGCACTCCCGGGACTTGGCGCCGTGTTCGAAATGATCTGGAAGGATTTAGACCCCGCTAAGCAAGATAGGTTGGTTACCATGCTGCATGATCACCTAGAGACCATTACCCCTGGGAATATCACATCGTAAACTGACCGCAACTAGTCAAAAACCTCCGCTCACCATGGTGTAACTTCACCTATGGAGGCGGAGGTTTTATTTTAACATTCAGAAAGTTATAGCGTCCTAATTATAGTAATGCTTTTGGAGCCATTTCCAGGAATTTAGCTGTCGGGTTCTTATCCATCGCTGTCCGCATAGCATATTCGTTCTCGAACAACACGACAAAATTGCCCTTCTTATCCGTCACCAACGTTGAGTTGATTCTGAATTTGCTCGCATCCGGCTTAGTATCATCTACGATCCAACGTGCAAACTGGTATGGCATTCTCTGCAACTGAACATCCACACCATATTCACCCTTCATGCGATACTCAAACACTTCAAACTGCAGTTGTCCAACTACACCAAGCAAAATATCGTCAAAGTTGACCGTGCGGAACACCTGGATCATGCCCTCTTCAGTCAGCTGATCGACACCCTTCTGGAACTGCTTCGATTTCAACGCATTTTTAATACTCACTTTAGCAAAAATCTCTGGTGAGAACGTTGGCAGCTCATCGAATTCCATATCTCCTGCTTGGCTCAATGTATCACCAATTCTAAAAATACCTGGATCAAACAGACCGATGATATCTCCCGGATAAGCTTCCTCTACGATATCGCGGTCTTGCGCCAAAAATTGCTGCGGTTGCGCCAGCTTGATATCTTTACCGGCACGTACATGCTTCACGCTCATACCCCGTTCGAATTTCCCGGACACAATACGCAGAAAAGCAATCCGGTCACGGTGAGCCGGGTTCATATTCGCTTGAATTTTGAACACATAACCAGTGAATTTCTCATTCGTTGGTTCTACTACCCCTGTAGTACTGCGGCGTGGTTCAGGCTTCGGTGCCAGATCCAAGAAATTATCGAGGAAAGTCTGTACGCCAAAATTGTTGATCGCACTGCCAAAGAACACAGGTGTGAGTTCACCACTTAATACTTTTTCATAGTCAAAAGCATCGCCTGCTACATCCAGCAGCTCCAGATCCTGACACAGTTGATCATGCAGATACTCTCCAGCCATTTCACGAATGATTGGATCACGGTATCCGTCAACCTTTTGAACCTTGATTATGGAGTGATCGTCACCTTGGAACAGCTCTACCTGATTTTTCATCCGGTCATATACGCCGCATAGCTCACGTCCACTACCGATCGGCCAGTTCATTGGCACAGAACGAATACCAAGAACCTGCTCCAGCTCTTCCATCAGATCAAACGGGCTACGTCCTTCACGGTCCAGCTTGTTAATAAAGGTGAAAATCGGAATGCCCCGTTTAGCACATACCTGAAACAGTTTGGTAGTTTGGGCTTCCACACCTTTTGCCACGTCAATAAGCATGACCGCACTATCCGCTGCAGTTAGGGTACGATAGGTGTCCTCACTGAAGTCTTGGTGACCCGGTGTATCCAAAATGTTCACGCGATGATTCAAATAATCAAACTGCATTACGGAAGACGTTACAGAAATCCCCCGCTGCTTCTCAATTTCCATCCAGTCACTCGTCGCATGTTTATTCGCTTTACGGGCCTTAACCGTTCCCGCCAGACGGATCGCGCCACCGAATAACAGCAGTTTCTCCGTTAAAGTTGTTTTACCCGCATCCGGGTGGGAAATGATCGCAAAGGTTCTGCGTCTATCCACTTCCTTTTGCAGCTTCTGATCTATTGCTTTGTTCATTACACATATCCCTTCATATATAAAATTCCTGCTTCTGCTTCAATTACACTGGGGTTCATCAAATCGGTGCTCTGCTCATTGTTCATACCCCTTCATTTCTGAATGAATAGCTCTTAGGTCTAGCTCCAGTCCGCTTCAAGTGAAAGCATCCTCTAAAGTATATCAAAATCCGGCAGACATTATCTACTAAAAAGCGCGTGCCGCAAAATATCTCCCGAATGGTCTGGATTATGATCCCCACATATCATTGCTCAAAAAAATAGATGTATTTCCTACACTTACTTGAAGTATTAGCATTTTCATTAGCCTTTAGTTGCATTTGATGCAATTAAAATTAAGTTGTGCACGCTTTTCCGCCTTATCCGGTGATTATAGTTGCAGAAAATACATCTAAAAGACTAATCACAACGAGATAAGCGATTTTAATTGTATAAAGTGCAGTTATTAGAAAAGTGCCCAGATCCCCCAAACACCGTCTGAAGTCCAATCTTTTAGATCTTAGCATTACAAAAAATCTCCCTGCATCCTCTGCAGGGAGATAGCATTAACTCAAGGTTTAGTTATTCTTCAGCCAAACCACATTATCTTCATCTTGGCCGTTTACAGGCCACCAATGGAAACCTTCTTTAGCAAGCAGTTCATCTGCTTCCACTGGACCCCAAGAGCCAGCAGGATAAGAAGATAAGTCACTAGACTCTTCGCTCCATGCTTTCGCAATACGATCCACGAACGACCATGCCGAGGATACCTCATCCCAACGAGTGAAATAAGTTGAATCTCCGCGTGCCGCATCATGTAGCAAGCGCTCATACGCTTCCGGAGAATTGATTCCAACCAGGCAGCTCTGACAGAAGTCCATAGCCAGCGGTTGAATCTCAGACTCGGAACCCGGTTTCTTGGCATTAATCTTTACGTAAATGCCTTCCATTGGGTTCACACGGATTACAAGGAGGTTAGGCTCAAGTTTATGCTTTTGTCCCAAATAAACGTTGGTTGGCATACCTTTGAACTCAACTACCACTTCCGTCGTCTTCACCGGGAGACGTTTACCTGTACGGATGTAGAAAGGAACTCCAGCCCAGCGGAAGTTATCTACAAATACACGGGCAGCAAAATACGTCTCTGTATTCGACTCAGGATCAACCTTATCTTCCTGACGGTAAGCAGGAAGGGTTTTGCCTTGGTGTAGTCCTTGAATATATTGTGCTCTTACGACATTCTCACGAACCTCATCAGATGTCGCATAAGGACGAAGGGAACGAAGTACCTTCACTTTCTCATCACGAATATCTTCTGCGAGCAGACGGCTTGGTGGTTCCATTGCAATCATAGTCAGCAGTTGCAGTATATGATTCTGGCCCATGTCCCGTAAGGCTCCCGCATGGTCATAGTAACCACCGCGTTCTTCTACACCTACGGTTTCGCCAAGTGTAATTTGAATATTGGCAATATGTTTATTATTCCAGAGCGGTTCGAAAAAAGCATTAGCAAAACGAATCACTTCGATATTCTGTACCATTTCTTTACCAAGATAGTGGTCAATCCGGTAAATTTCCTCTTCTTTGAAGACCTGACGAATCTGTTCGTTCAGCTGTTCAGCCGACTCCAGATTATAGCCAAAAGGCTTCTCAATTACGAGGCGATTCCAACCCGTACTATCCAGCATCCCACCAGCTTTAAGGTTGAAGGAGACACTGCCGAATAATTCAGGCGCCAGCGCAAGATAGAACATCCGATTGCCCGGAATACTGAATTTCTCTTCAAGAACTTCAGTTTGTGCTCTTAGCTCGCGGAAACCATCAATATTGTTTATGTCCAGAGATTTGTATTCGAAATGCTGTACAAATTCATTCCATTCGCTCTCTTCTCCCGCTTTGTAACGGCAGAATTCAAGGATGGATTCCTTCACATCACTTCTAAATTCTTCCTGAGTACGCGGGCGCCGCGCCACGCCAATTACCGCAAAATCTTGTGCCAGCTTACCTTCACGGTACAAGCTGTAAATCGCCGGGAAAAGCTTACGCCGGGCTAAGTCTCCGGTTGCCCCAAAGATAAAAAAGACAGCACCGGGTGTGTGCAGTGCATCAAGGGTTTGATTTTCAGCCATGGCTCCTCATCTTTCTGTATGTAATATAGTTTATTGACATGCTCAGCGTCGATACTAACATAAGGTGAATAACGACGTTATGTCATTTTAGCATATTCCTAAAAAGGATGCTATCACATTCCTGACAAATACTCTCGGGATTTCGCAAATTTCAATTAATATTTCTTATTATTAACTATATCTGCGCTTATATAAGAGAAAAATGTCAATATTCGATGGTTATTAAAGGAAAGCCTATAGTTACGCGGTTTGTCCCCTTCTGATCTTCATGATGCACTGCGATTTGGGCAGAAACTGACTGATTTCCACTCATCACAGAGCGATTCAAATTAGGAATCGAGTACGTACGGCTAACCGTTGAGATATCCTTGTAGCTTTCTCCTCCGGTCACAGCTTCAAACCGGTCATGCATCAATGACTCCGTCTGTGCTAGAACTATTTCAGGTGCTCCCTGTTCTTGCGCGCTTCCTTGAAGGGATACATTCCATTCGGCCTTAATTTTATTCTGTTCAAGAATCATACTTACTTCACGAGCAGCCGCTTGAAAGCCAGCTTCATTTTGCAGATCAGCCGTATCTAACGTTACAATCACATAACTGTTTCCTGCACTAAGCTCACTCCAAAATAAGGAGAGCCGCGATTCATATGGTTTTGCAGCTTCTGTACGATAAGTCATATGTCCATCTTCCTCAGTACCTGACGGTACATTCAATCCGAGACTTGTGCTTAGCTTAGTAACTTCGGCAGACAGGTCTGCGTAATTGCTGCTTTCTCCCTGCCACTTTAACACTAAACGCAGCGGTGAACCAGAAACGGTTGTTT
Source organism: Paenibacillus odorifer (assembly GCF_000758725.1). Taxonomy (NCBI): domain Bacteria; kingdom Bacillati; phylum Bacillota; class Bacilli; order Caryophanales; family Paenibacillaceae; genus Paenibacillus; species Paenibacillus odorifer. Next base: position 5,891,866 of record NZ_CP009428.1, read on the forward strand.
CTTTTCCGAGATCTATTAAACTCACAAGAGCATGATTCAGTTCGGCTCCTGTTGAAGCTTGATTAACGCCCTCATCAAGAACGGTTGAATTCGCTTTAACACTTTGCAGATTAACTAGCAGAGCCGCAGCACAGCACACGATTATCATTATAAAAAAAGTCCCTTTTTTTGTTCCGTTGTTCAGCTTCATCTTCCGCATATGTCATTCTCCCTTCGAACCTCTCTAGCAATCTACTAGACAGTATGTTCGAATTAGGAGATTCTATACCTGAAATATTCCCACAAAGAGAGGGATTTGCTTCAATGCGTACTCAGATACTTTGCGGAGGCCCCAAAACTACTTTCTTATATTATAAAAAAAGACTGAAGCAGAGGCTTCAGTCCTTTGTTGTTATTCAGCTAGTCCATTTTTATATGCATAAATTGCTGCTTGGGTCCGGTCTTCCACGCCCAGCTTCGCGAGAATATTCGTCACATGAAATTTCACAGTTTTGATTCCAATAATTAGTTGATCGGCAATATCCTGATTGGATTTACCTTGCGCCAACAGACGTAATACTTCCATCTCGCGCTCCGTAAGCTCTTTATAAGCAGGTGATTCTCCTTTTGCATTGTTTCGAAAACGGTTCATCATTTTAGAGGCCACCTGTGACTCAAGCACGGACTGTCCTCTTGCCGCAGCGCGGATCGCATCCGCCACTTCACTAGCCCGCGAAGTCTTCAGCAGATAACTAAAGGCGCCCGCTTCAATAACAGGATACATCTTTTCATCGTCCAAATAGCTTGTAAGAACAATAACTTTGATTTCTGGGTACTGCTTCATCAGCTGTTTAGTCGTTTCTATGCCATCCATCCCATCCATTACGAGATCCATTAAGACCACATCGGGATTGTACTCTTGAGCCAGCCGAATGCCTTCTTCTCCACTTCCAGCTTCACCTACGACCTCAATTCCATCCTCGGTACCTAAAACTGCTGCTAGCCCGATCCGTACCATTTCATGATCATCTACGAGTAGTACTTTAATTGCTTCCTCCATCTCCATGGTTACTCTTTCCTCCTATTATTCATTGACTAACGGAACGGTAATTTCAATACGCATCCCTTTACCCGGAGCGGTAATGAACTGAATGGAGCCTCCGATTTCATTAATCCGCTCCTGCATGTTCGACAAACCATAGGAAGCTTGTTTGGTGTCGTCCATCTCAAAGCCGATCCCATCATCACGCAACGTCAAGCGAACTGTATCTCCCCGTCTATGCAGCCGAATTTCCATTTTTTCTGCTTTCGCATGGCGAAGTGTATTAGAAATCGCCTCTTGGACGATACGGAACAAGTGATTCTCTACCCCTTTTAACAGCTGCACATCAGGGTCCATCTCAAATACAATTTCGATCGGTACCTTGACCTTAAGCTCCTTGATCAATTCCTGCAGACCTTGTTCGAGGCCCTTTCCTTCCAAATAAACAGGTCTCAAATGCAGCAGCAATGCCCTCATCTCCGATTGGGCTACGGCAGACATTTCTTCTATAAGCGCAATTTGCCGCTGGGCTTTATCGAAATCCTTCTCCAACGTCCGGCCTACCGCCGTGGCAGTCATGGAGATTGCAAATAGCTGCTGGGAAACAGCGTCGTGTAGTTCACGCGCAAGCCGCTGCCGTTCCTCCATAATAGCAGATACCCGCGCCTGCTCCGCAAGCTTCGCGTTATTCGTGGACAACCGCTGCAGCGTCGTCACTTGATTCTCCCATTTGCCGCTAATCCGGCCAAGCTGTTCTCCGAGCCTTCCCAGCTCATCATCACCTAGATCCGGCATGGACAGCGTCAAATTTCCCTTTTCCCATAATACGAGGGTCTGCCTAAGACGTTCCAACTGCCGCTTCACACGAAAGCTCTGATAAAAGCCATAACCAATCCCAAAGCCCATAGGCAGAAGAATTAGGGTAACGGCTGTCCGCACGCCAAATTTCCAGCTTTCAAAAGGCTTCAAATAGCCATATGTATACATGACATACATTATCACAAGCAGCATGACAAAAGAGAACAGAGCCCCCTCACCCATGCTGCGTGATATCATGTTTTTGTTCTTTTTTTCCATACGGGGACTCTCCCTTCTCTATCAAGCTTATCAGGATAAACGTACATCTAGATCTCCCATTAAATAAGAAACACTAAATTTCACTTTGTATTCACTGCTGTCATAATTGGCTGATTTCCAATTCAGACGGTTTAACATTCCTGTATCCCGCTGGTTGCCGAATTCAATGGACCCAAAGAGCACAAAAGCTTCAATTTCCACGCCGTAATCATCGGACAGGTTAATGTCCATATCGCCAAAAATCCCTTGAAACAGCATGACCGTTTCCTTATGATCCGCCATAGCTAATGAAAGATCCACATCGGCCTCACCCAGTACATGCCAAGAGCTAAGGCTGTGCATCACCCAAGGTGAGCGGTCCCAGTCAAATCTGGATGAAAAGTTCTGCTTCTGCATAAACCCTTCCTTGCGCTGCACTCTTTTGGATTTGGTGAAAAACATCCCAAGTGAGATTAAGCAAATCCCCAGCACGAGCACCAAATGGTCCAGCAAAAGCAATACAGCACCTATCCCGAGCAGTTTATAGCCCTGCTTTACTTTGCCTGATGTCGTACGGTAGACGCCCAGCAGCAGGAACAGAAGCGCGACAATGGAGAAAAAGCCGAGCCATCTACCAAAAATCATCATGCAGCCAACAGCAATCAGTCCGATGGCAATCAAACGGTTTCGTTTATCCATTTCGCACCTCCTAAAAGTTTTGCGAAGCAAAACTCATTTTATATCGGATAGATATCCGTCACTATGAGGAATATTATCACCGTTAAATATTATAGCAAGCCGCTATAAAAGCCATATCGGTATGGAGATCCATACCGTATGGCTTCTTCTTGTCCAGCATATCATATCCGTCCAAGTTTTAGGAACAGGATTTATTGTTCTTTTTTGTTTAGAGAAGGAGCCGCAGGTGTATCATTCAGCTTGTTTTTCAGTAGCGCCAATTGCTCATCCACTTTCAGTTGCTTCTCAACATCAACGGGTTTGCTATAAGCAGCGGATGGGCTGTAAGGTGCACGCATTACATCTGCTTCAGCCTCAAGCTGCATAATTTTCTCTTCCATCCGGTGGAATCCGAGTGATGCACTGCCACTTTCAATGGAATGTACACTGCTGATTTGCGACATTTGTTTTTTGGCTTTAGCCATTTGAGCACGGGATACAAGCTCATTACGTTTGTTGCGCAGCTTGTAGAACTCATCCTTCATGTCATGCAGTTGTTGCACCAATTCCTTAGCGTGTACTTCAGCTTGTGCGTGAAGATCACTGTATTCCACTTGCTTTTGGTCAAAGTAGATTTTTTCTTCCAACAGCTTGCGAGTTACTTCTTCTTGGCCATTTTTCAGTGCCAGTTCAGCTTGTGATCCACGTTGTGCAGACATTTTTGCTGCTTCTTCCACACGTTGCTTCATACGGCGTTCGTTAGCCATTTGTTTAGCAACTGTTACTTCCGCTTCGTGAATCTCAGCCTCCATATCGCGCAGATATTGGTTAAGCATTACAATTGGGTCCTCTACCTTATCCAACAAGTCATTTACCGACGCTTTTGTCATATCTTTAATTCTTTGAAATACTCCCATGATTTACAATTCCCCTTTCTCATATTTAGACAGTTTTTGTTTGAGTTCTTCTACTTCTTTTTGCAAAGCCTTCTTCTCAATATCCTTCATCATCGCATCCAAACCGGAGTCCGGTGCGGAATAAGCGTTGTTCTTCTCAAAATTAGGATTGTAATTTGGCTGGCGTCCATAAGGTCCATATCCGCCAGTAGCTTGTGGTCCGTGTCCATGTTCCGGTCTGCCTGAGTAGGGTCCGCCGTATGGGCCACCCGGTGCCCCAGGCCCTGGTCCAAAAGGATTATAATGCGTCGGTTCCTTAGGAATGACCATTGCTGCAATGAAGTATACCGGAATCACCGCACCACCTGTGAACGGAATGCTGACCAGTAATAGAATCCGGAATAACGTGGAATCAATACCGAGTGTCTCAGATAATCCACCTGCAAGACCCGTCATCACTTTATCTCTAGTTGAACGATACAATCGACTCATAGCGTTACTCCTTTCCACCATTGTTCAGTTTCTCCTTTAGGCGAGCCATTTCTCTTTCGAGTACGGTCGCTACGGTCTCACCCGCTTGCACCGCATATTCCTGTCCCATGCGCCGCAAATCACGCAAGCTCTTTGCTTCTAATTCCCAATCCGACATCTGATCCTCCAGACGACCGAACATTTTGGGAACATCACCACCATTGCCATAAGCACTGGCTCTTTGATTCATGCGTTGCTGCAATCGCAGCGACTCCATTCGTGCCGAATAATACTGACGTTTGCTGTACACCGTTTGATACTCTATTTTCAGCTCATTCAGCTGTGCTTCAAGTTCAAACAAGGATTGCTTGCTCTGTTCTAACAGCCCGCTGTATTGCTCCAGTTTTTCCTCGTGAATGATCTTTTCTTGTAAAGCCAGCTTCGCGAGATGATCCTCGCCTGCTTTCAGTGCCAACAACGCCTGTTCTTCACGTTTGTTTCTCATGGCAGTTGCTTGGTTCACTTGCTGCTGCAATTGCTTCGTGTGGGAAGCATATTGCTGGTACAGCCTTTCAGCTTCACTGATTTCCTCACGGGTTGAATGTAGAAATTGATCAATTAGTTTCACGGGATCTTGGCTTTGCTCCAGACGTTCATTTAGATTAGCTACAGTAATATCCCTCATGCGACGAAAAACACTCATGATCTCCTGCTCCCTCCCTGCTTCTTGTTTAAGTACATTGCTTCTTAATAAGTACCATTATTACTTCTGCCTTTTAATGCTGATACGCCCCAGACGATCAACGCCACTCCTAGAAGTGGTCCAATGATCCAGGAAAGCTTCGCGATCAGGGACATCACACCAATGAACATCAGTACCCAACCGATAATCTTGCGTCCGCTCTTAATCCCGTAGTACCCGAGAACAACCAGCAATACCGGGAAAAGTAATCTGAACATTCCGTGGATCAGAGGAAGCGCAATGCCGAGCAGCATAACCGCACCAATCACAATCAGTACAACCGCTAATCCGTTTCCTTGTCTTCTTTGCATTTTTTCTCACCGCCTTTCGTTGTCCTTAACCTTATAGCCTTATTCTAGGGTAAATCGCAGACTTTCAAAACAGACCAACGACGGTTTTTCGTACTGGACCTTAGTCGAGGTAGCTGTACGACTACAGACCACTGTTGGGCTAGTTGTAGGTCATAACCAACCTTTTCACATATAAAAAGGGGATGCGCCCCCATCGAAAATTGAAAGGACACCACCCTATATAGGTGATGCCCTTTTGAGCTTTCCTTTAGGGTTAACTATGTGGCTCTTTATCAAAAAACCTCGCTCCGTAATCTTTCAATAATAGTATTCTTAGATATGAAGTCCACTTTCAACTGTCTACTAAATAAAAATCTCGCTTTCGAATAAATCCCGAGAATGTATAATGATCAAATAAGAAACAAAGGAGAATTACTATGAACATACTGATCGTTGAGGACGACCGTAGTTTAAATAAAGGGATCGCTCTCACTCTTTCTCAAAACAATGTTGTGATCCATCAAGCCTACGATATTGCCGCGGCGGAGCATATCTTCGCAGTTAACCCTATTGATCTCATCATTCTGGACATCAATCTGCCAGACGGCAGTGGGCTCGATTATTGCGAGCAACTTCGCAAGTCCTCACGCGTACCCATTATTTTCCTCACCGCCAATGATATGGAGTCCGACATTATCACCGGTTTTGCATTGGGGGGCGATGACTATATCACCAAACCATTCAGCCTAATGGTGCTTCGCGCCAGAGTAATGGCAGTACTCAGAAGAACGGAATCGCAAGGGACTGGAAAAATAACATTGGGTCCGTTAGAACTCGATTTTGAGAAACTGGAGTACAGCAAAAACAAACAATCGCTCCAGCTGAGCAAAACTGAGCAAAAGCTGCTGCGGCTGCTGGTGACGAATACGGGCAATATTTTGACCCGAGAACAGCTGATAGACAAGATCTGGAGCAAGGATGCCGAATTTGTGGATGAAAACGCATTGACAGTAGCCATCAAACGGCTGCGTGCTAAACTTGAGGATGACCCGGCAGCGCCTAAATATATCAAGACCATTTACGGACTTGGATACATGTGGACTGAAGGGCAAAAACCATGAAAACCAATAGCCCACCTGCTAATTTCAAGCAAATTCATAGGCTCTTTTTACTGATCATCCTTATACTAGTGGCCTGTTTTATCGGCAGTATAATGTTTCTGTACGGGTTCGACCCCACTCTGCTCCAACTGACTTCTCTATTCATCATCTGTATATTAGCGACAGGAGCCGTATGGGTCTGGTTATGGAACCGTCAGATCACAATCTATATACAGACCTTGGATACAGCGATTGAGCGGGCTATACATGACCAGCCGCCACTCACTAACTATGAAGAAACCGCTCTGTCTTCGATGGAACATAAACTAAAGCGGTATATAGGGATGGCTAAGGCGAATGAACGAAATATTCAAACAGAGAAAAACAAAATAAAAGAGCTGATCTCGGATATCTCCCATCAAACCAAGACCCCCCTCTCTAATATCATGGTATTCAGTCAGTTGCTGGAAGAGATGCCCGGACTAAATGAGAATGTCCGGCACTACATACAGCATATTAAAGCGCAGTCAGATAAGTTGGATTGGCTGATCCAGTCTCTAATCAAATTATCACGTTTGGAAACAGGAATGATCTCCCTACAGCAGATTGAGGCGAAACCGCTCATACAAACTCTGATGCAGGCTTTATCCCAGATTTATGCACAAGCGGAAAACAAACAAATTACGATCAATATTGACTGCGGGACACACATCTTAGCCTGCCACGATGTCAAATGGACAAGTGAAGCGCTATTCAACCTGCTCGAGAATGCTGTGAAGTACACGCCGCATAGCGGACAAATCTCCGTTCTTGCTGAAAGCAATGAGATGTTCACCTGTATTCACCTTACCGATACTGGGCTTGGAATCCCCAGCGAAGAAATCCCTCACATCTTTAAGCGGTTTTACCGAGGGAAGCAAGCGCGTGAATTCGAGGGGGTCGGCATCGGGTTGTTTTTGTCCAGAGAGATTATCACGGCGCAAGGCGGCCATATCAACGTCATTTCTGAAACTGGAAAAGGTACAACTTTCTCTGTTTACCTGCCCCAGCGCTGAAATAGAATGTGTCATTATGGTCAGAATTCAGACACTCTCCTGTCAGATTGATTTGCTACCCTTAAATTATGGACAAACAGATCTCATTGGAGGGGAAGAGTTATGCCGATTCTACAGACTGAAAATTTAAAAAAACACTATGGAAAGGTGGGCTCAAGCGTTAAGGCTTTGGACGGCATATCACTGTCAGTGGAAAAAGGGGAGTTTGTCGCCATTGTCGGCACTAGCGGCAGCGGCAAAAGCACCCTTCTTCATATGCTTGGCGGATTAGATCGGGCAACAGAGGGCAAGGTTTACGTGGACGGGAATGATATTTTTGCGATGAGTGATGAGAAGCTGACCATTTTTCGGCGCAGATCGGTTGGGTTTGTTTTTCAGAACTATAATTTGGTACCCATACTAAATGTGCGGGAGAATATTGTGCTGCCTATTGAACTGGACGGTGGCAAAGTTGACGAAACTTATCTTGATCTGATCATCCGCACTTTAGGCTTGCAGGAAAAGATGAATACTCTACCTTCTAATCTGTCTGGCGGACAGCAGCAACGGGTGGCAATAGCCAGAGCATTGGCGACCAAACCTTCAATCATCTTAGCAGATGAACCTACAGGTAATCTGGACAGCAAAACAAGCCAAGAAGTGCTGATTTTACTTAAACAGATGAGCGAAAAATTCAACCAAACCATTGTGATGATCACACACAATGAACAAATCGCTCAAACTGCTGACCGTATTATCCGTATTGAAGATGGCATCATTTTCACTGGACAACCCCGTAGCTCCGGAGTGAGCCAGCCATGATCAGCACGAATAACCATAAGACTATTGCTACTTTAGCCAAAAAAAGCCTCAAAGCCAACCGTGCTCGCAATTTCACTATCATCTGTGCCATCGTACTGACTACGCTTTTGATCACCACCGTGTTTACCTTGGCGCTCAGTATTAACAAATCGATGCAACGCGCACAAATGCAGACTACTGGCAGCGATTATCATGGAAGCTTCAAATATCTGAATCCTGCCGAGTTGGAGAAGCTGAAGAATCACCCATCCATCAAAGAGTATGGCGTTTTTCTTAAGGTTGGCGATATAAGCACCAGTCTGTTCAAGAATAACCGGGTAGAGGTCCTTCGAATTGACGAGAATTATGCCAAACACGGATTTATCAACTTTATAGCTGGCGGACTGCCCTCCCAAGAGAATGAAATCGTCCTAAATACTTGGGCGCTTGACTTGCTTGGAGCAAAACATGAGTTAGGCCAGACTGTGAAGCTGGATATAGACATTGGTGAAAAAGTCATAAGCCAAGACTTTAAGCTCTCCGGGTATTACGAAACCGATCAAAATTTGGCGATGTCAGGATTAGCTTTTGTATCCGAAGCATTTACACAGAAGAACATTTCCCATATTGACCCGGATATCTCTGAGGCAACGGGTTCTTATGTAAACACCGCAGGTCTAGGGGTGATGTTTAACAATTCTTATAATATTGAACAGAAGGTACAAAAGATTTTGACGGACACCGGCCTGGATGTACCTTATGGTGTCAATCCGGCTTATACAAGTGTGTCTCTCTCCGATAATCTAATGAATATCATTCCTTATGCAGTTGTCATTCTTATCACCATGCTGAGCGGCTATTTACTAATCTACAATATCTTTTTTATTTCCGTCGTGCGGGATGTCAAATTTTATGGCCTGCTAAAGACCATCGGTACCACACCCCGACAACTAAAAAAGATCATCTCCATTCAGGCCCGCTCACTTTATCTAGTCGCATTGCCTTTTGGATTGGGGTTGGGATATCTGCTAGGTCTGCTGATTCTCCCTATGACCTCCTCATTTTTAATCGGTTCTACTGATAATGTCTATTCTGCTAGCCCGTGGATATTTATTGGTGCAGCAGCATTCTCGTTTATGACCGTATGGATCGCCGCAAGCAAACCGGGCCGGATGGCTTCGCGAACCTCGCCGGTAGAGGCTGTAAAATTTGCAGGAGTCAGCAGCGGCGGAAAACGGAACGCCAAAAAATCAAAACATGGCGCAAAACTTCACAACATGGCGTTCTCCAACCTGTTCAGAAGCAAAAAGAAGCTGATCCTGATGCTCTCTTCACTCTCCTTGAGTATCATCTTGTTCAGTACCATTTTCACAGTAATTTCCTCACTGGATGTGAACAAATATCTGGCTTCCTTTATCTCCGGTGATTTTTTGGTTCAGAATGAAGTGTTAGTCAGTATTACAGGGCCTCGAGACGGTGATCCATACAAGCTTTCAGAGGATTTCGCCAACAATCTAAGTAAAATTGACGGTGTAGAAAGTGTTGATAAGGTTTACCACAGATATGTTCCATCTCCTATCGATGATGCTGTCCGGGCTATTTTGGAGCCAATGGCAGCTGCTGATCCACATCCCTATCTTCTCTCCACTTTAGATAAGAGGGGGGTGATCTACAATAATTTATATGGATTAGATCCGGGCTGGTTTGATCTTGTGGACAAGGATATTATTGAAGGGGAGTTTAACAGGCAGAAGTTTGCTTCAGGAAAATATGCGGTCATAGCTGAGGCCATGTTTATAGAAGAAGATAGCTACCGCGCCTATTATCATCCTGGAGATACAGTCACTTTCGAGAAGTCGGGTAAATCTTATGAAGTGATGGCAGTAGTAAAAAATGATGCAGTATATGCTGCCACAACAAAATCTTTCTCTTTGTTAGGGTACAACGTCTTCCTCCCTGCTTCGGAGCTGCAGAAGGAAATGCCGCAAGGTACAGATCCAGCCAATATTGTTTCAGCCACACTACATGTCGATCCAGCTAAAATGGATTTAGTAGAACAAGCAGCCAAGGCTCTAACAGATTCGACAAATGAATTATCCTTGAAATCCAGGGAGGATTATAAAGATGAGCTCGGTGGATTCATTCGCATTTTTCAAACCGTGGGGTATGGGCTTAGCCTGGTCATTGCTCTAATCGGGGTGCTGAATTATATCAACACTGTACTCACCGGGGTAGTCTCACGCCGCAATGAATTTGCCATGCTGGAGAGTATTGGCATGACCAAAAAGCAGCTAAAACGTATGCTGATCCTTGAAGGATTATACACCGTTTTGCTAACCGTCCTCATAACCTCAACATTAGGTGTATTGCTGACCTATAACCTTTCCAAAAGCATCACGGAAAATATGGCCTTTATGGTATTTCAGATGAGTTGGCTGCCGTTTATCCTCACCGTTCCTATTTTGTTAATTCTCGCTTACACAGTGACACTGAGAGCCTATAAAACGTTATCCCAAGCATCCATAGTGGAACGGCTGAGAGAAGCCGAGTAATGTAAGACACACCTAAATAGTCCTATTACAAAAAGGGCAGCCCGGTAAATATCGCCGGGCTGCCCTTTTTTTATAGATCCATATTCAGCTTATTTAAACGCAGGCAACGCAATATCCGCGTAATTATCCTCAAGGAACTTCTTCACTTCAGGACCGCTGATCCGTTTAGCCAGCTTTTGAATGGCGTCAGAATCCTTGTTGTCTTCACGTGCCACCAAAGTAATTGTGAATTCGGAATCTTCGCCTTCCGTAATCAGCGCATCTTTCTTCGGTGTCAATCCTAGTGGGCTCGCATAAGCCGGAGTCATGGCTACTAAATCGCCATCATCAAGCATACGGGCCAGCATTAGGAGATCGACTTCTTCAAACTTGAATTTTTTTGGATTCTCAGTAATGTCTGCTTGTGTGGCTTGAATGCCTACGCCTTCTTTTAGCTTAATAAGATCAGCTGCAGCGAACATTTGCAATGAACGACCGATGTTAGATGGATCATTAGCCATTACAAGCGTAGCCCCTTCAGAAAGATCAGCTATAGTCTTGTAACGTTTGGAGTATCCGCCATAAATAGCGTCATAGACAGGCTGTACCTCTACCAGATTAGAGCCTTTGCTTTCATTATATTGCTTCATATAAGGAACGTGTTGGAAAAAGTTAGCGTCTACCTCTTTATTAGCTAAAGCCTCATTAGGCTGCACATTGTCAGAGAGAACAACGATCTCCAGATCAATGCCATCTTCCTTAAGGAGCGGCTTCACAATATCCAGAATTTCTGTCATAGGTGGGATCAGTGTAGCGATCTTTAATTTGGTTAACTCATCATTACTACCTTTTGCAGCATTATTCTCGGCTGCTTTATTAGAGCCACAACCCGCTACGACCAATACCATTAATGTAAGCACAAGTATCATTGATTTTTTCATTAGTACTACTAACCCCCAGTTTATATATTGAACTATTTTGTATTAACGCTTATCCAACAGCCTTGCGATAGTCCCCCCGGTGAACTGAACCAATTGGACCAATACAATCATCACAAGAATGGCATAGATCATCACTTCCGTCTCAAAACGCTGATAACCATAACGGATAGCGAAATCACCAACCCCTCCCCCACCAACAACTCCCATCACGGTCGAGAAGGAGATAAAGCTAATTGTAGAAGTAGTAAGTCCAAGGACTAGACCCGAACGAGCTTCCACGTAAAGAAATTTAAAGATCAAGCCCAGCTTCGAGGCTCCCATCGATAATGCTGCTTCAATGACCCCTTTTGGAACCTCCAGCAACGACTGCTCCACTAACCGAGCATAATAGGCAATAGCGATTATAGATAATGGAACCGCTGCTGCAATCGTCCCAATGGCGGTCCCGACCAGGAAACGAGTGACTGGAATTAGCGCAACGACCAGCAGCAGGAACGGAAACGAGCGGATAATATTAACGATACTGTTGAGCACCAGAGACAACGTTGTATTCTCATAAAGCTGCCCTTTTCGGAAAAAAAACAACAAGGTGCCCAGTGGAAGCCCCAGCAGCACTGCCGCTCCAACAGAAATACCAACCATCACAAAGGTTTCACCGATCGAATCCCACATCTGTGCCTGATATTGAAGTACACTATCAAACATGATCTTCCCCCGCTTTACCAAGAATCTGATCGCGGTATGTCCCGGCGCTGGCTGCTGCTGGACGGAATTCACCGTCTTCACGAGAGAACGAATCTACAATGCACCCTTTTTCCATCACCGATACATGAGTACATATGCTTTTGACAACATCCATCTCATGCGTAACAATGACAACCGTTACTCCAAGACTTGAATTCACATGCTTCAGCACGTTCAAGATATCTGTAGTGGTTCCTGGGTCCAGAGAGGACGTTGGCTCGTCACATAGCAATATTCCCGGACTGTTCGCTAGCGCGCGGGCAATCGCAACACGCTGACGTTGTCCTCCGCTGAGCTGTGCCGGATATTGTTTTGCCTTATCTGCCAGTCCAACAAAATCCAGACACTCCTTCACACGTTTCATTCGTTCATGCTTTGGGACATCTGCCAGCTCCAGCGGGATCGAAACATTCCGCTCTACTGTGACGTTATAAACAAGATTAAATTGTTGAAAGATCATTCCAATCTTTTGCCTTGCTTTACGCAGTGCTTTACTAGGCATTTCGGTCAGGTTGTGGCCATCTACAGTAACCGTTCCCTGATCCGGCTGTTCCAGAAGATTCATCAGTCGCAGCAGCGTAGATTTCCCCGCACCACTCTCACCAATGATCCCGTGAATGGATCCCTGCTTTACCTCCAGCGATACCTCATCCACAGCCTGATAGATGCCTTCCTTCAGCTTGAACCCTTTACTTACCCGACTCAGCGACAGTATTAGAAGCTCCCCCTTCCTTTCCCTTATATAATGAACCTCCATGAAGTGAGACATTGTATTACAATTTTCTAAAATCTGTTTTATTAAAAATCTCCTTAAATAATAAGACATTTCTTCTGCTGTGTCATCATTTTTATTTAAATGATATACCAGGAAGTTTGATAAAAACCTAAAAACCCTTTATACCGGGCTCTTTTTACACATTTATTAACAAAATAAAAAGGGTTAGCAAAGGTAATCCTTCCCTCTTGAAATCATGATTCTCCTATTGCCCCACCACTAAACGCTCCACTGTTAATATAGCCATATTTGGTTTTTTTTAGTGTATGAAATGCAGTTAAAGCTACATTTGGTTCGTTGGAGTGTGATTTAAAGACCTGCTGTTACGCAAAAAAGGATGTCTAAGCCAATAGCTTAAGACATCCCATAATTCATATAGTAATCCCTGAATCCCTGATCTATTGAGTCCCATACTTGCTAAATCTTTTATGCCTTTTCGCCAAGCTCTCTGCGAATCTTCAAGAACACTTGGTAGCTGCGTTCCGCACATTCCGAAATCGCAATCGGATGAAATCCGGGCAGATCCGCATATAACGTATCGTGAAGCGGTTCAATCCATGAAGCCGGCAACTTACTTGCTCCAAGCTTCGCTCCCATAATTGAGCCCACAGTTGCCCCGTTACAGTCTGTATCCATTCCACCGTATACGGAAGTGACGACTGTTTTTTCAAAATCATTCCCGCCATAAACAAGCGACGCGGCTACAAGAGCAGCATTATTATTTGTATGGACCGCATCATAGTGGCTAAAAGTATCCCAAATGTTACGAACCAAGTCCCGCTCGCTTTTGGCCTTCTGCGCAATATCTATCCCCCGCAAAACCTCACTGGCAAGACGACTGGTACGCGGAATCTCACTAAGGCCAATCTCTAGGATCCGTTCATTATCCTTCTCTGCAAAAGCTGCCGATATCATCGCCGCATTAAACATCTCACCGTAGATGCCATTTTTCACATGTGAAAATGAAGCATCACGCCAGCCTAATTCTGCCGCAAGCTCAGGATAACCTGCTGCACCATAAGCCAGTCCATCTGCGCGTATAGCGGCACCAATCCACTCGCGGTAAGGGTTTAAGTGCATCCGCACTCTTTCCTGCCGCACCAGCCAATCCGCAGGCTTCTCGCCATGCAGATGAGAGGTCTCCTGCGCAAAATTCATATATGACTGTGTCTCCGCCGTGCACACCTGACTATATGTTAAATGTGTATGCCACAGCTTTCCGATATCCCAAGAATCCCAGTTCAGACCTTTCTGTTCCAGCAGCATAAGACCCAGGACAGTGTAACGAATATCGTCATCGCTTTCCATATACTTGATCGTCTCGCGGGTACTGGCATGTGTCCATTCGCTTAAGCCAAGACCATATTCAGCCTCTGCCCGTGAATGCCCAGGCGTATAGCCAGTAATTGGCCAGGCGTCCGCACCCTGAAACCATAGCTCAATATTCTCCCAGCCCGGACGGCCATCTTTCCCATAGAGATAGTCCCAATACTCCAGCGGTTTCCCGAGTGCGCAGCCGACACTTCTACCGAGCCAGGCTCCATAGAACTTATCTCTCCATTCCGCTTCGCTCCAGTCCGCCTCAAGCTTACGTGGGCCTTCTGGACGTAGTTGACGAATCTCCTCCAGAGAGGATGGCTCTTGATACGGAAAATCCTCACTGATCGTAAGCTCCATTAGCTCATTGTATACCTGCATCAGCTTGAGCTCATCGGCACCAGCAGCCGCTAGCTTATCCGCGAACCCATCAATCTCGCAACCTTCTTCTCCACGCTGAGCAATTTCAAACTGCACGGTCTCTTGAAGTCTCTCCCATCCTGCCATAGGCTACTTCCCTTCAGCCGCTAGCAGCAGCTCTTGATCAAGCTTTTCCAGTGAATCAAAGATCAGCCTCATAAATGCTTCCCGGTCAACTCCCACCAATACTTGCACATTCGCTGGACGATCCGTCTTCTTCCGTCTGTCTGCAACTGTCATTCCCCGCGTCAGCTTGCCTTCTGTCTCCACCGTTACATATAGATGCTCAAATTCAAATAGTTCCGGATGCAGCAGCCAGGCAACAGCACATGGATCATGCAGCGCACTGCCGACATAGCCCATTTTTTTACCGTAAATCGAATAGAAATCCAGCAATTCTCCGACCATTGTAGACACTGGTCCCCGCTCTTTCAATGCTAGGATCTCATCTTCAAAAATAGCAGCCTTATCGGTCACATCCAGACCACTCATTGTGATCGGAATCCCCGACTCAAACACAATACGGGCTGCTTCAGGATCTACATAGATATTAAACTCCGCAGTAGAGGTGACATTCCCATAAGAGATACCTCCGCCCATCAGTGAGATTTTTTCAATTCTGTCTTTAATCTCTGGATAAGCCGTGATTAGCAGTGCGATATTTGTTAAAGGAGCCATCGGCACGAGCGTAATCTTCTCCTCTGAAGAACGGATGATATTCAGCATAAACTCCACAGCACCCTGCTCTACAGGGCGGAATTTACTTGGGGGCAAAAGCGGCCCATCCATGCCCGATTCACCATGCGCTTCCTCACCTGTAACAAGCTTGCCGAACAGTGGGCCAGCAGCCCCTTTAGCTACAGGAATGTCAGCATTCACGAAGCTGATCACCTTCAGGGCGTTTTCCGTGATTTTATCTAAAATTTGGTTTCCACCAACCGTTGTAATCCCGCGCAGATCTAACTTCTCCGAATTTGCTATGGCAAGCAGTATCGCTATTGCGTCATCATGCCCTGGATCGCAGTCAATAATAATAGGTGTTGGCATAGTTACTCACTCCTTGTCTGTGTATCAATCATTTCAATCGCTATTTAACTAGCGGGCTTTTAAGTTTTTTATTCTTTTTTCGTGTCTCAGATACTGCGTAGATCACAAGTCCAATTACTGTGGCTACATAAGGAAGAGTAGCGATTAGCTCCGCAGGAATCTTCAACACCTGTAGAGCATTCGACAATGCATCTGCAGTACCAAATAATAAAGAGGTCAGCGCCGTGCCTACGGTCGTACTTCTTCCCATCGACTCAGCGGCAATGGCAATCCAGCCCCGGCCAGCGATCATATCGCGGGTAAACAGTGACAAATACCCCATCGACATATAAGCACCGCCTAAACCGGCAAAAAATCCGCTAAGCAGCAAAGCCATATACTGTATTTTCACAACACTTACACCCACGGATTGAGCCGCATGTGGATTTTCGCCCACTGAACGAATGCGCAGTCCAAGCGGTGTACGATTTAATAGATAGTAGACAACAAACACAGCCAATATAGAAACATACGTCAGAATGTGATGCCCCGATAAAATAGGTCCAAGCACCGGGATATCCTTCAACAAAGGAATCTGGACACTAGGCAAAACTTTACTCGCCAGAGAAGTGGAAGAACCCTTGTCGCCACTAAGCAGATAGAGGATAAACACAGTTCCTCCCGAAGCGAACATATTAATGGCCACACCCCCGAGAATGATATGTGTTTTGAATTTCAGGGTGAAAAAAGCTAATATTCCAGCGATCAATGTTCCAGACAGCACCGCCCCAAGCAGACCTACCCACGCGCTATGCGTATAGCTGCTTATGATGACACCCGCTAAAGCGGCAACAAGCATGATGCCCTCCATCCCAATGTTAATGATCCCTGCACGGTTGGAGATGAGTGCGCCGAGCGCGGCGAACAGAATCGGAGTCGTCACGCGAAGGACAGAGAACGCAAAGTCAGTTGTAAAAATTACATCAAACAAACTATTCACGCTTCCTTCGCCTCCTTCAAGAGCATCCGATTTTTCCAGAACTTCAGAAATTGCTCAGCCGAAATCAGAAGAATGATAATTGCCTGTATAATTGAGATCATCTCTGAAGGTACATCAGACAGACGCGCCATCATGTCAGCCCCAATTCGAATGTACGCTAGGAACAATGCAGAGCCGATTACGGACAGCGGATTATTTTTGGCTAACATCGCTACAAGGGCACCATCCAAACCATAACCAGGCAGTGACGTCCATTGGAAACGGTTATACATCCCCAGCACTTCTACGGAACCCCCCATACCTGCGATAAAACCTGCAATCAAGTGAACGAGAATAATAACCTTGGCTGTCTTCATACCGGAATAACGGGCAAAGTCCCGGTTGATGCCTGTCATGCGCAGCTCATATCCCCATTTCGTTTTGTATAGGAATAGATGAGCTGCAATAATAAGCACGATAACGATAATAAGACCGGTATGAATACGGGTACCGGAGACCATTTTACTCAGCAGTGCCGTTTTCTCGAATTTGTAGGATACATTGGCAAAAGCTTTAGCATCACGTAGATGATAGTTCAGTAGGTATAACCCTACTCCGAACAAAATATTATTGAACATTAAGGATGTAACCAACTCATTAGCATTCCATTTTGCCTTCAGAATACCAGGTATTGCCGAGAGCAAGGCTCCTACAATTGAACCTGCAGCAATAGCTACCATCGGATGCAGCCAGCCGTCCAACGTTAAATGAATAGCCAATACGGAAGTTACAACACCGGAGAAATAAAAAATCCCCTCAGCTCCCAGGTTGAACATATTGGCTCGAAACAACAAGGATACTGCCAACCCAGTGAACATGAGCGGAATCGCCATCTCAATCACATTACCAATATGACCTTTACTGGATAACGGCTCTAATAGGAATATACCAATCGTCTTCACAGGCTGATTACTGACCAAAGAGATGATCAGAAAGGCAATAGCGAGTGCAATAACGATTACCGCCGATGTTCGAATGTACTCAAAATATTTAACTTTAAACATGATTTACGGCCCTCCCGATGTGCTCCTCGTCCTGTCGATGAATCCCCAGCATATAAAGACCTAATTCTTCCTCACTAACCTTAGATGGCTCCTCGAAAAAGGCAACAATCTTACCCTCGTACATTACTAACAGACTATCGCTGATCTCCAAGATCTCATTCAAATCTGCCGACACTAGCAAAATCGCGCAATCGTCTGAACGTAATTCCAACAACTTTTGATGTATGAACTGGGCTGCGCCTATATCCACACCCCGTGTCGGCTGTTCTGCAATAAGCAGCTGCGGTTCAGTCGAACACTCTCTAGCTACGACTACCTTCTGCATGTTACCACCTGACAACATTCCTATGGGCTGAGAAGGTCCTGAACAGCGGACTTTAAATTCCTCTACAAGGGATACTGCTAGCTTGGCAATTCGTGAGCCATTCAAAAAAAGACCTTTATTCATTGCTTTTGTACGATACTGAGTAGATAGCAGATTATCAGCTATACTTGCCTCACTAGCGATCCCTTGCCGCATCCGATCCTCCGGTATATAGGAAACGCCTAGCTTACGAATATCCAAAATATCCGATTCACGGATATCCTTTCCCTTCACTAGTACAGAGCCCTGACTTGAGACACCTCTCAAGCTACCTGTAAGAGCTTCAATGAGCTGTGTCTGCCCGTTGCCTTCTACACCAGCAATCCCAACGATCTGCCCACCACGTACCGCAAAATTGATATCCGACAATAATGCTTTGCCATCTGCATCATTCACACTGAGTCCCTGCACCGTTAGTACTGGCTCACTAACAGCCAGAATCTCTTTGTCATATTTCAGCACGACGTCTCTGCCGACCATTAGTCGCGAGATTTCCTGTTCTGTCACATCCTGTGTTTGAAAAACACCTTCACTACGGCCGCTGCGCATAATCGTAATTCTGTCGCAAATCGCTTTGACTTCCTTTAATTTGTGCGAAATAAAAACTATCGTATGACCCTGTTCCCTTAATTGCTTAAGCTCGCGGAACAATTCCTCTGTTTCCTGTGGAGTCAACACCGCAGTCGGCTCATCAAGCACCAGAATTTTCGCACCACGCAGCAGCGCCTTAAGAATCTCAACCTTTTGCTTCATCCCAACTGTAAGATCCTCTACTTTTGCTTTAGGATCCACGGCCAGATTGTATTTCCTTGCGGTCTCTTCCGTCATGCGCACAGCCTCGGCATAATTAATGCCAACTCCTCTGCGCGGCTCCATACCCAGCACCATATTCTCTGCCACCGTAAAAGAAGGTACCAACATGAAATGCTGATGGACCATGCCGATGCCTCTATCAATGGCGTCCTGAGCGGATTGCAGCTTTACTTTTTCACCCTTGATATAGATCTCGCCTTCACTTGGCTCTTCCATGCCGAACATAATCTTCATTAAAGTCGATTTACCAGCACCGTTCTCACCTGCAATCGCATGTATTTCTCCCTCACGTAAAGAAAAATGCACGTCTTTATTTGCAACGACGCCATTGGGATATACCTTGGTAATTCCCCGCATTTCCAGCAGAGCTTTGTACATAGGTCTCAACGCCTTTCAACTTGGAGGTCTGCAAAAATATACAGCTGGAATTCCCCTGACTAGAAGAATCTCCAACTGTAGGTTTAACTCTATAGAGCTGATCTTAAGATTTAAAGCTTAAGGCTTAACTGCGTTACGAATAGCTTCTACCTCTGCGGTTTCCATCCCCATCGCATTATCCACTTTAATTTCTTTATTGATCAGCTTTTGCTTCACTTCTTCAACCTTGGCCTGAAGATCAGCCGGGAATACATTTTTATAAATATCATTCTCAGCAATACCTACACCATCATCTACAAAGCTCAACACATCACGTTTGCCCATTTCTAGCGTTCCCTCTTGCAATCTCTTCACTGCACCTAGAATAGCCGTATCAATCTTTTTAATAGATGAAGTAACGATTAGATTTGCTTTTTCACTATCCGTATCGTTAATCAACATTGCCTGATCGGAGTCTACACCGATTGCATATTTTTTCTTTTCTTTAGCTGCGTCAAAGATCCCAAGACCTGTACCCCCAGCCACGTTAAAAATAACATCCACGCCGGAGTTATATTGAATTAGAGACAGCTCCTTACCTTTTGCCGGGTTAACAAAATCACCAGCGTACGACACAGCCACTTTTACATCAGGATCAACATACTGAGCACCTTGAATGTAACCGACCAAGAAAGCATTAATCCCCGGAATATCCATACCGCCCACAAACCCAATCACATTCTCAGGGGTAGCATTCGGCATATCCGATTGTGTAGCTAATGCTGCTACGGCACCTGCCAAGAAAGATACTTCATTTGTCGCATAAGACATGTTGTACATGTTATCTGGTGCTTCATCGATGTCGGTATCATAATTAATGAATTTTTTGTCTGGATACAATTCTGCCGTTGCATTAAACATCTCAGTAATTTCAGAACCGCCAGAAATAATTACATCCCAATCCTCGGAAGCGATATCGTTAAATGTTGGCTCCCATTTCGTTTTATCAACGCCCATTTCAACAACCTTTGTTACTGCACCTAGTTCATCCTTAACCTTTTGCAAGCCGTTATTAGCGGAATCAAAAAATGATTTATCCCCAAGTGTCCCCGGAATCAGCAATACAACCTTGAGTTTATCCCCTGAACCTGTTTCTCCACCCTCAGCAGCGTTTGATCCAGTATTCGCAGAAGAACCGTTATTGGACGTGTTATTCCCACATGCTGTGACCAGAACCATCACCATTAATAACAACAAAGAAAGAACTTTTTTATTCATTACTCTATTCCACCCCTAATTTTAGTTGGTTAGTAATCCGGCAGAATCCCCATCTTCACCCATTGTATAATTCACGGTTCAAATGGAAATTCTCTTTTTTCCAAATAAAGTATCATTAAAAGTAATAAATTTAACGTTTAGGCTCAAAAATAGCAATAAAAATACCATTATTATTAATAATCCGCTTTATTTCCGAACGAGATGGCCAGTCAGGTTGCGAACTTTCGGATTTATTGATACGATCATAACAAATATTATTAAAAATAATTATATGATTTCGGTCATAGTTTTGTACGATTCGGCTAAAACATAAGTATTGGAGGATCATCATGGATCGTGTTCTATATATTGTAAGTGCCACACATGAGCTAAATACTTATATCCCTCCACACCAGCATGAATGCTACGAACTGGTCTATTATTTACAGGGGGTAGGGACAACCAATGTTGGCCCACGAAGTTACCATTTTCGCTCCTCTTCTTTCGCGCTTGTGCCACCCAATCATAAACATGACGAGCACCACCGTGAGGATGCAAATGTATTATTTGTAGGCTTCCACTCGGAACACCCTAATATGAGTAATCTGCTCGGCGTATATGAAGATGATAAAGATCAGACCGTTCTTCAAATCCTGCTGCGAATGAAAGCAGAGTTTACACGCAAGCAAGACGGATTCTCTGAGCTTCTAAACCTACAAATGAGCGAGATTACCGTCCATCTTATGAGGCTTCTTAGTGCCTCTGGATATCAATCCCCATCAGAAGATCGAGTACAATATGTCCTTAATTATATGAATGAGCATTATCGCCATAAATTGTCCGTCGAAACACTATCAGAAATGTCCGGATATAGCTACGATCGTTTTCGCCATCTATTTAAAGAACGTTTCGGGTCTTCACCCCTGCGGTATTTGCTGTTAAAACGCCTGGATTATGCAAAATCTCTATTACGTCATACTCAGATGCAAATCTCTGAAGTATCTGCTGCTGCAGGTTTTGTGAACGATGCCCAATTCTGCAATATGTTTAAACGAGAAATAGGTCATACCCCGCGAGCATTCCGCATTAATAATCAATCAGGTTAATCACTAATCAGATTAAAAAAAGCCGTTGAAATAGAGAAACTCCTCTATTCAACGGCTTAATCCTGTAAAACTAAGAACATAAAGAAAAAAGGTTAGTAAGATTGCTTATAAAAGCATTCTTACTAACCTTTTTAAGATACCGGCGAGAGGACTCGAACCTCCACGGTTTCCCACTCGATTTTGAGTCGAGCGCGTCTGCCATTCCGCCACGCCGGCACATATGAACTAAATGGAGGCGCCACCCAGATTTGAACTGGGGATAAAGCTTTTGCAGAGCTTTGCCTTACCACTTGGCTATGGCGCCATGTAAATTTTGGAGCGGACGACGGGAATCGAACCCGCGACCCTCGCCTTGGCAAGGCGATGCTCTACCGCTGAGCCACGTCCGCATAAAATGGCTGGGGATATAGGATTCGAACCTATGAGTGACGGAGTCAAAGTCCGTTGCCTTACCGCTTGGCTAATCCCCAATAACATTTTAAAGTAAAATGGGGCGACTGATGGGTCTCGAACCCACGAATGCCGGAACCACAATCCGGTGCGTTAACCCCTTCGCCACAGTCGCCATATTAAGTTGATATTGTTGCCATTATTCATTTTAAAGAAAATGGGGCGGCCGATGGGTCTCGAACCCACGAATGCCGGAACCACAATCCGGTGCGTTAACCCCTTCGCCACGGCCGCCATATTAAACTTTAGAAAGAACTTGGCAGGGGCAGCAGGAATTGAACCCACACCAACGGTTTTGGAGACCGTTGTTCTACCTTTAAACTATGCCCCTAAAAACTGGTGGAGGATGATGGATTCGAACCACCGAACACTTACGTGAGCAGATTTACAGTCTGATGCGTTTGGCCACTTCGCTAATCCTCCAAGGATGGTGCCGGCGAGAGGACTTGAACCCCCAACCTACTGATTACAAGTCAGTTGCTCTACCAATTGAGCTACACCGGCATGGCACTCATTCTTTTGTGATGATAAATGGTGGCTCGGGACGGAATCGAACCGCCGACACGAGGATTTTCAGTCCTCTGCTCTACCGACTGAGCTACCGAGCCATGATGAAAATGGCGGAACCGACGGGATTCGAACCCGCGATCTCCTGCGTGACAGGCAGGCATGTTAGGCCAACTACACCACGGTTCCAAAAGATATAATTGCTTAAGTTAATTGGTTGCGGGGGCAGGATTTGAACCTGCGGCCTTCGGGTTATGAGCCCGACGAGCTACCGGGCTGCTCCACCCCGCGTCAGTAAAAATATGTTATGGTGGAGGCTGAGGGGATCGAACCCCCGACCCTCTGCTTGTAAGGCAGATGCTCTCCCAGCTGAGCTAAGCCTCCATAAACAACAATTGTTATTGTACCAAAGTCCACTAGGATAAATCAAGTGAAAATTTGGTGACCCGTATGGGATTCGAACCCATGTTACCTCCGTGAAAGGGAGGTGTCTTAACCCCTTGACCAACGGGCCATACTAATTAAAAATTTGTGGCGGAGAGAGAGGGATTCGAACCCTCGAGACGCTTGTGGCGCCTACACGATTTCCAATCGTGCTCCTTCGGCCAAACTCGGACACCTCTCCATATGGCTCCCCGAACAGGACTCGAACCTGTGACAACTCGATTAACAGTCGAGTGCTCTACCAACTGAGCTATCAGGGAATATTCATACCAGGCTTAATCGCCTGAAAACTGAATCCGAAACGAATTTGCATTCTAAGTATAGGATAAGCCCTCGACCGATTAGTATTGGTCAGCTCCATGCATTGCTGCACTTCCACCTCCAACCTATCTACCTCGTCGTCTTCAAGGGGTCTTACTAATTGGGAAATCTCATCTTGAGGGGGGCTTCACGCTTAGATGCTTTCAGCGCTTATCCCGTCCGTACGTAGCTACCCAGCCATGCTCCTGGCGGAACAACTGGTGCACCAGCGGTACGTCCATCCCGGTCCTCTCGTACTAAGGACAGCTCCTCTCAAATTTCCTGCGCCCACGACAGATAGGGACCGAACTGTCTCACGACGTTCTGAACCCAGCTCGCGTACCGCTTTAATGGGCGAACAGCCCAACCCTTGGGACCTACTTCAGCCCCAGGATGCGATGAGCCGACATCGAGGTGCCAAACCTCCCCGTCGATGTGGACTCTTGGGGGAGATAAGCCTGTTATCCCCAGGGTAGCTTTTATCCGTTGAGCGATGGCCCTTCCATGCGGTACCACCGGATCACTAAGTCCGACTTTCGTCCCTGCTCGACTTGTAGGTCTCGCAGTCAAGCTCCCTTATGCCTTTGCACTCTGCGAATGATTTCCAACCATTCTGAGGGAACCTTGGAACGCCTCCGTTACTCTTTAGGAGGCGACCGCCCCAGTCAAACTGCCCGCCTGACACGGTCCCCGTACCCGGTAAGGGTACTAGGTTAGAACCTAGATACGATCAGGGTGGTATCCCAACGGCGCCTCCACCGAAGCTTGCGCTCCGATTTCTACGGCTCCCACCTATCCTGTACAGATCGTACCCAAATTCAATATCAAGCTGCAGTAAAGCTCCATGGGGTCTTTCCGTCTTGTCGCGGGTAACCTGCATCTTCACAGGTATTAAAATTTCACCGGATCTCTCGTTGAGACAGCGCCCAAGTCGTTACGCCATTCGTGCGGGTCAGAATTTACCTGACAAGGAATTTCGCTACCTTAGGACCGTTATAGTTACGGCCGCCGTTTACTGGGGCTTCGGTTCATAGCTTCGGGTTACCCCTAACCACTCCCCTTAACCTTCCAGCACCGGGCAGGCGTCAGCCCGTATACTTCGCCTTGCGGCTTCGCACAGACCTGTGTTTTTGCTAAACAGTCGCTTGGGCCTTTTCACTGCGGCCCCCTCGTGCTATTCACACTACCGGGGCACCCCTTCTCCCGAAGTTACGGGGTCATTTTGCCGAGTTCCTTAACGAGAGTTCTTCCGCGCGCCTTAGAATTCTCTTCTCGCCTACCTGTGTCGGTTTGCGGTACGGGCACCTTCTCCTGGCTAGAGGCTTTTCTTGGCAGTGTGAGATCATGACCTTCGCTACTATAATTTTCGCTCCCCATCACAGCCTAGCCTTAATGATGTGCGGATTTGCCTACACATCAGCCTCACTGCTTAGACGGACATCCATCAGTCCGCGTCACTACCCTCCTGCGTCACCCCATCGCTCATAGCGGATTACGGTGGTACAGTAATTTCAAACTGTTGTCCTTCGACTACGCCTTTCGGCCTCGCCTTAGGTCCCGACTTACCCTGAGCGGACGAGCCTTCCTCAGGAAACCTTGGGCTTTCGGCGGATCAGATTCTCACTGATCTTTTCGTTACTCATACCGGCATTCTCACTTGTGTAGTGTCCAGCGCTCTTTTCAGTACACCTTCAACCCCTACACAACGCTCCCCTACCCCAGATACATACGTATCTAGCCATAGCTTCGGTGGTGTGTTTAGCCCCGTTACATTTTCGGCGCAGAGTCACTCGACCAGTGAGCTATTACGCACTCTTTCAATGGTGGCTGCTTCTAAGCCAACATCCTGGTTGTCTGTGCAACTCCACATCCTTTCCCACTTAACACACACTTGGGGACCTTAGCTGATGGTCTGGGCTGTTTCCCTTTTGACAATGGATCTTAGCACTCACTGTCTGACTCCCGGCAATAAGTATATGGCATTCGGAGTTTGACTGAGCTTGGTAATCCTTGCGGACCCCGCACCCAATCAGTGCTCTACCTCCACTACTCTTATACCGAGGCTAGCCCTAAAGCTATTTCGGGGAGAACCAGCTATCTCCGAGTTCGATTGGAATTTCTCCGCTACCCCCACCTCATCCCCGCACTTTTCAACGTACGTGGGTTCGGGCCTCCAGTGCGTGTTACCGCACCTTCACCCTGGACAGGGGTAGATCACACGGTTTCGGGTCTACGTCCACATACTCATTCGCCCTATTCAGACTCGCTTTCGCTGCGGCTCCACCTTCTCGGCTTAACCTTGCATGTTAAACGTAACTCGCCGGTTCATTCTACAAAAGGCACGCCATCACCCATAGATCGGGCTCTGACTTTTTGTAAGCACACGGTTTCAGGTTCTATTTCACTCCCCTTCCGGGGTGCTTTTCACCTTTCCCTCACGGTACTGTTTCACTATCGGTCGCCAGGTAGTATTTAGCCTTAGCAGATGGTCCTGCTGGATTCATACGGGGTTTCACGTGCCCCGCACTACTCGGGATCCGTCTCGGAGAGAACACAGTTTAGGTTACAGGGCTTTTACCTCTATCGCGGGCCTTTCCAGACCTCTTCACCTACCATATTCCTTTGTAACTCCATGTGAGACGTCCCACAACCCCCAAGAGCAAGCTCTTAGGTTTAGGCTGTTCCGCGTTCGCTCGCCGCTACTGACGGAATCACTATTGTTTTCTCTTCCTCAGGGTACTTAGATGTTTCAGTTCCCCTGGTCTGCCTCTACACACCCTATGTATTCAGGTATGAGTAACTGCGAATTACCACAGCTGGGTTTCCCCATTCGGACACCCCCGGATCAAAGCTTGCTTACAGCTCCCCGAGGCAGTTTCGTTGTTCGCCACGTCCTTCGTCGGCTCCTGGCGCCTAGGCATCCTCCGTGTGCTCTTATTAGCTTAACCTTGATTTTTCCGAAGAAAAATCTCACTAATAACATTTACTTGTTTACACAAGTTGCTAAAAGATGTTCTAAAACGCAAATTCGTTTCGGTATCCAGTTTTCAAGGATCAAGTCTTACTTGAGAGCTTAAACTCTCAAAACTGAGCAACGAGTGAGTAACAGGCCTAAACCTGAGTTTTGGAAGCTTAGCTTCCGATTTGAATGTCCTCATTGCAGAGAACGATTCTCCATAGAAAGGAGGTGATCCAGCCGCACCTTCCGATACGGCTACCTTGTTACGACTTCACCCCAATCATCTACCCCACCTTCGGCGGCTGGCTCCCTTGCGGGTTACCCCACCGACTTCGGGTGTTGTAAACTCTCGTGGTGTGACGGGCGGTGTGTACAAGACCCGGGAACGTATTCACCGCGGCATGCTGATCCGCGATTACTAGCAATTCCGACTTCATGCAGGCGAGTTGCAGCCTGCAATCCGAACTGAGACCGGCTTTGATGGGATTGGCTCCACCTCGCGGCTTCGCTTCCCGTTGTACCGGCCATTGTAGTACGTGTGTAGCCCAGGTCATAAGGGGCATGATGATTTGACGTCATCCCCACCTTCCTCCGGTTTGTCACCGGCAGTCACTCTAGAGTGCCCAGCATTACCTGCTGGCAACTAAAGTTAAGGGTTGCGCTCGTTGCGGGACTTAACCCAACATCTCACGACACGAGCTGACGACAACCATGCACCACCTGTCTCCTCTGTCCCGAAGGCCGCTGCTATCTCTAGCAGATTCAGAGGGATGTCAAGACCTGGTAAGGTTCTTCGCGTTGCTTCGAATTAAACCACATACTCCACTGCTTGTGCGGGTCCCCGTCAATTCCTTTGAGTTTCAGTCTTGCGACCGTACTCCCCAGGCGGAGTGCTTACTGTGT
Source organism: Paenibacillus odorifer (assembly GCF_000758725.1). Lineage (NCBI taxonomy): Bacteria > Bacillati > Bacillota > Bacilli > Caryophanales > Paenibacillaceae > Paenibacillus > Paenibacillus odorifer. The sequence continues at coordinate 5,919,212 of NZ_CP009428.1, forward strand.
TAACTTCGGCACCAAGGGTATCGAAACCCCTAACACCTAGCACTCATCGTTTACGGCGTGGACTACCAGGGTATCTAATCCTGTTTGCTCCCCACGCTTTCGCGCCTCAGCGTCAGTTACAGCCCAGAAAGTCGCCTTCGCCACTGGTGTTCCTCCACATATCTACGCATTTCACCGCTACACGTGGAATTCCACTTTCCTCTTCTGTACTCAAGCCACCCAGTTTCCAGTGCGACCTCAGGTTGAGCCCAAGGTTTAAACACCAGACTTAAATAGCCGCCTGCGCGCGCTTTACGCCCAATAATTCCGGACAACGCTTGCCCCCTACGTATTACCGCGGCTGCTGGCACGTAGTTAGCCGGGGCTTTCTTCTCAGGTACCGTCACTCCGATAGCAGTTACTCTACCGGACGTTCTTCCCTGGCAACAGAGCTTTACGATCCGAAAACCTTCATCACTCACGCGGCGTTGCTCCGTCAGGCTTTCGCCCATTGCGGAAGATTCCCTACTGCTGCCTCCCGTAGGAGTCTGGGCCGTGTCTCAGTCCCAGTGTGGCCGTTCACCCTCTCAGGTCGGCTACGCATCGTCGCCTTGGTGGGCCGTTACCCCACCAACTAGCTAATGCGCCGCAGGCCCATCCCTCAGTGACAGATTGCTCCGTCTTTCATTCTTCTCTCAGGAGAAAAAAGAAATTATCCGGTATTAGCTACCGTTTCCGGTAGTTATCCCAGTCTGAAGGGCAGGTTGCCTACGTGTTACTCACCCGTCCGCCGCTAAGTTATTTTGAAAGCAAGCTTTCAAAATAACTCCGCTCGACTTGCATGTATTAGGCACGCCGCCAGCGTTCGTCCTGAGCCAGGATCAAACTCTCCAATTAGTATTGAAAAGAGCGATATGCTCATTTTGAAACATCTGACGAGAAAATTAATTCTCTAATTTTGGATTTCACTTACGTGATTTCCTACTCACTCGTTGTTCAGTTTTCAAAGATCAAGCCGTTTATTTCGTCGATGTGTTGTTCAGCAGCGACCTTTATAATATATCACAGCACCCTCGTTTTAGTCAACCTTTTTTTTAATTTCTTTTTTCGGTTGTCTTTCGAATGTTTTCGAAAGCACATCTCTGTGTCAGAGGGACGAGTTATAATTTAACACATGAACAAGGAAAGAGTCAACCATTAATTTTCCTGAATAAATATGAGCGTTTCATATTAGTAAACAAATAAAAAAGAGAGTGCTCAGCCTCTCCCTATCCTTGCTCATCTCTCTATAATTAAACATCTTCTACTGTATCTAATTCATCTCTATAATGTATAGCGGATCGCATGCCCTTCTCCCTCGTGAACATCAGCCCAAGATGTAATCTCTCGGATTAGCGAACGAGAAACCAGCTTTCGTAAAACAAGGGGTAGTTCAGACTCTAATTGACTCAGACCTGAATGCTGCAGTAATTCTTTAATGCTCCATGCTTCCTTACGGCTATTCAAAATATTAAAGAGCAATAGACAACAGTCCGTCATTTTGGACATAATCCCAAATTCACATGCAAGAAGCACAAGCTCCACACGTTGCTCTAAGGTCTCAGTACTGACCGTTAACTCCTCATAAAGTTTATGAACAGAGGTATTCATGCTTTTAACCTGTTCCCAAATAGCTGGCTCGGGGAAAGCACCCACTTCACTCACTTCTATTCTTGCCCAATGATATAAGGCTATCAATACACAGTTGTAAGCATCCATAATAAAGCCAGCCTCTATATAGCGCTTGGATTTCACATACATATGCAAAAAGCGGGCAAACTCCATAAATGCGACCCGTTCCTTGATCGGTCCTTCAAATTGCAATATCTCGCTGCGCATTTCCTCGAGTATTCCCTTGGGGTCCCAGATCACTTCCCCCCTCATCAAACTGATAAGAAGTTCGTTATTATCCCCTGCCATAACAGCCTGCTCCAAAGCAAATAGGCCGATATGGACTGACTGGGTCCGTTGGTCACCGGCAATGGTATGGCGAACAATATGCTCTCTATCCTGTTCTTCATGCAATACTAACACTATCATATCAAAATCTTGAAGAAGTGCGCTTTGAAACGGAATATCCCCATTCTGCCGCAAAACGACCGCTCCTAAAACATTCTCATCAAACGTTTCTCCACTCAACAAAGTTACATTGGACAGTTCCATGCTTCCCTCCATTAAATTTGGCGATTTTGCGTCCAGTCAGTTATAATTCAGTTATAATTATTATTCTACATATGAAAGACAGTTCCTTCTGGACAACCCAACTATATTTAGTTAGGAGCAAACACTCATGAAGTTTAAAACGGCTAAGATCAACGCTTTTCGCACATGGGGATTACTGCTCACAATGCTCGGAATGGGACTTATGGTTTTGGGTACAGCGGGCATCGTGTTTTGGGGCTCAACTGGAAAAGTATTCGCTGGAATCGGTCTTGTAATCGGTTTAATCTCAATGATGGCAAGTCTTGCAATCTATTTCTGGGCTGGGATGCTGTCAACTAGCGCAGTCCAACTGGAATGCCCTGAATGTCACAAGCTGACCAAAATGCTGGGCAAAACAGACCGCTGTATGTTCTGCCATACCATCCTTACTATGGATCCAGCTGAGGCCAATATTACTGCGGAACAACTTAAGAGTCAGCAGCTTAATCAATAAAACACATCTTACAGAAGCTTATTACTAGCGATTTATAATGCAATCAAACATTTGCTTAATACAACAAAGGGGCCCCCGTATTGGGAGCCCCTTTGTTTATTATGAATGAAATAATAATTACTTATGAATTCCTTGTAATGCCTCCCATGCAGACAGATTACTAAAGCTGCGATTCCATGAACCGATGCCACCAAGCCCTAAAGACTTAGCAAGCTCAACTCTAGCTTTTAAGGAAACTTTGTCTTCGATCCATATTTTTTTAAGAGCGCCATCTTCCTTATACTCAACGTAATTCTGCCCAGCTGCCTTATCAAAGGTTGGGGTTAGCTTCTTCTCTTTAATAATTTTTTCAACGGCATTCATACTAACCGATTTAGAGCTTACTTTGGTCTTGCCATCTACCTGGGCCTCAGTCCAGATTCTAGTATACAGTGGAATCCCCAGAATCAGCTTCTCAGGCGGTACATCGTCTTCCTCTATGATCCGGCTTAACGAGCTTTCTACCCACGGTAGAGACGCAACAGAGCCCGCGATAGGACTAGCCGCCCAGTGCTCGTCATAAGCCATAACAATAAGATAATCAACTACGGAATTAAGAGCCTTACGATCAAGGAAAGCTGACCACATCTCACTGTTGGATTTAGGGGTTACGTCTATGGAGACGATTAAGTTTTTGGCTTGAGCCATAGGTTTTAGCTCTCGCATAAATTGTGTAACATTCTCCCCGTCTTTCGTATATACATTCTCAAAGTCAATATTAATTCCATCCAGCTTGTATAAATCTGAATACTCGAGGATCTGTACGATCGCGTTCATCCGCTTCTCATAGCTCGACAATGCCTCAGTGGTTATGTCCGGATCAAAGCTATTGCTGAGCAGCCCCCACACTTCCAACCCGCGCTCATGCGCCCATTGCACATACGCACTGTCAGCCTGACTGCGCACATTTCCATCACCATCTATGATACTGAACCAAGTCGGGCTAGCCACGTTAACCCCTGGAAGCTCACCGAATGTACTTGGATCAGGTTTACGTTGATAAACTGCTTCCCAATACAAATTCACTGACTTCCCTTTCCAGCTTCGTTCTGCCCGTGAGGGAGTGGTGCTTTTGGGTTCCACTGTTTTTTGACCGTCCGAGATAATATCACTGGCCTTGGCATAACCCGCATAACCGCTGCTTAACTGCACATACAGCCAGTCCTCATTTTCCTTATTCCAAATACTCACACTGGCTCCCGGGGACATATTCGCCACGATGGGTGCGTGAATCGATGCTTCGTTGCGAAGAGCGACTGTCTTATCTCCCGCTTCACCTTTCACTTTCCCCAAAGGTACAGTCTCCCCTGCTGTCATTAACAGCACAGCCCCGGTGGTCGTATCCTCTTCAATTTCAAATCCATAAAGGTCCTCTAATACATCTGCAGGAAGATAGGTTATCTTCTCCTTAACTTCAGGTGCCAGCCGCAGCTGCAGCGGACGATTGTTCAGACTAGCATCGGTTTTATCCTCTTGCATATATAGAAGTTCACTTTCCGTTGATAGGATGACCGATTTAGTCTTTTCTTCATAACGAATAGAGGAGTCCACATGTTCCTGCAGTAATGGTAAAGGCAAGAGCATGCTATCACCGGTCCCTGATGCGGAATATCCTGTTAGCTCTCCTTTTACGAAGATAGGATGTTCTAGGCCTTTCCAGTCTGGATCGATGTGCTGGCGATTTGGCAATACAAAAAACACAACCCAATAAGCTGCTGCCGCAATGAGCAAAAGTCCAAAAAAGCGTCGGAAAAGACCTCCGCGCTTTTTAACGCGTTTTTGTCTATATCTTCTGTCCAAAATATATCCTCCAAATATTAGATGATTTTAAGTTAAGTCTAACAATACGATTATAACATCCACTTGGTTCCGGATAACCAGTATAAGTTAGTCATTTTCACTATATTTTGTTATTTCTAAAAAAATAAAAACGTGAGTCCTCCGCTTTCGGATTTCACACGTTTATTGTGTAGCTTGGCTATACGCCCTTGAGTACTGTAGTATTCTGTCTTATTGTTGCTTCTCTCTGCAACATTTGCAAACTCCATGCAATTCCATACGCAAACCCGTAATTTTGAAGCCCGTTTCCTGCTCCGCATGTATCTCTACATCATGAAGCGATGGATAACTAAAATCTTCAATCTTACCGCATAGCTGACAGATGACATGATAATGATCAGATACATTGGCATCAAAACGACTGGAACTATCCCCGTAGGTCAACTCGCGAACCATGCCGGCTTCCATAAACATCTTGAGATTATTATATACAGTTGCAACGCTCATGCTCGGAAATTTCGGCTCTAGCGCCCGGTATATATCGTCAGCTGTAGGATGATTCATTGCTTCCATCAAATACGTAAGAATCGCATGACGCTGGGGCGTTATACGGACACCTGTTGTCTTTAATTGTTCCAGTGCATGTTGTACTCCACTCCCCATTACTGTCACCGCCTTTTGAATTTAAAAATAAAAGAAGTACTTCTTAAGATTGTAAGACTGGTTTTTCAATGTTGTCAACGAAGTCTATACATTATATTTATTATTATATAAGAAAAATTACTTTTTTCAATATTTCCTAACATTTAGATTGCTATTTCCTTCAACATGAAGCTTGAACTCACCGGTCCCCACTTCACCTGATACTTTTTTCTTATCAATTGTAAGTTCAGGCAAATCTGAAGTAATATCACCATATCCACTGGAACCATTCACTGTATAGTTGCTTAACACTGGCAAATACAATTGAATATCACCAACTGCGCTATAAATATCCCAGTCTCCAGCGACATCTGAAGAGCGAACATCAATGGTACCATTTAGAGATTCCGCATGTAGCTTGGATCTGGCTCCATCAACCTCTAAATTACCGTTTTTGGTAGTAATATCGATATCATTGCTATTTCCGATCGCACTAATATTGCCGACAGCCGTCGATAATTTCAAAGCACCGGTAACATCCCAAGCATTCATATTGCCACCGCTCGTCGTTAAATCAACGCTGCCTTGAACAGATCTGGCACGGACAGCTCCATTCAGTGTTTTTCCCTTAACATTACCAAAGATACGATGAAGGATCAGCTCTCCATTCCCCGTTTCCAGAGAAATGTCTTCAATGGCTTCTACATTCTGCAATGTGATCCCGCCATTCATGGTGCGAACATCGAGGTTAAAGCGGCGATCCTCCGGCAAGTAAATGTCTAAATCCATGCGTGGCTGGCGTTTGCCGGATTCTCCATAAGCCTTGCTATTTGAGGTTATTTTTATGTTGGGCCCTTCAACAACGTCCACAAAGGACTGTTCTGATATAGCTTCAGCCATCGGCCCATCCAACTGATCTACCCAAACTGTCGTCGTAATTTGAATATCATCCACCGGAGCACGGTGTAATAAAATATCACCATTAATACTATCAATAGATATTTTGGCTGTATTTAATTCCACCGGAACAATTAGCGGGGCTTTCTGATATTTGCTGCCTTTAGCCTCACCATAATCCACTGCTGCTGCCGTCAGATTAAGACTGACATTTTTCCATAGATATAAATAATGTTCTTGCTCTGCAACAATAAATACACTCGCAGCTAGCAATATAGCGGATAAAAGCCCACGTAAATCCAATCTGATTCTGGTTCCCTTGGCTGAACGGTTAGAGAAGATAAACATCAGCAGGAACTCAATCCCCCATAACACCGGGATGACTGGCCACCACTTCAAGAGCAGGAGCATATAGTCAGTTCCCTCTCTCCAATCCAAAAACAAAGGAACAGAAATAGCTATCAGCAATACAGAAGCCGTATATCTTCCTACGCGCCGCTTGCGAGGTTCATTGTCTTTACGCTGCACAACTGCTCTGGCAATTTCTCTAGCTCCTATAAATAAGCCACCGCATACTATAATGACAGATACAGCCATTTCAGCATAATGTTCAATAAAGAACTGGAGCCATGTTGGTTTTTGCCGGAACAGAATAAGCAGGGCGCCCCCTAATAGCAGTAAGAGCCCAAAGGATATCCCAGGCTCGCTGACGATACTACGACGCTTAGGAGCCACGTTTGCTTTGGTCACAGGGATATCAAGCTCATGATCCTCTGGGAAGCGAAGAAGCCTATCCGCTGATTGCAATACGTCATACACGTTATAAAAATAGATCGCCGGAATAATGAGCGCAAGTAAAATAAGTAGTGGAACATTAATCTGCATCCCGATGGATGAGAAATACAATAAAGCTGAGATATCCAAAAGAATTAGAAAGATGAAGGTGATCCCTTTTCGGAGAAGCCCAAAATACAAATGCCCCGTCCCAGGGATGAGAGCTGCCAGCAGTCCAGCGATAAATTTACGTTTGCGGTGGCGCCGCTTCGGACGCGGAGGAATAATCCTCTTCTGTATCTCACTCTCCTTAGTCTCTATATCAACAGAATCTTGCAGTTCTTCCTGCTCTGGGAGCATTGCAGAGTCATGTTTCATTTTGGACTCCTCCTTTCGTAAATAGTTGTCTATGAATATCTTTTTTCAAAGAGAACCACTCCGATGAAATTCAATCAATTCAACTCCTGGAGCGACTTCCTCCACACCGGTGGGCATAAAGCCATGTTTACTGTACAACGAAACGGCGGGTGTATTCTTTTTGCCTGTCGACACAATGAATTGCTCCATCCTTGCAAAATGCTCAAATACATATTCCAAAAGATGGCTAGCAATACCTCTGCGAAAAAAGTCCGGCCCCACCATCATTCGTGTAATCGTCAATTTGCCAGGAGATTCTTCCTCTACAGCAACAGCACCCATTAGTTCCTCATCTTTATCGAAGCAGCCATAAAAATCCTCTTTAGAGCTGCTGAGCATTTCTCTCGTCTCCATCAAAGGTGGAATTTCACGAAAGCCGATTAGTTCAGCTTCCAGTCTATAGGCCTTATGCTGAAGACTCCATAATTCATTAACGGTGCTTTCATCCTGCAGATTTAGCTTGTTAATTGTATTCATCCTAACCAGTCCCCTTATATGCCGCTAAGGGCCTGCCGTTGCCGACAAGCCCTTAGCTTATTACATAAGTATATTACCCCAAGTATAAACGCCTTCGGCGTCCTTTTATGGACGACAAGCGTTTAGCTGCTCAATACCTCGATGAGAAGTTTATTAGCAAGACCCGGATTCGCCTTACCTTTACTTTCTTTCATAACTTGTCCGACCAGGAAGCCGATTGCTTTCTGTTTACCTGCTTTATAATCTTCCACAGATTGCGGATTGGCGGCTACGACTGCTTCCACAATCCCTTTAATAGCACCTTCATCGCTGATCTGCACCAGACCTTTTTCCTCAACGATAACAGCTGGCAGTTTACCGCTCTCTAGCATTTCTTTAAATACTGTTTTAGCGATTTTGCTGCTGATGGTTCCGGCTGCAATCAGTCCGATCATCTCGCCTAGCCCTTGTGGTGTAATTTGTACCTGCGACAACTCCAGATTATTACCATTCAAATAGGCAAGCAAGTCACCCATAATCCAGTTAGCTACAGCCTTGGCATCCTGCGTATAGGCAAGACATCCTTCGAAAAAGTCCGCTAACAGTTTAGAGGATGTAATAACGCCTGCATCATAAGCTGTCAGGCCCAGTTCCTCGCTATAACGAGCTTTCCGTGCATCCGGAAGTTCTGGAATCGTTGAACGAATGGATTCTTTCCAAGCATCATCAATATGCAGAACGATCAAGTCCGGGTCCGGGAAGTAACGATAATCATGCGCTTCTTCTTTCCCGCGCATCGATAATGTTTTCCCTTGTGCTTCATCCCAGCGGCGAGTCTCTTGCACAACAACTCCACCATCATCCAGGATCTCAGCCTGACGATATTGCTCATACTCCAGTCCACGCAATACACCGCGGAAGGAGTTCATGTTCTTAAGCTCTGCTCTAATGCCGAATTCCTCTTGTCCTTCTGGGCGTAGACTGATGTTCGCGTCACAGCGCATCGATCCTTCTTCCATCTTGACATCGGATACGTCACAATACTGCATAATCGCACGGATTTTCTCCAGATAAGCACGAGCTTCCTCAGGAGAGCGCAGATCAGGCTCGGATACGATTTCGATAAGCGGTGTTCCCACCCGGTTAAAATCGACAAGCGAGGCAAAACCGCCATCTACGTGCGTAAGCTTACCTGCATCCTCTTCCAAATGAAGACGAGTAATGCCGATCCGTTTGGTCTCTCCATTAACTTCAATGTCGATCCAACCGTTCAGCCCGATAGGCTGATCAAATTGTGAAATCTGATAAGCTTTTGGTGAATCCGGGTAAAAATAGTTCTTGCGGTCGAATTTGCTAACATCACCAATGGTGCAATTTAGCGCCATCGCTGCTTTCATAGCGTATTCTACCGCTTGTTTGTTGAGCACTGGCAATACGCCGGGGTGACCCAAGCAGACAGGACAGGTATGAGTGTTAGGTGGGGCTCCAAATTCAGTGGAGCATCCGCAAAAGATTTTGGAGTTGGTATGAAGCTCTACGTGAACTTCCAAGCCGATGACCGTTTCGTATTTAGACATAAGTAATCCCATTCCCTCCTTTACTACAGCTGTGGACGCTGCTTGTGATGATCTGTATTTTGTTCAAAGGCATGAGCGACACGCAGAATCGTGCTCTCGTCAAATTCCTTACCGATAATTTGCAGACCTACAGGCATGCCTTCCGCAAAACCACACGGAACGCTCACAGCAGGAATACCCGCCAAGCTTACAGGAATCGTGAGAATATCGTTCAGATACATGGTCAGCGGATCTTCAGTCTGTGAGCCCAATTTGAATGCTGTCGTTGGCGCTGTTGGCCCGATGACCACATCATATTTTTTAAAGATGTCATCAAAGTCCTGTTTAATCAAAGTGCGTACCTTTTGTGCTTTTAAATAGTAAGCATCGTAATACCCGGAGCTGAGTGCATAAGTACCCAACATAATACGGCGTTTGACCTCAGGGCCAAAGCCGCGGCTGCGGGAATTAAGATATAGATCAAGCAATCCTCCGCCTTCATCTACACGTGCGCCATAACGCACACCGTCAAAACGCGCAAGGTTAGATGAAGCTTCCGAAGAGGACAGCAAATAATAAGCTGCTACTGCGTATTCCGTATGCGGTAATGATACTTCCTCCCAGACAGCACCCATTCCTTCCAGCACTTTAAGTGCAGACAAGACTGTCTCACGCACAGAAGCATCGACACCTGCTCCCAAATATTCCTTAGGTACAGCAATGCGAAGTCCGGAAACATCACCAGTCAGTGAACTCAAATAATCAGGAATTTCTACTTTAGCAGAAGTAGAGTCTTGGGCATCATAACCAGCAATCGCTTGAAGCACATAGGCAGAATCCTCTACATTACGTGTTAATGGTCCTATCTGATCGAGTGAGGAAGCAAAGGCTACCAGCCCGTAACGTGATACAAGACCGTAAGTAGGTTTGAGACCTACAACACCACAATAGGAAGCTGGCTGGCGGATGGAACCCCCAGTATCCGAACCTAGTGAGAAGAACACTTCGCCCGCAGCTACTGCTGCAGCAGATCCGCCACTGGAACCGCCCGGCACACGTTCTAAATCCCAAGGATTGCGTACAGGACCAAAGCTTGAATTCTCATTAGATCCGCCCATTGCGAATTCATCCATATTTAATTTACCGATTGTTACGGCATCTGCCTGCTGCAATTTAGAAGCTACAGTAGCGTTATAAATCGGCTGGAAATCGCTCAAAAATTGGCTGGCACAAGTTGTGCGCAGGCCTTTAGTTACAATATTATCCTTGATTCCGGCAGGAAGACCAAATAGCAATCCACGTGCTGCTCCGGATGCCAGTTTATCGTCCAAAGCGCGTGCTGTCGCACGTGCGCCCTCCTCGTTCAAGGTCAAAAATGCATTTACGTTCTTATCCCGCTCAGCGATAATCGCCAGCGATTCTTCAGTCAGTTCACTGACCGATACCTCTTTAGCAGTTAACATGCGGTGTACTTCAGGCAATCGATTTTGAAACAGGCTCAAGATTCTTCCCCCTTTCTAATTATGTAGTTATTCCAAAACAGCTGGAACCTTGAAATGTCCGTCTTCATCATCTGGAGCGTTAAGAAGTGCTTCCTCTTGCGTAAGGCTATCCTTCACAACATCCTCCCGCATTACATTGCTGACTTGCAGCACATGCGTGGTCGGCTTTACATTCTCCGTATCTAGCTCATTTAATTTCTCGGCATATTGTAAAATAGCATTCATTTGTTCTGTAAAGGTTGCCTCTTCTTCCGGGCTCAGCTGCAGACGAGCCAGCTTGGCCACATGCTGCACATCTTTAACGGTAATGCTCATAAGAAAAATCCCTCCTGTTTAAAGGGCTAAAGCGCCCGGATAACGTTTTTAATTATATTGTAGAAGCTTGGACAATTCAATGATGGGCTGTAAAACAAACGCTCCTTTATCAAAGTGAAGGGGATTCCTACACATTTTAAAGGAGCGTATCGTTCATCAATATATAGGGATTGTCATTTCCAGCTGCGGAATATATTCGACTGCCGGGTATCCATTATTGTCTAGCAAATTTCGTTTTCCACTACCCTCTCCAGTATATTTGTAGAAAAAGGTTTTGATTGTCAGTGCTTTTACATCCTTGGGCAGCGGTACAATATTAACATCCTCTTTAAGACTATAATGGATTGTGTCATCTATCTTTTTCGAATCCGACCAACCATTGCTGCCGTTTACATATTGCAACAGGTTACCTTTATCATCATAGACTTCATAATTTAATGCCAGGTTATTGGTATCTGTCAGATAAGTATAAGGAATACCCTCGAGGGCTACAGCACTCATCCGTATTTGTGTAGTTGCCGGAGTCTGTGTAATCTTCTCCACTGTGGTCGTTACATCATTGTAAGTTTGACTGATTCCGGGTTGCTGAACAATATTATGACTCGTATCCTTTTTTACAGGAATTTCAATTTGAAAATCATCATCGATTCCGGACAGACGACCTTTTACTGTCATTTGGAACTGCTCTGGTAAAGTAATGCCTCCCTCATCATAGGATTTCTCTGAAAATTGCAAAATCAACGATTGTTCATCTACTCCCGGAGAAAGGATAAGGCCAATATTGTGTTTAAAAGAATCCTCTTCTTCCTCCCCAGCAGCGTTTAAAGGCTGTCCATCAATAAATACCTGCAAATCCTGAATGTCTCCACTGAATATTCCCTCTTCATCTTCACCTTCAAGTTTCAATGCTACAGAAAGCCGTGTGCCGTCATATATAACTTCATTAGCACGGATAATAACATCTTGAACCTGATCACTGGTATCAACTGCAGTCGTTAAGCCTTGGCGACTCGCCGCTTGAAGTCCCATATCACCTGCGAGCTCAAAAATACTATTGACTAACGGAATACGTTCCAGCGACCTAGCCAATGCGGGAGAAGTAAAGCCGCTTCCAAGCACGATAACCCCCAAAACAAGAGCTGCCCCGAAGCCAAGCGCTGTCCTCTTAACATTACGAAATTTGTGCGTGGATCTCTTTATCTTCACATGATCCAGCATTGTATACGTATCCTCTTGACGTTGGCGAATCATAGAGGGAAGCTCATTTGCCGGGAGGATGTCCATATCTTTCAAAAGCAATTCAAGCTCTTGCGCTGTTCTCTTCTTCATCTGTTCCATCCTTTCTAAATATCATTAGAATCCATTCAATAAGTTTTTTCTTGCTCTGTAGAGGCGCGATTTGACTGCCGTTTCGGAAATATTCAGAAGATCGGCAATTTGCTTAACGGGCATGTCCTGAAAATAATGCAGCGATATCACGGTCTGGAGCGAAGTATCCAATCGTTCCACTGCTTCCCGCAGCTCAATTTTCTCATATTCTGCACCGGAGGAATGGCATTCCAAAGCAGTAAGGGGATCTCCAAACTCCACAATATTTGTCCGCTTGCGTTGGAGCTTATGACATTCGTTTATAAGGATGCGAAGCATCCATGTCTTGAAAAATTCTGGTTGCCGCAATCCATGGATAGACCGGTAAGCCTTTAGGGTGGCTTCCTGCATGGCGTCTGCACATTCCTCGTCCCTGCCCAAAATAGATCGGGCCATGCCGTACATTTCAGGTTCAATCTGCCGGCATAGCTGGATAAACGCTTCTTTATCGCCATTTCTCGCTTTTTGAACAGCGGTTATCATCTTCACTTGAGGTTCTCCTTTATTTAAGTTAAAACGCCTATACCGCAGATCTGCATTCTCGTATTCGGCTCTCAATAATTTAGATACATAAAACAGGAGATTGGTTGTATACCAAAAAAATAAAAAACAAACTTTCGAAAACTATAAAGAAGGAATAAAAGAAAAGATTTTGAAAATGATGTGTAAATTCAGAGGATTAATGTGGGGGAAATACTTTTTATGACAAAACAAAAAAGCCGGCTTGCGCCGGCCTTCCTTAAATCCAAGCTCGAAGATTCACTTGTTTGATGAAATCCGCTTGGGACATGCTTTCGCTTGACGTTGATTCCGTCTCTTCTATATCCATATCTTCACCGTTCATCAAATGATGGAACAGCTTCTCATTGTACGTGGACAAAGCGTAATCAATCAACGCTTCATGCGTTGCTCTTTCAGCCTCAGCTACTAATAAATGTTCTTCCGCCTCAATGTCCTCAGCCGGAACATAAAAGTTCCTATTCGCCTCTGGTACACGAATAACATAGTCAAACGCATTATCGGGATTGCGGTCGTAAGCAATTAGGTAGCCGTATTCCCCGATAGGAAGACTCTGCTCGAAAGCGTCCGCAACAATGACAATCTTCTCTCCTAAACGCAGCATCGCCCTACCTCCTAACCCCAAAATCTTTCAAGATTTTGCTTGTTTCAACAGTCTACTAAAAAAAGATAGAACTGTCTAGTTGAAGGCTGGCCGATCCTACAAATTCTATGAAAATATACTATATTTAATAAAAACATAACTTAAGTTTCAAGCGGTTAAGTTATTCTTCCTTGTCAAAAGTGCAGCACCCACTAAACAAATCAAGATCAAAATAGCTGCTGAAAGATAGGGTCCAACCCTGAATCCTTCTCCAGCCATAAGGATTTCAGCCGACAACCCGGCAAGCCCCGCAGGTGCCCATTCAAACCATGAAGGCAATAAGCTTTGGCCTAATGATAATGCTGCCATTAGCACCAATGCTAAAAAAGCGGCAACTGGGGATTTTAAAAACCCACTAAACAACAACGTAGCTGAGACAGCACATAACAGCCACAATCCATATACTCCAGCAGCTGCGATGACATCTCCCCAAGATAGTGAACCAATCAACTGCTCCGTGTAGTAAGCAGCGCCCGCTGCACCTAATCCTAGAGCAACGATCAACAGGGTCAGCTGTGCTGCCCATTTAGCCAACACTATTGCGGCTGGAGAAACCGGCCTTACCAGAATTAATTCCATAGTTCCGCTATAGCGCTCACCAGCTAAAACATTCATCGCGCCAAGCGCCAATACTAACATTCCGATTGTTCCGTACTGTCCCAAAGATTGCGCCATCACAGCTGCGGCACTCGGTATTTCATACCCCTCTAGGAGACCTGGAGGAACATCACCTGAAGCTTTTAATATTTCCGGCAAATAATAAGTAGTTAACGGCTGCATAATGCCTAATAGGATAAAAACGACAGGTATCCAGATTAACTTATAACTGCGAGCCATTTCGAGCATTTCTTTGCGATAAAGGACCCAGGCGCTTCTCATACTCCCACCACCTTCATAAATAAATCCTCTAACGTGGAAGAACCCGCTTCAAATTGCAGTAATGGAATTTCGAGCTGCGCCGCTTCTTGCAGAATCGTCCAACGGGCCATGTCTACATCGTTGACATTAAAAATGGCATGATCTCCGAACAACTGAGTCTCCAGTACAAACGGTTTGGCAGCAAGAGACTCCAGCCACTGAATAGCTTTTTCTTGCTTCTCCGTACGTAAACGAATAACAGGAAGGCTGTATTGTGAACGAAGCTGTGATAAAGATCCCTTCTCAGCAATCAAGCCTTGATTCATTAAAATAATATCATCGCAAATTTCTTCTGCATCATGCAGCACATGTGTAGAGAAAACTACAGTTGTCTCCTCACGTATTTCCCGCACCAGTCCCATTACTTCTCTGCGGCCAATCGGATCAAGTGCAGATACAGGCTCATCAAGCAATAACAGACGAGGCCGATGCACAAGCGCCTGAGCCAGACCCAGCCGCTGTTTCATCCCGCCGGAGTATCCACCAATCCGGCGACGAGCATCACCTTTAAGCCCTACACGCTCGAGCGATTCCAATGCCCTGCTGGTTGCGTCTTTAGTTCCCATTCCACTAAGCTTTGCAGCGAAAACAACATACTCATGTCCAGTCATCCACCCATAAAAAGCTGGAGACTGTGGCACATATCCTAATCCTCTGCGATATTCGGCTCCAGGACGGCTCCCCTCAAATGAAATCATGCCAGAGGTGGGTTCAAGCAGCCCTGCCAGCATACGAAGTGTGGTCGTTTTCCCAGCACCGTTAGGCCCCAATAAAGCGACGCACCGTCCTTTCTCAATTTCAAAGCTTATATCATTTACGGAAATATGCGCCCCATAGCTTTTGCGCAAATTCATAACTTGAAGGAGTGACATCAGACATCTTTCCTTCCTATTGTGAAATAAGCTACGCTACCTAATATATTTCCGCAAATAATGATAATAATCCACATCCATTTTGGGCCACGAACGTTATCCGCTTTGGCCAGTGATATCAGTCCAATAATTGCAAGCAAAGCCTGAAGAATAATTAACGGCATGATTAAACCCCATTTTACCTCTTCCATGAAGTACCACTCCTTGTAATAGGATGAAAGGAACGAGCTTCTTACTAAAGCTTTACAACTGCTTCTTCCTTCTACGTCGGTCAGGAAGTATGACAACGAGTAAATAGACTAATGCTGGGGACGGAACTGTAGTAATCGCCCACAATCCCCAGAACCAAGCTTTTTTTCCGCGCCGTCTTGCATCCCGGAACAGTAAGGTCCCTTGCAGCATTAATGCTACTGCTATGCCAAACCACAACCAAAGAGGCACATCCTGTAGCTCATTCATTCTTGTACACCTTCTCTATTTCTTCTGATCCTGGCGATCCCTAAGCCACCCAGTCCTACAACAGGAATGATCGCCTGGATAATCCAATAGATCATGGGTGCAGAAGTGAGAATGGATAGAAATGCGCAGATCAGGATCAATGAGACCCCCCAGAATAACAGTAGTTCTTTACGTTCCCTTCTCTTTCTGTGCACAGCTGCATCAGCCATTAACCACTCCAGTTCCTGTAACGAAGGTGGGGTGATGTCATCATATTGCGCATCCAAACGCACAAGCTCTTCAGTAAGCTTGTGCAAATACAGTTCTGGCTCCTTATCCTTCTCCATCCTCATTCAGCTCCTTTCGCAATTGGTTAAGACCAAGGGATACACGCGATTTGACCGTGCCTGAAGGAATTTGCATGATCACACCGATTTCTTCATAGCTATAGCCATAATAATGCTTCAGCAGCACAGCTACCCTCTGAGCAGAGGGTAGCTTGGAGATGGAATCGAGTACTTCACTCCATTCTTCCCCCCTGCTTTCAAACCGCCAACGAATCGAACGGGTGCCCTGGGCCTGTTGTTCCCGTTTCTTCCAATCTGCCTCACGTTTCCAGCGCCGCTTTCGATCGATGAATATTCTGGTAGCTATGGTGATTAACCAAGAGGAGAACGAAGAAGAACCGTTATAGGTATTGATTTTTTCCATACATCTGACCATCGTGTCCTGTACAAGATCCTCTGCCAGTAACGGGTCCATAGTCACTTTAAGTAAATATTTGAACAAAAAAGTATAATGTTCTCGCAGCAGTGAAGACAGTGCTGAAGTATCTCCCTGCTGTGCCTGCCTGATTTTCTCCAGCGCCTGATCGCTCATCTGCCCCTCCATTCAGGATTAGTTCTTATTTGTAATACGATTATGTATAGTGATTCGTTCATTCCGTTTTAATATTATTTTTTGAGCTCCCAGAGCTTACGCCGCCATGGCTGAAGCAATCCTGCTTCTGCTGGAAAATGCCAAAAAAGAGGCGTTCTTCTGGGCTCGCCTCCTGAAACCACTGGTATTCTCCCATCCTTATTCTCAGATTGTATGTCCCTGCGTTCTATGGAAGTACAAAAACCTCCCCTTCCAGAACATTCTGAAAAACATTGGCATTTACTGCTGCAAAAACTAGTCCATTTCTCCTTGGAGTCATACCATCCGTAATCCAACGGGTAATACATATTCTTCTCCAATCTATTTCCCCCCATGCTTTTAAACCTATATGTAGACAAAAAAAAGAACGCAAACCGGGATTAATTCCGCAGTCTGCGTGCTTCGCGAGGTTAATGTTACATTTAATTAACAATAGTGTAGTCCTTTTGTATCCCTTTGTCTATCAAAAATTCCCCGATTCTTGTCAGTTCTACTAGAATGACTGTTTATTGAGGAATATAAGGGTTACGAACTTTTTCAAAACCGATAGTTGTTCGTGAGCCGTGACCTGGATAAACCTTCACTCCATCATCCATTTTGTACAGCTTGCCACGAATAGAATCGAACAAATCACGTTCTCTGCCACCAGGCAAATCGGTGCGCCCAACTCCCATCTTAAACAGTACATCTCCAGAGAATAAATCATTCCCGCATAGGAAGCTGACACTGCCCGGAGAGTGCCCAGGTGTGTGGTACACCCGGAAGGTATGTCCGATGAATTGCAGAACTTGTCCTTCTGCCAGATCATACTCTGCAGGATCTGTAGTCAGAGGAGGCGAAATATCAGTCCACATCAATGAACCATTCAGCTTAGGGCTGCTGAGCCATTCACTTTCTAGTGGATGTAAATAAACAGGACATTTCTTAGCTTTACGAATTTCGTCTACGCCGCCCATATGGTCAAAGTGCGCATGCGTTAGCAAAATAGCCTCGATCTCCATCCCTTCGATACTCCGCACTAATGCCGCAGGATTCATGCCGGGATCAATAATGATTCCCTTCGTTGGATCCGCACCTGTCAGCAAGTAGGCATTGGTCTGAAGCGGACCTAAATTAAACGAACGTATATTTAGCATCGGTCTAGAATCCGGAAATCAGACTACGCAGCTCTTTTGCGATAACTGCCTGTGATTCCGTTCCTTCCCCATAAGCATGCCCCATAGCCTTACGTACTTCTGCGATTTTGCTGTCGTAATCAGCAGCCTCACGATCAGGATTCTCACGTTTGAACTCTCTCATTAGGCTCTGCACATGCTCTGGACGAGGACCCCAATGTCCAAGCACGTATCCGCCGGTATCCGCAAAGATCACAATCGGAACAGATCTTCCGCCCATGGTCAAGAATTCATCCATAAGCTCCTGATTCTCTTCCAAAATGAATACCTCTGTCTTCATTCCGGCAGTCTCCAAAATACGGAAAACCGCAGGGACATTACGTACTACATCTCCACACCAATCAGCGGCAAGGATAAGTACCCGCAAATCGTCACGATGGTTCAGACTTTCGAAATATTCCTTGTCGCTCTCATCTTCCCAAGAAAACTTCTCATACCAGGATTCAAAAGCCTGCTGGTTCTTCGTCATGCTTTCTACAAATTGGCGCGGTGTAAGACCTTTTCCAAATTTATGAGCTACATTCGGTTTCATTTTGCAGTCCCTCTCTTCTTGGATTTAAACCACTTATACACAAAATAAATGATGATTAGTGCTAACG
Organism: Paenibacillus odorifer; assembly: GCF_000758725.1. Taxonomy (NCBI): domain Bacteria; kingdom Bacillati; phylum Bacillota; class Bacilli; order Caryophanales; family Paenibacillaceae; genus Paenibacillus; species Paenibacillus odorifer. The sequence goes on from NZ_CP009428.1 coordinate 5,937,713, forward strand.
CTACAAGAATAATTTCGTTGGTGTACTTAGCTGCTACTTCGTCAATATCTTCCCACTTATTCCCCAATGTCATACCGAGATATACAAACAAAGCACTCCATGGAATAACAGCAAGTGTAGTCAATAAAGTGAACTTACCTAAAGGCATACGAGAAATCCCCGCTGGAACGGAAATGGCATGGCGAACAACGGGAATAAAGCGTGCCGTAAAGATTACGCCTGTCCCATATTTATTGAACCACTCTTCCGAATGATCAATATGCTTCTTTTGGATAAGAATATATTTCCCGTATTTCTCCAGTACAGGCCTGCCCCCATAACGGCCAATCCAATATACAAAGATCTGGGCAATCACTCCGCCTATCGTACCAAACAATACTGCGCCGAAAAAATTAATATCTCCACTCCATACCAAGAAACCACCGAAAGCCAATACAATTTCACTCGGAATAACTTCAATCATCAGTCCGATCATAATCCCAAAATAACCAAGACTCTGAATCCATTCAAATAATGTCGAGATCAGATCAGAAATAAAATGCAAACGTGCTCCTCCTCCCTTTTCCGCAGAATATGGCTACATGTATCAAGCTAATCGCCTTTGGCATCTTTATAAGACGCTAAGCGTTTAAGCGAGTGAAATATAAGAACATAAAAGCATAGATACTAATCTTATACTTTCTTATATTTTTAAAAGCTTTGCCGCTCTGCTATATTTTCCAGTTTCTCTTAGCCTATTCTAGCACAAGCAACCTTATCACTTCTACTTACGCGGCAAGCAGCTTCTATCTTCCAATCCACACTTAAAAAGAGTTTGAGTAACAGGCATAAACAAAAAAGGTGAACAAATTCCACCAATAAAGGGAAAATGAACACCTTTTTATCTGCGCTCAATTAATAAGCCATCCAACCGGCATCAGCCGTTATCACCGATCCATTCAAAAAGCTTGCAGCATCTGAAGCCAAAAATAAGACTACCGAAGCAATCTCACTGCTTTCCCCTGTCCGTGGCATCGACGCCATACCTTCGCCCGCTTTTTGACTCCCAAAAGGACTTGGATCAGACAGATCAATATTTGTCTTTACTCCGCCCGGCGCTATGGCATTACAGCGAATCCCAAGCTTAGCGTATTGAAATCCTATATTTTTGGTCATCCCGATTACAGCATGTTTAGAGGAAGTATAAGCCACTCCCGCACGCGAGCCCGCTAAGCCGCCAATAGAGGCTACATTGATGATACATCCGCTTTCCTGCGCCATAAAAATCGGCAAAACCTTACGAATGGCTCTCATCGGACCGGTTACGTTGACCGCAAGCACCTGCTCCCACATGTCATCAGTGATCTCGTGCGCTGGCGTCATTTTATCCATAATACCGGCATTGTTAACAAGGATATGAAGGCCTCCAAACTGTGTGGTTGCGGCATCAATCATTCGCTGTGTGTCCTCTTCCTTCGAGACATCTGCCTTTACGGGATAGATAACTCCGTGTCCCTCACCCGTTTCTGCCTTTTTTGCCACCGCTTCTACATTGTCCAGATGGATATCCGCAGCAATCACTTTAGCCCCCTGTTGGGCAAAAAGAAGAGCAATCGCTTCTCCAATCCCCGATCCTGCACCTGTAACAATTGCGACTTTATTGGTTAGTATCATATATCTGCTCCTCTGCATCGTATGTTCGGTGCATCAAGGAATGCATGCCCATCGTTAGTATTAACAGGAGTCGGCTTTGGACGGCAGTTAATTTTAAAGATTCGGTGACACTTTTACACACGCTATTGCTAAGTGAATACTGCATTGACAGCTATGAAAGTGAAGAGCTATTATATATTTAGATAATTATTTAAATATCGAAAGGCAGGGTGGAATATGAATGAATCCTTTAAAGCACTAGCTGATCCTACCCGTCGCCAAATCATTCGGTTACTAAGGGAGAAAGATCGAACCGCAGGTGAAATCGCAGATTTTTTCAACATGTCTAAGCCAAGCATTTCTCACCATCTGAATGCGCTGAAGCATGCCGATCTGGTACAGGATGAGCGAAAAGGACAATTTATTATGTACTCGCTAAACACCACAGTCCTCGAAGAGGTTCTCGGTTGGTTATTGGAGCTCACTGGTACAGGTAAGCAAACGGAGACGGAGAGTAAATCGCTGGACGGAAAGCAGCAACGTCAGGATATCGATTCCAAAAAGGAGGCGGATTAATGATGAAAGATTTCAAATGGAGATGGCAGGATACCCTCATCGTAATATTAGGTTTAGCTACATTAGCCTACGCTCTGATCAATTACAGCAAGCTGCCGCAGGAGTTACCAGCACAGTTTGGAATTACGGGTAAGGTCAACAGATACTGGGACAAAAATATAGCTATTTTTGTGTTCGGAATCTTAGGCATTGTGCTCCCGCTAATCATGCAGTTCACACGCAGCATCGACCCTAAGCGGGACAATTACAAAAAATTCGAAAATGCCTATGCCATGAGCAGACTTGCTATTGGGATGCTTTTTAATCTAATGCTGGTGCTGTCGATTGCTTACGGCCTAGGTAAAGATATAAACGTTGGGAAGATCGCCATAGGCGCTGTCGGAATAATGTTCATTGCTCTCGGCAACTACATGCCACAGGTAAAAGATAATTACTTGTTTGGGGTTCGTACAGCCTGGACGCTCGCCAACCCTGAGGTATGGCGAAAAACACATCGCCTATCCGGGATAATGTGGATGATCGGTGGCCTACTTATTTTTGCAGGAGCCTTTTTGAGCGGAGCCTTGTCTCAGCTTCTTATTATTACGGCACTCGTACTTGCAATTATCGTGCCCATTCTCTACTCCTGGATGATTTCACGTCCGCTAAAATCGTAAAGCCAACATACTAAGCCGTCGACTCAAGTCGTCGGCTTGTTCTGTCATTTGGAACTCACGGTCATTATGTTGCCCTCCTTTATTAGCCTCCTCTTCTGCCAACTTTCTATATTCCAGAAGAAGTTCATTCCCAGAGGCGACGCAGACTAGGCCTTCCTTTCGCTTTCCTTCTGCAAGCTTTTTTTGCCCCATAAGAAGCATCCCTTCAATCGCCTTCACCCACTTGGCATTGTTGTACTTATCCAGCCTAAGGCTCTGGCCTATCCAATATAACGCTGCCCCCGGATGGTCACTGCTCATCCATCGTTCAGCCAGCTCCCAGCTTAAGCTGGCATTCTCGGGAGAATACAACAAACTCTGCCGAAGCAGACTCACGCTCTGTTCACCCGAGAGCAGCCTAGATAATGCTATAGCCGTTCGAGGTGACCGGGGATTCCACCCCAGCGATTGCTGTAGCAGCTCTACCTTCACCGAAGGATCCACCGACATAATCGCTTGTCGATAGAACTTCTCTCCTTGAGCGGCGTGAAAAGATAGCACCCCCAGCATAAGCGAAAAACAACATGCCGCAGTTCCGATTAGTCGGCGAAGGCGGATTTGGGGTGGTTTCTTAGGTGTGGAGTGAGCGATTAGCGGATTCGCTGGTGTAGAGACATTGGTAAGGGGGTTCGTGGATGTGGAGTGAGCGATTAGTGGATTCGCAGGTGTAGTGACATTGGTGAGCGGGTTCGTGGATGTGGAGTGAGCGATTAGCGGATTCGCTGGTGTAGAGACATTGGTGAGCCGGTTCGTAGATGTGGAGTGAACGATTAGTGGATTCGCAGGTGTAGTGACATTGGTGAGCGGGTTCGTGGATGTGGAGTGAGCGATTAGTGGATTCGCTGGTGTAGTGACATTGGTGAGCGGGTTCGTGGATGTGGAGTGAGTTGGCAGCTTGGTCTCAGACTGAGGGTGGGTAGACGCAGATTGATGTTTCTGCTTATGCTCAGCCAGAGCAATCGCTGGCAGCCAGAATAGCAGCAGCCAAAATAATCCATAGCTCCAATCAAAATCGACGACGCTGTGCAAGACGATGACCAGAAACGGCGGCAGCAACCGCGGCGATTTAGTAGCCAGCAGCCAGCCTGCTGCCAACAGCATAAGGAGTATGGCTGCAAGACCAACGAATCCTAAGTTCAACAGGATGTCGAGGTATCCATTATGCACCTGGCTGCCTACATAAGGGCGAGATTGGGCGGCAAGGTATGAATGCCGCCAAGTCTCACCCCCACGTCCCAGCCAAGGTGCCTCTACCGCTAGCCGCCAGGCGTCGCGGTAGAACAGCCCGCGCGCGGATACCGTCGATGACGGTCCGGTGATCCGCTCGCGCACGTGCAGGAGGACGGCGATCCCCGCCGCCGTCCAACCTGCCGCCGCCAATGCCAGCATGGCGGCTCGGGCAGTGCCCGCCGCGCCGCGCTGGCGGCGGCACAGCCATAGGCCGGCTAGCAGCGCGCCGGCCCAGTGCCCGGCCAGCAACAGCAGGCCGGGCACTGGCTCTACCGCCAACCCGGCACGGGCCAGTTGGCGGTAGAGTAGCGCCGCGGCGGCCACGGGCGCAGCGCCAGCAGCAAGAAGCGGCGCGATTAGCTGCCGCTTCCAGAGCAAGACGGCGGCGCAGGCGCAAGCCGCCGTCAGCCATGCGCCGCGCGACTCGGTGAGGAGCAGCGCGGCGGTGTACGGGAACAGCGGCAGCAAGCGCAGCAGCGCGGCGGTCGTGCTTCCCGCTTTTCCCTGCTCCGCTTCTACGCCTTCTTCCCCTCTGCTCCTCCGTTCCGCATCTGCGCACTCCATCCCCAGCCCAACACTTCTTGCCCCCAACATATTCGTGCTCTTTTTTGGATCCCCATAATAAACAGCAACAGCAAATAGCCGTTCCAGCAGAAAAACAGCCATCACAGCACCAAAAGCATTCGGATATTCCATCAATCCTGCTAATCTAACCCCTGTGGCGCTCACTTCTGCTGAATTGCTGTAGGCCACAGCGAAAGGCAACTTTACCACTCCACACACAGCCAATAAAGCGCTCAGGCATAAAGTCATACCCAGCATAGACCAAATTACATTTAAAATCCGGCGTCCCACCAGGTTCACCGCACAAAAACAAACCAATATTGCAAAGCTAGCATACAAGCCCCACCGCAGCATTTCATTCATAGTTCCCTGGGAAGAAAGTGGCCCGCACAACCAATGAATCACATAAAGCGATAGAATAATTAAAGGGACGCTTAATAATATTCTTAACGCCCTATTTTCTCCACTAACTTGACTAACTTCACTAACTTTACTAACCCCATTGACTCCCGTAAAACCTCTTACTGCACCTGCACCTACTCCTCCCCCACTTCTTCTCCATATGCCAACCCCAACAAGAATATAAAGCGAGCACGCACAACACAGCACAAACCATAAGGTAAGAAAGGGATACATCTCATCAGTAAAAAACAATCCCCGCAACAAACAAGCACCCACCCCAGCCGCTATCACTAAGCCTCCACAAATATATGCAATTGATGATTCCAGACTCCAGTCTTTTTTAAAACGCCACATTTAGATACCCCTGTACTCGTTAATTTATCTCTATCCTTTCCACATTTCCCTTATACAAGACTAGAACGCAAAAAGACGATACCTCTCCACAAAGGAGCCGTACCGTCCTAACCATTAGATCGCACTAGCTGTACTATCCGAATTCTCATTCAAAAAAGCTATATAGTTGTAAAAAGTACAACTAATCCCGTGCTTTCGCTGCTTACTTCCACTTTAATTGCACTTAGTGCAACTATTTTTCAAGAATCCCGCCGTATGGGGAGTATTGTTCGTTTTTAAGTGTACAAAGTGCAACTAAATCACTAAAACGCAGCTTCAGAGCATATTTAGTTGCACAAAGTACAACTAAACCAACTCACCATTAGATCGCACTAGCCGTACCGTCCTCATCATTGAATCGCACTCACTGCACCATCCTAACCATTAGATCGCACTAGCTGTACTATCCAAATTTCCATCCAAAAAAGCTATATAGTTGTAAAAAGTGCAGCTAATCCCGTGCTTTTGCTGCTTACTTCTACTTTAATTGTACTTTCTGCAACTATTTTTCGAGAATCCCGCCATATGCGGAGTATTGTTCGTTTTTAAGTGTACAAAGTGCAACTAAATCACTAAAACGCAGCTTCTGAGCATATTTAGTTGCACAAAGTACAACTAAACCAACTCGCCATTAGATCGCACTAGCTGCACCGTCCTAACCATTAGATCGCACTAGCTGCACCGTTCTAACCATTAGATCACACTAGCCGTACCGTCCTCACCATTAGATCACAATAGCCGGACCGTCCTAACCATTTGATCGCATTAGCTGCCTATCCGAATTCCCATCCAAAAAAGCTACATAGTTGTAAAAAGTACAACTAATCCTGTACTTTCACCGCTTACTTCCACTTTAATTGTACTTTGTGCAACTGTTTTTCGAGAATCCCGCCATATGCAGAGTATTGTTCGTTTTTAAGTGCACAAAGTGCAACTAAATCACTAAAACGCAGCTTCTGAGCATATTTAGTTGCACAAAGTACAACTAAACCAACTCGCCATTAGATCGCACTAGCTGCACCGTCCTAACCATTAGATCACACTAGCCGTACCGTCCTAACCATTTGATCGCACTAGCTGTACTATCCAATTTCCTATTAAAAATGCTATATAGTTGTAAAAAGTACAACTTATCGAATTAGCCTGCACCTATAAGTGCCCATTCTACAGTCATACCGTTCTACCATGCTACAGTCCTACCGTTCTACGCTCTCTACCTTAATACCCTCTACCCTTCTACCGAACTCCCAGTGGGAAGCAGATCAGCGCATACGCGTTCGAGGTATGGTTTTGCTCCCAGAAAATCGCGGAATGCGGTGTATTCGCGCCATTTGACGGAGTTGTCCCCGGTTGAACTCTTAACGGCACGAATCAAAATGTTCTTCGGCGTATTCTCCAGATCGATGAATTCCAGCAGCTGGCTGCTATAGCCCATCATGTCGAGCAATTTGGCGCGAATGGCATCTGTAGCCAAGGCAGAAAAACGCTCTTTCAGTATGCCATGCGAAAGCATAGGGCTCATTACTTCATTTTCGATTTGTGCGAATAATTCATGCTGGCAGCAAGGCACAGATAAAATTACAGACGCTCCCCAACGTACTGCTTTTTCAAGGGCAGCATCGGTAGCTGTGTCGCAAGCATGAAGTGTGATCACCATGTCTACTTGCTCCAGCTCATTGTACTCAGCAATGTCACCCACGAAGAACTTCAAGTGATCATAACCGATTTTGGCAGCAAGTTCGTTACAATGCTCAATCACATCTGCTTTTAAATCTAATCCAATGATATTAAGCTCCCGCTTCTTGCGAACGGTCAGATAGTGATACAGTGCAAAGGTCAAATATGATTTTCCACAACCAAAATCCACAATCGTCAAGGGTCGGCCGGTTGGCAGATCGGCAAGCACGTCCTCTACCATCTCCAGAAAACGATTGATCTGCCGAAATTTATCATATCTTTTGGCCAGCACTTTGCCTTCTTTGTTCATGATGCCAAGCTCCACCAGAAATGGCACAGGCTCTCCATCCTCCAGCACATAACGTTTGCGGCGGTTGTGAGCTAGATCCGGCTCTTCTTTTTTACTTGGAGACTTAGTTAGGATTGATACTTTGAATTTTTTGCTAATAAGCACCTGATAATCGGCTTCTACTGTACACAACAAGCCTTGCCGATATGTTTCTCTAAATAAAAGAGATATCTCTTCCGCCGCCAATTCTGCGGGTACGTTGCGATGTTCTACCTTTGTACCAATATAGGACGCAAACTGATAATGCAGCTTACCCTTTAGTTCAACAGGTTTAACCTGCACCTTGGTACAATTTTCGCCTTTATAACGCACTTGACTTAGGGTAGCTGTAATCAAAGTACGGTCGTTAATTAGTTGTTCAATTAGAGCTGTTAAAGATTCCACAACGCACATCTCACTTTCGGGATTAAAAATGGAGAATCTATGTCTCCTAACCATCATCGTTCATTATATCACGTGTTAACAAGGGGCGTTCCTTGTTCTAGCAGGGCTTAACATGCAGCTCTCCACTAACTATAGTTAATGCTCGCCCAGACATCTTAATCTGGTCTTTACTTACCTCTAACTGAAGCAAACCTCCACGTTTCGAAGCTTGATAAGCGGTCAACTGCGTACGATTGAGTCTATCCGCCCAAAAAGGTGCCAGTGCAGTATGCGCTGAGCCTGTTACCGGATCCTCATTCACTCCTACCTTCGGCGCAAAAAAACGTGATACACAATCAATACCTTCGATAGAGCTTTCTGCGGTAACCGCGAAGCCTCTCCCTTCAAGCCCGGATAAAGCTCCGAAGTCAGGGCTGAGTTCGCGAACCCGTGCTTCCTGATCCAGTCGTACAAGCACATTGTCAGCATATCGCATAGTTTCCACCACATTCGCTTCTGCAATACCAAGCGCTGCTGCGAGACCTGAAATTACAGGAGAGGGTTGAAGCTGATAAGGCGGGAAGTACAGTGAGATCAAATCTCCTGAACGAGAAGCTCTGAGCAACCCACTGCGTGTATAGAACCTTGCTTCCATATCAGGAGCTAGCAGTCCCCTCTCCCATAATACATGTGCACTTGCTAGAGTCCCATGACCACATAGCTTGACCTCAACTTTAGGTGTAAACCAGCGCAGGCGATATCCATCTTCCTCTGGCCAGAGAAAAGCTGTCTCTGACAAGTTCATTTCCGCTGCTGTCTTCTGCATATAACCTTCATCGACGGGATGCTCCAGTAAACATACCGCCGCAGGGTTGCCTGAATAAGCCTGTTCTGCAAAAGCATCGATAATATATAAAGGGATATTCATCGTATTCATCAGGTTCCTGATTCCTTTCGTATCGCTGTTATCCTGCCCCACTCTTTTAACCCCTGCTCTACTTCCTCCAGAGGAAGAGTACCTTGTTCCAATTCTGCAGATGACTTGAGCAGCAGTCGATTGTATAGCTTATCCCCTTCTATTACAACATTTTCTCCCTGCTCCCACAGCCGGTAGAGGCTGTCCTCCGCTTTACTATATCGCCCTACCGACTCCATATACTCCATCAGTAGCCGCTCCGTTTTAGCCGGGAGCCGATAGGCCTGCACATCCTGCAAGAGTTCATCCATTTCCTGAGTCATATGCAGCAGCTCCCGGTCTGCACCGTGAAGATCCGCGTACAAATATAAATGTAAGGCTCTCATACTTCTAAATAATGCTGCATCCTTATCGCCATTTGCGGCATAAATACTGCCTTCTTCCTTCAGCAGTTTGGCCAGACCTTGAAGCTTATCGGACTCAACCACACCGCCAAAACGAAACATATCTATGATATCTTCTACAGATAGTGAATTTAAAAGACGTGAATTCAGCGGAAAATGCCGGTTCAACAGCTCATCGATTTCCCATAAAGCTTCTGTCGTCTTCCGTTCCTGCTTTAGAGTAAGTACCTTGGCAACCATCGCCGTCATATCTTCGATCATCCGGACAATATAGTCTCTTCGAAACATGCACATCCTCCTTTTCCGTACTGTGGTAGCAAAAACTGCAGGACTCATACCACTTAAATTATTCTATTGATTTATCTTAAACCATTGCCGAATTCTATGCCAGTTAAGGAGAATACCAGATAATTAGATAGCCCTAAAAGAAAGAGGCAGCACACGCCAGAATGGCGCCGTGCTGCCTCTTTGTAGAAGATTTTTTATACGCGGCTATTATCTAAAACGGAAGCCTGGACAAAATCCTTAATGATCTCGGCTAACCGTTCAGGAGCTTCAAAAAGACTCATGTGGCCTGCACCCGATATCGTTGCTTGCGTTACATTTGGCTTATCCGCAGTAAAGGTTCGTTCAGCAGGAATCAATCCATCCTGCTCGCCAGCAACAAGCAATACCGGCAACGTAGTGGCCGTAATTACATCCCGTCGATCTGGACGCTCACGCATCGCCAGTGCAGCTCCTGCCGCTCCTTGTGGAGGCGTTTTGTAGCCGATTTCTTTAGCGCGCTCCAGCAGCTGTGGGGATGCAGAAGGGGTTGCTTCAGCAAACAAGCCTGGTACGAAGCTGTCTACGAAAGGAGTAATCCCTTCATTTTGAATCGCGCTGACACTCTTCAGTCGTTTTTCCTTAGCTTCTTCACTATCTGGATAAGCAGTAGAATGAATTAATCCAAAGCCTTTCAATCGAGAAGCATAACGCTGAGCAAACGATAGCGTAATATATCCGCCAAGCGAATGACCAAGCATGATGCATTCAGCAATCTCCAGCGAATCTAACAGACCCAGAACATCATCTGCCATTTGTTCAATACTATAAGGTCCTAGTGGAGCTTCCGAAGCTCCGTGACCACGTAAATCGGGAGCAATCACTCGGTAGCCGCTGCTTAAGACAGGAATGACTTGTTCCCAATATTCAGCGCTTCCACAAAAGCCATGCAGCAATACAATAACTTCGCCTTTCCCCTGATCACTGTAGCATATATTGCTTCCGTCACAACGAACTCTTTCCATGGCTGCTTCCCTCTTTCTAGAATACTAAGATAATGTGTCTAATATCTATTATTAAGCAAAACAGCCCGCCTTGAAACGGACAGCTTATTTTTAAGTGCCCAATGGGTACTACTGGAGTCCGAATCCTTTTGCTGCCGCTATAGCGATATGTTCTGCCATAACCATCACTCTATGCAGTGGAGTAGTCTGCAGCGTCCGATAAGGTTTCGGGCCATTCATATCTACAACGGCCGCCAAACTATAGTGACCTACGGCTGGAAGATTTGCCCCCACCGATTGTGCAGGCAGCAGTGGCTCACTCGAAACGAAGTAATATCCAAGCGCGATCGGAGGGCCCAGACAAGCATCTACCGCAACTACAATATGCCCGGAGGGAATCTCAGCCACTCTGGCCACCAAATTATCTGCATCGCAAGGAGAAGGCAACGTACCGATTACATGTCGGAAGCCATGTTCCACAAGTTTGCTGCCCGTCAACGGACCGAGTGCATCTCCTGTAGATCGATCTGTTCCGATACAAAGAAACGTGACTTCCTCGGCGGGATGCAGAGCAGCTATTTCCATGAAAAAGGACACCAGTCCAGCATCGTCCATTTTAATGCGTTTTCCGCTTCCCTGTTCTCTGATTGCCAATACATTTGCTCCCTTCGATGATATTTTTTGATCTCATGCCTTTAATTTAACATGATTTCAGTGAACCCGACAAAAAAATGGTGGTCAAGCTGCCAAACATGGTAAAATACATGAATCAGTATACAGAGAGGATGTTTTAACCTAATGGATTTAACAAAGCCTAGTCAGGAAAATGTTGAGTATATGATCGAGGCTATCAAAAACAAATTAAAAATGGCCAGTGCTGCGGCGATGCAAGCCTCCGCTTTTTCAGTAGATCATTATGAAGATATCTATGATGTATATGAGGTAGCCATGGGCAGCGACAGACTGAGTATTTCTCAGGTGGAAGCACTCGTCTCCGAACTCGGCCGTCTACGTCATAAATAATAGTTCTCCCTATACAAGAAGAAACGATGTTGCCGTCCTTTAAAGATGACCACCGCTTCTCGTAGAAAAAAGCCCTTCGCTGCGTATCCAGAAGATGGATTGTAGTCGAAGGGCTCTTTTTATATGATCCTACTTTATGAAATTAAGCTTGAACTCGGTATCCGCATGGCCTACTCGTGTACCCCCGTCATTGTAAATCACGCCTGAAAATGCATTGCGCAGCTTTTCCAAGGTATTTTTCTGACTATAACCAATTTGGTTTAAAATTCCCTGTACAATAAGTCCCCACTCTTCTTCCGACCCATCCAGAATCTTGAAGGCAATCCCCAGTCGCTCACGGCGTAAACCGAAGCAATACACACCCTTAAATCCACCTTTAGCAATAATATTATCATCTTCCAAAAGAATAGAATCAAGGCGACCAGATCCAGAAACCATCTCTGGATAAGCATTCATTGCCGTTGTAATAGTAGTAACCGCTTTGCGAGTAGCTCCATCTGCAATCAAATCCGGATTGGCTAATTTCAAATAGGCTGTCGCCAAGGCGGTCAGAGGCAGAGCAAACACCGGCAGCCCGCATCCGTCCGTACCTAAACCGATACTGTCTGGGGCCACACCAGCCATATAAGCAATGGTGTCAATAATCTCACGCTGCACCGTTTGCTCCGGCTGTGAGTATTCTTCAAGCGGCAAACCTTTGAGCTTACTGTAAGATAAGATACCCATGTGCTTGCCCGCACAGTTATGATAGAACTTTCTTTTGCCCGCACCACGAATGGCGTTCTCCCTGCTGGAATAATCCAGCGGGTAACTCGTTGCACAGATCATTTGTTGCTCATCGATGCCAATCTTGGAGGATATGCTCTCTAGCGCAGCTACATGGTAGCTCTCTCCCCGATGAGAGGCGGTCATCAGGGCAACCTCTGCGGGAGTAAAGCCGTAATGCTCCACGATCCCCCCACGTACGCCTGGAATAGCCTGAAGGGGTTTAGCAGCTGAACGGGTGAACGATACAAATTCCGGATCACCTGCATACCCCATTAAATTTCCATTCTCTCCTACGATGGCAATATGCCCACTATGGACACATTCCAGCAAATCCGCCCGATACTCTCGTACTAATACGGTTTCCAAGATATCTCTCCTCTTTTCTCTAGATGCTCTATAACTCACAAGGACTTATTAGTATTCACATTTAATAAATGCTAGAAAATAACCCCGTGCTCCGGGGATTTTTGAGTACTCCACAAACTCCCTTAAGTGTTGGTTCCATGAGGAATTCTACTCCTATTTTCATTATTCTTCAATCCTGTTCCCACCAAGAAGATTTTAGAAACCGGATAAAATATAAAAAACCGCCTCCTTCTCAGAAGCTTAATCTCTGAGTAGAAAGCGGTTTTTATCGAATTCAGCGTAGCTTCACAAGGGTAGCGCAGTTCGCCTTATCCTTTGCTTGCACCTGCGGTCAGGCCATCCACCAAGAAACGCTGTAGGAAAATGAACAGCAGCGTGACTGGGAGAGCGACCAATACCGCTCCGGCAGCGAACAACGTAAACTCGGTTGAGTTGCTCTGGTTCACCATCCGGTAAAGCCCAACGGCGAGCGTTCTTGTATCCTCCGTGCGCAATACAAGGTCGGCGAATATAAAATCCACAAAGCAGCCGTTGAAAATCATAAGGCTGGCATAGGTGAGCATCGGCTTAGATAACGGGATCATGATAGAAAGGAATACTTTCATATGGCTCGCCCCATCCATTCGCGCAGCATCTTCCAAGCTTTTAGGAATCGTATCAAAAAAACCTTTAGCCACAAAAACATTCGTGATAATAGCGCCGCTGCTGTATACGAGCACAAGTGCCCAATGAGAATTCAGTAGCCCAAGTGTGTTCAGCAGCACGTAAACTGCAATCATAGCCATAAATCCCGGAAACATCTGCAGAACTAGGAGCGCGGTTAGTGTAGTTTTTCTGCCCGTAAATCGATAACGAGAAATGGCGTACGAAGTCAGCAGCAGCAAAAAGGTGCCGAGCAGCGTAGACAACGCCGCAATCTTTAGCGTATTCATGAACCATAACAAATATTTAGTTTGCTCAAACAGTTCCTTGTAATGAACAAAGGTAAAATTCTTAGGAATCAATGAGTCACTGAACAAACTGTTTCCTGTTTTGAACGAAGACATAATAATCCAGAAGGCTGGGAAAAGACTAATAAAACTGAGCACAATCAGCAATAAATGGCTTCCAAACGTTTTTAACGCTTCCGTCAGTCTTAGCTTCATGCAATCATATCCTCCTCTTTAAAGGATCGCGTCCGCCGGTAGCTCCAGATGGAGAATGTCGCGACCATCAGGAAGATGACAATCCCGATGACAGAAGCAAAGCTATACTGCGACTGGTTCAGCGCCAGTTTATAAAGCCAAGTCACCAGCAAGTCAGTGTGGCCCGCGTACTGGTAGTTGGGATTAACCGGTTCTCCGTTAGTCATTAGATAAATGACATTAAAGCTGTTAATGTTGCCGGCAAACTGCATAATCAGGATAGGTGCGGTTGCGAACAATACCATGGGCAGCGTAATCATGCGGAATTTATAAAATGACCCAGCACCGTCTACTTCTGCCGCTTCATACATATCCTTCGGAATTGTTGTCAGCACCCCGAAGGCCAGAATCATGGTCACCGGAATACCGATCCACATATTAGCCAGAATTACAGTGACCTTAGCCCAGAAAGGATTGGTTAGCCAGGCCACCCCCTCCAATCCCAAGGCTCTTAAATAACTATTGATCGGTCCAAATTGATTATTGAACATATTGCGCATGACGAGCAGAGAAATCATATTGGGAATAGCGAACGGAACGATCAGAAGTGTGCGCCAAAGCTTTTTGCAGCGGACACGGGGCTGGTGAATAAGTACTGCAATGAGCACACCTCCAATGTAAGTCGTCGCAGTAGCAATAACCGCCCAGATCAAGGTCCAAGTCAGCACTCCACCGAAGGTGGAACTCCAGACATCCAGACTAAGCATTTTATTAAAATTACCGAAACCCACCCAGTCTACCAGATGTGCTGGCGGTAAAATCGGGTCGGCATAGTTCGTAAACGCCAGTAGCACCGAAAAAACAAGTGGTAATATCGTCAGAAAAACCACGGCCACAAAGGGAATCGCGAGGACAAGATAGGCAAAATTCCTCCGCCCCATAGCTCTGAGCGATTCAGCGAATGAATGAATGGGCTCTTTCCGGTCCCGTGCAGCTCCAACTAGGAATGCATCTCTGATGTTCAATAAATGAAAAGCTGTATAAAAGAGCAGCGCCAGCAATGCCATTAGACCATTGATCATCATAAAAATGGAGTGGTCGCCTTCCACCATCCGGGTTAATTTGCCTACCTTGACCATACGGCTTGGAAATTCCCCAAGCGTAATTAAGCCATGCAAATGTCCCATCAGATCATTAGCAATATAGTAAATTCCAGCAGACCCCACCAGCAGGAATACCAATCCTTTCAGCCACTGCCGGTTGTAGAACTGGCCCAGTCCCGGAATAATAGCCGAGAGTAGCGCTGTGCCTGTTTTTTTCCTCATGGTTAAATCACCTGCCCTTTACTTCGACTCCAGATCGGCCTGAATCGTGGTTACAGTCTGATCCAGCGTCTGTTTAACATCAAGATTTGAGTCGTTCCACAGGGACACAAACGCTGCTTTTAGGGGTTCCCAGACCGATTTAATTTCTGAAACGGAAGGCATTGGAACGGAATTTTGGAATTGCTCGAAGAATCCGCCAATAATAGGGTCATCTTTGATTTCCGGGGCTTCTCCAGCTTCTATACTCGCAGGAATCGCTCCCGTCATCTCAAAGTTCTTAAGCTGATTCTCCTTGTTGCTTGCAAAATGTGCGAACAAACGGCCTGCGACCGGATATTCCGTATATGAGTTAACATAATACGATTTGACACCGGAGAAAGAAAGACTGTCTTGACCGTCAGGTCCCTTTGGAAGAGGAGCCACACCCAGGTTAACATTTTCCTTAAACGCCGCTATGGACCATGGCCCATCGATATTCATCGCCAGCTTACCTTCTTGGAATAATTGGGTTTTCACGTCATAAGTGATATCTCCTGCATTCAAAGGCAGAATTTTTTTGAGGCTCTGCAGAAACGTAAATCCTTTGATAGTGCCCTCATTGTTCAATCCAATATCCTTGAAATTCGTATTGTTGTCTCCGTAAATATATCCGCCGAAGCTGCCAATAAACGGATAGCTGTAATATCCGACGAATTCCCACATGATTGCGAATTTGTTTTCCTTCGGATTGTTGTACGTATCTGCAAAAGCAATCACATCATCCCACGTTTTAGGAGCGTCAGGAATCAGGTCCTTGTTGTAGAACAGCGCATAGGTTTCCACCGATTTAGGATAACCGTAAAGAATGCCATCATAAGACGATGCCTGAACGGCTGTTGCCACCATCGTTGATTTGGTTTCTTCCTCAAAAACATCGTTTGGCAAAAGCAGCCCTGCTTTTACGGCTTGCCCGATCTGGTCATGGGGCAGAGTCAACACATCTGCAGCAAGTTTAGACGGACCATCCGTCGCCAGTCTTGCGCCTTGATCGCCACCCGCCATTTCCTCAACCGTGACGGGAACACCATATTCTTTTTCGAAATCAGCAGCTACCTGCTTCATGTATTCAAGCTGCTCCTTGGCTTCCCAGACCATAAGTTTGGCCCCTGCTTCTGGCTTCATTTCCTCATCAGTGGTTTTCTCTTCGGTATTTGTCTCATTTGTGGTTCCCCCCGGCTCGTTCACTGCGGAATTCGGACTCGAATTCGGCTTTGATGCGAAGTTCCCATTGCCAGAACCGCATGCGGTGACCGTCAAAGTTAACAGCAGGCATAGGACTAAACTAAATGTTACCGCTTGCATTTTGGAACGTTTACTCTTCTTCATTTGCTCATCTCCCCTTCGATCATGAGTGATTAAACCTAACCCGCATTGAAAAAAAGCATATAAAAAAGGTACAACCTCATTTGCACAAAGTGCCGAGGTTGTACCTTTGCAGGTAACAGTGCCTTTAATTTGAATGCGTGTTATGAAAAATCAAGTTCGTTCGCCCTCATTCTATAATATCCATAATTTTGATTGCAATCAGGGTATAAGTCCAAACAAGACGGTTTAACAAAGTTTTTCTTATCTTTTCTCTTATTTTCTCTTTATTCCTACCACATACTAAATATTCCACATTGTAAATTCTTGTGAAATAACCTCTTGCTTTGCTCTTGAGGGTTATGGTAAGATGCAGACAAATTTAAAGGCAATGAAACCGCCAAGGGTTCAACCTCTGAAAATCATGAGGTTGGCCCTTTTTTGCGTTTACATGCCCGAAGGGATGGAAAATGAGTATGATTCAACCGGAAGCCGTTTATCACCGTATGGGACAAAATTGGTCATATGCCTACGATGAGTCTACACTTCATATTCGCCTAAGAACTAAGCGGGACAACGTATCACAGATCGACCTTTTCTGTGGAGATAAATTTGGCTGGGACAAAACGCATGAGGTCATTCCAATGCAGCGCCTCGCTTCTGACGGCTTGTTCGATTACTGGCAAGCCTCAGTCCGTCCTGTTTACCGCAGACTCGCGTATTACTTTGCGCTTTATAACAAAGACGAAGTCCTTTATTTTTTGGAAAAAGGATTTTATCCAGAGCCACCTGCTGTTGTATATGAGGGTCTGTTCGACTTTCCATTTTTGAATCGTGAAGATGTGCACTCCCCTCCATCTTGGGTGAAAGATGCAGTATTTTATCAAATATTCCCGGAGCGTTTCGCGAATGGTGATCCCACCAACGATCCGACAGATGTACTCGAATGGGGCGGCACACCGAGTCCTCGGAATTTCTTCGGAGGAGACTTGCAGGGTGTACTAGATCATTTGGATTATCTCTGTGAATTGGGCATCAATGCTATATATTTTAATCCTCTATTTGCGGCAACCACCAATCATAAATACGATACAGAAGATTATTACTTGGTCGATCCTCATTTTGGCAGCAACACATTGCTGAAAGAGTTTGTGGACTCCTGTCATTCCAAAGGCATCCGTGTCATCCTGGACGGTGTCTTTAATCATTGCGGCCATACCTTCCCGCCATTTGTTGATCTGCTCGCGAACGGGCAATCTTCGCGTTATGCCGATTGGTTCCATGTACGCGAGTGGCCGCCACAGGTCATCGACGGAATTCCCACCTATGACACATTTGCATTCGAGCCTATCATGCCTAAATTCAACACTGAGAATCCTGAAGTCATAGAATATCTACTGAATGCAGGCCGCTATTGGATCGAGGAAATCGGTATAGACGGCTGGCGGCTTGATGTCGCAAATGAAGTCTCCCATTCGTTCTGGCGGCAATTCCGCAGTACGATCAAAAGCGTTAATCCAGAGGCCTATCTCGTAGGAGAAATCATGCATGATTCCTTGCCGTGGCTGCTTGGCGATCAGTTTGACGCCGTTATGAATTACCCGCTAACGAATATTCAAATTAATTTTTTCGCCCACGGACAGATCAATGCTGCACAATTCTCTCAGTCGGTTGCTACTATGCTAGCGAATTATCCGCAACAAATTACGGAAGCCGCCTTTAATCTGCTAGACAGCCATGATACAGTTCGTTTCCTGACACTTTGTGGCGGTGACATCAGGAAGTTAAAGCTGGCCGTTTTGTTCCAGATGACCTTTCAGGGAGCACCCTGTATTTATTATGGCGATGAAATCGGCATGGATGGCGGATACGACCCGGACAACCGAAAATGCATGGAGTGGGACTCCCAGAAACAGAATCAAGAATTGCTCGAATACTATCGCTGGACGATCAGCCTTCGTAAATCTCATCCCGCATTCCGGAGCAGTGGATTTAAAGCGCTGGAGATTCCGGGTTATCCAAAGCTGCTTGTATATGAGCGGTGGGACAAACAAAACCGATTCATAATCGTATTGAATAATGAAGATGTTATGGCCGATGTCATCATTCCTGTAACCGGGGCAGACATGATATGGGTAAACCTAAAGACGCAGAAGCGGACTGAATCCTCCACATCCCAGCTGCATCTGAATCTGCCTGAATTCGGCTATGCGGTACTCCAAGCCGTTAATGATTAATCCGTAACATTCTAAATTCAATCGTAGAAGGATGGAGACATATGCTGCATATCACAGCCTGTCTTCGCCCTTCTTTTTGCGCATAAACAAATGTTGATAAAGCCTCAAAAACGCGGTTTATATGACCTAAAGCCATCTAGGTTACCGTATCCTCCCTTAACCTCCCGTAATCTCCCCCTTGCTCTTCAACTGTTTCAGCCCATACGCCAAAGTTTATATACGAAGTAAGATAAATTATAAGGAGTGATTGGTGATGAGTAACGTAGAACATGAAGTAGAGAACGGAAGCAGCTTATTAAAAGGTATCTTTATCGGTAGCTTAATTGGTGCCGCAGCAGCCTTGCTATTTGCACCAAAGCCTGGCCGTGAAATGCGCAGTGATCTGTCAGATAAACTTTCTCTAGCTACAGACAAGACCAAAGAAGTTGCTGGTGCCGTAACTGACAAAACCAAAGCTATTGCGACAACCGTTGGCGAAAAAGCAACCGATTTGGCTAGTACGGTATCAGATAAAGCCTCTGATATCTATACCACTGTCAGTGACAGCAAACAACAGATTGCCGCCACTCTTCAAGAGGCTGGAAGTAAAATTGGTGACACTGTAAGTGAAGCCTCAAGCAATGTAAGCTCGGATGTTAAAGACGCCTCTAAAGACGTAGCTGATGAAGCCAAAGCATCCTCTAAAGAGGTTGCCAATCAGGCTAAGGATGCGAAAGAGGATGTAAAATCCTCCTATAAATCCAATTACTAATCTGCGGCATCATACAGCTATCACTTTAACAAACAACAGCCAGCTGACCGCAGCTGGCTGTTGTTTAGTTATACCTTTATTCACATCAGCAGATACAACTAGACATTCAATTAATGCCCGTTAGGGCTATAGAAAGCAGGGATGGCGCATGGCAGATTCAAATAACCAAACAAAACCTTATGAAATTGATGAACATCCTTTCGAGTTGCGACATGAAGTGAAACGCTTAAACAGTCGTCTTGATAAGATCGCTCACTCACTGGAAAAATCAGAATTCAAGGACATTCTCGACAACTATTCAGATCCGAAAAAAAGAATCATCACAAACCTGATGGCCGGTATATCTCGGGGACTTGGACTATCTCTCGGAACATTTGTAGTCCTTGGTTTATTAGGCTACATTCTTAGTCTTTTTCTTAATGTTCCAGTAATCGGAGAGTATCTTGGCGAAATTAAAAAATACATTGATGCTAATAGCTAACCGCAAGACTATCGATCTATTCCCCAACTATCGACCGCTTCCCCCGCTTGTCCGTCTAATCCTCTAGGTTGGACGGACAAGCGGGGGAATAAGTCTACAATAGTATACAAATAAAGGACATGCGGGTCTCCAGTCAGCGGAGAGAGGCATGTCCTTATCGTCGAAAATGTATACTACCCATACAGGAACTCAATAGGAAGAGTTGGCCATAATCTGCTTTAACTTCTCAGTGGCCCGCTTCTGTATGCGTGAAACGCTCATCTGTGATACCCCCAGCTTCTGGGCGATCGCCCGCTGGGATTGTCCATCTTGGAACGCTAACAGCAGCACCTGCTGCTCCTGTTCCTTCAATTGACCTAGTGCTTGTTGCAAATCCATACGTTTCTCTACGGTCTCGTAATCATTTGCGTCAGAGCTGATCAGCTCGCCTAGCGTAGCTCCTGTCTCCTCTTGAGAAAGGGGCGAGTCTAGGGAGACGTAATGATAACATTCTCTGCCCGCCAGTACTTCTACAGTTTCTTCAACAGACAAATCAAGATAATGAGCAATCTCATCCACCGCAGGCGAACGTTCCAGCTTCACTGTTAGTTCGTCAATCGCGTGTTGAACAAGTGCCCCCTTTTCTTTAATCCGTCTAGGTACCTGTATGTACCAAGATTTATCACGTAGGAAATTCTTCATATGTCCAATCATGCTTTTCATCGCATAGGGCTCAAAAGGGATTCCAAGGCTAATATCATATTGCTGTAATAACCGGATGAGCGCCATTTGCCCGACCTGATATAAATCCTCATACAAGTCGGGGCGGTTGCGAGAAATTTTTCCAGCAGCCATTTTTACCATAGGCTCATATTTCTGTATCAGCACTGTTGCGCGTTCATTATCCTTAGTCTGCTGATATTCCCAAATTTGGGTGACTGCTTCATTCATGGACTCGGGGGGAGTCACCTTATCACTCATACCTTTTCCTCGCTAAAGTTAAGGTGCTTCTTCAAAGTTACTACCGTCCCTCTTCCGGCCTCACTTACAACGCTCACGTCATCCATCAACGCTTGCATTAAGTAGAACCCTAAACCGCCGACCTGAACGTCACTCAACTCTTTATCATGCAGTGTCATACGCTCACTGGACGAGTCTTCCAAACCGTCAAAGCTCTCCCCCTCGTCTTTGACTGTAATGGATAAGGCACTTTCACCCACCTCAAAGATTACATCAACCATTCCGTCTTGTTGTCCATAGGCGTACAATACTGAATTGTTACACGCCTCTGATACAGCTACCTTCATATCTTCAATATCTTCGTAGGTGAAGCCCATTTTTGAAGCAATACCATATAAATTTAACCTAACAATATCCACATACTCTGCGCTAGCCGGCAGCTGAAGAATTACTTTTTGCACATCATCACTCATTCTTTGTTCTATCCTTTCCTAGTGGGAATTCTCTTGGGAGGCAAAAAACTTGGTAATACCAGTCATGTCAAACAGCTTCTGAATTTGGGGAGGAACATCCTCAACCATAAACTTAACGTCCATACCTTGTCTTGATTTCAGGATCGAAAGTAGAATACCAATACCCGTGCTATCGATGTATTTTAATTCTTTAAGATTTATTACTAAATCATGCTTCGTATCACCTACAAGCGGCTCCATTACCAAACGGAAATCGGAAGCAACGGATAGATCAAGTTCACCATTCAGGAAAACCGTACATACATTTTCTTTTGTCTCTGTCTTAGCGTGAAACTTATTACTTTTATGCGTGTTCATAGACGATCTCTCCTGATAAATATTTTCTATATTAATAACCTCATAGTCCTACCTTTGAAACAAATAACATTAAAATATAAACTAGTAAATCTTGGGTTACGCCTGAAAAATAGATGTATCTGGTTCAGCCATCCGATTATCGCTGCTAGAATACCGAGAGATAATCTGCTTAATACTGCTCATCTTAAGTGGCTTGCTGATATAGTCATCCATTCCTGAGGCTTTACAGCGATTCTGAATGCCATCCATGACATTCGCAGTCATTGCAATAATAATAGTCTTCTCAGCCGCCGGACCGCCTTCTCGACGGATTTGGGCGGTTGCCTCCAGGCCATCCATTACTGGCATTTGGAGATCCATAAAGATAAAATCATAGGGCTGCTTAAGCGCCATTTGCACAGCCTGTTTCCCGTCCTCAGCCATATCAGCTTCATAGCCGAGCTTATCTAGCATGCTAACCATCAGACGCTGATTGATAGGATGGTCATCTACAACAAGAATTCGGCTTCTGCTCTCCTGATTAAGAAGAAGATGAGGCGATTCCTCTTCTTGATAACCTCCTGTCAAATCTTCTCCAGGTACGGATGCTTGAATCGTAAAAATAAAGGTAGCTCCTTTTTGCTCCATGGATTCTACCCGTATTTCTCCGCCCATCATGCCTACAAGGGATTTACATATGGCTAAACCAAGCCCTGTCCCCCCGTATTTCCGTGTCATTGAAGAATCCAGCTGTGAGAACGGTTGGAATAATCGGTCGCATTTCTCTGGAGAAATACCAATCCCTGTATCCATGACCGTAAACTCGACTTCTACCTTGTGCCCAGATGTTTCTTTGATGGAAGCGACTAAATAGACACCGCCCTGATTTGTAAATTTAACTGCGTTAGCAATCAGATTAATTAATACTTGGCGTAGACGAGCCATATCTCCATATAAAAGTCTAGGCAACTTCTGATCGATAAAATAAGCGAGCTCCAGGTTCTTTTTTCCCGCTTCCACCGAAAAGAGGCTGAACACCTCTTGAATACATGTGCGAAGTTCGAACAGCTGCTCTTCGATTTCCATTTTACCGGATTCCATTTTGGTGAAATCAAGAATATCGTTTATAACCGTAATCAACGTGTCTGCACTTTTCCGAATGATCTCGGAATACTCCTTCTGCTCAGGAGCAAGGTCAGTCTCCATTAATAAATCAATCATACCCACTACGCCATTCATTGGTGTACGAATCTCATGACTCATCATAGCCAGAAATTCCGACTTCGCTTTGGAGGCGATCTCCGCCTCTTCCTTAGCCTTTACGAGCTCACTATTTATGATTTCCAGCTCTTTCGTCTTTTGCTGCAGCAGCATGGTCTGAGTCTGATGTTTTTTGCTCGTAATATACATCTCGACAAAACCTTGTATCTTAGACTTCAGAATTTGTGGAATGAAGGGTTTAACCATATAATCAATAGCCCCTGCAGAATAGCCCGCGAATAAATGCTCCGCTTCCTTACTATTCGCAGAGATAAAGATAATCGGAATTTCCTTTGTTTTTTCTCTGGCTTTAATCAACTTTGCGGTCTCGATCCCATCCATACCTGGCATCTGCACGTCCAGTACGATGACAGCAAAATCATACCTTAACAAACACCGCAGCGCTTCTTCGCCGGAGGTGGCTTTGACTAGCTCATAATGCTGGCTTTCAAGTACCGCCTCCAGCGCCAGCAGATTTTCAGGACGGTCATCTACTAGTAGTATATGAATTGGTTCTTGAAACCCCATAGGACCACCCTCCTTCATGCGTTATTTTATGTTACGGTATATTTTTTCTACTCTGTCCAAAGACTCATAACAATCGCTGTACTTCGTAAAGTGAATGGATTCTTTAGAGCCTAGAACAAGTATTCCAAAACGACTTAAACTTTCATGAAACAAGCCGTGAACATGATCACGCAGCTCATCATTGAAATAGATCATCACATTGCGGCAGAAAATAACATTAAACTCATTAAAAGAAGTATCTGTAGCTAAGTTATGCTCAGCGAATATAATGTTTTTGCGTAAATATGGCTGTAAAATAACCGAGTTATACTTCGCTGTATAGTATTCAGAGAATGCCCGGGTACCTCCCGCCTCCAAATAATTCTTAGTGTATTGCTTCATTCTGCTAATATCATAGACGCCTTCTTTAGCCTGCTGTAAAGAACGCTCATTCATATCTGTGGCATAAATCCGAGCCTTATCGTAAAGCCCTTCTTCATGAAGCAGGATGGCCATAGAGTATACTTCTTCACCAGTGGAGCATCCAGCATGCCAGATACGAATATAGGGATAAGTCCTCAACAACGGAACTACCTTCTGGCGAAACGTTAAAAATAACCCCGGGTCCCTAAACATTTCGGTAACCGGAATGGAGAGACTATAGACAAATCGTTCAAAACAGGCACGATCATGCAGCACCTTTTCTTGCAGCGCGGATATGCTGTGTACATTCTCCGCATGCACATGATGCCAGATACGCCGCTTCAAAGAAGGCAACGCATAATTCCGGAAATCATATCCATATAAACGGTGTACTCCATCAAGGAGCAGCTCGATCTCAATTTGCTCCAACTCGTCACTTCCTACCATAACGGGCTGCTCCTCATATCCGTGTTCTATCGCTTTCATTGTTATCCCGACTCCCTTATTAACACACCGTAATTCTAGTCATGTTAGTTCTTAAAAAGGTATTACCCCAAATTTGAGTTTACGAATACAACCAGACACGCATTAACGAAAGAAGTTGACCTGTTGCGATCGGTTTCTTCATATAATCAGAAGCTCCCGCTTCAATACATTTGGCACGATCCTCTTTCATTGCTTTGGCGGTAAGCGCAATAATAGGCAGTTTCTGATATTGCGGCATTTCACGGATTCGGCGCATAGCTTCATATCCGTCCATTTCCGGCATCATCATATCCATAAGCACGAGATCAAAATCTTCTTGCTCTACCAGCATTTCCAGCGCTTCACGTCCGTTCTCCGCAAACTTCACTTCCATGTGGTATTCTTCCAGTACACTAGAGAGTGCAAAAACATTACGAATATCATCATCGACGAGCAGTATTTTCTTCCCTTCGAATAACTCTTCCTTGTTATGCAGCTTCTGCAAAATTTTACGTTTATCTTCCGGAAGATTGGCTTCTACCCGGTGCAAGAACAACGTTGTCTCATCCAGTAGTCGTTCCGGAGAACGAACATCCTTGATAATTATGGATTCAGCATACTTGCGGAGCTGTGTCTCTTCTTTGCTATCTAAATCCTTACCTGTATAAATAATAATAGGAAGATCGTTTAATTCCTCATCATCACGAATCTGATCCAGCAGTTCAAAGCCGTTCATATCCCCAAGCATAAGATCCAGAACCATACAATCATATCTCTGCTTGCGCAGCTCCATCAGTGCCTCATTGCCGGTTGATACCGCGGTAATAGCTACATCATCATGACCAATCAATTCCATAATGGAACGACGTTGAATCTCATCATCTTCTACAATCAGAAGGTACTTCACAGTGCTGGACGTATAGTTCTCAATTTGTGAGAAAGCCCGCTCCAATGCTTCTCTTGAAGATGGTTTTCTTAGATACGCCATAGCCCCCATCATCAATCCTTGCTTCACTTCATCGTTCACTGAGATAACATGAACAGGAATGTGACGGGTCTGAGATGCACTTTTCAGCTCTCTAAGAATGGTCCAGCCGTCCATTACAGGCAGCTGTATATCGAGAATAATCGCATCTGGCAAATAAGTTTTTGCCATCTGCAGTCCAATATCGCCTTGAAGCGCTACTAAGCCTTTAAATCTGCGACCACGAGCCATGTCTAGCAAGATTTTCGCAAAGCTTTCATCATCTTCTATAATAAGCAGGACTTTGTCATTCGCCGTCAAATTGTCACGGTCATCCTCAATTGTCAGTTGTGGAAGGGGTACGTTAACGGCTGCTGGCACTAAGGTTGGAAGCATGTCTCCAATATATTCATCATATGTTGAATCCTCTTTGGACACAGCAGCTTCTATTTCTGCAGGTTGTTTACTGTAATTTGCCTTCACCGGCAAATACAAAGTGAAGGTACTGCCTTGTCCCTCACGGGATTCGAGCACAATAGCTCCACCCATTATACGAACCAATTCACGGCTGATCGACAATCCCAGGCCCGTGCCTCCATATTTACGGCTGGTTGTTCCGTCTACTTGCTGGAAGGCTTCGAATACAATATCTGTTTTGTCAGCCGGAATACCAATGCCACTGTCCTTCACAGCAATAGCAATATATTCATTATCACTCGGCAGATTTAGTGGCAAGAGATTAGTATCTGCCGGGCTAACTGAAAACTCGATAAAACCTTCGGTTGTAAATTTAAAGGCATTGGAAAGCAGATTTCTTAAGACCTGCTTCAACCGATGACTATCGGCAATTACGCTATCTGGCAGCGGCTCGTTAAAGGCTATCCGTAAGGAGAGTCCTTTTTTGAGCGCCTGTGGAGCAAAATTCTGCTTCACAAAGCTTTTCAGCTCAGTCAGTTTAATTTCTTCATGATTCAGTTCCATTTTTCCTGCATCAACCTTGGACAGGTCTAAAATTTCATCAATCATCTTAAGCAGGTCAGCACCTGACATATAAATCGTATGGGCAAATTCAACCTGCTTCTCCGTTAAATTACCATCCTTGTTCTCGGTAAGCAGCTGGGACAAGATCAGCAGACTGTTGAGCGGCGTCCGCAATTCATGGGACATGTTCGCCATAAATTCTGATTTATACTTACTAGTCACGGATAATTGCATAGCCTGTTTCTCTAGCTGAACCTTAGCATGCTCAATTTCATCTTTTTTCTCCTCAACCTCCTGCACTTGCTCCTCTAGTGCACGAGTCTTGGCGACGAGTTCCGTATTGTAATGTTCCAGTTCCTCCTGCTGACGTTGCAGCAGTTCTTCTGAACGCTTAAGTGCGTCCGTCTGCTCTTCCAAGTTCTCATTGGAACGACGCAGTTCTTCTTGCTGAGTCTGCAGCTCTTCTGACTGACATTGCAGTTCTTCCGTAAGTGCCTGTGACTCACGCAGTAATTTCTCTACAATCAGACGACGACTAATATTATTGAAAATAATGCTTAAATTATTCGCAAGTTGTTGCAGCAAATCATTTTTCAGACTGCTAAATGGCTGGAATGAAGCGAATTCTACTACACCGAGCAGCTCGTCTTCAAAAATAAGCGGATGAATGGAAATATATCCTGGCTGTGAATCCACAAAGCCGGATTTCACGGAGATATAATCTTCAGGAGCCCGCTCCAATCTGATTGGGTGCATATCAAGCGCACTTTGTCCTACGAGTCCTTCTCCAATCACAAAACCTTCCTTTGGTTTCTTATCGCTATCTACTGCATAATAACCACTGCTTCGCAGAAAATCGGGACGGTTAGCATCCTTTAAATATACTGCCCCAAACTGGGCTCCCAGCACAGGGGTGAACTCGTTGATAAAGGTCTGTGAGACCTGATCCAATGAGCTAACTCCCCGGAGAAGTTCTGTCACCTGAGCAACATTTGCATTCAGCCAGGATTGATCATTCTGCGCCTGTGCATAGGCCTGTTCCATTTGCTGTTTCTCTTCAAGATCTAAAGCCATTTTCTTAAAGACAAGGGCAACCTCACCAATCTCATCTTTAGAAGTAACCTTGATGCGCCTTATAGCCCGAATTCTGCCGTTGCCGAAGCTGGTAATCATCATCGAAACGACGTTAAGCCCCCGCGTAATGCTTGGAATGATCCATAGAACAACTCCAAGTCCAAGTAGTAGACCCACAATCATCATCAAGATGACCATCTGAGTAGAGCTTTGATAGGCATCTTTAGCTTTTGCGCTCTCTTCATTCATAATAAAGGCATTATAATCAGAGAGACTGTTCAGAGCGTTTAATACCGCATTCTGAATCGCTTGTCCCTCTGTGTTAGAATACGTGCTGGCATTCTGGAAATAACCAGCTGATAGCAGCTTCAATATTTTTTCCTGATAATTTAGATAGATCGTATAAGAATCATCAATTTGAGTAACGATCTGCATCTCTTCAGCGCTAGTCATTGATTCTTTTATTTTGTCGTAGTGCTCATTCGCCTTAGCTATTTTTTTATCAATCTCTTTTTTTTGTGATTCTACCGTTGATGTATCAGCGCTTAACATGGTCGTCGTTAATATTCGCGCCATATCATTCACTTCTCCACGCATACCTGAAGAAGAACGCCCCTTCATATATCTATCCTGGTAACCCTCAAGCTGACCATTCATATAATCCAAACGATCGTATCCAATCATAGTAAGTGCCAGCATAATCGCCAGCATCGCACTAAAACCAATTAAGAGTTTAGCCTTTATTTTCATCCTCATTCTGTTCCCTTCTTCAGTGAGATCCACACTATACATTTGTCATCGTCACGCTCTTTAGGAACATCAGCATTGAAAAAAGCAGCCCGTATAGTTTCTTCCTTCCATTCATGCTCAACATTTAAATGCTTAATCATGAACTTCAGCTGCTCTTCCTGTTCACCCTCAACCAGCTCCAGCAGACCATCTGTATAGAGAACCAAATGCCCTTCATCTTCGTAGGTCAAGCTCTGAGGCTGAATATCAATCCGTTCAAACAGGCCTACAGGGTGACAATTACTTTCCAGCAAGACCGGAGTCTTAGCTGTGCCCTCAAAAAACAGCGCAGGTGGATGCCCAGCGTTAACATAGTCAATACGCTTTATACGAGTGTCAATCACAAGATAAATCGTCGTAAAATAGTATTGAATCAGCTTTTTCTCAATATAAAGTTGGTTAAACCTTCGATTGAGTTCCTGAATTACCTTTTCCGGCTCTACATAGGTAGTTACCGTATCCTTTAATACTGACGCAAGGAACATGCAAAAAAGAGATGATGATATACCGTGTCCCATAATGTCTAGGAGGATTACGCCATATCGGCCATCCCCAAGGGGATACCACGCATATAAATCACCTGCCAATTCAGAGGAAGGCTGATAGATAGCATGCACCTCGAAATTCTCTTCCTGCAGCGGCAGGCTGAGTACAGCATTCTGCACAAGCGCAGCCAGTCTCAACTCCTCCTGGATTCGCTGATCCCGTTCTTTATGCCAATCTTTCTCACGTTTCAACCGCAGAGCAAGCCGAATCCGGGCCATTAGCTCCACTTTATTAATAGGTTTCGTAACATAATCTACTGCACCTGCATCCAGCGCTTCGGCCAATTTCTTAGAATCGCCTACAGCTGTAACCATTATTATTGGAATATCCTTAAGATGTTCGTATTGCTGCACAACACGACATGCTTCGATCCCATCCATTTCTGGCATCATCATATCCAGTAAAATCAGATCAATATCTGACATCCGGGGACGTCCATCTTCACTCCCAGAACCGATTCCAAGCCTTTCCAACATCTCTTTAGCAGAAGATGCGGTTACGAAATTTCGGTAATCTTCTTTTTTCAGGATTTCACGGATAATGATAACATTAGTCGGATTGTCATCCACGATTAAGATTCTCATCATCTTCACCTCACACGAATAGTATTACGACCGTAAAATTCTGCAAACCTACTAACTATATCATACGCTATTTTACAGTGTTATTTCTATTTTCATAATATGTAAATATAGTCATAGGATCAATTTACGTATTCAGCAAAGTAACCTCCAGCCCCACTATACCTAGTGGTTCTGGAGGTTACTCTATTCTAAAGACAGCCTATGTTTATTAACCAATTTGCTCAAATATGAAACACATTAGGAAGAAATACTATCAAATAAATCAATTCCTTCAAATTCACCCGCCAAATTTCGATATATTTTGAGTGCATTATTCCCTCTCATATATACATCCCCATCTTCAGCTATAAAATACGGTTTGCCCAAAGTATCTTGCAAATTATCTCTTACAGGATCGATTTCTACACCATCTACATGTAAACCAAACTGCCGTGCTTGCGGAGGTGAAACATGTACATAAAGTACCATCCCCTCGCCCACACCCACTGTCACATCTGCGTAGTGGTACTCCACCGTCTCTTGTAATGGATCATTTGTCACCGCAAGCGGATTGCCTTTGGCCAGAAACATTTCTTCCTTTGTGGCATATAAAGCAACACCTTGCAGAGAATCAAAGTCATTGATATATGGGCTGGATTCTGAAGCATGTTCAAATGCGAGAACCGACTTAGGTTGTTCAATAAAAGTAGCGATAGGCGCCAACTGTGGAGACGCATCAAAGTATGGGAAAAGAAGACCAAATAAAAGGATCATCATGTTCATGTTGTGTCCCACCTTTCTTATCTGCAGCCACCGATTACAGAAGCTTTACTATCTTATGCTTAATGACGAAATTTCTTCCAAAGAGTTGCAGCTACGTCTACACCTTTTAGCACTGTAGCTATTTTTCCCGGTGACTTCTCAGCATAAATGGCATCATAGGAGTTAACAGTACGTTCTTCAGCAGGAGTTAACGGAGCTTCTTTTATAGAGACTTCCTTACTCTTCTCCTTCAGCTCACGCGATTTACGATATTTCTCAATCACTGTGACTGACACTTGTTTGACCGTTAAGGTCAGCTCATTCATGACATCACCCAGATTCTTGACAGAATCGATGACTGGGTCAATCTTTTGAATCTTATGCTGTACATCGGCAGTGATTTCATTTGCGTGTCTGACCGTCGTTTTCACTTCATAAGTAAGCTCATCCATCGTCTTCTGTACTTCCACCAAGGTTTGGCTGACTTTGTCGAGTGAATCCTTTGCCGACTTTAAGGTTTTAATTAAAAAGAAAACAAGTACTGCGAATGCAATTGCGACGAGAGCTACACTAAGTTCAATGATCATATTCATAACCCCTTCCATATCTCATAAATATCGGCTAATCAGCCTTGTATACTGCATAGTTACCCCTGGTCCCATAAGCCGAAACATCTTGTCGAGTCTTGTCAAGAGTCCCTCTTCCCTTTTGTTTCAAAATCAAAGTCCCCGTTTATACAATGACTACATTAATCAAAAAAGGATAGGTGATATGTAATGTTAAAATGGTCCGCAATACTACTTGTAGTCGCAGTAATCGCCGGAATCTTTGGTTTCTTCAACCTTGTAGCCGCCGCCGCTGGTCTTGCTAAGATCCTGTTCTTCGTCTTCCTGGTTCTGTTTGTAATTTCTCTCTTCACGGGACGCAGAGGTAGATCTATGTAGTAGCCCCTCATTTTAATGGTGTGACTGTCGTATCCCTCCCATATCTATCCATATATCTTATTCATCATGCAGAAAGTATAGGTCATTCCTGCACGGATGTCACTTGAGAAAATAAGAAATGTTGAATGGGTGGTTCATCACGCATCATTTACGTTTACTAGCATATTAGCAAACAGCGCTTTTGGAAAAAAATACATCCAACCCCCACTAGGAGGAACCAAACATGAAAAAAATCGCCAGCCTTACAGTAGCCTTAGGTCTTATGGCTTCCATTGCTGCTACAGCTTCAGCAGCTGAAGTAACTAACACTACTACGGATCCTGCAACCGTAACTGGAAGCACTTACAGCAATTCTTTTGAAACAATTATCACTCCAGCGGATATGATTCCAGCAACACCACAAATAGTGCTGACCGAGAAAACACCTTTCTACTTTTCCGTCGGAGGTATAATTCCAGCAGGCTGGCTTGGCGTTCAGACTCTTGATACAACAGGTGAAGTTATTTCGGACACTTGGGGTAATGAATGGAGAGAAATCTACACTTGGCTAGGAAAAGCATGGGTTAAGGTTCCTGTAACAGCCAATGTGATCTTACCTTAATTATCAATATGCGAAAAAAGGGTGTCCCAAGAGCCAGAAAAATGGCCGATGGTACTGCCCTTTTTTTATGTGGAGAGTGCATATTCTGAACAGATAAAACAGGAAGAGCTACCCCCTCAGTAGAGAATTCTACTAAAAGGATAGCCCTCTTGCGCGTACGCCCGCCATCGTTCACCCGTCACAAACATGCGATGCTGTCGCTCCTGCATTTTTCATATATTTAGCGAATGACCGAACCTCCGTAGAGAAAACGATTCATCCAAGAAGCGCTTAGTTTATCTACTCTTACCCCGCCTGAAGCTACGGAATAAGTTTGTAGAACTTGTCCATCTCCTAGATACATAGCAACATGCGATATTCTAGCTGTAGATTTGTCGATTCCCTCATAAGCAGAAGCAGAATTTCCCTTATAATCCATAAAGAACATTAAGTCGCCGCGCTTCAAATTGGAAATAGACGTAACCATCGTACTATTCGACTTCACCCAATCTCCTTGTTGACGGGAATCCGCCGGCAGTTTGAGATTCGCAGCATCCATAAAAATTTGCCGGATGAAGTCCGAGCAGTCAAAGGTTCTTGTATCATTTCTGCTGGAGCCATACTCATAAGGCGTTCCTAGATATCCCATGCCTGCAGCAATTACCCGTTCGATTTGGGCTGAAGCCCCCGGTGTTGTTATAGGCGGATTGGGTGTTGGTGTAGGTGTTGGTGTAGGCGTTACCGTTCCAGATCCCCCACCGTTTCCTGAAAGTGTACTATATTGATCACTTGAACTTATATATCCGATGCTACCATCCGCCGCTTTAACTTGATACCAGTAACTGTTAGGCTGTGCCAGAACTTCTACTTTTTCTCCCTTATTCAAAAGCTTCATTACTTTTCCGCTTGTTGAAGGTGAAACCCGAAGATTCACACCATACTTAATGGTGCCAGTTTGTGCCGATGGTGTCGTTACTGAAGCAGAGGATACGCTGATATACTTATCTCCTGCACTTGTATAACCCACTGAACCATCAGCCGTTTTTACTTGATACCAATAGCTGTTAGGCTGCGAAAGGATCTGCACTTGATCTCCCTTTTGCAAGTACTTCACTATTTCTCCGTCAGTAGAAGGGGTGCTGCGAAGGCGAACACTAGCCTCGATCACACCTGTTTGAACGGCTGAAGCTGCTGTAACTGAATTAGATGAACTTGAGGCTGCCGCTGCTTGTCCAGGAGCAGATACTCCTAAACCTGCAACAATTGCAGCAGATACTAACAAAGATGCTGTAATTTGCTTATGTGATTTGATCATACGTTCCCCCAAATTCCATGATGAGATTTCAATAAAGGATTGTACTACATTATTCCTTTATGCCCTCATTATAGGCTTGCCCGGGATTTGGAACATGCTCCAAATTTCACATATAATCATGCCACTTTATGGTAACATACAGGTCTAAAGTCTTGATTTCTCCTTGAATATGTGTGTTTTTCCCTTAATATAGAATTTTTAATTTATTTTTTAGGTTCCACGTGCACCTGCACATTCATAATATTATGCATTTTGCTCATTCTTTCTTCGATGGAATCACTTATTTCATGACCTTCCGTCACAGAAATATTCGCATCCACCTCCACTACAACATCCACATGCACATGATTACCATGAACCCGTGCCTTCACATCTTTAATCTCTTCTACTCCCGGCGTTCGAGCAATCGTACTGCGTAGATCCATCAATTTATCTTCATCAAAGCCATCGGTAAGCCGATAGGTCGAATCACGAAAAATATCCCAAGCAGTCTTGGAGATAATGAGTCCGACAAGAACAGCCGCTGCGGAATCAATCCATGGCAAACCAAACTGTGCGCCTACAATCCCAACTGCGGCTCCAACACTGACCATAGCATCAGAAAAATTATCCTTAGCCGCTGCCATAAGTGCCCCACTGTTAATTTGCTTGGCCAGTCTTTTGTTATATATATATACTCCCATCATAGCCACTGCACATACAATAGCCACCCCTGCCGACCAGAGCTGTGGCGTTTCTTTTGTACGATCGAAAAAGGACCGCACCGCCTCTACAATCACTTGAATGCCCACTACCGCCATGATAAAAGAAGCCAACAACGCCGCTACGGTCTCTGCGCGGAAATGCCCATAAGCGTGGTCAGAGTCAGGTGGCTTCCGCGAAATCCGTAAACCCACCAGCACAGCTATGGATGCCACGATATCTGTTAAATTGTTGACCCCGTCCGCTACGAGTGCGCTAGATGCAAATAAATAACCGCAAACCAGCTTGAATGATGATAGGATGAGGTAAGCCGCTATGCTAACCCAAGCTCCTCGTTCCCCTTTACGTATATCTTCGTAAATATCAGTCATCTTGGCTCCCCCTCTTTTTCCCCGATTATTTAAAATACGGAAAAGAATTCTTTCAATTATTCTTGCCCTTGTGGCAGCATTTAAAAACAATTAGAATAAAGTGTAAGGACTTGCTTCGAAGGAGGTTATCATAATGAGCGAAAGCAACGATAAAGGAAAAATCAACTTAGCGGAAGCTATCCGTAAAAAACTGGAGCAGAAGAAACAACAATCTTCCTCCAAACCTGGATCCACATTTCAGGCTGGTTCCGCCAAACCGCTAAAAAGCCAAAATAACAAAAAGCCTAACAACCAACGCCGTCGTACTGGCGGATCTTAGTATTTACTTATATTTAAACATAAACGGCTGCGAATCCCTCGGGGAAACGCAGCCGTTTATACGTTCGTCCTGCCTCATAGGATGGATTAGAACTCTTCAAATTCATAACTGATTCTCTTTATTGTACGATTAGCCAGCTGAAAACATGCGCTTTGGAAAACTCAAGGGCTAAAGACTCCCGTCTTAGAAGCCCCGCGTATACTCCCCGTAGAATTCTACTTGTTAATAACTTTTCAAAATCGAAATTATAAAGACAGCTACCCTGATCCTAAAAGGATTAGAGTAGCTGCTTCATGGGTTCCTTCCGCATAGCGGAAATTAAATATTATACTTCTACAGGATACATGCGCTGGCGCATTTCCTTAATTTCTGGATTCTCCAAATATTCATCGTAGCTCATGGAGCGGTCAATTACACCTGTAGGTGTAATCTCGATGATGCGGTTAGCAATGGTTTGGATGAACTGATGGTCATGGGAAGTGAATAGAATCGTGCCATCGAAATCGATCAGCCCGTTATTCAGTGCCGTGATGGATTCCAGATCCAAGTGGTTGGTTGGTTCATCGAACACAAGCACGTTTGCGCCGTTGAGCATCATTTTGGCCAGCATACAGCGAACCTTCTCGCCCCCGGACAGCACGCTTGCTTTCTTCAGTGCTTCTTCTCCGGCGAACAACATACGGCCCAAGAATCCACGCAGGAAAGTTTCGTCCTGATCTTTAGAATACTGGCGTAGCCATTCTACAAGATTCATTTCTACACCATCGAAATAGCTGGAGTTGTCTTTCGGGAAATACGCTTGAGTTGTAGTTACTCCCCATGTATATTCCCCCGCATCCGCTTCTTGCTCACCCATGATCACATCAAACAGCAGTGATTTAGGCTGGGAGTAAGGGCCCACAAAAGCAATCTTATCCCCTTTGTTTACTACAAAGCTGATTTCATCAAGAAGCTTTTCACCTTCAACCGCTTTGGACAAACCGCTGACTGTCAGCAATTGTTTACCCGCTTCACGTTCAGGTTTGAAGTTGAGGAACGGATATTTACGGTTCGACGGACGAATATCGTCCAGTGTAATTTTCTCAAGTTGTTTCTTACGTGATGTCGCTTGTTTAGACTTGGAAGCATTGGCCGAGAAACGCTGGATAAATGCCTGCAATTCCTTGATTTTATCTTCCTTCTTCTTGTTCGAATCACGCTGCAAAGCTTGCGCAAGCTGACTGGACTCATACCAGAAGTCGTAGTTGCCGACGTACATTTGGATTTTGCCAAAATCAATATCCGCAATATGCGTACATACTTTATTCAGGAAGTGACGGTCATGGGATACGACGATAACAGTACCTTCATAGTCCATGAGGAAGTTCTCTAACCAGCCAATAGATTCGAGATCCAAGTGGTTGGTAGGCTCATCTAGCAGCAGGTTATTTGGACGGCCAAACAAGGCTTGCGCCAAGAGTACCCGTACCTTTTCATTGCCGCTCAGTTCGGCCATTTTTTTGTCATGCAGTTCACGCATAATTCCGAGACCAATCAGCATGGCAGCTGCATCTGGCTCAGCATCCCAGCCGTTAAGCTCAGCGAACTCACCTTCAAGCTCCCCTGCACGCAGGCCATCCGCTTCTGTGAAATCGGACTTCGCATAAAGCGTGTCCTTTTCTTTCATAATTTCATAAAGACGTGTATGACCCATAATTACGGTCTCAAGTACTGGGAATTCATCATACTCAAAATGGTTCTGTTTGAGTACTGCGAGACGTTCGCCTGGTGTAACATGTACCTCACCGGTATTTGCTTCGATCTCACCAGACAGAATTTTCAGAAAGGTTGATTTACCGGCACCATTGGCGCCAATCAAACCGTAGCAGTTACCAGGGGTGAATTTTATGTTTACATCTTCAAAGAGAGCGCGTTTTCCGTAGCGGAGTGTTACGCCGCTTGTGCTAATCATTACGCATTACCATCCTTTTCACTTAGGGTTTCGGCTCATTATAGCATAAATAGAGAGCAAAAAGCCCGTAAAATAGCCTTTTCAGCTGTTCTCTCCAATACTAAAGTTATTCCAGCTGCTGTACAGAGGTCGCCAGTAAGGAGGAATTTTTTCAATTATTGTCCAGTTATGCGATTCTCGGGTTGTATAACAAGCGTTTCACCATAACTGAGCGTACGGATTCTTTCTTCAGAAATACCTTGTTTAAGCCGGGCACTTTCCATCCGATCCAGCGCTTCCCGGGCCGTATCATCAGCAAGTCTATAGGTGCCGTAATGCATCGGAATCATGGTCTCCGCTCCAACATCTACAAATGCTTGTATAGCCTCTTCAGGGGTTACATGCTGCGAGGTCATGAACCACTCCGGTTCATAAGCTCCAATCGGCATGAGTGCAACATGAAGCTTATAGCGGCTCCCAATCTCCTTAAAACCCGGAAAATAACCGCTATCTCCTGCGAAATACAGGTTTGGGGGCAGCTTGTCGCTATCCGATTCGATCGGCTGCAGAATATATCCTCCCCAATGAGAAGTATTCGTGTCCCAAGGCGTTCTCCGCGTCCAGTGCTGAGTCGGCACGAAGGTAAGCTTAATTTTACCTAGCGTATTTTCCTGCCACCATTCCATTTCTATGCAGTTGCGAAATCCTTTGCGGAGCATCTTTCGTTTCAAACCTATAGGAACAACAAGGGTTGTCCCTGCTCTATATAATTTACGGATAGAAGCCATATGCAAGTGGTCATAATGAGAGTGCGAGATCAGAATCAGGTCAATGGGAGGCACTTCGCTGAGCGGAATCCCGGGTTGCCCCAATCTTTTCTCAAAGCCTAGTCTTCTCGCCCAGATTGGATCAGTAATGATATTCATCCCTTCATATTGAAGGAAAAACGTGGAATGCCCAATCCACGTAATGGTAGTCTCCAGCCGATTCTCAGCCAGATAAGATAACCTCGGTGGCGTACTTGGCACTACATATGAATAATCTTTTTTCTTCCGTCGACGCTCCTCCCGCCACTTACGAAACTCTTTAAGTGTTTTATCGGTACTCACATTGTCGAGGTTATTGTAGCGAAATTTAACCATAGAGCACCTCATCTTTAGAAGTTTGCCGAGCACGCTTTACTTTAGCGAATATAATACAACTATATTGAACGGCAGAGTATTTTGCAAAATATACAAGTTACTTGGTAAGGGTGCGCCCTTTTTCCGCAAAATATCTAAGCACCCTTTTGTGTTTCACGCCAGAAATGAGATAATATGTGTATAAAGTATGGCGGTGCATATACCGTTCAAGGGGGAGCTACGTATGAAGATTACTTTTATTGAACCGACTCCAAGTCCAAATACGATGAAGCTTCATTTGGACGAAAGTCTGGAACCTGGAATCCGCAGAACCTATACACCAGAAAGTGAACGTTCCGCACCTGCCTGGGCACGCGAAATGTTAACGATACCGGGCGTTATTAGCATCTATCATGCTGCTGACTTTGCAGCGCTCGAACGCAAGGGCAATGCGGATTGGGCAGCGATTCTAAGAGAAGTCCAGAACCGCTTCGGCAACAGCGAAGGCTTAATTGACGATTGGAATCTTGCCGATGAGAACGCTGGCGCTCATTTCGGCGAAGCCCAAGTCTTCGTCCAGATGTTCCGCGGAATTCCGCTGCAAATCCGCGTTAAGACCGGCGCGAATGAAGAGCGCATCTCCTTAGCAAACCGCTTCACGAAGGCGGTTATGGATGTGGCTAGCGCCGTGATGATTAAAGAGCGTAAGCTCACTGATTACGGCGTGCGTTATGGCGAGCCCGCGGAGATTGCACGCGAGGTGGAGCAAGAGGTTGAAGCGGCGTATCCGCAGGAACGCCTCGACTCTCTCGTGCAGCAAGCCATTGCGCACGGCGCTGAAGGCGAGTTCGTCGAGCAGAGACGAACCCGCAGTCAGGATGAGCTGCTGCGAGACCTGAAGCATGAGGATTGGCGCGTGCGCTACGCCGCGCTGGAGGATCTTACGCCGACGGCGGAGCTCCTGCCGGAGCTTAAGGCGGCGCTGCACGATCCCAAGCTGCATATTCGCAGGCTTGCGGTCGTGTATCTGGGCGACCTTCGCACGCCCGAAGCGATGGAGCTGCTCTATGAGGCGATGGCAGACAGCGCGCCAGCCGTGAGACGTACGGCAGGCGATACGCTGTCCGACATCGGCGATCCTGCCGCCACGCCTGTGATGACGGCGGCACTGACGGATAAGAGCAAGCTTGTCCGCTGGCGCGCAGCACGTTTCCTCTATGAGGTGGGCACATCCGATGCCCAAGCAGCGCTGTCAGTTGCGGCGGAAGATCCGGAATTCGAGGTTGGACTTCAGGCCAAAATGGCTTTGGAACGTATCGCTTCCGGTGAAGCAGCGGCGGGCACAGTTTGGCAGCAAATGTCAGAACGTCGTCGTAACTAATGTTCCCTACCGGATTTTGTCATTGCTTGACTTGCGAACTTGCTTTATACTAATTCCTGTTGTTTATAAATGAATGAAGTAAAGATAGCCTCGTCATACTAAGATGAGGTAGAGGTCGCGGATATAAAGAGTACGCGCGTGGAGACGTTAGAGCCGTCTATGAATCGCGTCGAAAGGAATATCTGCCGAAGTCTGCACTGTCGCTCTTACAGCGGTGCAGGCTGGGGCCGTTGCCGAAAGGCACGGAACTGTCACATTGTATAACCTGCATAGTAGCAGGTCATAATGTGTTGCGCTATCTTCACAGGGAGTATGATGCGGAGCTGTATAGATGGAAACCGCAGATATAGTCTGCGGTTTCTTTGCGTTTACAGAATTTGTATGTTTGGTGTTTGTCCATTACCTCATGGAGACCACCAAATACACTCTCCCGCTCTGCGGGAGGAAGCAGCTCAGCACTCCCCGTTCATGAATTGAAAGATTAGATCATAAGGAGTGTCAAATCATGCAGGGCAAGCAGCAAAATCTAGCACAAGGCAACATTAGTAACCCGCCTGAGCTAAAAAAATCATTTAAAGCAAGGCATTTGACCATGATTGCGCTTGGAGGATCTATTGGTACTGGACTCTTCCTCGCCAGTGGTGGCGCTATCGCTTCAGCCGGACCCGGTGGAGCACTTCTAGCCTATACGGCTGTTGGTGTTATGGTTTATTTCCTCATGACCAGTCTGGGAGAGCTCGCTACCTATTTACCGGATTCGGGCTCATTTAGCACTTACGGCACGCGTTTCGTCAGCCCCGCTTTTGGGTTCGCCATCGGCTGGAACTTCTGGTATAACTGGGCGGTTACGATTGCAGCAGAATTATCTGCCGCCACCGTCATTATTAAATACTGGTTCCCGGACAGTCCCTCCTTTCTCTGGAGTCTTGTATTCCTGCTGTTGATGTTCGGTCTTAACTTCCTGTCTGCTCGTGGATACGGAGAATCAGAATATTGGTTTGCCATTATCAAAATTATTACTGTTATCGCCTTTCTTATTGTCGGAGTTTTGATGATTTTCGGAATCATGGGTGGAAAAGCCGTAGGCTTCAGCAATTTCCAGATCGGGGGTAGCTCCTTCCACGGTGGCTTCTTCGCTTTCGTCGGTGTCTTTATGGCTGCGGGATTCTCCTTCCAAGGCACCGAGCTAATCGGTGTTGCAGCAGGTGAGAGTGAGAACCCTCGCCGCAACGTACCTATTGCTATTCGCCAAGTATTCTGGCGTATATTAATCTTTTATATCCTCGCTATACTTGTAATTGGAATGCTGATTCCTTACACGAATCCAGATCTGCTACGCGGTGGTATTGATGATATCGGAGTCAGTCCATTTACGATCGTATTTAATAAAGCTGGGCTTGCTATTGCCGCATCCGTCATGAATGCTGTCATTCTCAGCTCCGTATTGTCAGCCGGGAACTCGGGAATGTACGCCTCCACCCGCGTCCTGTACGCTATGGCTAAAGATGGAATGGCTCCACGTGCTCTAGGCAAGCTTAATCGCCGCGGTGTTCCCGTTGGAGCTTTGCTCGTGACCACAGCTGTCGGTATGTTGGCCTTTTTGGCATCATTCTTTGGTGACGGTGCCGTATACAACTGGCTGCTTAATGCTTCCGGTATGTGTGGATTTATTAACTGGCTCGGCATCGCTGTCTGCCATTATCGTTTCAGACGCGCCTTTATAGCCCAAGGTCATTCCCTTGATGAGCTGCCTTACCGGGCTAGATGGTTCCCGTTTGGACCTATATTTGCCTTAGTACTTTGTGCGGTAGCCATCCTTGGCCAGAATATGGGCGCCTTCTCAGGTGGAAGCATCGACTGGTACGGTATTGCCGTTTCCTATATCAGCCTGCCATTATTCGTCTTGATTTGGGCCGGCTATCGCTTCTTCCGCAAGAGTAATATTATTCCTTTGGATAAATGCGATCTTAGTACTCACCCAGAATAAATAGACTCCTCAAAAAAGGGATATCCAGAAGCCTGAAAGGCTGCAAGATATCCCTTTTTATATAAATCAATCTAGTATATTCAACTCCTGATTTTACTTAGCCCTTTGCCTATTCCCAAGTCACATACACTTTTAGATCACCCGTATTATCAAAAGAAGTGCTAGAA
This sequence comes from Paenibacillus odorifer, assembly GCF_000758725.1. Lineage (NCBI taxonomy): Bacteria > Bacillati > Bacillota > Bacilli > Caryophanales > Paenibacillaceae > Paenibacillus > Paenibacillus odorifer. The sequence continues at coordinate 5,978,497 of NZ_CP009428.1, forward strand.
TAAGACACATCCTCTAGTCCAAGTTTATATAATTCCTGTAGATCATTCTTCAGCTGGGTTCCACTACCGTGATAACGGAATAATAAAGATCCCTCTCCTGAAGCGACAGCCTTATTCGCCAGCTGAATTAAATCTGCTGCTGAACGTACAATCCGCTCCTCGGCATACAGCTCATAATTAAGGTCCTTCTGAAGCTGCTTATACACCCCGGCGCTCTGTCCTCCACGCTCTACAAGTGCCGACAAGGTCTTATAATAGGCAACCGAGGCTGCCGGATAAGACTTCGTCCAGCTATGGTCCTGACGCATTTGTGCATCAGTCTTCAAGTAATACGCGGTGCTTACCACGCCGGCTTTATCAGGTGTCGGGTCATCCCAAGTTGTGTCGAGATGATACCATCTTCCTTCGAGCAGCACTAGATTCCAAGCATGAGACTGGCTGCGTCCTCCCGGCTGTTTTGCAGTGCCCTCAACGATTTTATTACTGAATCCCGCTTCCTTGAGCAGCTTATAGGTCAACAGCGAATACCCCTGGCAAACGGCACTGCCACTCTTCAGACCTTCATAAGCCGTATATTTACGATAAGAGGTATCATACTTCAGACGCAGCACCACCCAGTCGTGGATAGCCTTAACCTTCTGATGATTATTCATGCCCGGTGTAATGATCTTCTTGAGCGTTGCCTTTACTTCTTTGTTCACAAAAGCGGTCTGCTCCAGCGTTTCCAAGTATTTCACTTCTACTGTAACCTTTACAGAGCTTTTGCTCCCTCGATAAGTGTATCCGTAGCTGTCTATGATGTAATACAAATAGGGATCGCTATTCATCGCTTGATCTAGACCCGTTTGTATCTGTGTTTTTAAATTCGAGGTTTTCCCCTCATAAGTAAAAGTGATAGTTTCTCTACGATTATTCATCGCACCGGTTAGCTTCTGGGCAATTTCACTTACAGAACGAACGGTCGGTGAAGTCGTGGCCGCATAAGCATGCCCCCAGGTCCAATACAATGTCGGGGGAATGGCTGCGCAAATAATCACTCCTCCAAGAATGACTTTTGCCAACGTGAAGCGTTTTTTCCACATAATTATTCTGATCCTCCGGCTCCTACAGACTTATTCAAAACCCTCCATTTAATAGATAATGAGGACTTGGGCAAAAAAAGACTGTTCTCTGTAGAATAATTCTACTCTGAGAACAGCCACTAAGCCAGACCGATATGGATTATTTCTTTAGGGGTGTAATGATATAGGTCTCTCCGATTGCTGTTTCAAATTCCAGCCCCGCTCCTTCAATCTGTGTACCATCCGGTTTTTGAATGAGCAAAGGCTGGTGTTGAACAATTCTGCAGGATCGGCCATGAGTCGAGGTAACCTCTGCCCTTGTTAAACAGCCCTCGCTCCATTCTATAGTCGTGACAAAGCCACCACGTGCCACCAAACCTTTCACGCTGCCTTCAGACCATTCCTTTGGAAGAGCAGGTAATAGTTCCAGACCCTCCTGATGACTCTGCAAGAGCATTTCTGCTATCCCGGCTGTAGTTCCGAAGTTTCCATCAATCTGAAACGGAGGGTGATTACCGAACAGGTTCGGCAAACTGGAATCTTGCAAAATGCGACGTAGACAGCTAACCGCACTCTCGGCATCCTTCAGACGCGCATAAAGATTAAGCAACCAAGCTGCGCTCCAGCCTGTATGGCCACCTCCGTGTTCTATGCGTTTCTTCAGTGTGAATGTTGCCGCCTCCGCTAGCTCTGGTGTGGAGGAAGGGCTAATTACGTTCCCAGGGTACAGGTCATACAAATGAGAAACATGACGATGCCCAGGCTCTTGTTCAGCGAAATCCTCATTCCATTCGCGGACAGTTCCGTCCGGTGCGATCCCCTGGTGGGCAAGCTGCTTCTGTTTCTGCATAAGCTCCTGACGCAGCTCTACATCGGTATTTAAAATGTCAGCAGCCTGAATGCAGTGCTTGAACAACTCAGCGATGAGCGATAAATCCATGGCTGAGCCAGCCGAGACACTGCATGGTATGCCTTCAGCAGTCAGAAATACATTCTCTGGCGAGGTAGACAGACCTGTAGTCCATCTTCCATCAGGCAGCTCCACTAGCCAATCCAGACAAAACAATGCGGCTCCCTTTAATAAGGGATAAGCTGTGCGCAAATAGTCCTCATCTGGACGGAAAGCGTAACGCTCCCATAGATGGCGAGAGAGCCATACCCCGCCCATCGGCCAAAAAGCCCACATCGCCTTACCGTCTGATGGAGAAGTCATCCGCCACAAATCGGTATTATGGTGTACTGTCCAGCCGCGTGCGGCATAATGAATATTCGCTGTACGGCTGCCAGCCACGCTAAGCTCCGTAATAAAATCTATTAAAGGTTCATGGCATTCGCCCAATCCGCATAACTCGGCCGGCCAATAATTCATTTCGGTGTTTATATTTGTCGTATAATTGCTGTTCCATGGTGGCTGAATATAGGGATTCCAAATGCCCTGCAGATTCAGAGCTTGTGTCCCCGGCCGTGAGCCAGCAATCATAAGATAGCGGCCATACTGGAACAGTAGCGCTTCCAGTTCAGGATCCGTCTGTCCTTCGCGGTATTGTGCCAGTCGCTCATCAGTCGGAAGCTCTCCCCGGGAGGCAGCAGATGCAAGCGTCAACTGCACACGGCGGAACAGGGATTGATGATCCTCTAGGTGGCGCTGCTTAAGCTCTGCGTATCCTTTTGAGGCTGAAGCTAACTGCTCTAGGCACAATTCCGCTGGCAGCTTGCCACCGCTTCCCGGCATCCGGTCATACCCGGCATAATCGGTTGCCGCAGCCAGACGAAGGGTAATGGAGTGCGCGCCAGAAATCAACAGCGAGCCGTTCTCCGCTACACAAGCCCCACCTTCCGTCTGGATCTCCATAACCGCAGCAAAACTTATGCCAAGGCCCTCTTCATATAATACGGCACGCGGGTGATCCCCTACGTAGTTATCAGCCACATGCGACGGGGCACGGCCAGTCATAATAAGCATGCCATTCGGAGTAATCTCCGAGTGGGAAGGATGCGGTGATGCCAGATCCGCCCAGAAATCTGGCAGAGTAGCTTGGCCCTCTCCCCCCTCCGCACGGATATGAAGAGCTATAAGCTCATCCGGTCTGCTGGCCAATACTTCACGTACGATCCTTACACCATCGGCAGTATAGGATACCGTAGCCAACGCCCGATCCAGATCAAGTTCCCTCCGGTAATCCTCTACAGCACCTGCAAAATTAAACTTCAATCGCAAATCTCCAAGTGGTTGATAGGATTCCGTCCGGCTGCCTAACATTTTGGCGTCCACCAGTGCTTCTGCTTCCTTGTATTTTCCCTCTGCTACTAGCTGTTTGGCTGGGGCTAAATGCCGCAGTGCCTCATAATTGGCTTTATCCCGCGGGAAACCCGACCATAAGGTGTCTTCATTTAATTGAATCCGTTCTTCTTCGATTCCACCAAAGACCATGCCGCCCAGCCTGCCGTTACCTACGGGCAGCGCCTCTTCCCATACAGCCGCCGGCTGCTTGTACCATAACTCATGCTGTCCGGAGTTCTTGCTCTCTCCCATGTATATTCCTCCTGTCCTGTTATGACCGGTGAAAAGCAATCAGCGGGAGGCCCGGACTTTCGTTCGGACTTCCCGCCATCTTCATGCTTTTATTGTATTAGACGAAATTTAATAATTAATCATTCCAAAGTTTCACGCGTTGTTTAACCAGCTCTTCACGCAAATCTTCAGCTTTCGTTACACCAGCTTTATCTAGCTCAGCCATGTAAGCATCCCAAACTTTATCGAAATCAGCTGGTTTAGACAAGATTGCTTCAGGGATCCGTTTCCAACTGATATCCTTCAGCTTGTTGTCAAGAACGACAATTTCGCTATCCCCAGGAATCGTGATGTTCCATGCCGCGCCCCAAGGTTTAACTTTGAACTCATCTTCACTAGGGAAGAGGTCTTTCCAAGTTGTTGCTTTGTAAGCAGCAAGTGTTTCTTTTTCAACCGCATTGTAACCTACGGTTACTTGCTCAGGGAAACGAGTTGTGTAGTAGTTACCAGATGGATCCAATACACCGTCGCCATAGTGAGCGCTCAGCAATGCGTAGTTTGAACCGACATTACCCAAGCCAGTTTCTTTTTGGAAGTTGGTAGTGTCATTATATTTACGGTCGTTCACATCTTCAGGAATGACGCGTTTGCCATCCACAACATTGTAGTGTTTGCCTTCAATACCCCAGTTAACCAATACTTGACCTTCGTCGGAAGCTAGGTAGTCCAGGAATTTAATTGCACGAACTGGATCTTTAGCATCTACGCTGATCCCAATTCCGTTACCACCCATGAAGCCTGTAGGCCAGAAGGAGGTTTCTTTGTACTCCTCAGACAAGGTTACAGGATAGTGTCCATAGCCTTGATCCAGCTTGCCTTCAGCTTTCAATGCTCTTTCTCCATCGCCATAACCCCAGTCTTGGTCAATCAAACCAATAACGCGGCCTGTAGCGATTTTAGCTTTGTACTGATCATACTTTTGAACGAAACTTTCTGGATCAAGCAATCCGATATCGTTCATGTGGTTGAGCCAGCGGAAATATTCTTTTTCAGCCGGACGACGGAAGTGATAAGTTACTTCTTGGGTGTCGATATCAATCGCATATTCACCATCGTCAGGAGAACCAGTAGTAATAAATGCTGGGTTAGTTACTGTAATGTACATGTACCAATCATCTGCATTCAGAGTCAGGCCGATGTTTTTGTTACCATTTTCATCGGTAGGATGTTTTTCCAGGTAAGCCTTGATTACGTTCTCATAATCTTGAACAGTTTTGATTGCAGGATATCCAGCTTCTTTAACAGCACGGTGCTGTAGTTCAAATCCGCCACCAGCATCAAAATATTTGTTGTCTACACCTGCATAGGTAGGGATGGCATAAATCGCATGATCATCGTCACTGTAACGTGAACGTTTCATGCCTTCTTCGCCCAATACTTTTTTGATATTCGGAGCATATTTTTCAATCAGGTCTGTTAGATCAAGCATTGCGCCTGCATCCACCAGCTTGCTGACATCAGTCTTAGCACTGATCAAATCCGGATATTCACCGCTCGCTGCGATCAAGGCTACTTTTTGTTGAGGATCACCAACTGCATATTCAGCATTTAGGGTTACTCCCGTTTTTTCCGTAATCACTTTACCAACTTCATCTTGCATACCTGTCCAGTTCGGGTTAGGGTCTGCACTGAAGAATGTCATCGTGAGCGGGGAAATATCCTCAGCCGCATTGGTCGCATTTCCAGCATTAGTTGCGTTGCCGCCTGTATTTCCAGCTGCAGCATTACCGTTGTTGCCATTGTTACCGCCGCAGCCTGCAAGCACACCGAGCAGCATAATAGAAGTGAGCGTTAATGCCGTAGCTTTGGCTTTTATCTTTCTATTACTTCCCATTAAATAAACCCTCCTTAAAATTGTTTATCTATCGTATCACAGGTGAAGACCTGTTAATACTTTACCCAGCTTGCCAAAAGAAAACGGATACACAATAGGTTTTAAGCATAGGGGAGACTAAGCTCCCCCCGTTGAACTGTGATTAGCTCTTCACAGCACCAAGTGTCATACCTTTAACAAAATACTTCTGAATGAACGGATAAACCAACAGGATCGGTACGGTTACGACAATCGTAATCGCCATTTTGAGCGACTCCGGTGAGACCTGATTGGAAGCCAGCGAAGCAATGTTGGAGCGGTAGTCGCCTCCGTTACCACTGGTTGTGGTCTGCAGAACCTTCATCAGTTCGAATTGTAATGTGGTCAAGTTAGGGCTCGAACCATTGTACAGATAAGTATCCAACCAAGCATTCCATTGACCTACTGCTAGGAACAGCGCAATTGTTGCTAACGCTGGTTTCATCAGTGGCAAAATGACCCGGAAGTAGATGGTAAAGTCATTGGCTCCATCTAGCTTCGCCGATTCCTGCAATGCATATGGCAGGCCGTCGATAAAGGAGCGGATGACGAAAACGTTAAAAGCACTGACCAATCCAGGTAGGACATAAACTGCAAAGCTGTTCATCATATGCAGATCCTTGATCAGCATGTATATAGGAATCATTCCTCCAGAGATATACATGGTCATTGCCAAGAATGTGGAAACGAATTTACGGCCTGCAAAGTCAGGGCGGCTGATCGTAAACGCCAGCATCGAGGCACTGATCAGTCCGAATAGAGTACCGACAACTGTCCGCAAAGCGGATATTTTAAACCCGGTGATTAATCCCGAGAAGGTGAAGATTTTCAAGTAATTGTCCCAAGTAAACTGGCGGGGATAGATGGTAACTCCACCGCGCACACTATCCACTGAATCATTTAGTGAGATTGCAAGCACGTTCAAAAACGGATAAATCGTGATTACAACTACGAACAGGATTACAAAATATACAAAGAAATCAAAGATCCGGTCTGACCATGACTTTCTGGTGATAGCTGATTCTCCCACGGTAACGCTCTCCTTTCATGAAAAGGGCAATTTGCTGCCACGATTGGGTTGAAGGGCCCTCTGTATTACAGAAGGCTCTCTTTTGTTGTGCGTTTGAAGATTCCATTAATCGTAAACAGTAGAATTACACTGATCACTGAGTTGAATATATTGATCGCTGTACCGTAGGAATATCTCGCCATGCCCAGTCCGTATTTCAGTGAATACAGGTCTAGCACCTGAGAATAGTCGGTAACGAGGTTGTTTCCAAGCAGGAATTGCTTCTCAAAGCCGATATTGAGCAAATTACCAATCGACATAATGAGTAGTACAGTAATTGTTGGGCGAATACCCGGAAGTGTAATATGCCATACCTGACGAAGTCTGCTGGCACCGTCTACTCGGGCTGCTTCGTACAATTCAGGCCCAATACCTGCGATAGCTGCAAGGTAGATGATGGCATTCCATCCGGTCTCTTTCCAAATATCCGATAAGGTAACGATTCCCCAGAAGAGATGGCCCTGGGCCATAAACTGGATAGGTGCGTCTATGAATCCTATTCCTAACAAGATATCGTTTACAATACCATTTTCACCAGATAACATTTTAGTTACAATCCCTGCTGCAACCACCCATGATACAAAGTGAGGCAAATACGAGACTGTTTGAGCAAATCGTTTAAAGAAACCGAGACGCACTTCATTAAGCAATATTGCAAACGTTATCGGAAAGATAAGGCCTGCGACCAAACCCATTCCACTCATCGCTAGCGTATTACGCAGCGCCAGAAGGAATTGCGAGTCACTGAACAGTGTCTTAAAGTGTTCAAAACCTACCCATTCTTGTTCAAAAAAGCCACGTGCGGGCTTGTACTTTTGAAAAGCCATCGTCCAACCCCATAACGGGAGATAACTGAAGATGAATGCCCAGATCACAAAAGGTATCGACATCATCCATAAGTACTTTTGATTCTTAAAGCTTCTCCAAAACCGTCCTCCTGAAGCAGGCTTTTTGTTGCGTGTTCGGGTATCCGGCGGGATTTGAGAAGTTACTGTGTCCGCTTTCATAAAGCCCCTCCTCTCTATGTCTATATTCTAAATCTCTGTAAGCGATTGCAGTACCCTATAAATTCGACCTAAAATCAGGTGAAAATTAGAGATTTAGAGCCAAAATAAAGCGGATACATCGTTGAAAACACTGAAAATAATCATGAATTTACTGAAAATAAAATCAAGTGAAATTATTTAATTTCATAAATCAATACGATGCTTAATCCCCTGTCTATTTCACACAATTAATACTTCACCCCATAATTAAAAAACGCCCCGAGCTAACGTTCTATAAGTGAACGTGGCCGGAAGCGAAGGCGCGGTCTGAAATGACCTTATTTAAGCAAATTGCACATCTTATTGTGTTAGGCGGACTATAAAGACCTTATTCACTTAAAAAACCACCTTTTGGAGAACATTTGCAGCTAATAACGTACATGGAGTCCGATAAATCGAAATTGGACTCGAAATAGCCCAAATAACGACTCTGGAGTCCGTCATACCCGCGAATGAAGACTGTAATGTGCTCTCAGATGAGGCGTAACAAGTATACCCGTAACCCCTGCCCTGCTCCTCAACGAAAACCTCCGTATGGTTCAATTAAAATTAATTACTTTAATATCTTCTTAGCTAGAAAATATTACCTGATACATCAGTACTTCAACTATTTCAGATACATATTCCTTATATGCACATGCCGAGTCGACATTATCTGTTGTACCTGCAATTTCTTTTCCTGAAGGAGGGTAATAGGAGAGCAATGAAAAACAAAAACATCAAGGTATTATTATTGATTATCGCCGCAGTATTATTGACACTAAATTTATTTCAATTCAATAACAACGTAAGTCATAACAGATTAATGGATAGGTTGGACCTTAATCTGACATCAGAACTCGACGGTCTAAGACTGGAATTAGAACGATCCTCAACACCAAGCATTCTTGCTGTAGAGCAAGCGAGTAAAATTGCTGCCCTTTCGACGTATTCAACATTAGGGTTCGATTATGGATATACCTTGGAAACCAGAATACATGACAAATATGTGCAAAATGAACCTTTTAAAAAGATGGATCAAATTCAAGAGTTACTTCTAGCCCTTCTAAAAGACCCTGCAAATCAAGAATTGCAGCAACGATTAGATTTATTATTAGTGAAGTAGCTTTAATTTAAGAAAAAAAAGCCACAGCTAAAGCTCAGGTTATACCTGAACTGCAACTGTGGCTTTTTGGGCTTCTATTTTAGATGTTTTTGCGAAAAGAACTCGGGGAGAGCCCTACATATTTACGGAACTTGGCGTTGAAGTAATCGGGGTTCATGTACCCTACTTTCTCGGCCACCTCATATACTTTCATGCCTTGTGCTAGGAATTGCTTCGCCTTCTCAATCCGCACTTTGTCAACATACGTATTGAAGTATTCACCGGTAGTGTTCTTGAACATTTTACCTAGATATGCGCTGTTGTAATTAAATAACTCGGATAAGGTCTCAAGCTTAAGATTCTCATTGTAACGGCGGTTGATTAGCTCCGTAATTTTTTTGATCTCATTCCCTTTGCTGCCACTGGACATTTGATCGGCGATCTCCGCCATGAAATTGACGGCCTGCTCTTGCAGGTCTACCAGATAGTGACTATGGTAGAGCTCACCGATCGGCGGGGAATGCTTAGCGGCATTGCTGCGAATCTCTGGATAGACCGGTTCGAGACGGGCCAACACCGTGCTGAGAATCCGCACAAATGTATCTTTGATCTGCTGCTCCTCACTGCCCGCAGCCAGTAGCTCCGCACAGATCGTATCCACTAGCGGTTCAATGGCAGCGCGGCTTCCGGTTTCAACAGCCAGCATTAGGCGGCTCTCCGCATCCTGCCCTTCTTCGGCGTACGCCTCCGCCACTCCAGGAAACAACATACCGGAGAGATCGGCGCTGATTAGAATCCCTTTGCGGTAAAAGAATGCCCGGCGCAGCAGTTCACGCGCCACTTGAAAAGACTGTGCCGCCTCTTCTGGTCCTGCTACAGGGCCTCCCGTTGCTGCGCTGAAGTCGTATCCCTCGCGACAAATTAAGGAAGAAAGCTCTTCCATCAGCCGCTCCTGTTCCTGCTCTCCTGGTAGCGGCTCTTGCAGCAGGAATCCAATATATGGCGGCATCGTGAAAAACATCCGCTCTTCACTGCTGCCAAAATACTGTTCTACCGCGGCCTTAACAGCCCGCTCTCCTTCCTCACTGCCGCCCGCAGGCGCGAGTAGTTCGAGTAGGATCACTTCGACACGGTCTGGTTTAAGACCCAGTGCTGCCGCATGCTTAGCAGGATCATTCACCCCCTCCTCCGCAGTTGAAGGCTGCAGCAATGCACGCATCAGGCTTTCACGATTACGGGCAGGCTCCTCTTCATTCCAGCGGCTAAAGCGATCTTCCTGAGCGATCGTGACTCTGAGTTCCTCCAAATAGTTGATCAGCTCTTCCTCATCCACCGGCTTCAGTAAATAGCCGTCAATGCGGTAAGAAATGGCTCGTTTGGCATACTCAAAGTCCGCATGACCACTTAAAATCAGCACATGGCTGGTCGAGCCTTCTTCACGCAGCTCACCGATTAACTCCAGCCCGTCCATACCAGGCATGCGGATATCCACCACAATCAGTTCCGGATAAAAAATATGATATTTCTCCTGAGCTTGCAAGCCGTTGGCGGCCGTAGCCACCACCGTATACCCCAGCTCTTCCCAAGGGATTAGAGCCCGAAGGCCTTCCCGCAGCTTTGGCTCATCATCAACAATCAATACTTTGATCATAGATTTATGTCCTCCATTGGAATACGAAACGTAATAGATGTTCCTTCATTCATCCGGCTTTCGATATTCAGTCCATATTCAACACCGTAGGATAACTTCAAACGGTCGTGTACATTGCGCAGCCCGATCCGTGCCTCTTCCTGCTCATCACGAACCTCAAGGGTATAACGGATCAGCTCCAGCTTGTCCGGAGTGATCCCGGCTCCATTATCGGTAATGGTAAAGACCGCATGATTCTGCTCACGCTTGATATTCACCGTAACCATTGCTCCATCCATCGTGTTGTCCAGCCCATGAATCACCGCATTTTCCACAAGCGGCTGCACAATCAGCGGCGGGATGTAGAGCGATTCGACGGCAGGGTCTACAATAAATTGATATTTCAAACGATCCTCATAACGGAATTGCTGAATATCCAAATAACAACGAACCACTTCAAGCTCCTGGCTAAGCAAAATTTTACTTCGGCCTACCTCCAGATTACTGCGCATCATTTTGCCAAGAAGACGCACTACCCGTGCAATCTCCACTTGCCCTTTCATATGGGCCTCCATACGAATAGATTCCAGCGCATTGAACAAGAAATGAGGATTGATCTGGCTTGCCAGCATTTTAAAACGGATATCATTCTGTTTCTGTTCCAGCAGACTGTTCTGGTCATTAGATTCCTGTACCTCGAACATCAAATCGTTAATACTCCGCACCATAGAATTGAACTGACGAGCTAGCAGAGCAATCTCATCTTTGCCATCAATTTTTAATGAAGTGTCAAAATCACCCGTACTAACGCGGTTAATATGTCTGCTTAACTGCAATAATCTACGTGAAAATAACGAAGAGAAACTATATATGATTAAAAAGGCCAATAAAACGCTTACGGCAATCACGGTAATCGAAAGCTTAATCACCCGATTAGGTTCTTTGACTATACTATCAATAGAAAAAACAGAAATAATTCGCAGGGCGTTACGGCTGGCTTGTGGTTTAAGTTCTTCTATCACTATTTTGGAGGCTTCACCATCTACTTCTGCCTCATAGCTCCCGCTTCCTTGCCCCAAAAGCTTTGTATCAAAAGAAACATCTGCCAGTTTCTTTCCTGTTCGATCGCTCCGGTTCGCAGCAATGATGTTATCCTGATCATCCACGATCATGGTATCAAATGATTCCTGGCTCAGAATTGAAGTTAGCTGGTGACTGTTTACATTAATAACGAGCACGCCAATTTTACTGGAGCCCTCCAGCTCGATTTTGCGGACAAGGCTTAAATAATTCCGCTGATCACGCTCATCCTCTATATATTCCCAACCGACGAGGCTATCGTACCGCTGTGCTCTCTGATACCACTGGCTCTCCTTAATGGCAGACGAAGGATTGATCAGCTCCCAGTTGTTAAGCAGCGTAGCATTATCAGTGTATAAACGTATGTTGGATATGTCTTTATATAATCTTAGGTATTCACGCATATCAGTGTAATCCCGATAAGCCTCAACCACATCATAAGTGCTTACATACTGGCGTATGGCGAGTTTTTTCAGCCGGGCATCATTGGACAATCGATACGCTATATCTTGCGATACACCGATGACTTCTTCTGTTCTTTTTTTTACCCGATCTACGTTAATTGAAGCTTGCTCCAGTGCGTTCTCAAACGCCATGGTCCTCATCTCAATCGTAAGATAACCACCTACCAGTAATACCGGCAAAAGTGTAGTCAGTAAAAAAGCAAGCAGCAGCTTATTGCGGATTTTGATGTCATTCAGCACCTTAACAAACCATTGAAACATGGCCTTTCGCCCCCCGAAACCTTCACTATCTCATGTACAGGCTGCCACTACCTTGGAGATATTCCATACTTTACAGAAGAAAAATGAAAACGGCAACATTTTTGAATATTGCCGTTCATCACCTCTATAAAGAAGATGGTCTTTAAAAAGGCCTTCCGCCAGATGCGAAAGACCTTTTTTTATATCAGACAGATAGATAAATGGCGCTTTATTGGCGATATGCAGCCAGCTTGTTATTCAATTCGCGGGTCTGGCCGTAAACTTCCTGATAGAGGTTGAATAAACCATCATAGATTGCCGTTTGTTTCGGATCTGGTTTATATACATCAGCAGGACGGATAAACGCTTCTGCACATTCCGCAAGGGATGTGAACCATCCACTTCCATAAGCCGCCAGCATAGCTGCTCCCATTGCCGGACCCTGCTCACTTTCGAGCTTCACGATAGATGCATTGAAAATATCAGCCTGCATTTGCAGCCAAGCCTCATTTTTAGCTCCACCACCAATTGCAATGATCTCTGTAATCTCTTTGCCTGACTCACGTACAATCTCAATGGATTCACGCAGTGAGAAGGTAATGCCTTCTAATACTGCACGTGTAAAATGCGTCAACGTATGCCCTGAATCCATACCAATAAAGCTTCCGCGAATATTCGCATCTGGATGTGGTGTACGTTCTCCTACAATATAAGGAGTGAATAACAGGCCGCCGCTGCCAGCTGGAATAGAGGAAACTCCGCTTAACAGCTCATCAAAGCTTTTGTCTGCCGCAAAGGTTTCTTTAAACCACGTAAGGCTATGACCAGCAGCTAGTGTAACCCCCATAATATAGTAGGCATCTTTTTCACCATGGTTAAAGAAATGGACTTTGCCTTCGAGATTCAAATCTTTATTGCTCTCATAAGAAAGAACTACACCAGATGTACCAATACTGCACATGGTCCGGCCTTCTCCCAATACACCCGCTCCAAGCGCGCCACAAGCATTATCTGCACCACCAGCAAATACCTTCGTTGAAGATAAAAGACCTGATGCTTCAGCAATGTCCGGCAATAAGGTTCCAGTCTGTTCAAAGGATTCTACCAATCTAGGACAAAGAGAAAGCGGAAGTTCAAAAGCCTCTGCGATTTCTGCGCTCCATTCTTTAGAGCCTACATCCAATAGCAACGTTCCGGCAGCATCGGAGTAATCCATTGCATAATCACCCGTCAACCGATAACGCACATAATCTTTTGGCAGCAGGAACTGATGCGCCTGTGATAATACTTCTGGTTCATTCTCTTGAACCCACAGAATCTTAGGCAGTGTAAAACCTTCCAATGCTTTGTTTCTAGCGATATCGATCAACTTCGCTCCAAGCGTCTTCTCAATCTTACGGCATTGTGCAGTAGTACGGGTATCATTCCAAAGAATAGCTGGACGCAGCACTTGCCCTTCTTTATCTACCAGTACCAATCCGTGCATTTGTCCGGAGAAACTTAGACCGTCTACTTGTGACGGGTCTATGCCTGATACTTCAATCAGACGGCGCAGGCTGACCAGCGTACCTTTTACCCAATCCTCAGGATTTTGCTCACTCCAGTTCGGTTGGGGTCTGCTTAGCGGGTAGGACTCGGAATGCTCAAAAGCCACCTTCCCCTGCGGGTCCACTAGAACAGTCTTCACTGCACTAGTCCCCAAATCAACACCTATAACGTATTTCATTTTTGACCTCCTAAAAGTTTTATGGAGCTTAGCTTCTTGATTCTCTTCGCAATAAAACTCGCTTCGTAAGCATCTGCTTAGTTTTATGAGCGTTTACTACGTTGAGTTACTTCGAATAAAACTTACTTCGTAAGCATCCGCTTAGTTTTGGCTACAAAAAGGGGGCTGCCGAAGAATGCTCTCTTCAGCAACCCCCGTTGCATTTGTTCAAACTAGACTCAAAGCTTAAGCTTCAAGCTCCCTGTAAAAACTACTCAGCCAAGATGTATTGGTTAAGGGTAGCTCTCAGGTATTCTTGACGTCCGGATTGGTTAGGACGTGGGTTCTCATTGTTCAAAGCATATTCAGCCAAAGAAGCCAATGTTGCTTTACCTGAAACGATGTCTGCACCAACGCCTTCAGTGAAGCTGCTGTAGCGTTTGTCAACGAAGTCTTCGAATACGCGATCTTCGATCAATTTAGCAGCAACTTTTAAGCCTTTTGCGTAAGTATCCATACCAGCAATGTGTGCCAAGAACAGATCTTCTGGCTCGAAGGAAGGACGACGTACTTTAGCATCGAAGTTAATTCCGCCTTTGCCAAGACCGTCATTCTTCAATACTTCATAAAGAGTAAGTGTTGCATCGTAGATGTTAACTGGGAATTCATCAGTATCCCAACCAAGCAGTGTATCCCCTTGGTTAGCGTCAAGTGATCCAAGCATGCCATTAATACGAGCTACACGAAGTTCATGTTCAAAAGTATGACCTGCAAGCGTAGCGTGGTTAGCTTCAAGGTTCAGCTTGAAGTGCTTGTCGAGCTTGTATTTTTGCAAGAACGAAATTGTTGTTGCTGCATCGAAATCATATTGATGTTTAGTAGGCTCTTTTGGTTTAGGTTCGATCAGGAATTGACCATCAAAACCAATTTCCTTAGCGTAATCTACAGCCATGCTGAACAGACGTGCAATGTTATCTTGTTCAAGACCCATATCTGTATTCAGCAATTCTTCGTAACCTTCACGGCCGCCCCAGAATACATAGTTGCTTGCGCCCAGACGTTTACCAACTTCCAGACCTTTCTTCACTTGTGCTGCTGCATGTGCGAAAACATCAGCGTTAGGTGTAGAACCTGCACCGTGCATATAACGTGGGTTAGTGAACATATTAGCTGTATTCCACAGCAATTTCTTGCCGGAAGTCTTCATGCCTTGTTCAAGGATATCAACGATAGTGTCGATGTTGCTGTAGAACTCACGCAAAGATGCGCCTTCTGGTGCGATATCTACATCATGGAAGCAGAAGTAAGGCAGATCCATCTTGTCCATAAATTCGAATGCTGCTTCAGCGCGAGCTTTAGCTTTATCAAGACCACTCAATTTGTCCCAGCTGCGAATTGCAGTTTCAGCGCCAAACGGATCAGAACCGCCAGCAGTTAATGTATGCCAATAAGCCATTGCAAATTTCAGATGTTCCTCCATAGTTTTGCCGGCTACGACTTCTTTAGGATTGTAGAATTTAAATGCATAAGGGTTGGTGGAACGGCTTCCCTCGTAAGAGATTTTGTTCACTGTCTCAAAATAAGCCATTGTGTAATCCTCCTCATATTGTGCTACGCTAGCAAGCGTTTACAGCATCATCTTAACACATCTTTTTGACTTTGTATATTGGTTAAACAAAGTTTTTTTATAAAATTTCCGCCTCTTTAAGTCTCCCTTGCCTATCCGTTTAATATTCAAAAAATCCAACAAACATAGATTTCCTCTTTTCTGCCGATGTATTGCAATTTCCAGCACATCACTCTAGACTAAGTGGCATACAACAAAAGGGAACTATGCTAAAAAGGATGTGTGATTCGTGAAGGTTACCGGAGATCAGGCGCTGGTCAAAAAAATCAATAAATCGATCGTACTACATACTATTCGAAGGAACTCTCCGCTCTCGCGCGCCAAGGTTTCAGAGATGACCGGACTGAATAAAGCTACCGTATCCAATCTGGTGGCAGAGCTATGCGCTCAAGAATTAGTGACTGAAGTTGGACCAGGTCAATCCAGTGGCGGCCGTAAACCGCTAATGCTGCATTTTAATAGCATGGCTGGCAGCGTAATCGGCATAGAGCTGCGAGTGAAGCAGCTGACAGCCGTCTTATGTGATTTAAGTGGTGGCATTCTTTTCGAAAGCGATTTCTCTCTGGATAATCATGCGCTGCCTTATGTACTGGAACGGATGAAAAAAATAATCTCAGACTTGATTGATAAAGCACCTGAATCCCCATACGGTATCGTCGGCATCGGAGTAGGTGTCCCCGGGATGGTGGATGAGAACGGGGTTGTTCTTTTTGCTCCCAACCTTGGCTGGGAAATGGTCGACCTGCGGGGTATTTTGGAGGGGGAATTCGCGGTTCCAGTTACTATTGATAACGAAGCTAACGCAGGTGCACAAGGTGAACTGAACTTTGGGGCGGCAAAAGATGTTAGACATCTGCTCTACATCAGTGCGGGTTCAGGGATCGGATCCGGTATTATTATTGGCGGCGAGCTGTACAAAGGTGCACGAGGATATGCCGGCGAGACCGGACATATGACGATTGAAGCAAAAGGCAAGCCGTGCAGTTGTGGGAGTCGTGGCTGTTGGGAGCTATATGCCTCGGAGAAAACCTATGACCATTCCGAGTTCTCCCTCCCTGCTCATACTACACAAGAACTGGTCCGTTATGCAGCCGCTGGACAAGAAGACGCCTTGCGCCACTTCTCATCTATGGGTGAATATCTCGGCATCGGAGTAACGAATCTAATCAATAGCTTTAATCCAGAGCTGATTGTCATCGGTGGAGCTTTATCCGAAGCAGAAGCCTGGTTAGGGGAGCCTCTTCGCGGGGTTGTCGCGGAGCGTACGCTTCCTTATCATAAGCAGCAGCTCGAGATTACCTTCTCTAAGCTGGGCAGCCGGGGCACGATGATAGGCGCGGGGTTCTCTGCGGTTATGCATTTTCTAGGCGATATTCGGGTCACCGTTTAATGTAGTCTAATGGACAACGATTTTGCGGGACAGTTTCACGAGTGAAATTCATAAGCGGATAGAATTGACGTAAAATTGCCGCATTTAGGTGGATCAAAAGTGCAGTAAAAGCAACTTAAATCCTATATAATAAAGGATAAGTTAGTGTGACATTTATCACTACAACCCCTTTTTTGAAATGGAGAGCGAGTCCATGACCTATGTTGATACGTCTGATATCTCGGCACAGATGTTCATCACTGTGTTGCTTTTTCTGCTCATTATTGCCCCTTTGATCAGTCTCGGTGTGCTCCGTTTTTTTCAAGCCAAAAAGAAATCAGGATTCATTCTGATCGGCAGCGGTGTTGCTGTATACGTCCTATTTCAGATCATTACCTCTTTCACTCAAGCTTAAATTGAACTTTGCGATTTACATCATAAAAAATAGCCTGCGCATATAAGCGTCAGGCTATTTTTGTATACCTAGACCACAAAAAGGTCACCTCCAAAATGGAAGCGACCTTTTGAATTTCTTCGCAGAAATCTTATTTAATTAACAGTCGCCAATGCTTTGTCGAACTGAGTTTTGTTCATCCCCACGATTTTGTACTCACCAATTACAGTTACAGGAACAGCTCTCATTCCCATATCCCAAACCTGCTGTGCGTAATCATCATTCTGCTCGATGTTACGTTCTTCATAGGCTACGCCTTTTTCGCTCAAAAAGCTCTTCACCTGACGGCAATGTGGACAATTTGTTGAAGTATATACAATTACATTTTCCATCATTAGACCTCCTATGGAAGATTACAGTTATGTTATTTATTGTAGCACTGGGAGTTTTCTATACCAAATTACAGAATGACCGCGCTATGTTCCAGACTTTCAATGTATTTCTCAGCATCCATAGCTGCCATACATCCACTGCCTGCTGCCGTAATCGCTTGTCTATAACGGGTATCCTGCACATCACCACAAGCGAATACGCCTGGGATATTAGTTTCAGAAGTACCGGGATTAGTCATGATATAACCTTCAGCATTAGTTGTGATTTGTCCACCCAAGAATGCAGTGTTAGGATGGTGGCCAATTGCCACAAACACTCCGCTTGCTTCAATGATTTCTTCTTGTCCTGTCTCATTGTTCAGCACTTTTAGTCCACTCACGCCTTTATCTCCAGAAGTTACTTCCAGAGGAGTACGATTCAGGCTCCAAGCTACTTTAACATTATCGCGAACGCGATCCTGCATGATCTTGGAAGCACGTAGTTCTTCACGACGGTGTACCAAAGTTACTTTGGAGGCAAAACGAGTCAAGAAACCCGCTTCCTCAAGCGCAGAATCACCACCGCCAACAACCACGATCTCTTTATTACGGAAGAAGAATCCATCACAGGTAGCACAGGTGCTCACACCGCGTCCCACATTATCCTGTTCGCCTGGGATACCGAGGTATTTTGCCGTAGCGCCAGTGGAAATGATCAAGGTATCCGTCGTAAGAACACCCAACCCTTCAACATTAAGCTTAAAAGGACGTTCTCCAAGTTCTACGCTGTTCACCCAACCCGTACGGAATTCCGCACCAAAACGTTCAGCTTGTTTACGCATATTATCCATTAAGTCTGGACCCATAATCCCATCAGGAAATCCCGGGAAATTCTCCACTTCTGTAGTGGTGGTCAATTGTCCGCCAGGTTGGGGTCCTTCGATTACTAGTGGGTTCAAATTGGCACGAGCCAAGTAGATAGCAGCAGTCAACCCCGCCGGTCCGGTTCCAACAATTATTGATTTATACATATCTATATCCTCCTTGAATTAGACGGCAGTGACGTCGCTTCTTATTTAAAATAATTATAATGTAGTCTTAATTATGCTAACTGAAAGCAAAAATGTCAATAAGCCAGACTCCCTCAGGAAAAAATCATTTGTGAACAATTTAATTTTTGGCAATAAATAATGCGCAATAACATCACTGACCTCTTACCGCAACAATCGCAGCCCATTAAGAATAACTAATATCGTACTGCCTTCATGACCGATCACGCCAAAAGGAAGGGCGATGCCCTGCACAAAGTTACTGATCATCAGAACCGCGATTACTGTTACAGCAAAAATCATATTTTGCTTCACAATACGCTGTGAACGCCGTGCCAATGAAATGGTCGAGGCGATCTCTTCAATATTATCATTCATAAGCACTACATCGGCTATCTCAAGCGCTGCACCACTGCCTTTCATGCCCATACCCATGCCAACAGTCGCTGTAGCCAGAGCAGGCGCATCATTCACACCGTCACCCACCATCACAACATTACCGTGCTTTTCACGAAGCGCCTTAATATGCTTTACTTTATCCTCTGGTAAAAGGTCGGCAAATACTAAATCTACTCCGGTTGAAGCCGCAATAACTTTTGCTGTAGCTTCCCGGTCACCCGTAAGCATAGCCACTTTAATCCCCAGCTCCTGCAGCTTCCGCACTGCAGCTTCTGCTTGTGGGCGAACTGTATCCTGCAATGCAATCATACCTGCAATATGCTCACCGTCCAAAATAATGGAGACAGTCTTCCCCTCTTCCGCCAACTGCTGCCGTTTAGTTCTCCAGAATGCTAGCTCAGAATCCATCGCAGACGAAGTCAGCTCATCCAGTAAATTGGACTTACCAATTTTCCAGAGATGCCCGTCAACTTGACCTTCAATTCCCCAGCCAGTGATGGTTTTACTTTCCTGCACACCTCGCAGCTCCAGATATTCTTCCTCAGCTTTACGCACAATGGCTTCCGCCAATGGATGGCGGGACATATGCTCAATGGATGCGCTAATCGCCAGTAATTCTTCCCGGTTGTAGCCTTCAGCTGCAATAAAGTCTGTCACCTGCGGAGTTCCCTCTGTAAGGGTCCCTGTCTTATCAAAAGCTACAACAGAGGTCCGGGCCATATTTTCGAGGTGGACCCCGCCTTTAAATAAAATCCCTTTTCGCGCACTTTTGGAAATAGCCGACAGCATCGCAGGCATAATCGATGAGACCAACGCACAAGGCGAGGCTACTACAAGAAAAACCATCGCTTTATAAAAGGTTGCGCTCCAGCTCCAGTCCAGCAAAAAGGGTGGAAGGAAAATAAGAGCCACAGTCGAGGCGAGAACTACCCGTGCATAGATGGCTTCCAGTCTTTTAATGAATCGCTGTGAATTTGGAACATCCGTCTCTGCTTCTTCTACCATCTTAATGATCTTGGAAAAAAGTGTGTTCTCTGCTGATTTCGTTACTTCAATATAAAGAGGACCTTCTCCATTGACCGTACCTGCGAATACTTCGCTGCCGGCACATTTTTCAACAGGCACTGACTCTCCTGTAATGGAAGCCTGATCTACTGCCGATTCTCCTCTGTACACCTTACCATCTGCAGGAATAAGATCCCCTGGACGTACAAGCAACAGATCTCCGATTACTAACTGATCAATAGCTACCTCGTTCATGCTTCCTTTTTCAATCCGCATGGCTGTGGCTGGTTTTAAGGCCATAAGTGAGGAAATATCCTTCTTACTCCGTTCCATCGTATAGCTCTCAAGTGCTCCACTAAGCGCAAAAATAAAGATGAGCATAGCACCTTCATTCCAGTACCCAATGGTAGCTGCGCCTAGTGCAGCCGCAATCATCAGCAGGTTCACATCGAGATCACGTTCTTTGACGAGCGTCTCAACGCCTTCTTTGGCTTTGTTCCAGCCACCAATGGTATACGAAATAACATAAAGTACTATAGAGAAAACTTCTGACCAGCTACCCATAGCCCAAGCAAAAAGCATAAGCACTCCGCTGCCAAGCGCAGCCTGCATCTCGGAGTTGCTGAGCATGGCTCTCACATCGAACCGGCGTTTTGGAGCGCCTGGTTTCTTCATGCTGCCGGAGATTGAGGTTTGCTGGGGTAAATGTTTTGATGTTGCTTGCATAATAATCACCATCCTGAAAGTTTTGTGTAGGATTACTTCATTGACTTCTCTTCGCAACAAAACTTGCTTCGGGAGCACACGCTTTGTTTTGTCTAAATGATAATGAGAGCCATTCTTAAGACCCCTAAAATGACACATGCTGCCCCGGCTTAGCCGGGACAGCATGAATGATAACTATGAGTAGTGAGAATGATAATCATTGTTGCAACAGTACAACTATATTTCCTTAGTGCAACTTATATTTTAATAATACCACCTTGAACGAAAAAGTAAACCCTACCTTCTGGGCTATTCGTCATAAATTTAAAATAACGTTTTCCTATCTTAACTGCGTATTTTATTTAAAAGCTCGGATAGGACTTGCTCTTCGACTGGCGTCGAATAAGCTCCACCTTCAAAAGACTTCATCACTCCAATTCCAGCTTGGAACACAAACCGTATACGCCCTTTGCGAACCTTTTTATCCGTATACATCTTATCGATCAGCATTCTATTTGTAATGGTTGCTGGTATTTCAGTCGGAAGTCCCGCCTTCTTCAACAAAGCAATCATACGCTGAGTTTCGTCAGCCGTTACATACCCCAACTGCTCTGCCAGCTGCACCTGAACCGCGAGTCCAATCGCAATAGCTTCACCATGTAATAATTCATAACCACTTAAAGCCTCTAACGCTCGGCCAGCAGTATGCCCCAAATTTAGAATTTGGCGCAGGTTGCTCTCCAGTTCGTCCTTTTCCACCACGCTGTACTTGATCTCACAAT